>JBJMHA010000047.1:0-14443 GCA_045807625.1 Thermoanaerobaculia bacterium | reverse complement strand
TTCCGCTTATCCCACTACGTCGGCTCCCCGTTACAGTCTCTCGAGGCTGGTAACCACGGCCTGCACACTCGCTGTCTACGCTTCGTGGCTGGAAGACTCACTAGGGCCACGCAAGACTCGCTTCCGGTGGGTGGCTAGCCCTTGCCGGGTAGGATTCGGACCTACTGGGTCCACTACGAAGGGTTTCAGGCTCTGTCTATTGCATGCCCCTTCCCCCCTTCCCAGGCTTCGCCTGGCGCGAGGGAACGTCTCTACCCCTTGCGGCGCAGAGTTGACGGCCTCCCAAATCCGAGGGTCTGTCCGTCTATAGAATAGCCACAGCCCCTCAAAAGGAGAGCCGATGCGAATTTCGAGAAGTGGAAGCTGGAAAGGCCTGCCGCTCTGTTGCCTGATCCTCCTGGCCGGATGCGCGACGTCTCAAGCTCCGAGGACCGTCACGGCCGCGGCGGCCCCCCGCATGACCGTGGACAAGCTGGTCGCCAGCGAGCTCGGGCCGGACGACGCCTTCCTGATCGGAGCCGGCGACATCGCCGATTGCGACCAGCTTCAGCCTGCCAAGGACACCGCGGCGATCATCCAGAAGTTTCCCACGGCCACGGTCTTCGCGGCCGGCGACGACGCTTATACAAACGGTACGGACAACGAATTCAAGAATTGTTACGGGCAGAGCTGGGGGGCTTTCAAAGAGCGCACCCGGCCCTCGCCGGGGAACCACGACTACGGCATCTATCCCCCCGTGCGGCGCTTCAACGCGGACCCCTATTTCAACTACTTCGGAACGAACGCGGGCACAGCCGGCCTCGGGTATTACAGTTACGACCTGGGCGGCTGGCACATCGTGTCTCTCAACAGCATGGCCGACCAGCGCGGCGCGCCGAAGATGGCGGATCAGGTCGCGTGGCTCAAGGACGATCTCGACCACACCGAGAAGAAGTGCATCCTGGCCTATTGGCATCATCCGCTGTTCAGCTCGGGCTCCGAGCATGGAGATCAGGCCAACGATCCCGGCCGGTCCATGGGAACCCTCTGGGACGTCCTTCTCCAGCACAAGGCGGACGTGATCCTCAACGGCCACGACCATCACTACGAGCGGTTCGCCCTCCAGGACGCGGCGCACAAAGCTACCCCGGACGGCATCCGGGAGATCATCGTGGGCACCGGCGGCGGCGAGGACCGCGGCCTCGGGACGATCAAGGTGAACAGCCAGTTGCAACTCGCTCACCACTACGGCGTCCTCCTGATGACGCTCCATCCGAACAGCTACGAGTGGCACTTCATCAACGTCAACGGCAACGTGGAGGACCTGGGCTCCGGCGAATGCCATTGATGAGACATAGAGAAAGCCGCCCGGAGGCGCGGAACCGGATGACCCGGTGACCCGGGCTGATTCCGCAACTCCTGCGACGTGGATACAGCAACGCCAGGAGGACGGCCCGCGTACCGGCCTCCTGACGGACTTCGATTGTCAAAGAACCCGCGCCCGAAGCGAATTCTGGGGAGCCCGGACGACTTTTTGTCTTCCCGGCTCCCGTTTTCGCCATCCGGACGGCGAATCTGCTTCCCCGCCCGTTTTTTAGCTTCCCGGACGGCTGATCTGCTTTCCCGGGCCGTTTTCTGGCTTCCCGGCGGCTTTTTTTCGTTCCCGGGCGGTTATCCAGCGTTCCCGAGGCCTTATCTTTCTTCCCGGACGCCCATCTTGCGATCCGAGGCGCCATCTTTTCTTCCCGAGCCGCCATCTTCGGAATCCGGACCGCCGGGTTTCAATTGGAGCCGTCATCCTGCTTCCAGAAGGCTCATCCCGCCCTGAAAAAGCGTTCGGCAAGGGAGGCAGACCCTACCTGATCCTCACGGCGCTGTCTACCCCATCTTGCGCATGGCAGGGCCTTTGGGCGGAGAAGTCCAATCGGATCATAGAGATACGAGAAGATTCCCGGGCGTCATCCGTGCGAATTGCGATTTTGTTCGCATAATGCCTTGACAGGGGTAGGGGCTCCGATCTAGGATGCCCCCCGTCGTCGCGTTGTACCCCTAAAGCAGTCCAGGACCCGAAAGGAGGTCGCTATGACCTGAGAGAGACCGTGTGCCGATTCGTGACGTGAAACCAAAAACCTGACGAGGGCGGGAAGTCCCTCAGAAAACGAACAACCCAAGAAAGGGAGAACGACAATGGCTACTTTGACTCTGGCGAAACTGATCTCGGACTGGGAGCTGCTCGACACCGCTCTCCAGCCCCACCTCACGGACATGCCCTATCTGAAGGACAAGGTGACCGAGCTCGCGGGGCTCATCGCCGAGGCCAAGGGGATGGACACCAAACAGCAGGATCTGCGCGGCTCTCTTCAGGAGACCGTGCGGCAGCGGCAGGCTCTCGAAAAGCGGGGGAAGGACCTCCATCTCCACCTCGCGGCGATGCTCCGGGGCACTCTCGGGTTCGACAACCAGACGCTCCTCGGCTTCGGCGTCAAGCCGCGCCGGCCGCGCAAGAAGAAGACGCCGGCCGACACCCCGCCGCCGGAAACGGCGACCAAGTAGTAGACGGCTGTTTTATCGGGTTCTTTGAAAACTGAATCGAAAGCAGGGGCCCTTTGACGGGGCCTCCCGGGGATGGTGCGCCCGGGGGGCCCGTCTTTTTTCTTTTCCCCTCTCCCGGTGAGGGAGGGCGGGAGGGGACGGGAGAGGGGTAGGGGTGAGGGTTTACCGCTGAAACGCGTAGGAAATCTTCACGAACACCGCCCGGTCCGCCCGCCGCAGATCTCCGAATTGGTTCTGGAGCCGGTCGTCCGCGTAGCCCACGAAGAGGACGGTCTGCCAGTTGAGCTGGTAGGCGAAGAGGGCCGAGCCGGCGAAGGAGCCGCTCCGGGCGTTGACGCGGAAGGTGTAGAGCCGCGGGTCGCGGTCAACATCCAGATATTCGCCGATCACCCGCAGGAAGGCGCGGGCGGTGAAGTTGTAGGTGACCTTCAGGCGCTCAATCTGCGCCGTGAAGAGCCGCCCCTCCCGCCCCCCGCCGGCGTTGACGTCGAGCCACTGGCGGTCGGTGTTGAGGTCGAGCGCCAGGTGGTCGGTGGGCTTGAGCGTGCCGAAGAGGGAGAGGTCCCCTCCCTGGCCGACCCGGCCGTTGGCGAAATCGATCGCGTCGCCCAGGGCGAAGTTGCCGCCGATGCGGGAGAAGCGGCGGCCGGGATCGATCTGGAAATAGCCGGTGGCACGGCTGCGCTTGAGGATCTGATCGCCCACCCGCAGTTGCTCGCGCACGTCGAATTCGAGGCCGGCCGCCAGGTTGCGCTGCCCCTGGGTCTGGACGCCGGTATTGGTCTGGCGCTGGATCAGCCCGCCGTCCTGGCCTTCGACGTAGCGGGTGATGACGTACGGCTGGACGCGCCGGAACAGCCCGCTCTGCGGGTAGTAGTTGCGGTAGATCGCGTAGCGGCCCAGGCGGAATCCGACCTGCGGCACGAACCCCTCGTCGGCGCGGAAGTCCTCGCCGAAATCGCGCACGGTGGCCCGCCAGGTCCAGTCGCGGCCGGTGTGGAGCCACTCCAGGTGCCCGGCGTGCGAGGTGAGCTGGCGGCCGTCCCAGCCGGAGTAGAGGTCGGGCCGGTCGGGGGTCCCGGTGTCGCTCACCAGGAGCTGTCCGGTCATCTGGTCGGTCTGGCTCCTCCGCCAGAGGAAGTCGGGGCCGGCCACCCGGTTGTGGCCGCCGACGCCCTCGTTCTCGCGGTCGGTGACCAGCAGGCCGAGGTAGGAGGCGCCGAAGTCCCGCCGCAGGCTGCCGGCCAGCACCTTGGAGGAGAAGTCCTGCGGCGCGAGGTCGTTGCCGGTCTCGCCCGGAATGATGACGCTGCCGCCCCCCTCGTCCTGGGTGACCAGCACGGTGTAGCCGAGGTTGCCCAGCTTGCCGGTGTCCCGCAGACCCCACTTGGGGTCGGTGATCGTGCGGGTGTAGACCGCCTGGATCGGGGTGTCGAAGAGGTCGAGCCGCTCGAGGAAGAACGGCCGCTTCTCGGGGAAGAAGATGGCGAACTGGTTGTTGACCGCGATCTGGCCGACGTCGGATTCGATCTGCGAGAAGTCGGGGTTGATGGTGAGGTCGAGGGCGTTGCTGGCGCTCGGCGTCCACTTGACGTCGATGCCGGCGTCGGTCTTCGCGCTCTGGTCCTCCAGCGGCGAGCCGGGGCCGTTGCGGGGCTCGCCGAGGCGCTGGCCGGTGACGTAGGGCGCGCCCACGAAGTGGCCGCCGCCGGGCAGGCCCCGCAGGCCGCCGAGCTCGCGCGAGTGGCAGACCGTGCAGTTGCTGCCGCGGTCGATGGGGCTGCTGTAGATGCCGTAGCGCTGGTCGCGCGGGTAGTTGCGCCAGACCAGGATCCCCCAGCGGTTCTCCTCCTGCTTGGGGTAGCGGAGCGAGGAGAAGGGGATCCGCATCTCGGCGGTCCAGCCGTCGGCGGTGATCTCGGCCGCGGTGTCGTAGAAGAAGTCGGGGGAGAAGTCCTCGTTGCCGCTGCCGTCGTTGTAGATCGCGTCCCCCTGGTTCCCCCGGGGGTTGACGCGCAGCTCGACGGCCGAGCGGCGGTCGTTCCGGGTGTCGAGGAAGATGGCGACGTTGTCGTCCGTGCCGATGACGTTGTCCCGCTCGACGAACGGAGCGCGGATCTTCCCGGGCTCGGGGTCGAAGGCGTGGATGCCGACGTAGAAATCGTGCTGGTCGTAGGTCAGGTAGACGACCGTCCTCACCTTCGGCTCGGAGTTGTCGCCCGGATAGGTCTCGTAGAACTTGTCGATCACGGCCGCCTGTTGCCAGGCCGCGTCGTCGAGCCGGCCGTCGATGGTGATCTTGCCGGCCGCCCGCGGCACGTCCAGCGGCGGGTTGACAGGGCTGACAGGGGGTGTCTGGGCGGCGAGAGGGACGGACACGAGCAGGGCGAGAGCCCATCCAAGGGGGCCGGAGAGGGAACGCATGGGGACGTTATACTGGAGGAAAGACCGAAAAGTTTCCTCTTTCCGCCAAGATCGGCGCGCCTGAATAACTCGAAATGTTGAAGGATGCCTGAGGGGTGCGGCAGGCCTCTGATTTGCACTGCCTCTTTCGAAATGAGCTTTTCGAAAGGAAACACCCCCATGAGCAAGCACCTCGGTCTCTTCCTTCTCTTGCCCTTGTCCGCCCTGGCCGCGAGCCCGGCTTGCGCCCAGGATCAGAACGTCGTCAATCCCCTGCGGGGCAACGTGGTCGCGATCTCCCGGACCGTGGCTCCCAACAACGTGGTGACCGCCGTCTCGGTGACCCTGGCCGACTCGGCCAGAACCTCGGCCGGCGAGGCGCCGCGGCGTTTGACGATCAACTGCGATCCGGCGTTCCAGTACTCGCTCTGTTACGACGCCGGGATGTGGCTCTGGAACTGCCCCACCCAGACGAATTCGGTGACCGAGGACTTCACCGGCGTCCGCCACGACTCCGTCTCCTGCACCTCGGGGGTGGGAAAGTGCGCCGAGGCCACCGGCTGGCTGGGCTATGACGGCCAGGGATTCCTGCGGATCAACCTCGACCAGCTCATCGCCCGGCCGGCGTCGTATTGCACGGCGAAGTAGATCATCCATAGAGATCGTGCCCTCTGGGGCGTCCCGCCCTTCGAAGCCTCACCCTCGGTCCCTCTCCACTTCGTGGAGAGGGAGGGCCCAGAGATCAGCATCGGCAAAATCGGGAGGCTGTTTTCCCCCTCTCCACGAAGTGGAGAGGGGGCCAGGGGGTGAGGCTTCGAAGGGCAGGACGCCGAAAGGGCCCCCCCTACCGCCGGAGCTCCCGCCCCTACCGCCGGAACTCCCTTACCTCCCCCCCCGCCAGCTCGATCAGCACGCTGTGGGCGTCCGCGGCGCGGACCGAGCCGGCGCCGAAGATGGGCAGGGTCACGGCGTCGCCCGGCTTCAGGGCCGCGGGGTCGCCGACGATCGCGGAGAGGGGGAGCACCTCGGCGGCGCCGCGCGGGGGGCGCACGGGCACTTCGGCGGGCGGCGGCGAGGCCAGCTCACGGATCGGTTTCGAGCAGTTGTCGCAGTGGCCGCAGTGGTCCCAGTCGATCTCCTCGCCGAAGTAGTCGAGCAACGCCTTCCAGCGGCAGAGCGCCGTCTGCGCGTAGAGGACCATGCGGCGCAGGCGGTCGCGGTCGGACTCGGCCCGCTTCTCGTAGCGGTCGGCCATCTCGTCGAGCTCGGCGGCGGCGAGGCCGGTGCGGAGGAGGCGGTACTCGCCGGGGGAGGTCTCATCGACCATCTCCAGGTCCTTCATGGTGGCGAGCACCACGTTGACCTTGGCCTTGGCAACGCCGGGGGCCCGCTTCTGGATCTCGCCGGCGGCGAATTCCTGCTGGTCCGCCCGCAGCCGCACCAGCGCCCGGTAGACCTCCAGGAAGTGCTCGCGCTTGGGGTAGCGGCCGTTGAGGAAGAAGACCTGGGTATTTTTGTCCTCGGGCTGGTAGAGGAGGACGCAGCGGGCCGGCTCGGCGTCCCGCCCCGCCCGGCCGGCCTCCTGGTAGTAGGACTCCAGCGATCCCGGCAGGTTGTAGTGGACGACGAAGCGGATGTCCGGCTTGTCGATCCCCATGCCGAAGGCGTTGGTGGCGATGATCACGCGGACCTCGCCGGCCATGAAGCGGTCCTGGGTGCGCTTGCGCTCGCGGGCCCCCAGCCGGCCGTGGTAGCGGGCTGCCTCGAAGCCGAGGCTCTGGAGGTGCTCGGTGACCTCCTCGCAGTCCTTGATCGTGGAGACGTAGACGATCCCCGTCCCCGCCATCTCGCCCAGCAGGCGGGGGAGGCCCTCGCGCTTCGACTCCTCGCGCGGCGCGGGGATCACCTCCAGCCGGAGGTTCTCGCGGTAGACCCCGATGTCGATGATCTCCATCTCCTCGCGGCCGAGCTGGCGGCGGATGTCGTCCACCACGGCGGGGGTGGCGGTGGCGGTCAGGGCCAGGACGCGGGGGTTGCCGAGCGCCTCGATGGCCGCCCGCAGGCGCAGGTAGGAGGGGCGGAAGTCGTGCCCCCACTGGGAGATGCAGTGCGCCTCGTCGATCACGAAGATGTCGATCAGGTTCCTCTGCAAGGCCTCCAGGAGCTCCGGCTGCGCCAGACGCTCGGGGGTGACGAAGACGAACTCGCGCTGCTCCTTGGAGATCTCCTCCAGGACCGCGCTCTCCTCGCCGGCGGTCAGCGTGCTGTTGACCTGGACGGCGTTGACCCCCAGCTCCCGCAGCTTGTCGACCTGGTCCTTCATCAGCGAGATCAGGGGGGAGACGATGATCGTGGTGCCCGGCAGCTCCGCGCCGGGGAGCTGGTAGCAGAGCGACTTGCCGGCGCCGGTGGGCATGATCGCCAGGGTGTCCTTGCCGTTGAGGACGGCGCGGATGACCTCTTCCTGACCCTCGCGCAGGGCGCGGAAGCCGAAGGTGCGGCGCAGAGTGCGGCGCAGGGTCGAAAGCTGAACGGTCTCGGTCATGGAGCTCCTTCCAGGTTTGCTGCCGAGGTGCGCAGGGATCGCCAGCAAGGGGCGTGCCGCACGACGAGGGGGACTGAGGGTAAACGTTCCGGGGGGTCGTTGCGTAGTAGAGGCGGCCACGGAAATCAACGCGAAAAATCGCGGTTTCCGGGTTGACGCGGGAAGAGGCCGAGGTTAGACTTAGTTCTACAAAATAGCCAAAGGGGCATTGGTAGGACTTGCACTGCCCCCTGCGAAGCAGTCCCCGCGGGGGTTGGCGTTGGTCCTGAAAATCTTGTCTTTTTTACCGAGGTAGGACGCGATGATGATGTTCGTCACCACGCTGGCCGTCGGCGCCGTCGCCGGCTTCATGATGGAAAAGCAGTTTGGCAACCATCTGGTGCGCTGGGGCCGGATGCAGAGGATGCGCGCCCGCGTCCTGCGCCGCCAGGGCGTCAGCCCCTGGCGCGCCTGGTTCGACGAGTAGAGACGGGAGGGACGGAGCGGCGGGGGGATCGACCCGCCCGCTCCGTCCTACCCGCACACCACCCGCACCCGGTGCCAGGCGTTGTTCGCGTACCCCTTGAAGTTCCACACCTGCGAGGGGTGAGCCGGCTGGGTCTGGGCGGCGGCGTCGAAGGCGCGGCAGAGGATCTCGTGCTCTCCCGGAGCGAGGTCGAGCGGCGCCTGCCAGAGCCGCCAAGTCCAGCCGCTCTCGCCGGCCCCCAGCTCCGCGGTCTTCCAGGTCCCGCCGCCGTCGGCCGAGACGTCCACCCGGGCGATCTCCCGGCCGCCGCCGGCCAGGGCCCAGCCGCGCACGGTCACCCGGCCGGCCGGCAGCCGCTCTCCTGAGACCGGCGAGCCGATGACCGAGCTCACCGGCGACTCGCCGAGCATCAGCCCGGTATCCCAGTCCACGTCGTCCGGGCCCACCGAGGCCGGGAAAAGCCGGTAGGCCTTGGCCTGGAAGTAGTTGTCCGACGGGGTCTCCCGCAGGGTGATCCGCGAGAGCCACTTGACGCTGCGGGCGCCGATGTAGCCCGGCACCACCACCCGCAGGGGGGCGCCGTGGACGGGCGGCAGCGGCGCGCCGTTCATGGTGTCGGCCAGCAGCACCTCCGGGTGCAGGGCCTTCTCCAGCGGGATCGATCCCCCGAACTGGAAGCGGTGGCCGTGGCGCTCGGTCTCGTCGAGGCCGAGGAAGGCGGCGTGGCGCGCGCCGGTCCGCGGCCCGGCGGCGGCCAGCACCTCGCGCAGCGGCACCCCGGACCACTCGGCGTTGCTCACCGCCTCGGAGTCCCAGGGGAGCTCGTTGGGGATGGGCGCGACCTCGATCAGCTCGCGCCGGCGGTTGCCCGCGCACTGGAGGGTGGCACCGGCGGTGACCCGCGGGAAGCGCCGGAGGTCGGCCAGGGAGAGCGAGAGCGGAGCCTCCACCAAGCCGTCGACCGCCAGGCGGTAGGCTTCGGGGTCCACCTCCGGGACGTCGCCGTGGCTGCGGATGAAGAACAGCTCGTTGGGGGTGCGGAACGATTCGATCAGGGCGCCGGGCTCGGGCTCGGCGTTGAGCGGAGACTCCTGCCGGACCCGCAGGCGGGGGTGGGTTTCGATCGTCAGGGCCATGGGCAGAAGTTACTCGTCGTAGCTGAGCTGCCGCGAGCAGCGCCGGTACTGGCCGTCGGCCGCCTCGGGCTGGAAGATGTCGCAGTGGGTCATCTCGCCGCCGTAGACGTGCAGGGTAAGCGAGGCGCGGTCGGGGCAAGCGTTGGCCAGCACGTGGTGCTCGAAGGGGGGGATCAGGGCGCCGGCGGTGCCGGCCGTGGCCTGGACCGAGCCCCGGCCCTCGAAGCGGCAGGCGCCGTCCTTCTCCTCCATCAGCTCGTAGCGGATGACCTCCATCTCCCCTTCGAGCACCCCTTCGACGCACCAGATGCCCGCGTGGTCGTGGAGGGCCGTGCGCTGCCCCGGCCCCCAGGTCATCACCAGGGCGGTGAAGCCGAGCTCGCCGTCCCGGTAGAGCAGGCGGCGGGCGTAGGAGTCGGGCTTCACCCGCCGGAACCGCTCCGGCAGGATCAGCCCCTCGGACGGGATGAACGATTCGAGGTCGCTTTTGATCTGCTCCGCGATGGCGCTCACCTCGCCCAGCCGCACGGCGTCGCACAGCCGCTCGATCAGGGGATCCACGACGGCTACCTGCGTCTTCATGAGGGCTCCTCTCGTCGGCAGGCTCAATCCTGCTCGAGGTAAGTGTATCCCGACAGCCCCTCCTCGTACCGGCGCAGGAGCCGGCGCGACTCCTCCAGGGTGATGCGCTTGGCGCGCAGCGCCATCTCGGCCGCCCGCCGCACCCGGGCGACCAGGTCCTCCCGGCTGTAGCGCACGTAGCGGAGCACGTCGCTCACCGTGTCGCCGCTCACCACCCCCTCGATCGTGTAGTCCTCCTCCGGGTCGAGGGCCACGTGGACGGTGTTGGTGTCGCCGAACAGGTTGTGGAGGTCGCCCAGGATCTCCTGGTAGGCCCCGACCAGGAAAACCCCCAGGTAGTAGGGCTCGCCGGGGCGGAAGTCGTGCAGCTCCAGGACGTCCTTGACGTCGCGGCGGTCGATGAAGTGATCGATCTTGCCGTCCGAGTCGCAGGTGATGTCGGCCAGCACGGCGCGGTTCCCCGGCTCCTCGTCCAGGCGGTGGATGGGCAGCACGGGGAAGAGCTGGTCGATCGCCCAGGAGTCGGGCATCGACTGGAAGACCGAGAAGTTGCAGAAGTAGGTGTCCGCGAGCTGCCGCTCCAGTCCTTCGAGCTCCTCCGGCACCTGCGGCAGGGTGCGCACGATGCGGAGGATCTTCTGGCAGGTCGCCCAGTAGAGGTCCTCGGCCAGGCCCCGGTACTCCAGCGACAGGTGGCCGAGGTTGAACAGAGTGAGGCACTCGTCGCGGGCGGCGGCGGCGTCGTGGTAGGCCTCCAGCAGGTTCTTGCGCGACACCTCGCGGTAGGTCTCGAAGAGGTTGCGCAGCGACGGCTCGGCGTCCGCCGGCGGCTTGCGCGGCAGCTTCCCCACCTCGAACTCGGAGACCCCGAGCACGTCGATGATCAGCACCGCGTGATGGGCCACCGTGGCGCGGCCGGACTCGGAGACGATCGTCGGATGCGGCACGCCGCGGGCATCGCACACCTCCATGAGTCCGAAGACGATGTCGTTGGCGTACTCCTGGAGCGTGTAGTTGAGCGACGAGGTGAAGTTCGTCTGCGAGCCGTCGTAGTCGACGCCGAGGCCGCCGCCGACGTCGAGATAGCGGAGCGGCGCCCCCATCTCGGCCAGGTTGACGTAGACCTGGGCGGCCTCGCGCAGGGCGTCCTTGACCGAGCGGATCGAGGAGATCTGGCTGCCCAGGTGGAAATGAAGCAGCTCGAAGGTGTCGAGCAGATCGTGCTCGCGCAGGAAGGCGACGGCGCCCAGCAGGTCGCGCCCGGTGAGGCCGAACTTGGAGCGGTCGCCCCCCGAGGCCTCCCAGTGGCCGGCCCCCTTGGCGGACAGCCGCGAGCGGATGCCGATGCGCGGGCGCACCCCCATCTTCTCGGACATCCGGTGGATGAGCGGCAGCTCCGACGGCTTCTCCACCACCAGGATGACGTGGCGGCCGAGCTTGGAGGCGAGGAGGGCGGTCTCGATGTACTCCTCGTCCTTGTAGCCGTTGCAGATGATCAGCGCCTCCTCGTCCTCCAGCATCGCCATCACGGCGAGCAGCTCGGGCTTGGAGCCCGCCTCCAGGCCGAAGTGGTAGGGGCGGCCGTACTCGACCAGCCGCTCCACGAGGTAGCGGTCCTGGTTCACCTTGATCGGGTAGACCCCGCGGTACTCCCCCTGGTAGCCGTACTCGGAGATCGCGCCGGCGAACGCCTCGTTGAGCTGGACCACGCGGGCCTTGATGATCTCCGAGAAACGGATGAGCAGCGGCGGGCTGATCCCCCGCTCGCGCACCTCGTCCACCAGCTCCTTGAGATCGATGGCCGGCGATCCCGGCCCGCCGGGATGGACGAGCATGCTGCCGCCGCCGTTGACGGAGAAGAAGTTGTTCCCCCAACCCCGGATGTTGTAGAGGTCGAGGGAATCGGCCGGCGACCACCGGCGGGAGAGAGGTGCAGTGGCCATCGCGGTACGCGAGCTCCTCAAGGCCCTTGAACGGGCGGTAAGTCGTTGACCGGAAACGCGGGATGCCGGGTGGCACACCCGGCCGCAGGGACTCTAACATGATTCGGCGAGGGGGACTTCCCGGGGCCCGGGGCCTCGGGGCGTCCTGCCCTTCGAGGCCTCACCCCCTGGCCCCCTCTCCACTTGCGTGGAGAGGGGGAACGTCGCTGAAGCGACCTGCCGGATCTCCAAGAATGCTGATCTCTGGGCCCTCCCTCTCCACGAAGTGGAGAGGGACCGAGGGTGAGGCTTCGGAGGGCAGGACGCTCCGACGGGCATGGGCCTCTGTGATACCTTTCCCCCCTTCAAACCCCCGCCCCTGCGGGGCACATCCGGAGCACAGGCCATGACGACTATCCAGGGACCCGTCCGGGTCCGTTTCGCCCCTTCGCCCACGGGGTTCCTGCACGTGGGCGGCGCGCGCACCGCCATCTACAACGATCTCCTGCGGCAGAACGTGGGCGGCGCCTTCATCCTGCGCATCGAGGACACCGACAAGGAGCGGTCCGACGAGGCGATGACCCGCCAGATCCAATCGGCCCTCGCCTGGATCGGCGTCGTCTGGGACGAGGGGCCGTTCCTGCAGAGCGAGCGGCTCCCCCGCCATCACGAGCGGGCCGAGGAGCTGCTGGCCGCCGGCAAGGCCTACCGCTGCTTCTGCACCCCCGAGGAGCTCGACGCCCAACGGGCCGAGGCGCAGAGGCGGGGGGAGGCCTTCCGCTACCCGCGCACCTGCCTCAACCTCTCTCAAGGGGAGATCGACGAGCGCCTCGCCGCCGGCAGGCCGTTCGCCGTCCGCTTCCGGATGCCGGACGAGCACATCACCTTCACCGACATTGTGCGCGGCGACATGGACTTCCCGCCGGACGCCCTGGACGACTTCATCCTCCTGCGCTCGGACGGCAACCCGACCTACCACATGTCCGTGGTCTGCGACGACATCGACATGGCGGTGACCCACGTGATCCGGGGCGAGGACCACCTCTCGAACACCCCCAAGCACATCCCGCTCTTCCGGGCGCTGGGGGGGCAGGTGCCGACCTTCGGCCACCTGCCGCTGATCCTGGGGCAGGACAAGAAGCGCCTCTCCAAGCGCTACGGGGCCACCTCGGTGGAGGAATTCCGCAACGAGGGGATCCTGCCGCAGGCGCTCTACAACTTCCTGGCCCTGCTGGGCTGGAACCCCGGCGGGGACCGGGAGATCCTCTCGCGCGACGAGATGATCCGCCTGTTCACCGTCGACCGCCTGAACGCCTCGCCGGCCGTGTTCGACCGCGAGAAGCTGCTGTGGATGAATTCGCAGTACCTCTCGATGCTGGACGCCGAGGCCCTGCGTCCGCACCTGAAGCCGTTCCTAGAGGAGGCGGGTCTGGGGGACGCCGATCCGGCGCGCCTGGACGCCGCGGTGAACCTGCACCGCACGAGGGCGCGCACGCTCCGGGAGCTGGCCGGGCTGGTGGTCCCCTACTTCCGCGAGACCGCTTACGACCCGGAGGCGAGCGCCAAGTTCCTGAAGGACGCGGACCTGCCCGGCCATCTGGAGGCCCTGCGGGACCGCTACGCCGGCCTGCCGGACTTCACCAAGGAGGCGCTGGAGGCGGCGCTGCGGGCCCTGGCCGACGAGCGGGGGATCAAGGCGGGAGTCCTGATCCACCCCACCCGCATGGCCCTCTCGGGGGTCGCGGTGGGTCCGCCCCTCTTCGACCTCGTGGAGACCATGGGCCGGGAGGCGACCCTCCGCCACTTCAACCGCTTCCTCGCCTACCTGCGGCAGCCGCAGCCCGTCGCCAAGGGGGAATAACCTCAGGACCACCCGGGGTTGACCACCCCGGGCCGGTTCGGGTAATCTCCGGTCCCTGTCCTGCTGGGAGGTCGTTCAACGGTAGGACATGCGGCTCTGACCCGCAGAATCGGGGTTCGAATCCCTGCCTCCCAGCCAATTCGAGACGACTCTGAGGCCGCGAAAGCGGCCTTTCATATTTCTGGGCTGCATGGCCTGCTGCTAAACTGATCCTGTATGAGCAACTCGATCCTTCAGAAATACCGTGCGGAGATCCTCGACCTAGCGACGCGCCATGGAGCGGTGAACGTGCGCGTCTTCGGTTCCCTGGCCCGAGGAGAGGGCAGGGAGGACAGCGACCTCGACCTGCTCGTAACACTTGGAGAAGGCCGCTCACTCCTGGATCTCGTCGGTCTCAAGCAGGATCTGGAAGACCTCGTGCACCGTCCGGTGGACGTGGTCACGGAAAGAGCCCTATCTCCCTACCTGCGGGACCGCGTCCTCTCGGAAGCCATTCCCTTGTGAAATATCAATGCTTCAGGGTTCGGCGTCTTCTTCACCTAGTGTGACGCCCTGCGCCATTGTCTCGCGTCCCTTCTTGATTTCTTCTCCAACCCTTGAAGCCAATGCGGCCCATTTTTCCGGGTCTATCGACAACGCATTCTGCGCCAAGGTAAAATAGTCAAGAGCTCCCGTGATCAGATGGAAGTTTCGCAAGTCGATCCGCAAATCCTCGACGGACTTTGGATGGGTAAGGCGGTTTGTATCTGTTTACCGTTCTGAAGCCGTCATCAGGTCATGGTAGGAAGGCGGTCTGGGGCTGCGAAGAATCGTGCTGAAAAGAGCCAGTGAGTTGAGGCCGCGTTGCTGACCTGTCCGCAGAAGGCTGGTCAAGATGGACTGGGCCTTGGCGCCGTCGGACGTGCGGTTGCCGCCACACGATTTGCGGTTGACGACGGCGGGCCGAATCGCCTGCTCGGCGGGCCAATTGGTAGCCTCGACATCGTCCCGGTCGAG
>JBJMHA010000046.1:0-53201 GCA_045807625.1 Thermoanaerobaculia bacterium | reverse complement strand
CCTCGACCGGGACGATGTCGAGGCTACCAATTGGCCCGCCGAGCAGGCGATTCGGCCCGCCGTCGTCAACCGCAAATCGTGTGGCGGCAACCGCACGTCCGACGGCGCCAAGGCCCAGTCCATCTTGACCAGCCTTCTGCGGACAGGTCAGCAACGCGGCCTCAACTCACTGGCTCTTTTCAGCACGATTCTTCGCAGCCCCAGACCGCCTTCCTACCATGACCTGATGACGGCTTCAGAACGGTAAACAGATACCCGCAAAGTAACGGTCTGTCCGTCCTCGAGATGCGTGAAGCTCAGCCGGCCACGGCGTTGAGCGCCACCCGGCCACGTCGCGCGATAGAAATAATCGCCGGCCACCCAAAAGAGCATGCCATCGGCAGGCTCACGCCAGCGATCACAATGCGCCGGGTCGTCAGGATCGATCCGCTGTGTTTTGCACAATTCATAGAAGAACACGGGGATGAACAGGGCACGCCCATTGCCGGGAACCGTCGCTATCCTGACCCCCACCTCTCCAGCTCCACATCCACCCTCGGCCATTACAGGAGTCAACTGAGGAGCCGAAGCCGCACGATACCGGTTCAGCGTGCCTTGCAGCTTCCGCGCGAACCGCTCCACGGCCTCGGGGCCCCGCGTCTGAAGGGCTCCCCGGAGCCGTTCCTGCTCATACTCCTCCAACAGCGGCTGCCAGACCTTGCTCGGATAGTGGAGACTGGAGAGGAGTACCCTCCAATGAACGATCTCATACGCAACATCCGCCAACCGGAGCGTTCGCGCGCTGGCCTTCCTCTTGCCGAGGTTGAGATAATCAGAGCCGGACGTACAATCGATCAGGTCGACCTTTCCCTCGTCTATTATAAATTCAAGCTTAATGACGCCTTGGGCAAACATCCTCTCAAAGGTATTTTTGAAGAGGGTGTATTGGGACCGGGGTTCCTCTTTCTCCAACCGGCTCGAGACCTGCCCCCAAGCCTGGCCGGTCGCCAACGAGACCACGAGGGTGATCCATGCCACGGCTATCGTCAAGCCCGTTTTGTTCAACATAGATTTCCTCCCTCGAAATTATACTCCCATTCTCATGGCACCTGATCAGCCAGTACCCATGCCTTAAGAGGCGGTTCGGGCGGGAGTTGGTTAGCCGGCGGGAGTAGGACGGGGCGGCTCCAGCAGACGCAGCGCCCGCACCACCACCGGCTGCAGCTTCGCCAACGGCACCAGCAGCCGGCCGTCGTCGCTGAGCTGTTCGGTCTGGATGGCGCGGTCCCGGTCTCCCGCCAGGGATTCGGCGCGGGCGCAGAGATAGAAGAGGTTGGGGTCCTCGGGGAGCAGGACGACCGCGCGTTCGAGCAGGGCCGCGGCCCGCCGCGCCTCCCCGCGCTCCAAGGCCTGCCGGCCCGCGTGGACGAGGCCGGCGAGATCTCCCGGCTCCCGCGC
Organism: Thermoanaerobaculia bacterium; assembly: GCA_045807625.1. Lineage (GTDB taxonomy): Bacteria > Acidobacteriota > Thermoanaerobaculia > Multivoradales > UBA5704 > DATARR01. Next base: position 51,764 of record JBJMHA010000046.1, on the reverse strand, counting down.
CTCCGGCGTGCGGGCACAGGCCGCAGCCAGCAGAGCGCTCCCGAGGAGCGTACGTCATCGCCGGCGGGGCCTCATGGGCTGACTGTACCGAAAGGTGGCTTCCCGGCGCCATTCATCTCAGAGGGCGAAGCTCCCCACGAGATTCCCCCGGGAAATCTCGCCGGGGAAAGCTCCCCTCCGAGCCCGGATCCAAAGTTTGTGGTGGATGACGGTCTTTCACCGGAACCCGGCCGGGAAATCTCGGAGGGGAAGGCTCCCCCGCGAGACTTCCCGGGGAAATTTCACAGGTATCGCCTTCCCCCCGCGAGATTTTCTCGCCGGGCAAGGAAGATGACGGCGCGGCTCTACTCTTTTTTGAAAAAGGAGGAGGACGGCTCGGGCGGCGCGTCTCCGCGGGCGAGCGGGCGCGGCTTGATTCCGAAGCGGATGAGCTGGCTGCTGTTGGGGCCGTAGACCCCTTTGAGCTTGGAGCGGATCCGGCTGGCCATCGTCTTGGCCCGCGCCGTGATCTCCACGAGAGCTTGCGCGGCCGCCCGGCGCTCGCCCTCCAGTTGCATCCGCCGCACGTGGAGCTCTTTCGCCTGTTCCAGGAGGGTCCGGAATTCCGCGAGCTGCTCGCTCAGCAGAGCGTCGTCGAACGGCACACCGCTTGCGCTGGTGAGGAGGCCCTCCCAGTCGGACAAGGATTCGGCGATCGCGACCTTCGGCATGGGTCTCCTTCCGTGTTCGGGGGCGATTCGAGATTCTCGGATGATACCTGAGCTTATGGCTCTCCTGCCTCCATAGAAGAATATACGGCGTACTTACGCTTCACGATACTACATATTGGGGGCGCTTTCCAGGTAATACAATCTCTTGTATGGCAGGTCGCGGCAAGACCGTATTTTTCCGTGAGGAGCGCAAGTGGAGCCTCGATTTAGAGGAAGAAGTTTGGACAAAAGATCCGGGTTTTTATGCCGAAATAACCGGAATTGGTGGTATGCTTCGATGTTGCTATGGCACGCCCACGGAACTCAGCCGAGACGGTCACCCTTACCTTGTCGACGACCCCTCAAGTGAGGCGTTACCTTGAGGTGTTTGTGGCCGATGGCACTTTTGGGAAGAACGCCGCAGAGGCAGCGGAACGCCTCATTGCGGAAAAAATACGAGAGCTTAGAGAAGGAGACGCAGCTATCTCCGAGGCTCTAAGGAGGGCCGAGACGAGAGAAGCAGCACAGGTAACTCGTCCCTCGTCGGAGTAGGTGGTAGTGGCAGAGAAAGCGGGCTCACTATAAGCCTAATTAGAGGCGATATGCCCTCCTGCTCCGAAGACCTTTTCAGGGACGGTTGGCTCGATGCTGAGAGGGGCGAATGCCATGAGCGCGCTTGTAATGGTTGTGCATGCCGAGGGTGAAGAGGATCTAGCCGAACAGTTAAGCCGCCCAATTCGGCGGGCGGGCTATGGCGTTGCTTTGGCAACAGACCCAGACATGCTCGGCTCCTCTGCGGATTGTCTTGTAGTCTGTGGAACTGCGAAATTCTTTGGAAAGGGAGTTCCCTCGAAGGTCCTCGGGCGCTGGAACGGACGAGAGGGAATTACAGTTCTTCTCGCTCAAATGGAAAGAGATCTTTTTTTGCAGAGTAACACAGACAAAGAGGTTTTGCCATTTTGGCTGAGCTTTGACGCTGCTGCTCTCCAACTTGTTTCCGCTCTAAGGCGGAATATTTCTATTCAGGAAAAGACAGACGGAGCTCTTCGCGATCAGGTTTTTGTCAGCTACTGCCGAAAGGACGGAAAGTGGTTAAATCGTCTCCAAATTCATTTGAAGCCGCTTGAGCGGCTGGGACAGATTTCCCGCTGGGATGACACTTCTATAGATCCTGGGGCAAGATGGAAATTACGCATCCGAGAAGCGATGTCGCGAGCGAAGGTCGCGGTCCTGCTGATTAGTGCCGATTACCTTGCGTCCGACTTTGTTACATCTAACGAGTTGCCTCCCCTGCTCGCTGCAGCAGAGACAGAGGGGGCAATTATCATCCCTGTGATCATTAGCCCCTGCCGATTTGAGAAAACAGAAATACTTTCTCAGTTTCAGTCGATCAATCCTCCGTCGCAACCATTGATCAGGATGGCAAAGGGTCGTCAGGAGGAAATTTTTGTGAAAGTCACTGAAGCGATTGATAAGGCGTTAAGGCGATAGGACCTCAAGAGATTGGCTCCGTACAGCCTCGGTGGGATAAGAGGCAGTGTCTCGAGTTCGACCATGTCCTTCCCAAAAGGAGCCTCCCATGTCCCTGCCCGATGACCCTCGCCCGGCCCCGCCGCGAAGCTGGTGGCGGCGCAACTGGAAATGGACCGGTCGCGCCGGCTGCCTCTCGATCCTGGTGATGATCGCTCTGTTCGCGGGGTCGATCGTGCTCCTCGTCCTCACGCTGATGCGGCACACGGACGTCTTCCGGGAGGCCGTCGCGCGGGCGGAGGCGAATCCCCAGGTGCGGGCCGAGCTCGGCGAGCCGATCCGAGAGGGGTGGTGGGTTTCAGGGCACGTCAGAACCACCGGCTCGTCGGGTAACGCGGCCCTCGCCATCCCGCTGAAAGGCTCCCAGAGGGATGGGACCGTCTACGCCGTGGCCCACAAGTCGGAGGGGCGCTGGAGGTACGCCACTCTGGAGGTGGCGTTGGAGGGAAGACCGGGACGCATCTCGCTGCTGGTGGAAGGGGACTCCTGGTGACGGCCGGATTGCAGAAAGCCGAGGAGCGGCTGCGGGAGCTCGCGCTCGCCTTTCCCGAGGTCTACGAGGAGCTCCCCTGGGGGCACCGCGCGATGAAGGTCCGGAAGAAGGCCTTCGCCTTCATCGCCGTGGACGAGGAGGGCTTGAGCCTGTCCCTGAAGCTGCCGGCTTCCGGGGTGATGGCCCTGGCCCTGCCGTTCACGTCCCCCACCGGGTACGGCCTCGGCAAGAGCGGGTGGGTCACCTGCCGCTTCGCCCCGGGCGACGAGATCCCCTTCGAGCTGCTCGCGGAGTGGCTCGACGAGAGCTACCGGGCGATCGCCCCCAAGAAGCTGGCCGCCCGGCTGGCCGGTCCCGGCTGATCTCGTGGGATACAAATCGGGGCACCCCGGCGGGGGTGCCCCATGGGAAGAGACATCAGGCGTCAGGCGTCACTGGCAGGTGTTGGTCCCCACCGGAGGGTTGTCGACGTACTGGGCGCTGGTGGCGTAGGCCTTGATGAAGGTCGTGGGCTCGAAGCCGGTCGGCAGCGGGCTGGGCGCCAGATCCACCTTCACGCCGATCCGGCGCGGGTAGTAGGCCCCGTAGTCGATGCGGTCGCAGTAGTCGTGGGCCCCGGCGTTCGGGTAGAAGTCGTCCACCACGTAGGACGACAGCTCGCAGGGCGGGTGGTAGCCGTCGGAGACCCCCTCCTGGTAGAACTCCGGGAAGCCGTCGTCCGGGATGTAGGCCGCGGTGAGGCTCTGCACCTGCAGGCCCGACCAGGGGTTGACGGCGTAGGTAAGGGTCTTGAGCTTCTGGTCGACCTGGCGGGTGTAGTAGTACTCGTAGTCCCAGGTGTCGAAGCCGTTGTAGCAGTAGCCGACCCCCTCGTCGAGGAAGGTCTCCAGGATGGGCGGGTTGAGCAGGTTGAAGACGCCGAGCGGATGGTCGTAGAGCGGCAGCACGTTCGAGATCGCGTCGTTCGTGGGGTCGGCGTGGATGGCGCCCGGCGCGCGCAGGACGATCGTGTAGAGGACCGACTGCGAGGTGATCGTGCCCTGGAGCGAGACCGTGCCGTGGAAGATCAGCGGCTTCGGCTGGCTCGGGGAGGAGGAGCCGCCGCCGAAGATCGACTCCAGGACCCCGATCACGGGGCCCAGCCCCCGCAGCCACGCGGCGCCGCTCAGGGTGGTGCCGATGTCGTTGAGGTACTGGCCCCACCAGGTGCCCAGTTTGTCCTTGCCGAGGTTGGTGAAGGCCGTCTGCGCGTCCGCGATCTGCTTGTAGCGCGCGGCGGGCTTGGTGAAGAGGGAGACCGCGCCGTTGACGATGTTCTGGAAGCCGTTCGAGGAATTCGGCTGGTTGACCTCGAGGATCTGGTTGAGGTCGATCGTCCCATTGACGACCAGGTTGGAGGTGTTGACGCCGGTGAGGTCGAAGACCAGGGTCGGATCGGTCTTGGAGGCCAGGTTCGGATCGTAGCCGGCGAGGTCGAAGTCGAGATAGGACCACTGCTGCCAGGCGATCTTGCCGATGACGATCTCGGCCCGGCTCGGGTTGTAGTCGCCGGCGGTCATGTGGCTGGAGTCGGAGAGGCTCATCAGCGCCGCCGTCTTGGCCGCCGTGGTCTGCTGGAAGTGGAGGCTGGCCGCGGCGTGGTCGAACGAGCTCGGCAGGGTGCTCCAGTAGAAGAGCCGCAGGATGCCCCGGTACCGGTTATAGAGGATGAAGTACGGCAGGGAGGTCGGCGCGGTCGAGGAGCCGAAGTCGCGCACCACCAGCACCCACCCTTGAGAGGGGTAGATGTCCCGGTCGCCCGCGATATTGAGGTCCCCGGCGGCGGGTCCGGTGGCGGCGTAGTAGGGGAGGAGGACGTTGACGGAGGAGGAGAGGCCGCTGACGTAGAGCGGGTAGGTGGTGTTGATCGTCCAGTCCCAGCTCGGGTCGCGGTTCGGGTCGCCCGACAGCATCGAGTGGTTGACGGTGACGGCGCCGGCCGGTCCGGCGAGCAGGGCAGCCAGCAAAGACATGCAGGTGACAAGGGCTCTCAGAGAAGTTTTCATGACGAAGATCCCCATATGAGTTAAACAAAACGAATGTAACGGGAGTTTGAGGATTCGTCAAGAGGGGGGCTGAGAAGATTGAAAATATCTGGCCGGAGGCCTCGGACCGCCTACCGGACCCAGTTCTCTGTCTGGAGCCCGGGCACCCGCTCGAATTCCCGGAGGTTGTTCGTCACCAGGATCAGGTCGCGGGCCAGGGCGTGGGCCGCGATCAGGCTGTCGAGATCTCCGATCGGGGTTCCCTGGCGCTCCAGGTGCGCCCGGAGGCGCGCTCCGGCGAGGGCGGCCTCCTCGTCGAAGGGGAGGATCCTCATCGGAGTGAGGAAGAGGTCCAGCCGGGCATGGTTCGCCGCCGCCTGCTGGCTCTTCTCGGCTCCCTGGCGCAATTCCAGGACGGTGATCACGCTCAGGGCCACCGCTCCCCTCCCGACCGCACGGAGCCGTTCGAGGACCTCGGGAGGCCGGTTCTTCAGGGCATAGATGCAGATGTTGGTGTCCAGGAGATAGGTCACGCGTCCAGGCTCTCCCGTCGCTGGGGCTCCTGCCGCGGACGCTCGAAGTCGGGGCTCATGCCGTCGAAGGCCCGCCAGAAATCCTCCGGCCACTCCTCGCGCCCGACGGGCTCCAGGATGAGCCGGTCCCCCTGGCGGCGGACGGCGACCTCTTTCACCTCAGGGGGGAACCGGACCTCCTTGGGCAGCCGGACGGCCTGACTGTTGCCGCTCTGGAAGACTTTTGCAGTAGCCATGCAGTATTCCTCCCGCCAAGTATACACCTGTATATACGTAAGGCGAGCTAACACTGGTACGCCCCCCGCTCCCCCATTCCGTCGTACCCTGTAATAAACCTCAAGGAGGGACGTATCCATGGGCGAAGGAGAAAGGAGGGCAGGAGGCGTGCAAGCCGCAGCGTATGACCCACAACCGCTTACGAGCCCCCCAGGCGCCCTGGAAGCGCTGTTCCGGGAGCATCATGGGGCGGTGTACCGCGCGGCGTACCGGATCACCGGCGACGCCATGGACGCGGAAGATGTCCTGCAGACCGTTTTCACCCGTCTACTGCGGCGAGAGGAGCAGCCGGACCTTTCCGAGAGCGCCGGGAGCTATCTGCACCGCGCGGCCGTCAACGCCGCGCTCGACCTGATGCGCCGCCGCAAGCGGAGCCGCCGGGTCGACCTCGACGAGGTGGGCGAAGATCTGGTCGACACCACCGATCCGGGCCCCGAACGGGCCCAGGGGAGCCGGGAGCTCAAAGCCCGGCTGCGCGAGGCGATGTCCCGCCTCTCCCCCCGCCAGGCCGAGATCTTCACCCTCCGCTACCTCGAGGGGATGGGCAATCTGGAGATCGCCCAATTGATCGGCGCCTCGCAGACCTCCATCGCCGTCTTACTGCATCGCGCGCGCCACCGGCTTCAGAAAGAGCTGGGGTCGCCGCAAGGAGAAGTGTCATGAGCCTGTTCCAGAAGAATTCCGATCTCCTCGACGAGGCGGTCCACCAAGTGGCCGACGAGCCGGTCGACCCGCGAGAGGTCGAGGCCGCGGCGGCCCGCGTCTGGGCCCGCCTGTCCCAGGAAGGCGCCCCCACTATGGAGGGAGCCGCTCCCACCTCTGTGGTCGCGGAGACCACCGCTCCCGCCGCCGGCAGCCTGCACGGCTGCGACGACTTCCGGTCCCTGATCCCCGCTTTCGTGCGGGGTGAGCTGTCCCCGGCGCGCGCCCTGCTCGTCGAGGACCATACGCGGAGCTGCGTCCCCTGCCGCCGGGCTCTCCGCGAGGCCCGCGAGGGCAAGGCCGCGCCGAGCCAGGCGCGGACGGCGTCCCGCACCAAATATCTACCCAATAACCGTAACCGCGCGGTCTGGCTGAGCCTGGCCGCCGTGCTGGCGATCGCCCTCGGCTTCGGCCTGGTGACGCTGGTGCAGGAGATGATGGCCGGCGGCGACAAGATGGCCCGCATCGAATCGGTCGAGGGGACCCTCTACCGCGTGGCCGGCGATTCCAGCCGCGTCATCGCCCCCGGCGAGACCCTTGACGAAGGCGAGGAGGTCCGCACCGCCAAGGGCTCGACCGCCCTGGTGCGGATGCAGGATGGCTCGCTGATCGAGATGAGCGAGCGGGCCGGTTTCTCGCTCGACGCCGGCCGCAAGGGGAACACCATCCAGCTCGAGCGCGGCCGCATCATCGTGCGCGCCGCCAAGCAGCGCAACCGCCACCTGTTCGTCGCCACCCGCGACGCCCAGGTCTCGGTGGTCGGCACCATCTTCGCCGTCAACACCGGCACCAAGGGGTCCCGGGTGTCGGTGCTCCAGGGTGAGGTGCACGTGCGGCAGGGCGTGAAGGAGGCCGTGCTCCGCCCCGGCGACCAGGTGACCACGCACGCCAGCGTCGAGCGGGTGCCGGTGAAGGACGAGGTGGCCTGGAGCCGCAACGCCAAGGAGTACGACCAGCTCCTGGCCGAGCTCACCGCCCTCGGCAAGGAGATCGATTCCCGCGTGGCGCGTCCGGGCCTGCGCTATTCGACCCGGCTGCTGGACCTCGCCCCCGAGGGGACGACGATCTGGATCGCCCTGCCCAACTTCTCGAAGAGCCTCGCCGAGACCCAGAAGATCCTCGACGAGAAGATCAGCGAGAGCCCGTCGCTGGCCCAGTGGTGGACCGGCGTGCTGCGCACCACCGACAGCGAGCAGAAGTTCCACGAGATGATCGCGAAGCTCGGCGCCCTGGGAGCGAACCTGGGCGACGAGATCGCGGTGGCGATGAGCCCCGGCGACGGTGACGCTGGCCAGGGGGACAAATGCGAGCCGGTGCTGCTGGCCGAGGTGACCAACGAAGCCTCGTTCCGCGCCACGGTCCAGCAGGAGCTCAGCCGTGACGGCCACCAGGACAAGGTGGTGTTCGTGGACGATCCGGCGGCCGCGCCGGCCTCCGGCGACGCCATGCTGCTCTGGCTGCACAATGGGCTGGTGGTGGCCTCGCCGAGCGGGGACGAGCTGCGCAAGGTGGCGGCCCTGATATCGGGGGGCAACGGCGGCGCCAACCCCTTCAAGTCGAGCGCCTTCTACAGGCGGATCGCCCAGGACTACCGGGACGGCGCCGGCTGGCTGTTCGCGGCCGACCTCCACACCCTGATCGCCACGGGGGAGGCCCAGAAGACCGCCGAGGAGCAGCAGACCGCCGAGAAGCTGGGCATCCTCGACCTCGACCAGTTCATCATCGACCGCCGGGAGATCGACGGCCGGGCCGAGACCCGCGCCGCCCTCACCTTCGACCAGGCCCGGCGGGGGATCGCCTCCTGGCTGGCCGCGCCGGCGCCGATGGGCTCCCTGAGCTTCTTCTCGCCCGACGCGAACTTTGTCTCGGCTTTCGTCGTAAAGAGCCCTGTGAGCATCCTGGACGAAATGCTGTCGATCAAGCCCGAGCTGGCCCAGGAGCTGGCCGACGCTCAAGCCAAGCACGGCTTCGACCTCCGCAACGATCTGGTGGCGCCGCTGGGCGGCGAGGTCGCCATGGGGGTGGACGGACCGCTGCTGCCGACGCCGTCCTGGAAGCTGGTGGCCGAGGTGTACGACACCGCGCGCCTCCAGCAGACCTTCCAGAAGGCGGTCGCGCAGATCGACTCCGAGCTGCGCGCCAATAGCAAGCCCGGCCTCAAGATCACCAGCGAGACGGCCGGCGGCCGGACCTACTACTCGCTCGTCTGCGACGGCAAGGCCGTGAGCAGCTACGTGTTCGAGGACGGCTACCTGATCGCCGGCCCGAGCCGGGCCCTGCTCGAGCAGGCCCTCCAGCTCCGCAGCTCCGGGGTGACGCTCGCCACCACGGCCAAATTCCGCGACCTGCTCGGTCCGGACGGCCAGGTGAACGTCTCCGCCCTGGTCTACTCCAACATCGCGCCGCTCGCGCAGGCGGCCTCCAAGGTGATTCCCAGCGGCTCAGGCAAGGGTCACCCGAACGGCGCGGCCCAGATCGGCAAGATGCTGGCCGGCCAGGGGCCGACGCTCTACTATGCCTACGCGGAGCCGGACCGCATCGTCTTCGCGGGCAGCAACCAGAACCCCCTGGGTCTCAACCTCGGCACGCTGGCCAGCTTCGGCGGCATCCTCGGGGCGGCTCACCAGGGGCAAGAGGCGGCGGACGCCGTCCAATAAGGACCTTTCGAGGCTCTGGAGGGAAACGGCCGTGTCGAATGAATCTGTCATCGAGCTCCAGGGCCTGGAGGTCCACCTCGGGAAGCGCCCGATCCTCAGGGGGTTGAGCGCTTCCCTCTCCGGCCGCTGCATCGGCCTGCTGGGGCCGAACGGAGCGGGCAAGACCACGCTTCTCCACACCCTGCTCGGGTTCCACCCCATGTCGGCGGGCACCGCCCGCATCTTCGGCCGGGACATCCGGACGGAGGCGCGGGCCATCCGCGGCCAGATGGGCTACATGCCCGAGAGCGACGCCTTCCTCGGCGGCATGACCGCGGTGCGGTTCGTGCGGCTGATGGCGGAGATCTCGGGGCTGCCGCCGGAGCGGGCCCTGGAGCGCGCCCACGAGGCGCTCTTCTACGTCGGCCTCGGCGAGGCCCGCTACCGCAAAGTCGAAACCTACTCCCTGGGCATGAAGCAGCTCGCCAAGCTGGCCCAGGCGCTGGTCCACGGGCCGCGGCTCCTCTTCCTCGACGAGCCGACCAACGGCCTCGACCCCGACGCCCGCGAGCGGATGCTGCGGCTGATCCACGACATCCGCGACACCGGCGAGGTCAACGTCATCCTCTCCTCGCACCTCCTGCGCGACGTCGAGGAGTGCTGCGACGAGGTGCTCATCCTCAAGGACGGCCGCATCGCCACCTACTGCAATCTGGAGGAGGAGCGCCGGGCCAACCGCAAGTTCCTCGAGCTGGAGACGCGGGGGGGCGACGAGCCGTCGTTCGTCGCCGCCGTCGAGGCCCTGGGGGTCGAGATGGCGACCACGACCAAGCAGAAGATCAAGCTCGTGCTGCCGGAAGGGGTCGGAGTGCGCGACCTCTACAAGCTGGCGGCGGAGCGGCAGGTGCAGATCCGCCGCCTCGACTACAAGAAGGACTCTCTGCAGGACATCTTCCTCCAGGCGATGGAGACGGATATGGAGGTCGCCGGTCATGGCCGTGTATGAGCGCAACTACGGGCGCTACCGGGGGGACCTGACCCCCGAATGGTCGCGCTTCCTGATCCTGCCGCGCTACGCCTGGAAGGACGTCCTCGACAGCCGGATCTTCGTGGGCTTCTTCTTCCTCTGCTTCCTGCTGCCGTTCGCCGGGCTGCTGATCGTCTATCTCCACCACAACCTGGCGGCGCTCAAGCTCTTCAACCTGCCCCTCGACCAGCTCAAGGAGGCGCTGCCGATCGACGCCAACTTCTTCCGCCGCGGGATCGAATTCCAGAGCTGGCTCTGCTTCCTGCTGGCGCTCTCGGTGGGGCCGGCGCTGGTGGCGCCCGACCTGCGCAACAACGGGCTGCCGCTCTACCTCTCGCGCCCCTTCTCGCGCACCGAGTACGTGCTCGGCAAGCTGATGGTGTTGGTGGGGCTGATGTCGCTCATCACCTGGGTGCCGGGGCTGCTGCTCTTCTTCTTCCAGGGCTACCTGGAAGGGGCGGGGTGGATGGCGGACAACCTGCGGATCGGCTTCGCGATCCTCGCCGGAAGCTGGTCCTGGATCCTGGTCGTCTCGCTGGTGGTGCTGGCGATCTCGGCCTGGGTGAAGTGGAAGCCGGTGGCGCGCATCTCGCTGCTCATCGTCTTCTTCGTGCTCACCGGCTTCGCGGAGGCGCTCAACGCGACGCTCGACACCTGGTGGGGGTTCCTGCTGTCGCTGTCGACCGCGATGGACAAGGTCTGGGCCGCCCTCTTCGGCCTGGAGGTCAGCGACAACCGCCTGGCGCTGCAGCCGGTGTGGACCGCCTGGCTGACCCTGGTCGCCGGCTGCGCGATTGCCCTCTGGCTGCTCTCCCGGCGCATCCGCGCCTACGAGGTGGTCCGATGACTACCGTGCTGAGCTCCGAAAGGCAGCCCTCCTCCCGGGTGGTCTTCGAGCACGTCTCCAAGTTCTACGGCGACGTGCTCGGAGTGAACCGGGTGAACCTGTCGATCCCGCCCGGGATCACCGGCCTGGTGGGGCCGAACGGCTCCGGCAAGACGACCCTGATGAACATGATGGTGGGGCTGATCCGGCCCAGCCGCGGGCGGATCTCGGTGCTGGGGCTCGACGCCAGCCGGCCGGAGGAGCTGTTCCGCAAGGTCGGCTACGCCGCCCAGTACGACGCCTTCCCGCCGGGCCTGACCGGCTACCAATTCGTCGAGTCCTACCTGCGGGTGCACGGCTTCGGCGCCAAGCAGGCCGAGGCGATGGCCTGGAAGGCGATCGAGCGGGTGGGGCTGGTGGAGGCCGCGAAGCGCAAGGTGGCCGGCTACAGCAAGGGGATGCGCCAGCGCATCCGGCTCGCCCAGGCGCTCGCCCACGAGCCTTCCGTGATGGTGCTCGACGAGCCGCTCAACGGCCTCGACCCGATGGCGCGGGCCGAGGTGATCGACCTCTTCCGCGAGCTCGCCGAAGGCGGCCTGCACGTGATCGTCTCCAGCCACATCCTCCATGAGGTCGACCTGATCTCGGACCAGGTGGTGCTGATCAACGGCGGCTACATCGTGGCCGAGGGGGACATCGGCGAGGTGCGCGACGAGATGGAGGAGGAGCACCCGGTGCAGGTGCTGGTGCGCTGCGACCGGCCGTCGCTCCTCGCCTCCAAGGTCTTCGAGCAGGACCACGTGGTGGAGGCGCGCATCCTCGACAACGGCCAGGGGCTGCTCGTGCGCACGCGGGACGCCGACAAGTTCCACCTCGTGCTCAACGACATCGTGCTGGAGAGCGGCCTGGCGGTCGAGGGGGTGGCGCCGGCGGACGCCGACGTCAACGCGGTCTATCAATATCTGATCGGCTCGAATGGAGACAAGCTGTGAGCGACATCACCACCACGACGACCGTCCCCGGCGCGAGCGCCGGCCTCCCCTGGGGAAACTGGTGGAGCCAGCTCCGCGCCATCGTCCGGCTGGAGCTGCGCAAGGGGTTCCGGCGCTCCTTCGGGCTGCTGCTGCTGGCGTTCTCGCCGCTCGTCATCCTCATCCCGCGGATCCTCTTCCCCCGCGCCCTCGGCGACCCGAGCGACGTCGGCAAGGCGACCGAGATCTTCGCCTGGCTGTATCAGGTGTACATCCTGCGGGTGATGATCTTCCTCGCCTGCATTGCGATCTTCGGCAACCTGATCCGCCGCGAGACGCTCGACCGCAGCCTGCACTACTACTTCCTCTCGCCGGTGCGGCGGGAGCTGCTGGTGGTGGCCAAGTACGTGACGGGGCTGATCGTCTCCTTCGGCCTGTTCGGGCTGACGACGGCGGTCTCGTTCGTCCTCATCTACCTGCCGCACGATTCGGCGCGGGTCCAGCACTTCCTCTTTCAGGAGCACGGGCTGGGGCATCTCGCGTCCTACCTGCTGGTGACCCTGCTCGCCTGCGTGGGGTACGGGGCGGTGTTCCTCTTCTTCGGGTTCTTCTTCAAGAGCCCGGCGATGCCGGCGCTGGTGGTGTTCGGCTGGGAGGGGATCCACTTCCTGCTGCCGCCGCTGCTCAAGCAGATGAGCGTCATCCACTATCTCCAGTCGCTCTGCCCGGTGAAGATCTCCGAGGGTCCGATCGCCATCCTCTCCGACGCCCCGGCCCCCTGGGTCTCGGTCGTCGGGCTCTCCGCCCTGGCCCTGGTGCTGGTGGCGGTGTCGGCGTGGAAGATCCGGCGGATGGAGATCGCGTACGACGAGTCGTAGGGCCCGAGGTGGTCACAGGCCGTGACCACCTCCTGGGGATTCGCGGCCATAGGTGGTCACAGGCTGTGACTACCTCGCAGGCTTCCGGGCATGTCAGCCTTTGAGGAATGGGCCTTGGCCTCGGCTCGTATGCCAGAGCGCCAGGACCTCGACGGCCTCCTCGCCTACGACGCGGTAGTAGAGGAAATAGTGAATCCGGAGCAGGTGCAGGCGCCGGACTTCCGGAAGCTCCACATCCAGTGCTCGTGGACCGATGTTCGGTTGTGTGGTGATGAGCTCGAAGCCACGGGTCAGCTCCTGTCGAAACAGGCCCGGTGCCGCCCGGCGGTTCCGATGCCACCAGAGGGCTGCCTCACGTATCTGCCGCTCGGCGTTGGTGACGACCAGCAGTTGGAGACGCAACCCTCAATCCCCGAGATCGGCGAGGAGCTTCCAGCCGTCGACCACCTCGCCGCGGCCGGCCTGTGCGATCGCCTCGCGCAGAGACGCTTTCTCCTCGGGGGAGAGCGAGAAGCCTTCCTCCGGCTCAGGGACCAGAAGCGTGACCGTATCACCCTCGTGGAAGCTGCCCTCCGGCACGTCCAACCGGCCGCCATCCAGAACCTTCGCGGTAAGCACTTTCATGGTTGGATTCTACCCCCTTGGGCAACTTTCCGCCTCTCCCGACGTATTCACGGCGAGGAGACGCGTGACCTTCGTCCGCGACTCCGCTATCCTGGCACGGCAATTACAACCTGACGTATAGGAGAGACTCATGATCCGCAAGACTTTTGCGTGGCTGCTCCTCGCCGGCCTAACGGGCGCCGCGGTGCAGGCCCAGACCGCCGACGAGATCATCAACAAGCACCTCACGGCCCGCGGCGGCAAGGACAAGATCAAGGCCGTGCAGACGGCGCGCATGACCGGCAAGATGGTCATGGGCCAGGGGATGGAGGCGCCCATCATCCTCGAGCTGGCGCGGCCGAACAAGATGCGGATGGAGTTCACGCTCCAGGGGATGACCGGCATCCAGGCCTACGACGGCAAGGGCGGCTGGTCGGTGATGCCGTTCATGGGCAAGACCGAGCCAGAGGCGATGTCCGCCGACGACATCAAGCAGGCCGAGGACCAGGCGGACATGGACGGCCTCCTGGTCGACTACAAGGAGAAGGGGCACCAGGTCGAGTACGTCGGCAAGGAGGACGTCGAGGGGACCCCGGCCTACAAGCTGAAGGTGACCAAGAAGAGCGGCGACGTGGTCAACGTCTACATCGACGCCGAGAGCTACATGGACATCAAGGAGTCCGGCAAGGTCAAGGTCCGCGGCCAGGAGATCGAGAGCCAGACCACCTATGGCGACTTCAAGACCGTCGACGGCCTGGTCTTCCCCTTCTCGATCGAGCAGAAGCCCCAGGGGGCTCCCGCGGGGATGGTGATCACCGTCTCCAAGGTCGAGGTCAACCCCACGGTGGACTCCTCCCGCTTCGCCATGCCGGCCGCCAAGCCGGCCGCGAAGCCCGAGGAGAAGAAGGACAAGGCTCCGGCTCCCCCCCAGCCGTAGAGACCTCACCCCAACCCCTCTCCTGGAGGAGAGGGGTTTCAGCTTCTGAATCTGCGGACTTCATTTTTCTGGGAGACGTGTATGCGACGCACATTGCGATCGATCCTCTGTCTGGCCGCCGGCCTCGCGGCCGGCGCGGCCGTGGCGCGCGCCGCCGACGTCGAGATCGATTCCTATACCTTCGGCGGGCTGGAGGCCCGCTCCATCGGCCCGGCCAACATGGGCGGCCGGATCGCGGCGATCGACGCCGTGGGCCAGGACCCGCTCACGATCTATGTCGGAGCGGCCAGCGGCGGCGTCTGGAAGTCGACCGACGGCGGCCTCACCTTCAAGCCGGTCTTCGACGAATACACCCAGTCGATCGGCGCCATCACCATCGATCCCAAGGACCCCAAGAAGGTCTGGGTGGGCACCGGCGAGTCGTGGACCCGCAACAGCACCTCGGTCGGCGACGGGATCTACAAGACGACCGACGGTGGCGACTCCTGGCAGCGGATGGGGCTGGAGAGCACCGAACGCATCGCCCGGGTGCAGGTGAGCCCCGCCGACGGCAACACCGTCTGGGCCTGCGCCACCGGCCACTTGTGGGACAGCCATCCGGACCGCGGCGTCTACAAGACGACCGACGGCGGCAAGACCTGGAAGAAGGTCCTCTACGTCGACGCCGACACCGGCTGCTCCGACCTCGCGATCGATCCCCAGGACCCCTCGATCCTCTACGCCGGCCTGTGGCAGTTCCGGCGCACCCCGCACTCGTTCTCCTCCGGCGGCAAGGGGAGCGGCCTCTACAAGTCGACCGACGGCGGCGAGACTTGGCGGCCGCTCAAGCCCGGGCTGCCCGCGGGGGAGAAGGGGCGGGTCGCCGTGGCGATCGCGCCGTCGCGGGCGAGCGTGGTCTACGCCCTGGTCGAGTCGTCCAACACGGCCCTCTACCGCTCGGACGACACGGGCGAGAGTTGGCGGCAGGTCAACGACTCGTTCAACGTGCAGGTGCGGCCGTTCTACTTCGCCCGCGTGGTGGTCGATCCCAACGACTTCAACACGGTCTACAAGCCGGGCCTGTCGCTGACGGTGAGCACCGACGGCGGCAAGTCCTTCAGCTCGGTGATCAGCCTCAGCAGCGGCTTCGGCGGCGGCCCCCACGGCGACCACCACGCGGTGTGGATCAACCCGAAGAATTCCAACGAGATCCTGCTCGGCACCGACGGTGGGGTCTACATGTCGTACAGCCAGGGGCGCCAGTGGCATCACATGGGGACGCTGCCGGTTTCGCAGTTCTACCACGTCAGCTATGACATGGCCCGGCCCTACCGGGTCTATGGTGGCCTGCAGGACAACGGCTCCTGGTCGGGCCCTTCGGCGGGGCTCGGCGGCACGATCCAGAACAAGGACTGGGTGAACATCGGCGGTGGTGACGGCTTCTGGGCCTACGCCGACGCGGCCGATCCGGACATCGTCTACGCCGAGTTCCAAGGGGGCGAGGTCTCGCGCCGGCGGGTCTCCACCGGCGAGGAGAAGTCGATCAAGCCGTTGCCGGGGGCGGGAGATCCGCCGTACCGGTTCAACTGGAACACGCCGGTCGCCATGAGCCCGAACGATCCGAAGACGATCTATCTCGGCTCTCAGTTCCTCTTCCGCTCCCGCGACCGCGGGGATTCCTGGGAGAAGATCTCCCCGGACCTCTCGACCAACGATCCCAAGAAGCAGAAGCAGCAGCAGTCGGGCGGGCTCACGGTCGACAACTCGTCGGCGGAGAATCACACGACGATCTTCACCATCAGCGAGTCGCCCAAGAACGGCCAGGTGATCTGGGCGGGCACGGACGACGGCAACCTCCAGGCGACCCGCGACGGCGGCAAGAGCTGGGTGAACGTGGCCCCCAACGTCCCCGGCCTGCCGAAGGGGACCTGGGTCTCCTGCGTGGAGGCCGGCCGCTTCGAGGAGGGGACCGCCTTCGCCACCTTCGATGGTCATCAGGCAGGGGACATGAAGACCTATGTCTACCGGACGGCGGACTTCGGCAAGACCTGGAAGCCGCTGGCGACCGACGCCACCACGGGGTATGCCCACGTGGTGCGGCAGGATCTGGTGAATCCGGACCTCCTCTTCCTGGGCACCGAATTCGGCCTCTACGTGTCGGTGGACGGCGGCGGGCGCTGGGCCCGGTTCACCGGCAGGCTCCCCAAGGTCGCGGTGCGCGACATCGCGATCCACTCCCGGGACGGCGACCTGATCCTCGCCACCCACGGCCGGGGGGTCTACGTCGTCGACGACCTCACCCCGTTGCGGAAGCTGACCCGCCAGGCGCTCGACGCCGACGTGGCGATGCTCCCGGCGCGGACGTCGGTGATGACCATTCCGGCCAGCGTGCAGGACTTCCCCGGAGACGACGAGTACGTGGCCTTCAACCCCGACGAGGCGGCCACGATCACCTATTACCTCAAGAAGCGCCACATCTTCGGCGACCTCAAGGTGGAGGTCTACGACTCCAAGGGGCAGCTCCTGTCGACCCTGCCGGCGGGCAAGCGGCGCGGCATCAACCGGGTGAGCTGGCCGATGCGCCTGCCGCCGCCGAAGCTGCCGCCGGCCAACTCGCTGGTGCTCGGCTCGCAGTACGCGCTGTTGGGCCCCCGGGTCCCCCTCGGCACCTACACGGTGAAGCTGATCCAGGGGGACAAGACCTACACCAGCCAGGTGGAGCTGGTGCCGGACCCCCGCTCCACCCATTCGGTCGAGGACCGGGCCGCGCAGAACGAGACGGCGCTGGCCCTCTACGGCATGTTGAGCCGCCTCACCTACGTGGCCGACACAGTGCAGGGGCTGGAGGACGGGGCCAAGGAGCGGGCGGGCAAGCTGCCGGCGGGCGACCGTCTGCGGCGCCAGCTCGAGGCCTTGGCGGGCTCGCTCGAGACCTTCCGCGCGACCCTGGTCGCCACCGGTCCCGGCGGCTGGCTCTCCGGCGAGGAGCAGCTCCGGGAGAAGATGGCCAAGGTCTACGGCAGCGTCAACGGCTACGACGGCCGGCCGACGCAGTCGCAGAACGAGCAGGTGAAGGTGCTGGGCGGCCAGCTCACCCAGGCCGAGTCCAAGCTCGCCGCCGTGCAGAGCGGCGAGGTGGCCGCGGCCAACCGGGAGCTGGAGAAGCGCAAGCTGCCGCCGCTCAAGGCCAAGACCCGCGAGGAGTGGGAGAAGGAGGACGGCAAGCGGACGGCGGCGCTGCCGGCCTTCCTGCCGTTCACGGGGACGCCGGTGGGGGTGGTGGAGGGGGACTGACCCCCCGCCGAGCCCTCACTCCCCAACCCCGAGAGGGAGGCCGGGAAGCGGTTTTCTCATCCGACGGATCGGACGGATCCGACCGATCCGTCGGATCTAACCCCCAAATACAAAAACGGGAGGAAGCCTTGCGGCCTCCTCCCGTCCGGGTGGCGCGGTGGGCTTGGCGGCTTAGGCCAGACCCTGGCGACGCTCTTCCTGCAGCTTCCGCATGATCTTCTTGCGGGCCTGCACGGCCTTGCGCTTGCGCTTCACCGAGGGCTTCTCGAAGTGCTGCCGTTTCCGCAGCTCGGTCAAGATCCCTGACTTCTCGACTTTCCGCTTGAAACGGCGCAAGGCGTTCTCGAAGCTCTCCTCCTCGCGCACATGCACAACGGGCATCGGGCACTCACCTCTTTTCCTGCCTGGATGAAAGCGCCCCCCGGGCTTCGGGGGGCGCAGGGAGCGAATCTCGCTCAAATCGGCGGAAAAGTCAAGCCGCGCTGCGAGGACCCGGGGCTGGAGCCGGGGGCGCGGCCTGCGGATGGAGGGCGTCGAAGTCGGTGAGGTAGACCACCATCCGGCCGTCCTCCTTGTGGAACCAGACGGCGGCGGCGGCGCCGCCCGCGTTGCGCGGGTAGAACCAGCCGGTCACCCCGCGCTCCGGGTAGCTGCGGACGTTGTTGAGGTTGGGGGCCCCGAGGAGGCGGCGCACCTCGTCCGGCTCCATCCCCTTCCGCGCCTGGGCGAAGGTCTCGCGCGTCATGTAGCGCCGCGCCTCGGCCCGGGTGAGCTCCTCCCGGAGGCGGGGGTTTTCGGGGTCCACCAGCAGCGCCTCTTTATAGATGTCGATCGCGCGCTGGTAGTCCCCGCCCTGCTCGATCCAGGTGCGGGCGAGGTGGATCTCCTCGTCGCTCTTCATGCGCAGGGCGGCCTTCTGCCGCTCGCTGAGCGGCTCCCCCTGGACCGGCGGGTCGGCGTTGAGGTAGGCGGCGAGGCGCCGGTTGAGCTCGCCGGAGAGGGCCTGCGTCTCCTTCTGGAGCCTGGGGTCGGGCTGGGCGGCGAGCCGCGCCCGCCGCGCGTCGAGCTCGGGCTTGGTCCGCTGGAGCCACGCCCACTCGGACCGCGATTCGGAGGATTCCGGGCGCGCCGCCTTCTCCTCGGCCCTCTGGCCGCAGCCGGCGGCGGCCAGGAGCAGCGCGCCGCAGAGGAGCGCGGCGCCGCGCCGGCGCGCTCGGGAAGGTCCGCGGGGGCTCCAATCCATCGATGCTTCTCCTACGTCTGGTCCGCGCCGAACCTACCACGGCCCCGCCCGGCCATCAATGCCCGGGCGGCGCTGTGCTGCTAAGCCCTTGTGTCAGAGGGCTTTTTCCTTGACAGCGCGCGGCGGGTCCAGAATAATCAGCTTCCCATAGTTGGACCTTGACATACACAGAGGACGGCCGCGGAGAGCAACGGATGTCCCTTTCGGAACGAATCCACCAGTTGAACAGCGAGATCGGCGCCTCGGTCGAGCGCGCTCTCGCCGAGCTGCGTCAGGAGATCTCCCAGCGCCTGCGCGCCAGCAACGAAGAGATCCAGCGGCGGCTGGAGGACTTCACCCCGTCGCTGCCGCCTTCCTATCTCTCGCATGACGACCTGGCCCCCGCTGCCGAGCGGGAGCTGGGGCCGGGTGCCCGCCGGGGCGCCGTGCGCGCCCTGCGCGACGCCCTCGCCGGCATCGACCGCGCCCGCTCACAGGCGGACATCCTCGCCGCGCTGCTGCGCGAGTCGGCCCACTACGCCTCCCGCGTGGCCGTGCTGCTGGTGCGCGGCGGCGAGCTGCGGGGCTGGGGGAGCGAGGGGTTCGGCGACGCCGAGGCGGCGCTCCGCGGCCTGAGCTTCGAGGCCCCGGACGGCGCCTGGAGCCGGCTCGCCCAGGCCCAGGGGGCCATCCTCCTCAGCGCCTCCGACTGCGCCGCGCTGTGCGGCCGCGTCGAGAGCCCGCTGCCGAGCGAGGGCGTGCTGGTGCCGATCGTGCTGCGCGACCGCGTCGCCGCCGGCCTCTACGCCGACCGCCTCGACGGCGCGGAGCTGGGGGTCGAGGCGCTGCAGATCCTCGCCCACGCGGCGGCCCAGGCGATCGAGACGCTCCCCTTCCGCGAGCGCGCCTCCACCCCCACGCTGGCCCTCGACGGGGGCATGGACAGCAGTGGAGCCCCGGCCGCCGTTGCCGAGGAGCCGACCGCCACTGCTGAAGCCCCGGCTCCGCCGCCTCCTGCCGAGGCTGCGGCGCCCGCCCCCGAGCCGCAGGAGACCCACGCCGCCCCCGAGCCGGAGCCGGCGCCCGCCGCTCCGGAGCCGGAGGCTGCTTCGTGGACCACCCGGGAGGAGGCCCATGAGGAGCCGCCGGTCGACGCTCCTCCGCGCACCACGGGCGAGACCGTGACCTGGGACGCCTCCACCGCGCGTGTCACCGAGGTGATGCCCCTCCCCGGCTTCCCTCGGAGCCCCGAGAGCCCGCTCTCCACGCAGCGGGCCGCGGAGCCGATGGAGGAGGAGGTCCCCCGCTATCCGCGGCCGGTGGACGAGCCCGAGCCCGTCCGCGCTCCCGATCCGAGCCCGGACGCGACCGTGCTGCTCCAGCGCTCCAGCCTGCTCCCCGAGACGCCGGAGGCTCCGGCCCCCTCGCCGCTCCGGCCGGTGCCGCCGCCGGAGGAGCCGGCGCTCGACCGTGGCACCCCCGAGGTGCGCCCACCGAGCGGCGTCGAGGGCCCGGGCTGGGCGTTCGCCACCACCCGCGTGCCGGTGAGCCCCGACAACCAGGCCCTGCACGAGGAGGCGCGGCGGCTCGCCCGCCTGCTGGTGAGCGAGATCAAGCTCTACAATGAAGAGCAGGTCGAGGAGGGGCGCCGCAACCGCGACATCTATGAGCGGCTGCGGGAGGATATAGATCGCTCCCGTCAGATGTATGATGAGAGGGTCGATCCACAGATCCTTCGTTCGACGGATTATTTTTACCAGGAGCTGGTACGCATCCTGGCCGCGGGAGATTCCAAGGCGCTGGGCATCTGATCCGCCCGCGCCGGACGCGCACCTGCCGTCGCGACAGAGGCTCCGGAAGGTTCTCCGGAGCCGCAGCTTGGAGCAGAAGTGAGAAGTAGAAAGCCGATTCGGCATCGCGCCGCGCTCGTCCTGTTGCTCCCCCTCCTGCTGGGCTCCGCCACCGCCTCGCCCACGCGCTCCGGCCTCGCCGCCGGCCCCTTGCCGGGGCACTCCGACCGCGCCTCCCTCGCCTATGCCGAGGCGGCCGCGGCCGTGCGCCGGAAGGACTGCAACGGCGCCTACAAGGCGCTGGCGCCCGTGCTCTCGGGCCGGGATTCGGAGGCCGCCTTCGCCCAGCTCCTCCTCGGCTTCTACGCCAGCTCCTGCCAGCAGACGGGCTACGCCGAGGAGCGGCTGTTCGCGGCCAAGGACCCGGACGGCCCGCTGGAGGACTGGCGGCTGCTCCTGCTGAGCGACGCCGCGGCGGCGCGCGGGCACGTCCTGCTCGCCCAGACCTCGCTCGCCAGGCTGCTGGGCGACTACCCCGGCTCGGCGCTGCGCCCCCGCGCGTTGATCAAAGCGGCGACCCTCGCCTGGCAGCGCGGCGACGTCCGGCGCGCCCTCGATCTGGTCGGAGCCTCGCGCAGCGAGGAGCTGCGGGGGGACGACGGGGCGCAGCTCGAGGCGCTGGCCTGGCAGATCGGCGCCCAGACCGGCGACCGCGACGTGCAGGCCGAGGCCGCCCGCCGTCTGCTGGTGAGCTTCCCGCTCAAGGCCTCCGAGCTGAACGTGATCGAGATCTTCCGGGCTCCGGACGGCTCGCTCACCTGGTCGCGAATCCTGACCGGCGACCAGCTCAAGCGGCGGGCGCAATCCCTGCTCGACCTCAAGCTGGAGGGCAACGCGCTCACCACGCTCGACTCCGTCCCCCTGCCGGACCGCGGCCTCGACTGGCAGCTCCTGGAGGCTACTACCCTGACCCGCCTCCACCGCGGGAGCGACGCCTTGAGCCTGCTCTCCGGCCGCGAGGCGTCCGACCCCCGGCAGGCCGCGGCCCTCGCTTGGGCCCGCGCCCAAGCGGCGGAGGACGCCGCCACCGCCCAGCGCGGGCGGGCCAACCTCGGCTCGGCCGAGCGCCAGCAGATGCGCCTCCTCTCCCAGCAGTACCTGGAGAAGGTGGGCCAGAACGGCGCCGACCGCGACCTGGCGGCCAGGGCCCTCAAGGAGCTCTACGCCGACTACCAGTCCGACGGGCTGTTCGACCGTGCCGTCGACACCCTGCGCCGGCTGCGCCGCCTCGATCCCAAGGACACCACCGGCGCCACCAACCTCTGGCAGTTGGGGTGGCAGGCGTACGGCAAGGGGAACTACACCGGGGCGATCGGCACCTGGACCGAGCTCTACGCGCTCTATCCGCAGGACTCCAACGCCCGCCGCGGCCGCTACTGGACGGCGCGCTCCTTCGACCTCCTGGGCGAGGGAGAGCGGGCGCAGCAGATCTACAACGAGATCGCCCAGGCCGACACGGCGGACTTCTACAGCCGCAACGCCGTGGCCCGCCTGCGGAGCAAGCCGGCGGTGCTGGCCGCGGCCGCCGCGGCGCAGGCCAAGGAGCCCTGGCCCGCGGACTCCGCCCTCAACCGGGCGCGGCTGCTGACCGACCTCGGGCTCGACTCCCTCGCGCTCTCCGAGGCCGAGCTGGTGCGCGACAAGGCGCAGACGCGGGCCCTGCGCGCCCTGGAGGCGGTGATCCTGGCCCACCAGGGGGACCGCCGGAAGAGCGTGCTGGTGATCCGCGACGCCTTCCCGGCCCTGGGCGGCCCCTTCCAGGCCACCCTGCCGGACGAGGCGCGGCGGCTCTACTATCCGCTGGAGTACCAGGACACCATCCGCACCTGGGCGGTCAGCAACCGGCTCCCCACCTACCTGGTGTTCGGGATCATCCGCCAGGAGAGCGCCTTCGACGCCAACGCCCAGAGCTGGGCGGGCGCCCGCGGCCTGATGCAGCTCATGCCGGCCACCGCGCGCGAGCTGGCGCTCAAGAACGGCCTCTCCTGGAAGCAGGACCTGCTCGCCGACCCCTCGGTGAACGTGCGGCTGGGCACCATCTACTTCCGGCAGGTGTTCAGCATGTTCAACGAGAACCTGGAGCTCTCGCTGGCCGGCTACAACGGCGGGCCATACCGCATCAAGCGGCTCTGGCAGGAGTCGGGCAACAACGAAGTCGATCGCTTCCTCGAAGGCCTGGGCCTCGAGGAGTCCAAGACCTACGTCAAGCGGATCCTGGTCCTCTCCGACAGCTACCGCCAGCTCTATCCCACGGCCGGGTGAGAAGCGCCCTGCCACTCGGGGCGTCCTGCCCTCCGAATCCTCACCCCCTGGCCCCCTCTCCACTTCGTGGAGAGGGGGAAAACGCTCCGAGCCGTTCTCCTTTCCGGGTCGCGCCCCCCCTCTCCACGAAGTGGAGAGGGGCCGGGGGTGAGGCCTCGAAGGGCAGACCGCTCCAGCTATCTGGCCTCCTTCTGCTCCTCTTCCTCACCTCCTGCCGCGGCCCGGCACCGCCGCAGGAGGGCCCCATCGTGCTGATCACCTTCGACTCCCTGCGGGCGGACGTGGTCGGCGGGCTGGGCGGCGAGCGGGGGCTCACCCCGAGCTTCGACGCCCTGCTGCGGCAGGCCAGTTGGGGCGGGACGGCGATCGCGCCGTCGAGCCTGGGCGCCTCCGCGATGGCCTCGCTGTTCACCGGGCTTCGCCCCTGGCAGCACCAGGTGCTCCGCGAGGGGGACCGCCTCTCCCCCGCCCTCCTCACCCTCCCCAAGGCCCTGCAGCACCTGGGGTACGAGACGAACGGCTTCACCGGGGAGCCCAGCTACTCGAAGGACGGCGGCTACGACCAGGGCTTCGACCGGCTGGAGGATCTCGCCAAGGGGGTGGCGGCGGGCGAGCGGCTGCAACGGATCGGCCGCGGCCGGCGGTTCGTCTGGATCCACATCCCCGAGCCGGCGGCGCCGTACATCCATCGCCAGCGGTTCAACGACCGCATCGACACGGGACGGCTGGAGCTGCCCGACCGGCTCCTGCCGAACGAGCTGGCGCTCTACTTCGATCCCGACAACCCGCTCCCCCCGGTCCGGCGGCGCCTCTTCTGGACCCTGTACCGCTTCAACGTCGCCTGGGCCGACGACCGGCTGGGGCGGCTGATCCAGGCCCTGCGGTCGAGCGGCGAGTGGGACCGCACGCTCCTGGTGGTGACCTCCACGCACGGCGAGGAGCTCGGGGAGAAGGGGCAGATCCTCAACGGCGGCAACCTCGGGCGGCAGCTCCTGGAGGTGCCGTTCGCGGTCAAGCTCCCCCTTGGCTTCCGGCTCAAGATCGCCGAGCCGCGGGAGCGCCGCGTCGCCGCGGCGCGCCTCTGGGCCACCCTGGTGGAGGCCGCGGGCGGGGACGTGCCGCCGGCGGTGGCGCCCAGCCTGTTCCACCGCTCCCCGGCGCCCGTGCTCTCGGAGCTCTATGGATTGAACGGCGTGAGCCGCTTCTCGCTCGTCGACGGCGACGACCAGCTCCTCTGGGACTCGCGCTTCGCGCCGCCGGAGCCGGACTACTACCGGGCGCGCCTGGCGATGATGAGCCGGGGGAACGCGGAGGTGGCCCGCGCCGAGCTCAAGGTGCCGCCGGAGACGATCCTGGGCCGGTTGCGCGCCGAGCTCCTGGCGGTGCCGCCCCTCCACGGCACGGGCCCTCCCCAGCTCTCCCTGGAGCGCTGGGAGGCGGAGGGGGGGACCCGGCCCCTCCAGGACCCGCGGCGGACGGCCGCGATGGCCCAGGCTCTGGTCCGGATCTGGAATGCGTTCGTCCCGGCGGAGCGGCCGCCCGGCGAGGAGGCCCGCGAATGGTATACTGCCGAGTCGCCCTGAAGGGGGCTTCCCCACGGGTCCATAGCTCAGCGGTGAGAGCATCCGGCTCATAACCGGCTGGTCCCTGGTTCGAATCCAGGTGGACCCACTTCGCAGGTTCCGAGCCATCGGAAGTGATTGGGAGTCGCGGTTGCGCGCGGTAGCGAGTGTGATGGTTTCTCTTTGGAGAGGAGCGGACGTTTCCCCATGAATCAGAACCTCCAGAACATCCTGGAGCTGCAGGCGGCCCTGACCCGGCTCCACGAGGCGGAGCAGCGGCTGCACGGCATTCCCGACTGGATGCGCGAGCTTCACGAGGAGCACACGGCCCGGAAGACGGAGATCCAGGCCACCGAGGAGACGGCCGCCGAGGCGGCCCGGCAGCGGCGGACGGCGGAGGGGGCGGTCCAGGACGCCCAGGAAAAGCTCAAGAAGTACCAGCAGCAGATCAACAAGGTCAGCACCCAGCGCGAGTACGGCGCCCTCCTCCAGGAGATCGACACCGTCAAGGGGCAGATCTCGGGCAACGAGGAGGCCGCCCTCTCGGCCCTCGAACGGCACGAGACGGCCGAGAAGGATCTCGAGGGGCTGCGCGAGAGCTTCCGCGAGATCGAGGAGCGCTACGCCGCCGAGATGACCCGCTGGGAGGCGGAGAAGCCCGAGATCGCCGCCCAGGTCGAGTCGCTGAAGGCCCAGGTCGCCGACCTCAAGGCGCGCCTGCCGCGCGGCATCGTCGCGCAGTTCGAGCGCATCCTCGACCGCTACCCCGGCGGGGCCACGGCGCCGGTGCGGCCGATCGAGCGCCCCGGCCAGAAGCAGCGCGAGTGGCACTGCTCGGCCTGCAACTACCGGGTGCGCCCCCAGGTGGTGGTCGAGATCCGCAACGGCGACAGCCTGGTCCAGTGCGACTCCTGCAAGCGCATCCTCTTCTTCCGCGAGGAGGAGGCCTGAGCGGCCAGATCCCGGTGCCGGAGCGGCTCGCCCGCATCCGGGCCCGCATCGAGCGTGCCGCCGAGCGCGCCGGGCGCCCCTCCGTCGGCATCACCCTGATGGGGGTCAGCAAGACCCAGCCGGCCTCCGCGGTGGCCGAGGCCTTCCAGGCAGGACTGAGGATCTTCGGCGAGAATCGCGTCCAGGAAGGGCTGGCCAAGAGCCGCGAATTGCCACCTGAGATCGAGTGGCACCTCATCGGCCCCCTGCAGTCCAACAAGGTCCGCGCCGCCCTCGGCCTCTTCCACACCATCCATTCGATCGACCGCCTCTCGATCGCCGAGGCGGTCGAGCGCGAGGCGGAGAGGCAAGGCATCGCCGTCACCGGCTTCCTGGAGGTGAACCTCGGCAGCGAGGGGACCAAGCACGGCTTCCCCGTCGAGGGGATCGCGGAGACGGTCCGCCCCCTCGCGGCTTACAAGCACCTGCGGACCGTCGGCCTGATGGCCATCCCCCCCCTGGGCCGGGCCGCCGAGGAGTCCCGCCCCTGGTTCCGCCGCCTGCGCGAGCTGCGCGACGAGCTCGCCGCCCGTCCCGAGTGGGCCGGCTTCCCCGGCTGGCTCTCCATGGGGATGAGCGACGACTTCGAGGTGGCGATCGAGGAGGGGGCCACCCACGTGCGAGTGGGCACCGCGATCTTCGGGCCGCGGCGGGCGCCGGTCCCGGACCGGTAAACCCGCGACGGTCAACGATTTCCTCTTTACTCATGCTAAGATGGCTATCCTTTCCCGAAGCGGGTCGTTAGGATTGCCGGCTTTCGCCGGGCCGTAAGGAGGCACCAGGATGGCCATCACTCCGCTCGAGATCCAGAAGATGCGCTTCTCGCAGAAGATGCGGGGGTACGACCCGACCGAGGTCGAGGGGTTCCTCTCCCTGCTCGCCGAGGAGCTCGCCGCGCGCATCGCCCAGGCCGAGAAGCTGGAGCGGGAGAACCGCTACTACCGGCAGCGGCTGGAGGAGACCGAGCACCGCGAGCACCAGCTCCAGCAGACGCTGCTGCGGGCGCAGAAGGTCGCGGACGACATCACGGCCAACGCCCAGCGGGAGGCGGAGCTGCTGGTGAAGGAGGCCGAGTTTGCGGCCGACAAGATCGTGCAGCAGGCGATCGAGCAGTCCACCCGCTTCGAGGCCAAGATCACCGAGCTGCGCACGGCCCGCCGCGAGCTGCAGCTCAAATTCAAGAACACCCTCGACCTCTTCGAGCGCATCCTGGAGGCCGAGATGGAGGACGAGCGCAATACGGCGACCGTCCTCACCCTGCCGCGCAAGCGCCGGGAAGCCGCCGGCGCGTGAGCCTCCCAGCCGGAGCCCGCCGCCTCTTCCCGCACTACGAGGAAGGGGACCTCGACCCCGGGCGGGCGGGCTCCCTGCTGATCTCCCGCCTGCTGGAGGACGGCGACGCGGCCGATCTCGCTTGGCTCCTGGAGACCTTCCCGGAGCCGGAGCTCGCCGCCTGGCTCGCCCGTCACGGCCGGCTGCTCTCGCGGCGAAGCCGCGCCTTCTGGGGGACGGTGCTGGGGGTGGAGGCGGGGCCGGTGAATCCTATCGCCGAGGCGCTGTGGCCGCTCTGACCCTCGCGCACCCCGAGTCGCTCTCCCCCCGGACCCAGGAGCTGACCCCTAAGCTCGCCGCCCGCCCCTGGGCCGAGGAGTTTTACCTCGCCGGCTCGGCCGCCCTCGCCCTCTACACCGGCCACCGTCCGGTGACCGACCTGGACCTGATGAGCAACGCCAACCGGCTCACCAGCCCGGACCGCCGCGACCTCCTGGCCGAGCTGCTGGCCACCGATTCCACCACCGGGGTCGAGACCGCCCGCGACGGCTACCTCTTCGTCCGCCTCGCCGGGGGCGCCGTGGGGGTGCGGCTTTTCTACTACCCCTATCCCCTGGTGCGGCCCTTCGAGGAGATCTCGGGATTGGCGGTCGCCTCGGCCGTCGACCTCGGATTGATGAAGCTGGGGGCCATCATCAGCCGGGGGAGCCGCCGCGACTTCGTGGACCTCTATCTCCTCTGCCGCCAGTTCCCCCTCGCCACCCTTTTCGACTTCGCCGAGGACAAGTTCGGCCACGTCCGCGACTTCCCCCTCCAGGCGCTGAAGGGGCTGGCTGACCTCTCCGAGATCGAGGGGGAGCCCATGCCCCGCCTCGCCCGGCCGCTCGACTGGGGCGAGGTGGAGGGGTGGCTGCGAGGAGAGGTGCGGGAGATGGGGCGGGTGCGGGTGGGGCTGGCGCCGGGTGCCTGACCGTGACGGTGCGGTCCGCCCTGGAAGGGCGGGTATTCAACAGCCTGGGGTTTCAACCCCAGGCGATGACCGCAGGCGATGGCCGCCCCACCCCGCCTGGGGTTGAAACCCCAGGCTAACAAATACCCGCCCCTCCAGGGCGGTCCCCCAGCTCCCAAAATGGGCCTTTGGCATCCACCCCAAATCCATGCACAATCCCCCTCCATGACCGACCTCCTCATCCACAACCTCGCCGAGGTCGCTACGCCGGAGGGCTCAGTGCCCTTACGCGGCCCGGAGCAGCGGCGGGTGCGCCGGATTTCGGGCGCGGAGGTGGTCTGCCGGGAGGGGCATATCGCCTTCGTGGGCTCCCCCGAGGAGCGGCGGCGTCAATATGGCGAGATGCCGGAGGCCGAGCGGCTCGACGGGCAGGGGGGGACGCTGATCCCGGGGTTCGTCGATCCCCATACCCATCTCCCCTGGGCGGGGAGCCGCGAGGAGGAATTCGCGGCGCGGCTGGCGGGAACGACCTACCAGGAGATCGCGGCGGCCGGGGGCGGCATCCTCTCGACCGTGAGGTCTACCCGCCAGGCGAGCGAGGAGGAGCTCGCCGCCAACGTCCTGCGTCGGATGGACCAGATGCTCGCCTGGGGCACCACCACCGCCGAGGC
This sequence comes from Thermoanaerobaculia bacterium, assembly GCA_045807625.1. Classification (GTDB taxonomy): domain Bacteria; phylum Acidobacteriota; class Thermoanaerobaculia; order Multivoradales; family UBA5704; genus DATARR01. The sequence continues at coordinate 23,588 of JBJMHA010000046.1, read as the reverse complement.
CAAGAGCGGCTACGGCCTCAATCAGGAGGACGAGCTCAAGCAGCTCCGCGCCATCCGCCAAGCCTCCGAGCGGCATCCGGTGGACCTGGTGCCCACCCTGCTCGCCGCTCACGAGCTTCCTCCCGAGTATCGCGGTAAAAGCAGCCAGGACCGGGGGCGCTGGGTCGACCTGATCTGCGACGAGATCGTCCCCGCCACGGCCGAGGCCGGGCTCGCCCGCTTCTGCGACGTCTTCTGTGAGAAGGGGGTCTTCTCCGCCGCGGAGTCGCGCCGGGTGTTGGAGGCCGGCGTCCGCCACGGCCTCGCCCCCCGCCTGCACGCGGACGAGTTCGTCGATTCCGGGGGCGCCGAGCTGGCCGCGGACCTGGGAGCCTTCTCGGCCGACCACCTGATGGCGGTGTCGCCGGCCGGCGTCGAGGCCCTCGCGCGCTCCGGGGTGATCGCCGTGCTCCTCCCCGGCACCAGCTTCTTCCTGATGAAGCGCCACTACGCCCCGGCCCGGCGGCTGATCGAGGCCGGGGTGCCGGTGGCCCTCGCCACGGACTGCAACCCCGGCTCGTCCCACACCGAGTCGATGCCCATGGTGGTGCTGCTCGCCGTCTTCCAACTGGGGCTCACCATCGAGGAGGCCCTGGCGGCGGCCACCCTGAATTCCGCCTGTTCCCTGGGGCTGGGGAGCGAGATCGGCTCGGTCGAGACGGGCAAGCGGGCGGACCTCGTCCTGCTCGCGGCGCCCAACCTTCTTCACCTCGTCTACCACTACGGGATCAACCCGGTCGCGGCCGTGGTGAAGGGGGGGAGGGTGGTGCGGCGGGCCGGTTGACGTACAATCGGCTCCTCCAGGCCGGAACCGAGGCTGTCGATTCCACAGGGAGATCGACCCATGACGCAACCGAAGACGACCCTTCCGCGCGCCCTTTTCGCGTTCCTGATGGCCGGGCCGCTCCTCCTGCCCGCCTTCGCCGTCCAGGACAAGAAGCCCGCCGCTCCCCCAGCCGTTCGGGAGACTCTCCGGGAGATGGTCACCCCCTCGGGCGTGCGCTACCTGGACCTCCAGGTCGGCCAGGGGGACGAGGCCCAGCTCGGCAAGATCGTCGAGGTCCACTACACCGGCTGGCTGGAGGACGGCACGCGGTTCGACTCCAGCCGGGACCGCGAGCACCCCTTCACCTTCCGCCTCGGCACCGGCGACGCCATCAAGGGGTGGGACGAGGGGCTGCTGGGCATGAAGGTGGGGGGGAAGCGCAAGCTGACCATCCCGCCCGAGCTGGGGTTCGGCAAGCAGGGGATCGGCAGCGTGGTGCCGCCGAACGCCATCCTCCATTACGAATTCGAGCTGCTGGGAGTGCGGTAAGCTCCCCGGCCTGGGCGGGGATGGGCCCCGGCCCATGGCGACTGGGAGGAGCCTATGCCCGAGCAGCAGGAAGTCACCACCCCCTCCGGACTCAAATACACCGACCTTCAGCAGGGCGACGGCCAGGAGGCCAAGGGCGGCCAGACTGTGAACGTCCACTACACCGGCTGGCTGGAGAACGGCACCAAGTTCGATTCCAGCGTCGGCCGGGGGCCCTTCAGCTTCAACCTCGGCGCCGGCCAGGTCATCCGCGGCTGGGACGAGGGGGTCGCCGGCATGAAGGTCGGCGGCAAGCGGAAGCTCACCATCCCGGCCAACCTCGGCTACGGCGCGCGCGGCGCCGGCGGGGTGATCCCACCGAACGCCACGCTGATCTTCGAGGTGGAGTTGCTGGGGGTGCGGTAGCCCCTATTTGTCCGCCCCGTACACCGGCTTGATGTCCACCGGCACCGACTTCAGGCGGCCGAGCGCGTCTCGCAGGGCTTGCGTCGGCTTGCCGTAGGTGTCGAGGAACTGTTTGGTGCCGTTGTAGTCCCCCCGGGCCTGGAGCGTCAGCATGTCGTGGAGGAGGTCCCGGATGGCGCCGGGGAACTTCTCGGAGACGGCGTGTACCCTCCCTTGAGCGTCGGTCACCAGCGCCCCCTTCTTCGCCAGGTAGTTGAACTGCGCCACCACCCCCTGGCCGTGGGCCTCGTCGACGCCGAAGCGGGCGGAGCGGAAGAGGCCGGCCACGTAGGTCGGCTCCAGGGAGTGGCGGAGCGAGGCCGGCATCTCCTTCTGGTCGATCAGGGCGAGGATGTTGTAGACCCCCATCACGTCCGCCTTGGCCTCCTCCAGGGTCGAGAACAGCTCCTTGAGCTCCAGCCGCACCTCGGTCTTGCGGCCGTTCACGGTGATGGTGCCGGGGCCCAGGCCGTGGGAGAGCTCGTGGTGGAGCACCTCGTTGAAGTAGGCGTCGAAGGAGACGTCCTTCACCTGCGCCGGGTCGAGCACCTGCTTCGCGATGGGGATCAGGATCTTGTCGTACTTCGCCCGCATCATGTTGTGCAGCAGCACTTTCTTCGACCCCTTGGCCTCGCGCACCCGCTCGTCGTTGGGGAGGTTGAAGGCGACCGTCTGCACGCCGGCCCGGTTGTCGCCGGAGCTGTAGTAGGTGTCCACCACCCGGATGGGGCTGTCGGTGCCCCGGTGGAGGTTCTTGTCCGCGTCCGGGATCGGCAGGTTCTTCTCCAGCCAGGGGAGCCGCTCCTTGTAGCGGGTGAGGGCGGCGGACTCCTTGGGCAGGTTCACGGTGACGAATGACTCGAAGGCGGCCTTGTAGCCGAAGAGGTCGTCCTCGTAGGTCTCGTAGGGACCGATGGTGACCTCCACCGGCGCGTCGAGGTCCATCCAGGCGACGTCGCTCGCGTAGTAGTCGTCGCTCTCGAAGGCGCCGGCCCGCAGGGTGAGGAACCTCTTGAGCGAGGCGTTGTGGGTGAGGGCCGCGGCCTCGCGCAGGAGCTTCGCGGCGGGCTTCAGCCACTCGGCGTACTCGTGGGAGTAGGGGACGGTGACCAGGCCGCCGTTTGGGGTCCGGCGGATCACCGTCACGGTGGAGGTGAGCTTGTCCTTGTCGGCCGGGTGCTTGGCCACCCAGTCGTCGAAGGCCTCCTTGGTGAGGTCCTCCGGGTAGTAGCCGGCCCCCTTGGGGTGGGGCTTGTCGCCGAGGAAGGGCTCGCGCTCGGCCAAGCGGTCCCAGGGGCCGAAGTTGATGTCGAAGTACTCGCGGACGGCGGCGGCGTGCGGGCCGGCGTAGCTCTTGAGCTGCTCGCGCATCGCGGGGTTGCCGGTCCAGGCCTGGCGCAGGAAGATCTCGTTCATCAGCTTGGCGGCCTGGACGAGCTTGTCGAGCACCTTGCGGTCCTCGGTCGTCAGGCCCGAGACGTCGGCGTGGAGCGGGGTGGGGGCGAACTGCGCGACGCGCTTCTCGATGTCAGACACGATCTTGAGCTCCTTCCCGGGGGTCTTCGCCTGAGCCTTCTTCTCCGCGGCGAGGGCGGCCATCGCGAAGGCCAGGGCGGCGAGCCCGGCCAGGCAGATCAGCGTGCGGCGCATTCTTTCTCCTTTCGGCCGGTTCCATTCGCGGCACCGGCGTAGGATGGCACACCCCTCGCATCATGGCCAAGCGGGCGCCCCTCCGCTCCCGGGGGCGGCGCCGACCGCGAAAGGGACCGTCATGGCCGAGCGTGTAAAACCCGAGCAGGTCGCCGCCAACTACTGGCTGCTGGCGACCGATCCGGACGAGTACAGCTTCAGCGACCTGGAGCGGGATACGGAAACCGTCTGGGACGGCGTCACCGAGTACTCGTCCCTGAAGAACCTGCGGGACGTCGAGCCCGGCGAGGAGGCCTTCGTCTTCCACACGGGGACCGAGATGGCCATCGTCGGCATCGCCCGCTTCACCTCCGACACCTATCCGGCGCCGCGGAGCGAAAACGCCGAGGACGTGGCTGTGGACGTCGTCCCCGTGCGGCGCCTGCCCCGGCCGGTGCCGCTGGCGGAGATCGAGGATTTGCCGGAATTTCAGGGCTTCGACCTCGTCACCGACCCGGATCTCTCCGTGATGGAGGTCTCCCCCGAGGTCTGGAGCCGCCTCCTGGAGCTGAGCGAGGCGGCGCTGGCCTATTCGACGCAGGAGGATCAGGAGTAAAAGCTCATTTCCGCACCGCCGCCCGCGCCGCCATCTCCAGGTATTTGTCCCCGTCGATCAGGTCCGTGCGCCGGGGATCCGTGGTGAAGACGAGCACGATCTCCGGCGTGGGGCCCTCCTCCTCTTGGAGGACCTGCTGGAGGGAGGAGGTGAGCTCGGCGGCGGGATAGACCCAGGTCTCCAGCGGCAGGGTCTGGGTCTGGACGGCGGGCGGCGCGCCTGGGCGGCCGGGGTTCCAGGCGGGGACCTTCCGCTGGCCGTAGCGCAGCACCGGGGGCGGCCCGAGCAGGACCAGCGCCCGGCCGCGGTCGGTGAGGCTGCCGCGGGTACCCCCTTCGGAATAGAGGCGGTCCGCCGCCTCGACGCGCTCGTAGAAGGTCTTCGCGAACGGATTGCCCGGCTTGTCCGGCTCCGGGTCGCGGCGGCGCCAGAACTCCTCGATGAAGTCGACCACCTCGCGGGTGGTGCGCAGGCGGCGGTACTGGCGCTCCTCCTCGGGGAGCATCAGCCAGCGGGTGGGGCCCTCGTCGAGGCCGGCGCCGCTGACGGGACGGCGGGGCGCGGCCGACCGGCAGCCCAGGGTCAGCGAGGAGAGCACGGCCAGAGCGGCGGCGAGCCGCCTTCCCGCGCGTTTGCCTTCAGCCATTCGCATCCGGCCGTTTTCCCCGTCCTGGGCCTTCAGTGCACGCTGTTGACCTCGCCAGGGTCGGGCGACTCCTGGATGACTCCGTACGTCGTCTCGTACCGCTCGAGATTGGCGCCGAGGGCGCGCAGGATGCGCTTCAGGTGCCCCGGGCTGGCCACGACCCGGGCCGTGACGATCCCCTGGGGCGGGACCAGGTTGATGAAGTCGAGGATGAACTCCTCCCGCGTGTGGGTGATGCGGAGCAGGTTGGAGTAACGGCCTTTCAGCTCGTCATCCGTGATCTTGACGTTGAAGCCTTCGCCGGCCTCCGGTTCCATGGAGCACCCCCTGTCGTGCGTTCGTGGCGATGCTATCCCAGGCGCAGGTAGACGGCCAGATCTCCCGGGTTGGTCCTCAGCGGTCCAGATCCTTCCACTCCACCCCCCCCTCCACCTCCCACCGGTGCTCGGGGAAGTACACCCCCACCCCGCCGGTGGGCGCGGTCACCGTGAAGGCGAGGGCCCGGCGCTGGTAGTCGTAGGGGGCTCCCTCCTTGGAGTGGACCGCCACGTCCACCACGTACTCGCCGGGGGCGAGGCGGAGGGCCGGGCAGGCGAGGCGCACGGTGGCCTCCCCCTCGAAACGGCCGGCCGCGTAGCCCTCCAGATCGGTGTTGGTCCCCCAGACCTCGAAGGAGCGGGGGGTCGAGACCGCCACGCCGAAGACGAAGTCGTCGAGTGGGCGCTCGGCGCGGGCGCGGATCTCGAAGACGACGTCCTCGCCCGAGGTGACGCGATAGCGCTCCTCGGCTTTCTCCATACCGGCGCCGGCCAGCAGGCGGATGGAGAGGATCTCCGCCTCCCGCGACCCCCAGCGGAGCTCCTCCGGGACCGCCTCGCCCGCCTGCTCGCGCTGCCGCTTGGCCGCCAGGTGCTCCTCCCCCTCCCGCTCCGCCACCTCCTGGCGGTAGGCGTCGATCACCCGCCGGGGCTCCCCCACCAGGCGCTGGCGGCCGTTGTCGAGCCAGAGCACGCGGTCGCAGACCCCCTCGACCAGGTCGAGCGAGTGGCTCACCAGGAGCAGGGTCTTGCCGGCGGCGAGGAATTCCTCGATCCGCCGCAGGCAGCGGTGGGCGAAGGCCTCGTCCCCCACGGCCAGCACCTCGTCCACCAGCAGGACGTCGGGATCGGTGTTGACCGCCACCGCGAACCCCAGGCGGACGTACATTCCCGAGGAGTAGTTCTTGACCGGCTCCTCCATGAAGTCGCCGAGGCCGGAGAACTCGACGATGTCCTCGTAGCGGCGCTCGATCTGCTTGCGGGTGAGGCCCAGCACGGCGCCGTTGATGAAGACGTTCTCCCGCCCCGAGATCTCGGGGTGGAAGCCGGCCCCCAGCTCGATCAGCGCCGCCACCCGGCCGGCGACCGTGATCCGCCCGGTGGTGGGCTTGAGCATGCCCGCCACCAGCTTGAGCAGGGTCGACTTCCCCGAGCCGTTCCCCCCGATCACCCCGAAGGCCTCCCCCCGGTGAACGGCGAAGTCGACCGTCTCCAGGGCGGCGATCGACTCCTCGGGCTTGAGGCCGCTCGCCAGGCTCCGGCCCACCAGGGCGCTCTTCAGAGTGCGCAGCCGGTCCCCGGGCAGGGTGCGGCGGTAGAGCTTGGAGACCCCCTCGACCCGGATGACTTCCGGGGGCTCCGGCGGCTCGACGGGCGGGGACTGGGCCGCTGGGTTGTCCTGGATCAAGCGACCTCCACGAGCGTCTCGCGAAGCCGCTCGAAGAGCCCCGCGCCGAAGGCCCAGAAGACGAGGCTCACCAGGGCCATCTGGGTCCACAGCAGGGGCTCGGGGACCTGGCCGCGGAAGAGCACGTCCTGGTAGGCCAGGATGAACGGGGTGAACGGGTTGAGCCGCACCGCCCACCAGATGGGGGTGAGGTGGCGGATGCTGTCGAGGGAGAACAGGATGGGGGTGAGGAAGAAGAGCAGGGTCAGCAGGTTGGCCAGCAGGTCCCGCACGTCCTTGAAGTGCACGGTGAGCGCCGCCACCCCCAGGGCCAGCCCGGAGACCATGGGCAGGTGGAGGAGGACCACCGCCGGCAGCGCCACCAGCGAGATCCCCCCGACCGGATAGCCCAGGATGCGCCCGGCCAGGATCGCGGTGATCACGATCGGCAGCGCGAACAGGAAATGGACCAGGTTCGAGAGCACCGCCACCATGGGCAGCAGCTCGGCCGGAAAGACCGCCTTGCGGATCAGCCCCGAATTGGCGATGAGCGACATCGACCCCTCCAGCGCCGAGCCTTGAGTCCAGATCCAGGGGAAGAGGCCGCTCACCAGGAAGAGCGCGTAGGGGGTCATGCCCCCCCGGTCCCCCGGCTTGAAGACGACGCTGAAGACGAAGGTGTAGACCGCCAGCAGCAGCAGCGGGTTGGCGAGCGACCAGAGGAAGCCGAGCCCCGAGCCCCGGTAGCGCGCCTTGAGCTCGCGGGAGGTCAGGGTCGCGAGGAGGCCGCGGAAGCGGAAGATCTGGAAGGCGACCCGGAACATGGCTGGGGGGGAATGTATCATCCACCCGTGACCGCATGGAGCCTGGTGGACCTGCTGCCCGCCCTGTGGGTCGGGATGGTCGGGGCGTCGCTCGCCTGGGCGCTCCGCCGGTGGTACGACGCGGTGCCGGTCCGGGTTCTCGCCGTCTTCGCGCTGGCGATCCTCCTCCTCTTCGGCACGGTCCTCGGAGGGGGCGGCCTGCTCCTGCCTCTCGACGGCCTCCGCGGCACGGTCCCCTTCCTGCGGCTCGCTCCCACCCACCCCCACGGCAACCTGCTCCAGGGGGATCTGATCCAGCTCGTCACCCCGTCGCTCGAACGGGTCCGCGACGCTTTTGAGAAGGGGCGCTGGCCGCTCTGGAACCGCTTCACCGGGGCGGGCATGCCGCTTCTGGCCGATCCGCAGTCGCAGGCGTTCCAGCCGCTGGTGCTGCTGGGCTATCCCCTCCCGCTGGCCCGGGCCGCCGGGGTGGTGGCGGCGCTGCGGGCGCTCTTCGCCCTGGTCTTCGGCTTCCTCTGGATGCGCCGGCAGGGTCTGGGAGAGGCCCCGGCGCTGGCCGGCTCGCTCGCCTTCGGCCTCGGCGGCTTCCTCCTCCTCTGGCTGGGGTGGCCGATCGCCAATTCGGCGGCCCTCCTGCCGCTCGTCCTCTACGGGATCGCCCGCTGCGACGACCCCGGCGGGCGCCGGGACGCCCTCCTGCTGGCCCTGGGAACCCTCGCCCTGCTGCTCGGGGGGCATCCGGAGACGATCCTCTACGCCCTGGGGGTGGCCCTGGCCTTCCTCGCGGGGCGGATCTTCCAGCGTCTCAAGGGTTTGCGATGGGCGCTGGCGCGGCGGGCAGGGACGGCGATGCTGGTGGCCGGGATGATAGCGGCGCCGGTGCTCCTGCCCGTGGCCGAGTACCTCCCCAAGACCCTGCGGGCGGCGCGGATGGGGCAGCCCTCGCCTCATCCGCCACAGGACGCGGGGTTCCTGGCCAAGACCTGGCTCCCCCTCGCCGCTCCCAACGCCTTCGGCAACAGCCGCTTCGTCGACTACTGGGGGCTGGCCAACTCCAACGAGGACGCCGGCGGGTTCGTGGGGACGGCGACCCTCCTCGCGGCGATCCTGGCCGCGCGGGCACGGCGCCGGTTCCCGCAGGAGCGGCTGGCGCTGGGGATCGCGGTCCTCTGCCTGCCGCTGCTCCTTGTCTCTCACCGTCTCCTGCTGCCGCTCTCGCTCTGCCTGGCCTACCTCGGCGCCTGCACCCTGGAGCGCTTCCGCCTCGGGGAGGTTCGGCGCCTGCCCCTGCTGATCGCGGCCGTGGCGCTGGCAGTGGTGATCGTCTGGGGGTATCTGGCCCATCCCGATCCCGTGGATCCGGAGCGCCTGGCGGTCTTCCGGTACGGCTGGCTGCGCTGGCAGCTCCGCTTCCTGGGGCTCGCCACCCTGCTGCTGGTGGGGACGGCGTCCTGGCGGCGGCCGGGGCGGTCCCTGGCCGTGGCTGGGGTGTCGGCTGCGGTCCTGGGCGAGCTCCTGCTGCTGCACGGGCCGGCGAATCCCCCGATGCCGCAACGGCTGGCGATGCCGGCGAACGGTCCTCTCCTCTTCCTCCAAGACAAGCTCGGGAAGGGCTCCGAGCGGGGCCCGGGCTTCCGGATGGCGGCCTTCGGCCAGGACTTCCCGCCCAACCTGGCCTCCCTCTACGAGCTGGTGGACGCGCGGATCTACAACCCCATGGCCCCGCAGGCGTACGTGGAGAGGATCGCGCCTCTCGTCTCCGGCTGGCGGGGGGAGGTCCCGATGCTCGCCGCGCCCGGCCACCCACTCTACGGCCGGCTCGGCGTGCGCTACTTCCTGGCGGCGCCGGACGCCCAGCTCCCGCCCCCCCTCCAGCGGGTCTTCGCGGACGCGGACGGCTCCGTCTGGCAGCAGCCCGCAGCGCGAAGGTACCTCTTCATCGACGCCCCCCGCCCGAGCGGCCCCATCTCGATCCCCCGCCTGGAGGACGCCTGGGTCACGGCGCCGGTCGATCTCAAGGTCCCCCAGCGGCTCGGCTCCGTCCTCTATCAGGACGGCGGCTGGCGTCTCCTGGTGAATGGCGAGGCCCGCCCTACCGAGGTGGACCAGGGGGTCTTCCTGGCCGCCGGGCTGCCGGCGGGGGAGATCCGGGTGGATCTGCTCTACCGGCCCAAGGGGTTCCTGTGGGGGTGGGTGATCGCGGCGGTTGGGATGGCGGCGGGGGTGGCGGCGGTCCGCCGCCCGAACCCTCACCCCCCGGCCCCCTCTCCCGTCCCCTCCCACCCTCCCTCACCGGGAGAGGGGGAGAAAAGCGCTTAGCTGCGATGCCAGGTGGAGGGGGCTTGATAGGCGGCGATGGCGATCTTGCGGAGGACGGCTTCGAGATCGCCGAGGACCTCTTCGTTGGTGAAGCGGAGGGCTATGTAGCTCTGGCCGCGGAGGTAGTCGTCCCGCTCACGGTCACGCGCGGCCCCCTGCGCCGTAGCATGGCCCTCTCCATCCACCTCGACGATGAACCGCCGCTCCCTGCAACAGAAATCCGCGACGAAGGGCCCGATGGGCCACTGCCGCATGAATTTCAACCCCTGAAGCCTGCGTCCGCGCAACCTCTCCCAAAGGATCTTCTCCGTCTCGGTCGAATCTCTGCGCAGTCGCCGAACCTGATCACGGGCATACCCCATCCTTCGCCTCCTCCCAGGCCCTTTTTCCCAGATTCTGACACAAACGCTGCCTTCTCCCGGTGAAAGAGAGGAGGAGACGGCCGCCGCTGGGTGCTTTTCTCCCCCTCTCCCGGTGAGGGAGGGTGGGAGGGGACGGGAGAGGGGGCCGGGGGGTGAGGGTTCGGGAGGGGGAGAGCTCGCGGGCGTCCCTACAACCCCAACCCCCCCGCCTCCGCCTGCAGGGCCTTGATCACGTTCTCGATGTGCTCGTCGAGCGGCAGGCCGATCTCCTCGGCGCCGTTGTAGACGTCCTCGCGGTGGACGCCGCGGGCGAAGGCCTTCTCCTTCAGGCGCTTCTTGACCGAGGAGAGGTCGACGTCCGCCAGCGACTTGCTCGGCTTGATGAGGGCCACCGCGGTGACGAAGCCGGCGAGCTCGTCGCAGGCGTAGAGGGCCTTGGCGAGCCGGGTCTCGCGCGGCACGCCGGTGTAGGGGGCGTGGCCCATGATGGCCGTGCGCATCGTCTCGGGGTACCCCTGGGCGGCGAGGATCTCGTTCCCCCGGTAGGGGTGGTTCTCGGCGTCGGGCCAGCGCTCGTAGTCGAAGTCGTGGAGCAGGCCGGTCAACGCCCAGAGCTCCTCGTCCTCCCCCCAGAGGCGGGCGTAGTAGCGCATGGCGGCCTCGACGGCCAGGGCGTGCTTGCGCAGCCCCTCTTTCTCGGTGTACTGGCAGAGCAGGTCCCAGGCCTGGTCGCGGCTGGGGAGGCTTTCGGTCTCGGGCATGGGCGTACGCTAGCAGATGTGGCGATATTGAGGCCATAATGAGACCATGGCCGAAGACCCCAGCAAGCTGACCGTCCGCTGCCCCGACTGCGGCTCCGACCTGGTGATCGACGCCTCCACGGGCGCCGTCCTCTCCCATCGCAAGGCCAAGCAGCCGATCGCCGGCGGCAAGGACTTCGACTCGCTGCTCAAGGGGCTCGACGAGGAGAAGAGCCGGGCGGAGGACATCTTCCAGCGGGAGGTCTCCGCCCTCAAGGACCGCGACCGCATCCTCGAGGAGAAGTTCCGCGAGGCCATGCGCCGCGCCGAGGAGGATCCGGACGAGGGGCCGCCCCCCCGTCCGTTCGATCTCGACTGAGGGAGGGGCGACCCCTCCCGCTCCAAAATTTTGTACTGCCCAAATGCCTGTGGTAGAATCCATCCCCGGCCTGCCGGTCCTCCTCCCGCCGCTGTGGCCCGAGCTTCAACCCCGGTCCGTTGCCGCTCGTAGCGTGTAAAGCGCTTGCTTGATTGAACATGACCGACCACGAGCCCTCCCCGGGCTCGCGAAGAAGGAAGAAGGAGCTAAAACTTGAGTCCATGGTGGATGCGCCCTACGGCTGAGGGCCTGGAAGAAGAGAACCGCAACAAGCCGAAAACCCAAAACCCGCCGGAGCCCGCACAGGCGGCTGAGACGCCTGAGCCCACCCCCATCACCCCCACGGCCAGCTTCGAGCCCGCCTTCGAGCCCGAAACCCCGCGCGAGCACCCCACGTTCTCGGAGGAGCCGCGCGAGTGGCGCGCCGAGCCGGCCGCCCCCGTCTTCGAGGACGAGGAGCCGGAGATCGAGGCCGCCGCCGTCCATCCCCTGCCCTTCGAGGAGCCCCAGGAAGAGGAGGCCGAGGAGCCCTACGACGAGGACGAGGAGGAGCTGGAGGCGAGCGAGGCCGAAGGCGAGGCCAAGGAGGGGGAGGACAAGGACGCCGATGGCCGCCGCCGCCGCCGTTCCCGGGGCCGCCGCGGCGGTCGCCGCCGCAACGGCAAGCCCGCCGCCCCCGGCACCGCCGCCGCGCCAGCTTCCGAGCCGGCCGAGGAGGAGGACGACGAGGAGGAGGCCTGGCGCGAGGAGCCGGCCGAGGAGCTTCCCGCCCCCCGCCGCCTCGCCCCCGTCCCGTCCCCCTCCCGCTACGTGATCTCCCCCTCCGAGGTCGAGTCCGTGGCGCGCGAGATCGTCATCTCCGTCCCCGACAGCCGCCGCGCCGACCACGAGCGCAAGATCGCCATGTTCTGCGATCTGGAGAACATCGCCCTCGGCGTGCGCGACTCCGAGATCAGCAAGTTCGACATCACCCTGGTGCTTGAGCGGCTGGTCGAGAAGGGGAAGATCATCGTCAAGAAGGCCTACGCGGACTGGGAGCGCTACAGCGACTACAAGCGCCCGTTCCACGAGGCCGCCATCGAGCTGATCGACATCCCGCAGAAGTACTACTCGGGCAAGAACAGCGCCGACATCAAGATGGTGGTCGATGCGATGGACCTCTCCTACTCCAAGGAGCACCTCGACACCTTCGTGCTCCTCTCGGGGGACAGCGACTTCTCCCCCCTGGTCTCCAAGCTCAAGGAGAACAACAAGTACGTCATCGGGATCGGGGTCAAGAACTCCTCCTCGAACCTGCTGGTCGACAACTGCGACGAGTTCATCTACTACGAGGACGTCTGGCGCGACTCGCAGAAGGGGCCCAAGCTCGACGGCCTCAACAAGAAGACGGCCGAGGCGTTCAGCCTGATGATCGAGTCGATCCAGGCGCTGATCCGCGAGAACAAGGACGTGCTCTGGGGCTCGATGATCAAGCAGACCATGCAGCGCAAGAAGCCCTCCTTCAACGAGGGCTACTACGGCTACAGCACCTTCTCCGAGCTGCTGGAGGACGCCGAGCGCAAGCAGATCATCAAGCTCAAGAAGGACCAGCGCTCCGGCACCTACATCGTCACCGGCTTCGCCAAGACCGGCGAGGGGATGACGGCCACGAGCCGGCGGTAGGCCCTCACCCCCGGCCCCTCTCCCACCCCTCCCCCTCCCTCACCGGGAGAGGGAGGGATGGTAGAATCATGGCATCCCTTCGAGGAGGTTCGCCGTGGTGAGGATCTTGTCGCTCCTTCTGGCTGTCGCCCTGGCCCCCGTTCCCGGGATCGAGAAGTCCCATCCGCGCATGGCGGTCTCGGTGATCGCCGTCACCCCCGGCCACGATCCCATCCCGGGGGTGACGATCTCCCTCTGCCCCGAGGGGAAGACTGAGGGTTGCATCTACCGGAGCTCCGGTCCGTACGGCAGCATCCGGTTCGACGACATCGCGCCGGCCCGCTACATCGTCCGCGCCGAGGCCGCGGGCTTCCTCCCCACGATGGTCGGCCCCCTCCGGTTCGACGAGGTGAGCCGCGGCCGGATGCGGATCCCGGATCTGGTGCTGTTGATGAATCCCGTCGCCGTGTACTGAGGGGGCCCTCGCCCGAGTCCTCACCCCTGCCCCTCACCCGACCCCTCCCGCGCTCCCTCACCGGGAGAGGGGAACCGGGAGGGCGGTTTTTCTCATCCGACGGATCGGACGGATCCGACCGATCTAACTGGGAAGGGTTTTTGTTGTTCCCGCCCCCCCTCCCCGCTGTCTAACCCACCAGCATGACCACCGCCGCCACCTTCCCCGTTCCGTTCGCTGGCCCCTGGGGGGCAGGCTCGGGTATCCTGCGGGACGAGTCGGACCGTCGTCCGAAGCCTCTCCGAATCCCAACCCCCATGGATCTGGACCGCCTGAGCGACGAGGAGCTGATCGAGGCGGCGCGGCGGGACGCCACGTACGCCGACGCCTGCCTCGCCGTCCTCTACCGGCGGTACTACCCGAAGGTGGCCGCCTGGTGCCTGCGCATCGGCGGCGACCGGCAGGAGGCGGCGGACCTCGCCCAGGAGGTCTTCCTCCGCGTCCACGAGCGGCTCGACGGCTTCCGCGGGGCCAGCCGCTTCTCGACCTGGCTCTATACCGTGACGCGGAGCGTCACCATCAACCGCGGCATCGCCGCCCGCCGCCGCCAGATGGACCCGCTCGACGAGGAGGGGGCCCCCGAGCCGGTCGAGCCCGCGCCGGGCGCCGACGAGGTCGTCGCCAGGGACCAGATCCTCCGCGAGCTCCGCCAGGCCATGGAGCGGGACCTGGAGCCGCTGGAGGCGAAGGTCCTCTATCTCCATTACGTGGACGGCGTGCCGCTCGCCGGCATCACCGATCTCCTGAAGCTCGAAAACAAGTCGGGCGCCAAGGCCTACATCGTCAGCGGCGGGCGCAAGCTCAAGCGCCGCTTCGGCCGGTGGCTCGCCCGGCAGTCCGCCGAAGGGGTCTCCCCATGAGTGAGAACGTGTCCCCCCTGACTCTGGAGGAGTGGCTCCGCGCCGCCTATGCCGGGGACGAGGCCGGCTGCCCGCCGCCCGAGGCCTTCCTGGAGGCGGCGGAGCTCAGTCCCGCGGAGCGCCGCCGGCTGGACGAGCACGCCGGCCGCTGCCCGGCCTGCGCCGCCGAGCGGGACCTGGCGCGGCTCTTCGACGCCGCTCCGGCGGCGGCGGAGGTCTCTTCTCAAGATGTCGACTTCGTGGTGGCGCGCCTCAAGGAGTCCTCCCCCGTCAAGCCCGCCGGCAAGGTCGTGCGCTTTCCGGCCGGCAGGGCCGCCGGGGCCGGGCTTCGCCGGCTGCCCGCCCAAGCCTGGAAGCTCGCCGCGGCGGTGGTCCTGCTTCTCGGCGGCGGCCTCCTCTTCCGGCTGGCCAACCCAAGCGCGCCGCCGCTCCCCGCTCCCGGGATCGGGGGACCCGTGCGCGGCGGCGAGATCGAGGCGGTCTCCCCGGTGGGGGACGCCGCGGGGGTCCCCTCGGAGTTGCGCTGGAATCCCAGGCCGGGGGCCGCGAGTTATCGGGTACGGCTCTTGGCGGTGGACGACGCGGTGCTCTGGGAGGGCACGGTCGCCGCTCCCCCCGCCCGGCTGCCGGCCGGGGTCCAGGGGAAGCTCCAGCGCGCGGTGAGCTATCTCTGGACCGTCGAGGCCCTCGACGCCTCGGGAGCGCGGATCGCGTCGTCCGAGACGGTCCGGTTCAGGGTCCGGCCGTAATCCTGCTGTAAGGTTGACTTTGCTGAGGTACCCGCCATGAAGCACCTTTCCCGTTTTCGTCTCACCCTCGCCGCCCTGGCGGCGGCGTTCTTCCTTACGGCAGTCCCGGGAGCTTTCGCCCGCGGCGGCGGCTCGGACGACGGGGGAGGTGGGGGCGGCGGCAATGGTGGCGGAGGCAACGGCGGTGGTGGCGACAAGTCGCTCGTCCTGCGGGTGAACCCGGCGATCGGCGCCCCCGGGGGGACCGTCGCGGTGGTGCTGCGCACCTACGCGCCGCGGCCGGTCCGCCAGGGGCAGATCGTCGTGCGGGTCGCCCGCCGGCCCAAGCCGGCCAAGGCCGGGCTCGGCCTGACCCTGGAGGATCTCGTGGCGCCGGTGCGGCCGCTGACCTTCCTCTCGGCCACGGTCTACAGCCCCCGGAACGACGCGCTCGCCCAGGGGCTGCTCAACGGCCTGGCGGACAGCCAGCTCGCCAAGGTGACCTTCCAGTCCCCCTCCGGCTCGGTCAACTCCGCCGATGGGCCCCTGGCGGTCTTCCTCTTCCGCCTCGATCCGTCGGTGAAGCCGGGGGACGCCTTCGACCTCACCCTCGATCCTATCCAGACCGGGCTCACGGACGCGGCGGGCGCGCCGGTCACCCTCGCCCCCCGCAGCGATGTCCTGACCGTGCGGGCGCCCTCGGCCCCGTTCAAGCTGGAGGCGGACGGCGACAAGGTCCAGCCGGGCGCCGTGGCCGAGCTGGGGGTCAACACCTTCGAGCCCTTCGGGGTGAGCGGCGGCCGGATCACCCTCACCTGGGACGCCCGGCTCTCGGGCGGGGCGCCCACGGTCAAGCTCGACCCGCGCTACGGGAAGTCCACCTTCACCGTGGACAGCTCGAAGCCGGGGCGGCTGGTGGTGGACTTCAAGTCCCCCGATTCCAGCTTCAACTCCATCCCCGGCACGATCGTGGCGATCAGCCTGCCCATCTCCGCCTCCGCGGCGATCGGCGCCGGCTCCCCCTTCACCCTCGATCCCGCGGGGACGTACCTGCTCACCCGCAAGGGGCGGAAGGTCAAGCTGGCTTTGCAGAACGGGACGATCGCCATCCAATGAGGGCGCCTAGCAAAACCGGCCCAACGGGCCGGGAGATTCCAGCCCAGGGCTGAGGCCGAAGGCCGATGCCCTGGGTAAGCAGCCAAATTTTTACATGCGGCCTGAAAGGTCGCGAGAGCTTCAGGCTGTACAAAGCCGAACATCAGAGCTCTCGCGGCCTTACAGGCCGCCTTGATTTGTTTTGTCCCTCCTCCCAGGCATCGGCCTTCGGCCTCAGCCCTGGGCTCGGCTCTCCCGCCCGTTGGGCCGGTTTGTCGGTGTTCCAAGGGCCTGCCGCGAAACAAGGGGATGCTTCCTCGGATTTCCTCGTGGAAAAATCGTGGAGTTCCACTCACTATGAAAGCTGTCGCGTCCTGACCGATTGTTGTGGGCCGCTTATACGGCAGCAGGAGTCCCTTGCGAGACGGCAACCTCCGCTCTGTCAACATGATAGCTCCCGGCCGACCCACCCTGTCCAAGACGTCAGATGAGAGCATCCGTGCATTCAGCGTCCCTTGACGCCAAGACGACAGCCGCCATGGCGTTGACGTTTCCCAGGAAGCACGCGTAGACTGATAAGGCACCTGGAATGAGAGAAATGCGTATCTCTCTACGGTTTTCGCTGCGGGATCGGTAAGGGTGCTATATGCAATGCTGGGAGGCCGGGCGGTGAAGTTAAACTAGGCGGTTAGCCGCCATGCAGGGAGAGACGATGGTAGATTGGCCTGCAAAAGAAGATCGTCAGAAGATTGAGTTTGACCTCTTTCGGCGGGGCTATAGGACTCTTGAGAATGGTTGCGATATAGACCTCATGCAGTGGAGAGAGCAACCAGATTGTGAGGTTCGCGACGTCGAAACCGGAGAGATCTTCGGGGTCGAGTTGACTTCGGTTTACCTGAATAAGAGAAGGGTCGAAAGCTATCGTAAAGGCCTTGTCAAGGTTCCAAAGCGAGACCCAGCTCTCATAGAGGCGTATCAACGTCGTCTACTCGAAGCGATTCGGGAGAAAGTAGAAAAGGCTCGATCTGGCTACGAGATTTACCCTCGCATGATCCTTGCTATCTACGTAGGGGACATAGTTGCTATTCACATGGACCGCGAGGACGATTGGTGCAGGTTCCACGATGAGCATAGAGAAGACTTCGACAATGTGAGTCCGTTCTCTGAGGTAGTATTCTTCAACTTGGCGAACGATGGGGTGTTTTCGATCAAGTGCGTTAATGAAGCCAGGAAAGGCGGCTAACCCCGCGCTGCACCGGACGCCAACCGCACTATCGTGCGGCCGTCGCCGGTGAGCTTTCAGAGCGTTGGGCGACGCCACGAGCGAGGTAGACCGAACGCAACAGGATGAAGGAGGAAGGCCATAATGTTCGAGATCCGCCGAGTAGCTCCTGTCTTTATGGTTGTTTGCTCTCTGATTGGCTGCACCCTCACGAGAGGGTCAAGCGTGCTTGTTGGAACGGCACGTCCGCCGATCGATCCAAGCGGAGTGAAGCTCTATCTAGATCTGCCAAAGAAGTATGAGAAGGTAGCCCTTCTGTCGGCAGATAGCAGGAATGATTTCGCGAGTCAGCAGAATCTGACGAACGCCGCCATCGAGCGGCTGAAGAAGGAAGCGGCCAAAGTTGGCGCGAACGGCATTCTCCTGAATGGCATCGGTAACTACCAGATAGGAGCATCAGGCGTCGTCGTTGCCAATCCGGGCAGCCCAGTCGGCACTGCGGTGGTCAATGCGCGAACTGGCAAGGAAGCGACAGGCTTGGCGATTTATGTCATCGAGGAGTAGCGCGCCTTGTAGACTGTGCTGTGTAACCCGGCGCTTGCACTGGGATGGTCGGCTTCGCCGTCCACCGGTGACGCGCTTCACGTTGCGCGTAGCAGGCAAATGGTCAAATAATGAATCTTGCTGAGAAGACCTTGCCACGGTTGCGGAGCGTACTGGACAGTATTCATGTGCTGGTGAAAGGGCTCCATTTTGATCGGAGAAAAAGGCAGCATCTCCTTGCTGGCGCACTTCTTGGAAGAATCCTTGAGGAGGCCGAGGGCATTTATGCGATGCTCGAACGAAGCGACAGTACCTGCGGGTTTATCCTTCTTCGGAGTTTACTAGAGGCCTACGTGGATCTACTAAATATAGCCAGTGACCCGGCGTATGCCGAGTTTATGCTCGCTGCTTTTTTCGACCAATACCAGCAACTACTCGAAGCCGTGCTCGAAAAGGGTAGCAAGAATCCATTTCTCGCCGGAATTGTTGGAATTTCTGGTTCTAAAGCTGCAGACGAGTTGGAATCGGTCCGGTCTAAAATCAAGGAACTTGAGGGTCGCCAGGTCAAGCCGTTGAAGGTCCGGCAGCGCTTCAAGCGTGCCGACCAACTCAGATACTACGAGGGTCCCTACGCCCATCTCTGCTTGCAATCGCATAACAACATCAACGTTCTCGTGAGTCGCCATCTTCGATTCACTGATGCTGGCGATGCTGGCGTTGAAATCAGGGGCTTTGACCTAATAGAGGATAAGGACGCGCAGCTGATTTCAGACACAACGGCAGGAATCTCTGCAAATTGCGTTGTTGCTGTCAAAGAACTTCTCGATGGCAAACCTGTATTGGGGCTAGATCAACTCACAGAAGCGCTTGGTAAGCTCCGCGAACTCTGGCCTGAGGAGGAAGTAAACAGCGCCCAACCCGAAGCCTCAACCGGACAGTAACGCGCTTCGCGCGCCACTGCCGGTTAGGCCCGAAGCGTTAGGCCGCTGGCCTTCAGCAGAGGCTCCGAGTCACCGAAAGCTTTCCAATGTCGAGCCCGACCAGCACTCAACTCGGAGCTATCGCTGAGAACCTTGTTGCGAACGTTCTCATGCTGGAGTCCAGTGGCGCTCTCTCGCCATTTGTCCCACAGGCTGACGACGACGGTATCGATCTTCTCATCTACAATAAGGAGAGCGGCAAGGCTCTCCCGGCACAGGTGAAGTCACGCACAGTGGCGCTGAAGAAGCGTGGCACAGAAGAACGCGGCCACGTAGTCCATTTCGAAATCCGGGCAGCCACATATCGGGCGGAACGGTTCGCAGCCGCGATTCTAGTGCTCACGAACGAGAGCGGGTATGGGATCGAGTGCGCCTGGGTCGTTCCGATGCGGCTGCTGCCGCAAGTTGCTCGATCGGCGGGTAAGAAGTTCGTGATTCGCGCAAGCAAGAGCCCAACATCGAAGGATCGATACACAAGTTATCGATGCCTCTCTACATCCGAGCTCTATCAGAAGATCATGGTCCAGCTTGACGAAGCGCCGTAGGGGCCAGTTTCCGCATCACGAACCCAGTGGCCTAACCCCGGCTTCCAGCGGATGCGCCGCCAAGGTTCGGAGCAGGTCGTCCGATGACGGCGCAGCGGCGCACCGCTGAAGCCGAGAATCGTTATGCAGCGGAAGAAAGTCCTCAAATGCCGCGATGGGTTCCAGGCGTCGACGGGTACTCAACCCGATGACGATCTCGCTCACGTGCTGTTTGAAGACGACGACGGGTACTGCCTGTCCGTCTCACGCTTTCCGGATGACGCCGATCTTGTCGAAGTGATGGTGTACGATCAGGTCGCCCTTAAAACCGGCGACGTGGAGGTCGAACTGAGTCCTGACCGGTTCCGCCTCACGCTGTCGGAAGCGGCGGCCGCGGAGCTCGATGGCACGACCGAGTATGTCGTGCCGCTGTCGGCGACCGCGGAGCAACTCGCGCAAATCGACGAAGCGCTGAACGTGATCTTCGACGGCAAGCACGGCGGTTGCTATGTGCGGCGGCTCTGACCGCCTATCCGGCCGCTGCACTCGAAGACGCAAGCGCTTGGTTGGATCCTCGGCTCCGCCGCCGTCGTCGTCGCGCTGGCTTCGGTTTCTCCGAGAGTATTCCTCAGACCAGGTGGGCGATTTCGGTGGGTTCATGAAGAAGACGAAGACTGAAGCCTCTGACAGGCTGACGGCGTCGCGAGGTAAGCTCCCATCGCTCCAGATCCCGGGACAGCGTCACGACGGAAGCCTGCATTCCGGGGATGTCGGCGTATCTCCGCTGAGGGGCGCTTGCAGCGTCGCGAGGTAAGCTTCCATCGCTCCAGATCCCGAGACAGCGTCATGACGGAAGCCTACATTCCGGGGATGTCGGCGTATCTCCGCCGAGGGGCGCTTGCAGCGGCGCGAGGTAGGCTCCCTTCGCTCCAGATCCCGATACAGTCCCACAGCGGAAGTTGACATTCCTGCGAGGTCCGGGTATCTCCGCCGATGGGAGCGGACTGCGGTGCGAGGTACGCTTCCGGCACTCCACATACCGAGACAGCGTCACGACGGGAGCCTGCATTCCGGGGGTGTCGGCATATCTCTTCCGATGGGAGCTTGTAGCGGCGCGAGGTAGGCTCCCTTCGCTCCAGATCCCGATACAGTCCCACGGCGGCATCTGACATTCCCGCGAGGTCCGGGTATCTCCGCCGATGGGAGCGGACCGCGGCGCGAGGCACGCTTCCGGTGCTCCACATACCGAGACAGCATCACGACGGGAGCCTGCATTCCGGGGATGTCCGCGTATCTCCACCAATGGGAGCTTGCGGCGGCGCGAGGTAAGCTCCCTTCGTTCCAGATCCCGAGACGGTTCCACGGCGGAAGCTGATATTCCCGCAAGGTCCGGGTATCTCCACCGAGGGGAGCGGACCGCGGCGCGAGGTGAGCTTCCATCGCTCCAGATCCCGGGACAGCATCACGACGGAAGCCTGCGTTCCGGGGATGTCCGGGGATCTCCGCCGAGGGGAGCTTGCCTTGGGAAAACGGAACCATCTCCATCCAATGAGGATGGCGACGGCGGCCAGCGTCGCCCCGAGAATCCAGATCCAGGGGAGCCGCTTCTCCGCCACGGCGGGGGGATTCCCGATCAGCACGTACCCCGCCCAGAGGGCCGGCTTGCGCCAGCGGGGGTCGGCCCGCAGCCGGCGCTTGGTCTCCCGCAGGGCCTCGGCGGGGGTGAGGCCCTTTCCCAGGTCCCAGTAAAACTGCTCCATGAAGGCGGCGGTGGCGGCGTCGTTCACGTCCCAGAGCGTCGCCACCACCCCGCGCGAGCCGGCGGCCAGGAAGGAGCCGGTCAGGGAGGCGAGCGCCTGGCCGTCCTCCCCCGGCCCCAGGGCGGTGCGGCAGGCGGCGAGCACCGTCAGGTCCGAGCGGTCGTCCAGACGCGCGATCTCCCCCGGGGAGAGGAGGCCGTCGTCCCCGGCCTCGGGGGTGAGCAGGATGGCCGCCCCCCGGCCCGGCCGCTCGTCGATCACGGTGTGGGTGGCGAGGTGGACCACCCGCGCCCCCCGCCCGACCGCCTCGCGGAAGGCCCGTTCGGTCGCCTGGCCCCGGGTGAGCACCGCCGCCTTCCCGCCGAGGAGGCGCCCCACCGCCGCCAGCTCCCGGGAGGCGGCCGGCAGGGCGGTAAGACCGAAACGCTCGACGAGCAGGGCGCGCGGGGTCGGGGCCCCTTCCCCGGACCCTTCCTTGGGAATGCTGAGAAGGGGATCGCCGAGGCCCAGGAGACGGACGCCGTCCTTCTTTCCCTTCGGCCGGCCGATCCCCGCGAGGGCCGAGGCGCTCGGCAGATAGGTCACCGGCGACCGCTCGACCAGCGGCTCGCCGGAGGCGGCGAGGATCTCGAAGGGGAGGTGGTGGAGGGCGCCGTCCGGGGCGATCCGCAGCGGCGCGTCCCCGCGGGGGAGCGGTCCGGCGGAGCCGAGGAGGAGGCGCGAGAGCGCCGCCAGGGCCGGAGCTGGCGGCTCCTCCCCATGGGAGAGGGCGCGGTGGACGGCCGCCACTCCATCGAGCACCGGCCGCCGGTCCCCGAGGTCGAGGAAGCGGACGCCGCCCGCGCGGATCACCCAGAGATAGAGGTTGGATTCCCCCAGGAAGTACTCCAGCACCGCCCCCTCGCCGGCCGCTTTCCGCAAGGTGCCAGCCGATTGGGGAGCCGTTTGGGGGACACCGGCGGCCCCTCCGCCTCCCAGGGCGTCGAGGAGGTCGCGGGCCTTGGCGCGCTGGACGATCCCCAGGGCCCGCTCCGCCCACCCCCGGCCCGGCTGCCGCCGCTCCAGCGCGGCGAGGGTCTCCACCGTGGCCTCGTAGACGGCCCGCTTGTCGCCGAAGTAGCCGGCCCTCCGGGAGCCGCGGGCGAGGCCGGCGCGCACCCGCTCGATCTCGTCCAGGGCTGCTTCGAGGTTGGCGAGCGCGCCCGAGAGGTCCCCGTGGGCGCGGGCGGTCCGCCCCAGCCCCTCGCGGGCCGACCATCTCCCCTCGGCCGAGCCGCTCGCCTCCGCCGCCTTGAGGCAGCGCCGGAAGAGGGCCTCCGCCGCGGGCAACCGCCCCTGGCCGAGCAGCAGGCGGCCGAGATAGAAGAGGTCCTGGATCTCCTCGGCGCGGTCGCCGCTCGTCTCGGCCAGGCGCAGGGCCTCCCGGTAGGCGGCCTTGGCCTCCGCCGGCCGCTCCAGGTTGAGGTGCAGGGCGAGGGCGAGGTTCAGGTTGGCGTTGGAGAGCCCGGCCGTGTCCCCGGCCTGGCGGTAGAGGCCGGCCGCCTCGCGGTAGGCCTCGGCCGCCCGCACCGGATCCCCCAGGTTCCGGTAGATCGTCCCGGTGTTGACCAGCAGCGCCGCGCGGCGCCCCGGATCGAGCTCCCCCCCGGCGGCGAGCACCCCCTTGTAGAGGTCGAGGGCCTCGCGGAAGGCGCCCACCTTCTCCAGCACAACCCCCTGGTTGACGCGGGCGATCCGCTCCTGCTCCGCCGCCCAGGGCGCTTGGGGATGCCGCCCGGCGAGCGCGGCGGCCTGGGCGTGGAGCTCCAGGGCCGCCGTGTAGCGCCCGGTCCCGAAGGCGAGGGTGCCGAGGTTCGAGAGGTTCACCGCCTCGGATTCGGCCGCTCCGATCTTGCGGTTGATCCCCAGCGCCTCCAGGAAGGAGCGCTCGGCCTCATCCGTCTCCCCCAGGCTTTCGAGCACCAGCCCCAGGTTGTTGAGGGCGCGGGCGAGCGTCTCCGGGTCCCCCAGGGTCCGGCTCGCCGCCACGGCCCGCCGGCAGTCCGGGAGGGCCGCCTTAGACTCCCCGAGGTCGTTCTGGATCACGCAGGCGTTGGCGAGCGCCGCGGCCGCCACCCCCCGGTCGGCGGCTCCGGCCAGGGCGTGGTACTCCCGCAGGGCCTCCGGCAGCCGGCCGGCCGTGTGCAGCGCGATCGCCCGGTCGAGGGACGGCTCGGCCGCGAAAACGGCGGCTGGAACGAGGATCGCGAGGACGATTCGCCGGAGCACGGGCGATTGTAGTACCCGTTCACTCATCCTTGCCCTCGGTCCCGCCTGCCCTCCGAAGCCTCACCCTCGGTCCCTCTCCACTTCGTGGAGAGGGAGGGCCCAGAGGGCGAAGTCTCCCAGATTCGGCAAGATCGCTCCGCTACGTTCCCCCTCTCCACGGAGTGGAGAGGGGGCCAGGGGGCATATGCGTTAACCTAAAAACCACCCCTTGAGAAGGGCTTCCAGTCTTTCCAGTTGAGGTTGCCGTTTCTGACGGTGAGACTCTGCCAAGTTCAATTGCCCCGAGGAAGTAGCTTGCAGCAGAACGGAGAGGGCTGGCAGAGGACAGAGCGCCTGACGCAGTGCCCCAAGGACCAGGCGTGTCCAGCGCCAGAGGTGAGGTCTCTCACTTGACGGGGGCAGAATCTTGGACTCGGTATCCCCAGGGGGAAAGAGT
>JBJMHA010000045.1:0-16876 GCA_045807625.1 Thermoanaerobaculia bacterium | reverse complement strand
GCAAAGCCTGCCAAGCGGGCCTGGGCTACCGTCTGACGTAGGCCCCCGTTGTGAGTTGCATGAAAGAGGAGAAGGCGTAACAGATCTCCGGGCTTCTGAGTGTAGCGAACTCGCCGAAAGGCTCCTTTCTGGCAAGCCTGTTCCTCCCATCCGGTCGGAAGGAGGGCCTCAATAATTCTCCACTCGGATTGGCTGGCAGGGGTGTCCATGTCACTAGGCTACCATGGACGCCCCCTAATTAGGTTAACGCGTATGCCCCCTGGCCCTCTCTCCACGGAGTGGAGAGGGGGAACGACTGTCGCTTGACCAAGCCCCATTTCAGCGGGATACTTCGATCGTGCGCTGAGCTATGAGCTTGATCGATGAGATTCGCAAGAAGATTGCCGATTCCCGTTTCGAGCTCTCCAAGCACGCAACCGATCAGAGCCTTCTGTGCTCCGACCTCTACACGTTCAGTGCAGCTATCCATCCAGGGATCTGATCAAGATCATCACCCTCTATGAGCCAGATCCGGAGATCTGGATCGACTTCAAAGCCAGGAGGAGCAGTCATGAGCCATGAAGCATTCCGCCGCAAAGAGCACCTCGTGGAAAAGCGGGTGACGTACACCCTCGAGATGGACGGCAAGCTCTTCGTCGTCGAAAACGTGCCGGCACGGGTCAATCTCGAAACCGGCGAGCAATTCTTCTCCCCCGAGACCGTCGAGCGTCTCCATGAGATCATTCGCGGCCAGGAAAAACCGGTCAGGGTCGTGGAGACGCCGGTCTTCGACTACGCCGCCTGATGGGACCTCTGCATCACCGCTGATACGTCCCCATCAACACCGCCTCCCCGATCACATGCCATTTAAAGGCCGCGTCGATCTCCTTGCGCTTCGGGCTCTTGAGACCGCTGAGCTCATCCTTCAAGGCATAGAGATGGAAGACGTACCGGTGCCGCCCCTTGGGCGGACAGGGACCGCCGTAGCCGACCTTGCCGAAATCGTTGGTCCCCTGATTCGCCGGCTTCGCGCCTTCCGGCAGCGAATGCGTCGAGGCCGGCAGATTGAACACGATCCAATGGGTGAAGAGCCCGCTGGGTGCGTCGGGATCGTCCACGATCAGCGCGAAGGCCTTGGTACCCGCCGGAGCGCCGGTCCAGGCCAGCGGCAGGGAGACGTTCTCGCCGTCGCAGGTGAAGCGCTTCGGGATCTCCTTCCCTTCCGGAAACGCCGTCGACGTGATCTTGAAGCCGGAGTCGGCGCCCTCCGAGCTCGCGGTCGCGAGAAGCGCCAGGGCCAGGGCGGACAGCAACGATTCTCTGATCATGATGTACCTCCTTGTCAGCCGCGCCGCAGCTCGGCGATGAGGCGCGGCGAGGTCGCGCGGTCCCAGGGGCGGCGATCGTAGTCCCCCCACAGGTAAGCAATCTCAAGGCCCGCGGCGCGGGCGCGGTGCTCCAGCTCCTCCCGCGACCAGAGGCGGGCGGGGAACGAGGCCTCCCGCACCCGCCGGCCCCGCACGAAATATTCATAACGGGCCGTGCACAGCCGGGCCGTGGGATCGCACCTCCAGGTCTCCCGGACCGACAGGTCCCCTCCCCCGGAATTCTCCTTGACCAGCCCCTCGGGAGCCCCCGCCGCGTGCCGCTGGTCCGGCGAGAACCAGGCCGCGTCGAGCAGGAAGCGCCCGCCCGGAACCAGATGTCCGGCGGCGGTGGCGAAGGCGCGCTGGCGGTCCTCGTCCGCGGTCAGGTGCACGAACGGATCGTCGATCGCGGCCACCAGGTCGAAGCGGGACGAGAGCGGCGACCGCCGCATGTCCGCGGCCACCAGCCGGACGTTGGAGAAGCCGGCGAGCTTCCGGCGGGCGACCGCGATCATCTCCGGCGCCAGCTCCAGCGCCACTACTTGGGCCCCGGCGCGGGCGAGAGAGACCGTGGCCCGTCCGGTGCCGGCGCCCAGCTCCAGGACCCGGCAGCCCGGCGGCGCGCCGGCCGCCCAGGCCCAGAGCTCCTCGTCGCCACGGCCGGCCAGCTCGAGATCGTAGAAAGGGAGGATCTCGTGGTAGTAGCCGCGGATCTCCGAGGACTCTTCTCCGCGCCCGTCCCGGTCGCCCATGGGGTGATTGTAGTCTCCGTAGCGGCTGAAAGCCTGCGAGCGGTATAATCAGGGCAACAACCCTCATCCATCCAGGAGGCCACGATGAAAATCTGGTTCCGTTGCGCGTTCGTGCTGTGCCTGCTCACGCTCCCCGCCACCGCCGCCTTCGCCCGCAAGCACGCCGCTTCCACGGCCCCCGGCAAATACACCGATTGGGACGGCGAGATGGACGAGCTCGAGGTCATCTCCACCTTCAAGCTCGCCGACTACAAGAGCGTCGTGGTCGAGACCTTCGACACGTCGTCGACACCGCTGCCGGAGAAGAACGACAACACCTACGGGCCCGCGCAGTACGCCCTGGCCCATGCCACGCTCCCCTTCAAGGACGGCCTCGCCGGCCAGGTCCAGAAGCCGGTCGCGTCCGGCGAGCCGGGAACGAAGGCGGAGGCCGGCGAGCTCCTCGTGCGCGGCAAGGTGACCGAGATGGACCCCGGATCGCAGGCGGCCCGGTACTGGGCCGGCTTCGGCGCCGGCGCGGCGCGCACCGAGATCACCGGCGAGGTGGTGGACGGCGCGACCGGCGCGGTCCTCCTCCGCTTCAAGCAGCAGCGCCGCTCGGGAGTGGGCGCGCTCGGCGGCAGCTACGGCGACCTGCTGGACCGCAACCTCATCACGATCGGCGAGGATCTCGGCAACGTCCTGCGGCATTTCTGAGCGCTGGGGATCACGGCGCCGTTCGAGGGGCGCGAGGCTCCGGTCAGGACACTTTGTTCAGGACCTCGTGCCCCACAGCCCAATCGTTCTCGAGCTGGGAACGGACCTGCGCGCGGTCCGGTTGTACTCGATAATCCCCGAGGAACCGTGCTCCCAGCAACCGGATGTGATACAGGTTTCGAAATCCGCCATCCTGCACCATCGCCGGGTAGACGTCGTGCTCTCGAAACAGGAACGGAATAGGCCCGAAGCTGACGCGGGCATCCACCCTGACTCCAGACCCGTTGGGCAGGAGCGTGTATTCCTCAGAAGAATGCAGGAGCGGGAACCAGGACTTGAAGATTCGGAGGTCGTTGGTGGCCACTCCAAAGGTCCCGCGGTCCGGGTGAGGCGTCACAGTCGAGGAGACGGTAGCGGGGCCGAAGACTTTCTGAAAGACGGCCATCGCACTGGCCAGCAACTTGTCTACGAAAGACATCGAAGAGCTCCACAGCAGACGCCAACTCCCAAGCTCGAAGGTGAAGGTTCCGGTCCAGGTCCCGGGGGCGATCTCGAAATAGTAGATGCGATTCGCCGCGGTCTCCTTCGGCCGCGTGGGCATCTCATGGATCTCCGCGATGGGATTACCGTTGTCGAGCGTCCGGATGATCTGGACGACGCTCGCCGGTTCCGATTCCTTGATGCAACGGATCACGCACCTGGCGACCGGGTCCGGCAGTGTGATCCCCGTTCCGAGCGCCGCGATGGGGATGTGCTCCCGGGAGATCAGTGCCTGCCGGTCGTCAAGAGAAAGATGCGCGAGGGTCTTCGCCATGTTCCAGGCGAAATCGCGCGCGGCATCAACGCTGAAATTGATGATTCCGCGTTCTTCGCCCTCGGCCAGGTCGCTCAGGCACCGAGCGCAGGGAGAGATCTCACCTATCTCCGTAATCACCGTGGGCACGAGATTCGCCAGAATGGCGTTGATCTTTAAGAAATCGCCGTAGAGGGCATCGATGGCATCCCCTGGACATGTCTCGGCGCAGGCGGCCGCGAGATCGATGTTGATGTGCGGATTCATCGACAGCAGGAGATGTTGCACGACGACGAATTCCTCGCGTGCGGCGGCGTTCAACGCGACGGCCCAAGCTTGCGGCAGCTTTGGATCCTGGGCCCGGAACTGCTGAACCGCGTCGAGATAGCGGCTCGCAAAGCTCGCGTCGAGCTTCTCCATGCGCGCATCGTCATCAAAGTATCCGGCCCCGATCCTGGAACGGATCGTGTTCGTCACCCGCAGGTAGAGACTGGCGAAGTAACCGATCCGGCTGGATTGATCCAGGGACCACTGCACCAGGTCTTCGAGCTCACGGATGACTGAATCGATGGGGCTCTGCTTCGCGTTCGGAATCATGAGGACCCCCTATCGCGTTTGGGCTTTCGTCAGCCGCAAGGCCGACCCTGAGAGCAGGATTGGGACAAGTTCATTAATTTTATCATAAGATCAGGGCCTTCCATGCGCCTCGCCGACCTCGTCACCACCTCCCGCCGGGTCTCCGAGACCCGATCCCGCCTGGAGAAGACCTCCGCGCTGGGCGACCTCCTGCGGCGTCTCGGGCCCGAGGAGATCGACGTCGCCGTGGCCTTCCTCTCCGGCCACCTCCGGCAGGGGCGGATCGGCCTGGGCGGCGCCGCCATCCGGAGCGCCATGCCGGGGACGGCCGCCGCCGAGCCCTCGCTCACCCTCGGTGAAGTGGACGCTTCCTTCGCGCGGATCGCCGGCACGAGCGGCTCCGGCTCCGTGGCCGAGCGCGGCCGCCTCCTCGCCGGCCTCCTCGCCCGCGCCACCCGCGAAGAGCAGGATTTCCTCGTGCGCCTCCTCTTCGGCGAGCTCCGCCAGGGGGCCCTCGCCGGCCTGATGGCCGAGGCGCTGGCCGCGGCGGCGGAGGTGCCGGCCGACGAGGTGCGCCGGGCGCTGATGCTGGCCGGGGAGCTGCCGGAGGTGGCGCGGGCCGTCCTCACCGCGGGCCGGCCTGGGCTCGCCCGCTTCGGCCTCCAGCTCTTCCGGCCGCTCCAGCCGATGCTCGCGCAGCCGGCCGGGGACATCTCCGAGGCGCTCGACCGTCTCGGCGAGGCCGCGCTGGAGCTCAAGCTCGACGGCGCCCGCGTCCAGGTCCACAAGGCGGGGGACGAGGTCCGCGTCTACTCCCGCCGGGGCAACGAGGTCACGGCTGCCGTGCCCGAGCTGGTCGAGACCGTCCAGGCTCTCCCCGCGCGCCAGCTCCTCCTCGACGGTGAGACCATCGCCCTGCGCCCGGACGGCTCCCCCTACCCCTTCCAGATCACCATGCGCCGCTTCGGCCGCAAGCTCGACGTCGCCCGGCTGCGCGGCGAGCTCCCGCTGACCCCGTTCTTCTTCGACCTTCTCCACCTCGACGGCCAGGACCTGATCGACCGCACCGCCGGCGAGCGCTTCGCGGCGCTGAGCGAGGCCGTGCCGGGGCTCACCGTCCCGCGCCTGGTCACCGCGAACGCGGAGGAGGCGGAGGCGTTCTTCGAGGAGGCGCTCACCCGCGGCCACGAGGGGATCATGGCCAAGGATATCGATTCCCCGTACGAGGCGGGCCGGCGCGGCTACTCCTGGCTGAAGATCAAGCCCGCGCACACGCTGGACCTAGTGATCCTCGCCGCCGAATGGGGGCACGGCCGGCGGCACGGCTGGCTCTCCAACCTCCATCTCGGGGCCCGCGATCCCGACAACGGCGGCTTCGTGATGCTCGGCAAGACCTTCAAG
Source organism: Thermoanaerobaculia bacterium (assembly GCA_045807625.1). Lineage (GTDB taxonomy): Bacteria > Acidobacteriota > Thermoanaerobaculia > Multivoradales > UBA5704 > DATARR01. Next base: position 11,312 of record JBJMHA010000045.1, on the reverse strand, counting down.
GGGCTGACCGACGAGATGCTCGCCTGGCAGACCCAGAAGCTCCAGGAGCTGTCCCTGGGCACCGATAGCTGGACCGTCTACGTCCGCCCCGAGCTGGTCGTGGAGGTCGCCTTCAGCGACGTCCAGGAGAGCCCGCAATACCCCGGAGGCATGGCCCTCCGCTTCGCCCGCGTGAAGCGCTACCGCCAAGACAAGACGGCGGCGGAGGCGGATACGATCGGGGCGGTGCGAAAGATTTTCGAGGGGCAGAGATAGATCCCTCATCGAAGGGCGTAGAGACGTCCCAGTCCGTTTCAGCACAACACGGGCAGGCCGCCAACATCGGGACGTCTCCTCGAAGGGCATACCGCTCCGCCCGCCCGATCCTGGGGTAGGCCACACCGTTCCGGTCATTTTCTTCCTTTGGATTGGAGATGTGGTCCGTACCGCCCGGCGCGACCGTGATTCCGCGGCGGTGGTGCCCCCGCGGAGACGGCTCTGATTCCTTTATATTCGAGGAAAAAATCCGGGCCCCCGGGCGCACCGCTCCCCGGGAGGCCCGTAAAGGGCCCTCGTTTTTCGATTCAGTTTTCAAAGAACCCGATCAAACTACCCTCTACTGCCGTCTACTGCTTCGCGGCCGGCTCAGGGGCCGGGGTGTCGGCCGGCGCCTTCTTTCGGCGCGGCCGGCGCGGCTTGACGCCGAAGCTGAGGAGCGTCTGGTTGTCGAAACCGAGATTGCCCCGGAGCATCGCCGAGAGGCGGAGGTGGAGGTCCTTGCCCCGCTTCTCGAGATCCTGCCGCTGCCGCACGGTCTCCTGAAGAGTGCCGCGCAGATCCTGCTGCTTGATGTCCATGCCCTTGGCCTCGGTGATGAGCCCTTCGAGATCGGTCACCTTGTCCTTCAGATAGGGCATATCCGTGAGGTGGGGCTGGAGAGCGGTGTTGAGCAGCTCCCAGTCCGAGATCAGCTTTGCCAGAGTAAAAGTAGCCATGGTCATTTTCCCTTTCTTGGGTTGTTTGGTTTCGAGGGTCTTCCCGCCCTCGTCAGGGTCTTGGTGTCAGGGTCACGATAGATACACGTCGGCTCTCAAGCCATAGAGACCTCCTTTCGGGTGAAGAACGAATAAAACCCAGCGACGGGAGTCATCCTAACCTGGCTCGTCGGCGTTGTCAAGGGGGTTATGCGCAGAAATTTGGAAATTTTCGGCTGTTTATTCCTGTCCGGCCGCTTCGGGCTCGTCCGGACATGCCGAGGAGCTCGATCCGGAGATTTTTTAGCTCTCAGGGGTGTCGAGCAACCAGGGATGGACTATTCCGTGGGTATGCGGTATGGTCCCGGGACGCGATGGTGTTCCCGAGCGCCCGGATGAGGCTTCCGGAAGAAGGATGGGCCTTCAGGAAGCAGGATGGCGGCTCAAATTGAAACCCGGCGTCCCAAATCCCGAAGATGGCGGCTCGGAAAGAAAGATGGCGCTCCGGATCGCGGGATGAGCGGCCGGGAAGAAAGATGAAGGCCCGGGAGCGCTCGATAAGCGTCCGGGAAAGAAAAAAAGCCGCCGGGAAGCCAGAAAACGGCTCATCCAAGTAAAACGGCCGCCGGGAAGCCAGAAAAACGGCCGGGGAAGCAATTTCGCCGTCAGGATGGCGAAAACGGCGGCCGGGAAGAGAAAAAAGGCGTTGGGGAGCTCTCGAAATGGATCCGGGGGTGGTGTCCTAATCCAGTGTTGGTGCTAACGGAGTGCTCTGAGAGTCTCCGAAGTGAGGTAGCGTCCTCCCCGAAGTGGCAGGACTCTACCGCTCATTCCCCGACAGACGGCCCCGGGCGGGAGAGGTCCCCGCACAGGAGCCTAGAGCTTTACCCGTGGCTCAGCAGAGCTGGCCACAAGCCGTAGATGAGCCTCTCGCTTACAGCGGGCAGACTACCGGCCTGCAGACGCATGTGGAACCATTGCATCTGCAAAAGTAACACGTGTCTGCCGCCTGGGCTGCGGTAGCGGTAATGGTGGCGGCGAGTAAGAAGGCGAGCAATGCAATTTTCTTGAGCATGTTAATCCTCCTGGGCCGTTCTAGCGAAATTGCTAGACTAATAGAATAGCACAGGGGCAGCGCGTCCGAGCACCACCAGGGCGCTGGTCTTTCTTCCCGGAGAGGGCGGGAGTGAGGCCACCAGCGTGCTCCCATACCACCAACTGAGTAAGGACACGACCTAAAATTTCACGCGGCGATCTCGGCACGCTTCTTGTACGGGCCGCGCTTCTTCCCGGTGACGGTCAGGCAGGAGGGCGATCATGTCCTCGACACTCCACAGGCGCTTTGTCATCCCGGCCGCCATGCAGGGGGTGACGCGGAGCGAGCGATGGATGCGCACGTAGTTGTAGTGGAACGTGAACAGCCCAAAGGCGGCGGTGTGGTTCCGCAGGCGCTTGGAAAAGGCGTTGGTGAGGCGGGTGTTAGCGGCGCATCCCCATGCGGACGGTGAGGTTGCTCCGCTCCACAAGTGAGGTGCTGATCGCCGCCTTGTCCGGGTTGCCGGTTTCCATTCCAGGGTTGCAGCTTTCCTCTCCTAACCCTCACCTGCGCCGCTTTCCTAGCTTTCGCTCCTCCCCTAAAGATGTGCTGCAATTGCAGTACAAACCAGGATGCATATGCACTGTACGTACACTAAATCGGACAATAGTTTCCGGTGTTGACGACAGAGGGAGGGTAAGGGTAGGCTTCCCGTCGAAGTAAACCACTCATTCCAAAGGGTTTGCTTCCATAGCAAAGAAAGGCAGGTAAATGGTCATGAGCTAAAAAACGAAAAGCCCGCCGAAGCGGGCCCTTCTAACCTGATCCAAGTGCCTACGGCAAAAGGATTTCGGCGTCCTAAGGAAGCGCCAGTCTACAGCCGTAGCGCCCTCCGGGTCAATACCCAAGGAGAAGCTATGGCTTGTCCAGACGTCCCCCGTCCGCGTTCCCGCTGGCAACTCGGGTGCTTGCTCCTCAGCTTGCCCCGCCGCTTGATACCACGCCGCCCGTGCCACTACCTCCAGGACGGGTGACGGGTGCTGCGGTAGACTGCGCGTGGTCGGGCATGGGCTTGCTCCGTGCTCGGCTAGGTCCGGCAGGGTGTCTCTAGCATCCTGTCGGGCCGCTGTTTCGAGGCACGGGGAGATACGCTCTCCCCGCTTAGGAGAAGAGCGTAACGCAAGCTGCGAGGTGGGGGGGCTCCCCTTTACCGCCCACATCAAGTTAGGACACTACCGATCCGGGAGCCCTGACGCGCGGTTCTTTGACAAGCGAAGTCCGTCAGGGGAAACGGTGCGGGGGCCGTTCCCCCTGGCGTGTTGTATTCAAAGAAGCAGGGACCCTCCACCCCCGATGCTAAAATCCCCGCGACGAGCCAACAGGCGAGGGAGAACCCCATGGAGCCGCGAACGGAGGCGGAGAAGGCGCTCGAGGAGCTGGTGACCCAGCTCCGGGAGGCCGCGGGGCCGAACCTGCTGGGGGTCGCCCTGTATGGCGGCCTGGCCAAGGGACGGTTCACGCCGGGCGTCTCGGACGTCAACGTCCTCATCGTGCTGGCGGAGGCCGGGCTGGAGCGCCTGCTGCCGCTCTCGCCCGCCGTCACCCGCGCGCTGCGCGAATCCCGGGTGATCCCCTTCGTCGTCACTTCCGAGGACCTGCGGGCCTCGGCGCGGCTCTTCCCCGGCAAGATCCTCGACATCCGGGCGAGCCACCGCGTGCTCTGGGGGGACGTCCACCTGGACGGCCTCATCGTGGCGCCGGAGGACCTGCGCCTGCGGGCCCGGCAGGAGATCAAGAACACCGAGCTCCGCCTGCGCCTGCGGGCCGTGGAGCGCGGCGGCGATTCCGACGCCCTCTGGCGCGGGCTCATGGCGAGCCTCCCCAAAATCGCGGTCACCCTGGAGACCCTGCTCCGCCTGGACGGCGTGGCCGTGCCCGTGGACCGGCCGGGCCTGCTGCTTCTGGCGGCGAAAGAGATGGGGATTCCGGCGGACCAGATGGAGCCCTTCACGGAGCTCCACCGGGTGGACCGGCGGCCGGAGGACGAGCAGGCGCGCCGGCTCTATGCCCAGTACCTCGACCTCTTGTCCGCCATCTCCCGGCGGTTGGAGGGAGGGGCCGGATGACGAATCCGCTGGACCTGCGGGGACCGGACTTCCTGGCCTTCTACTTCATCTATGGGCTCGGCGTCTTCTTCCTCGCCTGGCTGGCGCGGGTGCTCTGGCACTGGGCCTCCCCGTCGCCGTCTCCCGCGGGGGGGCGCTGGAGCCCGGGGGTCTATCCCTCGGAAGGGGACGCGTACGCCATCGCCCTGCTGCGGGGCGGACCCCAGGAGGTGGCGGTGGCGGTCCTCGGCCGTCTGGTGGCGGAGGGGTTCTTCTTCCTCGAAGGGGACTCCCTGCGCCGGCAGCCGGATCAGCCGGACCGGTCGCGGCTCTCCCGGCTCGAAGAGGAGGCATACAGGGCCCTCGCCTCCTCCACCACGGGGACCTCCGGCATCGCTCCGCCGGCGGCTCTCGCGCTGGTGGTGAAGACGCTCGCGCCACACCTTGCCGGCCCGCGGACGGAGCTCGAGTCCGCCGGCCTGGCCCCCAACGCCGATCAGCGCAAGGGGTACCGCGCGATCGGCCTCACGGCGCTCCTGCTGGTGACCGGCCTCGGAGCGGCCAAGCTGCTCGTGGCCTGGATGCGGGGGCGCAGCAACGTCGGCTTCCTCATCCTACTTCTGTTCGCATCCTTCTTTGCCAGCCTGGCCCTGATGAAGCCTCCCCTTCAGACCGTGGCGGGCCGGCGCTACCTGAAGTGGCTCCAGGAGTCTCACCAGGGATTGGTGGGCATGGTCTCCGGCGGCCGGCGCCAGGGGTTCGGCGAGCTCGCGCTGGTGGCGGGGATCTTCGGGCTCGAGACCCTGCCGGCCCTCGCCCCTCTCCGGCAGGCCCTGATCCCGCCCTCCTCCTCCTCGGGAGGCGACAGCGGCGGATGCGGCGGCGGCGGAGGGTGCGGCGGTGGTTGCGGAGGGTGCGGTGGCTGATCTTCCCGATCTTCCCTTCCTCGGCGCGGGCGTGAGCTTCCGTTCGGCGTGGCGGTGGGAGGTGATCCGCCATCGCGAGGAGTTGGGCGCCGTCGAGTGCATCCCCGAGGACGTGGCGGGGCCGGCGGCGGTGCGCGATCTCGGCCTGATCCGCGACGCCGTGCCGGTGCTCCTCCACGGTATCGGTCTCTCGTTGGGGAGCGCCGAGGGGCTCGATGCGGAGCGGGTGCGCCACACGGCGCGGGTGGCCGAGGCGGTCTCGCCCCCCTGGTTCTCGGAGCACATCGCCTTCACCCGCGCGGGCGGCATCGAGATCGGCCACCTCGCCCCGCTCCCCTTCACCCGCGAGGCGGTCGCCACCGTGGCCCGCAACGTGGCGGAGCTCAAGCGCGCCCTGCCCGGGCTGCCCATCCTGCTGGAGAACATCGCCTACCCCTTCGCCCTGCCGGGGGCCGAAATGAGCGAGGCGGATTTCGTGCGGGCGGTGATCGAGGAGGCGGACGCCGGGCTCCTGCTCGACCTGGAGAACGTCCACGCGAACGCCCGAAATCACCGCTACGATCCGATCGAATACCTGGAGAGCCTCCCCCTGGAGCGGGTCGGCGAGGTGCACCTGGCCGGCGGGGTGGTCCACGACGGCCAGTACGTGGACTCGCACACCCGGCCGGTGCCGGAGGAGTCCTGGGCCCTGCTGGAGTGGCTCGCTCCCCGGACGCCGGTGCGGGCGGTGATTATCGAGCGGGACGACGACCTCCCTCCGTTCGACGATCTCCTGGCCGAGGTGGCGCGGGCCCGGAAGATCCTCGCTGGCTCCAATGGCTGCTCTCGCTGACCTGCAGCGCGCGCTCGCCGCCGGCCTCACCGGCCGGGGTCCGGGACCGGAGGGGATGGACCCCGAGGCGCTGGAGCGGGCCCGGCGCGGCCTCGAATCCAAGCGCCGCCGCGCCGCCGCCCATCTCCTCCCCCGCCTCCGCGCCGCCCTGGGGTCCCGCTGGAGGGAGCGTTTCGCGGATCATGCCGGGGTCTACACCCCGGCCGGCCTCCTCTATCACGTGGACGACGCCTGGGAGCTGGCGCGGGCCGCGGCCCAGAGTGATGAGCGGGAAGTTGCCCGGGCCGCGCGGGACGATCTGGCGATGATGCGTCTGCGCTGGGTGCGGAGAGGACAGAGCGGGATCGAGCGCATCCGGGAGCGGCGGGGGATCGTGATCGTCCGGGTGCGCAGTCCCGTCCGGCTGCTGCTGATAAGGCTGCCGGGACGGGATGGAAAGGTTTTGCGGATCAGGGTGTGAGGGTGTACATCTCCAAAAACTCCTCCGCGTTCTCCTCCGCCGCCACCATCCAGGCGGTGAAGTTGGCGAGCAGGTTGATCTGGGTCGCGGTGAGATCGGTCTCCAGGGTGCTGTAGTGCGGGAAGTAGTTGAGGGTCGAGGGATCGTCGAAGGGCGCGAGCAGAGCCTGGACTGAAGGGTTGAGCTCGTCGAACCAGTCCTGGGCGCGGTTCGGATAGACCCAGAGGACGTTGACCGTTCGCCCGCCTTGGACCCCGAACCAGGCGTTGTCCCGCACCTCCAGGGGTTGCCTGAAGACCGCGCTGCCGGTGTTGGCGCCGCTGCCGCTCGCCTCCCAGAGGCCCTGGATCACCTCGGCCAGCTTGTGGGAATCGAAAACCTTGCTGTTCTTCCCCTGGGGAAAGACGGGGTTCGGGTCCCCCTCATAGAGAACGTAACCTTTTTTCGGGTTGTACGGCTGGTAGCCGAAGAGCGGCGGGATGTCCGGGGTGATAATGACCTTCGTGCCCGGCACCTCGTTGCCATGGGCGTCGATCACGCCGAAGCTGCCGGCCGCCATCACCGTGCTCGAATTCTGGAAGGAGATCACGTTGTCGATATCCGTGTAGGAGAGCATGGCGTTGACGCCGCTGTTCTCGAAGTTGCCGCCGTCAGCGAAACGGGTGGGCTTGGTCCGCGGATAGGGCTGGACGCCCGCCACGGGCCAGTATTGAAATCGCGGGATCAGCTCCTGGAGCGCCGCGAGGTCCGCCTTGAGGGAGGCCATCTCCTGGACGGTGGTGATCCGCGGCGGAGAGGCCTCGAAATTCCGCGCCAGCAGGAGGCCGGCGTCGCCGAGATGATCCCGGAGCCAGGCCCAGATGTCCTCCGCGATCTCTTCCAGGAGCTCCAGGAGCTGTCCCGGGTCCTGCTCCCAGATGGCGAGCTGGTTCTGCAAGATATCCGCGAAGGCGGCGCTGCTGGTGCCCACGATGTCCGCGATGGCGAGCTGGCGCGACTGGCTCACGGTCACCTCCGTGCCCGCGACGGCGGTGGGGTTCGAGCTGAAGGCGAACGAGGTGACGCCCCCGCCGCCCGGCGCGCGGCCGTTGGCGTCGGTGCCCGTGGGGGAGCCCACGATGCCGGTCCGGAAGGGGGTGGACTGCACCGGCGCGAGGTACTGGATGGCGGTGCCGGGCTCGCTCAGGAACATCCCCATGTTGCAGATCAGGAACGGCCGGCGGGTGCGGCCGGCGCCGCTCGCGATCAGGTGCGCCGTCTCCTCCGCGAGCGAGGGGTTGGGGCCGGTCACCTCGGCGGCGAGCGAGGCCTGGTCCCACGAGAAGAGCGAGGTGGGGAGCAGGCCGTTCAGGAGATCCAGCTCATAGAGGCCGTAGGGCGCGAGGATGTGGAGGCCCATCAGCGCCTGCCAGAGGAAGTCGGGCGGCGTGTTGAGGTACTTGTAGAGGATGTAGGCCTCGGCGGCCAGCGCGGGCACGGAGAAGAGGTCCGAGTCGACCGCGGTGCCGATGTTCCCCTCCGGCAGCTCGTCGAGGATCTCGGAGACCGGGTGGCCGGGCTCGGCTGTGGGGACGAGCTGGCTCGGGTCCGCCACGTACTCGTTGAGGTACGCGGAGTCGCTCGTATCGCCGGTGAGAAACTCGAAGGTGACGCCGAGCCACGAGCCGCCAGAGACGGTGGAGATCGCCTTGGTCTGGCTGAGCAGGCTGGCCCCGTTGAGCTCCAGCGCGCTCAATCCCCGGAGCTGCCCCATGCCGGCCGAGAGCGCCCGCGAGCCGCCGCCGCTGAGGCAGATCCCGACGTTGCCGGGCGTCTGCGCGAGCTCCGGCACGAATCGCCCCACCGTGAGGGGGGTGGTGGAGGTCGGGGTGAGCTGGGCGTTGAAGGTGCCGGGGGTGGTGGGCTGGGGCATGGGCGGGGGGCTCCTGAGTCTGAGATTGTTTGCAGAATATCAGGGTGTGATGCCGGTAGATCGGCGTCCCCGGTCCGGTGGCCCTCATCACCCCGGCCCTCTTCTCCCGTCCCTCCACCCGCCCTTCCGGGGAGAGAGGGGTTGGGGAGTGAGGGCCCGCCCCGAAGGGGCGCTACCAGGCTCTCAGCTCCGAGAAGAGCGGCTCTCGAGCCATCGTTGGAACGACGCCTGACTCTCTCCCGAGGGTCTTCCTAAGACAAGGTTTTCCACGCTGATGTCCTCGTCGAGGTCAGGCCAGTGAATGCCTTCTCCCATGCCGATCAAACGCCAGCTCTTCCGTTCCCTGGGCGTTCCGTTCAGGAGCCGTGGATACCAGGCAAGGGGCACCGAAATCGTGCGGCCATCGGCAAGATCGACGGTCAACGCGTCCTCAGTAATGTCGGCTCCCAGAGCTCTCGCGGATCCGACCTCAAGTCCCGAAGTATTCATGCCAGCCTCTCAGAAGAAATTCCTGGTTTTCTTCGATCAGTCTCTGGATCGCGAGGATCTCGCTACGGCCGAAGCCTCTCGCGTTCTGAAATCGAACCGGGCTCAGCCAGAATTTCGCCGTCTTGTCCTCCCGCTCGACGTGGATATGCGGAGGCTCTTCCCTGTCTCCGGCATAGAAGAACAGCCGGTAGGGTCCCGTACGAAAAATGGTCGGCATCGCTGAGGCTCATCTTGTCCAGTATAGCTCTCCGTCCTGCTTGAGCTCTCATATCCTGAGGTGATCCGCCCGCCAGCTCCGGACCCGTTTTTTGATCTCGCCCGGCGCGGTGAGCTCTCCGGCGAGCACGGCGCGGGTGAGCTCGGGGACCTCCTCGTCGCTGGCGAAGCGGAGGGCGATGAGCTGGCCGGGGCGGAGGTCGCCGATGCGGGGCTTGAGGTCCGCCGGCAGGAGGCGCTCCAGGCGCAGCCGCTCCTCCAGGCGGATGATGCGGTCCTGCGCCCTCAGCGGGAAGGTGCGGACGTACCAGGCGAGCAGCACCAGGGCCGCCGCCACCGCCACGTTGAGCAGACGGTCGAAGAAGGGGACGCCGGGCACCCCCCAGATCAGGCGGAACAGCGACCAGATCAGGTTGATCGCCAGGATCCCGAAGGTGACGAAGTGGAATCCCGGAACGAATTTGGCGTGGTTCGCGTAATTCTGCTCGGCCATGACGCCCTCCCGGAATGGAGACGTGGATTGACGTCCTCATCGTACCTCAGCCCGGGGTAGACTTACCCGTCATGGACGCGGAGACCAAGAGCCTGCAGTGCCTGGACACCTCGGTGGTCGCCGGAGGGTGGGACCACTTCGTGCGCTCGTTCCTCGACGGCTACTTCGAGCGGCACCCCACCTTCGCCGCCGGGGCCGGCCGGCACGAATTCGACGGCCGGCTGCCCGACTGGAGCCCCGAGGGGCTGGCGGCGGAGGCCGCCTGGCTGAAGGCGGAGCGGGCGCGGGCGGCGGAGTTCGACCCCGCGACGCTCGACGAGCGGCGGGCCTTCGAGCGCGAGATGCTCGAGGTGGTCGTCGACTCCGACCTCTTCTGGCTGGAGACGGCCGAGTGGCCGCGGCGCAACCCGATGTACTACGCCGGCCCCGTCGATCCCAGCCTCTATCTCACGCGCGACTACGCGCCGCTCCCCCAGCGGATGCGGGCTTTCGTGGGCTATGCCCGGGCGGTTCCAGCAGCGGCGGCGCAGGTGCGGGCGAATCTGATCACCCCGATGCCGCGCTCCCACGCCGAGCTCGGGGAGATGACCTTCGGCGGGCTGGCCGGCTATCTGGAGACCGACGTCCCGCCCCTGTTCGCGGCCGTGGAGGACGCGGCGCTCCAGGAGGATCTCCGGATCGCCATCGGCGACGCCGCGCGGGCCCTGCGGGACCTCGGCGCCTGGTTCCACGAGCAGATCCCGCCGCCGGGCACGGACGCCGGGGATTTCCGTCTGGGGGCGGACCTCTTCTCCCGCATGCTGCGGGAGACGGAGCGGCTGGACGTGCCGCTGGACGAGCTCGAGGCGGCGGGCCGGCGGGAGCTGGAGCGGAACCTCGCCGCCTTTCGCGAGGCCTGCGCCGCCTACGCGCCGGGTCTTTCGCAGGAGGAGGTGCTGGCGAAGGTCAACGCGCGCAAGCCTGAAGGGGGGCCGGTCGAGGCGGCGCGCCGCCAGCTCGCGGGGCTGCGCCGGTTCGTGGAGGATCACGGCCTGGTCTCGATCCCCGGAGAGGAGGAGGCGCGGATCGCGGAGGCGCCCCCCTACCAGCGCTGGAACTCGGCCTACATCGACATCCCGGGCCCCTACGACCGGCACCTGCCTTCGATCTATTACATCGCGCCGCCGGACCCGTCGTGGACGCCCGCGGAGCAGGAGCAGTACATCGCGAACGAGGCGGACCTCCTGTTCGTGACCATCCACGAGGTCTGGCCCGGCCACTTCCTCCAGTTCCTGCACTCGAACCGGGCGGAGTCGGAGCTGGGGCGGCTGTTCGTGACCTACGGCTTCGCCGAGGGGTGGGCCCACTACTCGGAGGAGATGATGTGGGAGGCCGGCTTCGGCGACGGCGATCCTTATCTCCATATCGGCCAGCTCCAGAACGCGCTGCTGCGCAACGTCCGCTATCTGGTGGCCCTGGGGCTCCACACCGGCACCCTGACGCTGGAGGAGGCCGAAAGGATGTTCCGCGAGCAGGGGCTCCAGGACCCCGCCAACGCCCGCCAGCAGGCCAACCGGGGGGCGTTCGATCCCGGCTATCTCAACTACACCCTGGGGAAGCTGATGGTGCGGAAGCTGCGGGCGGACTGGACCGCGGCGCGCGGGGGGCGGGCGGCGTGGCGGGAGTTTCATGACCGGTTTTTGTCGTATGGGGGGCCTCCGGTGGCATTGGTGCGGGGGGCGATGATGGGGGAGGTGGGGAAGGTTTTGTAGGCCCCCCACCCGGAACCTCACCCCTGTCCCCTCTCCCATCGCCCTCCCACCGACCGGGAGAGGGGAAACCGGTTGAGGCATTGGCGCTTGTAGAATGCTTTTTCAAAATCGGCAGTGCTACGAAAACACATCCTCCAGG
>JBJMHA010000044.1:0-126733 GCA_045807625.1 Thermoanaerobaculia bacterium | reverse complement strand
GGCTGAGGGAGAGCGGCCCCTTCGGGCCTCAAAGCGACCTCGCGCCGGAAACGGGATCCAGCGCTGGAGCTGCCAAATCGCGAAACCATCGCCTGCTTTCCGGGCCGAAGGCCTGGGCTTCCTCAGCCCAGCCCAACGGGCTGGGTTGCGATCGGTCCCCGGCCTCGTCCAAGCCCCACCGGGGCGCGATAACCGACCTTGCAGCCAAGCCGGACGCCGACATACTCATACGCCACCATATTTATGGTGGGAAGTACTTAGCTCTACTTGGTCAGATTTGGCGTCTCCGGTCCGTTGGCCCTCATCACCCCGGCCCTCTTCTCCCCGCCTCCCCCCCACCTGACGGGAGAAGAGGGAGAAAGACCGTTGGAGAGCGCTGTCTGAGCCCCTCTCTCCCGTCAGGTGGGGGGAGGCGGGGAGAGAGGGATTGGCCCTTGAAGGGGATCCAATGAGGGTCAGCCCCGAAGGGGCGGCGCGGCTCGCCGGTCCTTCAATCCTCTGCTCCTTCCGCTTCGGCGGCCACAAGCTCCGCCGCGTCCCGCAAGTCCTGGATCGCCGGCTCCAGTGAATCGTTGAGCACACACTCGATGACCGTGCGGATCTCGGTCCGTGGGTCCGCCTGCTCCTGCTCCATCTCCAGGAGCCGGACGGTCTCCGCGACCGAAGGAGGCAGGCTCTCCCGCACTCCCCGAAGCCGGAACTTGATCCCCTCCAGGTCGCGGACGATGTCCCGCAGTTGCGACTGGGCGGCCTCAATGTCTGTCATCTCTGCCTCCTCCAGATCCCACCGTTCCTCTTCCTCGCGAAAGGGCCTGAGCGGCTCCTCTCCCAGCGCCCACAGCCGGCCGGTAACCGCGCCGCAGGCCGGGCAACCCCGCAACAGGTGGCTCACCACAGCGCGGACCTCTTCCCGCGGCAGCTCGCCGCGCAGGAAGCGCTCCAGCGCTGACGGCGACGGATGCCAATCTCCGGGCAAGCTCTTCAGCCTCCCTCCAGGTTCCAGGGACGAGGCTCGCCCCGGATGTCGTCCCGTGTCACGAAAACGAGCCCTGCGGCAACTAGCTTCTAGGCAGAGGCCAAGGACGGAGCCCAGACTAGGCGCGACCGGTTTTTCTGTGTTTACGGAACTTGAAGGTCGTATAAAGTATTGGCTGACAGGATACTTTTTCCCGCGGCCGACACCCTCGGATGCGATTCTCGGAAGGTTCCGCCCAGGTGCGGGGCTCGTGGGCGCTGACCCGGTTTGAAGTGGAGGCCAAGGATATGGAGCGGGAGAATCTCTCGGCGGAGGCCCTCGCGTTGATCTACCTGCGCGAGGAGCGACGGTGGACTCAGCAGGAGCTCGCCATAGCCAAGGGTTACACGGGTAAACACAAGCTGATCTCGCTTTACGAGAACGGCAAGCGCCCGCTGAGCCGGACCGAGCTGTATGCCATGGCCGCTCTGATGGGCTACGGACGGGAGGCTGTGGACGGGCTCCTTTTCATCTACACCCTGGTGAGGCCCCCAAGCCCTCCCGAGAGCGGCTCCGCGGTCGACCTCACTCCTGAGGAGCTTCGCCAGATCGACCGCGCGGTGATCGCCGCCGAATGGACCCGGGCCGCCAAGCTCCGCGCCTGGCTCATCGCGGAGAAGAAGAGGCGCAAGGCGGACGAGGCCCGGCGCGAGGCCGGCGTGCTCTGGGCCCGGCTCAAGCCCCTGCCCGCCCGGGAGCGCCGCGAGCTGGTGGAAGATTCCTCTGAATTCCGGAGCTGGGCGCTGGTGGAGCGCCTGTGCCTGGAGAGTGAGCGCGCCGCCGCCGACAATGCCGCGAAGGCTCTGGACCTCGCGAGCCTGGCCCTCTTCGCCGCTAAGAGAAGCGAGGGAAGCGAGACGCTCCTCCGACGGCTTAAAGGCTACGCCTGGGCATACATCGCCAACGCCCGGCGGGTGGCCAACGACCTTCTGGGAAGCAACGAGGCTTTCACCCAGGCTTGGGAGCTCTGGAGGGCGGGGGAGGATGCAGGCCTGCTTCCGGAATGGCGGATGCTCTCCATGGAGGCCTCTCTGCGACGCGATGAACGGCGATTCTTGGAAGCCCTTGAGCTACTCGACCGTGCCAGCGATTTGGCGGGGGACGAACCAGAGGCTCAAGGGGTGGTCCTACTTAAGAAGGCGTTCGCGTGCGAACAGATGGGGGACCTCGCTGGCGCTCTCGGCGCCTTGACTAAAGGAGCCCCTTTCGTGGAGGCGATAGGGGACAGGCGCTTGCTCTTCGCACTTCGCTTTGAGCTGGCCAAGAATCTTTGCGCTCTCGGCCGCTATGAGGAGGCCGCAGAAGCGCTGCCGATCATTCGGGAGCTGGCTGAAAGTCTGGGCAACGAGCTCGATTTCTTCCGGGTGGTCTGGCTGACAGCCCACGTCGCTGCGGGTCAGGGACGAAGGAAGGAGGCTGTCGCCGGCCTGGAGCAGGTACGATGGGTCTTCACAAACCGGGACCTTCCCTATGATGCCGCGCTCATTACCCTAGAATTGGCCGTGCTCTATCTTAAGGATGGGCAAACCGCCGAGGTCAAGGCTCTGGCCCGGGAGATGGCTCCGATCTTCAGGAGTCACCGAATTGCCCGCGAAACACTGGCGGCGGTCGCTCTCTTTCAGGAGGCGGCACAGAAGGAGACCGCGAGCGTGGAGCTGGCACTGCGGACCATTGAAGAGATCCGGAAATCCACGTGCGCGGCCCCACCCCTAGCAGAGAGATAGCAGAGCCGTGCAAACTGGGCTACGAACCGGTTCGGCCGCTGGGGTCGATTCCAAGGCCAGCATCCGTCTGGCTGCTTGAATCCGGCTCTGGTGCGGGACTGCCATGCGGGTCGATGCCAAGCCCTTCCTTAGTCCAGATCCCGAGGGCCTGAACCCAGGCCCGGATTCCGAGAGAAGGCCGGGCGTGCTCGGCTTTCGCCGGTTTGTGGTTCCGGGCTGTGGAGCTGGCCGCCATCGCGGCCGATGGAGTGAGCAGCGAGACGAGGAGCAGGGCTGTGGAGAGATTGCGAAAGGTTCGCATGAGAGGCTCCCTATTGAGGCGCTCCACCGCGGCCACCATGGCCGCGCGGGCCCCTCTCAGGAAAAAGGTGCACTGAACCACAATAACCTATCTCCCTTGCAGGGAGGAGGAGGCCTTCATGGCTGAGCCCAACGAGCACCCGGAGGCGTTGAGGATGGTCGTGGTCGTCCTCCGTTATCTCGCCAGACTCAACCAAACCGACCTCGGCCGGGGTGCGGGAACGTCCCAGAGCCAGATCTCCTTGATCGAGGCTGGCGAGGTGACCCCGTCCGAGGACGCGCTCCGGCGCATCGCCTCGGCCGCGGGGGTTCCCTGGGCCCTGGTGATGTACCTCCGGCGGTTTTTAACCCCTTTCCTCTCCGCCCTGGAAAATGGGGTTACCGAGAATCCGGATTCCACATCCCTCCAGGAGGCCGATCTCCTGGCGATCTCGCCGTACCTCCTGGAAGACGCGACGGCCCGACGCGAGTCTCCGGCCGAGGCGCGGCTCGTGGCCGAGCGGTTCTGGAAGGGGCTGGCGGGTCGCTCGCCTCGGCGGCGGCGGAACGCGATCGAGCGCTCTCCCCGGGCCTCACGAAGTTGGGCCCTGGCGGAGCGACTGTGCCACGAGAGCGAGCGGGCGGCGGCGGATAGCGCCAGAGAAGCGCTGGAGCTGGCGGACCTGGCCCTCTCCATTGCTAAGAACGTGGATGGAGGTGAGCCGTGGAGCCGCCGCCTTCAGGGTTATGCCTGGGCCCACGTCGGCAATGCGCGCCGCGTCGGCAACGACCACGCCGGAGCTGACGCCGCCTTCGCCAAGGCCTCGGAGCTGTGGCGGTCCGGCCAGGACCAGGAACCCGGCCTTCTCCAGGAGTGGCGGATGCTCTCCCTGGAGGCGTCGCTCCGGCGAGCTGAGCGGCGGTTCGGCGATGCTCTGGAGCTGCTTGGCCGCGCGAGCGAGTCTGCGAGCGGCGATCCGGAGGCTCATGCGGTGATCCACCTCAACAGAGGATTTGTCTGCGATGTGATGGGTGATCTAGAGGGCGCGCTGGCGGCTCTCTCCGAAGCGGCTCCCTACGTAGAGCAGACTGGCGACTCCCGCCTGCTCTTCGCGCTTCGCTTCGAGACGGCCAAGGCCCTCTGCAACCTGGAGCGCCACACGGAGGCGTCAGCCCTGCTGCCTGAGGTTCGGGAGCTCGCCGGGAGGCTGGGCAATGACTTGGACCTCGTTCGAGTCGAGTGGCTTGGGAGCCGGATCGCGACGGGCACCGGCAAGACCGAGGACGCCATAGCCAGCCTCGAGGAGGTGCGCAAGAGGTTTATGGGCCAAGGGCTCGCCTATGACGCCGCCCTGGCCTCGCTGGATCTGGCGGTGCTCTACCTCAGGGAAGATCGCACGGGGGAGGTCAAGGCTTTGGCCCGCGAGATGGCGGAGATCTTCAAAGCGCAGGGGATCGCCCGCGAGGCGCTGGCGGCGCTGTCTCTCTTCTTCGAGGCCGCCCGGAAGGAGACCGCCACCGTGGAGCTCGTGAGGCGGGTGATCCAGGAGGTCGAGGCAGCGGGGCGGTAAGGGGGGCAGCCCCGGAGGGGCAGGCTCGGCTTTCGCCTGTTTGTGGTTCCGGGGCGTGTACTCCTCCGGCGGCGAGATGACCCGCCCTTCAAAGCAAGGCGGGGAATCCGGTTCGAGCCGTTGAGCCGGCTCGCGGGAGGGTCACAAGCCGCGCGATTTAGGCTACGATGCCTCGGCCTCAAAGGCGCGCTGATCGTTTTGTTTGAGAGCCTCGGCTCCACGAGGCTCCGTTTCCTTGCTGAGATCGGGATAGGACCCTCGCCGACCCCGGCGGTTGACTCGCCGCGCCCGGCGGTCCTTCCGCCGCGCTTGGCGGCTCATCCGCCGGGGTCGGCCGTTGGTCCGCCGGGGCCGGCGGCTCGTCCGCCGCGCGCGGCGATCCTCTCGCCGGGGTCTTCGGTTGAGCTTTTGAGCCCGGCGGCCCGGTTGGCGACCCCGGCGGTTGGCTGATTTCGCGCGGCGGTTCTCTTGCCGGGCCCGGCGGTCCGACAATTCACCGCGGCGAGTCGACCGCCGACCCCGGCGGACCAACAAGTAAGCCCGGCGGGCCTCCCGCCCGGCCCGGCGGATGAACAAATCCGCGCGGCGGGTCTCCCGCCGCGCCCGGCGGACCAACAATTCCGCGCGGCGGACGAACCGCCGCGCTCAAACGGTGAGCCGCCACGCGCAAAAGGCCGGCCGCCGACCTTTTTCAACCAACCGCCCCGAGCTCCGGCCCGGCCGCCACCCGTTCCACCCGAGCTGCCCCGCCTTTTGCCGGTCCTGGACCGCTCTTCTGGCCGGGACGCCAGGGAAAAGGTGTACCTCTCAGACATATCGGAGCTTCTGGAACCCGTTCAGGATGGTCTCGAAGAGCTCTCCAAGCTCCCGCTGGGCGGTAAACCTCACTCCCCCAGCCCTTCATACCCTTTTGAGCAGGCATGGCCAACGTCAACGGCGGCTTCGATGGTCTTCGCGGCCCAGACGGTGAAGCTCACCAGGAGGTCGACGGCCTCGGCCTCGGGGAGCAGGAAGATCTCCACGATTTTGGCGACGGCGCGGAACAGGGCATACCACCCCAGCTCCGAGAGGACGAACTTCACCACGGGCCATAGGAGCCCCGCCTTCCAGATGGATGTGAGGAACGTCACGACCTGTCCCGCCGGGTTGTCGGGGCTCTCTGCAAGAGCCGTTAGCAGCACCTTAAGGGCTTCCTTGCCTGGCTCAATAGCCTGGGGCGCGAGCCCCAGGGAAGGGAGGCCCTCCGAATGCCCGAGAGCCCCGTAGGGGCGACGGCAACTCCTCGGCACGAGGAGCTGCCGCCGCCCCTACAGGGCTGAGATCGCCAGGTATGCTCGTGACGGCTGATCTAACGACATCCTCTCCCCCTGCATCGGCGATGGCCCAGGCTGCGCTCCCCTGGACTGAACTGCGAGAAGTCGCAATACCCAAGTGGCCTTTCCCATCGCGATCCGGCCAGATTCAGGTGCCGGCCTCAAAGGCCTACCAGAAGTCGCAATACCCAACGTGGCCTTTCCCATCGCGATGGCCAAGTGCTCCTTTAGAGGAAAGCCTCACGTTCCAGAAGTCGCAATACCCAAAGTGGCCTTTCCCATCGCGATGTCCGGAGTTTACTGGCTTGGAAGACGTGTTCAGGAAGAGAAGTCGCAATACCCAAAGTGGCCTTTCCCATCGCGATTATCGTCACCGAGGCCACGAAGGTAACTCTCGACGGCAAGGTCGCAATACCCAAAGTGGCCTTTCCCATTGCGATGATAACCCTGGCCCTCTCGCATGGAGTTCCCCTCCCGGAGTCGCAATACCCAAAGTGGCCTTTCCCATCGCGATGACGAGTCAGGGTGGATACGCCCACTCAGCTCAGAAAGTCGCAATACCCAAAGTGGCCTTTCCCATCGCGATAAGTGTCCTGGGCAAATGTCCAAATCTGTTGTTTTTTCGAGTCGCAATACCCAAAGTGGCCTTTCCCATCGCGATAGCGCCCTCCGGAAGCCTTTGAGCCGTCTCGGCTTGCGGACCGCGTTCCGGGGGAGGCCCTTCAGAGGGCCTTCGCGGACGCTCCTGAGCCTCTTTCCGTCCTCTCGGCGCGTCCGTAGTCCCTTTGAAAGAGTGTACTTGCGGGGCTTCCGGGGCATGACTTCACGTCTCTTCCGCCTTTTTGGCGAAAACTCTTCTGTTTTCAATGAATTGGGCGGCTCCGGGAGTTGTCACCCCGATAGGACGCTTCCTCCCCGGAGAAAAGCCCCTGTCCTGACAGGCTTCTCAGTATAGCCGCTTACCTCTACTTTGTCAGAGTACCGGCCCGCCCGCCCGGGCATGAATGCCACCCTCTTATACACAAGTCGAGCTTCTTGGATTTGGCTCCGTAGGAGCCCAGGCATGTAGCCTGGGGCGTCAGCCCCAGGAAGGGAGGCACCCCGAAGCCCCGAGAGCCCCGGAGGGGCGACGGCAATCTCCCTCGGAGCGATGAGCTGCCGTCGCCCCTCCGGGGCTCTCGGATTGATTTTGGGCCTCTTTTCCAGGGGCTCACGCCCCTGGCTACATGCCTTTGCCCCTACGGGGCAGAAGGTGGTCTTCCCATCGCGATCATCCTACCGCTCAAGATGCCGCGGCAGTTATCAAGAAGTCGCAATACCCAAAGTGACCTTTCCCATCGCGATCCAAGCACGGCAAAAACCGTTCCAACGAACGGAAAAAACATCGTCGCAATACCCAAAGTGGCCTTTCCCATCGCGATGATGAAGATGGCGAGGAGGGTCTCGGTTTCGGCGCCTTCCTCGTCGCAATACCCAAAGTGGCCTTTCCCATCGCGATGCAAGCTGCCGCAAGACCTGAAGGACTTCATGGCCCAGAAAGTCGCAATACCCAAAGTGGCCTTTCCCATCGCGATGCAGGAGTACAGTAGCGACCTTTCGATGGCGGAAGTCAGAGTCGCAATACCCAAAGTGGCCTTTCCCATCGCGATAGCGCCCTCCGGAAGCCTTTGAGCCGTCTCGGCTTGCGGACCGCGTTCCGGGGGAGGCCCTTCAGAGGGCCTTCGCGGACCCTCCTGAGCCTCTTTCCGTCCTCTCGGCGCGGCCGCAAGTCCCTGTGGAAGAGTGTACCTGCAGAGCTTCCGGGGCAGAATCTTCACCTCGCTTCCGCCTCTTGGCGATAACCAATCTGTTTTCAATGAATGGCCGGCTTCGGGTTGTCACCCCGATAGGACGCTTCCTCCCCCGGAGAAAGGCCCCTTGAGCTGGCGCGCTTCTCAGTATAACGCTGACGCCGGATTCCAGGCCTTCTCCGGGGAGCTTTTTCGCGTACTGGGTGACAGGCCGCCCGATCCGACGGACTGGAGGTCTCGTACTCCTACACAGAGTCGCAATACCCAAAGTGGCCTTTCCCATCGCGATGCCGGGGTTATGACCCCAACGATCCATGCTACTGGGAGAAGTCGCAATACCCAAGGTGGCCTTTCCCATCGCGATGGTCCTCCAGGACCTCAATCCGGACCGCATCACCAGCATGGAGTCGCAATACCCAAAGTGGACTTTCCCATCGCGATCGGCAACGAGCGGGTGAAGATCGATCACAAGATGAGAAGTCGCAATACCCAAAGTGGCCTTTCCCATCGCGATTCCTCGAGATCATCCAGAACAACCGTCCTCCTGGCAGAGTCGCAATACCCAAAGTGGCCTTTCCCATCGCGATCTGATTCTCGGAGTCCCCGCACACGCTCATACCAGCGCCGTCGCAATACCCAAAGTGGCTTTCCCATCGCGATCGACACACGTGAAGTCGCACAAGCGGCTGCTCATTGTAGAGTCGCAATACCCAAAGTGGCCTTTCCCATCGCGATTGGCTATCACCGCGATGGCTAAGGATGCCGAAAGGAACTTGGTCTCAGCTTCCTTGCTCGCCGGCCGCTTCGAGCAGCGTTGGCACCCAGGGCAGATCCTTCTTCTTCTTGACCTCTCGCCGGCCTCCCATTTTTTCGAGGATGGCCTTGGCGATCTCGCGCCGCGTATCCCCCGTGTGCGTCGAGAGGAGGTCCGAAACGATTTCGCCGGCGTTCCCCCATCCGATACCCCGGATCCGGTTCTCCCAGCTCGGAGGCGCCGGCGCGGCGGGAGCGGCCGGAATGGGCGCGGGACGCGACGAGGGTTGCCGGGCAGGCTTGGTGGGCCGCCGCTCGTTCGCGGGCGCCCGATGGATCACCTGGCTCCCGGTCTTGATCTGCGGGCCTCCACCGCCTCCTGCAATCTTTCCGCTTCGTATGAGGAGCAGGCGCGCGGTCCAGCCCAGCACGACTCGGAGGTCCGTGGAAGAGAGCTTCGTTTCTCGAAGGAAGGAGGGGAGCACCTGGATCACGATGCGAGCTTGATCGCCGAAGGAGCCGCTGCGTTCCAGATGATTGCCGCTGCCCTTCCCGAGCAGGTCCAACATCTTCGACAAGCGGGCGGGCTCGCTGCGCGGATCGGTGAGGAAGTCGGCGACGATCGAAAGAAATACATTTCGTTCGACGCCCTTGAGCTCGATGGCGAGCTTCTGGGCCCGCACGACGAAAGGAAGCTGGGATGGGCTGGCTTTCATGGCGTTCTTCCACCCGTCCGCAACATCGCGGAAAGCTGGTCGTAGGTCGGCCGGAAGCTGGCCGCCCAGGGAGAGGCGAGGGCTCCGGCGATCCAGGTGGCAATCCGCGCGGCACCCGCGTCGCGGTCCAGGTCTTCACGCTGGGGGGCCCGCACCGCCAGGGACTCGGCGGTGACGCGGACCGCCCCCTGCCCGTCGTACTTCACACCTCCCAGACGGAGCGGAAAGCTGGGCACCCCCTCTCCTCCATCGAAGCCCAGACAGAGGAGCAACCGCCCCAGCTCTTCGGGGCTCGCGTTGGTGAAGGTGAGCCGGGAGAGAAAGCACCCCGTGAAGACCTCGCGGGAATACCTCTTGCGAGGGGCTCCGCCGGTGCCCGGGGGTGAATCCGGCGCGAGGTCGTACAAACGAAAGTCCCCCGGGGTCTTGGAGCCATTGGCTTCGTGGCCCATGGGAAGCTTCCTTACGGAAACTTTGACCGTTTCGTCCGCAACCGCGTCCGAGAAAGAAACCCTTCCCAGATGGCCGCGGGCGCCAAAGAGCGAGCAGGCGTCACAAAGATTGGAGCCCTTGCAGCCCGCCCTGAAATCAAACGGATTGCAGGAGAAGGAGAGCAGCTCATAAAGCGTGCGGACCGCCCCCTTGATGCCGCTCCCCGGCAGGACGGGCCGATCGTGGGAGCGCGCCGCCCTCTCGGCCACCTCCTTGTCTTCAGGACCGCTCAAAGCCAGCCGGCCGGTGCCGGGGCTCACGAACCGGTCCTGGAGCGTTTCGAAGCGCAGCTCGATGGCTCCGGTCAGGCGATCGGACAGCCAGCGGTCGTGCTGCACGGCCGGTGAGCGCCTCACCTCCCCTCCCGGGCGAGAGATCCCGTGGCGAGACATGTCAACGTCCCCCGAAGCGCTGGAGGTGGGATTCGAGAGGGCCGCTGACGAGCGCCTTAACGAGCCCCTTGACCTTTTCCGCTTCGTAGCCGACGGTCCGGAACAGGCCCTGCTCTCCCGACTGTCCACCTTCCGGGGCGAGGATCTGATCGGCTTCCGGGAGCGCGTAGTCCGCCTCCGAAGAGGTGATCTGGCGGGCGCCGGTCAACTGGTCCGAAGCCCGATCCAGGAAGCCCATCTCCACCTTCAAGCCTTCCACCCGCACGGAGCCCATACCCCTGGCCTTGCAGGCGCCGACGCGCAACAGCCCGGCATTCAGATCGTCGAGTGTCGAGAGGACCAGGGCCGCCTGCCAGAGGGAGTAGTTTTCTCCCTGAATCCGGACGTCGAAGCCACCACGGACCACCACCTCCGTGTCGTAAAGCACGCCCCGCTGAGCGGACTGCGACCGCCGGTCGATGCCCACGCCGGTGCGGACCTCGGTGAGGTTGGTATCCTCATCCAACCCCTCGACCGGAAAGGCGTCCGACACCCGGAAACGGCCGGCGAGATGGAGGGAGCCGAACGTGAAGCAGGTGGAGCACTGCCCGTCGTGGGGCAACTGCCGGATATTCCGGCGCCTCGCATCGTCTTTTCTCAGGCTACCGCAGGCGACGTCCTGCCGGCCTCCCGTCGTCCTGGTCAACGTCGGATCGCAGGCGTAGAGCCCGCGGGTGCGCAAGAGCCTCTCCGCGTGCGAACGGATCACGCCCTTGAGCCCTGAGCCCGCCAGAAAGACGGTGGACTTGCCGTTGCGGTGGGTCCGCTGGAACTCCATGTCCGCCACTCCGGGATCGAGGCCCACCGTCTGCGCGCGCACCAGGATCGGGCCGTCGGGCTTGAGGATGAAGGAGATCCGGATCGTGTTCTGCAAGGTTTGAAACATGTCGTCCTCCTAGGCCACCAGCTTCGAGGCCGCGTCGGAAAGCTCGCGCAGGCGTGCGAGCTCGTCCTGAAAACGCTCTTCCACCGGACCCCACTCCGATTCGGGCGCGGCGAGCGAAGAGCCGGCGAGCAGGTCCTTCGCGTCGAAGCGCCGGGGCGCGGAGACCTCGACCGCCACCCAGCCGAGCCCCCGCGCGGACTTGCCGCCGAGGAGCAGGCCGCCCTCGTTCAACATCCAGAGGGCCTGCGCGAGCAGACCGATCTCGTAATCGATCGGGTTCTTGAAACGGATTTTTCCGGCGAAGCTCGTGCCGGCGGGGATCACTTCGAGGTCGAACTTGACGCCGGTCCCGGCGGTCCGCGTCTCGCGGTCGATCCCGACGCCGTCCCTCAGCTCGACCGCCACGTCCGTCTCCACGACCGCGTCGGATATCTGCAAGCGCGAGCCATAGGAGAAATCTCTTCGCTCTTGGGCCACCCGCCCGAAGAGTCGCTCCACCAGCTTCATCTGACGCCATAGCCGTGCGAAGCCTTCTGAAGAACCGGGCGCTTCCGCGTCGGCCAGGGACGTTACTTTGTCAAGATTCAGGGAGAGGCAGATCGCCTCGATCCCCGAGCGGAGAACGCCGCGCAGGGACGATCCCGGCACCAGAGGGCGGCCCGCGGCGTCGCGCAGGACCGGCAGGTCGCTCCCGGCGAGATCCGCGCTCTTGCCCGCGCCGATGTGAAGCCCCGTCCGGCAGGTCAAACGGAAGTCGAAGAGCACCAGGCGCTCCAAAGCGTCGTGGGACCGGGGGCGCAGATCGAGGCCGCTCATTCCGCCCTCCCGGCCGTGTCGGCATCGTCTCTCGGCCGTTGCGTCTCATTGAGGTAGACGTAGTGCCGGACCAGATACCCGAAGAAATTGCGGATCGCCCAACTCCGGTCCGCCGCGTTTCCCTGGGACTCGGTTTCGATCCCCTCCAGGACTCCGATCACGTCGTCTCCGATCATTTCCCAGAAGTCCCGCGTCGAGCGCCGCCCCTGCTGGTAACGGATGAAGTTGCGCAGGACCGGCACCTCGGACTCGCTCTGGGTGATCTGTACCAGATTGCGCAGTTGGGCGGTCTGCCCCCACAGCTTGGACCTCTTTCCCTTGGGCTTTTCCTTCTCGTGCGTCCGGTCGAGGATGCCCTCCGCTTGTTTCACCAGCTCGGTCGGTGAAAGATTCGGGCTCATACAGTCGCTCCTTCCAATCCGGTTCCAGAGTGAAGAGAGAAGCGGCCGCAGCCGCATTCCACCCGGCGTCCCACGCCACGCCGGAGGATCGCGAGCGTTCCTTCGATCCCGGCGAGCGCTTCGTTTTCGATCTCGTAGACGAACACGCTCCCCGCGCCGATCGCCGGGAGCAGGTCCTTCAGAGGACCGTTCCGGTCCGGCCGCTCGTCGAAGCCGCCGGTGGCGCCAGCGCGCAGAAAGCAGCGCACCGGTTGGCTTTCCCGCAGCGGCTCGCCGGGAGCTAGCTCGGCCAGCGGGTGACGGTCTGTCCCGGAGGCCGGCACGTAGTCCGATCGCGCCACCAGCGCCAGATAAAGCTCTTTCGGGGGGAGATCCGAATCCTTCAGACCCGCCCGGGAGGCGAGCGATCGGGTCTCCTGATCCACGGCGTCCGACAGGGCCCGCACCCTCGCAATGGCGTCCTCGTCCGGCGCCGGCTTTTCAAAATGAAGCTCGAGGAGAGCCTGCCCGAGGCCATGGTTGCGGCCAGCTCCCAGGCCGACCGGCAGTCCCTGAAGCTTTGCCAGCAGCGCCGCGCCGGCCTCCGGAATCCCCTCGATCCAACCGGCGAACCGGGCGGGTTGCCCGTCGGCCATCACCGGCTCGATCTGCTCGATGGTGAACAGCTTCCCCTCGGCCGAGGCTCCCGTCTGGCGATCGATTGAGACGCGCGTGCGGGTGGTCTTGACCAGCCCCCGCGCGGGCCGTGAATCCGGGACGGGATCGAAACGGCGGTCGCCGTCGTCGCCACGGAGGACAAGCGCAGATCCTCGACTCGCGAGGAGCCGGCCGACCCGCTCCCGGCTGAGCTCGCGGACCAGGACGTCGTCCATCTTATGGGTCCCGCGCTCTTCCCGCTGGGTCACTGGGAGGATCTCGGGCTCACCGTCCGGAGGCTCGACTGGCAATGCGTCGCCGAAGCTGGCCGATCCTGGCTCCAGGAACAGGGCGCGGAACGCGGGATCCTCCGGGGTGGTCTTCTGGTGATTCAGCAGGGTCCAGGCGATCGCGCCCCGGATCGTGGCGCCCGGGATGTACGCACGGGTGGCGTGGTGGTTGCCCAGCGGGCCGCCGTCGCCGAAATGGGCCGGCTCGCACAGCGTGATCACCAGCCGCGCCCGGCTCGCGGCCTCGCCCTGGACGACTGCCCCGGCATTCGTCTCGACCTCGATCCAGCGGATCTCGATGGCGCCGCCCCCCTTCGCCTTCCCAGCCCCCAGAGCGTCGGTCGACTCCACGGCCGCGCGAAGGCAGCTCTTGTCCTTATCACTGACATCTCGCAACTCGAGGGGAGCCCGAAAGACCAAGTCAGTGCCGACGTCCGCCACCTCCCGGAAGAAGAGCTTGCGATCGGCGGCCGAGAAGGTCTGATCGTCGATCTCCAGCCCGGGCCGGACGCGGATCGCATCCGCCGCCCCCGCAGGATCGACCGGCAACGCGTCGCCGAAACGGAGCCGCCCTTCCAGCGCACCGACCCGTTCGTCCTTCGGGCCGGAATAGCCGAAGAGACGGGCTACCGGGTCGTCGAGATTCCGCGCTGTCGTCCCCGAATCGAGTGGATAGGGTCCGACCGCGGCCTGGCCGGCGCCTCGCAACAGAGCTTCCAGTTGAAGCCGGATAGCGCCCCGCAGGGCCGTCGCCGGAATGTAGGGGACGAAGCGCTCGCCGTCGAACCGGCGGGCGGTAGCGAGATCGGCGCCGAGGGCGGAGGCGTCCCCGGCCACCAGCAGAGGTCCCCGGAGATGGATTTCGAGCGTCGGCATGGATCAGCGCCTCCCCGCCGCCAGGCGTATGCGGGCTCCTTCGAGGAACGGCAGGAGGTCGAGCGCGTCCTGAATCCAGAGCGCCGCCCCCTGGCCGCGAGTGTGGATGAAAAACCTTTCGATCTCCGCTGGGCTCGCAGGATCGACCTCACATTGCCGGAGCCAGGCCTGGTAGCGCTCGCCCGCCGGCTTGCGGGCGATCTGATAGCGCAGCAGGTTCAGGAACGGCAGGCGCCCTTCCTGGCTCCCCGCGGCGAGCCCGTAGAGCTGCGAGATCGCGAGGTCGTTGTCGAGAGCCCCTTCGATCCGCCGGCGGAGATCCGTGAGCTCGCCGCAACCGTAGGGGCGGCAGGTGCGGATGAAACCCTTTTCCAGCGTCTTGGTGAAAAGGCCGCGGAGGGCCTTGAAATCCTGGGTGAGCGGCGAGGAATCGGTCAGCAGCTCGAAGTCGAGCGTGGACTCTTCCAGCCCCGAGGCGCTGTCCTTGGCGCTCTTCTGGAGGGCCTTCGCGAGCTGGTACTGATACCGCACCGGATATCCCAATCCGCAGAGGGCGAGGCCGATCCCGATCGAAAGCTTTTCGCGGCCATGCTGGGAAAGGACCTTTGTGAGGCCAGCCCGGGCCGCGACCTCGGCCGCGAGCCACGTCTCCAGGCGTTCCGCCACATGCACCGCGAGCGCCGCGGGCAGGATCCAGATCACCTCGTCGCCGCCCGCCAGGAGATCGAGGAAGAGCCGCGGCGCCCGGCCGCGCTCCGGCTCGGGCAGGGCCGCCCGGACCTCCTGCTCCACGATCGCGCGCAGCGATTCGAAACAGCCCGTGACCTCACCGCTCAGCGTCTGGAGCTCGCCGAGCGACCGCAGCTTGCCAAAGAGGGCGCCCATGCCGTTGCCGTCGGCATAGAGGAACCCCAGGTAGCTCTCCTTGCGGGAAGCTTCCTCGCGGGTGCCTGTCCAGTGCTCGATCAGCTCCTCGAAAGAGAGGCCTTCGATCTCCCCTTGGCCGACCCGCCAGCGGCGCGCGCACGGGTCGCACACCGCGCCCTCCTCATCCGGGCGGCCGAGGCTGCGGAGCGTCGTCGCGCCGGCCTCCCGGTCCCGGCAGGAGCGGCAACGGGGCCGGTTGCCGACCACCCGGGGGCGATCGGGAAGGCGCCCATCCTTCTTCTTCCGGATCTCGTCGTGCAGGAGGGAGAGAAGAGCGGGCGTCCCGGAGACGACGCGGCTGCCGTCGCGAGGCTCGCTTTCGCTCCCCGGCGCCGGCAGGAAATCCTCCGGCCGGGCGGCGATCCAGGCCGTGGTCACGCCGAGCGCGCCGGCGGAGGCGCGCTGATAGGCCTCCTCGATCCGGCGGCAGATGTCCGCGCCGCTCCCGCGGGGCGCCAGGAGGAGCCCCTCCCCGCCGCCGGAGAGGAGGGTCCAGTCGGCGAAATCGCGAGCGATCGCGCTGTTCAGATCGCGCAGGATCTTGGAAGCTCCGGCGATCACGGGCGGCCGGCTCGACTCGAAGACGAAGCCCGCGATGCGGTCCGTGTCGAACCGCACCAGATCGAAGCTCGCCTCGGGGCCGAGCGCGCGGGCGAGGCCGGCGATCTCTTCGCAGTCGCCCTCCCCCGTGGCGACGGCGCGGGAGAGCCGCTCCGGCACCTTCTCCGGGGCGACGCCGGCCGACGCCGCGAGCGCCCGGCGCGCGATCTCCTCTACCTTCAGGGGCGTGAAGCTCTCGGGTTTCGGCATGGATCTTTTACCTTTCCAAAGCTCGCCCGTACTCGCGGAGGCTCATCGCCGGAACGGTGCCCAGGCTCTGAAGCCTTTCGAGGAGCCGGAGAAAAAAGACGATGAGGGCGGAATCCGGGCTGCTGAGATCGAAAAGTGCCTGGCCCGGAGCGGGGTAGGTCACCTCCGCTGTGCCATGGCCGAGCACGCAGAGAAGATCCAGACGACCTTCTTCAGGGCTCGCTCTCAGACGATCCTTCAGGGGGTCGCCCATAGGAGGGGTCCACCGGCTGTCCAGGCACAGCAGGCCGGCCAGGATCGGGAACGGTGGACGCGGCGCAAATGTCCCACCGGCGTGAGTGATCGCGACACTGGTCCTCCGCAGGCGGCGGACCGACGACGCCTTGGCGACCGCATCCTTCACCGTCTTGGCGGAGAGCTCCTGCTTGATCTCGAAGACCGCGTACACGCTTTCCGCGGGGATGTAGATGGCCTTTCCCTGGTTGAGGAGAAAGGGTGAGTACTGCCGATCGTGAATGATGAGATCCGTCTCGCCGCTCAGACCTCCGGCAGCGTCGATCACGAATCCCTTCGAAACCCGGTAACGCTGAGGAAGATAGTCCTCCAACATCTGGCGCCAGCCTTCCTCGGTCGCCGTGCCCTTGGCCGGGCCATGGTCCAGAATGGCCCGGCTGCTCTGGAGCCGCGAGGCGAGCTCGTTCTGGAGATGGAGGAAAAGGTCACGCAGGTTTACAGGCATAGCATCGCCTTCCGGTCGGCAGTCCTCAAAGATTGATCCTCAAGCCTTCGAATCCGCTTTCTGCTCGGTAGCTTCATTGGGCGATGGGGGAACTTCGACCTCTCCGATACGGGTGCCGCTCGGCTTGGGGTCACCCACGTCGGTCTGGGTCGGGTCCGAAGGCTCGTTGGCAAGCAAAGGCTTCATTGGTTGCTCCTCCCGTTCGGCCGCTCCGGAAATTCGGGACGGGCCGTGCTCATCCCCTGTGACACAGGCTGCCACCGTTTTGTTGGACGCCTTCGCGACTTTTTTCGGAGACCCGTCCAACAACTTGCCGTTGAAGCGTGTCGTTGAAGACAAGAGGAGGTGCCGAGAATGGACTATCAGGACTTCACGGTCGATATCCGCTCAGCCAACAGCGGAGGCTTCGAAGCAACGGTGGTCACCGCGCCCATCCGGCGAGCGCCGAGGGTCTTCTTTCCGGAGCCCATCGAAAGGGAGACTCTGAGCACCCTGTTTGGCTTCTTCGATGGATCGGATGCTCAAGCCCAGCGGGAAACGCCGGCGAAGCTCTCACCCCGCCGGCTTGGCCAGACCCTCTATTCAGCCGTACTCAAAGACCAAGTCGGCGACCTCTTCAGAGAGTGCCGGACCGCCATGCCCCGCGATGGCCGTCTGGGCCTCCGTCTCCGCCTCCGATTCCTGATCGACGATCCCGAGGCCGAGTACCTGGCGGCTCTGCCTTGGGAATGGCTATGGGACCCGCAGTCCGCCGGGCCCCTGGCCGCGCGTCTCCGCACGCCGATCGTCCGCGATCTAGCTGCCGCTCAACCGCTAGGGGCTCTCGACGTAGGCTCGCATCTTCGTATCCTGGTGGTGGACGCAGCACCTGGCACCATGGAGGAGCTCTCTCTGAAGTTGGAGATCGAGCGGATGACCGAGGCCCTGGCCGTGTTAGTGGACGCGGGCTGGGTCGAGCTCGTTCGGCTCGTGGATACAACCCCCGAATCGCTCCGCGACGTCCTGCTGGATGACGAGATTCACGTCCTACATTTCATGGGTCATGGAGGCTATGACCCCGGCTCTGGATTTGGGGCGTTATTCTTCGCCAAGCGGGATGGAAAAAAGGACCAGGTGAGCGGAACCCTCCTGGCCACCTATCTCAAGGACATTCCCAGCCTCCGTCTCGTGGTCCTCAACTCTTGCAAGACCGCCCGCTACGCGGGCCGTCTCGGCCTCTATGAGGGGGTCGCTTCCGCTGTCCTGGCAGGGAGTGGAATCCCAGCAGTGGTCGCCAACCAGTACACCATTTCGGATTCTGCCGCCATCTCTTTCAGCGAAACCTTCTATGGCCGGATCGCCGCGGGAGACGGCGTCGACGCGGCGCTCACGGAGACGCGGTTGCGACTTCATGCACGATCCGCCGAGTGGGCGACACCGGTTCTCTTCATGTCCGCCCCCGACGGAAAGCTTTTCACCATGGAGCCGGTCGGGCACGAACGAACCGTACGCCTGGGGCGCTCTCAGCCCGAGGCCAGCCCTCTTCGCCTCGGCGTGCGAAGCATCCTGGGCTGGGGCCGCGACATGGAGACGCGCAACGACGCTGTCCTCGATCTCACGCAATGTTTCGACGACCGTTACATCAAGGAGAAGCCGTGGTGGCAGGAGAGGGTCTTCCCCGAGCTCAGGGATTTCCTGCTCGCCAGGATCGAAGAGCGGCGGCCCCTGCTGCTCGACTTCGCGGCCCACTCCTCGATCGCTTTCGCGGCGGGATGGCTGCTCGAGCCCAAGAGCGGTCTAGACGTGCGGGTGCGCCAGCGCACCGGGAGTGAAGGGGAATTCGAGTGGAGCCCCAAAGACGGCAAGGACGTCGAGGGGCCGCTGTGGCTCGACCGGCCGGACGTCGAGATCGACCCGGACGCGACGGACGTGGCCCTGGCCCTCTCCGTCAGCCAGCCGGACGTGGCGGCGCACGTGGAGGCGTTCGTCCGGGCGCAGGGGTGCCCGGTCCGCCGCATCCTCGACGCCGTCATCGCTCCCGAGCCCGGAGGCCGCTCGGTGTTGGGCGGCACGCACGCCCTGCGGCTCGCCCACGCCCTGCTCCCCCGCCTGCGCCGCGATCTCCCCCAGGAGAGCGGGGGGTCCGTCCACGTCTTCTGCGCGGCTCCCAACGCCCTGACGTTCTATCTGGGGCAACTCTCGTCGTCGTTGCCCGGCGTGATCCTCTATGAGTTCCCTTTCAAGGCCACGGACGCCTTCGGGCGATATCAGAGATCGATCGAGCTGCCGCCTCCTGAGGAGAGACGGAGCGTGCCGAAGGGCTGGTAACACACCGCGGCGGTCTGGCTGGCGCCGGAGGGGGTTCTGTGGAAAGCTATCGGGGGCATGCCGCCAGACCCGCCTTCCCTCGGGGACGAGGAAACTCTCGCAGCCGTCCGCGCCCTCCAGAACGGCGCCGGGCGCGACGCTTTCGAGGTGATCTTCCACCGCTTCTACCGCCCCCTCTTCAGGTTCTTCGCGAACCGGCCCGAGCTGCGCGAGGAGGCGGAGGACCTGGCCCAGGACACGCTGGTCCTGGCCTACGAGAGGATCCTTCAGTACCGCTTCGAGGCGGGCTTCGCGGCGTGGGTCCGGCAGATCGGCGAGAACGTCTGGAAGAACGCGGTCCGCGAGCGGAAGGCGGTCAAGCGTCCCAGGATCGTCGAGGCTCCGGCGACCTCGGAGGGAGAGGCGACGGCCCTCGCCGCGCTAGAGGAACGAGTCCCGGACGAGGCGCCCAATCCCGAGGAGGAGGCCCTCGCCGGCGAACGGACGCGGATACTCCAGGCCGCGATCGAGGCGCTGCCTCCCGGTATGCGCCAATGCGCGGAGCTCCGCCTCTTCTCCGATCTGCGCTACCGGGAGATCTCGGACGTCACGGGAATCGGCCTCAACAGTGTACGCTCTCAGCTCTTCGAGGCGCGAAAACGCCTCAAGCCCATCCTGGACGAATACTTCCAGGGGGCGGAGCTCTGAGAGGCCAGTGTGGGCGGACAGGAAGACCTCGGCAAATCGCTCGAGGCCATCATGGCCACGAAGCGTAAAGAAGCGGGCGGGCCTCCCAGTCCGGAGGAGCTCCTGGCCTATCGGGACGGCCGGCTGGATGCGGCGGAGCGCCAACGGATCGAGGAGAGGATCGCCCTCTATCCCGACGCGGCCCGGGCCCTGGCGGACCTCGCGGCCTTCCCCGACCTGGAGCCGGCCCCCGGGACGCCGGAGCTGTCGGACGAGGAGATCGGCGCCCGCTGGCAGGAGCTCCGCTCGCGGCTCCCGGAGCGTCCGCCGATGCCGGCGGCCCGAGCGACGCCCGCGATCGAGGCCATTCCCCGGCGGGGCCTGCGCCGCTCGTCCTTCGACCCGAGGCTGGCGGCGGCGGCCCTGGCGATTCTCGCGGTCGGTGGGATCGCGGGCTTCCTGGGGGGGCGCGCCTCCCACGTCCCCCCCGCGTCGGCCATCAACGTGAAGATCGCCGAGCTGGCGCCGGAGGAAGAGGGTGGCACCCGCGCGGCGCCCACCAACTTGGAGATGCCGGAGGGCTCGGAGGAGCTGCTGCTCGTGTTCGGCACCCGGGCCCAGAAGGATTTCTCCACCTATGAGGCCGAAATCGTGGATTCCACGGGCGCCCGGATCTGGGAGCGGGAGGGCCTCCACCCGACGGCGCTGGGGACTTTCCAGGTCTCGTTTCGCCAGGGCGCTCTGAAGCCGGGAGACCTGCACCTCCGTCTGTTCGGCCGTGAAGGGGGGGCCAGGACGCCAGTCGCCGCCTATAAGCTCCGCCTCGCTCCCGGAGCCGGGCCGCGTTGAAACGCTCGTTCGGAAGAGCGGTCGCCGTCCTGGGCCTCCTGGTCCTCTCCTGTCGAAATCGCGGGACGGAGCCCGCGGAGAGCGTCGTCCTCGCTCCCGGCGCGGTCTTCCCCCGCGCCCTCACCGGCCGGGGGCCCTATCGCTTCCGTTTCGAGATGCCCGCCGGCCGGTTCCTTCGCCTTGACGTCGAGCAGCACGGGGTGGACGTGGTGGTGGCGCTGGACGATCCTGAAGACCGCCGTCTCTACGAGATCGACAGCCCCACGGGCCGCTACAGCCCGGAGCCGGTGCTCGTTGTGACTCCGGTCTCCGGCCGCTACCGTCTCATGGTCGAGCCGCTCCACGAGGGGGCGAAGGGCCATTTTTCCCTGCGCGTGCGGGCCCTGCGGCCCGCGGGAGAGCGGGACCGGATCTGCGCCGGCGCGGCGAGCGCGTTCACGCGCGCCGAGAAGAGCCCTCCCACCAGCGACTTCGAGCGGACGGCGGCGACGTACCGCGGCATGCTCCCCGCCCTCACGGCGTGCGGCGAGCCGAGCTGGCAGGCGCGGGCGGAAGAGCATCTCGGCGAGGCGCTGTTGGAGGCGGGCGAGCTGCGCGAGGCCGCCCCGCTCCTGGAGAGCGCGGCGGCCCGCCTCCAGAGCCTCGGGGACGGCGCCTGGGAGAGCCGGGCCCTGAATCAGGCTGGAGCGGCCTGGAGGAAGCTCGGCGAGCCCGGGCGAGCGCTCGGCGCCTACCAGCGGGCGCTCCAGCTCTCCCGCGCCGCAGGAGAGTCCGCGCGGGAGGCCTCGGCGCTCAACAACATCGGCCTGGTCTACAAGAACACCGGGGATCTTCAGGGTGCGATCGTCCAGTACGAGACCGCCCTCGGCCTCTGGCGGCGCCTCGGGATCAGATCCTCCGAGGCCGTAACCCTGCAGAACCTCGGCAGCCTCTACTCCCTGATCGGGCACGACGACGAGGCTCTCGACCTCCTCCAGAAGGCCCAGAGCCAGCTCGCCGCCGAAAAGGACCCGGCCCCGCGAATCTCGGTTCTGATCGCCCTGGGCTGGGCGCAGTATCTGGCGGGCCGGCCCGACGCGGCCCTGGACCGCTACCAGGAGGCCCTGACGCTCGCCGAGAGCACGGGAAACCGACAGATCCTGCCGGGGCTCCTCGACCGGCGGGGGACGGCGCTCCGGGCCCTACACCGCTACGGCGAAGCCGCGGCCTCATACACCCGGGCCCTCGCGATGATCCGCCCGGCCGGGAACCGGATCGGCGAGGGCAGCACCCTGGCCAACCTGGGCTGGCTCGACCTGGAAACCAACGCCCCCGAGCGCGCCCGGCCGCGCCTGCAACGGGCCCGCGAGCTCCTGGCCGCCAGCGGCGATCCGAACGGCGAGGCCTACGCGCTCACGGGCTTGAGCCGCGCCGAACGGCGGCTGGGCGACCTGGACGCGGCGCGGGAGCACCTGGAGACGGCCCTTCGTCTCGTCGAAACCGTTCGCACGAGGCTCTGGGGATCGATGAGCCGCGGCTTCTTTCTGGCCTACCGCTTCAACGCCTACGAGGATCTCGTGAGCCTGCTGATGGAGCTCGACCGGCGCCAGCCGGCCGCGGGTCACGCCCGCGAGGCCCTGGAGGTCGCGGAGAGAGCCAGGGCCCGGAATCTGGTCGAGGAGATCGCCGCCGGACCCGGAGCGGAGAGCGATCCCGGCCCGCAACGGAAGAGGGACTTGCTGCTGGCGGAGATCGAGGCGCTGGAAGAGCGCCGCCGGACCATCGCGGCCCAGGACCCTCACGATCCCCTCCTCCACGACCTCGACGCGAGCCTCCGCTCCCGGTTCCTCGAGATCGACCGCTTGGCGCCCCCTCCGGCCCAACAACCCGCCTTCGCCTCTCTCCGGCAGATCCAGGCCCTGGCCGATGCGGACACGCTCCTCGTCGTCTACCTTCTGGCCGAGCCCGCGAGCTTCGCCTGGACGATCGACCGCGAGACCGTGGCCGTCCATCTCCTCCCCGGGCGGGAGCGCATCGAGCAGCTCGCCCGCCGGGTGGTGGCCGCCCAGCCCCTCAGCCAGGAGCACGCGACGCAGGAGACCACGGCGCGGGTCGTCCATGAGCTTTCGGAAGCCGTCCTCGACCCCCTCGGAAAACGCTTGGCGGGCCGGCGGCGTCTCGTCATCCTCCCCGACGGCGCCCTGAGCCTCGTCTCCTTCAGCGCGCTGCGGGCTCCGGCGGAACGGGCCGGAGAGCCGGCCGAGCCTCTGCTCCTCGATCACGAGATCGTCATGCTCCCCTCGGCCACGGCCCTGCTCGCGCAACGCCGGCGCCTGGCCGGGCGACGTCCGGCGCCCGGGACCGTGGCGATCCTGGCGGATCCGGTCTTCTCCGCCACCGACGAGCGCCTCGCTCGCGGAAGCGGCGTCCGGTCCGTCCCGGACGGCCAGGTCGCCGAGGGGATCGACGTCTCCCTCCATCGGCTCCCCTATACGGCCGAGGAGGCGCAGGCCATCGCGCGCCTCGTCCCGCCGGAGGAGAGGCTCCTGGCCCTGGGGACCGCGGCCGACCGCGACCTGGTCCTGAGCGGTGCCCTGCGCCGCTATCGCATCCTGCACTTCGCCACCCACGGGCTCCTGGACCCGGTCCTCCCGGAACGTTCGGGAGTCGTCCTCTCCCTGGTCGACGGCCAGGGCCGGCGCCGCGAAGGCTTCCTCTCCGCTCCAGACGTGGCCGGCCTGGACCTGCCCGCCGAGCTCGCGGTCCTGAGCGCCTGCCAGACCGCTCTGGGACGGGAGGTCCGAGGCGAAGGCGTGGTGGGTCTCACCCAGGCCTTCTTCCGCGCCGGGGTCCGCGGCGTCGTGGTCGGCTACTGGAGCGTCGACGATCGCGCCACCTCGGTGCTCATGGCCGCCTTCTACCGCCACCTCCTCCAGGACGGCATGCCCCCCGCCGCCGCGCTCCGGGCCGCCCAGCTCGCCGTCCGCGGCGAAGAGAGATGGAAGGCCCCCTATTACTGGGCAGGCTTTTCCTTCCATGGCGATTGGCAGCAGGCCGCAGCCAACAAACCACATGGATTCCGTGTCTCAGAGTCCCGGGGAGGCTCGTTGCCGGCGAAGGGCCGACGCTCGGGGCCGGGGCAGAGCGAGGTGAAATGACTAGATCCAGATCAGTCAGGTGGGATTGCGACTCCCAGAACGCGGAGACGTACTGTCTCCAGATCCAGTGGCTATCGAAATGACCAGATCAGTCGGGTGGGATTGCGACGACGTGTTGTAGGCGGTTATGCCTGCCAGGTGGTAGTGGATGTGGGAAATGATCAGATCAGTCAGGCGGGATTGCGACTGGAGAGGGACGTACGGGAGCCGACGGCGCCGGGAAGGCTTCCTCTCCGCTCCCGACGTGGCCGGGCCTGGATCTGCTCGCCGAGCTAGCGATCCTGAGCGCCTGCCAGACCGCTCTGGGACGGGAGGTGCGAGGGAAGGGGTGGTCCGCGGCGTCGTGGTCGGCTACTGGGGCGTCGACGATCGCGCCGCCACCTCGGTGCTCATGGCCGCCTTCTCCGTGTGGCCCTGGAGGCCTATCTGAAGGCAGGCCTCACCCAAGTCCATTCCATCTGCGGCAGGCCCGATGAGTCGGCACGCCAGGTGACCGGCGCATTGCTCACCCAAGATCAGATCTTCGTGGGCAAGGAGCTCCCAGGCGTATGGGAGGCGGGGTCGGCCCGCGGCGGCAGCGGGAACCTGGAATCGATCGTTCACGGCCGTACCGACAGCGATGAAGCTCGGGGAGCCGCGCCCGATCGCAAGCAACTCGGCTCCGCCGCCACCAACAACCGCCAGCCGTCGCCCATGATGTGGCGGCTCTTCCCGGTGGCCGGCAAAGCCGCCTTCCTGCCGGTGATGACATGGTTCCCCACCGACTACCCGTCCGCAGGGCCTGTATACCTCAACAAATCGGAAGGCGCCTTCAAGTACCTCCACAACGATCTCGGCTTCGAGACGTCTCTCGCCGGTAACGATCTCGCGGTGTAAGACCCACAGGCATGGCTCCCGTCGCGCCGGGCGGGGCTTGGGATTGATTTTTCTCGGCTTTCCGGGCTCAAGGCCAACCCTTTATACACAAGTCACGTTTCCGGAATTTTGCCCCGCTCGGGGCAACGGCATGTAGCCTGGGGCGTCAGCCCAACCCGTTATACACAAGTCGTGTTTCTTGGATTTGGCTCCGTAGGAGCCCAGGCATGTAGCCTGGGGCGCGAGCCCCAGGAAGGAGGGCCCCTCGAATTCCCGAGAGCCCCGTAGGGGCGACGGCAATCTCCCTCAGAGCGATGAGCTGCCGTCGCCCCTACGGGGCTCTGGAATTCAATTTTGCTCTCCCGTCCTGGGGCTCACGCCCCAGGCTACATGCCGTTGCCCCTAGCGGGGCAAGGCTCCATCGTAGGCGAGGTGTGTATAAGAGGGTGGTCTCGCGGCTGGGCAATACCCAAAGTGGCCTTTCCCATCGCGATGAGAAGTCATGGTCCAAGGCACCCGGTTGGCCATAGTCGCAATACCCAAAGTGGCCTTTCCCATCGCGATTTGGATAGAAAAAACCTACCTGCAAAGAATTTACCGAGAGTCGCAATACCCAAAGTGGCCTTTCCCATCGCGATCACCACTTGCAAGGCCAACTGCTCCCACTGCTTCTTCAAGTCGCAATACCCAAAGTGGCCTTTCCCATCGCGATGAATCCCCGGAGAGTCAGTGAGCATCTACATGATGAGAGTCGCAATACCCAAAGTGGCCTTTCCCATAGCGATAGCGCCCTCCGGAAGCCTCTGAGCTGGTTCGACTTGCGGACCGCTTTCCGGGGGAGGCCCTCCAGAGAGCCTTCGCGGACCCTCCTGAGCCTCTTTCCGTCCTCTCGGCGCGGCCGTAAGTCCCTTTGAAAGAGTGTACTTGCAGGGCTTCCGGGGCATGACTTTCACGTCTCTTCCGCCTTCTCGGCGGTAACGATCCTGTTTTCAATGAATTGGGTTTGTCCCCGGAGTTGTCACCCCGATAGGACACCTCCTCCCCCGGAGGAGGTCCCTTTCTTCGTGCAGCTCTCAGTATAGACCCGCTTACACCAGAATCCAGGGCTCGCCGCCGGCTCCTTCTTCCAACTCGCCCAGGCCCACGGAGGCGCCATAGCAATCGGCGCAGAGGCGATAGATGCGGACGCCGCCGCCGGAGGCGGGAGCCAGCTCTTCCGTGAGGCGTTGGGTGAGCCGTTCCAGGGTCTCCGCTTCCAGGTCGCACTCGAAGGCCGACTTCTGGACCCTTGAGCCGTAGCTGGCGAGGATGGCGGCGATGCGGGTGCGGACGCGGTCCTCTTCGATGTCGTAGGCGATGACGTAGCGCATCAGGCGGTCTCAGGCGTGGAGGCGCAGAGGATGGTAGAGGGTACGTTCGCCGCGAACGAGCTGGGCCACCTGGCGGGCCTGCTCGGCGAGGAAGTGCCGGTAGGTGGTGGGCTCCTCATGGCCGGGCGGCGTGAATTCGCCGTTCAAGCGGCCTTCGAGGTCGGCCACGAAGCGGTGGCGCAGGTCGTGGCTCATCCAGCAGGGGCCGGAGCCGCCAGCGGGGATCGTGAAGTCCTCGGGCTTGACGCGGCCGCGGGAGAGCTGGTCCCAGACTTCGGCGTCGATCAGCCAGCGCATCTCCTCCTGGAGGTCCGAGGCGAGGGTGCAGTGCGTGCCACGATCGCGATGGAGGAGGCCGATGCGGGGATTCAGGCCGGCGGCGATGAGGGCGCTGGCCAGGTGGTGGTGCAACAGGGTATAGCCGAACGAGAGCAGGGCGTTGACGGGGTCTGGCGCCGGGTGCCGTTTGCGGCCACGGAACGCCCAATCGCCGGGGAGGCTGGCGGCCAGGGTGGCGAAATAGAGGGCGGCGCCGCGCCCTTTAAGGCCGAGCAGGCCGTCCAGGCTCTCAGGGTTGGCCGTGCGCTGCTCGAGATCGCGCAGGTCTTTGGCCAGCTCGTCGTGGCCGTGCCAGCCGAACCGCGTGGCGAGCGTCGCCTGATTGTGCAGCTTGGCGGCCACCACGTCGCGGGCGAAGCGCAGGCGGGCCGGCTCGCCGGCGGCGTACTGGGCCTGCGCCATCCAGAGGTGCCAGTCGGCTGAGCCGTGAGGCGAGAACACCGCGCGCAGCTCGCCGGAGCGGTGGCAGAAAAAGGACGGGACGCCTGCTTCGGCGAGCGACACGAGGAGGGGCACGGTGACCCGGGCGGGACCGAAGAACACCGCATGGGAGACGCCGTGGAGCGGAATCCTGCGAGGGTCGGTGCCTTCACGCTCGATGACCAGACTGCCGCGGTCGAGGTGCAGGGAGGCGTCCGGCGAGGTGACGTAGAGCGGCCGGGTGGCCGGCAGGCCGGCGCCAGGCGCGGCGGCGAGCGGCACCAGGCGCACCTGGCGGCGGCGCCGGCCGCTCCCGCCCGCGGCAATCACCTCGCGCAGGCGCAGGAGCGGCACCTGGGCGAGCTTGCGGGCTTCGGCGACGTCGCGGGCGAGCACGACGAAATCGTCGGCATAGCGCACCAGGCGGAAGCCCTGGCGGGTGAGCTCCTCGTCGAGCTCGTCGAGACACAGGTTGGCGAGCAGCGGCGAGACCGCGGCTCCTGGCGGCAGGCCGCGCCGGAGCCGGGTGCGGTCGTCGATCGTGCGGCCGTCGAAGACGACGGGGGCCTGCACCCAGCCGGCGAGGAGGTCGAGCAGCGGCGGATCGAGGGGGAAGAGGGCGGCGAGCTTGTCGAACAGGCGAGCCCACGGCACGTTGTCGAAAAAGGCTTCGATGTCCGCATCCAGCACGAAACGGTAGCCCTCCGCGTAGGCGTGCTCCACGGCGCGGGCCGCGCCGGCCCGGGAGAATCCTTTGCGGTAGGCGTAGGAGCTGTCGTCGAGCAGGGTGTCGAGGGCCGGCGCGAGCACCTGCGCCACCGCGCGCTGGGCCACGCGGTCGCGCACCGTGGGCACGGCGAGCGGCCGGACGCCGCCGTCGTCCTTGGGCTGCAGGAATCCGGTGAGGGGGGAGGGGCGCAGGCGGCCCGCGGCCAGGTCCCGGGAGATCTCGGCCAGCCGGAGCTCCGAGGCCGCGGCGGCCTCCTGGGGCGTCACGCCGTCCTCGCCGGCGGCTGCGGACTCCGCGGCCACGTGATCCAGCGCCTCCGCCAGCACCTCGCGGCGTGCGGCCAGCTCGAGAGCCGAGGCCGCGGGCAGGAACAGCTCCGGGAAGCTGTGTGCGGTCTCCTCGATGCGGTAGCGGCCGAATCCATAGGCCGTGCCGGCGCCGGTGTGCAGGTGCCGGCCGAGGACGAGGAGCGGCAGCCATTCGGCCGGCACGCCGGAAAAACGCACGGCGCCGGCCACACCGCCCAATGTGTAAGGCTTTTTGCGGGGCCCGCCGGTGACCGGCAGGTCGAGCCACGGCAGATGCCCGGGCTCGGCGGTCAGCCCGGGAGGCGTCGGCGGCATCTCGGCGCGGTCCTCCGCCGTGGGAAATCGCCCATGGGCGAAACGGAAGAGACGGGCCCACAGGCGCTCAAGGAAGTGCGCGGCGGGGAAACACTCCTCGTTGAGGAACGTGGCGCCGCGCTCTTGAAGCTCCTCGGGGCGCTCCAGGCGCAGAGGTGAGAGGAAGCGGAGGGTCAGGCTCTTGCCGGGTCCGGCGAGGTCCAGGAGCGCGCCAGCCTCGGCGCCGGGATCGGCGGCCGGGAGCGGCGCCGCGGCCTCCAGGCGAAAGTTGCCGCCCAGCGTGGGCGTGGCGCCCCTCCCCGGCGGCTCCTCGCGGCCCACCCGTTCGAGGCCGGTAAGGATCCTCTCGGCGCCGGCGCTCTCCTCCCCCACCAGGGTAAGACCGAACCGATAGGCCTCTCCGGTGTCGAACCGCGCCCGGCCGGACTCGGGAGCGAACGGCACGACGCCCACCGGCAGCTCGTGCTGGCCGAGGGCCGCGCTCAACAATCCGCGCAGCACCCCGCCATGGAGGAAGTGGAACCTCGCCGGAGCGGTGAGGCGCAGAGTGAGCAAGTAGCGTTGGAAAGGCGGAGGGTGCATGGAGTGGAAGGCTACTCGGAGTAGACAGAGCGGTATCTTAACTCCGCCATCCGCACCCATCAACCCGTTACCCGCCGGTTTGCCGTCGCCTCCTTCCGCGCCAGCGAACGAAGCTCCAGGTCTGGGGGAGCTCGTCGCCGCCCCGTTTCATCCTCCGTCGCCCATCACGACTGACGGGGTGGGTCGAGTGCATCCCGCCCACGTGTGGTCGCAATACCCAAAGTGGCCTTTCCCATCGCGACGGAGAGCGGGATGATTCTCGACGTCAGTGGAAGTGGAGAGTCGCAATACCCAAAGTGGCCTTTCCCATCGCGACAGCGCCCTCCGGAAGGCTTTGAGGCATCTGGACTTGCGGCCCGTTCTCCGGGGGGAGGCCCCGCAGAGAGCCTCATGGACTCTCCTGAGCCTCTTTCCGTCTCTCGAGGCCGGCCGTAAGTCCCTTGAAAAGGGTGTACTTGCGGGTCTTCCGAGGCATGACTTTCACGTCTCTTCCGCCTCTCGGCGGTAACGATCCTGTTTTCAATGAATTGGGCCGGCTCTGGGGTTGTCACCCCGATAGGACGCTCCCTCCCCCGGAGAAGCCTCTTTCCCAATGCGCTTCTCAGTATACGCCCCCCGGAACCGGTGCCCTCCTCGAGATTTCGCGGACTCGCCGAGGTCCCTCACCTTCTCCCCGCTCCCCGGCTGCCCTGGCGGGCTCGGCGATCCCACCGAGGCGCTGATCGCGCGGAGGGTTCGCCACAAGAAAGCCCTACAAGAAAGCCCTGGCTCCTGTGTTGTCCCTTACGGATTCACCCCGCTCGACGCCGGACCTTGCTTCCGCAGGCCGCTCCAGGTCGACACCCCCTCCGCGCCGTTGACGGCGCGGACGCGCCACTGCACCGGCATCGCGAGGTGCAGGGCGAAGCGGAGGGCGGCGCGCTGCGGCGGCAGCGGGGTGCTCGTCGGGATCGGGAAGACGGCCCGCCGCGGGTTGCCGGGGGAGAGGTCCTCCGACGCCTTGAACAGGACGTTGAGGTGGAGCGCCGGCAATCCCGGCTGCTCGATGCGGAACTGCATCTCGTAGAAGAGCGTGCAGCCCGGCTTCTGGTTGTCCACCCGGGTCACCGCCAGATTGAAGCTCGTGGAGCCCCGGCCCCACTCGAGCGGCTGCGGCGTCTGCGGGATGGGCGAGCCGTCGCAGGCGGGATCGAACAGGAAGGTCACGCCGTCGAGGAGCTCCTGCGCCTTCCGATCGCCGGGGGGCACACAGGCGGGGTCCTGCGGAGGGCAGTCCGGCGGCGGCACCGGACACCCTCGCCGGTCGGTGCCGGTCAGCATGGGCGTGTCCGGGCAGGCGTCGACGCGGTCGGACACCCGGTCGCCGTCGCGGTCGCCTCCCGCGACCGCCGCTTTCCAGGCCGGATCGACCTGGAACAGCCGCACCTTGCCGGTACGGTCCGCGACCAGCGCCAGGTACTGCCGTGCGGTCAGGCGGCCGGCGGCGAACCGCCGCGCCGCCTCTCGCAGGTCCCCCTGGATGGCTTGCAGATAAGGATCCTTGTCCTCCCGGGTCGCACCCCGCGAGGCGCAACCGGCCAGCGCGAGCAGAATCCCCAGAGAAGCAACCGTGGTCCGGATCTTCAGGGCGACGCTCATGGCAGCACCTCCGCGGTGGAGACGAGGAAGGCGAGCTCCACGGCGATCCCTTCCTCCAGCAGCTCCCGGTTGACCGCCTCGGAGCCGGCGGCGGTCTCATAGAAGGAGATCGACGCGTCATGGAGCGGGCCGTAGTATGTGGCGGACAAGAACGGATCGAACGGCCAGGCCAGCATCCCCGGCCCCTTCACGCGGTCCCAGGTAAAATTGGCCAGTTGCGTCACCAGATCGCGCACCGGGATGTCCTTCTCCCTGCCGGGGTGAGCGGCCCGCCAGCCTTGAATCGACTGGCGCCAGACCAGAGCCCGCCGAAAGATCCGGCCGGCCTGCGCCATCTCTCCCTGCCTGTCGTTCGTGAAGAGGTAATCATCCAGAAGGTTCGCGACGGCGTCTTCGTACGGCCGGTGCCCCCAGCCGAAGGTCGCCGCCACATGCATGGGGACTGTGGCGTCGCCGAAGGCGTGGAGCGGCCAGCCCAGGGCGCGCACGTTGGCTTGGGGGTCGTCGCGGAACTTCTTCCAGCCGGAGAAGGCGAGGTTGTCGACCGGGGTGAACGGGATGTGGGGGAGGCTCAGGAATTCCCAGTCTTTGGCTTCACGGTGCCGCGAGTCGGGGTGGAAGTCCTGGCCGTCGGAGATCTCGTAGTCCTTCGGTCCGTGGCTCTTGTCGTAGCGCACGGTGGTGCCGATGGCGTCGGTCACCGCCGTCGCCACGAGCTCGACGGGGTCCGGCTGGCCGTTCGGCCCGGCCTGATCGAAGAGCAGGCCGGGGCGATCGTCAAAGTCCGCCTGCGCGCCGGACACGACATTCAGGTGATGGCCCATCCCGGAGAGGATCGCTTTGTCGTGGATGTCCCCGAATCCGGGGAGCAGGCCGTCGACCGTCGACACCCCTTCGTGCACCGCCGTCTTCGCGTCCTGGATGGCCTTGTCCAGGCAGTCCTTGCAGTCGCCGCCGAGCCCCAGGAAATCGCCGAGGCAGGTTACGGTGCAGCGCAGCGTCACCCAGACCGTGCCGACCGCGGCGCCGCCAGCCGTCTCGATGTACTGCTTGATCTCGCTCAGGCCGGCGGCGTTGGAGGGGCGGACGGCGAAGAGGTGCCAGTCGTCCTCCTCGTCGTCCGGCTGGTGCGCCCAGAAGCCGAGGACCTCGCCGGTGAAGTCCCGGCGGCCGGTGGCCGGCGCGTTGACCGCGTCGAAGAACACGCCCGACGTCCAGCCGGGGTCGATGCCGCAGTCGTTGCCGGTGATGTACTCCAGGGTGATGGGGAACGGGACCGCGACGAGGCGCATGCTCTCGAAGGAGCTCGGAGCGCCCCAACTCGGGGTATTGGTGCCGAGCTTCTGGATCGTCTCCGGATCGATGCAGAGGCTCTGGCGGGGGGCGGGCAGCCCCGCCGGGAGCGCCTGGAGCTTGGGCACGGCCTTGCCCGCGTCCGCCGCGAGCTGGATCAGAGCGGGATTACCGTCGGTCTCCAGAGCCCCCTTCGACAGGGCGACCATGATCTGGTAGGCCCGGTCGGTCATGGCGCGATGCACCTCGGCGTTGTGGGCGCGGGCGGGGACCACCGCGGTGAGCAGGAAGAAGAGAAGAAGGAGAGGGATCGTACGTGGAGAGTGCGGTGTGGGATCTTCGCAAGTATTCATGCTCCTCTCAGGCTCTGCGGGGGCGGGCTTCGTTACAGGAAGACGGGCCCACGCCATTCAACGGACTGCCGCCAGGGGCGCCCAGGGTGAGCTTGAGGGCGGATTTGAAGCTTGCCCGTCCGACTCTTACACCGGACTTACACGGAGCGGTTTTCGGTTCGGGAAGAATCTCTCTCGACCGGCCTAAATTGCTGGCGGTGAGTGACTTAAAGTGGTGCGGCTGGGAGGACTCGAACCCCCGACCAAGAGTTTAGGAAACTGCTCTTGAACTGATACTCAGCGACAG
This sequence comes from Thermoanaerobaculia bacterium, assembly GCA_045807625.1. Taxonomy (GTDB): domain Bacteria; phylum Acidobacteriota; class Thermoanaerobaculia; order Multivoradales; family UBA5704; genus DATARR01. The sequence continues at coordinate 94,820 of JBJMHA010000044.1, read as the reverse complement.
CCCATGATCGCTTATGGCAATGGAATCAGTAGCTTAGAGCGTTGCTCCTCTATCATCCATTGACGCCGAGAACCACCCGTTTTCACTTGGCAGTGTAACTGGAGTGTAACTGGTCAGCTCCAGCTTCGCGGTCGTGACCCCGGCACCGCTCCGCCCCGCAGATCGGCTCCGCGATAAGACATTGAGGCCCATGCCCCCCAGGAGGAGCTCGGCGCCAGCAGCCTGCTGAAAAAGCTCTCTCGGTCCGGTCCTCGTCTGCCTGGTGGGGTCGGACCGTCCGTTCAGGAGACTGACGGGTTAGGAAAATGGGGCAGCCCGAAAGGCTCCCGTCCCGTTGGAGCCCTGCCCTACAGGGTCGAGACCTTTCCCTGCGGTCTCATCCGGCGGCCTCCGCCAGCAGATTGCGCATTCGAACCAAGTTGTACATGGCGGCCGCAAAGGTGAACATCCACCCGACCCGCTTCGTGCCCTTGTGTCTGACTTTGCGCAGAAGCCCAACCGTCTTCAACCAGCCGAAGATCTCCTCGACTCGTTTGCGGACTCTCTGGCTGACGCTGTAGCCCGAGGGGTGAGTGGTCCGACCGTCAATAGCGCTCTTGCGGTTCGAGGTGTTTTGCGCCACATGGGGAGTCACCGCCGCGCCAACAGTTCGACGCTGCCGGCCCCGCAACGATCCCAACATCTCTAACGCGGCCTCCCGTTCCGCACGGCCATGAGCCTGAGTCACTCGCGTGTCCACCACCAAGCCGTTCCGGTTCTCCATTAGGATATGGCCCAAGTACGCCAGCTGGGAGGCTTGACCCCGGCCCTTCCGGTACAGCCGCGACTCCGGGTCCGTCGTGGACTGATGGGTCTCGTTCGAACGCGTCTCCCCATGAAAGTTCACTGCTGGGTTGCCGGCATCGTCGGGCGGCTCCGGAGGAGGCGATTCTTTCCGGCGGAAGCTCTTCTGGCCGGCCCAGGACTCGATCAGCGTGCCGTCCACGGTGAAGTGCTCGCTCGACAGCAAGCGCTTCTTGCGAGCCTGCTCCAGCACCCGAGCGAAGAAGGCCTCGGCCACCTCTCCTTCCAGCAGGCGGTCCCGGTTCTTGGTAAACACCGTTGGCACCCAGACCGGATCGTCCATACCGAGTCCAACGAACCAGCGGAACAGGAGGTTGTAATCAAGTTGCTCCATCAACAGACGCTCACTCCGGATCGTGTACAGCACCTGGAGCAGCAAAGCCCGCAGCAACTTCTCCGGAGCAATCGAGGGTCTGCCCACTCGGGAGTACAACTCCTCAAAGCGACCAGACAACTCGGCCAGAGCCTCGTTGACCATGGGCTGAAGCTGACGGAGGGGATGATTCGCGGGGACGCGCTGCTCCAGCAAGATATAGCTGAACATCGAACCCTGTCGCGCCGATCTTCGCCACGCATAGGCTGGCAACTCCCGGATGACGAGAATTTTACCGCCATCCAGGAGCTCTTCAGCAGCCTGCTAGGTTTCCCGATCTTCGCGGCGCGGCATCGGATGGCTTTTAGAGGCCTGCGCCACTGAGACTTTCGTTCGCGGCCCCTTGAGCTAGCGGCGACAAGCCACCGCTGGCGGCGCGTTGGATCGCCTCCTGTGTGATGCCGGCGCTGGACGAGCCGTGCAGGTTGTTGAGGTAGTCGGACATGCTGGGCAGGGTGACCAGCAGGCTATCGGCCCGATGCTTGAGGTCCGCGAAGATCCTTTCGGCCTTCTCGATGGCCGAGGGGCGGTGCTCGACGAGAGGGCAGACCCGCTCCGGGAGGACGCCCATGCCGGTCAGGATGCAGTAGTAGCTCGAGTTGGGCCAGAAGTTGCGGAACTCATAATCGAAATTATTGTAATAGTGGGCCACGCCCTCGTCGGCCACGATGGCGCTGACCGGCAAGCCCGCTTTATAGACCTCGATCGTCTCCAGGATCGCGTCGGACTTCTTCAGCTCGTGCTGGTTGGCCTTCCAGAATTCCGTGTCGTCACGCTTCGAGAGGAAGTAGTGGCACTGCACGAAATCTCTGGAGTTGTCGAACATGTCGGCGATCGCGGAGTTGAAGCGGTCCGCCAGGCGCGGATCGAAGCTGCGATCGGGGAAATGCCTGACGAGCTGATAGATGGCGGCGTAGATGAAGTAGATGCCGCTCGACTCGAGCGGCTCGAGGAAGCATGAAGAGAGCCCGATGCCGACGCAGTTCTTCACCCAGGAGCGCCGGTTGCGCCCCGTGCGGAACTTGATCTGATTGAGCGGCTGGCTCTCGGGCAACCCCCAGAGATCCCGGAATTCCTGGGTGGCCTGCTCCCGGGTGGTGAATTTGCTGGAGAACACGTAACCGCTGCCGAAACGACCCCGCATGGGGATCTTCCAGGTCCAGCCATATTTCATGGCGATGGCCGAGGTGAAGGGCTCCACACCATGGGTGGCATCGTCGTGGGGAACGGCCGAGGCCACGGCGCTGTCGCAGAACAGATACTCGGACGCGTCGAGGAACGGCTCTTTCAGGGCCTGGTTCATGAGCAACGAGCGGAACCCGGAGCAATCGACGAACAGGTCGGCCTCGTAGATGTCTCCCGTGGTGGTGCGCACCGAATCGATGAATCCGTTCTCGGGATTCAGATGGACCTGATCGATATCGGCGACGACGTGGTGGACGCCCCGGGCCGTGGCCCACCGCTTGAGGAAGTCGGCCACCAGATGGGCGTCGAAGTGCCACGCGTAATACATGTGCCGCGTGCCGTCCTGGTCCCGGGGAGACTTCTTGGCATCGGCCAGCCAGCCGTCGGAGTAGCAGGAGTAGTGCAGCGAGACGTTGTAGCCGGCCCGCACCTTGCGGAGCCAGTACTGCTGGAGGGGGATACCCTCGCAATTGGGGACGCCGCCGAAGAAGTGATAGAAGTGCTGAGGCGCACCCGGCGTGGGATTGGTGGCCCAGTCGATATACTTGATCCCCACCTTGAACGAGCCATTCACGTGCTGCATCCACTCCTCCTCGGGGATGCCGAGGAAGTCGAAGAAGACGCGCTGCAGGTTGGGCACGGTGGCCTCGCCGACACCGATTTTCTGGATCGCCGCCGATTCGATCAGCGTGATCTTGATAGTCCCTTGCAGCGCTTTCGCTAGATAGGAGGCGGTCATCCAACCGCTGGTTCCACCGCCGACGATCACCACACTCCGGATAGGCTGATTCAATTTGGGCTCCTTCATTAGTCGTGCTTGGGCATTCAAATCCGCGAGGCAAAGTCTCTGTTCACGTCAGCTCGCGACGGCGTCCGCCGTGACCGGCTCCGCCATGCCGACCAGAATCTTCCGCGGGCCGGCGTAGGGGGACCGGCCATGGGCCACGAGCATGTTGTCCAGCATGAGGAGATCCCCCTTCTGCCAGGGGAATTTGGCGACCTCGCTACCATAGGCCTCGCGGAGGTGATCCATGACCTCGGGCTCGATGGGGGCGCCATCCCCGTAGTAGGTGTTGGCCGGGAGCTCGCCGTCGGCGAATTGCGCGAGCAGAGCTTCGCGGAGAGCCGGCTCCAGGGTGGAGACGTGGAAGAACGTGGCGTGATTGAACCAGATCGGCTCGCCGGTTTTCGGATGCCGCGCCACCGCGGCACGGACGGCCCGCGTGCGCAGGCGGTCCCCGTCCCGCCATTCGACCTCGATGCCCCGGTCCCGGCAGTGCCGCTCGATCTCGGCCTTGTCCTCGGTCTGAAAGACCGTCTGCCAAGCGAGCCCGAAGCCGTCGCCGAAGTTGCGGACGTACATCCATTTCCGTTGCTCGAACCGCTCGCGGATCTCGGGCGCGATGCGGGCCAGCACCTTCCGGCAGTCGGCGATCGGCGTCTCCCCTCCCTGCTCCGGCGGCTGCTTGCAGAAGAAAAATATTTTCTGCGGCCACTCCTTCTGATAGGAATTCTCGTTGTGCAGGAAGATCGGCTGGCTGGCCGGGTAGTCGGTGGAGGTGTAGACGTTCCCCTTCACCGCCGTGCGCGGCGAGGAGCGCTCGCGGTATTCGAGGGTGTCGCCCGCCATCGCGCGGATGAACACCTCGAGGTCCTCGGGGCCCTTGAGGTCGAAGCCGCGAAACAGGATGCCGCCGTGCCGCAGGAGCTTTTCCGCCAGCAGGTCCCGGTTGGACCCGGCCCAGGCCGCGAGGTCCACTCCGGCGCGGGCGGGCTCGATGAGCAGGGGCAGGTCTCCGGTCGGCAGCGACCCGAGCCGGACGAGGTCTTCGCTCGCGGCGCTCACCGTGCGCCGTTTGAGGGTGCCCAGGCTCCTGGGCTGCGGGGCTGGGGGCTTGCTGTCACCGACCACGTTTTCCTCTCCTTGTGGATGCGGGGGATCAGGGCTCTCCCAGCAGGCGGGCCACGATGGCCTTCTGGGCGTGCAACCGGTTCTCGGCCTCGTCGTAGCGCACGGACTGCGGGCCGTCGACCACCTCCGCCGTGGCCTCGTCCCCCCGGATCAGCGGCATGCAGTCCATGAAGAGAGCGCCCAGGTTGGCGCGGTCGAAGTGGGACTGGGAGACGCGCCAGGCCTCCCGGTGCTTCTCGCGCAATTCGCGGTCCTCCTCGGTCGTGCTGGTCAGGCTCTTCCAGCTCTTGGCATAGATCACGTCCGCGCCCTCCGCGGCCTCGTCGAGGTCGTGCGAGATCTCAATCGTGGCGCCGGAGGACCGCGCCGCCTCTCGGGTGAAGGCCGCGTATTCCTCGTCGGGCTCGAAGCCGGGTGGATAGGCGAGGGTGAAATTCATCCCCAGCAGCGCGGCCGCCACCATCATCGAGTGCGTCACTCCGGGCGACTTCTGCCGCTTGGCGTAGGCCCACGTGAGCACGACCCGCTTGCGGCGGAAATCCTCGCCCAGCTTCTCTTTCAGGGTCAGCACGTCGGCTAGGATCTGGCAGGGATGCTCCTTGTCGTCCAGCGCATTGATCACGGGCACCCCCGCGTGGTCCGCGATCAGCCGCAGCGACTCCCGCCCCTTGCCGTAGGCGCTCATGTCGTACAGCCGCACCACGATGCCGTCGAGGAAGCGGCCCATGACCTCGGCGGTGTCGATCAGGCTCTCGTTGTTGCTCAACTGGAGCTCGGCCGGCGAGTAGTGCTCGGCGTGGGCCCCGAGGTGCCGCGCCGCCACCTGGAACGAGATGCGGGTGCGGGTCGAGGCCACGGTGAAGAGCATGCCCAGGTTCTTGTCCTGCAGATAACGTTGACGGTCGCGGCCGCTCTTCATCTCGGCGGCGAGCATCAGGAGGTCCTCGAGCTCCTCTCGCGAGAAGTCTTTGAGCCCCAGGAAGTCTCGACCTTTCAAATGGCTCACGTGAACAGGGCTCCCATGTCGAAGGAAAAGAAGGAAGGCAGGCGGGTTCCACGGCCCGCCGCGCGCGCGGCCTCGAGCGCCAGTTGGCCGACCGCGAGGTCGAGCACACCCAGGCCGAAGGGACTGAAGACGGCGATCGACGAATCGTCCCGCCGGGCCGGTTGTGTGCCCGCCAGGATCTCGGCCAGCGCGCAGCGGATGAAGCCGCGCCCGGAGGTGGCCTGCTCGGCCAGGTGCACCGAGGTCTGGGCCCGGCAGACGTGATCGACGTCGTCCACCACGTTGTCGCAGGCCAGGATCACCTCGGGCGTCAGGTCGCGCAGGGAGACGTGAAGGATCGTCGCGCCCGGCGTGCAGGGCGACAGGTCGCTGACCCAGGGACGCGTCGCCGTGGTTGCTAAGGAGGTCACCGGGCAGGCCGCAAGCACCTCTTCCAGGCTGCCGGCGACGGTGGCCTCGACGCCCAGGGAACTGGCGGCCTCGGCGGCGAAGCGCTCCGCGCGTCCGGCGTCCAAGTCATGGAGCAGGAAGGTGTCAGCCCCCATGAGGCGGCGCAGGAAGCGGACCACCTCGAAGTTGATCAGCCCGGTCCCGATCAGGCCGACCCTCCCGACCGGCCCCCGGTGGAGGGCACGGGCCGCCAGAGCGGCGCTGGCGGCGGTGCGGCGAGCACTGATCAGGGAGCCTTCCAGGATCGCCTCGGGCAGGCCGGTCTCGCAGTCGTTGAGGACGAGGACCGCGGAGGCGCGGGGAATGCCGCGGCTGACGTTGCCCGGAAAGGAGGAGATCCACTTCATGCCGGCGAGCGCGAAGCCGTCTCCCAGGAACGCGGGCAGCGCGATGATCCGGTTGGTGTCGTCGCCCGGGAAGCGGAGGAAGAGGGAGTGTGGAAGAGAACTCTGCCCGGCGTGGTGCACGCGATAGGCGCGGTCGACCGCCGCGGCGATCTCCTCCTCCCGCTCCGCCAGCAGCTCCCCGATTTCTCCTCCTCCCAGGATCAGCAGGCCGCCGCTCATCGAGGTTCCTCCATTTCGCTCCAGAGGTGGTGGACCTCGCCGAACCGCTCGCGGACCCAGTCGTCGCAGAAGAGGGTTTCGAGATAGCGCTCGCCCCGGTCCGGCAGGATGGCCACGCAGACCGATCCGTCGGGAATGCGCCCCTTGAGCTTCTCGATCGCGGACACGACGCCACCGGAGGAGCCGCCGGCCAGGATGGCCTCACGGGCGACCAGGCGCCGGCATCCGAGGATGCAATCCACGTCGTCCACGTGGACGACTTCCTTGATTAGGGCGGGGTCGCACAGCGGCGGCCGCATGCCGGCGCCGAGGCCGGGGATCAGCCGCGGGGCCTTGACGTCGCTGAAGATCAGGCTCCCGAGCGCGTCGACCGCGATCACCCGCGTGTCCAGCCCGTGGTCACGGGCGTACTCGCTGCAGCCGCGGATCGTGCCGCAGGTGCTGGTCGCCACGAAAAGGAAGTCGACCCGGCCGAGCGCCGCGATGACCTCGCGCATGGTAGTGCTGTAGTGGGAGATCGGATTGATCTGGTTGGCGTACTGGTTAGGCCAGAACGAGCCCGGCGTGCGGGCGATCAGCTCCCGCACGCGGTTGATCCGCGCCTGCAGAAACTCCCCGGTCTCGGGATCAGGCTGCTCCACCAGGTCGATCGCCGCCCCGTAGGCGCGCAGCACCCGCAGGTTCGCCGCGGCGGTCTTGGTGTCGACAACGCAGAGGAGCTGGAGCCCGTGGTAACGGCAGGCCTGGGCCAGACCGATCCCCATGTTCCCGGAGCTCGACTCGATCACCACCGTGCCCGGGCCGACCTTTCCATTACGAATGGCGTCTTCCAGGATGGCGACGGCGGGACGGTCCTTGATGCTGCCTCCGGGGTTCAAAGCTTCGAGCTTCGCGAACAGCTCGAAGCGGGCGTCCGGGATGAGGCGCCGCAGACGGACCAGAGGGGTCTCGCCAATGGCGGAGAGAATACCGTCGCACACGCCTCCCGCCCGTTCGGAAGGAGGGGCTCTCAGAGGAGAAGTGCGAGCTCCGGTACCCATGCTCACGCTCTCGGATTGGAGCTCGGATTTGTACACTTCCATGTATTGTTTCAATTCTAAATCTTGGGCTCTTTGATCACACCTAGTAAGTGTCCGTCCTTTTGAAAACGTGACACTCCACGAAAACGAAATTTCTCCAAGCTTCCATGTCCCGCTTTCAGGGGGTCCTCTCACTTAACAGTGAGATAGGCTCAATTGAAGCTTTGTCTCAATCATATATGAACCAACTGCCCCTATCCCGTTGCCCAGTGATCTTTTTCCATTTCAGAAGCAACTAGTTAGTTAAAAGAATTTTAAGGAATCTCCTGAGCTATGGGGCATGGCGTAGCAGCCTCTGATCGCACCAGCCTGGTATCGCTGCTGACCTTCCGGGCGGCGCAGCACCCCGGCCTCGGATATACCTTTATTACAGATAGCGAGTCGGTAGGCTCCACGCTAACCTACGCCGAGCTCGACCGCCGCGCGCGCTCGATCGGCGTCTGGCTGCGCGAGATCGGGGCGAGCGGCGAGCGCGTCCTCCTCCTTTATCCTCCTGGCCTTGACTTCATCGGGTCGTTTTTCGGCTGCCTCTACGCGGGCGCGGTGGCGGTGCCGGCTTATCCCCCCCGCCTCAAGCGCTCGGACGCCCGCCTGCAGGCGATCGCCCGCGACTGCCAGCCACGGGTGGTGCTGACCATCGATTCCATCCTCGCGCGGTCGGCGGCCCTGACGGAGCAGAGCCCGGAGCTGGCGGCGACCCGCTGGCTATCCACGGACGGCCTCGGCGACGAGTTGGGCGAGGGGGCGGACCTCCCCGAGCCGGCCGCCGACTCGCTGGCCCTGCTGCAGTACACCTCGGGCTCGACCGGCACGCCCAAGGGGGTGAAGGTCTCCCACGCCGCCCTCCTCCACAACGAGGAGATGATCCGCCGCGCCTTCGGCCAATCCGAGGAGTCACTCGTGGTGGGCTGGCTGCCGCTCTACCACGACATGGGGCTGATCGGGAACGTCCTGCAACCGCTCTACAGCGGCGCGCGCTGCGTGCTCATGCCGCCCGTGGCCTTCCTGCAGAAGCCCTTGCGCTGGCTGCGGGCGATCAGCGACTTCCGCGGCACGACCAGCGGCGGCCCGAGCTTCGCTTATGGCCTGTGCGTCGACCGCATCCGCCCCGAGCAGCGCGAGCGGCTCGACCTGTCGAGCTGGCGGTTGGCGTTCAACGGCTCCGAGCCGGTGCGTTCAGAGACGATGCGGCGTTTCGCCGAGGCCTTCGCGCCCTGCGGTTTCCGCGCCGAGGCCTTCTATCCCTGCTACGGGCTCGCCGAGGCGACGCTGTTCGTGAGCGGCACCCCGGGCGCCGGCCTGCTCACCCGGAGCTTCGCCGCCGGAGCGCTCGAAGAGGGACGGGCCGAGCCCGCCGACAGGGCCAACGGACGACGGGAGTTGGTCTCCTGCGGGCACACCGGTCTGGAGCAGCGGATCGTCGTCGCCGATCCCGAGGCCGGGGTCGAGCTCCCGGACGGCCGGGTGGGCGAGATCTGGGTCAGAGGGCTCAGTGTGGCGGACGGCTACTGGGGCCGCGAGGAGGAGAGCGATCGGGTCTTCCGCGCCTTCCTGGCCGGTGGCGAAGGGCCGTTCCTGCGCACTGGGGACCTCGGCTTCCTGGCCGGCGGCGAGCTGTTCGTCACCGGACGGCTCAAGGATCTGATCATCATCCGGGGGCGCAACCTCTATCCACAGGACGTCGAGCGGACCGCCGAGGAGAGCTGCCCGGACCTGCGGGCGTCGTCGAGCGCCGCCTTCACCATAGAGAAGGACGGCGAGGAGCGGCTGGTCGTCGTCTGCGAGCTCGAGCGGCGCCCCGGCGCCGCCCCGGAGGAGATCGCCGAGCGGGTCCGCCGGGCCGTGACCGACGAGCACGAGGTGCTCCTCCACGAGGTGGTGCTGATCCGGCCGGGCGCCCTGCCCAAGACCTCCAGCGGCAAGGTCCAGCGGCGGGCCTGCCGCGCGGCGTATCTGGCCGGAGAGCTGGAGGTGGTGGCGGCGAGCGCGGCCGCTCCGCCGGAGCCGGAGCCCGCTCCGGAGCGGCTGGACCGGACAGGCCTGCTGGCCCTGCCGCCGGAAGAGCGCGGGCCGGTCCTGATCCACCACCTGGCCGCCCGCGCCTCGCGAGCCGCCCAGGCGGTACGGCTGCCGGCCGCGCGGATCGACCCCGAGGCTCCGCTCACGGCCCTCGGCGTCGACTCCCTGGGCGCCGCCGAGATCGCGCAGGAGATCGGGGAGGAGCTCGCGGTCCCCCTGGACCTCTCCGAGATGCTCTCCGGCGTGACGGTCGCCGGCCTGGCGGCGATGGTGCTGGACCGGCTCGACAACGCCGGGGCGTCCTCGTCCGGCCCGCAGCGGCGGTGGGCTGGCGGCGACGCGCCGCTCTCCCAGGGGCAGGCCGGGCTCTGGTTCCTCGACCGGCTGGCGCCGGAGGGCGCGGCCTACAACCTGGCCTCGGCGGCGCGCACGGCTCCGGGCCTGGAGCCGGAGGCCCTGCGCCGCGCCTTCCAGGCCCTCTGCGACCGCCATTCCGCGCTCCGCACCACCTTCCACGAGGGGAGCGAGGAGCCTTTCCAGCGGATCCACGCGAGCCTCACGGCCGACTTCCAGGTGATCGAGGCGGGGGGCTGGAGCGCGTCGCGGCTCGAGGCGGAGCTCGCCGCCGAGGCCTTCAGGCCGTTCGAGCTGAACTCGCGGCCGCCGATCCGGCTCAGCGTCTTTCTGGGCCCGCAGGAAGGGCCGATCGTCCTCCTGGTCGTCCACCACATCGTCGCCGACCTCTGGTCCCTGGGGGTGATCCTCCGCGAGCTGGGCCTGCTCTACGCCCGGGAGTCGGAGGGCGCGCCCATCGCCCTGCCGCCCCTCGAGCTGGCCTACGCCGACTACGTCCTCTGGCAGCGCGAGCGGCTGGCCGGGCCCGAGGGGGAGCGGCTCTGGGAGCACTGGAGGGGGCGCCTGGCCGGCGAGCTGCCGGTCCTGGACCTGCCCACCGACCGGCCGCGGCGGGCGGCGGTGAGCGACCGGGGGGGCGCGGCGTTCCGCTCCCTGCCTCCCGCCCTGGAGGAGGGCGCGCGCCGGCTGGCCCGGGATCAGGGCACCACCCTCTTCGCGGTCGTCCTGGCCGCCTTCCAGGCGCTCCTGAGCCGCTACTCGGGGCAGGAGGACCTGATCGTCGGCACCCCGACGACGGGCCGAAGCTCGCGCGCCCTCGCCAACCTGGTGGGCTACTTCGTCAACCCCGTCCCTCTGCGGGCGGACCTCTCCGGGAACCCGTCCTTCCTGGAGCTGCTGGCCGCGGCGCGCCGGGAGGCGCTCGAGGCCTTCGCGCACCAGGAGTATCCGTTGCCGCTCCTCACCCGGAAGCTGCATCTGGAGCGCGAGGCGGGGCAGTCGCCGCTGTTCCAGGTGGTGCTGACCCTGCAGCAGAGCGAGCACCTCGGGGTGTCCGGCCTCGCCCGCTTCTCCACCGGAGAGCCGGGGGCCCGGCTCGGCTTCGGCCCCCTGGCCTTCGAGGCCCTGCCGCTCGCCGAGGGGCGCGCGGCCTTCGACCTCTCCCTCATGCTGGCGGCGGACCACGACGGCCTCGCCGCCGCCCTCCAGTTCCGATCCGACTTGTACGACGAGGAGACGGCGGCCCGGCTGCTAGGCCATCTCGAGATCCTGCTCGCCGCCGCGGTCGCCGATCCCGGGCGGATTCTCTATGAGCTGCCGCTCCTCTCCGCCGCCGAGCGGCGGCAGATCCTGGAGGACTGGAACGGCTCCACCCTCCTCCCGGCCGAGGTGTGCCTGCACGAGCTGTTCGCGGCGCAGGCGGCGAGGACCCCTGAGGCCTGCGCGCTGGTCGCCGGCGAAGAGCGGCTGACTTATCGGGAGCTCCAGGCGCGTGTGCGTCGCCTCGCCCGCCACTTGGGCCGGCTGGGCGTCGGCCCCGAGACGCGGGTCGGGGTCTTCCTCGACCGCACGCCGGAGCTCGTGGTCTCGCTGTTCGCTGTGCTGGAGGCGGGGGGCGCCTACGTGCCGGTCGACCCCGCCTACCCGCGCAGCCGGTCGGAGACCATCCTGGCGGACGCCGGGGCGGCCGCGGTGCTCACGCAGCGGTCGCTCGCGGACCAGGTGCCGGGGGACCCCGTTCGCCTGGTCTGCGTGGACGAGCTGCCGGCCGGAGAGGCGGCGGCGGAGGCCCCCGCCCACGCGACCGTCCCCGGCAACCTCGCCTACCTGATCTACACCTCCGGCTCGACGGGGCGGCCCAAGGGGATTGCCATCCAGCACCGGAGCGCCGTGGCCCTGATGCGCTGGGTGGAGCGGGAGATCCAGCCGGCCGACCTGGCGGGCGTGCTGACGAGCACCTCCGTCTGCTTCGACATGTCGATCTTCGAGATCTTCGGCACCCTGAGCTTCGGCGGCACTGTGATCCTGGCCCGCGACGTGCTGGAGCTGCCCGCCCTGCCTGCCTTCGAAGAGGTGACGTTCATTAACACGGTCCCCTCGGCGATGACGGAGCTGCTGGAGTGGGGGCGCATCCCGGCCGCGGTGCGCGTCGTCGGCCTGGGCGGCGAGGCGCTCCCGGACAGCCTGGTTCGCAAGCTCCACACGCTGTCGCCCGATCTGCGGGTCTACAACCTCTACGGGCCGTCGGAGGACACCACCTATTCGACGGTTTGCGTGGTTCCCCGGGAGGCGGACCGGCCGCCGACGGTGGGCCGGCCCGTCCCGGGCACCCAGGCCTACGTTCTCGACCGGCAGGGCGGGCTGGCGCCGGTCGGCTTGCCCGGCGAGCTCTTCCTGGGCGGCGAGGGTCTGGCACGCGGCTACCTCGACCGGCCGGACCTCACCGCTGAGCGTTTCGTCCCCGACGCCATCGGTTCCCAGCCCGGGGCCCGCCTCTACCGCACCGGCGACCTGACGCGCTGCCTGCCGGACGGTGAGATCGAGTACCTGGGGCGCATGGACCACCAGGTCAAGGTGCGTGGCTTCCGCGTCGAGATTGGGGAGATCGAGACCGTCCTCGGCCGCCACCCGGCGGTGCAGTCGGTCGTGGTGGTGGCCCGCCGGGAGCCGACGGGCTCTCTGCGCCTGGTCGCCTACGCGATCCCCCAGGAAGGCGCGGGCGAGGACCTCGTCCGCGAGCTGGGCGACCTGGCGCGCCGCGAGCTGCCCGACTACATGGTCCCCTCCGCCTGGGCGCTCCTGGAGAGCTTCCCCTACACCCCCAGCGGCAAGGTGGACCGCCGCGCGCTGCCGTCCCCGGACGAGCTGAGCACCGCGGCCGCCACGGCCCACGAGCCGCCGGCCACGCCGTTCGAGGAGCTGCTCGCGGACCTCTGGCTGGACCTCCTCGGCGTCCAGCGCGTCGGCCGCCGGGACGACTTCTTCACCCTCGGCGGGCACTCCCTGCTCGGCACCCGCCTGATATCACGTATCCGCACGGTCTTCGGGATCGAGCTGCCGCTGACCGCGGTCTTCGAGGCGCCCGAGCTGGCGGCGCTGGCCGGGCGGCTGGAGGCGGCCCGGGCGGCCGCCGGCGCCACGGCGCCTCCCCTCCAGCCGGTACCCCATGAGGAGGGAGCGCCGCTCTCCTTCGCCCAGCAGCGCCTCTGGTTCCTCGACCAGTTCGAGCCCGGCCGCACCGTCTACAACGTGGCGCTCGACCTGCGGCTGGAAGGCGCTCTCGCCGAGCCCACTCTTCTGGCCGCCCTGGGCGAGATCGCGCGGCGGCACGAGAGCCTGCGCACCCTCTTCCAGGCGCCGGCGGGCGAGCCGCTCCAGGTGATCTCGCCGCACGCGGGGCCGCAAGTGGAACGGGCCGACCTGACCGACCTGCCGGCGGACGCGGCGTGGAGCCGAGGGGAGGAGCTGGCGCTCGCCCTGGCGCGGCAGCCGTTCGATCTGGCACGCGGGCCGCTGCTGCGCGTGTTGCTGCTGCGGCTCGGCGAGAGCCGGCACCGGCTGGTCGTGGTCACCCATCACTCGGTGGCGGACGGCTGGTCGACCGGCATCTTCCTGCGCGAGCTGGCGGCCCTCTATGGGGCCCTCCAGGAGGGGCTCCCGTCGCCGCTGCCGCCGCTCCCCATCCAGTACGCCGACTTCGCGATCTGGCAGCGGGCCTGGCTCCAGGGGGAGGTCCTCGAGCGGCAGGTCGGGTATTGGCGGCAACAGCTCGCGGACCCGCCCGAGCCGCTGGAGCTGCCGCTGGACCGCGCGCGAGGCGCGAGGAAGGGCGACCGCGGCGGCCTCCTGGAGGCCTCGCTGCCGGCCCCCCTGACCGACGCCGTCGAGGAGCTGGCGCGGCACCGTGGCGCGACCTCCTTCATGGCCCTGCTCGCCCTGTTCGCGACCCTGCTCCACCGCCTGACCGGCCGGGAGGACCTGTGCGTCGGAACGCCGATCGCCAACCGTTCCCGCGCCGAGCTCGAGGGGCTGATCGGGTTCTTCGTCAACACCCTGGTGATGCGGGCGCGCCCGGCGCGGTCCCTGCCCTTCGAGGAGCTTCTGGCGGAGGTGCGGCGGACGGCCCTGCAGGCCTACATGCACCAGGACGTGCCGTTCGAGAAGCTGGTCGAGGAGCTGCAGCCCGACCGCGTGTCCGGCCGGCAGCCGTTCTTCCAGGTCCTGCTCGCGCTCCAGAACTATCCGCGTTCCGTCCCGCAGATCCCGGGCCTCGCGGTCGAGGCCGGCGACCTCGACGCCGGGACCGCCCGTTTCGACCTATCCCTGCTGCTCACCCGCGCGTCGTCCGGGCTCACCGGCTTGCTGAGCTATAACGCCGACCTGCTCGACCGCCCGACCGTGTCGCGGTGGCTCCGGCATCTCGTGGCCCTGGCCGAGGGCGCGGTGGCCGCACCGGCGCTCCCGCTCGGCGAGCTCGCGCTGCTGAGCGCCCCGGAGCGCCACCAGGTCGCCTCCGAGTGGAACGACACCGCCGGCCCGGCGCCGGCGAGCGTCCTCGACCGTTTCGAGGAGCACGCCCGGCGCGCCCCGGAGGCCCTGGCCCTGCGGGTCGGGGAGGCGACGCTGACTTACGGGGAGCTGGACGCCCGCGCCAACCGGATGGCCGGCCGGCTGGTCGAGCTAGGGGTGGGGCCCGAGGCGACGGTCGGCCTCTGCCTGGAGCGCTCGCCGGAGGTGGTGGTGGCGATCCTGGCCGCCTTCAAGGCGGGCGGCGCGTACGTGCCGCTCGATCCCCAGCTCCCCGGCGAGCGGCTGGCCCGGATGCTCGAGGACGCCGCGCCGCGAGTGGTGGTGACGCGGTCGGCGCTCGCCGGCGCGCTCCCCCCGGGGACGCCGGTCCTGCGGGTGGAGGAGGTGACCGGCGGCGACCCCCTGCCGCCGGCGCGCCGTTCCCATCCCGAGAGCCTCGCCTACGTGCTCTTCACCTCGGGCTCGACGGGATGGCCCAAGGGGGTGGCGATCGAGTACCGGCAGCTCGCCGGCTACGCGGCGGCGGTGCTCGACCGGCTGGGGTTGCCGGCAGGCTCCTCCTTCGCCAGCGTCTCCACCCTCTCGGCGGATCTCGGGAACACCTCGGTCTACGGCGCGCTCGCCTCGGGCGGCGCCCTGCACCTCCTACCCGAGGGGGTGATCGCCGACGCGGCCGCGATGGCCGACTACCTCACGCGCCATCCGGTCGACTGCCTGAAGATCGTGCCGTCGCACCTGGCGGCCCTGCTGGGCGAGGCGGGCGAGGCGCAGCCGCTCCCCCGCCGGGCCCTGGTGCTGGGCGGCGAGTCCTTCACCCGGGAGCTGGCCGAGCGCCTGCGGGGGCTCGCCCCGGGCCTGGAGCTCTTCAACCACTACGGCCCCACGGAGGCCACGGTGGGCGTGCTGGCCGGCCGCGCCGGCGCGGAGAGGGGGGCGGGCACCGTGCCCCTCGGCCGGCCTCTCGGCGGCTGCCGCGTCTGGATTCTCGACCCCTCCCGCGACCTCCTGCCCGCCGGCGTGCCCGGCGAGCTCTGCATCGGAGGCCGGGACCTCGCCCGCGGCTACCTGGCCCGTCCGGACCTGACCGCCGAGCGGTTCGTCCCCGATCCCGTCGGCGGGCTGGCCGGGGAACGGCTCTACCGCACGGGGGATCTCGCCCGCGTCCTCGCGGACGGGCGGATCGAGTTCCTGGGGCGGATCGACCAGCAGGTGAAGATCCGCGGCTACCGCGTGGAGCCGGGGGAGATCGAGGCGGCCCTGGCCGCACACCCCGCCGTCCGGGAGGCGGCGGTGGTGCTGGCCGAGCGCGGAGGCGAGCGGCGGCTGGTCGCCTGGGCGGCCCTCGCCGGAGACCGCGGGCCCTCCGCCGCCGAGCTGCGCTCCTGGCTTCTCGAGCGTCTGCCGGAGTACATGGTCCCCGCGGCGATCGTCTTCCTGGAGGCGCTCCCCCGCACCCCGAACGGCAAGCTGGACCGCAGGGCGCTGACCGCGCCGGCCGATCTCGGGGAGGCGGCCGGCGGCGGAGAGCTGCCCTCCACCCAGGTCGAAACCCTGCTGGCGGGGATCTGGGAAGATGTCCTCGGAGTCCCCCGGGTGGGCCTGGACGACAGCTTCTTCGATCTGGGCGGCCACTCGCTGCTGGCTACCCGGACCGTCTCCAGGATCCGCTCGGCCTTCGGTGTCGAGGTCCCGCTCCGCTCCCTGTTCGAGAACCCGACCCTGCGGGGGTTCGCCGCCGGCCTCCAGGCGCGGCTCGCGGGCGGCGCGCGCCGGGCCGGGCCGCTCCGGGTGCCCGCGGCCGCGGGTCCCGCGCCGCTGTCCTTCTCCCAGGAGCGGCTCTGGTTCCTGCTGCGCCTGAGCGAGAGCGCCAACGCCGCCTACAACCTCGCCTACTTCGCCACTCTCGAGGGGCCGCTGGACGCCGCCGTCCTGGAGCTCTCCCAGACCTCGATCGTGGAGCGGCACGCGGAGCTGCGGGCGGCGTTCCCGGAGGCGAACGGGGCGCCGGTACGCGTCATCCACCCGCCATCGCCGTGGTCCCTGCCGCGCGTCGACCTGGAGGCCCTGCCGGGGCCTCTGGCGGCCCGCGAGGCCGAGCGCCTGGCCGCCGCCGAGGCCCGCTGGCCGTTCGACATCGCCCGCGGGCCTCTCGTCCGCGCCACGCTGCTGCGGCGCAACGCCGGGGAGCACGTCCTCCTGCTCAGCCTGCACCACATGGTCTCGGACGCTTGGTCGCGCGGCGTGCTCATGCGCGAGCTGTCCGCCGTCTACGCGGCCTTCGCGGCCGGCCGGCCCTCGCCGCTGCCGCCCCTGCCCCTGCAGTACGCGGACTACGCCCGCTGGCAGCGGCAGCAGAGGGACGAGGAGCTGGAGCGCCAGCTCGCCTACTGGCGGCGCCAGCTCGCCGCCGCGGAGCCGGTCCTGGACCTGCCCCTGGACCGCCCGCGCCAGGCATCCCAGAGCTTCCACGGCGGCCGCCTGGACTGGGTGCCGCCGGCCGCCCTCGCCCCGGACCTCCGGGCCTTCGCGCGGCACCGGGGGGCGACCTCCTTCATGGTCCTGCTGACGGGGCTGCAACTGCTGCTCCACCGCTACTCGGGCCAGGAGAGCATCAGCGTCGGCAGCCCCATCGCCAACCGGAACCGGGCGGAGGCGGAGCCCCTCATCGGTTTCCTGGTGAACACCCTCGTGCTGCGGACCGACCTGTCCGGCGAGCCGGGATTCGAGGACCTGCTGGCCCGGGCGCGGCGCGTGGCCCTGGAGGCCTACGCCCACCAGGATGTGCCGTTCGAGCGGGTGGTCGAGGCCGTGCAGCCGGAGCGGCACCTCGGTCGCACGCCGCTCTTCCAGGTCGTGCTGGCGCTCCAGAACGCCCCCGTGCCTGAGATGCGGCTGGGGGATGTCGCCGTGCGCTCCTTCCCGGTGGACGGCGGCACCGCCAAGTTCGACCTCACTCTCATGCTGGAGGACACGGCGGCCGGCATCCGGGGCTGGATGGAGTACGACACCGACCTGTTCGACCGCGCCACCGTCGCCCGGATCTTCACCCACCTGGAGACCCTGCTCGCCGCGGGGCTGGCGGACCCGGGCCGGCGGATTTCCGAATTGCCCCTGCTGAGCGACCGCGAGCGGCACCAGGTCCTGGAGGGGTGGAACGAGATGGGCCCGGCGGCGCTCCGCGAGGAGCCGGCCTGCCTGCACCAGCTCTTCGAGGCCCACGCGGCCCGCACGCCCGGCGCGGTGGCGGTGGTCTGGGGCGACGCCCGGCTGACCTATGGCCAGCTCGACCGCCTGGCCGGCCGGGTGGCCGCGCGCCTGCGGCGGCTGGGGGTGGGACCGGAGGTGCGGGTCGGGATCTGCCTGCGCCGGACGCCGCAGCTGGTGGCGGCCCTGTTCGGCGTGCTCAAGGCCGGCGGCGCCTATGTCCCCCTCGACCCGGGCCACCCCGCGGAGCGCCTGGCCTGGGCGCTCGCGGACGGCCGCGCCGCTGTCCTGATCACCGAGGAGGAGCTCGCCGGGCTGGTGCCGGAAGGGGGCCCCCGCCGGCTGTTCCTGGACGGTCTCGAGGAGTGGCCCGACGAGGCGGCGGAGCCCGGCGCCGCGCCGGGCCCCGGCAATCTCTCCTATGTGATCTACACCTCCGGCTCGACCGGGCGCCCCAAGGGGATCGCGATCGAGCACCGCAGCGCCGTCGCCATGGTGCGCTGGACGGGCGAGGTGCTCTCGCCGGACGACCTCGCGGGCGCCGTCGCCTCCACCTCGATCACCTTCGACGTGTCCGTCTTCGAGCTCTTCGGCCCCTTGAGCCACGGCGGCCGGATCGTCCTGGTGGACGACGCTCTCGCCGTCCCCACGGCCGCCGGAGAGGGTGTGACGCTGCTGACGGCGGTGCCCTCGGCCGTGACCGAGCTGGTCCGCGCGCGGGCCCTGCCGCCCACGATCCGCACCGTGGGGCTGGGCGGCGAGGCGGTGTCCCGGAGCCTGGTCGGTCAGCTCTACGACCTGCCCGGGGTCGAGCGCGTGCTGAACCTCTACGGGCCCTCGGAGGACACGACCTATTCGACCTGGGCCGTGCTGTCCCCCGAGAGGGACGCCGTGCCGGTCATCGGCCGGCCGATCCGGGGCACTCGGGCCTACGTCCTGGACCGGCGCCTCCAGCCCGTGCCCCAGGGCGTTGCCGGCGAGCTCTTCCTGGGCGGCGCCGGCCTGTCGCGCGGGTATCTGGACCGTCCCGACCTCACCGCCGAGCGTTTCCTCCCCGATCCCTTCGGACGGGAGCCGGGCGGCCGGCTCTACCGGACCGGAGACCTGGCGCGCCACCGGCCGGACGGCGACCTCGACTACCTCGGCCGGATCGACCATCAGGTCAAGGTCCGCGGCTTCCGCATCGAGCTGGGGGAGATCGAGGAGGCGCTGCGCGCGCATCCGGCGGTGCGCCAGGCCGTCGTCGTGGCCCGCCAGGACGGCACCGGCGACGCCGCCCTGGCCGCGTTCCTGGTGCCCGAGCCCTCGGCGGCGGCCGGCGCTCTGGAGGAGGTCCGGGCCGCCCTGGGCCGCCACCTGCCGTCCTACATGGTCCCCGCCACCTTCACCGTGCTGGGCGAGATGCCGCTGACGACCACCGGCAAGATCGACCGCCGGGCCCTGGCGGCCCTGCAGCCCGAGCGCGAGACGGGCGCCGGGGGCGCCGCCCTCCTCCAGGGGCCCGTGGAGGAGCTGATCGCCGGCTTCTGGTCCGAGACGCTCGGCGTCCCGCGCCCCGACCGCGACGTAGACTTCTTCGAGTTGGGCGGCCACTCCCTGGCCGCCGTGCGGGTGGCCTCCCGCATCCGCGAGACGCTCGGCGTCGACCTGCCGCTGCGCGCGCTCTTCGAGGCCCCCACCGTCGAGGCCCTGGCCGGCCGCGTGATGGAGCTGCGCGGCGGCGGGCCCGCCTCCGAGCTGCCGCCGGTCCTGCCGGTCCCTCGCCCGGGCGACGGCGCCATGCCGCTGTCGCTGGTCCAGCGGCGGCTCTGGTTCCTCGCCCGGCTGGAGCCGGACAGCGCGTCGTACAACATGCCGGTCGTCCTGGAGATCGACGGGCCGCTCGACCTGCCGGCCCTGGCCGGCGCCCTGCGGGACATCGTCCGCCGCCACGAGGTGCTGCGCTCCCGCTTCCCGCTCCTCAGCGAGGAGCCCTCTCAGATCGCCACCCCTCCGGCCGCCGGCCTGGAGATTCCCCGGATCGACCTCCGCCATCTCCGGGCGGACCGGGCCGCCGCCGAGCTCGACCGCCTGAGCCGCGAGGAGGCGGTCCGCCCCTTCGATGTCGAGACCGGACCGATGTTGCGGGCGAGGGTGGTCCAGTGCTCCGCCAGCCGATCGGCTCTCCTGCTGACCGTCCATCACCTGGTGGCCGACGGCGGCTCCGTCGAGCTGTTCCTGCGCGAGCTCGAGACCTTCTATGCCGGCCTCGCCGCCGGCGTCCCGGAGCCCCCCCTGCCGGAGCTGCCGGTCCAGTACGCCGACTTCGCGGTGTGGCAGCGGCGGACGCTCACCCCCGAGACCCTCACCCACCCGCTCGCCTGGTGGCGGGACCGCCTGGCGGAGCTGCCGGCCCTCGAGCTGCCGGCCGACCACGCACGCCCCGCCGCCGCCCGCTCGCGGGGCGCCGTCGAGACCCTGGCGCTCGCGCCGGAGACCGTCGGCAGGCTGGAGGAGCTGGCGAGCCAGGCCGGGGCCACCCGCTTCATGGTCCTGCTCGCGGCGTTCCAGGCCCTCCTCTACCGCTATACCGGCCAGCGCGACTTCGCCATCGGCACGCCGGTCGCCCAGCGTGACCGCCGCGAGCTCGAGGGGCTGATCGGGTTCTTCGTGAACATGCTGGTGATGCGCGCCCGCCCGTTCGGCGACCAGCCGTTCGCCGAGCTGATCGCCCGGGTGCGTGAGAGCGCCCTCGCCGCGCACGAGCGCCGGCACGTGCCCTACGAGCTGCTGGTGGAGGAGCTGCGCCCCGGCCGTGGCGCCGGCCGCAAGGCGCTGTTTGAGGCCATCTTCGCGCACCAGGAGACCTCTCTCGCCCTGCGGCTCCCGGGCCTCTCGACGCAGCTGCGGAGCCTCGAGCACGGCACCTCGAAGTTCGACCTCAGCCTGGTGACGTTGGGAGAGGGGGAGAGCCTGAGCCTGCTGCTGGAATACAGCACCGACCGCTTCGAGCGGGCCACGGCGAGGCGGATCCTCGCCCACTTCGCGGAGCTCCTGCGCGGCGCCGCCGCGGCACCCGGCACCCGGCTCACCGACCTCCCCCTCCTCAGCTCGGCGGAGATCGGCGAGTTGGTCGTCGAGGGTGGGGCGGCGGCCGAGGCGCAGGGCGGACGCCCGGCTCCGGTGCCGGTGTACAGGCGCATCGAGGAGCGGGCGCGGCGGGCTCCGGGCGCGCTGGCGGTAGCACACGGAGGCCGCCGGCTGACCTACGCCGCCCTGGACCGCTGGGCCAACCGCGTGGCCCGCGAGCTGCGCGCCCGGGGCGCCGGCCCCGACCGGGTCGTGGGGGTGCTCTTCGAGCCCTGCCCGGAGCGGGTGGTCGCCTGCCTCGCCGCGCTCAAGGCCGGCGCCGCCTATCTCCCGCTCGATCCGGCCCATCCGGCCGAGCGCCTGGCGCTGACCCTGGAAGACGCGTCGGTGGCCGCGCTGGTGACCAGCCCCGCCCTGCGCGGCGTGGCCCCCGAGGGGGTGCCCGTCCTCTCCCTGGACGAGGCGGGGGGACCGCCGGAGCCGGGGCATCCGGGCGGGGAGGGGCTGGGGATCGAGGTGCCGCCGGAGGCCGCCGCCTACGTCATCTACACCTCGGGATCGACCGGACGGCCCAAGGGGTCCCTGTTGACCCACGCCGGGCTGGCCAACCTGACCGACTGGTACCTGGAGACCTGCCGGATGGCCCCCTCGGACCGGGTGACGCAGCTCGCCGGTCCGGCCTTCGACGTCTCGATTCTCGACCTCTGGCCCCCCCTGTGCGCCGGAGCGTCGCTCCACTGCGTGGACCGCGACCTCCAGCGCTCTCCCGCCGCCCTCTGGCGCTGGATGGCGGAGGAACGGATCACGCTCGGCTTCCTCTCGACGCCGGTCGCCGAGGCGGCCATGGAGGAGCCGCTGCCGGAGGAGGGGCTGTCCCTGCGGGTCCTGGCCACCGGCGGTGACCGGCTCCATCGCTGGCTGCGGCCCGAGCTGCCGTTCGTGCTGGTGAACCTGTACGGCCCCTCGGAGGTCACCGTGGTCAGCACCTTCGCCGTGCTGACGCCGGGCGAGGAGGGGGAGTCCGCGCCCCCCATCGGCCGCCCCGTCACCAACCTGCGCGTTGTCCTGCTCGACGGCGACCTGCGGCCGGTGCCGAAGGGGGCCCCCGGCGAGATCTACGTCGGCGGGGTGGGCGTCGGGCGCGGCTACCTGGGCCGGCCCGACCTCACCGCCGAGCGCTTCGTGCCGGACCCGCTGGCGGACGAGCCGGGGAGCCGCCTCTACCGCACCGGCGACCGCGGGCGGCTCCTCCCCTCCGGGGACCTGGAGTTCCTCGGCCGGATCGACTTCCAGGTCAAGATCCGCGGCTTCCGGGTGGAGCCCGGCGAGGTCGAGGTGGCCCTGGGCGCCCACCCCGCCGTGCGCCAGGCCGCCGTGCTCGCGGTGGAGGACGAGCCGGGGAGCGGCGCGCGGCTGGTGGCCTACGTGACCCTGAACGGAGCCGCGACTCCGGAGGAGCTGCGCCAGCACCTCGTCGGCGCTCTGCCCGATCCCATGGTGCCGGGCGACATCCTCCTGGTGCCGGAACTCCCCCTGACGCCGAACGGCAAGATCGACCGCCAAGCCCTCCCCGAGCGCCACGGCACCCGAGCGGGCCGGACCTCGTCCGCCGTGGCGCCCCGCACCCCCACGGAGGCGGCCCTCGCGGTCCTCTGGGCCGGTCTCCTGCGGCGCGACCCCGTCGCCATCGCCGTCGACGACGACTTCTACGAGCTCGGCGGGCACTCCCTCATGGCGACGCGGCTGCTGGCGCGGATCCGCCAGACCTTCCGAATCGATCCCCCGCTGCGGGAGCTGTTCGAGGCCCCAACGCTGGAGGAGATGGCCGCCCGGCTCGACACCTACCAGGCGGCCGCCGAGGCGCCCCCGCTCCGCCCCCGGGAGCGCGGCGAGCGCGGCTGCCTCTCCTTCACCCAGGAGAGGCTCTGGCTGCTCGACCGGCTCGAGCCCGGCGCGGCCTACAACATGCCGGCCGCGGTGGCCCTGCGCGGCCGGCTCGACGTCCAGGCTCTCGGGCGGGCCCTCGCCGAGGTCGTCCGCCGCCACGAGAGCCTACGCACGGTCTTCCGTGACGAGGCAGGAGTCCCCTATCAGAGAGTCGAGCCCTCCGCGCCGGTGCGCCTGGAGGTGGTCGACCTGTCGGCGCTGCCGCCGGCCGGGCGCGAGCGGGAGGCGGCGCGCCTCGCCGCGGAGGAGGCCGTCCGACCCTTCGACCTAGCGGTGGGGCCGCTCTTCCGCGCCGCCGCCCTGCGGCTCTGCGAGAGCGAGCACCGGCTCCTCCTCACGCTCCACCACATCGTGGCCGACGGCTGGTCGGTGGGGGTCCTGATCGACGAGATCACCGCCCTCTACCCGGCGGCGCTGGACGGCGGGACCCCGTCCCTCCCGGATCTCCCGCTCCAGTACGCCGACTTCGCGGAGTGGCAGCGGGACCGGCTGCGCGGCGACACCCTCGAGAGGGAGCTCGGGCACTGGACCGCTCGTCTGGGGAATCCGCCGCCGCCGCTCGACCTGCCCACGGACTTCCCGCGGCCGCGCGTCCAGACCTATCGCGGCGGACGCCGTTCCCTCACCCTGCCGCTCGGCCTGACCGGCGACCTCACGGAACTCGCCCGAAGCTCCGGCGCGACCCCCTTCATGGTCCTCCTCGCCGGCTTCTCCATCCTGCTCCGCCGCTGGAGCGGCGCCAAGGACCTGATCGTCGGCTCGCCGGTGGCGGGCCGCACGCAGCCCGAGGTGGAGGGGATGATCGGCGTGTTCGTGAGCACGCTCGCGCTGCGCGTCGACCTCTCGGGGAACCCCTCCTTCCAGGATCTGCTGGCGCGGGTTCGGGAGGTGGCGATCGAGGCCTATGCCCACCAGGAGGTCCCCTTCGAGGCGATCCTCGCCCGGGTACAGCCGGAGCGCGACGCGGGCCGCACCCCGTTGTTCCAGGTCTTCCTCAACATGCTCAACCTGGAGCCCCGCAAGCTGCGGCTGCCCGGCTGCAAGCTCAAGGCGCTCGCTTCCGGCGAGATGCCTTCCAAGTTCGACCTGACGCTCTACGCCGCCGAGCGGGAGGGCAGCCTCCGCCTCGATCTGGTGTACAACGCCGATCTCTTCCTCCCCGGACGCGTGGAGGAGATGCTGCGCCAGCTCGCCTCCGTGCTGGCCCAGGCGGCCGCCGACCCGGCCCGGCCGGTCGATCGCCTGTCGCTGCTGACCCCCGAGGCCGTCGCCGTGCTCCCCGATCCGCAGCAGCCTATCGAGCCGGTCTGGGCAGGGCCCGCACACCAGGCCCTCTCCCGCCACGCGGTCCGGCGACCGCGGCACGTGGCGCTGGCCGACCGGCGGGGGGAGTGGACCTACGCCGAGCTCGGCGCCCTCACCGGCCGGCTCGCCGGCCGCCTGCGCGAAGCGGGCGTGGGGCACGGCGATGTGGTGGCCGTGTGGGCGCACCGCAGCGCCGCCCTGGCCCTGGCGCTGGCCGGAGCCCACCGCGCGGGAGCCGCGTTCGCGGTGCTCGATCCCGCCTATCCGCCGGCCCGTCTGGCCGCCGCGCTCCGCCTGGCGAAGCCGGTGGCCTGGCTGCGCCTGGAGGCCGCGCCCGCCCCGGCCGCCGAGGTCGAGGAAGCGCTCAGCGGGCTCCCCCTGCGCTGCCGGATCGACCTGCCGGGCACGCCGGCCGCGGCCGGCGCCGCGTTCGCCTCGTTCCCGGACTGCGGTGAGGTGGCGGTCGGGCCGGACGACCTCGCCTACGTCGCCTTCACCTCGGGATCGACGGGCGAGCCGAAGGGGATCCTGGGCAGCCACGGGCCGCTGTCCCACTTCCTGGGATGGCACTCCCGCACCTTCGGACTGACGGAAGACGACCGCTTCAGCCTGCTCTCGGGACTCGCCCACGACCCGCTGTTGCGCGATGTCTTCACCCCCCTTTGGGTGGGTGCGACCCTGTGCATCCCGGATGCGCAGGAGATGGAGAGCGGCAGGCGCCTCGCCGGCTGGATGGGCGGGCAGGGGGTCACCGTCTCCCACCTGACCCCGGCTCTGGCCGAGCTCCTGGCCACGGCTCCGGCGGAGAACGGCGTTCCCTCTCTGCGCCATGCGTTCTTCGGCGGCGACCTGCTGCGGCGGCGCACCGTCGAAGGGCTGCGGCGCCTGGCCGGTGCCGCCGCCTGCGTCAACTTCTACGGCGCCACCGAGACCCCTCAGGCCATGGGCTGGCTCCCTTTGGATGCAGCGCCGTCCGGCCGCGAGGAGGTACCCGTCGGCCGGGGCATCGAGGGGGTCCAGCTCCTGGTGCTCAACGCCTCCGGAGACCTCGCAGGCATCGGCGAGAGCGGTGAGATCCACATCCGGACCCCCTATCTTTCCCAAGGCTATCTCGGGGACGAGGCACTGACCCGCGAACGTTTCCTGGCCAACAGGCTCTACCGCACGGGAGACCTGGGGCGCTACCTCCCGGACGGCACGGTGGAGTTCGCCGGCCGAAAGGACGGGCAGGTGAAGCTGCGCGGCTTCCGGATCGAGTTGGGGGAGATCGAGGCGGCCCTCGCGGCGCATCCGCGGGTACTCACGGCGGCGGTGCTACTGCTGGAGACCGCGGCCGGAGAGAAGCGCCTGGCGGCCTACGTCGTCCCCAACGATGCGACGGCGCCGCCGGCCGCTGAGCTGCGGACCTTCCTGGGCCAACGGCTCCCCGATTACATGGTTCCTGCGGCCTTCGTCGAGTTGCCGGCCCTGCCGCTGACGCCCAACGGCAAGCTGGACCGCCGCCGGCTGCCCGCGCCGGACTGGAGCGCCGCTCCGGAGGCCGGGCCTGTCGACCCGTTGCAGGATCCGATCGAGGAGGTGGTCTGCGAAATCCTCGCCGAGCTCCTGGGTCGGGAGCGGGTCGGCCGGAGCGCGAGCTTCTTCGAGCTGGGCGGCCACTCCCTCCTGGCGGCCCGCCTGCTGGCGCAGGTCGAAACGGCCTTCGGCGTGAGCCTCTCCCTGCGCGAAGTCTTCCTGGCGCCCACGGCCGCGGGGATCGCCACGGTCCTGCGAGAGCGCCTCGGACGGCCCGCCGGAGACGGCGCCACACTGCCCAGCATCGAGCCCGCTCCGGCGGACCTCGGCCTTCCCTTCCCCATGACCGACGTGCAGCAGGCCTACTGGGTCGGCCGCACCGGCGCGATCGAGCTCGGCAAGGTGGCCTCCCATCGCTACCTGGAGCTGGAGAGCGAGGACCTGGACGTCGACCGCTTGGCCCACGCTTGGCGGTGCCTGATCGCCCGCCACGGCATGCTCCGTGCCGTGGTCGACGCCGACGGACGACAGCGCATCCTGACCGAGGTTCCCGCCTACGCCATCGCGGCCGAGGACCTCTCCGTTCTGCCGGCGGCGGTGGCGGAGATGCGTCTGGCGGACCTGCGGGAGGAGCTGTCGCATCAGGTCTTCTGCACCGACCGCTGGCCGCTGTTCGAGATCCGGACCTGCCGGCTGGCGGAGGGGCGCGTGCGTCTCTTCTTCAGCTTCGACTACCTGATCGGCGACGCCTGGAGCTTCCAGGTCCTGCTGCGGGAGCTGCTTTGGCTCTACCACGATCCCGCGGCCACCCTGCCGCCTCTGGAGCTGTCGTTCCGCGACTACGTGATGGCGCTGGAGCGCCTGCGTGGGTCGGACCTCTACACGCGGGCCCGCGACTATTGGCGGGAGCGGCTGCCTTCGCTCCCCGGCGGCCCGGAGCTCCCCCTGGTGCGCGACCCCGCCCTGCTCGCAGAGCAGCGTTTCGCCCGCCGCAGGGCCCGGCTGGAGCCGGAGGCCTGGCGGCGGCTCAAGGCGCGGGGGGCCGCCGCTGGGCTCACGCCCTCGGGCCTGCTCCTCGCCGTCTTCTCGGAGGTGCTGGGCATCTGGACCCGCAGCCCCCGGTTCAGCCTCGTCCTGACCCTCTTCGGTCGGCTGCCCCTGCACCGGCAGGTGAACGATCTGGTGGGCGACTTCACCTCCACCACCCTGCTGACCGTGGAGCGCGGCGAGGCCGAGACCTTCGAGGCCCGGGCCCGCCGGCTCCAGGAGCGGCTGTGGAGCGATCTGGACCACCGCTACTTCAGCGGCGTGCAGGTGATGCGGGAGCTGGCCAGCCGCCAGGGCGGCCGGCTGCGGTCCATCACCCCGATCGTGTTCACCAGCACCCTGGACCTGCGGGAGGCGGCAGGCGGCTCCGCGCCCGCGCTGCCGGGCCGGGTCGTGTACGGCGTTTCCCAAACCCCGCAGGTGCTGCTGGACCACCAGGCCGCCGAGCGCCAGGGCAGTCTGGTGCTGAACTGGGACGCGGTCGAGGAGGTCTTCCCACCGGGTTACCTGGACGAGATGTTCGAGGCCTATCAGGCGTTCCTGGGCCGCCTCGCCGACGGCGACGGCTGGCAGGAACGGTCGTTCCGCCTAGTGACCGGGAGCCAGCTCGCGCCGCGCAACGCCGCGAACGACACCGCGGCGCCCATCCCGCCCGGCCTGCTCCACGAGCCGTTCGCGGATCAGGTCCGCCGCAATCCCGATCGGATCGCCGTGATCTGCGGCGAGCGGGTGCTGACCTACGGCGAGCTCGACCAGCGGGCCGAGGCCCTGGCGCAGACCCTCCGCGCCCTCGGCACGCGGCCGAACCGCCTGGTGGGCGTGGTGATGGAAAAGGGCTGGGAGCAGACCGTCGCCGTATTCGCCATCCTGCGCGCGGGCGGCGCCTACCTGCCGATCGATGCCGAGCTGCCGCAGGAGCGGCTCTGGTACCTCCTGCGCCAGGGCGAGGTGGAGGTCGCCATCACCCAACCGCGTTTCGACGCCGAGCTGGAGTGGCCCGAGGAGGTCCGGCGGATCGCCGTCGACCCGGCGCCGCCCGCGGCGCCCGTGGCCCATGCCCCGCAGCCGCCGCAGGATCCGGAGGATCTCGCCTATGTGATCTTCACCTCCGGATCGACCGGCGTCCCGAAAGGCGTGATGACCGACCACCGCGGCGCGCTCAATACTCTCGTCGACCTCAACGAGCGCTTCGCCATCGGTGAGGAGGACCGGGTGCTGGGGCTCTCGGCCCTGAACTTCGACCTCTCCGTCTACGACATCTTCGGGCTGCTCGCCGCCGGCGGAGCCCTGGTGCTGCCCGATCCAGGGGAGCGCCGCGACCCCTCGCGCTGGGAGCGGTTGCTGCTCGACCACCGGGTGACGGTCTGGAACACGGTGCCGGCCCTGATGGAGATGCTGGTCGAGTACCTGGAGGGCTGCGGGCGGCCCATGCCTCCCTCGCTGCGGCTGGTCATGATAAGCGGCGACTGGATCCCGGTGGGGCTGCCGGCACGCATCCGGACCCTGGCGCCCGACATCTGCGTGCGGAGCCTGGGCGGGGCCACCGAGGCCTCGATCTGGTCGATCCTCTACCCGATCGGGGAGGTCGATCCGAGTTGGCGGAGCATCCCCTACGGCAAGGCGATGGTGAACCAGACCTTCCACGTGCTCGACGAGAGGCTCGATCCGTCGCCCACCTGGGTCCCCGGCGAGCTGTACATCGGCGGCATCGGTCTCGCCAAGGGGTATTGGCGCGATCCGGAAAAGACGGCCCGCAGCTTCATCACCCATCCGGCTACCGGCGAGCGGCTGTACCGCACCGGCGACCTCGGGCGTTACCTGCCGAGCGGCGACATCGAGTTCCTGGGGCGCGAGGACTTCCAGGTCAAGGTCCAAGGCCACCGGATCGAGTTGGGAGAGATCGAGTCGGCGCTGCTGCAGCATCCGGACGTGCGCACCGCGGTGGTCAATCCAGTGGGCAGCGGGACGAGCCGACGGCTCGTGGCCTATGTCGTCCCCGAGCGCCATCCGGAGCCGCCATCCCGGGCCGCCGGACCGGCGCCCCCGGCGCCCGCGCCTCTCCCGCCTCCGGAAGGCCAGGCGGAGGGCGGGCGTCTCGATCCCCTCCAGGCCCTGGAGTTCAAGCTCGGCCAGCCGAGCCTGCGGCGGGAGCCGGACAGGCCTCTGCTCCCCTTCTCCAGGCAGAACGGCGATTTCGATCTCCTGGAAGCCTACGAGCGGCGCCGCTCGCGCCGGAGCTTCTCGCCGGCGGCCCTGTCCGCCTCTCGCCTGGGCGGTATGCTGCTCCAGCTCGCGCAGGTCCCCCTGGCATCCCGCCGACTGCCCGGTCATCTCTACGCGTCGGCCGGCAGCCTCTATCCGGTGCAGGTCTATCTCCATCTCAAGCCGGGCGCCGTCGAGGGCCTGCCGGCCGGCACCTACTACTACAACCCGGCGGAACACGCCCTCGTCCCGCTCGTCGAGGGGGCGCTCATCGACCGGGACGCGCATTCGCCGGTGAATCGGGCGGTGGCCGACGCCGCGGGCCTGATCCTCCTCCTGGTCGGCGACCTGGATGCCATCGCGCCGGTCTACGGCGACATGGCCCGCGACTTCTGCCTGCTGGAAGCGGGGTACGTGGGACAGTTGCTGATGACCACCTCGCTGGAGTCGGGGATCGGTCTCTGCCCTGTCGGCCGGATGGACTTCGAGCCGCTACGCCTGCTGTTCGACCTGAAGCCGAGCCACTGCTTCCTCCATGCCTTCCTCGCCGGTCCGGTCGACGAGACCGCCTCGCCCGCAGCCGTCTCCGGGCGTCCGGCCTCCGCAGGGGAGGACCTGAGCGGGCGCCTGCGGCGTTTCCTCGCCGGCAAGCTGCCCCACTACATGGTCCCCACCGCCTTCCTCCTCCTCGATACCCTGCCGCTCACCTCGAACGGCAAGGTCGACCGGCGGGCCCTGCCCGAACCGGACCTCCACGGCGAGACCACGGGCGGCGGCCATCTGCCCGCCGAGAACGACGTGGAGCGCTCCATCCTGGAAGTCTGGAAGCGTGTGCTCCAGCTCGAGACGGTGGGGCGCCACGACAATTTCTTCGAGCTGGGCGGCAACTCGGTCACCATGATCCAGGTCTACAACCAGTTGCGCGAGATCCTCGGCGGGGACATCCCGCTGGTCACGCTGTTCGAGCATCCCACCGCGAGCTCGCTCGCCCGCCATCTCTCCGACCGGGAAGGTGTCGCCGACGCCGTCGGCGTCGAGCGCGGCCAGGACCGCGCCGACCGCCGGCGCGAGGCGGCGCGCCAGAAAGAGCAACGGCGCCGGCCGCGGCCGGGGATGCCCGAGGATCCCACGGATGAGTGAAAGCCCGCCCGCCGGCATTCCGGGCGTCGCCATCATCGGCATGGCCGGCCGCTTCCCCGGCGCGCCGGATCTCGAGCGCTTCTGGGACAACCTGCGCGAGGGTGTCGAGGGGATCACCTTCCTGAGCGAAGACGAGGTCGCCCACCTGGCAGATCCCCAGTCGCTCCGGGATCCGTCCTTCGTCAGAGCCGAGCCCCTCCTGGAGGGAGTGCCGCTGTTCGACGCCGGCTTCTTCGACATGACTCCGCGGGAGGCCGAGCTGACCGATCCCCAGCACCGGCTGTTCCTGGAGTGCGCCTTGGAGGCTCTGGAGAGCGCCGGCTGCTCGCCGGCCAAGTTCGGCGGCTCGATCGGCGTCTACGCCGGCTGCGGGATGAACTACTACCTGCTGTTCAACCTGCTCTCCAACCCCGGGCTGGTGGCCTCGGTGCCCACCCTCCAGCTCACCCTGGGGGCGGACAAGGACTACCTGTGCACCCGCGTCTCCTACAAGCTCAACCTGCGGGGGCCCAGCCTCAGCGTGCAAACCGCGTGCTCGACCTCGCTGGTGGCGGTGCATCTGGCCTGCCAGGGCCTGCTCGATTACCAGTGCGACCTCGCCCTCGCCGGCGGAGTCTCGCTCAAGCCCCAGGGACGGGCGGGCTACCGCTTCCAGGAGGGGGGGATCGTCTCGCCCGACGGCCACTGCCGGCCTTTCGACAGCCGGGCGCAGGGGACGGTATTCGGCAGCGGGCTCGGAGCGGTGGTGCTCAAGCGGCTTGAGGAAGCCATCGAGGACCGCGACCCGATCCTCGCGGTGATCCTCGGCTCGGCCGTGAACAACGACGGCTCCGTCAAGGTGGGCTACACGGCTCCCGGTGCGGAGGGTCAGGTGGCGGTGATCTCCGAGGCACTCCGGCTGGCGGAGGTGGACCCGGATTCGATCTCCTATATCGAGGCCCATGGCACCGGCACGCCGCTGGGCGACCCCATCGAGATCTCCGCCCTGACCAAGGCCTTCCGCGCCGGCACCCAGCGGCGGGGCTTCTGCGCCGTCGGCTCGGCCAAGAGCTCCATCGGCCACCTGGACACGGCCGCGGGGGTGGCGGGGCTGATCAAGACCGTGCTCGCCCTGCGCCACGGCTGCATTCCGCCGACCCTGCACTTCGAGCGACCCAACCCGCAGTTGCGCCTGGAGGAGAGCCCGTTCTTCGTGAGCGCCGAGCCGCTGCCCTGGCGCTCCGAGGGCGGCCCCCGGCGCGCCGGCGTCAGCTCCTTCGGCATCGGCGGCACCAACGCCCACGTGATCCTCGAGGAGGCTCCCCCCGAGGCGCCGGCGGACTCCGCCCGGCCCTGGCAGCTCCTCCCGCTGTCGGCCCGCACCCCCTCGGCCCTGGAGAAGGCCGCCGCCAACCTGGCGGCGCATCTCCGGGGGCACCCGGATCTCGACCTCGCCGACGCCGCTTATACCCTGCAGACCGGCCGGACCGACTTCGAGCACCGGCGGACGGTGGTCTGCCGGAGCGCCGGGGAGGCCGCCGCCGCCCTGGAGCTGCCGGCGGGCGCCGCCGTCAAGGCGGGAGAGGCCGATCCCTGGATCGTCTTCCTGTTCCCCGGCCAGGGGGCGCAGCAGGCGGGCGCCGGGCGCGAGCTGTACGACGCGGAGCCCGTGTTCCGGGCGGAGATCGACCGCTGCGCCGCGCTGCTCCAGCCACGGCTCGGGCTCGACGTGCGCGAGGCCCTGTTCGATCCCGGCGCCGGCGGCCTCCTGGAGCGGACGGCCCTGGCGCAGCCGGCCCTGTTCAGCTTCGAATACGCCCTGGCCCGCCTGTGGATGAAGTGGGGAGTCAAGCCGGCGGCGATGATCGGCCACAGCCTCGGTGAGTACGTAGCCGCCTGCCTGGCCGGAGTCTTCTCCCTGGAGGACGCGCTCGCGCTGGTCGCGGCGCGGGGACGGCTGATGCAGGCCCTTCCCGCGGGCTCGATGCGCAGCGTGCCGCTGTCCGCCGGGGAGTTGGAGCCGTTGCTCGCCGAAGCCGCCGGGAGCCTGGCCCTCGCCGCGGAGAACGGCCCCTCGCTGTGCATCGTCTCGGGTGAGGCCGGCGCGGTCGAGGCCCTCGCCGCCCGCGTCCGGGAGCGCGGCCTCGAGGCGCGCCCCCTGCGCACCTCCCACGCCTTCCACTCGGCGATGATGGATCCTGCGGTCGAGCCGTTCCGCGAGCAGGTCGCGCGCGTCCGCCGGCAGCCGCCCCGAGTCCCGTTCCTGTCCAACCGGACCGGCTCCTGGATTCGTCCCGAGGAGGCCACAGACCCCCGCTACTGGGCCGGCCACCTGCGGGATACCGTCCGCTTCGCCGCGGGGCTCGCCATCCTGGCGGCCCGGCCGGAGGCCGTGCTCCTCGAAGTGGGGCCGGGACAGACCCTGAGCGGCTTGGCGCGCCGGCACCCGGCGCTGGCCGGCCGCGCGGTCGTCTCCTCGCTCCCCCGCGAGAGCGGAGCCGAGCCGGAAGCCCGCGCGCTGACGGCCGCCGTGGGGCAGCTCTGGCTCCAGGGGGTCTCCCCGGACTGGGAGGCCTTTCACGCGCCTTATCGGCGGCGGCGCGTGCGCCTGCCCAGTTACCCCTTCGAGCGCCGCGCCTACTGGATCGAGCCCGGCGGCACTCCGGGCGTCGCGCTGCCGGCGGCCCCCGCGCGGCGAGAGCTGGCCGACTGGTTCTACGCCCCCATCTGGCGCCGCTCGCTGCCGGCGGCCGCGGCGGTGGCCTCCACCGGCGACTGCCTGCTCTTCGAAGATTCCCTCGGGGTTGGCGCGCGGATGGCCGGGCAGTTGCAGCAACAGGGCGTCCGCGTCGTGCGGGTGACCCCGGCCACGGCCTTCGACCGCACGGCGGACGATCGCTACAGTCTCGATCCCCGCAACCCGGCGGATTACCGAGCGCTGGTGGCCGAGCTCCGCTCTCGCGGAGCGCTGCCGGACCGGATCGTTCACCTCTGGTCGCTCACCGCCGACGACCGCAGATCCTCTCCCGCCGAGGCCAGGGACCTCGGCTTCTTCAGCCTGCTCCACCTCGCCCAGACCCTGGGCGGACAGGAGGCACGGCTGATCGCCGTGTCGAACGGCATCCACGAGGTCACCGGCGAAGAGGAGCTCAACCCTGAGAAGGCGACCCTGCTGGGGCCCGTGCTGACCATCGCCCAGGAGTATCCCGGCTTCCTCTGCCGCGCCGTGGATGTCTGGCCGCCGCCGGAGGATGGGCCGGCTGTGGACGCCACGGCGGCCCACCTCCTGGACGAGATGGGGCGGGACGGTCGGGAGCCCGCCGTGGCGCTGCGGGGCCGGCACCGCTGGGAGCGCGACTGGTCGCCGGTGCGACTCGAACGCGAGGCCGGGAAACCGGTCCGCCTGCGCCCGGGCGGGACCTACCTCATCACCGGCGGTCTCGGGGGTCTCGGTCTGGTCCTCGCCGAGGCGCTGGCGCGCGCGGCCGGGGCGCGCCTGGTGTTGACCGGACGCTCGGCCCTGCCCGAGCGCGAGCGGTGGGACCGCAAGCTGCTGGACCTGGAGGCTCTCGGCGCGGAGGTGCTGGTGCTGGGCGCCGACGTCACGGATGCCGCTCGCATGGAGGAGGTCGTAAGCTTGGCGGAAGGTCGGTTCGGCGCCATCCATGGCGTGTTCCACGCCGCGGGCGAGCCGGGCGGCGGCCTCATCCAGCGCAAGGACCGGCGGGCGGTCGAGGCCGTCTTCGCGCCCAAGATCGACGGGGCCAGGGTTCTCGACGAAGTCTTCCGCTACCGGCCGCTGGACTTCCTGATCCTCTGTTCATCGACCTTCGCCCTGCACGGCGGCGTCGGCTTGGTCGACTACTCGGCGGCCAACGCATTCCTCGACACCTTCGCCCACCATCGCTCACAGCGCGGCGCCTTCACCCTGTCCGTCGATTGGGATGGCTGGGAAGGGGTCGGCATGCGGGCCCGCGGACCCGCCCTCCGCCACGGCTCCACGCCGGGCCGCTCGACCGCCGATCACCCGCTGCTCGGCTCCCCCCGGAGCGACGGCCAAGGCTTCATCGCCAAGCTGACGCCGGCGGACCCCTGGCCGGTCGCGGAGCACCGCGTCCTGGGCTCGTCCATCCTGCCGGGGACGGCCTACCTGGAGATCGTCCGGGCGGCGCTCCGGCCCACGCCCGGAGACCGGCTGGAGATCCTGGAGCTGGAGCTCCTATCCCCCTGCGTGGTGGCCGAGGGCGGACGCGAGCTCTGGACGGAGCTGCGCCCGGACGGCGACGCGGTGTCGGTCCGGGTGCTCGGCCGCACATCCGAGGGGGAGGAGTGGCGGGAGCACGCCCGCGGCCGGGCGCGGCTCGGCCCCGCGGGCACGGTGCCGCGCCACGAGGTGGCCGAACTCCTCGCCAGTTGCAGCGACCGGCCGCCTCCGGACGCCAGACAGGGAGGGCGGGGAGCCGTCGAGTGGGGGGCCCGCTGGGATTGCGTCCGCGAGGTCCGTCTCGGGAGCGGGGAGGCTCTGGCCCTCCTCGAGATCCCGGAGCTTTTCGCCGACGACCTGGAGGACTATCCCCTTCATCCCGCCCTGCTGGACGTGGGAACCAGCTTCGCCCATCTGCACCTGGGAAAGGGCGGCCATCTCCCGGTCTCCTATCGTGGCGTCACGGTCCACGGCCCGCTGCCCCGGCGTCTCTACAGCCATGCACGGCTCGTGGGCGAGGGAGGCGGGGAGATGCGCTATCGCGTCACCCTGCTGGACGAGGAAGGGACGGAGCGGGTGGCCGTGGAGGAGATCGTCCTGCGCCGGTTGGGCAGCGAGAGCGCGGCGCCGCGGCCCGCCATCTCGTCGGCGCCGGCCGGCCGGCGCATCCAGCCCGGGGAGGGGGCCGAGGCCTGGATGCGCCTGCTCGGCGCCCTCTCCCTGTCACAGGTCGCGGTCTCTCCCCGCGACCTGCCGGAGCTCCTGCGCGGGGGGCCCGGCGCGACGCCCGCAGCGGTCGCGGAGCCCGTAGCGGCGATCCCGGCGAGACCGGCGGCCTCGGCGCCGGGCGCTCCCGTCCGGCCCTCCCACCCACGGCCCGCCCTGGAAACCCCCTACGCCGCGCCACGCGACCCGGTGGAGGAGAAGCTGGCCGGGCTGTGGCGGGAGCTCCTGGGCCTCGACCGTGTGGGCGTACACGACAACTTCTTCGAGCTGGGCGGCGACTCGGTGCTGGGAATCCAGCTCTTCTCCCGGGCGCGCCAACTCGGCCTGCAACTCACCACCAGCCAGCTCTTCGAGCGCCAGACGGTCGCGGAGCTGGCTGCGGCGGCGCGCGGCCCGGAGCCGGCGCAGGCCCGGGCGGGGGACGGCACCGGGCCGGAGCGCTTCGCGGTGCCGGGGCTGGGGCCGGGAGAGCTCGCGGAGGTGCTGGACCACGTCGGCGGCGCCGGCGCGGTCGAGGACGTCTATCCCCTCTCGCCGCTCCAGGAAGGGATGCTTTTCCACAGCCTGGCCAACCCGCGGTCCGGCCTCTACTTCGACCAGTTGAGCGGAGAGCTCGCGCTGGGCGGCGGCTTCGACCCGACCGCGTTCCGCCGCGCTTGGCTGCGCGTCGTGGAGCGCCATCCGGTCCTGCGGACGGCCTTCCTCACCGATCGCCAGGGGCGGAACGTCCAGGCCGTGCTGAAGCAGGTGGAGCTGCGCATCGAGGAGTCGGACTGGCGGGCGGTGGCGCCAGAGGCGCGCCAGGAACGGGTCGCGGCCTTCCTTCGCGAGGACCGCGAGCGCGGCTTCGAGATGTCCGCCCCCCCGCTGATGCGGCTCGCCCTCTTCGACCTGGAGCCGGGGCTCCGCGGCTTCGTCCTGAGTTATCACCACATCCTGATGGACGCCTGGTCGGTGGCCGTCGTCCTCCGGGACGTGGTGGTGGTCTACCAGGCCCTGCGCCAGGGGATCGAGCCGCGCCTGGAGACCGTCCGCCCTTACCGGGACTTCATCGACCGGCTGCGCGACCGCGATCTCCAGGAGGCGGAGGAGTATTGGCGGCGCGAGCTGGCGGGGTTGCGCTCGCCCACCCGCGTGCCGGGGGACCGCGAGCGGCCGGCGGCGGACCGGGGGGCGGAGCACGGGGAAGCTCGAGTCTCGCTACCGCCGGACCGCACCGAAGCGCTGCAGGCTTTCGCCCGCCGGAGCCAATTGACCGTCAGCACCCTCCTACAAGCCGCCTGGGCCGTCGTCCTGAGCCACCGCACCGGTCGTGAGGACGTCTGTTTCGGAGCCGCGACATCCGGCAGGACGGACGATCTCGAAGGGGTGGAATCCATGGTCGGCCTCTTCGTCAGCAGCCTTCCCGTCCGGGTCCGGGTGAGGACCGGAGAAGGGCTCCTCCCCTGGCTCAAGCAACACCAGGCCCGCCAGCTCCAGATGCGCCGTCACGAGGGCAGCTCCCTGCTCGAAATCCAGGGCTGGAGCGAGATCCCTGGCGGCGGGCCCCTGTTCGATTCCATCCTGGCCTTCGTCAACCATCCGGTGGACGCCGCCCTCCGCCGCGCGGACGGCGACCTCCAGATCCGGGAGGTCCGCTATGGGACGCGGACCAACTACCCCCTGAGCCTGCTGGCCGTGCCGGGGCGCGGGCTCTCCCTGCGCCTGACCTACGACGGCGGACGGTTCGAGCCGGCCACGGCCGCTTCCCTGATCGAGGATCTGGCTCTGCTCCTGGAGGCGATCCCCGAGTCCTCCGGCGCCCGGGTCGCGGACCTCCTGGAAACGATCGCCGGTGCGGAGCGGAGACGGCGCGAGGAACGCCTCGCGAGCATCCGGGAGATCCTGGCACGCGACCTCGAACGGGCGCTCTCCGCCCCCCTTCCTTCAGAGACTCTTTCGCCTGCGCCGCTCGCAGGGCCTCACCTCACGGAATGCTCGGCCCGGCTCGAAGGACCGCTCCATGCCGAGGCCTTCCACGAGGCGGTCCGGCAGGCCCGCGAGCGCCATCCTCACCTCGCCCCCGGCGCGCTGGCGTTCCAGTTGGAGAGCCTGGGAGAGGACGTCTACCGGTTGGAGGTCAGCGCTCCGGCCCTCGCCCTGGACGGCGAAGGGCTCTGGAATCTGCTGGCCGAAACGGCCTTCCTGTATGGAGCTCTGGTGGAAGGTGGAAGCCCGCCTCCGCCGGCTCCACCCTGGCCCCTCCTGGCGGCATGGCAGGCCGGAATCCTCCGTTCGGAGGCGTCGGCGGAGGCCCGCCGGTACTGGCGGGAGCACGCGCGGCCTCAGCTCTGGGACGTCGAGCTCCCGTTCGAGGAGCGAGGCCGCGCCGGCTTCATGCCACAGGACGTGGGCGAGACCCTCGACTTCGAGACCTCGGACGGGCTCGCGGCTGCCGCGCGAGCGACCGGTGCGTCCCTCACGGCCTTCCTCCTCACCGCCTGGCAGCTCTTGCTGTCGCGGCTTGCCGGCCGCCAGGAGATCGCGGTGGGTGTGGCATTCCCGGGACGGACCCTGGAGCCGCTCGGCGCTGCGGTGGGCTCCCTGGCCCGGCATCTGCCGGTGGTCCTGCGGGTGAGCGAGGAGGAGCCGCTGGCCGTGACCGTCCGCCGTACCGAGGAGGTCCTGCGGGAACACGCGGGATGGCAGCAGCTCTACGAGAGCGCCGCCGAGGGCTGGCCGCCCATCCAGTTCGAGGCGCGGGCGATCCGTCCGCCGCTGCAGACCGCGGATGTCCGCTGGTCCGTCGAGCGGGAGAGCTCACGGAGCGACCGGTTCAAGCTGCGGCTCGCCGTGACCCCAGACCCCGGCAGGATCGTTCTCGACCTGGCCTACGACAACGCGGTGCTGTCCGAGCCGGAGGTCCGGCGGATGCTGCGCCGCTTCCGCGTTCTGCTGGCGAGCGCCGCCTCGCGGCTAGAGGCGCCGGTCGAGGGCCTGGAGATCCTCGATCCGGCCGAGCGGGTCCAGGTCTCGTCCATGGCGATCCCGGGCGAGAGTGGCCCGTCCTCTCCCCTGCCCAGGCGCTTCGAGGAACGGGTGGACCGGGCTCCCGAGGCGATGGCCGTTACGGCGAGCGGTGAACGGCTCACCTACCGGGAGCTGGATGGGCGGGCCAACCGGCTCGCCCGCCACCTGCTCGCCCAGGGGCTCCGTCCGGGGCAGCCGGTGGGCCTCTGTCTGGAACGGTCGGCGGACATGGTGGTCGCCATCCTGGCGGTGCTCAAGACGGGCGCCTGCTACCTGCCCCTCGATCCCGCCCACCCCCTGGAACGCCTCACCTTCGCGCTGACGGACAGCGGCGCGCCGCTGTTGATCACCCAGGATGGCCTGGCGGACGGCCTGGCGGACGGCGCCGTCCGGTTGGTGAGGCTCGACGCCGAGCGCGAGGAGATCGCGGGATGCAGCGCCGAGTGGCTGGGGGTGGAGATCGATCCGGAGCAGCCGGCCTACGTGATCTACACCTCCGGCTCGACCGGCAGGCCCAAGGGGGTGGTGGTCTCGCACCGCAACGTGGACCGCCTGCTGACCGCGACCGACGCCTGGTTCGGCTTCGGCCCGGACGACGTGTGGACCCTCTTCCACTCCTACGCCTTCGACTTCTCGGTCTGGGAGATCTGGGGAGCTCTGCTCTACGGCGGCCGGCTGGTGGTCGTGCCGTATTGGGAGAGCCGCTCGCCCGAGGCGTTCTATCGCCTGCTGCGCGAGGAGCGGGTGACCGTGCTCAACCAGACCCCTTCCGCGTTTCGCCAGCTCCTCTGGGCGGAGGAAGCGGTGCTCGGCGGCGAGCCTTCCGACCTGGCGTTGCGCTGGGTGATCTTCGGCGGCGAAGCCCTGGAGCCGGCGAGCCTCGCCCCCTGGTTCGAGCGCCATGGTGACGAGCGGCCCCGGCTGGTCAACATGTACGGCATCACCGAGACCACCGTGCACGTGACCTGGCGACCGCTGAGCCGCGCCGATTCGTCCGCCGGAGGCAGCCCGATCGGCGCTCCCATTCCCGATCTCTCCCTCTTTGTGCTCGACCCCCGGCTGCGCCCTCAGCCGGTCGGGGTGCCTGGCGAGCTGTTCGTCGGGGGCGAGGGGCTCGCGCTGGGGTATCTCGGCCGCCCGGACCTCACCGCCGAGCGCTTCGTGCCGGATCCCTGGGGCCCCGCCGGCTCCCGCCTGTATCGCTCGGGAGACCTGGCCCGGCGTCTGTCCAACGGCGACGTGGACTACCTGGGCCGGATCGACCATCAGGTCAAGATCCGCGGCTTCCGCATCGAGCTCGGCGAAATCGAAGCGTCGCTCGCCACCCACCCGGCGGTGCGTGAGGCGCTCGTCGTGGCCCGCGACGACGGCCCCGGAGGGGAGCGCCGGCTGGTGGCCTATCTGGTGCCCGGACCCGCCAGCGCGCCGGGGACGCCGGAGCTGCGGGAGCACCTCGCGGCCCGTCTCCCCGAGTACATGCTGCCAGCGGCCTTCGTGACCCTGGACCGCTTCCCGCTGACGGTGAACGGCAAGATCGACCGCGACGCCCTGCCGGCAGCGCCGGCGACGGGCCGCGAGGGGGAGGAGCGCGAGATCGCCGAATCTCCCTCCCAGCCGGTCGCGGAGATCCTGGCGGGCATCTGGGCCGAGGTGCTCGGCTCCGGACGGCCGTCCCACGCGGACAATTTCCTCTCCCTCGGCGGTCACTCCCTGCTCGCCACCCAGGTCGCCTCCCGGGTGCGGCAGGCCCTGGGCGTCGAGCTGCCGCTCCCCGAGGTCCTGGGGGCCGAGAGCCTCGCAGACATGGCGGCGCGGCTGGCGGCTCTGCTGGAAGCCCGGCAGGGGCTGGAGCTACCGCCCATCCAGCCCGCGCCGCGCCAGGGGAGCCTGCCCGTCTCGTTCGCGCAGAACCGCCTCTGGGTTCTGGACCAGCTCGGAACGGACGGCTCGGCCTACAACGTGCCGCTGCCCGTCCGTCTCCTCGGCCCACTCTCGACGCAGAGCCTCGCCCGCGCGCTGTCCGAGGTGGTGCGGCGCCATGAGTCGCTCCGCACCACCTTCGCGGACCGCGACGGCCAGCCGGTGCAGATCATCAACCCGCCCGCCGCCTGCGATCTCACGATGGTGGACCTGGGAGGCCTGCCGGCCGAGCGCGCCCGTTCGCTGGCCCGGCGCCTGCTCAGAGAAGACGCGGAGCGCTCTTTCGACCTGGGCAGCGGACCTCTGTTCCGGATCCTCCTGCTGCGTCTGAGCGGGGAGGAGCACCTGTTGCTCCTGGCTCTGCATCACATCATCTCGGACCGCTGGTCGCTCCAGGTGCTCCTGTCGGAGACGGCGGCGCTCTACGAGGCCATGGTCGCCGGCCGGCCGTCCCCTCTCTCCGAGCCGATCCTCCAATACGTCGATTTCGCGGTCTGGCAGCGGGAGTGGCTCCAGGGAGAGGCCCTGGAACGCCTGCTGGACTACTGGCGGGCGGCTCTCGCCGGAGCCCCCGAGGTCGTGGAGATCCCGGGCGACCTGCCGCGGCCTCAGACGCGGGCCCTCGATGGCGCGAGCGTGAGCTTCGAGCTGCCCGCGCCGCTGTCCGAGCAGCTCCGGTCCCTCGGCCAGCGGCAGGGGGCAACCCTCTTCATGACCCTGTTCGCCGCCTGCTGCGTGCTCGTGGGCCAGCGGTCCGGCCTGGAGGATGTGGTGGTGGGCACCGACGTGGCCAACCGGAACCGCCGCGAGACCGAGGGCATGATCGGCTTCTTCGTCAATCAGGTCGTCCTCCGCTCCGACCTATCCGGGGATCCCGGCTTCAGCGAGCTGATCCACAGGGTCCGGAAGGCGGCGATGGGAGCCTATCTCCACCAGGATCTCCCCTTCGACAAGCTGCTCGAAGCCCTGCGGCCCGGGCGCGATCCCGGCAGGACCCCGCTGTTCCAGGTGAAGTTCGTGCTCCAGAACATCCCCCGGCTGGCGCAGCGCAGGCACTCGCTCACCGTGGTTCCGGAGAGCGTCCCCGCCTGGAAGGCCAAGTTCGATCTCCTGTTCAACGTCGTCGAAACCCCGGACGGCATCCGCGGCTCGCTCGAATACAGCACCGACCTCTATACCGAAGCGACCATCCGTGAGATCCTGGCCGACTTCGAATCGATCCTGCGTACCGCCGTAGCCGATCCGGAGGCTCCGTTGAGCCGGCTCGATGCCTGCCGCCGCGAGGAGGCGGAGCGGCGGCGTGTCGAGAGGGAGCAGCGGCTGCGCCAGGCGCGCGAAGAGAAATTCACCCAGATCCGGCGAAAGGTGGTCAGCACGCGGTGACAGGCGCACCGACGAACGTTCTCCCGGCGGCCCCCCCGACGACCGACCAGGGCTTTCAGCTCTCTCCACAGCAGCGGCGCGCGTGGTCGCTGCTGAAGGCGAGCGGCGGGAGTGGATTCCTCGTTCAGGGAGCCTGGCTGCTCACGGGGGACCTCGATCCGGCGGCGCTCCGGCAGGCCCTGGAATCGGTGGTGGCGCGGCACGAGATCCTGCGCACCGTCTACCGGCAGATCCCGGGGCTGACCGATCCCGTCCAGGTCATCGCGGAGCCGGCGGTCGAGTGGCTCCGCGTTACCGCGGAAGAGGATCCCGGAGCGCTGCTCTTGAAGATCGCTGGCCAGCCGTTCGATCTCGCCTCCGGTCCGGTCCTGCGGGCGACCTTGCAGGAGCTCTCCCCCGGACGGCATGCCCTTCTGCTCACCTTGCCGGCGCTCTGTGCCGATCTCCTGTCCATGGCCAACCTGGCTCGCGAGCTGGCGGCCGCCCTGCAGCCGCCGGATGATCCGGGACCCGATCCTGTTCAATACGCCGACGTGTCCGAGGTCCTCAACGACCTCCTGATCGCGGAGGATACGGCCGACGGCCGGAGCTATTGGCGGTCCTGGGATCCGGCGTCGGTCGAAGCGCCGAGGCTCCCCTTCTCCACACCGGCCCCTCCCGGCTCGGCTTTCTGGCCGCTGGTCCGGGAGCTTTTCCTGGAACCCGGCCTGGAGGAACGGCTCCTCCGGGCGGCGGGAGTTGCCGGCATAGACGTCGAGGACTTCCTCCTGGCCGCCTGGAGAATCTTTCTGGAGAAGCGGACCGGCGAGGGCGGGATCACGGTGGGGGTCGCCTTCGCGGGGCGGAGGTACGAAGGCCTGGACGAGGCTCTGGGACTCTTCGCCCGCTCTCTGCCGGTCGCGGTCGGGCTCGCCGACGACCCGTCCTTCGCGGAGGCGGCGCGGCGGATTGCGGAGGCGCGCAGCTCGCTTGCGGAGTGGCAGGAGTTCTTCGAGTGGCCGGAGGAGGGCGGGTTCTTTCCGTTCCTCTTCGACTTCGACCGCGACCCGGGCCCCTTGACGGCGGGGAGTCTGACGATCTCACCCCGGCTGCGCCGGGCCGTGCTCGAGAGGTTCCACCTGCGGCTCGCCGCGGGATCCCTCGGCGAACGGCTGACGCTGGCACTGGCGGCGGATCCCGAGGTCGTTCCCGCGGCAACCCTGGAGCGGCTCGCCACGGGCTTCCAGGCCCTCCTGGCCGCCGCCATCAAGGATCCGCTGCGCCCCGGCAGCCATCTGCCGGCCCTCGGGGAGGCCGAGGAGAGAGAGCTGCTGACCGGCTTCAACCGGACCGCCGCGCCCTATCCAGCGGACCGGAGCGTCGCCGAGCTGATCGCGGAGCAGGCCCGGCGATCCCCCGGCCGGGTGGCGGTCGAAGCCGGCGACCGGAGGCTCACCTATGCGGAGCTGGACGCCCTGGCTGACCGGTTGGCGGACCGCCTCTCCCAGGCGGGCGCGGGGCCCGAGCAGACGGTCGCCCTGCTGGCGGAACGCTCTCCTGAAACGCTGGTGGCCCTGCTGGGGATCCTCAAGGCCGGAGCGGCTTTCCTGCCCCTCGACAGCTTCCAGCCCACGGAGCGCCTGGCGGCGATCC
Source organism: Thermoanaerobaculia bacterium (assembly GCA_045807625.1). Classification (GTDB taxonomy): domain Bacteria; phylum Acidobacteriota; class Thermoanaerobaculia; order Multivoradales; family UBA5704; genus DATARR01. Next base: position 52,221 of record JBJMHA010000044.1, on the reverse strand, counting down.
TCGCGGACGCCCGGCCCCGCCTGATCCTGGCCCACGATCGGCTGACTCATCGCCTCCCCGTCCTGCCGGTCGAGACCCTCTCCCTCGACGGCGCTCTCGAAGCCGATCCCGCCCCCTCCCCTTGCGCGCCCGTCGTGGTGGGGCCGCAACAGCTCGCCTACGTGATCTACACGTCGGGCTCCACCGGCCGGCCCAAGGGGGTCATGGTCCCCCACCAGGGGCTCACAAACTATCTGAGCTGGTGCCGGGATGCATACTCGCTCGCTCCGGGCTCTGTCGTCCCCGTGCATTCGCCGCTCGGGTTCGACCTCACCCTCACCAGCCTTTTCGCGCCGCTCCTCGCCGGTGGCACGGTGCTGATCATTCCAGAGGCCGACGGGATCGAAGCCCTGAGCTCGCTCCTCGCGGGAGGGCGCGAGTACAACCTGGTGAAGCTGACACCGGCCCACCTGGACGGCCTGCGGCACCTGCCGGACGCCTTCGCCACGGCCCCCAGGCTCCGCTCGGTCATTCTGGGCGGAGAGGCCTTGCGGGGGGAAAGCCTCTCGCAGTGGCGGGCGAGCTCGCCCTCGATGCGGATCTTCAACGAGTATGGGCCCACCGAGACCGTGGTGGGCTGCAGCGTATACGAGCTCCCCCCCGGCCCTCCCGCACCGGGCCCGGTACCCATCGGCAGACCCATCGCGAACGCCGCGCTCTACCTGCTGGATGCCAGCTTCGCTCCTGTGCCGCCGGGAACTCCCGGGGAGCTGTACGTCGGCGGCGACGGTGTGGCCCGCGGCTATTCGGGGCTCCCCGGCCTGACCGCCGAGCGCTTCGTGCCCGATCCCTTCGACGGACGGCCGGGGCGGCGCCTTTACCGGACAGGCGATCTGGCCGCCCTGGACCAGGAGGGTGAGCTCGTCTATCTCGGGCGGCGGGACCATCAGGTGAAGATCCGCGGCTTCCGGATCGAGCTCGGCGAGATCGAGGCCGCCGCAGGACGGCAGCCCGGGGTCTTGGAGGCCGTAGTCACCGCTACCCTGGGCAGCGAGGGGCAACGGCGTCTGGTCTGCTACGTCGTGCTGGGTCCGGGAGAGGAGCTGAGGGCCCCTGGACTCCGGGAGGCCCTGGAGCGCGAGCTCCCGAGGTACATGGTCCCCTCCTCTTTCGTGATCCTGCCCTCGCTTCCGCTGACCTCCAACGGCAAGGTCGACCGGTCGGCGCTCCCTCCCCCGGACGAGCGGGGCAAATCGGGGTCCACCTATGAGGCGCCGCGCAACGAGACGGAGAAGCTCCTGGCGGAGCTCTGGGCGGAATTCCTGAAACTGGACCGGGTCGGGATCCACGACAACTTCTTCGAGCTGGGAGGGGACTCCATCCTGGCGCTCCAGGTCGTCTCCAGGGCTCAGCGGGCCGGCGTCCGGCTCGTGCCCCGCCAGGTGTTCCAGCACCAGACCGTCGCCGCCTTGGCCGCGGCCGCGGGGAGCGTGAGCGGACCGGAGGAGCAGCAGGGGACGGTGGTCGGGCCGGTGCCTCTGACCCCGATCCAGCGACGCTTCTTCGAGCAGGTGACCGTCGACCTCCACCACTACAACCAATCCCTGCTGCTGGCTCTCCACCAGGTCGGCAGTCCCGCCTCCTGGGAGCGGGCTCTGTGCGCGCTGGCGGCCCACCATGACGCCCTCCGGCTCCGTTTCACGCCGGGCGAGGACGGATGGCGGCAGGAGTGCCTGGGGCTTGAGGTCGGCATCCCGCTGGCCTGGATCGACCTTTCGGCCGTGCCCGCGGCCGGGCGCGGCGCGGCGATCGAAAGCGCTGCCGCGGCCCTCCAGGGGAGCCTCGATCTGACCCGTGGTCCCCTGACGCGGGTGGCGGTCTTCGACTCAGGCCCAGGGGAGAGCGGCCGGATTCTCCTGGTGATCCACCACCTGCTGACCGACGCCGTCTCCTGGCACGTCGTGCTGGAGGACCTGGAAGCGCTGCTCCTGGGCTTCGAGCGCGGCGAGGAGCCACGGCTCCCGGCCAAGGCGACCTCGTTCCAGCGCTGGGCCGGGCTGCTCGCCGGGCAGGCCCAGTCTCCGGAGACCGCCGCCGAGCTCGACTACTGGGCTCAGGCCACCTGGCACGATGTCTCCCCCCTTCCCCAGGATCGGGCGGGAGAGAACGACGAGGCCTCGGCGGACATCGTCTCGGCGTCTCTGGAGCCGGAGGAGACACGGGCCTTCCTCCAGGAGATGCCGGAGCGCTTCCAGGTGGGGGCCGGCCAGGCACTCCTCGCCGCTTTCGCGAGCGCCCTCGCCCGCTGGGCTCCGGGCACGACCGTGGGGATCGACCTCGAGGGGCACGGCCGCGACAACGACAACGACGAGATCGGCCTACCCGTCGACCTGACCCGCACGGTGGGCTGGTTCACCACGCTCTACCCCATGCTGGTCGACCTGTCGGAGATCGACGGGCCCACCGGGGCCCTGCGGCAGATCGACCGGAGGATGCGCGAGGTCCCCCGACAGGGGATCGGCTACGGCCTCCTGCGCTTCGGCGGCGCGGCCGCGGTGCGTCTCCGCGAGTTGCCCCAGCCGGAGATGGTCTTCAACTACCTGGGCCGGCTCGGCACCGGAGCGGCTTCCGCCCTGTTCGGAGCGGCCGGAGAGTCCGTGGGTCCCACGAAGAGCCCGCGGCAGCGACGGTCTCACGTCCTGGAGGTCAACGCGGCGGTGGCGGGAGACCGCCTCCGCGTCGCACTGATCTACAGCCGCGGCCTTCACCGGCGGGAGAGCATCGAGGCCCTGGCCACGGACATCCTGAAGGCGCTCCGGGCCCTGCTCGCCGGCCCGTCCGAGACCGCGCTCGACGACGAGCGGCTCAGCCATCTGCTGGAGAACGTCGAGTTCGAGATCTGAATGAGCGAGCAGCAGCAGATCGAGGCCTACTATCCGTTGTCCCCCCTGCAGCAGGGGTTGCTGTTCCGTTGCCTATTCGCCCCTGATTCGAGGGCCTACTTCCAGCAGCTCACCTGCACCCTGGCCGGTCCCCTCGACGAGACGGCCTTCGAGCGCTCCTGGCAGCGGCTCGTCGAGCGGCACGCGGTGCTCCGCACGGCCTTCGCCTGGGAGGGCCTGGAGGAGCCGCTCCAGGTCGTCGGCCGCAAGGTCCGGCTGCCTTTCCGGTGGGAGGACTGGCGGGAGCTCCCGCCGCGCGAGCGGGAGCAACGGTGGCGCGAGCTCTGCGAGGCCGACCGCGAACAGGGCTTCAAGCCCTCCCGGGCCCCGTTGATGCGGATCACCCTCCTGCGTGTGGCCGACGAGGAGTGGCGGCTCATCTGGAGCTTCCACCACCTGCTGGTCGACGGCTGGAGCAACTCGATCCTGTTGCGGGAGGTCTTCGCCCTCTACAACGCCCTCACCCGCGGTGAGGAGCCGGCGCTGCCGGCGCCGCGGCCCTACCGGGAGTACGTGGCGTGGCTGCAGCGGCAGAGCCTGGCGTCCGCCGAGGCCTACTGGCGCCGCAGGCTGGAGGGAACCGGCGCGCCCCCCTCCCTGCCGGTCGAGGCCCACCCTCACTCCGGGGAGCCCGACGACAAGGATTTCGCCGAACGGCACGGGCGGCAGTCCCTCCGGCGCAGCGAAGAGCTCCGGGGCTTCGCGCGCCGCCACCGGCTAACCATCAACACCCTCGTCCAGGGCGCCTGGGCGCTGCTCCTGGCCCGTTACGGTGGGAGCACCGAGGCGGTGTTCGGCGTGACCCTGGCGGGGCGCCCCAGCGCGCTGCCCGGGGCCGACTCGATGGTCGGAGTCTTCGTCAACACGCTCCCGGCGCGGGTCGCCGTGCCCGCGGATCTCGCCGTCGTGCGCTGGCTCGCCGGAGTGCAGATGGATCAGGCGGAGCTGAGCCAGTTCGAGCACACGCCGCTCGCCAGGGTCCAGGCCTGGAGCTCGCTGCCTGTGATCTTCGACAAGCTGCTGGTCTTCGAGAACTACCCGCTGGAAGTGAACGTCCGGGCGATGCGGTCGGTCGCCGTCCGTGAAGTCGACCATCGCGAGTACACCCAGTACCCGTTGGCTCTGGTGGCGGTGCCGGCTTCCGAGCTCTGGCTCCAGATCAAGTACGACGGCTCCCGGTTCGACGAGCCGACGGTGCTCCGCATGCTGGAGCATCTGGGAGCGGTGCTGTCGGGCCTCGCCGTCGCGGGCCCTGAGCAACGGGTCGGCGATCTCTCCCTGCTGATACCGGGGGAACGCCAGCAGGTCCTGGTGGAGTGGAACGACGTGCCCACCGGGTTGAATCCGGCCCGCTGCCTCCATCAGCTCTTCGAGGAGCAGGCGGCGCTGGCGCCTGACCGCCCGGCCGTAACCTTCGAGGGGCGTTCCCTCACCTACGGCGAGCTCGATGAGCTGGCGAACCGGCTGGCCGGAAGGCTGAGAGCCGCGGGGGTCGGGCCCGAGGTCCGCGTCGGGCTGTGCATGGAGCGCTCGCTGGAGATGATGGTGGCGCTCCTCGGCACGCTGAAAGCAGGGGGAGCCTACGTCCCCCTGGATCCCGTCCATCCCCGGGAACGGCTGGAGGCGATCCTGGAGAACGCCGCGCCCGCGGTGCTCCTCGTGCAGCCCCACCTGCGCGGGCTGCTGCCCGCGCAGGGGTGCGCGGTCCTGGAGCCGCAGGCCGATCCCCCGGACCCCGCGGCCCCCCGTACCACCCCGGTGTCCTCCGGCGTGCAGCCCGACCACCTGGCGTACATCATCTTCACGTCGGGGTCGACCGGCCGGCCCAAGGGAGTGATGGTGCCGCATCGCGCCATCGTGAACCGCGTGCTCTGGATGCACGAGGTGATGACGCTACAGGCGGACGACGTGATCGTCCAGAAGACCCCGTTCAGCTTCGACGCCTCCATCTGGGAGCTCTTCCTCCCGTGGACCACAGGCCTGCGACTGGTCGTCGCCGCGCCCGACGGACACCGGGACACCGCCTACCTGGCGGACCTGATCGCCCGGGAGCAGGTGACGATCCTGCAGCTCGTTCCCTCGATGCTTCAGGTGTTCCTCGAAGAGCCGCGGCTGCGGGAGGTCCGCTCCCTGCGCCGGGTCTTCTGCGGCGGGGAGGCTCTGACGCCCCATCTCCAGGAACGCTTCTTCGCGCGAGTGGCGGGCTCGGACCTGCACAACCTCTACGGGCCCACCGAAGCGGCCATCGATGCCACCCACTGGCCGTGCCGGCGTGACGCCGTGAGGCCCGTGGTCGTGATCGGCAGGCCGATCGCCAATGACCGGGTGCACCTCGCCGACAGCGGCTTCCAGCTCACGCCGGTCGGGGTGCCCGGAGAGCTGCTCATCGGCGGGGTGGGGCTGGCCCGCGGGTATACCGGCCGGCCGGACCTCACGGCGGACAAGTTCGTCCCCGACCCCTTCGGCGAGCAGCCGGGACAGCGGCTCTACCGGACCGGAGACCTCGCCCGGCGCCTGCCCGACGGAGCGATCGAGTTCCTCGGACGGACGGACCATCAGGTCAAGATCCGCGGTGTGCGCATCGAGCTTTCCGAGGTCGAGTCCGCGCTCCTCCGGCATCCGTCCGTCCGCGAGGCGATGGCCGTGGTCCTCGCGGACGACGGCGGGGACAAGCGTCTCGTGGCCTATGCTGTGCCGGCCGGGAGCGCGGACCTCGACGAGGCGGAGGTCCGCTCCGATCTCGGCCGCAGGCTGCCCGAAGCCATGGTGCCGTCCCGGGTGGTCCAGCTCTCCAGAATGCCGCTCCTGCCCAACGGCAAGATCGACCGGAAGGCCCTGCCCACCCCTGAGAGCCCTGCCGCTTCGGAGCGTGAGGGCGCGGCGCTGCGCAGCCCGGTCCAGGAGATCGTGGCGATGGTCTGGAGCGAGGTCCTGGGGCGGCCGGTCACGGCGGCCCGGGACGACTTCTTCGAGCTCGGAGGCCACTCCCTGCTGGCGATCCGGGTCGTCTCGCGGCTGCGGCAGGCCTTCCAGATCGACTTCCCGGTCCGCGCCCTCTTCGAGCACCCGACCGTCGCGGAGCTGGCGGACGAGATCGAGGGGCTCCTGCGCTCCGCAACCCAGGCGCCACCGCCGCTGAGACCCGCCGGCCGCGGCGACGATCCCCCTCTCTCCTATGCCCAGCAGAGGCTCTGGCTGCTGGAGCAGATGCAGCCCGGGGCAGGCGCTTATCACCTGCCGCTCGCCGTGCGCTTCTCGGGGCCGCTCGACCACCGGGTGTTGGAGCGGAGCCTGGCCGAGGTCGCGCGCAGGCACGAGGTGCTGCGCACCTGCTTCCCCTCGGAGGGCGGGACGCCACGGCAGGTGGTCCAACCACTCGCGCCGCCGGCGCTCTTCCGGATCGACCTCCTCGCCGTCCTGGCAGGCCGCCGGGAAGCTCTCCTGCCGGCCCTGCTGCAGGATCTGGGGCGGCGCCCCTTCGATCTCGCGCGAGGGCCCCTGTTGCGGGTCGCCCTGATCGCCATGGGTCCCGAGGACCACGTCCTCTCGGTCACGCTCCATCACATCGTGTCGGACGGCTGGTCGATGAGCCTGCTGCTCGACGAGTTGGCGATCCTCTACCGCGCCTTCTCCCTGGGCGAGCGCTCCCCGCTGCCGGAGCTCGCGGTCCAATACTCCGACTTCGCGCGGTGGGAGCGGAGCTGGCTTCAGGGCGCGGCCCTCGACACCCGGATCGGGTACTGGACGGAGGCTCTCGCGGGAGCCCCCGCGCGCGTCGAGCTGCCCACCGACTTCCCACGGCCGGAGCGGGCGGCCCTGCGCGGCGCGGCCCGCTCCCGGCGAATCGGCGAGGACCTCTCCGCGCGGTTGCGCAAGCTGGGCCGGCGCGCTGGGGCCACCCTCTTCATGGTCCTTCTGGAGGCCTTCGAGGCGGTCCTGTCGCGCTGGACCGGCCAGGACGATCTCGTCCTGGGGACCGTCATCGCGAACCGCATGCGGGCGGAGATCGAGCCCCTGATCGGTTGCTTCATGAACTTCCTCCCGCTGCGGCTCCGCTCCCGGGCGGACGAATCGGGTCTGGAGCTCCTGGCGCGGGTGAGGAGCGCGGTCCTGGATGCCTACTCGCACCAGGACTGCCCGTTCGAAAAGCTGGTCCAGGCGGTCAATCCGGACCGCCGCTCGGGTTCCAATCCGCTCTTCAACGTCGGGTTCCTGCTCCAGACGCAGCCACGCCCCGCCGCCGGAGAGGGGTTGACCGCCGCCTTCGTCCCCGTCGACCTGCGGTCGTCGCTGCTCGATCTCCGGCTCGTGGCCTGGGAGTCGGCGGGCGGTCTGCAGATCTCGCTCGAATACCGCACAGACCTGTTCGCCGGGGAGACCGCCGAGCTCTTATTGGATGCCTACGAGCAGGCCCTCGCGTGGCTTGCCGAGGGACCGGAGAGAGCGCTCTCCGGAATGCCGCTGCCCGAGCGGCTGGAGCGGCAGGCCGCAGCGGCCAGGGACCGCGAGCGCAGGCCGGAGATCGCCATCGCAGCCACGTTCACCGCGGAGCCTCTCGAAAGGCCCCTGCGGTTCTGGATGGAAGAGCTGGGGTTCGATACAGAGATCGTCTTCGCACCCTATGGCCAGGTCTTCCAGGAGCTGCTGGGGGCCGGGAGCCTGGCGAGGAACGCGGACGGGCTCAACGTGATCCTCGTCCGCTTCGAGGACTGGGGGCGCGGCCGCCCCTTCGCCGCGGACGATTTGCGACGCAACGTGCTCGACCTCGCCGGCGCCCTGCGGTCGGCCGCCTCGCGATCGAAGGTGCCGTTCCTGGTCCTCGTGTGCCCAGGCTCTCCCGCCAACCTGGCGGAGCCCGGAGCGGCCGACCTCGCTCGTGAAGCCGCGGATCTCCTGACGGCGGAGCTCGCCGCTGCCGGCGGAGTCCATCTCGTGACCTCCGCCGGGCTCGCGGCGGTCTATCCCGTGCTGGGGTATTACGATCCCCACGGCGACGAGCTGGGGCGCATCCCTTACACCCCGGCGTTCTTCAACGCGCTCGCCACGATGGTGGCGCGCCGCTTCTTCGCCCTGCGGATCCCACCCTACAAAGTCATCGCCGTCGATTGCGACGGTACGCTGTGGAAAGGGATTTGTGCGGAGGATGGGCCCCAGGGCGTCGAGCTGGACACGCCGCGCCGGGCCCTGCAGGAGCTCCTGGTCGCGCAGCATGAAGCCGGGATGCTGATCTGCGTCTGTAGCAAGAACAACGAGCGGGACGTGCTCGATGTCTTCGACACCCGCGCCGACATGCCTCTGCGCCGGCAGCATGTCGTCGGCTGGCGGGCGAACTGGCGTCCCAAGTCGGAGAATCTCGCGGCCCTGGCCGCCGAGCTCCGGCTCGGTCTCGATGCCTTCATCTTCATTGATGACAATCCTGTCGAATGCGCCGAGGTTCAGGCCGCCTGCCCGGAGGTCCTGGTGGTCGCGCTACCCGCCGATCCGGCTGAAATCCCGGCTCTGCTGCGGAACGTCTGGGCCTTCGACCGCCTCCCTGTCACGGATGAGGACCGCAGCCGCACTGAGTTGTATCGACAGAATGAGGAAAGAGAAAATTTAAGGGCCAACTCACATTCCTTTCGTGAATTCCTAAAGGATTTGAGAATTAACGTCGATGTGTCTTTCCTCCAGCCGCAACACGTCAGGAGAGTGGCGCAGTTGTCTCATCGCACCAACCAGTTCAACCTGACGACGATCCGTCATAGCGAGAACGAGATCGAGGAGATCATCCGTTCGCCGGAACGCCACTGCCTCGTCGTGAGCGTACAGGATCGGTTCGGCGACTACGGGCTCACCGGAGTTGTGATCTACGGGGCCTCTCCGGCGGCATTGGAGGTCGAGACCCTGCTGCTCAGTTGCCGAGTGCTGGGTCGGGGCGTGGAGCACCGGGTCCTGGAGGAACTGGGCCGGATCGCGGCAGCTCGCGGGCTCTCGCGAGTCGACCTCGCTTTTGTCCCCACGGCCCGCAACCAGCCCGCCCGGGATTTCCTCGCGAGCTTCGGTGAGGAGCCTGGCGAGACGGTAGACGACGGGTTCGCGTACCGGCTGCCGGTCCGGCTCCTCGAGGGGCTCACCCGCCGTTTTCTGGAGGGTGAGTCGACCGCCGAAGAGAGCGGCGCGCCGGGGCTGCTCGCGCCGCCGCGGATGGCGCGACCTGGTGTCTCCGGGGAGGCTCCGCAATGCTGAGCAGGAGTCCCCGAGCCTCCCTGCTGCAAAGGATCGCGACCGAGCTGTCGGATCCCGAGCAGTTGGCCCAACGGATTGCGGCGCGGGAACGCCGTGCCCGTCCGGATCTCGCGGCGGCCTATGCCGCCTCCCGCAATTCCGTCGAGGAGCTGGTGACGGGGATCGTCGCCGACGTGCTGGCCCTCGACCGGGTGGGCGTAAACGATAATTTCTTTGACCTCGGCGGCCATTCGATGCTGGCGACCCAGGTGCTTTCGCGGCTTCGCGCATCGTTGGGAGCCGACCTCTCGTTGAGCGACTTCTTCGCCGGTCCGACGGTGGCCGGCCTGGCCGCTCGCATCGCCGAGACCCGGGACACGGGGCTGGAAACGGTGGCGCCCATCCCGCGGCGGCCCGCGGGGATCCCGCCGCCGCTCTCCTTCGCCCAGCAACGCCTCTGGTTCCTCGATCATCTGGAGCCGGGGAGCCCGGCTTTCAACATCCCCCTGGCCGTGCGGCTGCAGGGGCGGCTCGACGTCACGTCCCTGCGGCGGGCCCTCTCCGAGGTCGTGCGCCGCCACCAGATCCTGCGGTCGTCGTTTCCCAGCCGGGACGGAGGTCCGGTGGTGGAGGTCCGTCCTCCCGGAGCCCTCCCTCTCCCTATCGTCGACCTGTCCGGCCTGGGCGCGGGTGAGCGCGAGGCACAGAGCCGTATCCTGACGGCGCGGGAGTCCCGGCGTCCGTTCGACCTCGCCCGAGGTCCTCTCCTGCGTTCGATGCTCCTGCGGATGGAGTCGCGGGAGCATGTGCTGATCGTCCTCCTGCACCACATCGCCGGCGACGGCTGGTCGCTCGGCGTGCTGGTGCGGGAGCTCACGGCGCTCTACATGGCTGCCATGTCCGGGAACCGTCGCGAGCTTGCGGAGTTGCCCGTCCAGTACACCGACTTCGCGCACTGGCAGCGCGAGTGGCTGCGCGAGAAGGGAGAGCGGCTGCTCTCCTACTGGCGTGGCCGGCTCCAGGGAGCTCCCGGTCTGCTCGACCTTCGCCCCGACCGGCCGCGCCCGGAGATCCAGAGCTTTCGCGGGGCGACGCGTCGTCTCAGCCTCGATGCGGCCATCGCCGAGCCGCTCAAGGCTCTGGCGCGCCGTGAGGGGGTGACGCTCTTCATGGCGCTCCTGGCGGTCTTCGCGCTGCTGCTGCACCGCCGTTCAGGGCAGAAGGACATGCTGATCGGCACCGACGTCGCGAACCGGAACTGGATCGAGACGGAGGGGCTCATCGGCTTCTTCGTCAACCAGCTCGTGCTGCGGGTGGACCTGAGCGGAGATCCCACCTTCCGCGAGCTGCTGGCCCGCATCCGGCAGGTGACGCTCGAAGCCTACTCCCACCAGGACCTGCCCTTCGACCGGCTGGTGGAAGGGCTCCAGGTGGAGCGCAGCCTCAGCCACCCTCCTCTGTTCCAGGCCAAACTCATCCTGCAGAACGCACCGGAGGGCCGGGTCGAGCTCCCCGAGCTGACGCTCAGCTCCATCGAGGTGGACAATACAGCCGCCAACCTCGACCTCACGCTGGCCCTGTGGGATCTGCCGGCGGGGCTCACGGGCTGGACCAACTACCGAACCGACCTGTTCTCCGAGGGCACGATCGCCCGGCTCGGCTCCGAATTCGAGAGTCTGATGCGGGCAGCGACGGCCCGTCCCCATGCCCACGTCGGAGAACTGATGGAGGCCTTGATGCAAACCGACAAGAAACAGCACCAGGCAGAGGGCGGACGCCCGCAGCCGGACTTTTCCAAGCTCCGGAGCATGAAGCCCAAAGCGGTGGCCATTCCGGGCGGCGAGGTCGTCATCCGCGAGCTCCTCTCTCAGGGGCAGACCCTGCCCCTGGTGCTGCGGCCCGCTCTGCCCGGCATCGATCTGGTGGATTGGGTGGTGAGCCATCGCGAGGCCCTGGAAGCGGACCTCCTGCGGCATGGCGGCATCCTCTTCCGGGGATTCGGCATCGACTCGCCCGAGCCCTTCGAACGGCTGGCCTCGTCATTCTGCTCCGATCTCTTCAACGAGAACGGCGAGCACCCCCGCCAGTCGGTGAGCGGCAAGGTCTACACGCCGGTGTTCTTCCCCCCCGATCAACAGCTCCTGTGGCACAACGAGAACTCCTTCAACCATCGCTGGCCGCGGAAGATCTTCTTCTGCTGCGCCAAGGCGCCGGAGATCGGCGGCGAGACGCCGATCGTCGACAGCCGGCAGGTGTACCAGCGGCTCCGCCCCGAGCTGGTCGACCGCTTCGCCGAGCTGCAGGTGCAGTACGTACGCACCTATGGCACGGGGCTGGGGCTGGACTGGAGGGCGGTCCTGCAGATTGACGAGCAGGAAGAGGTCGCAGGGCGTTGCGCCGAGCAGCGCCTCCAGTTCGAGTGGCTGGATGAGGACCGGCTGAAGACCTATGCCTTCCGCCCGGCGGTGGTCCGGGATCCGAAGACGGATGCCATGTCCTGGTTCAACCAGGCCCAGCACTGGCACATCTCCTGCCTCGACCCGTTCACCCGCCAGTCGCTGCTCTCCGTCTTCCGACAAGAGGAGCTGCCCAGACAGTGCCGGTTCGGCGACGGAGGCGTCATCGAGGATGCGGAGATGGCGGAGGTCCTCGCGGCCTACCGCTCGCTGGAGGTTTCGTTCCCCTGGCAGGAGGGGGACGTCATGATGCTCGACAACCTGCTGACGGCCCACGGTCGCAACCCGTTCACCGGTGAACGCAAGATCCTCGTCGCCATGGGCGAGATGACCAGCTTCGACGACCTCCAGGCCTGAGCCGCGCGGAGAAGAGATGTCCGACGAGATTCATGGGTTCCGGCTTTCACCGCAGCAGCGCTGGCTCTGGCTGCTGCATGCCCGGGGTGTCCGTGACGCCTGCCGCGCCCGCTGCGCCGTCCGCCTCCGGGGCCCGCTCCAAGCCATGGCCCTGCGGACGGCCCTGCAGCGGGCGGCGGCGCGCCACGAGGCCCTGCGCACTGTCTTTCACCGCACGCCGGGAATCCGGATTCCGGTCCAGAGCGTCCGCGAAGACGCGGCGGTGAACTGGCGAGAGATCGAGGGCCCGTGGTCTGCGGACCTGCCGGAACCCGCCTGCGACCTCGAGCGCGGCCCGTTGATCGACGCGACGCTGTTCCGCCTGGACGAGCGGGAGCACGTCCTCGCCCTCTCCTGCTCCGCCCTCACGGCCGACGCCGCGAGCTTCGGCAACCTGTTGGGCGACCTGGCCGAGTTGATCGACCACCCGGAGAAGGAGAGTGAAGAGGAGATCGTGCAGTATCTCCAGTTCTCGGAATGGCAGCACGAGCTGCTCGAATCGGAGGATGCCGCGGAGGCGAAGCAACGCTGGCAGGGCCAGGGCGCCTCATCCCGGACCGTCCTCCCCCTGGAGGCGATGACCGGCCCCTCGGAAGCGGCGGCAGTCCACACTTTCGAGCTGCCGCTCCCTTCCGACACGGCGGCCCGGATCGAAGCGTCGGGGCTCGGGGTGGAATCCTTCCTGCTCGCCGCCTGGACCGTCCTGCTCACGCGTCTGGGAGGGGGCAGCGCGCCGCCCGCGATCGCCCTGGTCTGCGATGGCAGGAAGTACGAGCCGCTACGCGCTTCGGTGGGTCCTTTCGCCAGCGCCCTCCCCGTGCAGGGCCGTTTCACCACGGCGACCTCCTTCGCCGAAGCGGTGGCCCGCCTGGACGAGCAGGTTCGCGAAACGGTCGAAGGGCAGGATTCCTTCGTGCCGGAGGAGCACTGGGAGCCCATGGCGCCGGTCCGCGACTGGTCCCCCGGCTTCGAGCTCCTCCCCTGGCCCTCCGCTCGCGCAGCCCGGGAGCTGGAGCTCTCTCTCGCGGATCTGCGGGGACCGCTCGCGCCCTGCCGCCTGAAGCTGACGTGCATCGCCCGGGATGGCGCGCTGACCATCCGTGTCGAATCTCTCGAAGGACTGTTCCCGGAGAGGGCGTTCCAGGCGTTCGCCTTCCGCTTCCGTGAAATCGTCGCCAGTGCGCTCGACGCTCCCGGCGCTCCGATCGCCGACTTGCGGATCCTGGGCACGGAGGAAGAGCACGAGTTGGTGGTGACGCTCAACGATACGCGCGCTGGCCGGGCGGAGGGCGCGAACGCCGTGCATCGTCTCTTCGAGCGCCAGGCCGATCTCTCCCCCGCAGCCGTCGCGGTGGAGGCCGACGGAGCGCGGCTAACGTACGCCGAGCTGAACCGGAAGGCCAATCAGCTCGCCCACGAATTGCGCAGCCGCGGGGTGGGCCCGGAGAGCCTGATCGGGCTGTATCTCGACCGTACTCCCGAGATGGTGATCGGGGCGCTCGGGGTCTTGAAGAGCGGGGCCGCCTACCTGCCCCTGGATCCCACCTATCCGCGGGAACGGCTGGCGCTCATCGTCGAAGACGCCCGTCCGTCTGTCCTCCTGACGCAGGAGACGCTGGCCGCGTCCCTACCCGCGGGCGACGTCCCGGTCCTCCGTCTCGATGCCGACTGGTCCGCGGTCGCGCAGCGCAGCGCAGACAACCTGGCGGCGAGCGCCGGCGAGGACCACCTGGCCTACGTCATCTACACCTCGGGCTCGACCGGCCGGCCCAAGGGGGTGATGGTGCCCCACCGGAGCGTCGTGAACTACCTCTCCTGGTGCGCGGAAGCCTACGCGGTCGCGGCGGGCCAGGGAGCGCCGGTCCACTCTCCCCTCGGCTTCGACCTGACGGTGACGAGCCTCTTCTCTCCCCTGGCGACCGGGCGCCGGGTACGGCTGATCCCTGACGATGGCGACCTGTCCCGGCTGGCCGGGGCGATCGGCGGCGGCGAGGACTACAGCTTGGTCAAGCTCACGCCCGCGCACCTCGAGCTGCTGCGGCACAATCTCGCCGCGGCCGGAGCCGCAGTCGGGACCAGGACGCTCGTGCTCGGCGGGGAGGCTCTGTTCGGCGAGGGGCTCGCTTGGTGGCGGCAGGTCGCGCCGGAGATCCGCCTGATCAACGAGTATGGGCCCACCGAAACGGTGGTCGGCTGTTGCGTTTACGAAGTGCCCGCCGGCACGCTTCCGGCCGGTCCTGTACCGATCGGCCGGCCGATCGCGAACACGCGGCTGTTCGTTCTCGACGAGCGTTCGCGGCCGGTGCCGTTCGGCATGTCCGGCGAGCTGTACATCGGCGGCGAGGGCCTGGCCCGCGGGTACCTGTCGCGGCCCGAGCTCACCGCCGAGCGCTTCGTGCCCGATCCGTTCGCGCCGGTGCCCGGCGGGCGACTCTACAAAACGGGCGACGTCGTCCGGTACCTGGCGGACGGCAACCTGGAATACCTCGGCCGCAACGATCAGCAGGTGAAGGTGCGAGGTTTCCGCATCGAGCTCGGCGAGATCGAGAGCGTCCTGGCGGGCCATCCGGCGGTACGGGAGGCGGCCGTGCTGGCGCGCGAGGATGAGCGCGGCGAACGGCGTCTCGTCGCCTACATCGTGACCGGCGGCAGTGCCGGCGTCGACGACCTCCGCCGGTTTCTGGCCGAGCGCCTCCCCGACTTCATGATTCCGGCGCACTTCGTGCCCATGGACGCCTTCCCCCTGACCGCCAACGGCAAGGTGGACCGCAAGGCCCTGCCCGCGCCCAGCACCGAGCGGCCGGTGCTGCAGACCAACTACGTGGCTCCCCGGACACCCGAGGAGAGCGTCCTAGCCGAGCTCTGGTCCGAGGTGCTGGGGGTCGACCGGGTCGGAGTGCTCGACAGCTTCTTCGCTCTCGGTGGTGACTCGATCCGCAGTGTGCGACTGGTAGCCCTGGCCAAGGAAAGGGGCTTCGAGTTCACGGTCCAGCAGTTGTACCAGCGACACCGGATCGCGGATCTGTGCGACCTGCTGCGGACCATGTCTCCACCGCACGGGAGGGAGGAGACGGCCGCCGAAGACCTGGAAGGGTTGCTCGCAGAGCTCGAAGGACTCTCCGACGAGGAGGTCGCGGCCAGGCTGCAGGCGGCATCCGCCGCTCTCTCCGGACAGGAGAGCGCTGGATGAGCGGCGCCCTGGATCGAGCCTCCTCGCTGTCTCCGGAGCGCCAGCGGCTGCTGGAGCTGATGCTGGAGAAGCGCCGCAAGGCCGCGCCGGTTCAGCCGGCCGCCGGACCGGCCGTCCCTGAGGTGCCGCCCTTCTGCATGATCGCGGAGGAAGACCGCGCCAAGCTGCCGCCGGGGCTGGAAGACGCGTTCCCGCTGTCCATGGTGCAGCTCGGGATGCTCTACCACATGGAGCTGACGCCGGATCAGCCGACGCCGGCCTACCACAACGTCAACAGCTGGCACCTGTCGCTCCCGTTCGCGCAGGCGCTCCTGCAACGGGCCGTGGACCAGGTCGTGCGCCGCCACGCCGTGCTGAGGACGTCCTTCGACCTCACCACCTACAGCGAGCCCCTCCAACTGGTGCACCGGCAGGCCTCGCTCGCGATCCCCGTGCTCGATCTCCGCGGCCTCGCGCCGGAGACCCAGGAGCGGGTCATCGAGGAGTTCATCGAGCAGGAGAACCGGACCCTCGTGGATCTGGCCAGGCCGCCCCTGGTGCACTTCACCGTCCACCGGCGCAGCGAGGAGAGATTCCAGTTCACCCTCACCGAGCCCCATCCGATCTCCGATGGCTGGAGCACGATGAGCACCCTGTCGGAGATCGCGTTCCTCTACTCGGCATTCCTGCGAGGCGAGACGCCTCTGGAGCAGCCACCGCCCGCGACCAGCTACCGCCACTTCATCTTCATGGAGAGAAAGATGCTGGAGTCGGCGGAGGCGCGGGCGTTCTGGGAGGGCAAGCTCGCCGGTTGCTCGGTGCTGACCCTGCCGCGCTGGCCGGAGGAATTCCGCGGCGCGGCGCCGCGGGACAGCAAGATCTACTACCCTGTCCCGCGGGAGAAGGTCGAGCGCCTGCAAGGGCTGGCCCGCGAGGTCGGCGTGCCGCTGAAGAGCGTTTTGCTCGCTTCCTATCTCAAGGTGCTGAGCCTGCTGTCCGGCCAGCGCGACCTGCTGACCGGCCTGGTCTTCCACGGGCGTCCGGACACACTGGACGGGGACCAGGTGCGGGGCCTGTTCCTGAACACCCTCCCCCTGCGCTTCGAGCTCCCCGCGGGCTCCTGGCTCGACCTCATCCGGAGCACCTTCGCCGCTGAGGTCGAGATGCTGCCCTACCGCCAGTACCCCATTCCCGCGGTGCAGCGCCGCTGGGGCCCGGGCGTGCTCTTCGAGACGGCGTTCAGCTACCTGCACTTCCATGCCATCGGTGCTGCCGTGGAGCAGGGCAAGGTCGTGCCTGCCCGGGGTGGGCACAGCGACTACTCGGTGACCCACTACAAGCTGCTGGTGACTTTCGAGAGCAGCGCCGTCTCGCTCGGCAGGCTGCGTCTCTTTCCGGAGTTCGACACCCGCGAGATCGGGACCGAACAGGTGCACGCCCTCTGCGGCTACATCCTGCGGGCGCTCGACGCGATGCTGGAGAGCCCGGAGGAGCGTCACGACGCCCGCAGCCTCCTCTCGGATACCGAGCGGCACCAGGTGGCTGTCCAGTGGAACGAGACGGGATCCGGCTATGAGCGCGACCGCTGCGTTCACGAGCTGTTCGAGCGGCAGGCCGCCCGGTCGCCGGAGAGCCTGGCGATCACCGCCGGAGAGCGGCGCCTGACGTACGGTGAGCTGAACGCATGGGCCAACCGGCTCGCGCGCCATCTCCGCCGGACGGGAATACAGCCCGAGGACCGGGTGGGCCTGCTGCTCGAACGGTCTCCCGAGATGGTGATCGCGATCCTCGCCGTTCTCAAGGCGGGAGGCGCCTACGTCTCCCTGGATCCCGGATATCCCCGCCAGCGCCATCTCCTCGTCCTCGGGGAATCCGGCGCCTCCCGGGTGCTCACCACGAGCCGGCGGGTCGCAGGGCCGGCCCCGGACGGCCTCGAGACGCTGCTCCTTGATGAGCTTCTGCCCGCGCTCGCCGGTGAACGGAAGGACGACTCCCCGCCCGTCACAGATCCGGAGAACCTGGCCTATGTGATGTACACCTCCGGATCGACCGGCACGCCGAAAGGGGTCATGGTCCCCCACCGGGGACTGGTGAACTATCTCTCCTGGTGCATCGGGGCCTACGGTATCCAGGCGGGCTGGAGCGCTCCCGTGCACTCCTCGCTCGCCTTCGACCTCACCCTCACGAGCCTCTTCGCGCCCCTGCTGTCCGGTGGCACGGTGGCCCTGCTGCCCGAGAAGGCCTCGGGGGATGCGCTGGGCCGCTTACTCCAGGAGCCGGGTGGGGATCGCCTGGTCAAGCTCACGCCCGCCCACGTGGCGCTTCTCGACGCGCAGATCCCCGCCGGACAGTTGGCGGACGCCGCACGGATCCTGGTCATCGGCGGCGAGGCCCTGCGTGCGGAGACGCTCGCCCCCTGGCGCCGCCACGCCCCGAACACCAGGCTCTTCAACGAGTATGGCCCCACGGAAACGGTGGTGGGCTGCACGGTCCACGAGGTTTCGCCCGGCACTCCCGCGGCCGGCTCCGTGGCGATCGGCCGTCCGATCGCCAACACCCGGGTCTATATCCTGGGCCGCGACCTCCATCTCGTTCCCGTCGGCTCGCCGGGGGAGCTCTACATCGGAGGCGACGGAGTGGCGCGTGGCTACCATCGCCGGCCGGAGCTGACGGCCGGGCGCTTCGTGCCCGATCCTTTCGGCACCGAACCGGGAGGACGCCTCTACCGCACCGGCGATCTGGCCCGCCACCTCCCCGATGGCACCCTGGAGTTTCTCGGGCGCAACGACGACCAAGTCAAGATCCGCGGCTACCGGATCGAGCCGGGAGAGGTCGAGTCCTGTCTGGAGGACCATGCCGGGATTCGCGAGGCCGTGGTCATGGCGCGCCAGGACGGCCCCGGCGAACGGCGGCTGGTCGCCTATGTCGTCCCCAACGACCCAGGGCTGAAGCCCGCAGAGGTACGGAGCTTCCTGCGCCTGCGCCTGCCCGACTACATGGTTCCCGCCGTCGTCGTCCCGCTGCCGGAGCTCCCTCTGACGAGCAACGGCAAGGTGGATCGCGCCCGTCTCCCCGCGCCCGACGAAGGCCGCCGCGAGATCGACCAGAGCTACCTCGCGCCCAGGTCGGAGATGGAGCAGCGGCTCGCCGCGGTCTGGCGCGAGGTTCTGCGCCTGGAACGGGTGGGAGTCAGCGACAGCTTTTTCGAGCTCGGCGGCGATTCGCTCCTCCTGCTCCAGGTCTACAAGAAGATGCAGGCCCTCGGGGTCAAGGTGCCGATCACCGACCTGTTCCGCTATCCCACGGTCGGAGCCTTGGCCCAGCGGCTCTCGGACGGGGCCGCGGTCCCCGCACGTCCTGAACCGGACCGCCGCGGCGGTCGTGCCTCCGACGCGCAGCGGCAGCGCGAGATCCGCCAACGGCGGCGGTCGAGCTGAGGGTCGAAGGGACGGGCATGCACGAATCCGATCTGCACCTGCGGCTCGAGTCGTCCGTGGCCGTGATCGGCTTGGCCGGCCGTTTCCCCGGAGGGGCGGGGGTTAGGACCTTCTGGGAGAACCTGCGGAGCGGAGTCGAGAGCATCACCTTCTTCACCGACGAGGAGCTCCGGGAAGCGGGAGTCGATCCCCGTCTCCTGGCGAAGCCGGGCTACGTCAAGGCGTGTGCCGTCCTGGACGGGATCGAGCTGTTCGATGCTCCCTTCTTCGGTCTTACACCCCGCGAGGCGGAGATCACGGATCCGCAGCAACGCCTGTTTCTGGAGTGCGCCTGGGAGACCCTCGAAGACGCAGGCTACGACCCCTCCGCCTACCGCGGGCTCATCGGGGTCTACGCCGGCGTGGGGATGAACACCTACCTGTTCAACCTCTACTCGAATCCGGCCGCCATGGAGGCGGTGGGCCGCTTCCGGACCATCCACGGCAACGACAAGGACTATCTCGCCGCCTGGACCGCCTACAAGCTGGACCTCCGCGGTCCCGCGGTCTGCGTGCAGACGGCCTGCTCGACCTCCCTCGTGGCGATCCATCTGGCCTGCCAGGCGCTGCTCAACGGCGAGTGCGACATGGCCTTGGCCGGCGGGGTGTCGTTCAGCGCTCACCAGAAGGCCGGCTACGTCTATCAGGAAGGGGGGATCCACTCCCCCGACGGACACTGCCGGCCTTTCGATGCCCGCGCCGCGGGGACCGTCGGCGGCAACGGTCTCGGCATCGTGGTGCTCAAGCGGCTCAAGGAGGCCTTGGCAGACGGCGACCAAGTCCACGCCGTCGTACGGGGGACCGCGATCAACAACGACGGCGCCGGCAAGGTCGGCTTCACAGCCCCCAGCGTCGAGGGGCAGGCGGCGGTGATCGTGGAGGCTCTCGCCTTGGCGGAGGTCGACCCCGCGTCCGTCTCCTACGTCGAGACCCACGGCACCGGCACGGCCCTGGGAGATCCGATCGAGATCGCGGCGCTCACGGAGGCTTTCGGGCCGGGAGAAGGCGGGCGCTGCGGCATCGGCTCGGTGAAGAGCAACATCGGCCACCTGGACACGGCCTCGGGCGTCGCCGGCTTCATCAAGACCGTGCTCGCCCTCGAGCAGAGGCTGCTCCCCCCCACGCTCCATTTCGAGCGACCCAATCCCAACGTCGATTTCGCAGGAGGCCCGTTCTTCGTCGTCGACAAGCTGCGGGAATGGCGGACGGACGGCTCCCCCCGGCGGGCCGGCGTCAGCTCGTTCGGGATCGGCGGCACCAATGCCCACGCGGTCCTCGAGGAGGCGCCGGCGCCACCCCCTCCTGGCCCCGCGCGGCCCTGGCACCTGCTGGCGCTCTCCGCCCGCACCGCGTCCACCCTGGAGACCGCCACCGCCAATCTGAGCCGTTTTCTTGAAGAACGGCCCGATGTCGATCTCGCCGACGTGGCCCATACGCTGCAGGTCGGCCGCAAGGCGTTCCAGCACCGACGGATCGCGGTCTGCAGCGACGCTCGCGACGCCGCCCGGACGCTGGCCGAGACCGGCTCACGCAAGGTGATCACGCGCGCCGAGGAGCCGCGCCACCGGCCGGTCGCCTTCCTGTTCCCCGGCCAGGGGGCGCAGCATCCCGGTATGGCCCTGGGCCTTTACCGGGAGGAGCCCGCATTCCGCGACGCCGTGGACCGTTGCTGTGAGACGTTGCGCGCCCCCCTGGGCTTCGATCTGCGCGCAGCCCTGTTCGCGCAACCGGAGGCGGGCTCCGCCGATCTGCTCCGTGAAACCCGCCTGGCGCAGCCAGCCCTGTTCGTAATCGAGCACGCCCTCGCGACACTTTGGATGGAGCGGGGGGTCCGCCCGGAAGCTCTGCTCGGCCACAGCGTCGGGGAGTACGTAGCCGCCTGCCTGGCCGGGGTCTTCACACTCGACGATGCCCTCGGCCTGGTCGCCGAGCGGGGGCGGCTGATCCAGGAGCTCCCTGCCGGTGTCATGCTGGCGGTCGGCCTGCCGGAGGAGGAGGTTCTCCCTTTGCTGGGCGACGATCTCTCTCTCGCGGCGGTCAACGGTCCGGCGGCGTGCGTCGTGTCGGGTGCGGGAGAGGCGGTCGCAGGGCTGGCCCGGCGTCTGGGAGAAGCGGGAATCGAGCACCGTTCCCTCCACACCTCCCATGCGTTCCACTCGCGCCTGATGGAACCCGCCATGGAGAGGTTCGCGGCGGCGGTGCGCCGGATCCCCCTGTCGCCCCCCCGCATCCCCTTCGTCTCCAATCTCACCGGCACCTGGATCACCGCCGGGGAGGCCACCGATCCCGGCTACTGGGCCCGCCATCTTCGCCAGACGGTCCGGTTCTCCGCCGGCCTCGCGACGCTGGCCACGGAGCCCGGCCGGATCTTCCTGGAGGTCGGACCGGGAGACTCGCTGAGCCGGCTGGCCCGACGACAGGGAGAGGCAGCGAGCGGATTGCTGGCAGTCCCCTCCATGCGGAGCCCTCGCGAGGAAGACGAGGATCTGCGGGTCCTCCTGCAGGCCCTGGGCAGCCTCTGGACGGCCGGAGTGCCGGTGGCCTGGGACCGGCTGCATGCCGGCCAAGGGCGGCGGCGCCTGTCCCTGCCCACCTACCCCTTCGAGCGCCAGCGCTACTGGGTCGACTTGAAGCCGAGCGGGGCACGGCCCGCGCGGCGGATGCTGGAGAAGCGATCGGACGTGGCGGACTGGCTCTATCTGCCGGCCTGGCGGCAGGCGCAGGCTCCCCCGCCTGCCGACAAGGCGGCCGGGGGGAGCTGGCTACTCTTCTCGGAGCCCGACGGCCCGGCGGCAGCGGTGGCCGAACGGTTGCGCCAGCGGGGCGAGCAGGTCACGGAAGTGTTCCCCGGGAGGGGCTTCTCCGCTGGAGAAGAGCGGCTCACGCTCGATCCGCGGCGCTCCGGCGACTACACCGCGCTCTTCGCGGAGCTGCGCCGGCGCGGCCCGCTGCCGGACCGGATCGTCCATCTGTGGAATCTCGGGGCGGCGGGGAGAACGGCTCTCGCAGACCTTGCCACGGCGGAGACCCGGGCCTTCTACAGCCTGCTCTTCCTGGCGCAGGCGCTGCCGCGGATGGCCGGACGGCGGACGCGGCTGGACATCATATCGAGCGGGCTCCAGCGCGTCGTAGGGGACGAGGAGATCGAGCCGGCCAGGGCGCTGCTCCTCGGTCCCGTCCGCGTCCTGCCGCGGGAGCGGCCGGACGTGGTCTGCCGGAGTCTCGATCTGGCGACCGGGAATGAGAGCGTCGAGCTGCTCGTGGACGAGCTGCTGGCGGCCGGAGCGGAGCCCCTGGTAGCTCTGCGTGGAGGCCGTCGCTGGGTGCAGGCGTTCGAAGCCGTTCGCCCTTCCGGCGCCGGATGGAACCTCCGGGACGAAGGCGTCTATCTGATCACAGGCGGCCTGGGGGGTATCGGGTTGACGCTGGCAGGGGAGCTGGCGCGGCGGATCCGGGCCCGCCTGGTCCTCGTCTCGCGCTCCGGCCCTGCCGACGAGGGTGCGCTCCGGGCCATTCGCTCGCTGGAGGAGCTGGGGGCCGAAGTCCTGGCCCTGGCGGCGGACGTCGCCGACCCTGGAGCGATGGCGGACTGCCTGCACCGGGCCGAGGAGCGGTTCGGTCCCATCGCAGGGGTCGTCCATGCTGCCGGCGTTCCCGGGGGCGGGCTCATCGAGCTCAAGGATGAGTCCGGAGCGGCGGCCGTGCTGGCGCCGAAGGTGCGGGGCACGCTCGTGCTCGATGCCCTGCTCGGCCCGCGTCCCCTGGACTTCTTCGTGCTCTGCTCTTCGCTGACCGCCGTCACCGGTGGCGTCGGCGAGGTCGACTATTGCGCCGCCAACTCCTTCCTCGACGCCTTCGCCCAATCCCGCGCCTCCTATGGTCGTACGCCGGTCGTGGCATTGGCCTGGAGCGCCTGGGCAGAGGTCGGCATGGCCGCGCGGACGGAGATCCCCTTCGAATCTCCGGAGCAACGACGGCGGCGGCTCGCACGGGCCATCCTCCCCGCCGAGGGCATCGAGGCGCTCGGCGGTGCCCTTGCCCTCGGTGCCGCGCAGGTGGTGGTCTCTCCGCAAGATCTGGAGACGGTGATCGAGCTCGCGGAGACCACCGACGACTTGGCGCAGCGCCTCGCGCAGGGAGACGCGGCGGCCTCCGCCGCCTCCCACCAGCGGCCGGACCTGCCCCAGGCCTACGTGGCGCCCCGTGACGAGCTGGAACGGGAGATCGCATCCGTCTGGCAGGAGGTGCTCGGCCTCGAGCGCGTCGGCGTGCACGACGCCTTCGCCGAGCTCGGGGGCGACTCCCTGCTGGGCATCCGCGTGCTCTCCCGCCTGCGGGAGCGCCTCGCGATCGAGATCCCTCTGCGCCTTCTCTTCGAGCGCCCGACTCCCGCGGAGCTGGCCCCGGCGGTCCATGGCCTGCGGCTCGCGAGCCGCTCCACAGAGGCGGACGGCGGGGAGCTCGCGCCGCCGCCCCTGGTCCGTGTAGTACGCGATGCCGCCGGGCTGCCGCTCTCCTACGGCCAGCAGCGCCTCTGGTTCCTGGACCGCCTCCAGCCGGGCAACCCGGCCTACCATCTGGTCAATTTCTTCCGGCTCGAGGGCCGGCTGCACGTCCCCGTGCTGGCCCTCAGCCTGCGGGAGATCGTGCGGCGCCATGAGGTCCTGCGCACCGTCTTCCGCACCGTGGACGGAGAGCCCCGGCAGGTCGTGCTCGCCGCGGCGGAGGTGCCATTCCCACTGATGGACCTCTCGGCGCTGCCGCCGGCTCTCCGCCAGGGCGAAGCTCGCCGTCTGGCCTCCCGGGAGGTCGTCCGGCCCTTCGACCTGGAGAGCGGGGCACCTTTGCGGGCCGTGCTCCTGCGCCTGGAGGAGGAGGTCCACCATCTGTTCCTTGCCGTGCACCACATCGCCTCCGACGGCTGGTCGGCGGGCGTCCTGGCGCAGGAGACGGTCGCGCTCTATAGCGCCTTTCTCCAAGGGGAGCCGTCGCCGCTGCCAGAGCTGCCCGTCCAGTACGCCGACTTCGCGGTCTGGCAGCGCGCCTGGCTGCGGGACAGCGTGCTCGACCGCCAACTCGCCTATTGGTGTCGCCAATTGGCCGGCGTACCGCCGGCGCTCGACCTGCCCACCGACCGGCCGCGGCCGGCGGTCCAGAGCTCGCGGGGAGACACGCGCACCTTCGCATGGTCGCCGGCGGTCGCGGCGGACCTGCAACAGCTCGGACGCGAGCAGGGTGCCACGACCTTCATGGTGCTGCTGGCGATCTTCCAGGCTTTTCTCTACCGATACACCCATTCCGAGGACCTGAGCATCGGCTGCCCGGTGGCCAATCGAAACCGGACGGAGACCGAAAACCTGATCGGGTTCTTCGTCAACACCCTGGTGCTGCGGACCGACCTGTCGGGTGCGCCCCCGTTCCGCGATCTCCTGGCGCGGGCGCGTGAGACGGTCCTCCAGGCCCAGGCGCACCAGGACATGCCCTTCGAGAAGCTCGTCGAGGAGCTGCCCGAGCGCAATCTCGCCCGCTCGCCGTTGTTCCAGGTGATGCTGGTACTGCAGACCCCCACGCGAACGGTCTTCGAGCTCCCCGGCGTACGACTGCTCGGAATTCCGGCGCAGATGACCGCGGCGCAGTTCGACCTCACCCTGTTCTTCCAGGAGTCGGCGGGCTCGTTGCGGGGCACGGCCCAATACTCCACCGACCTCTTCGATGCGGTCACCGTGGACCGGTTCCTTGGCAGCCTCGCCCGTATCGCCGAGGCGGTGGCGGCCGACCCCGGCCTGCGCCTGCCCGAGATCCCCCTCCTGTCGCCGGCCGAACGGCACCAGATGACGGCAGAATGGAACGATGTGGCCGTGGGGATCGCGGCGACTCCGATGGTGCGCAGCTTCGAGCTCCAGGCGGCGCACCACCCGCAATCGGTGGCCGTGATCGATGACGACGGCATCCTGACCTACGGGGATCTCAACCGCCAGGCCAACCGCTTGGCGCGGCACCTGGCCGTATCGGGAGTCGGCG
Organism: Thermoanaerobaculia bacterium; assembly: GCA_045807625.1. Taxonomy (GTDB): domain Bacteria; phylum Acidobacteriota; class Thermoanaerobaculia; order Multivoradales; family UBA5704; genus DATARR01. The sequence continues at coordinate 27,578 of JBJMHA010000044.1, read as the reverse complement.
ACGACCGGCTGGTGGCCCTGCTCGCTGACCGCGGTCGCGCGTTCCTGGTCGCGATCCTGGCGGTGTTCAAGGCGGGCGGCGCCTATCTGCCGCTCGACCCCCATCACCCGCCGTCGCGATGGCGGCAGATCCTGACCGGCAGCGGTGCCGGATGGGCTCTGGCCGGCGCCGGGCACGCGCCGCGCCTCGCGGCGGCGCTCGCCGAGTTGCAGGAGGATCAGCGGGCGGTGCTCCTGCCGCTCGAGCTCGCGACCGTGGACGGCGATGACGACGCCAATCCGCCCTCGCGGACATGGCCGGAGTCACTCGCCTACGTCATCTACACCTCCGGCTCGACCGGCACTCCCAAGGGGGCCATGGTCGAGCATCGCGGCATGCTGAACCACCTCCGCGCGAAGGTCACGGAGCTCGGGCTCAACGATCGCGACCTGATCGCCCAGACGGCATCACAGTGCTTCGACATCTCCGTCTGGGAGTTCCTCGCCGCTCTCCTCGTCGGCGGACGGGTGCGGATCTTCCCGGACGAGACGGCGCGCGATCCGGAACGACTGCTCGCGGCGGTCGACCGCGAGGGCGTCACGATCCTCGAGACCGTTCCCTCGCTGCTGCGGGTGATGCTCGACGGGATCGAACGGCGGGAGGACGACCGCCCCGCCCTGCGCGCGCTACGCTGGCTCTCGCCGACGGGCGAGGCGCTTCCCGCCGCCCTCTGCCGCCGCTGGCTCGGCCTCTATCCGCACGTCCCGCTGTTGAATGCCTACGGCCCGACAGAGTGCTCGGACAACGTCTCCCACTGGGTCGTGAGTCATCCCCCCGACGACGTGGATTCCGTCGCGCCGATCGGCCGGACGATGGACAACTTCCGCCTCTACCTGCTCGATGCCGCGCTCGCGCTGGTGCCGGTCGGGGTTCCGGGGGAGCTCTTCGTCTCCGGTATCGGTGTGGGCCGGGGATACCTGAAGGATTCCGCGAAGACCGCGGAGGCCTTCATCCCGGACCCCTTCGCGACGGAGCCGGGGGGGCGGCTCTACCGCACGGGGGACCGGGTCGCGTGGCGGGCGGACGGAACGCTCCAGTTCCTCGGCCGGCTCGACCACCAGGTCAAGGTCCGCGGCTTCCGCATCGAGCTCGGCGAGGTGGAAGTGGCCCTGGCCCGGCTGGCCGGCGTGCACGCGGCGGTGGTGACCGCACAAGAGGTGGCGGGCGAGAAGCGGCTGGTCGGCTACGTGGTCCCCGCCGACGGCGCGGAGCTGAGCGCGAGCGACCTGCGGGCCGGCCTGCGCGAGGTGCTGCCGGAGTACGAGGTCCCGGCCCATTTCGTCTTCCTCGACACGCTGCCGCTCAACTCGAGCGGCAAGATCGATCGTCGCGCGCTGCCCGCTCCCAACCTTTCCGAAGCCCTGTCCCCCGGTGGACATGCAGCGCTGCGGACGCCGGCCGAGGAGCTCCTGGCCGCTCTCTGGTCCGATCTCCTCAAGGTGGAGCGGGTGGGGGCGGGCGACGGTTTCTTCGAGTTGGGCGGGCACTCCCTCCTGGCGGCCCGGCTCGTCTCGCGGGTGCGCGCCGCATTCGGCGTGGAGATGCCCTTGCGCTGGATCTTCGAGACGCCGGTCCTGAGCGACCTGGCGCCCCGTATCCAGGAGGCGCGTTCCGCCCAGGCGGGGTTGGCCGTGCCGCCCATCCGGCGGATCCCTCGCACCGGCCGCGAGGTCCTCTCCTTCGCCCAGGAACGGCTCTGGTTCCTGGACCAGCTCGAGCCCGGGTTGCCGGTGTACAACATCGACTCCGCTCTGCGCCTGCGGGGACCTCTGGAGCTGGCCGCCCTGGAGCGGAGCGTGGACGAGCTGGTGCGGCGGCACGAGGCGCTGCGGACGGTCTTCGAGAACGAGCAGGGGCGGCCCTACCAGCGCATCCTGCCGGAGCTCCGTCTCGTCCTGCCCCTGGTGGACCTCTCCGCCCTGCCGGAGACGGCGCGGGAAACCGTGGCCGGCCGGCTGGCCGCCGCCGAGGTTGCCCGCCCGTTCGCCCTCGACCGCGCTCCCCTTCTGCGGACACTGCTGCTCCGCCTAGGGCCGGCCGAGCACGTCATCGTCCTCACGCTCCACCACATCGTGAGCGACGGCTGGTCCATGGACGTCCTCGTCCGCGAGCTCGTGACTCTCTATCAGGCCTTCGTGCGGAACCAGCCCTCCCCCCTTCCGGAGCTGTCCGTCCAGTACGCGGACTTCGCGGCCTGGCAGAAGGAGTGGCTGCGCGGTCCGGTCCTGGAGGCCCATCTCGCCTACTGGCGGGAGCAGCTCGCGGGGGCTCCCCACGTGCTGGAGTTGCCGGCGGACCGGCCGCGACCGGCGGCGCTCTCGTTCCGCGGCGCCAGCCGGCGGATCGTGCTGCCCGCCCGCCTCACCGCCACGCTCGCCGCGCTGGGCCGGGAGCAGGGGACGACCCTGTTCATGACCCTGCTGAGCGCGCTTTACGTCCTGCTCTTCCGGAGCACCGGGCAAGCGGATCTGCTGGTGGGCACGCCCATCGCGAACCGCGGCTGCGCGGAGCTGGAGCCCCTCATCGGCTTCTTCGCCAACACCCTGGTGCTGCGCGGGCGGCTGGCCGGTACGGACCGGTTCACCGATATGCTGGCCAGGGTGCGGGAAGCGGCGCTCGGCGCTTACACGTACCAGGATTTTCCCTTCGAGAAGATCGTGGCTGAGATCCAGCCCGAACGCGATCTCGCGAGCTCGCCCCTGTTCCAGGTCCTCTTCGTGCTCCAGAACGCCGGCACCGGCGGCGTGGAGCTGGGGGATCTCTCCTTCTCCCCGTTCCTGGGGGGCGAGCATGTGCCCGCGAAGCTCGATCTCGCCCTGGCGGTCACCGAGATGGCCGATGGCCGGCTCGCCACCCGCTTCGACTACAGCACCGACCTGTTCGACGCGCCCACGGTGGGCCGCCTGGCGGAGCACTGGGCCAACCTTCTGGAGGCGGCCGCCGCCGATCCCCAGGCCCTCTTGGCGGACCTCCGGGCGCTCTCCCGGGCGGAGATCTGGCAGTTGGCCGGCGAGTGGAGCGCCGCTCCGCAGGCCGGATACGACGGCGGCGACGTGGTCAGCCTGATCGAGGCTCAGGCCGCGCGCGACCCCGACGCGGTCGCGCTGGTCTGCGGCGGGGATCGGCTCACCTATGGCGACCTCGTGGCGCGGACGGAGCACCTCGCCCGCAGACTGGTCGCCCTGGGGGTGAGGACCGAGGCGCGGGTCGGCCTCTGCATGGAGCGCTCTCCGGAGATGATCGTGGGGCTCCTCGGCGTGCTCAAGGCCGGAGGGGCCTACGTCCCGCTCGATCCCGCGTACCCGGCCGAGCGCCTGGCCATCCTGCTCGACGACTCCGGGATCGAGCTGCTGCTCACCCAGCCGTCCCTGCTCCAGGCACTGCCCGCCACCGGCCGCCCGGTCCGCCGCATCTGCTTCGGCGAGCTCGCGAGCAGCGCGCCGGGCGACCTCACGCGAGGCGGCATCGACCCGGCGCAGGCGGCCTACGTGATCTACACCTCGGGATCCACCGGGCGGCCGAAGGGGGTCGTGGCCCATCATGGCGGGCTCGCCCGCTACACGTCCGCTCTGGCCCGGGTGGCCGGTCTCGGCGCCGGCGACCGGGTCTTGCAGTTCCTGTCCATTTCCTTCGACGCCGCCGCGGAACAGATCTACCCCACCCTCGCCAGCGGCGCCTCCCTGGTGCTCCATCCCGCGCCTGGACGCCTGTCGCCGGCCGAGCTCCTGGTCTTCTGCGCCGAGCAGAGGGTGACCGTCGTGGAAGTGCCGATGGAGCTGATGCGCCAGCTCTTCCGCGAGCTGGACCGCGGCTTCGCCCCCCGGCCGCCGGTCCGCGTCTGGATCACCGGCGGCGAGAGCCTGGGAAGCGATCTGCTGGAGCAGTGGCGGGCGGTGGCGGACGACGGCGGCCTCTTCCTCTCCTGCTATGGTCCAACCGAGACGACCATCACCGCCACCGTGTTCCCTCTCGTGGCCGGGAGGCCGGCCGCGTTCCCGTCAACCGGAGCGTCCATTGGCCGCCCCCTGGGCGGGGCCGAGGCGTTCGTCCTCGACGCCTCCCTGCGGCCGGTCCCCGCCGGCGTGCCCGGCGACCTGTATCTCGGCGGCTCTGGAGTGACCCGCGGGTACCTCGACCGTCCGGGATCGACGGCGTCGGCCTTCCTTCCGCACCCGCTGAGTAGCCTGGGAGGGCGAGGGACGGGACAGCGCCTCTACCGGACGGGCGACCTGGCGCGCTGGCGCCCCGACGGCTCCCTGGAGTTCCTGCGGCGGGCCGACCAGCAGGTGAAGATCCGCACCCATCGCATCGAGCTGGGGGAGATCGAGTCCCACCTGGCCCACCATCCGGCGGTCGGACAGGCGGTCGTGGACGTGCGTGAGGTGAGACCGGGGGACCGGCGCCTCGTCGCCTGGGTGGTCCCCGCCGGGACGACGCCGGTGGAGCCCGCGCTGGGCCGGGAGCTGCGCGGCTTTCTGCGCGGCTCCCTGCCGGGCTACATGGTCCCGTCCCACGTCCTGTTCCTGGACCGGCTGCCGCTCACGCCCAGCGGCAAGGTGGACCGCCGGGCGCTCCCTGGTCCGGACCGGACCGGACCGGAGCAGGGCGACGTTCCCCTCGCCCCGCATGGCGAGGTGGAGGGGACGCTCGCCGCGATCTGGTCGCAGCTACTCGGCACCGAAGGGGTCGGGAGGGACGACGACTTCTTCGACCGGGGCGGTCACTCCCTGCTGGCCATCCAATTGGTGTCCCGCCTGCGTGACGCCTTCGGCCTAGACCTCCCCCTGAGGCTGATCTTCGAGCGTCCGCGGCTGCTGGAGATGGCGGCGGCGATCGAGGCGCACCGGCAGGGCGGGGCGGCCGGAGCCGTCGAGCGGATCCCACGACGGCCGGACGGCGCGGCGGCCCCCCTTTCGGACGCCCAGCAACGCCTCTGGTTCCTCCACCAGCTCGAGCCCGGCAGCGGTGCCTACAACCTGCCTCTCGCCCTGCGCCTGACCGGCCGGCTGGACGTCGAGGCCCTACGCTGGAGTCTGGGGGAGGTGGTGGCCCGGCACGAGGTTCTCCGGACCCGCTTCGAGGCGCTCGCCGACGAGGCCGTCCAGGTGGCCGTGCCAGATGGTGAATGGCCGCTCCCCGTCGTGGACCTGGCGGCGCTGGCGGCCGACGCCCGTGACGGCGAGGTCCTGCGTCTGGCCTCCGAGGTGGGCCTCCGGCCGTTCGACCTCGGCCGGGGGCCGCTCGCCCGCACCTGCCTCCTGCGGGAGACCGGCGACAGCCACGTGCTGTTGATGGCGCTGCACCACATCGCGGCGGACGGCTGGTCGCTGGGCGTCCTGGTGCGGGAGGCCACCACGCTCTATGGCGCCCGCCGGCAGGGCGCCCCCTCACCACTGCCGGAGTTGGAGATCCAGTATGGCGACTTCGCCGCCTGGCAGCGCGAGCGCATGCAGGGCGAGGCGCTGCGCGGGCAGCTCGCCTATTGGCGGGCGCAGCTCGGCGCGCTTCCTCCCCTGGTGGAGCTGCCATCCGACCGGCCGCGGCCCGACCGGCCGACGCACCGGGGACGGCACCGGTCCTTCCGGCTTTCCGCCGAGGAGACCGCGGAGCTGCGCCAGCTCTGCCGCAGCGAAGGCGTCACCTTCTTCATGCTCCTGCTCGCCGTGCTGAGCCTGCTGATCCACCGCTACACCGCCCAGGACGACGTGGTGGTGGGAGCCGACATGGCCGGCCGCTCCCAGGGGCAGACGGAGGGGTTGATCGGCTTCTTCATCAACATGCTGGTGATGCGCATGGACCTTGCGGGGGATCCCACCTTCCGCGAGCTGCTGCGGCGCTGCCGCGAGGTGGTGCTGGGAGCGTTCGCCCACCAGGACGTCTCCTACGACCGGCTGGTCCGGGAGCTGCGCCCTGACCAGGGGAGCCAGAGGCCTCTCTTCCAGGTGGTGCTGAACTTCAACAACGCTCCGCGGCACAGCGTCGAAGGCACTCCCCTGGAGAGCCTCGGACTGTCGCTGTCCGAGGTTCCGGCGGCGGAGGAGCTGGTCCGGTTCGATCTGATGCTCATCGTGCTCGAAGACGGTGCCGGCCTGTCCGGTTCCTGGATGTACAGCACCGACCTGTTCGAGCCCTCCCGCATCGAGACTCTGCATGGACGCTTCGAGGCGCTGCTGCGCCGGTTGCTGGAGCGCCCGGACGCGCGGCTGAGCTCCCTGGTGACGGACGGCGACGAGACCGCGCGGCGACGGGAGCGCGACGCGTCGAAGCTCCAGGAATTCCTGAAAACCAAAACCATTGTGGCGAGGGTCTGAGCCGGCAATGGCCGACTCCCGCGCAAACGGAGGAACCCGATCATGACGCAGTCAGGCGATCTGCGCGACAAGTTCCAGAAGTTCACCAAGGTGGCCCCGAAGGCGGTCGCCTTCTCCGGCGAAGAGCTGGTCCGGACCAGCTCTCTCAACGACGCCGAGCTCCCGCTCGTGCTCCAGCCCGCGACGGAGGACGTGGACCTCGTGGGCTGGGCGCACGCCAACACGGCGTTCCTCGACGAGAAGCTGCGGCGGCACGGAGCCATCCTGTTCCGCGGTTTCGGCCTCGCCTCGGTGAACGCGTTCGAGGCGTTCGCCGCGGCGATCTGCCCCAACCTGTTCGGCGAGTATGGAGATCTGCCTCGCGAGGCCAAGGGCGAGAGGGTCTACAAGTCGACGCCCTATCCTAACGACAAGACCATCCTGTTCCACAACGAGAGCTCACACATGCACCGGTGGCCGATGATGCAGTGGTTCTACTGCGTCACGCCATCCCGGGAGGGGGGCGAAACCCCCATCGTCGACTGCCGGCGGATCTACTCCCAGCTCGCTCCCGAGGTGCGCCAGCGGTTCGCGGACAAGGGTCTGATGTACGTGCGGCATTTCGTCGAGGGCCTCGACGTGAGCTGGCAGGACTTCTTCCGCACCGACGACCGGTCCGCGGTCGAGGAGTACTGCCACCGCGCCGACCTGGCCTTCGAATGGACGCCGGAAGGGAGCCTGCGCACGCGCCAGACCGCGCCGGCTGTTATGGTGCATCCGAAGACCGGCGAGACGGTGTTCTTCAACCAGATCCAGCTCCACCACGCCGCCTGCCTGGATCCCGGGGTGCGCGAGTCCCTGGAGGAGCTCCTGGGCAAGGATGGCCTGCCGCGCAGCGTTTGCTACGGCGACGGCATGCCGATCGAAGACTCCCTGGTCCAGCACATCCTGGATCTCTACTGGCAGAACGCCGTCCAGTTCCCCTGGCAGGAGGGGGACATCCTGATGGTGGATAACATGCTCACCGCGCACGCCCGCAATCCGTTCCAGGGCGAGCGCAAGATCGTCGTCGCCATGGGGGAGCTGTTCGAGAAGAGCTCCATGGCCGCCTGATCCGCTTCGAGAACGAGGTCATCGATGTCCGTAGAAACCGTCTCCGGGGAGCCCATCGCCGGGTTCCGCCTGTCGCCGCAGCAGAAGCGTCTCTGGCCGGCTGCCGCCGCGGATCCCTCCCGCCTGGCGCGGTGTGCCATGGAGGTGCCGGCTCCGGTGGATCCGGACCTGCTCCGGCAGGCTCTGCAGAGGGTCGTCGCCCGCCACGAAGGTCTGCGGACCACGTTCCGGATGCGGCCGGGAATGCAGTTGCCCCTCCAGGTCGTCCAGGAGGCCGGCGAGCTCGAGTGGCGGACCGAGACCCGGCCTGAGCCCTTCCCCGGCACGCCCGGGGAGTGGCACGAGTTGCTCCTCTCGCGGCCCGAGCCCGCGCTCGACCTCGCCCGGGGGCCACTGCTCCGGGCGACGCTGTGCACCTGGGCCGGTGGGCGTGCCCTGCTCCTCGCTCTGCCCGTCCTCTGTGCCGACGAGTGGACGCTGCGCAACCTCGCCGCGGAGCTCGCAACCGAGGCGACGGCCGTTGGCAGGAACGCGGAGGAGGCGGTCCAGTACGTGCAGTTCTCGGAGTGGCAGTATCAGCTCATCGAGGACGAGGCGGAGGTCGAAGGCCCCGAGTTCTGGCGCCGGCAGCCCGCGCCCAGCGCGGCCGTCCCACGCCTCCCCTTCGAGCGGACGGCCGCCCCCCGCGGTCTCCACAGCCTCGCCTCGTTCGCGATCGGCCCGGAGACCGTCCGCGCGCTGGGCGAGGCCACGGCAGGCCTGGGCGTCCAGGACGGCGACTTCCTGCTGGCGGCCTGGCAGACGCTCCTCTGGCGCTGGAGCGGCCAGGACGAGATCATCGTCCACCGCGTCTTCGACGGCCGCCGGTTCGAGGAGCTCCGGGGGGTGATGGGACCCATGGCCCGCACTCTGCCGGTGCGAGCGGCGTTCGACGCCGGCCTGCCGTTCTCCAGCCTGGTCAAGAAGATCGCGGCCGAGAGCGCCGAGGCGGAGAGATGGCAGGAGTTCTACCAGCCGCCGCCGGCCGGCGAGGACGAGGAGCCGGCTCCCCCGGCCGTCGAGCTCTTCCTGGCTCCCGCCACCGGGGCGTTCCCCCTGCGCGCCTGGCACTTGGCGACGAGCGGCGTCAAGCTGCGCCTGGTCCTGACCCCCGGCGAGGACGGCCTCCGCGGGGAGTTGCGTTACGATCCGGCCCGCTTCGACTCCGGCGACGTCGCGCGCCTCGCGGAGGCCTTTCTCACCCTGCTGGCGGACGCAGCGCGCCGGCCCGCCGCCGCCGCCGGGGAGCTCGATCTCGTGCCCGGAGCCGAAAGCGCCCGCCTCCTCGCGGCTTGGAGCAGCGAGGAGCGAGATTTCGGCGGCGCCTGCGTCCACCACCTGTTCGCCGGGCAGGCGCGGCGGGTGCCCGGGCGGACCGCCGTCGTCGCGGTGGAGGCCTGGCTCGACTTTTCCCAGCTCGACGGCGCCGCCAACCGGCTCGCCCGCCGGCTGCACGCGCTGGGGGTCCGGCCCGAGGAGAGGGCGGTCGTCTGTCTCGACCGCTCCCAACGCATGATCGTCGCGGCGCTGGCGGTGCTCAAGGCCGGAGGCGCCTTCGTCCCCCTCGACCCGGCGCAGCCGCGCGAACGCCTGGCGGCGATGATCGAGGACAGCGGCGCGCGCATCGTCCTCACCGAGCGGGCGCTGCTGGACCGGTTGCCGGCGGCCGGCGTCGAGTTGCTGGCGCTGGACGACGGCAGCGAGAATGGTGAGGACGACGGCCTCCCCTTCGACGGCGGCGCGCGGCCAGAGAACCTGGCCTACGTCATCTTCACCTCGGGCTCCACGGGCCGGCCGAAAGGAGTGGCCGTCGAGCACCGCCAACTCGCCAACTACGCGCGCGCCATCAGCGCGGTCCTCGGACTGCCGGACGGCGCCTCGTACGCCATGGTGTCGACCTTCGCGGCCGATCTGGGCTACACCTCCGTGTTCCCGTCGCTGGTGAACGGCGGCACGCTGCACGTCCTGTCCCAGGAGGCCGCCACCGACCCGCGCGCCTTCGCCGGGTACCTGCGCGACCATGCCATCGACTGCCTGAAGATCGTCCCCTCGCATCTCCAGGCCCTGCAGACGGCCGGCCAGCCCTGGGCCCTGCCCCGCCGTCTCCTGGTGCTGGGTGGCGAGGCTTCGCGCCGGGAGTGGACGGAGGAGCTGCTGTCCGCCGGCACGGAGTGCGCGGTGCTCAACCACTACGGCCCCACGGAGACCACAGTGGGTGCCCTGACCCGGCGCGCCACCGCGGGCGAGGGGATGGATCTCTTCCGTACCCTTCCCATCGGCCGGCCGATCGCCAACGCGCGCGCGTATCTGCTCGACCGCCATCTGCGGCCGGCGCCCGTCATGGCTCCGGGCCAGCTCTACATCGCCGGCGCCGGCGTGGCCCGCGGCTATCTGGGCCGTCCCGACCTCACCGCCGAGCGATTCGTCCCCGACCCCTTCTCCACCGTGCCCGGCGGGCGCATGTACAGGACCGGCGACCTCGCCCGCGGCGCCGCGGACGGCACGGTCGAATTCCTCGGCCGGAGCGACTTCCAGGTCAAGGTCCGCGGCTACCGGATCGAGCTGGAGGAGATCGAAGCGGCGCTCGCCCAGCACCCGGCGGTGGCCCAGGCCGTGGTGGTGACGCGCGAGAGGACGCCGGGCGAGTTGCGCCTCGCTGCCTGCCTGGTGGCGCGCGAAAGGGGAGCCCTCGACCTGCAGGACCTGCGTGCCTTCCTCGGCGACCGGCTGCCGGGCTACATGATCCCCGCCTCGTTCGCGATCCTCGACTTCCTCCCCCTGACGCGCAACGGCAAGGTCGACCGCGCGGCTCTGGCGGCGCGCGAGGACGAGGGGGATTCGGCGCGCGAGCACGTCGCCCCGCGCAACGTCTTCGAGGAGGTGCTGGCGCAGATCTGGGAAGGGGCCCTCGGCCGGACGGGGATCGGCGTCTTCGACGACTTCTTCAAGCTGGGCGGGCACTCGCTGCTCGCGACCCAGGTGCTGTCCCGCATCCGCGAGGCCTTCCAGGTGGACCTGCCGCTGCGCAGCCTGTTCGACGCGCCCGTGCTGGGCCGTCTCGCGGCCGAGATCGAGCGGGCCGTACGAGCCGGCGAGGGCCTGGAGGCGCCGCCCATCGTGCCGGTGCCGCGAGACCAGGAGCTGCCCCTGTCGTTCGCCCAGCAGCGCCTCTGGTTCCTGCAGCAGCTCGAACCGGAGTCCGCAGCCTATAACGTGCCGGTCTTCCAGCGCCTGTCCGGACCGCTGGAGACCGTCGCTCTGCGCCGCGTGCTGAGCGAAATGGTCCGGCGCCACGAGATCCTGCGGACCCTGTTCCCCGCCGCCGACGGGCAGCCGCGGCAGGTGATCCGTCCGGCCGCGGAGGTCGCGCTGCCGCAGATCGACCTGAGCGGCCTGCCGGAGGCCCCCCGCGGGGAGGAGGCGCGACGGCTCGCCGTGGCTGCGGCCCGGCGCCCCTTCGACCTCGCGGCCGAGCCGCTGCTGCGGGCGCAGCTCGTGCGCCTCGCCGCCGGCGAGCACGCGTTGCTGCTGACGCTGCACCATCTCGCCTCCGACGCCTGGTCCATGGGCATCCTGCGCCACGAGGTGGTGAGCCTCTACCACGCCTTCTCCAGCGGCCGCCCCTCCCCCCTGCGCGAGCTGCCCGTGCAGTACGCCGACTTCGCGCACTGGCAGCGGCGGTGGCTCCAGGGCGAGGTGCTGGAGGCGCAGCTACGGTACTGGCGCGGACGGCTGGGGGACCTGGAAGGGATCTTCCGCCTGCCCGCCGACCGGCCCGAGCCCGCCGTCCGCACGCACCGCGGCGTGTACTCCCCGTTCCGGCTCGACGAGCCCCTCGCGCGCGCGGTGCGGGCCGTGAGCCTGCGCCACTCGGCGACGCCGTTCATGACCCTGCTGGCCGCCTTCGTGGCCCTCCTCCACCGCGTCACCGGCGAAGCCGACGTGGTCGTCGGCTCCGACGTGGCCGGGCGCACGCGGTCGGAGGTGGAGGATCTGATCGGGTTCTTCATCAACATGCTGGTGCTGCGAACGAACGCCGCCGGCGACCCCGATTTCGGCACCCTGCTGCGCCGGGTCCGCGAGGGAGCGGTGGGGGGGATCGCCCATCAGGACCTCCCCTTCGACAAGCTGGTCGAAGAGCTGAAGCCGGAACGCGGGACGAGCCACTCCCCCCTCTTCCAGGTGGTCTTCAACTACAACAGCGCCGCCGGCGAGCCTCCGGCGGAGCCCCTGCGGTCGGCCCTGGTCGTCCGCGACTTCGGGCTCGCCGAGACGCTGGTGCGTTTCGACCTCATGCTGACGGTGCAGCCCGAGGGCGAGGCGTTCAGCGGCGCCTGGGCGTTCGCCGCCGAGCTGTTCGACGTGGCGACGGTGGAGCGTCTCCACGCACGCTTCGCACGGCTCCTGGAGTCGGCTCTCGCCGATCCGGATCTCCCCCTCTCGACCCTGGAGGTGCTCACCCCGGACGAGCGCGAGCAGATCCTCGCCGGTTGGCGCGAGCCGGAAGCCCCCGTGGCGCCGGCGGGCCTGCTGCACGAGCTCTTCGAGCTCCAGGCGGAGCGCCACGCCGACGCCCCCGCCGTGGTCTCCGACGGCCGGACGCTGACCTACGGCGACCTGGACCGCCGGGCCAACCAGGTCGCGCACCTCCTGCATGGGCTGGGGGTGGGACCGGAGACCCCCGTCGGCCTCTACCTAGATCGCTCCCTCGATCTCGTCGTGGCCCTGTTGGGCGTGCTCAAGAGCGGTGGCGCCTACGTACCGATGGACCCGATGTACCCGAAGCGGCGCCTGGGCCTGACCATCGAGGCGGCGCGGCTCGGGGTGGTCCTGACCCGCTCGGCGCTGGCCGAGGAGCTGCCCGCGGGGGCCTTCGAGAAGGTCTGCCTGGACACCCGGGCCGCAAAGATCGCCCGCGCTCCGGAGGCGCCCCCGCGGCCGGCCGGGCTCTTCCCAGAGAGTCTGGCCTACGTGCTGTTCACCTCGGGCTCCACGGGCCCGCCCAAGGGGGTGGCGGTGGAGCACCGGCAGATCGTCAACTACGTCGGCGGCGTCATCCACCGTCTCGGGCTCGGCGCCTGCTCCTCGTTCGCCACGGTGTCCACCTTTGCGGCCGATCTGGGCAACACCTCGGTCTTCGCGGCCTTCGCGACGGGCGGCTGCCTGCATGTCCTCGCCGAGCGCACAGCGGGCGATCCCGATGCGGCAGCGGACTATTTCACCGCCCACCCGATCGACTGCCTGAAGATCGTGCCCTCCCATCTGATGGCGCTCCAGTCGACCTCCCGGCCGGCGCCCGCCCTGCCGCGGCGGCGGCTGATCCTCGGTGGTGAAGCGAGCTACTGGGGGCAGGTCGAGTCCCTCCGGGCGCGGGCGCCGCAGCTCGCCATCGCCAACCACTACGGCCCCACCGAGAGCACGGTAGGAGCGCTGACCTTCAGCGTGGACGCCGTCCCGCCCCAGGGGGCCGGCGCCGTGGTGCCGCTCGGCAGGCCGCTGCCCAACCTCCGCGTCCTGCTGCTCGATCCCCGGGGCGGCTTGGTCCCCGCCGGCACGCCCGGCGAGCTGTGCATCGAGGGCGCCGGCCTGGCCCGCGGCTACCTCCACCGGCCGGACCTGACCGCCGAGCGGTTCCTGCCCGATCCCTTCGCTCCGGAGCCGGGCTCGCGCCTCTACCGCACAGGTGACCTGGGCCGGCTGCGGCCCGACGGCAACCTGGAGTTCCTGGGCCGCATCGACCACCAGGTCAAGATCCGCGGCTTCCGGATCGAGATGGGCGAGGTGGAGGCCGCTCTCGCCTGCCATCCCGACGTGCGGGAGGTCGCCGTCGCAGCCCGCCAGAAGGAACCGGGAGAGACCCGGCTGGTCGCCTACCTGGCCGTCCGTCGACCCGGCCTGCCGGAGACCGAGCTGCGGGGCTGGCTCAAGGAATACCTGCCGGACTACATGGTCCCCTCCCACTTCGTGGAGTTGGAGTCCCTGCCGCTGACTCCCAACGGCAAGCTCGACCGCTCCCGGCTGCCGGAGCCGGGAGCCGGGCCGGAGCTGACCCGCCGCGAGGCCGCCGCCCCCCGCACGCTGCTCGAGCTCGAGTTGCTGCACATCTGGGAAGACCTCCTCAAGATGCGTCCGATCGGGGTGGACCAGGACTTCTTCGCGCTGGGCGGCCACTCGCTGCTGGTGGTGATGCTGATGGCCAAGATCCGCAAGCGCTTCGGGATCTCCCTCCCGCTCGCCACCCTCTACCGGGCGGGCACGGTGGAGAAGCTCGCCCGGATCCTCGCGGACGAGGGGGGAGAGCGGGCTCCCGAGTCGCCGCTGGTGCCCATCCAGCCGCTCGGTGCGAAGCCTCCCCTCTTCTGTGTGCATCCGCTCGGCGGCGAGGTGCTCTGCTACTACGCCCTCTCCCAGCACCTGGGGCCGGACCAGCCCTTCTACGGCCTGCAGGCGGTCCACCTGGGCAGCGGGGACGGCTCCCGCGAGCTCGCGATCGAGGACCTGGCGCGGCAGTACATCGAGGCTGTCCGCATCGTCCAGCCGCGGGGCCCCTACCGCATCGGCGGCTACTCGTTCGGCGCCAAGGTGGCCTTCGAGATGGCCCAGCAGCTCCGGCACGCGGGCGAAGAGCTCGCCCTGCTCGCCCTGCTGGACGGCGGAGCGCCGGGCCGCAAGGCGCAGTCGGGCCGCCTGAACGAGGGGGTCCTGGTCGCCCAGGAGCTGCGCGAGCAGGCGCGCCGGGCGGGCGTGCCCCTCGTCATCTCCTTCGAGGAGATCACGGCGCTCCCCCGGGAGGAAGGAATCCGGCTCGCCCTGGACCACGGCAAGGCGGCCGGCCTCGTCCCCGAGGAGCTGGACCTGCCCTGGGTCGAGCGCTACCTGGCCGCGGTCAAGGCCCGCGACCTGGCTTCGGAGCGCTATCAGCCGGAGGTCTATCCCGGGCCCGTCACCTTCTTTCGCACCGTGGAAGCGGATCGGGAATTCCTCGACGTGCTGCACGGCGCCGGGTACGAGGTCGACGACCTCACCAAGGGGTGGTCCCGCCTGGTGGAGCAGCCCCTGGAGATCCATGAGATCCCCGGCCACCACGAGACACTGCTTCAGGAGCCTTTCGTCCAGGCCGTCGCCACACATCTCGCGGAGTGCCTCGGCAGGACCGTGCGAACGGACGAGGATTGATAGGAGGATCGATGCTCAGAAACCTCTGGCAGGATTTCCGTTTCGCCGCCCGGCTGCTGGCCAGGAGCCCGGGCTTCGCGCTTTCAGCGGTGCTGGCCCTGGCGCTGGGGATCGGCGCCAACAGCGCGGTCTTCAGCGTCTTCGATACGCTTCTCCTCCGCCCGCTTCCCTATCCGCACGCGGAACGGATCGTGAAGATCTGGGGGACCAATCTCACGCAGGAGGTGACGGAGGGGCAGGTGTCGCCCGCCGACTACCTCGACTGGCATGCCCAGAGCCGCGTCTTCGCCCGGCTCGCGGTGTACCGGGGCAAGAGCGCCAATCTGACCGGCAGCGGCGAGCCGGAGCGGCTGATGGGGGTGTTCGTCAACCGCGACTTCTTCCCTCTGCTCGGCGTCGAGCCGGCCCTCGGACGGAACTTCACCGCCGAGGAGGACGGACCCGGGGGCCCGACCGTGATCATTCTCAGCCACGGTCTGTGGAAACGGCGCTTCGGCGGCGATCCCGCCATCATCGGCAAGACGATCCGCCTCGACAACAGCGAGAAGACCATCGTGGGGGTCCTGCCCGCCGGCGTCCGCTATCCCGAGTTGCAGCAGGCCGAGTGGTGGCGCCCCCTCGGGCTCGGCGGCGCGGACGCCCCCCGGGACGCCCGCTTCCTCAACACCATCGGCAGCCTCAGAGCCGGTGTCGACCTGCAGCGGGCGCAGACCGAGATGGATACCCTCGCCGCGCGGCTGGAGCAGCAGTATCCGGACAGCAACCGGGGGTGGCGGGTGCGGCTCGCGCCGTTGCAGGAGACGCTCGTGCGGGACATCCGCCCGGTGCTGGTGGCGACGCTCTGCATCGTCGGGCTCCTGCTCTTCATCTCCTGCGCCAACGTGGCGAACCTGCTCCTGGCGCGGGCGTCCTCGCGCCAGCGGGAGATCGCCGTGCGAGTCGCGCTCGGGGCCGGCCGCCCGCGCGTCATCCGCCAGTTCCTGATCGAGAGCCTGCTGCTGGCCATCGCCGGCACGGCCCTCGGGCTCCTCCTCGCCAACTGGGGAATCCACTTCCTGGTGGCCGCTGGACCGGCCGACGTCCCGCGCCTCGACGAGGTCGGGCTGGACGGGCGGGTGTTCGCCTTCGCCGGGCTGTTGACTCTGCTCACCACCCTGCTCTTCGGCCTGATGCCGGCGCTCCAGGTCTCACGCCCGCAGTTTGGCGAGGCGCTCCGTGAAGAGGGCCGCAACCAGTCGCAGAGCCGCCGACAGCGGCGGCTGCGCAGCGCTCTCGTGGTGGCCGAGATCGCCCTCTCCCTGGTGGCGCTGGTGGCGGCCGGACTGCTGGTCCAGAGCTTGCAGAACCTGGTCAATGTCAAACCGGGCTTCCGGCCACAGAACCTGCTGACCCTGCAGATCGTCCCCAACAACAACTATCCGAAGCCCGGGCCGCGGGCCGCTTTCATCGCCGAGGTCCTGCAGCGGCTCCAGGCCCTGCCGGGTGTGGAGTCGGCGGCGGAGGTCAACTTCCTGCCGTTCACGGACAACGATTCGGAGGATCAGATCGAGATCGCGGGCCGGCCCACCCCGGCCGGAGCCAAGCCGCCGATCATTCATTTCAGGGCGGTCAGCCCCAGCTATTTCCGCACCATGAGCATCCCGGTGGTCCGCGGCGCCGCCTTCAGCGACGCGGATCTCGCCGCGCCGCGCACAGCGGTGATCAACGAGACCGCCGCCCGCCAGTTCTGGCCCGGCGAGGATCCGCTCGGCCGGCGGGTCCGCCATCGCAGCACGGACGGGGACCTGACCATCGTCGGCATCGTCGGCGACGTACGGCACTTCGGGCCGGCCTCCGAGCCGGTGCCGGAGCTGTACGTCCCCTACCCCATCGACCCCTACAACACGAAGACCCTCATCGTGCGCGCCCGTGGCAACCCCGCGTCCCTGGGGTCGGCGGCGCGCTCCGCCGTCTGGTCGGTGAACCGCAACCAGTCGGTGTTCGACGTCCAGACCATGGAGGACGTGATGGCCAAGTCCGTGGCGCGGTCGCGCTTCAACGCCTTCCTCATCGGGGCGTTCGCCATGATCGGCCTGCTGCTGGCCGCCGTGGGGGTCTACGCCATCATGGCCTACTCCGTGAACCAGCGGCAGCAGGAGATCGGCATTCGGGTGGCGATGGGAGCCACGGTGCCGGACGTGCTCAAGATGATCCTCGGCGAGAGCCTGGGCCTGGGCCTCATGGGCTTGGCGATCGGCGTCGTGGGGTCTCTCGTCGCGACCCAGATCCTCACCCGTCTCCTGTTCGGCGTCAGCGCCCGCGACCCCTTCACGCTCCTGGGAGTTTCGTTCCTCATGATCCTGGTCACGCTGATGGCGAGCCTCCTGCCAGCGGTGCGGGCCACTCGTCTCGATCCTGTCAGCGCCCTGCAGTAAGCAAGGGAGATAGAGAATGTTGAAGGTATCCGGTCTCTTTTCGTTTCTGCTGCGCATCATCCGCGAGGCGGAGGTCTCGAAGGCCACGGCCGGGCTGATCGTGGGCGCGAGCCTGCTGGGAGGCGCCGCCAGCGCCGCCCTGATCGGAGTGATCAACTCCGCCGTCCATCGCACGGCTCCCGAATCCAGGCTGCTCTGGATTTTCGTCGGCCTCTGCGCGGCCCTGCCGTTGCTGCGCTTCACCTCCAGCTACCTGCTGCTCAGGATGACGCAGGACGCCCTGCTCAAGCTGCGGCTCCACCTCTGCCGCCTGAGCCTGGTAGCCCCGCTGCGCGAGCTCGAGCGCATCGGCACATCCCGCATGATGCCGGCGATCACCGAGGACCTCTCGACCCTCGGCGGCTTCATCGGCAGCATCCCCCTGCTGGTGATGCAGGCCGCCGTCGTCGTGGGCTGCATCGTCTACGTCGGCACCCTCTCCTGGGTCCTGCTGCTGGTGCTCATCGCCTTCGTGCTGCTCGGGGTGGTGACCTATCAGCTTCCGGCCATGCGCGCCCAGAAGTACTTCCGGGGCGCGCGCGAGGTTTGGGACCGGCTCTTCGCTCATCTGCGCGGCATCACGGACGGCGCCAAGGAGCTGAAGATCCACCATGCCCGCCGGAAGGCCTTCTTCGAAGAGCAGTTGCAGCCCGACTTCCGCCGGCTGCGCGACAACAGCCTGGCCGGACAGGCCCTTCACACGGCGGCCGGCGGCTGGGGGCAGGTGCTCTTCTTCATCCTCATCGGAGTGCTCCTGTTCGGCTTCTCCGGCAAGGTCGACGAGCGTACGCTGACCGGCTTCACGCTGGCCATCCTGTTCATCCGCACCCCGCTCGACAGCCTCCTCACCATGATTCCCACGGTGGCCCGGGCCAGCATCGCCGCCGAGAAGATCCAGGCGCTGGACCGCGAGCTCGACGCCACGGCGCTCCCCGCCGAGATGCACCCGCCCGCGCCCATCCCGTCATGGAGCACCCTCGAGCTGCGCTCGGCGGCGCACACCTATCGCGGCGAGTCCGACGACGAGTTCATCCTGGGGCCGCTTGACCTGACGCTCCGTCCGGGCGAGCTCGTCTTCCTAATCGGCGGCAACGGCAGCGGCAAGACCACGCTTGCCAAGCTGCTGATCGGGCTCTACAAGCCGGAGCAGGGCGAGATCCTGCTGGATGGCCAGCGGATCACCGACGACAACCGCGACGCCTACCGGCAGTTGTTCTCCGTGGTCTTTTCCGATTTCTATCTTTTCGATTCGCTGCTCGGCCTCACCGACCCGCAGATCGATGTGCAGGCGCTGCACTATCTGGCCCGCCTGGAGCTCGACCGCAACGTCCGGGTGCGCAACGGCGTGCTGTCGACGCTGAAGCTGTCCCAGGGGCAGCGCAAGCGCCTGGCCCTGCTCACCGCCTATCTGGAGGACCGGCCGATCTACGTCTTCGACGAGTGGGCCGCGGATCAGGACCCGCGCTTCAAGCGGATCTTCTACGAGGAGCTGCTGCCCGAGCTCCGGCAACGGGGCAAGACGGTGATCGTGATCAGTCACGACGATCACTACTACCACGTCGCGGAGCGGTTCATCAAACTGAGCTCGGGAAGGCTCGAATACGACGGCAACGCGAGCTGGCCGCTGGCCGAGGCGCAGAGCGTGGCGCCAGCGGTCGGCGCCGAATGAGCTTCTGACTCTAACCCGCGAGGGCGGCGGGCGGCCGCAGCACGACCACCCGCCGGCTCCACAGGTCCACCAGGGTCGAGACCAGCTCCTGTCGCCGCGCCTCGCCCCGGATGTTCTGATCGTCCATCAGCTCCGTGATCGATCGCCGTCGATCGGCGGCGAGCAGGACGTGAAAGAGGTCCTCGGAGATCTCGACTTTCGATTCGCAGAAGAAATCGTTGGCCGTGCTCTCGATCGAGTACCGCATCGCCGCCGTGCCGTTCGACCCCGCGGCGCGCCGCACCAGCTTGCGATGGCGGCGCAGGCTTGGCGCCAGCGCCCCATAGGCGGGATCGGCGACAGACAGCTCCCGCTTGCAGACCAGGTAATCGCCCAGCACCAGATAGCTCAACCCGCTGGTGAGATAGCAGACGATCGCATCCTCGACCGAGTCGACGATCGGCTCGGCGTTGTTGTTGAACGACGTATTGAGCAGGATCGGAATGCCCGTCCGCCGCGCGAACTCGTCGAGCAGCTCCCAGTAGCGGGGATTGTCCTCGCGCGACACGGTATGCACCCGCGCCGTGCCGTCCACGTGGGTGATCGCGCCGAGCTCGCCCCGCCACGCTTCCCGCACGTCCAGCACGAAGATCATGAACGGAAACTCGGCCTGCCCCTCCGGAGCGACGAAAAAATCGCCGGCCCTCTCCGCGAGCACCGAGGGCGCGAACGGACGGTACCCTTCCCGCTTCTTGATCATCCGGTTGATGCGGTCCTTGTTGGCGGCCGGTCGCGGGTCCGCCAGGATGCTGCGGTTGCCCAGGGCGCGCGGACCGAACTCGGAGCGGCCCTGCACCCAACCGATCACCGCGCCTTCCACCAGCAGGTCGGCGGCGCGCTCGGCGATGCGCTCCGGCTTCTCGAACGACACCAGCCCCTTCCAGGCCTCCAGGGTCCGGCCGACCTCGTCCGGCCCGGCGAGGTCGGAGCCGAAATAGACGTGCGTCATCGGACGGGGCGGGCGGCCGTGCCCCTCGTCGTGGAGCACTTTCCAGACCGCGCCCAGCGCGGTGCCCGCGTCGTGCGCCGCCGGCTGCACGAAAATCCTTTTGAACAGTCCGGAGTAGAGGAGTCTGCCGTTCATGCTGCAATTGTGGGCCACGCCTCCGGCGAGGCAGAGGTTCTCCTCTCCGGTCTCCTGCCGGAAGTGACGCACGACGTGCAGGACGACCTCCTCCAGCGCCGCTTGCAGGCCGGCGGCGAAGTCCTTGTGCGTCTGCGTGAAGGGCTCCCCCTTGCGGCGCGCCTGTGCCAGCAGCCCCGCCTCCTGGAGGAGGTACAGTTGCTCGCCGCCCGACGCGATCTCGTAGTTGCCGCCCGGCAGCAGTTTGTAGCAGCGCCGGAACAGGCTCTCATAGACTTGCGGATTTCCGAGGGGAGCCAGACCCATCACTTTATATTCGTCGAACCGCGTATAGCCCAGGATCTTGATCAGATAGGTGTACCAGTTGCCCAGCGACTTGGCCTCCGGGAACTCCCGGATCGGCTTGAGCTCGCCCCCCGCCGCCCGCAACACCATGCCGCAGAGGCCGTCGCCGTTGCCGTCGAGAGTGATGGCGAGCGCCCGGTCGTAGCCCGAGGCGTAATACGCGCTGACGGAGTGAGCCATGTGATGGTGACAGAACCGGATGTGCCGCGTGACGTCGGCCTGGAACTCCTGCGCCAGCAGCGCGCCCAGCGCGACCCGGGCCGGCAGGGACTGCGCCCCCGGCACTCCCATGGCGCGGCGGAACAGATGGAGATCGAAGGACCGCTCGGAAACGTTGAAGACCACACGGTCGACCGCGCCCAGCCCTATGCCCGCCGTCTCCAGGCAGAAACGGATCGCTTCGACGGGGAAGAAGTTCGAGTGCTTGACGCGGTTGAGCCTCTCCTCCTCGATCGCCGCGACGATCTCGTGACCTTTGACCAGGACCGCCGCGCCATCGTGCAGCTCGAAGCCGGCCCCGCCATCTTCGAATTCGCGAATTTCACTGCCATGTATGCCGAGAAGATACATCTGCCAGGCCCTCCCAGGAAGCGGCTTAATAGCGGTGTCCTCAGCTCGTGGGACCGTGACATCTCGCAGCGAATTTCCGGACGGTTGAGCGCTTTGATGGAGTGGTATACTCTTTTGCCCCCTCCGCGTCCGCACATCCGGGAGTGGTTTCGATGACGTCGCTGATCCAGGATTTTCGCTTCAGCATCCGCATGTTGCTCAAGAACCCGGGGCTCACTGCGGCGGCGGTGCTGGCGCTGGGGCTCGGCATCGGGCTCGCCACCTCGATGTTCAGCATCGTCTACGGCGCCGTCCTGCGCGGGCTGCCCGTCCCGCGGCCCGAGCGTCTCCTCCATGTCGGCAACGCCAACCCCGCGCTCAACCAGTCCGGCCTGCCGGTGCTCTTCCACGACTTCCTCGACTACCGGGAGCGCCAGAAGTCCTTCGAGGGGCTCGCCGCCTACTACGACGACACCCTCACCCTGAGCGGCGACGGCGGCCAGCCTGAGCGCTTCGACGGCGACTTCCTCTCCGCCAACGGCTTCGGCCTGCTGCGCGTCAAGCCGATCCTGGGGCGCGGCTTCCTGCCGGGAGAGGACACCCCCCGGGCCGAGCCGGTGGCGGTGCTCTCCTACAGCGTCTTCCTGAGCCGTTTCCAGGGCGACCCCAAGGTCATCGGGAAGGCCGTGCGGATCAACGGCCAGCCCGGGGCCATCATCGGCGTCATGCCGCCGGGCTTCGGCTTTCCCGACAGCACACAGGTCTGGACGGCGCTCCGGCTGGATCCTCTGCGCATCGTGCGCGGTCAGGGCCGGACCCTGGACGTGATGGGGCGGCTGCGGGACGGCGTCCCCCTGGAAGCCGCGCGGACGGAGATGCAGGGGATCACCCGAGCGCTCGCGGCCGAGCACCCGGAGACAAACCAGGGCCGGGTGGCGGTGGTGCAGCCGTGGATGGAGACGGCGCTGGGGAGCGAGATCCCCGGGCTCCTGTGGACGATGCTGGCGGCGTGCCTGTTCGTGCTCCTGATCGCCTGCACCAACGTGGCGAGCCTGATGATGGCGCGCGTCTCGCGACGCACGCAGGAGATCGCCATCCGCTCCTCGCTCGGCGCCAGCCGGGCGCGACTCGTCAGCCAGCTCCTGCTCGAGAGCCTCCTGCTCTCCTGCCTGGGGGCCGTGCTCGGCGTGGCCTTCGCCCTCTGGGGGATCAGGCTCTTCAACGCCGCCATCGCCGCCAGCAGCCCGCCGTTCTGGATCCGCATCGCCCTCGACCCAGCGGCGCTGATCTTCACTCTCGGCCTGATCCTGTTGACGGCCGTGGTCTCCGGGCTCCTGCCGGCGCTGCGGGCCACCCGGACGGATGCCGGCGAGGTGCTGAAGGAAGGGGGGCACGCTTCCTCCGGCCTCCGCCTGGGGCGCTTCATCCGGGCGGTCGTGATCGCCGAGGTGGCCGCCTCCTGCCTGCTGTTGGTGGGCGCTGGCCTGATGATCCGCAGCGTTCTCGAGGTGCGCGCGCTCGACCTCGGCTTCGATCCCACCCACCTGCTCACCGCCCGCATCACCCTGCTCGAAACCTCCTACCCGCAGGAGGCGGACCGCGTGGCGTTCTTCCACACTCTGCTGGAGCGTCTGGCGAGCCAGCCGGGAGTGGTCGCCGCGGCGGTCGCCACGAGCCTGCCTGGAGAGGGCTCCAGCCTCCGGCGGTACCGGGTCGAAGGCGGCTCTTACGCGAGTGAGCGGGATCTGCCCTCGGCCCGCGCCGCCATGGTGTCGGCGGAGTTTTTCCAGGCTTTCGGCGTGCAGCCGCTCGCCGGCCGGAGCTTCGGACGGCTCGATACGGCCGGCGGCCCGCCGGTGATCCTCGTCAACCGGAGCTTCGCCGCCCGGGTCTGGCCTGGCCAGAATCCCCTGGGCAGGCGCATCCGTCTCAAGGAGGAGCCGGGCGAGACGAACCCGCCCTGGCGCACCGTGATCGGGGTCATGCCGGACCTGCGGATGGAGGGCGTCCGCGATACCGGCAACAAATCCGAAGGCTTCTATCTCCCGCTCGAGCAGCGCTGCCCCGGGATCGTCAGCCTGGCGCTGAGGACCCGCACCGGCGATCCCCTGGCCCTCACGCCGCTGGTGCGCCAGCAGGTCAACGCCATCGACCGCGACCTGCCCATCTATCTCGTCCTCTCGATGCAGGAACTGCTGGCCAGCGGCCGCTTCTTCCCCGACCTGTTCGCTTCGCTGTTCGCCATCTTCGGGGTCGCCGCCCTGCTGCTCGCGGCCTCCGGCATCTATGGCGTGATCGCCTTCTCGGTCCACCAGCGCACGCAGGAGATCGGCATCCGTATGGCGCTCGGGGCCCAGCGCCGCAACGTTCTGGGCATGGTCCTGAACCAGGCCATGCGCCAGCTCCTGGCCGGGCTGGGGGCCGGGCTGGTGCTCGCCTTCTTCGCCGCCAGGGTCCTCGCGAGCTTCCTGATCGGCGTCCAGCCGACGGACCCGGCCACCTTCGCCCTGGTGTCCCTCCTGCTCGCCGTGATCGCCTTCGTCGCCTGCTGGATCCCCGCCCGGCGGGCGATGCGGACGGACCCGCTAGTGGCGATCACTCCCTCTCGTCCGCCTTCTCATCTCTGAGCTGATTCCCCTCATGCTACGATCCTCCGCCGGAACTTTGAACCCCTCGAGGAGGCTATGACCGCAAAGCACCGACGCACCGCTTTCGGCGCCCTCGCGCTCCTCCTGGCCTTCGCTCCCCTCGCCTGCGCCAGCAGCTCGCCCGCCTCTCCCCAGGCCCCCGCTCCCGCGGCGCCGAAGCCGGAAGAGACGAAGAAGAGCGACAAGCCGGCGCGCCCCCACACCGGGCCGGCGAACGAGGTCGAAGCCAGGAGGGCCGGCGAGTCCGCCTACCGCTCCAGCTACCAACCCCTCCCCCCGGAAAAGGTTTATATCGACGGCGCCCTGGCGTTCGACCGCAGGGATCCGCGGTTGCGGAGCGGCTGGACCTGCGCGATCTTAGCGAGTACGAGATCTCGTGGCTTGAGGGAGTGTCGGTGCAAACGGTACGGGGCTGGCGTCTCCGCGGCACCGGCCCCAACTATCGCCACGGCGGAGGCATCCGCTACCCCATCCGGTGGTACTTGGAGTGGAGAGAGTCGAACAGGCGGGGAGCCACCGCACAAAGACCAAGTCGCAGGCAAAAATCAGGCTAGAGTTGTACCGATTTTGTACCGGCCACCGAATTCGTTGTACCGGCGCCCCTTGTGACTGCCGTAAACTACTGATTTGATTGAGAAATTTGGTCGGGACGCCGGGATTTGAACCCAGGCCCCCCTGAACCCAATTTAGAATCAAGGGTTTAGGACCAAGGGACCAAATTCACCCAAACTCCGCATCCTCTCCTCCTCGCCGCTCCGGAGCGGACCTTCTGCCCGGATGTGGCCTCCCTGGATTACCCCCAATTCCCGGGGGAAACAAGTACAACTTTTGTACAACCCGGCGACGCCGGGAAGGGAGGTCACCCGATAGGACGAAGCTCAGCTCGCCGCACTGCATTCCCCCGCATCACCCTCGACATCGTCCGCTACGCCTGCGAGCATCCGGCCGAGGCGAGCCCCTATTACATCAGGGAAAGCGGCCGGGATGCCATCAAGGGATGCATGCTCCGGGTCCACCGCCGAGCCGTCGAGCTCGGCACCCGGTACGCGAAGGGGACCCGCTGGCACCGCATCGCGGTCGTCGACGTGCACATGTCCATCGAAGAGTTCGAGGACGCCCGGTTGAAGGTCCGTCAGTTCATCCGCTCTCTTGAGGACGAGGAAGAGGAACCGAGCCTGGCCGAAGGCCGTCGGAAAGCGGTCCGGGAGCTGTGGGAAGTCTGCCGGGCCGAGTTCCTGCGCAAACGGAGCATAAAGCGAAGCCCCAGGACTCTGGAGTTCTATGACTATCTCTGGAACATCCACCTGCTCCCGGCCCTTGGCGATCTGCGTCTCCGACAGGTGACCACCTCCCGAGTTGAGGCACTCCTGGAGGAAGTTACCAGCCGTGTCCAAGCCTCCCGGCCGTGGGCGGAAGGCCGGCACACAGCCAACCATGTCCTGAACCAGGGTCGCATGGTATTTGAGGTTGCCCGCCGAAAAGGGTGGCTTCTACGGAACCCGTTTGCCGAGGTGGAGCCCTTCGAGGTCGAGGCAGCCCAAGTCTATCTCCGCGACGTCGATCTTGCGGCGGTAGGACAGGCACTCCGTGAGATGGAGGCCCAAGCTGCCGTTTCGACATCAGCTTCCCGGCATGTGCCAGGTCTGGGTTCCCTGCTTGCCCTCCGCGTCGTCATCTATACCGGCTGCCGGCATCGTGAGGAGCTCCTTGTTGGGCGACAATTAGAACTGCGGGGTGACGACAATTAGAATTGCGGGGTTCCGGTCCTCGTAAAGGCTTGTCCCCTAAGCTCTTTCCCTCAGAGATGGGGGGTAGATGGTCACGGACAGGCAGGTGAGGAGGTTGAGGATGGAACTCGGCAAAGGAGAGTCGCTGTCGAGCGCAGCTTTGCGCTCGGGGATGAGCGAAAACACGGCTCGTCGGCATCGGTCCGGTGAGCTTCCAGGTCAGCGCAAGAGTCCCCGCCAGTACCGGACGCGTCCGGACCCGTTTGTGAGAGTGTGGCCGGAGATCGAAACGATGCTCGAGCAGGCGCCGGGCTTGGAGGCGGTAACGATCTTCGAGGCCCTGAGGGGCCGTGCGGAGCTGAGCTTTTCCGACGGCCAGCTGCGCACGCTGCAGCGGCGGATTCGTCGCTGGCGGGCGTCGAAGGGTCCGGAGCGTGAGGTTTTCTTCGCCCAGCGGCACCGCCCGGGGGAGTACGCTCAAAGCGACTTCACGAGCATGAACGAGTTGGGGATTTGCCTTGAAGGCGAGCGCTTCGAGCATCTGTTTTTCCACTTCGTTCTGCCGTACTCGAATTGGGAGACGGGCGGGATCTGCTTTTCGGAGAGCTTCGAGGCGTTGATCGGCGGCTTTCAGGCGGCGGTGTGGGAGTTGGGCAAAGCGCCGAAGCTTCATCGGACGGACAATCTTTCCGCGGCGACTCACGAGTTGGGGGATGGGGGGCGGGCGTTCAACGACCGCTATCTGGGAGCGCTGGCGCATTACCGGGTGGAGGCCGACTGCAATACCCCGGGACGCGGCCACGAGAATGGCGACGTCGAGCAGGCGCACCATCGCTTCAAGCGGTCGGTCGAGCAGGCACTGTTGTTGCGGGGGAGCCGCGAGTTTACCTCCCGGGTCGAGTACGAGACGTTTCTGGGCGAGATTCTGGCGGCTCGCAATCGCGGCCGGGCCGGCCAGTTGCGCGAGGAGCTGGAGCGGATGCACGACTTGCCACTGTCGCGGCTGGACGATTTTCGGCGCGAGAGAGTGCGAGTCAGCGTGTTCTCGACCCTGCGCGCGGCGGAGAATGTCTACTCGGTGGCCTCGCGGCTGATCGGCGAGTGGGTGGACGTTCGGCTCTATGCGGAGCGGATCGAGGTGTACTACGCCGGCGACCGGGTGGCAGAAATGGAGCGGCTGCGGGGACGGGGTCACGCGGCCATCGACTACCGCCATCTGATCGGATCGCTGGTGCGCAAGCCCGGAGCCTTCGCGCGATACCGGTACCGAGAGGCCCTGTTTCCAAGCCTGGTTTTTCCGGTATGCCTTCGATGCCTTGGAAGGACGCCACGGTGGGCGGGCCGACGTGGAGTACGTGAGGATTCTGCACTTGGCGGCGAGCACGGGGGAAAGTGCGGTCGAGGCCGTCTTGACGACTCTGTTGGAGCACGGCGAGTTGCGGGATTTCGCGCAGGTGCAGGCGGCGATCCGGCCGGTGCGTCCGGAGGCGCCGGTTTGCCAGATCGAAGCTCCCGACCTACGGATCTATGACGAATGCATTGCTGCGGCGGGAGGTGCTCGATAAAGCCGGCCAGCGAAGCGGCGTTGCCCCTGCTGCTCAAGTCGTTGTGCCTGCCGACCTTCGCCCGGGAGTACGCGACGGTGGCTGCGAAGGCCGTGCGCGAAGGGCTCTCCCTGGAGGGTTATCTGCTGGCCTTGGCCGAGCAAGAAGCCAGCGAACGCTCGCAGCGCCGGATCGAGAGACTCCTGCTGGAGTCCAAGCTACCCCGTGACAAGAACCTTGCCGGTCTTGATGTGGGCCGGCTCCCTGCCAAGGCCAAGGTAGCCCTGACGGCTCTTCAGGACGGCTCGTTTCTCGATCGTGCCACGAATCTGATCGTGTTGGGCAACCCCGGGACGGGCAAGTCGCACCTGGTCTGCGGCCTCGGTCAGGAACTGGTGCGCAGAAATCGGACCGTGCTGTTTTGCCCGACATATCAGATCGTGCAGAGGCTGCTGGCGGCCAAGCGGGATCTGCGCCTCGCGGCCGAGGTCTTTGGGGGTCGTCTTCGCTCGTAACTCGTTGATTTTTAACTGGTGCGGCTGGGAGGACTCGAACCCCCGACCAAGAGTTTAGGAAACTCCTGCTCTTTCCACCTGAGCTACAGCCGCAGGCGAGGGGGATTATATCTACTTTGCCAGATCCGGCGTCCTCGGGAGGTTGGCCCTCATCACCCCAGCCCTCTTCTCCCCGCCTCCCCCCTGTCCTGACGGGAGAAGAGGGAGAAAACAGCCGAAGAGCGTCTTGAGCCCCTCTGTTCTGAAAATAGGGAGGGAACCTGTAGGGGCGGCCCAATGTGGCCGCCCTGGGTGGGTGGGATCATCGGGCCGGAGAAGCCCCCACCCAGGGCGGCCACATAGGGCCGC
>JBJMHA010000043.1:0-27561 GCA_045807625.1 Thermoanaerobaculia bacterium | reverse complement strand
GCGGCCAGGGCGCCCGCGTCGTCGTCACCGAGGTCGACCCCATCTGTGCGCTGCAGGCCGCGATGGACGGCCTCGAGGTCGTCACGCTGGACGATGTCGTGGCCAAGGCGGACATCTTCGTCACCGCCACCGGCAACTACCACGTGATCACTCACGACCACATGGCGCGGATGAAGCACAACGCGATCGTCTGCAACATCGGCCACTTCGACAGCGAGATCGACGTCGCGAGCCTCGAGCAGTACCCGTGGGAGGAGATCAAGCCGCAGGTGGACCACGTGATCTTCCCGGACGGCAAGCGGATCATCCTGCTCGCCAAGGGGCGGCTGGTGAACCTCGGCTGCGGCACGGGGCACCCGAGCTACGTGATGAGCTCCTCCTTCGCCAACCAGTGCCTGGCGCAGATCGAGCTCTGGACCAAGAAGGGGAAGTATCCGGTGGGCGTCTACACCCTGCCCAAGCACCTGGACGAGAAGGTGGCGCGCCTCCAGCTCACCACCCTCAACGCCAGGCTCACCGAGCTCCGCGACGAGCAGGCGAAGTACATCGGGGTCGACAAGAACGGCCCTTACAAGACGGACCACTACCGCTACTAAGCCGAGAAGCCGATCGGTAGGGAAGGGGGACCGGGAGACCGGTCCCCTTTTTCTTTTGCATCTGGTGTATCGTCACCCGAAAGGAGGAAAGGACATGAGGAAACGGCACCAGAAGAAGCTGAGCGTCCACCGGGAGACGGTGAGGCACCTGACTCCGGAGCATCTGGAGGAGGCCAAGGCCGCCGCCGCCGAGATCGCGACGTGCTCCGATTCGCCGAACTGCGATCCCGACTGCACCTCGGGCTCGACGCTCTCCTGCACCCAGTGAGCGATCCACCGTGGAGGACCGGAAGACCGGTCCCCCGCCGGGGCAGCCTCTCTCCCTTGGGCGCATCGCCAGGATATGATCGCCGGGCTCCGCCGAGAGGAAGGAGAACGCATGACCACCACCGCCGCACACCCGATGGAGCCTTGGCCGAGCCTCCCTCTCGAGGCCTGGGCCGAGACCTATGCGACCCTGCACCTGTGGACCCAGATCGCCGGGAAGATCCGGCTCGCCCAGAGCCCCTGGCTCAACCATGCCTGGCACGTCACCCTGTACGTGACGGCCCGCGGGCTCACCACGTCGCCGGTCCCGCACGGCCTCCGGACGTTCCAGATCGATTTCGATTTCGTCGCGCACCGCCTGCTCGTGCGGTCGAGCGACGGCGGTGAGGGCGGCTTCGCTCTGGAGCCGCAGTCCGTGGCGGCCTTCTACAAGCGTCTCATGGCGGAATTGGACAAGCTCGGGCTGCCCGTGGACATCTACCGGCAGCCCAGCGAAGTGCCCGATCCCATCCGTTTCGATCAGGACGAGACCCACCGGTCCTACGATCCGGAGTACGCCAACCGGTTCTGGCGCATCCTCGTGCAGGCCGACCGGCTCTTCAAGGAATTCCGTGCCCGGTTCCTGGGCAAGTGCAGCCCGGTGCACTTCTTCTGGGGCGCGCCGGACCTGGCCGTCACGCGGTTCTCCGGACGGCGGGCGCCGCAGCATCCCGGCGGCGTTCCCGGCCTGCCGGACTGGATCACCCGCGATGCCTACTCCCACGAGGTGAGCAGTTGCGGGTTCTGGCCGGGCGGGGGTCCGGTCCCCTACGCGGCTTTCTATTCCTATGCCTACCCGGAGCCGGCCGGTTTCTCCACCGCGCCCGTCAAGCCGGACGCCGCCTTCTACAGCAAAGACCTTGGCGAATTCCTCCTGCCGTACGACGCCGTCCGCCAGGCAAAATCTCCGGACTCGATGGTGCTCGATTTTCTACAGTCGACCTACGAAGCCGCCGCGAATCTGGCCCAGTGGGATCGCGCCTCCCTGGAGTATGACCGTGCTCCGGGAAGCAAGGCCTGATGAGCCGCTAAAGCGGCCCTCAGCGAAGGCCGAACAGGTACAGCAACGCCGCGTATCCGCTCGGCAACATCTGGGGCGACTCCTGGAGGTCCGAGCCCAACTCCCCAAGATCCTTTCCTCTCCCTAGGAGGCCAACTCTTGCAGGACCTCGGGATGAAGCTTGGCCACCTTGATGAGTGTTTTCGCCGCGCCTGATGGCTCTCTCCTTCCCTGCTCCCAATCCTGAAGCGTGCGAACGGACACACCCAGCAGTGCAGCGAACGATGCCTGCGAGAGTCCCGAGAGGAGCCGGGCCTCGACGATGCTGGAGACCTCTGGCATATGGACTCGGCCGCGCAAGCCGGCCTTCATTTCGCGAACGGACTGCAAGAGTTGCTCGCCCAACTCCTCGCCGGTCTTCGCAAGTCGAGCTTTCTTGGTGCCTTTAGCCATGCTCAATTTCCTCCTTGATCTGGCGTAAGACGTGAGCTGGGATATTCTCGGCCTTGGACTTTGCGTATAAAACGAGAAGCCAGATCTCGCCGGCGGAGAGGCGGTTGAAGTAGATGATGCGCACCCCGCCTCGCTTGCCACGGCCGGCCAGGCTCCAGCGCACCTTGCGTACGCCACCAGAGCTCGGGACGACATCCCCGGCCTCCGGGTGGGCCGCGATGAAAGAGATGAAAGAGCTCCGCTCCTCCTCGGTCCAGTACTCGTCGGCGAGCCGTTGAAAAAGAGGCGTTTCGACGACGGTGTACACAGCAGACACTATACGGCTTTGCCGTATTCGTGTCAATCGCCCCTGCCGGCGAGCCCTGCTCCAGAGCCAGCCCCGCCTGGGGTTGGGCCGGTTGAGCCCCAAGCCGATCAAACATCCCCCTGCGGGGCCGGCGTTTCGCTCAGGCCGCCGGGCCGGTATCATCCGGGGATGGACCTGCTGCCGGACCGCCGCGGATGTGTGCACTATGGAACGCTCGCGCTGGGCCTGCTCATGGCAGTCGTCGGTGTGGCGATCTCGGCCTGGTCGTTCTGGGCGGCGAGAGGCGGCTTCCTGGTGGCCGGGCCGAGGCACATTCCCGACCCCTCGACCGCCGAGGTCCGCTCCACGCCGGAGCCTTTTGTCAAAATGATCCGGGAGGCTCGCGAGGCCCGGTCGGACGGCCTGCAAGCATTCGCTTATTATTGTGAGGGTTCTTTTCGGGTGCTTCTCGTGATTTCGATGACGGCCCTGATCGCGGCGCTCACCACTCCGGGAAAACCCCGGTTCCTACGGTTCGCCGATTGGCAGGCCTTTCCCGATCTCCGCAGGGCCGCGTGGATGGACTTCGGGCTCGCGGCGGGCTCGTTGCTGCTGTTCGTCTGTGGCAATTTCCTGGCCAGGGCTCTGGTCCCGGACCTCTCCCATCCGCCGGTCCTCCCCCCAGACGGGGAGGCGGTCCACAGGCTGCTCGCCTCGGAAGCCTCGAAGATGTTGCTGGCGATGCGCTCTGCCCTGGTCGTGGGGGGGTTTTCAGTGATAGTTTTTCTGGCGATCTCCTACCGCACTGTGCGATCTCTGTGGGGAGGCTTCCGCGCGGAACGGAGCCGGCGGCGGGCGGAGGCCAATGCTTCGACGGTCAGGCAGTTTTGAGCCATGTACGACGCACAAATTCACTTCGATCTTCAACCCGCGGCCGACCGGGACGAGGTCTCGGACGCCGTGAATTGGCTGCTGGGCGCGCTTCGGATGAACGGGCAGATCTGCGGCAAGGAGTGGCCGATCATCCTGGGGGATGGCAGTTGCGCGATCTACGTCATGCTGCCAGCGGCGGATGCCTTGTCGCCGGATCATCAGAACAGCTACGTCCGGCAGATTATCGCCGAGCGCCTGCCGCAAGCCGGAGTCTCGGAGCCGCGGATCACGATTCTGGGCGAGGATCTGGACGGCGACGAGCCTTGCCCTTGCGGGACGCCGCCGAGCTACGTCCTCTACACCACCTATACCTGCCTGGAGTCTCCGGTACGGTGTGGCGGCTGTTTTCTGCCCATCCCGCTGTACTCCCTGCCAAAGACGAATCACGACGAATATTCGGACGTCATCTCCTGGCAATCGAATTATCAGGCTTGCGATACCTTGCAGATGAATTGCCAGGTGCTGGAACGGGCGGCCACGCGGGAGATCTCGCGGCTCGAAAGCTCCCTGTCGCAGGAGGGGCTCCGCATCTGCCGCGAGTGGGAAGCCTCGACGGAGGTACCCTTTTACTACTATCTCTATCGCTACGGCGCGCGCAGCCTGGCTCAGGAGCGCAAGCGCCTCTGCCCGTCGTGCGGCGGCCCCTGGCTCCTCGAGGAGCCGTGGCATCTCTTCGACTTCAAATGCGACCGCTGCCGGCTGCTCTCGAACATCTCCTGGGACTTCCGCGGCTGAAGGTGCGATAATCCCTCCCGCCGTCCCACTGTATCCCTGACGCGAAGATCCCCGGAGCCGCCGTGGCGCCGGGACGCGGTATCGGTCCGGTCCTCGGAAACTGTCCGTCAAGGGAGGAGATGACGATGAGAAACAGGATGAAGGTCTTGGGCTTCTATAAGCTCGCGGCGATTCTGGGCGTCCTGATGTGCGCCGCGCCGTTCACCGCCTATGGGGCCGATGGGGCAGGGCAGACCCCGCCGGCGAAGAAGCAGGCCGCGACGGCGGCCAAATCCGCTACGGCGGCTTCAACCTCCAATCCCTGCCCGTATCCGGTCCATTGTGACGGCGGCGGCACCTGCCGCAACTATCCGTTCAAGCCCACGGACTGCTGGACCACCCCGTACGGGCCCGCGAAGGCGGACGTCATCATCGCGGCAAAAAAGACCGCGATAAGCTCGACCAATATGTTGCTCTGCGAGGGCAACCAATACGCGCTCTGCTTCTTCTCCGGACCTCCGACCAAGACGGGCAAGAGCTCCAGCAACAACGATCTTCCCTGCGTGTTGGGCCCCGGCGGCGCGGTCGCGAGCTGCACCTGTCAGGCCTATACCTCGGGCCCGAATTTCGTCGACATCAACGGCATCCTGAACCGGGGTGTCTATTTCGAGACCGTGAAGGTCTGCGGACAGGACGGCTCGGGGTGCAAGAACATCGTGAGCTGTTTCCCTCAGAACGATCCGAAGAAGCAGGCGGAGTGCCAGAAGCTCCACGAGCCTCCCGTCTGCAAGTACGTCAAGAACCAGAGCGCGAGCAATCCCCAAGGCTCGCTGATGCCGAAGGCCGACCTCATCTCGACCTTCAGCTTCGCCATGTCTCCCCTCGACGGCAAGGGCCCTTACGTGCTCGGGGCCACGGAGTGCAGCGGGCTGTACGCGGGGTGCATGACCGCCCCGTGTTCCTTCCGGGCGGGACACACATCGCAGACCCACGACGGCGAGCTGGTCACTTGCCAATGCCCGACCTACAACGGGAAGTCCTATCAGGTCGGCCAAAGTGGCCAGAGTTGCTCGATCGTCAGCGACAACGTCTCGAAGTACGTCTGGTCGGCGTCGAACACGGTGAGCTCGGGCAGCGGGCAGTAGGGACCGTCTTCCTATGCCTCTGAGGGGCGGCCGCGCAGGGCCGCCCCTACAGATCCTCCTCCTGTGATACCGTCCTCGGTCCACCGATCGAGGATCTCCGCAATGCCTGATACCACCCCCTCCACCCCTGGAAGAGACTTCATCCGCGACATGGTCGAGCGCGACCGCGCCGCCGGCAAGCACGGCGGACGGGTGGTCACGCGCTTCCCCCCGGAGCCGAACGGCTATCTCCACATCGGCCACGCCAAGTCGATCTGCCTCAACTTCGGCCTGGCCCTGGAGAACGGGGGCGTCTGCCATCTCCGCTTCGACGATACCAACCCCGAGACCGAGGACCAGGAGTATGTGGAGTCGATCCAGCGCGACGTACGCTGGATGGGCTTCGACTGGGGGAAGAACCTGTTCTTCGCCTCGGACTACTTCGAGCGGCTCTACGACTTCGCCGTCGAGCTGATCCGCAGGGGCAAGGCCTACGTGGACAGCCTGAGCGAGGACGAGATCCGCGAGTACCGGGGCACCGTCACCGAGCCCGGCCGCAACAGCCCCTACCGGGACCGCACCGTCGAGGAGAACCTCGACCTCCTGGCCCGGATGCGGGCCGGCGAATTCGCGGACGGCGCCCACGTGCTGCGGGCGAAGATCGACATGGCCTCGCCGAACATGAAGATGCGGGACCCCCTGCTCTACCGCATCAAGCGCGCCTCCCACTACCGCCGGGGCGACGCCTGGTGCATCTATCCGATGTACGACTTCGCCCACCCGCTCTCGGACGCCATCGAGGGGATCACCCACTCGCTCTGCACCCTGGAGTTCGAGAACAACCGAGACATCTACGACTGGCTGGTCGATACCTTGCCTTTCCCGGACCCGCCCCGGCAGACGGAGTTCGCGCGCCTCAATCTCACCTATACCGTGATGAGCAAGCGGAAGCTCCTGGAGCTGGTGGAGCGCAAGCTGGTGTCGGGGTGGGACGACCCGCGCCTGCCCACCCTCGCCGGCCTGCGCCGCCGCGGCTTCACTCCCGCGGCGCTGCGCGATTTCTGCGAGCGGATCGGCGTCGCCAAGGCCAACAGCACGGTGGACGTGACGTTCCTGGAGCACTGCCAGCGCGAGGATCTGAACCCCCAGGTCCCCCGCGTGCTCTGCGTGCTGCGCCCCCTGAAGCTGGTGATCGAGAACTATCCCGAGGACCGGGTGGAGGAGCTGGAGGCGCCGTTCTACCCCCACGACGTGCCCAGGGAGGGAGCGCGGACGGTGCCGTTCTCGCGCACGCTGTACATCGAGCGGGACGATTTCGCGGAGGTGCCGCCTAAGGGGTTCCACCGCCTCTCCCCCGGCCGCGAGGTGCGGCTGCGCTATGGCTATTTCGTCCGTTGCGAGAGTGTGGTCAAGGACCCGGCGACCGGCGAGGTGGTGGAGGTCCGGTGCACCTACGACCCCGCCACCCGCGGCGGCGCGGCCCCGGACGGGCGCAAGGTGCCGGGCACCCTCCATTGGGTGTCCGCGGCCCACGCGGTGCCGGTGGAGGTGCGGCTCTACGACCGCCTGTTCCGGGTCGAGCGGCCGGATTTGGAGGAGGGGGGCTTCGAGAGCGTCCTCAATTCGCAGTCGTTGGAGGTCCTTAACGGAAGCCGCATCGAGCCGGCGGGGGTGGACCCGGTGCTGGGCGAACGGCTGCAGCTCGAGCGGCAGGGCTACTTCTTCCGCGATCCGGTCGATTCGCGGCCGGACCATCTGGTGCTCAACCGCATCGTCCAGCTCCGCGACTCCTGGGCGGCGGAGGCCCAGAAGCAGGCCCCCCCCGCGGCGTCCGCCCCGCCGAAGGCGCCCGAGTCGAAGGCGCCGAAGAGCCAGGAGGCCAAGGCCTCGGAGCCGCTGTCGGCGGAGGAGCGGGAGCTCCTGGAGCGGCTTCGTCCCGGGCTGCTGCCCGTCGTCGAAGCGGTGCTCGCCGCGCACCCGAACGAGGTGGACCGCTACCGGAAGGGGCAGATCGGAGTCCTCGGGTTCCTTCTGGCGCAGGTGATGAAGCGGCCGGCGGAGAAGCCCAATCCCAAGCTGGTCAGCGCGTTGCTGCGGGAGACGCTGAGCGGAAGCACGAACGTCTGATCTACGACCGGAGGGCTGGACAAACGAAAAGTTTTGTAGAAATATAGAACCTGTAGAAAGTGTGCCCAGGAGTGGAGTGACGTATCGACCTAAAGGAGAGTCTTTATGAAGAAGAAGCTGAAGAAACTGTCCCTGACCACCGAGACCCTCAGGACCCTTACCGAGCCCGCGGTCAAGGAGGCTGTCGGAGGTCTCAGCTTGGGCTGCACCTCCGACGCTACCCGGGCCTGCTCCCTTTGTACCGTGGCCTGCTCGGCCTGCTGCCCGTAGGTCCGCCCGCAATACAGCCCGGCCGGCTTCCAGTCCGGCCGGGCTTGACTCTCCGCTCTACGCCGCCGCTCCCAACCCAACCGCCCGTCGCCCAGCCTCAGCACTAGACAAATAATGAGCTCTGCATAATACTATGGAGCTTCTGAGAAGGGTGGGGAGTCGAGACGCATCAACCAAAGGAGAGTCGTCATGAAAAAGAAGCTCAAGAAGCTGTCCCTGACCACCGAGACCCTCAGGACCCTCACCGAGCCCTCTGTCAAGGAAGCGGTCGGCGGCGTCACCTTGGTGGCGGGCTGCGAAACCAGCAACGCCACCCGGGCCTGCTCCCTCTGTACCGTCGCCTGCTCGGCCTGCTGCCCGTAGCACCTTCCCAGCTTGGCCCGGCCGGCTTGGCCCGGCCGGGCTTGACTCTCCGCTCTACGCCGCCGCTCCCAGCCCCGCCGCCCGCCCGGTCGCCCAGGCCCAGAGGAAGTTGTAGCCGCCGATGGGGCCGAAGGCGTCCAGGATCTCGCCGCAGAGGAAGAGGCCGGAGTGGAGCCGGCTCTCCAGGGTACGGGGATCGACCTCCGAGAGGACCACGCCGCCGCCGGTGACCTCGGCCTTGCGGTACCCCTCGTCGCCCGTCCAGGGCAGGGGATGACGGGCGAGCGCCTCCACCAGCCCCCGGCGCTCCTCGCGGCGGAGTTGGGCGAGGCCGCGGGCGCCGTCCACTTCGGAATCCGCGAGCAGCGCCTTGGCGAGGCGGTCCGGCAGGTACCGCCGGAGGAGGCCGGCCACGGTCCCCGTCCCCTCGCGCAGGAGGCGGTCCCATCCTGCGGAATCCATCTCCGTCCACTGCACGAAGAAGGGCTGCGGAGGCCCGCCGGCCATTCGTGAGCGCACCGCCAGATGAGAGAGGTCGAGCACCGCCGGGCCGCTGTAGCCGCGGTGGGTGAAGAGGAAGCCGCCCTGGGTGATGATCGTCCGCTTGGGTCCCGGCGCGCTGAGGGTCACCGCGCGCGAGATCCCGGCCAGGGGGGCGTAGCGCGGAGGATCGAGCGTCAGCGGCGTCAGGGCGGGGTAGGTGGGGTGGACGGTGTGGCCAAGGCGGCGGACGATCCCGAAGCCGGTGCCATCGCTCCCCGTGCCCGGCAGGGAGAGGCCGCCGGTGGCCACGATCACGGCGGCGGCGGGAATCTCTTCTCCCCCCGCCAGGCGTACCGTCCAGGGGCGGCCTTCCCCAGGAGGCTCGAGGTCCACCGCCAGCGTCTCGAAGCGGATCTCGGCGCCGCGCCGCCGGGCGAGGGCCATCAGCCTGTCCCGCACCTCGCGTCCACGGTTCGAGACCGGGAAGAGCTTGCCGGTCTCGGGCTCCAGGGCGAGCGGGATCCCCACCTCCTCCTCGAAGAACCGGCGCTGCTCCGGCAGCGGCCAGGAGCTCAGGATCTTGCGCAGCGTATGGGGGGAGGAGTCGGTGACGAAGCGCGAGGGATCGACGGCGGACGGGAGGACGTTGCACCTCCCGCCGCCGCTGACCAGGATCTTCCGGCCGCCGTCGCGGGTGCGTTCCAGGAGCAGGACGCGTCTTCCGCGTCCCGCGGCAAAGACCGCCGCCAGGAGGCCGGCGGCGCCGGCGCCGAGGATGACGATGGGGAGCGTCAGGGAAGTGTCGCGGGTGGAGGACCGGCGCAACACGGTATGCCGGGGTCAGCGCTCTTCGCTGCGGGCCGTAACCGGGCGCTTCGGCGGCAGAGAGACGATTTTCCTACCACTTTGCCGCTCCCGCTCCTTCAGATCCTGAAAAATCCTGCCCAGATCATAATCCAGGCTGGCGGCGTGCTCTTCCCGGACCTTCCTGACTTCCTCGACGATGGGGTCTTCCCACATATCTCAAGCTTCCATGAGCTCTTCAGGCGTGCATATGACCGGGGGCTCGTATCCAGCGTCCCTGGCGATTGTGCCAATGCTCCTCTGGATCTGAGCATTGGCGATGTGCTTGCAATTCCATGTTAACAGATAGTCCATACCGTGGACGGTGGCGATGGCGATGTGGGAGGCGTCTTCAGCATAAATTTGAGGGACAATCCCCCGGCGGATCAGGTCTCCGGCCAGGCTGAGCGCAGGTTCCTCGATGGCCAGAACGGGGATCTCGGCCAAGAGGTCGAGACGCTTTCGAGCCATCTCCTGATCGCCGGCGGATGCCTCACGGAAGACGAATTCAGAAGTGAAGAGATCGAAACGGGAACGTTGATCCGTCCACCAGTCCAGCGTCAGCTTCTGATGAGCCGCCACGATCAGGTCCCGACTGGGACGGGCGGCAAGATAACTGATGACTGTCGTCTCTATGTAGACCCTGGCTTTCATTGAGATCGGCATTTTATCCCCTCACCGGAAATCGTGGCTCGGCACCGCCACCAGCTTCTTGAGCGACCAGAACCTCTCCCCCTTGACCGAGATCGTCCCGTCCCGCTTCTGGAGGACGCCTTCGACCACGAGGCCGGGGGAGCCCACGATCAGTCGCCGGTGCTCCTTCAGGAGGTCCGGCGAGACCACGGCCTGCGACATGCCGGTCTCGTCCTCCAGGGTCAGGAAGAGCAGCCCCTTGGCGGTGCCGGGGCGCTGGCGGACGATCACCGATCCGGCCGTGCGCACCCTGGCGCCGTTCGGCAGGGCGTCGAGGCCGGCGGCGGGAGTGACCCCCTTCTTCGCCAGCAGCTCGCGCATGTAGGAGACGGGGTGCGGCCCCAGGGTGAGCTGCACGCCCCCGTAGTCGGCCTGGGTCTCCTCGACCGCGGTCATCTCGGGGAGGGGTGAGGGCTCCGGATCGGGGAGGCGGTCGAGAAGAGGGCCGGCGGGCCTGGCCAGCCGCGCCACCTGCCAGAGGGCTGCCCGGCGGGTGAGCCCCAGCGAGGAGAGCGCCCCCACCGAGGCCAGCCTCTGGAGCTCGGGCTCGTGGAGGTCGCAGCGCCGCACCAGGTCTCCGGCGTCCGCGAACGGGGCCTTCGCGGCTTCCGTCTCAATCGACAGTGCCGCCCGGCCGCGCAGGCCGCGCACGAATTTGAAGCCGAGACGGATCGCCCCCACGGCCGGCGCCGCCCCCGTCCGCGGATCGCGCTCCCCCTCGCGGAGCTCGCGGTCCTCCCAGCGGCAGAGGATCCCGGAGCGCTGGACGTCCACCGGCCGCACCTCCATCCCGTGCCGCTGGGCGTCCTTGACCAGGGTCGCCGGGTGGTAGAAGCCCATCGGCCAGGCGTTGAGCAACCCCAGGTAGAAGGCGGTCGGGTGGTGCGCCTTGAGGTAGGCGCTGGCGTAGGCGATGAGCGCGAAGCTCGCGGCGTGCGACTCGGGGAAGCCGTAGAGGGCGAAGGCGCTGATCCCCTGCACGATCTCCTCCTGCGCCTTGCCCACGATCCCCCGCTCGGTCATCCCCTTACGGAGCTTCTCGACGATCGTCTGCATCCGCTCGACCGAGCGCTTCGAGCCCATGGCCCGCCGCAGCTCCTCGGCCTCGCCGCCGGTGAAGCCCGCCGCCACCATCGCCACCCGCAGGAGCTGCTCCTGGAAGATCGGCACCCCCAGCGTCCGCTCGAGAATCGGCTGCAGGCTGGGGTGGGCGTAGACGACCGGCTGCCGGCCGTTGCGGCGCTCGAAGTAGGGGTTCGCCAGGTTCCCCAGGATCGGCCCGGGGCGGATGATCCCCACCTGGATCACCAGATCGTAGAAGCGGGTGGGATGATTGCGGGGGAGCGAGGCCATTTGGGCGCGGCTCTCGACCTGGAAGACGCCGACCGTGTCCGCCTCCTGGAGCATCTTGTAGACCTTGGGGTCGTCCGGCGGCAGGTGGGCGAGGTCGACGTGGACCCCCTCGCGGGTGCGGATGGTGGGCACCATCTCCTCCAGGGCGGCGAGCATGCCGAGCCCGAGGAGGTCCACTTTGATGATCCCGAGGTCGGCGCAGTCGTCCTTGTCCCACTGAATCACCACGCGCCCCGGCATGGCGGCGGGCTCCAGGGGGACCACCTCGTCGAGGCGGCCGGCGGCGATCACCATCCCTCCGGTGTGCTGGCCGAGGTTGCGGGGGAGGTTGTGGATGCGTGTCCACAGGTCCATGAAATGCTGGAGGCGCCCCTCCTCGGGGTCGAAGCCGGCGGCGGCGAGCTCGGCGGGGAAGGACTTCTCCTCGCCGTGATGGGCGTCGTAGCTCCAGTTGCCGAGCTGGCGGGCGAGCTTGTCGACCTGCTCCTCGTTGTAGCCGAAGACCTTGGCCACCTCGCGGGTGGCCGAGCGGTCGCGGTAGGTGATGACGGTCGCCGTCATCGCCGCGCCGTGGGGGCCGTAGCGCTGGTAGACGTACTGGATCACCCGCTCGCGCTGGTCCCCCGAGGGGAGGTCGAGGTCGATGTCCGGCCACTCTCCCCTCTCCTCGGAGAGGAAGCGCTCGAAGAGAAGCTCCATCTTCACCGGATCGACGGCGGTGATCGACAGCGCGTAGCAGACGGCGCTGTTGGCGGCCGAGCCGCGCCCCTGGGCCAGGATCCCCTCGCGCAGGCAGAAGTCGACGATATCCCGGACGATCAGGAAGTAGCCGGCGAGGTCGAGCTTCTCGATCAGGTCGAGCTCCTTCTGGATCTGGGCCTGGGCCTTGGCCGTGAGCGGCCGGAAACGGGCGCGGGCGCCGTTCCAGGTGAGGTGGCGCAGGTAGGAGGAGGGGGTCTCGCCCGGCGGGAGCGGGTACTCGGGGAAGCGGTAGCCGAGGTCGGCCAGGGTGAAGTCGAGGGATGCACTGAGCTCGGCCGAAGCGGCCAGGGCCTCGGGCAAGTCGGAGAACAGGCGGGCCATCTCGGCCGCGCTCTTGAGGTGCCGCTCGCGGTGGGAGGCCAGGAGACGGCCGGCGGCGTCGAGGGTCGTGTGATGGCGGATGGCCGTCAGCACGTCGTGCAGCGGCTTGTCCTCAGCCTGAGCGTAGCGCACGCCGTTGGTGGCGAGGAGGGGGAGGCGGAGCTGGCGGGCGAGGCCGGTCAGGGCCTGATTGCGGTGCTCCTCCTCGCGCAGGCGGTGGCGCTGGAGCTCGACGTGGAGCCGGCCGCGGAAGAGGTGGGCGAGCCGCTCGAGCATCCGGCGGGCGGGATCGATCCCCCCCTCGGCCAGCTCGCGGGCGAGCGGGCCCTCCTCGCCGCCGGTCAAGAGGTGAAGGCCGGCCGCGTGCTCGGCCAGCAGGTCCCAGGCGACGCGCGCCTCCCCCTTGGCCCGGCCGCGGGCGGCGGCCGTGAGCAGCTTGCAGAGATTGCGGTAGCCGGTACGGTCCGCGGCCAGCAGGGTGAGCCGCGCCTGGGTGTCCACGGCACGGGCCACGGATGGATCGGCCGCTTTTGGGTCCGGCACCAGCCCCAGGGGACCGAAGCGCCCCCGCGCCTGCCAGAGGCTCGGCTCGTCCTCCAGCACCACCTCGGCGCCGACCAGGGGCTTGATCCCCGCCTGCTTCGCCGCCTGGAAGAAGCGCGGCGCCGCATAGACGCCGTTGGCGTCGATCAGGGCCACGGCCGGCAGCTCCAGCGCCGCCGCCCGGTCGACCAGGTCCTCGGGAAGCGAGGCGCCGTCGAGGAACGAGAAGGCGGAGGCGGCGTGGAGCTCGGCGTACGGCGGGGGAGGCGAGACGCGTCTCACCTCCCCAGGTTAGGCATGAGTCAGGCGTAAGTCAAGGATTCTACTGGCCGACCACGAACAGGTGGCCGTCGTTCTGGGTGTAGATCTTGCCGTCGGAGCCGATCGCCAGCGGCGTGTAGGCCGCGCCCACGGCGCTGTCGAGGAAGAGGCTCTCGCGCAGCGTGCCGTCGGGCCGGACGACGTAGAGGTTGCCGTCCTCGCTGTTGTTGTAGACGTTGCCGAGCGCGTCGACCGCCGGCGCGTTGACGCAGAACTCCCAGCCGTGCGGGTGGTCGCTGAAGCAGGTGACGTTGCCGTTGGCGTCGTGGCTGCAGTTCAGCGTGTTGGTGTTCTGCCAACGATTTATGATCTGGAGGTTGGCGTCGAGGCGGGTGATGAAGTAGGCCTCCGGATAGCTCGGGTCGGTGGCCGTGCGGTCGGTCGACGGGCACCAGGCCGGGTCGTTGCAGTAGGAGCCGAGGTCCTCACCATACTGGTTGTCCTTGGTGATGACGTCGTAGGTGCCGTCGTGGGCGTAGATCGCCGGGGTGTCGTCCCAGCCGAAGCGGTAGGCCGCCAGGAACTGGCCGGTGGAGCTGAACTTCATGATGTGCCCCTGGTCCCAGTTGAAGCGGGTGAACGCGCCGTAGAAGATGCTGCCGTCCGGCGCCACCACCGGGGAGGCGGTGTTGTCGTCGATCACGCGGCCGGCGCCGGGCCGGTTCTGCGCCGGGTCATAGCCGGTGGTGGCTCCCGTGCGGCAGCCGCCCGGCGTGCCGTTGGGCGGCAGCGTCACGTTGCAGCCGGTCATCAGCCGGTCGCGCAGGGAGGTGTGCCACTTGGGCGACAGGTTGGGATTGGCGGCGATGATGTAGGCCTCGCGGCTCCACAGGTGGGCGACGCTGACCAGATAGATGGTGCCGTCCGGCGCCACGGCCGGGGCCGAGTTGACGCCGGCGCGCTGGGTGCCGCACTGCACCGTGCCGGGCACGGCGGTCGGCGTCGGCGGCCAGGGGAGCTGGTTGGTGTTGAAGACGCCCAGGCACTTGTCGTTGGCGGCCGGGGCGCCCGGGGTCAGCGAGGTGATGGTGGCGGTCTGGAACGAGCCGTTAGGCGCCACCTTCACCAGCCACGAGCCCACCACGTCCGCGTTCCACGCCTGCCCGTGCACGAGCTCAAGGACGGTGTAATAGATGTTGCCCGCGCTGTCGGCGGTGAGGGGGCCGGCGGTGAAGGTGTCGCGGTCGATCGCCCCGAACGGCGAGATGCGCGTGCCGGCGCCGTTCGACTTGTTGACCTTGAAGATCGAGCCGCCGGCGCCCGGGACGTAGAC
Source organism: Thermoanaerobaculia bacterium (assembly GCA_045807625.1). Classification (GTDB taxonomy): domain Bacteria; phylum Acidobacteriota; class Thermoanaerobaculia; order Multivoradales; family UBA5704; genus DATARR01. The sequence continues at coordinate 12,797 of JBJMHA010000043.1, read as the reverse complement.
GGAATTGCCCGCCAGCACGGCATGGAAGACCGGCTCCCACCCCGGACCGTTGAAGAGGCTGCCGTAGGGGACCGGCTTCCAGTCGCTCTCGAAATTCCACACCGTGTTCAGGTGGCCGCCCTGCCACTGCAGCCGCCGCTCGTTCCAGGTCTGGGTTTCCCAGTGGTCCAGGCTGGTATACGTGCCGCTCTTGAACTCCATGTACACGTTGTTGCCGTCCACCAGGGGCGTCTGGTAATGGACCAGCAGGTCGGGAGCGGCCAGCGGATCGGCCTTCTCCTGGGCCACGAACGGATCATAGACCACGTCGGCCAGGATGCGAGTCGCCGTCTGCCCGGTCGCGCTCGTGGTGCCCGTGTGCTGCGCGTTTCTTCCCCACTGCGGCCAGTCCTGCGCCCCGGCGGCCAGCGCCACCGCCAACAGCAAAACCCCGAACGACACAAAAACAGCTCTCTTCATGGCATGCCTCCTAAGACCCAGTATTTATTACTGGGAAAACCCGATAACAGGAAGACAGAAAAAAAGCGATGAAACGTGATTGGACGGTCGCCGGGCGGAGAGATCTGAGAGGCGCGGAGCGCCGTGGCGGACGACCGTGGGCAGGGCCATTCTCGATGTGCGGGGTCGGAGTGCGGCTCTGGCGAGGAGACTACGCCCGGAGGTGCGGGCTGTCAAGCGATCTCCGGCCGGCTGAGGAGGGAGGAATGCTGAAACCGGCCCCGGGCCTCCGGCCCGGGGCTCCAGCGTCCCGGATCCCTAGGCCGCGGCTTCGCCGCCCACCTGCGGGCGGCGCTTCTCGTACCAGGCGTGGGCCTCCTCCTCCGTGTCCACGAAGACGATCGGGTTGGCCTCGGGGCCCCGGCGGAAGAGGTTGGCGGCGGTCAGCAGCAGCCGCGCGAGGACCTTGGCGCGCAGCGGCGCGTTCTTGATCACCGTGCCGCGCAGGGGGAGGAGCTTGACGGTCTCCGACGCCTCCTTGCGGACGGCCGGCGGCAGATCGTCGAGCTCCGTCAGGTCGATCAGAAAGAAGTAGTAGGGGACGTCCTTCGCGTACTCCAGGTGGGCCGCGTTGATCATCCGGCACTCTTCGAGCGTCACCTTGCCATGGAGCGTCAGGCGGCAGATGTCCGGCAGCTCCAGCGCCGTCCACTGCTGGCCGCAATCGTGTTTCTTGAGAAATTCTGACATCTCGGCTTCCTCCTCCAAGGGAATACGCCCACGGACCCGCCTTGGCGGGCCGCGAGCTCAATCATGAGCACCCATAAAAGTGCGCATGATTATCAAGAGGGGGACGAGACCGCGCAATCAGCGTCCGGTTGGGCCCGCGGCCCCCCCTTTTCATCCCACCCGGGACGGGGTGAACGAAGGGGGGTCGCTGGCAGGGAAGGAGTGGACCGAGGCCTCCTCGACGGGGTCGCGCTCTCCGGGCTTGACCAGCCGCGCTCCCTCGGGGAGCGGCCACTTCCCGCGGAACCTCTTGCCCAGGCTCTCGACCCCTTCCCGGGTGCGGGACAGCGGCCTCGCCCAGTCGTCCGGCAGGTCGGCGGTGCTCACTCCCAGCGCGCCATAGGCGGGGCAGTGGCCGGTGGCGCCCCGGAACAGCAGCGTCGCGACCCCGAGGGCGAGCGCTCCCGAGAGCGGAGAGAGCCGGCGCTCGCGGCGCAGGGTCCAGGCGGCCAGCGCGCCGCCCCCCAGCAGCGAGGCCCAGCGTTCGATCTTGGCTACGTTCTTTTCCATGGGGATCCTCCTTGGTCCTGGATTTCGCAAGGCGTGTGCCAGACCCCTCATCACCCCGGCCCTCTTCTCCCGACCCCTCCCCCCTCCCACACCGGGAGAAGAGGGAGAAGACCCTTTTAGGGTTTGTCTTGGGCGGGCGGTTCCCCTCTCCCGGTGAGGGAGGGCGGGAGGGGACGGGAGAGGGGCAGGGGTGAGGGCTCGGCGGGTGCGGCCCTGCTATGCTCCTGGGGACAGGCAAGGAGAGAGGCATGACGACCGACCTGCGGTACCCCATCGGCAAGGCCGAGACCCCGAGGGACCTCGACCCCGAGCAGCGGCGGGAGCTGATCTCCCGCATCGAAAGGACGCCGGACCGGCTGCGCGAGGCCGTCGCCGGCCTCAACGCCGAGCAGCTCGACACCCCCTACCGGCCGGGCGGCTGGACCGTGCGCCAGCTCGTCCATCACGTCCCCGACAGCCACCTCAACGCCTACACCCGCTTCAAGCTGGCGCTGACCGAGGACGAGCCCGCGATCAAGACCTATGACGAGGGGCGCTGGGCCGAGCTCCCGGACTCCCGCTCGGTGCCGGTCGAGGTCTCGCTCGCCCTGCTGGAGAACCTGCACCGCCGCTGGGTCGCCCTGCTGCGCGCCCTGCCGGCCGCCGACTTCCAGAAGACCCTCCGCCACCCCGACTGGGGGCAGATGACCCTCGACCAGCTCCTCGGAATGTATGCCTGGCACGGCGACCACCACGTCGCCCATGTCACCTCGCTACGGCAGCGGATGGGGTGGTTGTAGAGCCCTCACCCCTGGCCCCTCTCCCGTCCCCTCCCCCCTCCCTCACCGGGAGAGGGGAACCGCCCACCCAAAATGATCCCGCAGGGATTTCTCCCTCTTCTCCCAGTGAGGGAGGGGGGAGGGGTCGGGAGAAGAGGGCCGGGGTGATGAGGGGTCCGGGCCCGCGATTTGCACCCCCGCGTCCTCGCCGATCCTGAGCCGTACGGCGATGCCGCGCCTGCCGATGGGTGCGAGGGAGGGTCCATGAAAATCCACCCCGGGGCTCCGTTCCCCCTGGGCGCCACCTACGACGGCGCCGGGACGAGCTTCTCCATCTTTTCCGAGATGGCCGAGCGCGTCGAGCTCTGCCTCTTCGACGCCGCCGGCCAGGAGACGCGGGTCGACCTCCCCGAGGTCACCGCCCTCTGCTGGCACGGCTACCTGCCCAACGTCGGGCCGGGCCAGCGCTACGGCTACCGCGTCCATGGCCCCTGGAGCCCCGGCGCCGGCCAGCGCTGCAACCCGATGAAGCTCCTGCTCGACCCCTACGCCAAGGCCGTCGAGGGGCAGGTCGAGTGGGACGAGGCGGTCTTCCCCTACTACTTCGACGACCCCGAGACCTCGAGGAACGACCTCGACAGCGCCCCGTTCATGCCGAAGTCGGTGGTCGTCAACCCCTTTTTCGACTGGGCGAACGACCGGCCGCCGGGCATCCCCATGCACGAGTCGATCCTCTACGAGGTCCACGTCAAGGGATTCACCAGGCGCCATCCGGAGGTGCCGGAGGAGCTGCGGGGCACCTACCTGGGGCTGGCCCATCCGGCGGCGGTCGCCCACCTGAAGCGGCTGGGGATCACCGCCGTCGAGCTCCTCCCCGTCCATCAATTCATCCAGGACAGCCTCCTCCTCCAACGCGGGCTGCGCAACTACTGGGGGTACAACTCGATCGCCTACCTCGCCCCCCACAATGAGTACGCCACCCCGGGCGCCGCCGCCGGGCAGCAGGTGCAGGAATTCAAGCAGATGGTGAAAGCCCTGCGCCAGGAGGGGATCGAGGTCATCCTGGACGTGGTCTACAACCACACCGCCGAGGGGAACCACCTGGGACCGGTGCTCTCGATGAAAGGGATCGACAACACCGCCTACTACCGCGTGGTGCCGGACAACCCGCTCTACTACATGGACTACACCGGCACCGGCAACAGCCTCAACATGCGGCACCCCCACGTGCTGCAGCTCCTCATGGACTCCCTGCGCTACTGGGTGCTCGACATGCACGTCGACGGCTTCCGCTTCGATCTCGCGGCCACCCTCGCCCGCGAGCTCCACGACGTCGACCGCCTCTCGGCCTTCTTCGACGTCATCCAGCAGGACCCCGTGATCAGCCAGGTCAAGCTGATCGCCGAGCCCTGGGACGTGGGGGAGGGGGGCTACCAGGTGGGGAATTTCCCGCCGCTCTGGTCCGAATGGAACGGCAAATACCGCGACACCGTCCGCGACTACTGGCGAGGGGAGGACCAGACCCTGGGGGACTTCGCCAACCGCTTCACCGGCAGCTCGGACCTCTACGCCACCACCGGCCGCAAGCCCTCGGCGAGCATCAACTTCGTCACCGCCCACGACGGCTTCACCCTGCGCGACCTCGTCTCCTACAACGAGAAGCACAACGAGGCCAACGGCGAGGCGAGCCGCGACGGCGAGAGCCACAACCGCTCCTGGAACTGCGGCGCCGAGGGGCCCACGGACGACCCCGGAATCAACGCCTGCCGCGCCCGGCAGCAGCGGAATTTCCTCGCCACCCTCTTCCTCTCCCAGGGGATCCCCATGCTCCTGGGCGGCGACGAGATGGGGCGCACCCAGGGGGGCAACAACAACGCCTACTGTCAGGACAACGAGATCTCCTGGTTCGACTGGGAGCACGTCGACGAGGATCTGCTCGAATACACCGCCCGGCTGATCGGACTGCGGCGGGAGCACCCCGTCTTCCGCCGCCGCCGCTGGTTCCTGGGCACCCGCATCCGGGGGGAAGGGGTGCGCGACATCGGCTGGTTCCGGCCGGACGGCGAGCTGATGAGCGATGAGGACTGGAGCCACGGCTCGCCCAAGTCGCTGGGCGTCTTCCTCAACGGCGACGCCATTCCGAGCCTCGACCCGCGCGGCGAGCGAGTGACGGACGACAGCTTCCACGTCCTCTTCAACGCCCACCACGAGCCGCTCCCCTTCCGCCTCCCCGCCCGTCCGGAGTGGGGGGAGCGCTGGAAGAAGGTGCTCGACACGGACGAGCCGGTCCCCCAGAAGGACGAGCTTACCTTCGAAGCGGGGGGCGAGGTGCCGGTGGCGGCGCGGGGACTGGTGGTGCTGATGCGGGTCTGAGGCGGGCGGGGCCGGAAGAGGACGGCGCCGTCACTCCTTGGGATCGGACTCGATCCGCTCGAGCTCGCGGAGGACCTCCTCCGTGCCGATGAGCTCCGCGAACCGGCAGAGGAGATGGGTGAAGCTCTCCGAGTACCCCTCCGCCTCCGCCGCCTCCTGGATGGCGCGGCGCTCCTCGGAGGTCAACCGGTCTTCCCCGGCCAGGGGAGACGAGTCAGCAGAGGGGGGGAGGCCTCGATACACCACGTCACGGGCAATCATCACATAATTTGTGTAAGCAACGTATATGCCTGGGACAATAAATCGGACTTTGCCCCTTCTTCTCCAGGGCGGGAGACGAGGATCCGGGGGGATAAGGGCCCATAGACGTAGACGAAAAGGCCTCTGCCTTCGTAAAAATCTCCATAACGCCCCTTGAAGGCACCCTGGAGGAGGCACACCCATGAGAATTTCCAAGACCGTCATTCCGGCCGCCATCCTGCTCACCCTCGCCGCTCCCGCCGTCCACGCCCAGAAGAGCGCCAAGAAGAAGCCGGCCGGCTCCCAGACCCAGGCTCAGAAGCCCCAGGAGGCCCCGCGGCAGGTCTCAGCCACCGACACCTTCACCGCCATGGACGCCGACCACGACGGCAAGATCACCCGCGCCGAATGGAAGGGCAATGCCATCGGCTTCGCCATGCTGGACCGCAACGCCGACGGCGTCCTCTCCGGCGACGAGCTCAAGCCCGCCGCCCAGGCCCCGGCGCAGGACGCCACCGCCGACACCTTCGCCAAGCTCGACCGCAACCATGACGGCCGTCTCAGCCGCGCCGAGTGGCAGGGCGCCGCCAAGGACTTCGACCTCCGCGACCGCGACCACGACGGCGCCGTGACCCAGGCCGAGTACCTCCAGCCGAAGCAGTAGCCGCCGGGGCCCTCATTTGATCCCCTTTGGGGCGGGGACGTTTTCGTAGGGGCGGCCCTGTGTGGCCGCCCTGGGAGGGGGAGACCTCCGGAGCAGGGCGGCCACACAGGGCCGCCCCTACCTCGGCGGTTTTCCCTCTCGGTTCCCCTCTCCCGGTGAGGGAGGATGGGAGGGGACGGGAGAGGGGCCAGGGGTGAGGGTTCGCTCCTTGCCGGCCGGCCGACTCATGCACTGCACCCAGACCACGAAGAAGCCGTTCGGCGTGCGCTCGAAGGCGAGGCCGAGCCCGAGCTGGGTGAGCCAGCCCCCCAGGATGTTCGAGCGGCGGTCCTTGCCGCCGAGCAGCGCCGCGAGCGTGTCCTCGGGGGTGAGCGCGCCCTGGACCACGCTCTCGCCGATCCCCCGGCGGATGGGGTAGCCCTCGGCCCTGACCCGCCGCTCGAGCTCCCGGGACGAGGGGAGAGGGCGTCCCGCCTTCAGCGCCTTGAAGATCTCCTCGGCGTAGCCTTGAGCGGCGCGGTCCAGGGCGGCGTCGCGGGTCAGGGGATCGAGCTTGCGTTCGGCGCGGGCCTGATTCACCAGCCCCAGCATCTCCTCCCGCAGGGCGTCCAGATCGCGGAACCGGGCCTCCTGGCGGGCGAAGAGGTGGCGGGTGTAATCCGAGAGATAGCTCTCCTCCGAGCGGGCGAGAACGAAGGCGTAGAGCGGCAGCCCCTGATAGTCGACGGCGCCGACCCCCACCTCCTCGACCTCCGGATGGAACAGGCTCGCGCGGTGCGCCTCGGGCGACACCCCCCAGGAAGCCGCGAGGCCTTGAGGGGAGCGGTCCGTGCGCACCAGCTTCTCGGTGACGAGCTGCTCGCGATACCCCGCGTCCTTGAGCCAGCTCTCGATCGTCCGCCCGTCGGGGGACTTGAGATCGTAATACCGCCGGGCGGCCATGTCGTCCGCCTGCGCCTGCGCCGCCCGCGACAGCGCCGCCGACAGCCGGACAGGAGGGAGCCCCTGCTTGCCGCGCGCCTCGTTGAGAGCCGCGAGGAACGTCCGGCGCAGCTCGTCCCGGGAGTCGCCGAGATCCCCCTGAGCCCCCGCCGCCGAAGCCAGAAGAGCCAGCCAGACCACGGCCAGCAGCCGGCCCGCGGTTCGGGAGGGGAGGTGCATGGAGAGGATGATAGCGCGGGGAGGGAGCCCTAATATCCGCCGCTGCCGCCGTCGAAGATCCGCAAGGTGACCCGGCCGTCCGCCTCGTATTCCGGGATCCGCTTCCCGTAGGCCAGCATCGTCTCGAAGATCCGCCGCCGGCCGATCCCGGCCCGCTCCACCAGCCGCAGCTTCTCGAAAGCCTCCGCCAGCCTCCGGTTCCGGCTGACCGGCTCATGGCGGAGGAGGCCCGCCCTGGAGGGCGGATATTCACCAGCTTGGGGTTTCAACCCACCCTCTTATACACATCTCGCCGAAGGGCGGAAGCTTGCCCCGCTAGGGGCAAAGGCATGTAGCCTGGGGCGCGAGCCCCAGGACGGGAGGACAGAAATTGAATTCCAGAGCCCCGGAGGGGCGACGGCAGGCAATCGCTCCGAGGAAAACTGCCGTCGCCCCTCCGGGGCTCTCGGGACTTCGGAGGCCTCCCTCCCTGGGGCTCGCGCCCCAGGCTACATGCCGGGGCTCCTACGGAGCCCAATTCAAGAGGTGCGACTTGTGTATAAGAGGGTGGGTTTCAACCCCAGACGGCGGATCGCCGTGCCTCTCAACAAAGCCCCGGGCCCGGGTGTCTGGACCTCCAGGTCCTCCAATATGTCTCGGAGGTCCACTTTTTCCGGGGATCACGACCGTGGGGATCGAACGCGCCGCCTCCCGGATCGACCGCTGGAAGAGGAGACCGAGATTCCGGGCTCCCGTCTCCGCGATCGTCCTGCCCGTCCTGCTCGCCGCCGGGCTCCTGGCCTCCCTGGCGCCGGGGCCCGCCGCGCCGCCGGTCCCGCCCGCGCCGGCCCCCCGCGCTCCGGAGCCCCCGAAGCCGCTCCCGCGGACCGCGCCGCCCGCCCCGCCTCCCGCCGAGACCGCCGAGCCCGGCTGTCCCCACGGCTGCCCCGAGCCGCCGCCCGGCTGCGACATCAAGGGGAACATCTCCCTGAGGACCGGAGAGCGGATCTACCACCTCCCCGGTGGGGAGTACTACGACTCCACCGTCATCTCCCCGGCCCTGGGAGAGGCCTGGTTCTGCACCGAGGCCGAGGCGCGGGAAAACGGGTGGCGGAAGTCGAAGCGGTGAGGGGGGCGCGTCTGGTATGCTCGAGCTTGCCGGTCTGCTGGATTTTCCTTGAAACCGCCGTCAAGGCTTTCCACGGAGGAGATGACATGAAAAAGCTCGGTCTCGCCATCCTGATCCTCCTGCTCATCCCGGTCCGCGCGAGAGCGGAAGGAGGATTGGACAAGAACGGCAACGGGATCGTCAAGGGCAGAGTCATCTTCCAGGGGAAGGACTACGGCCCCCTCGCCATGGGGGACACCGCCTTCCGCCGGGCTCTGGGGGATTACGTCCAGAGCCTGCACGCACAGCTCCCGCAGGGGCTCACCACCGAGCTCTTCAGCTTCGGCCGGTTCTATTGCTACGAGAAGAGGAGTCATTCCGACCGCGAGCCCGCGTTCGACGTCGTCCAGGCCGCGGCGGGGAAGTGGCACCAGCACTACAAGCCCCGCACCTCGGACGAGGTCGTGCTCACCGACGCCGCGGGCTCGATCGCGGACAAGACCCTCTGCCCGACGGGCTATCCGAACCCCGTCACCTCCTTCTCCTGGCAGTAGCGGCGGCCGCGGCCCCGGCCCTGAGCCCGTTGCCGAAGCCCGCCCCGAAGGGGTGGAACCTGAGTCGCCTGGGGCGTCCAGCCCCAGGTGTCCGGGCCGATCTCTCAGATCAGGATTCCTGGTGTTGATCCCTACCCCACCACCCCCAACCACTCCGCGATCACCCGTACCTCCTCCTCCCCGGAAGCCTCGATCACGATCGGCTCGTAGCCCTCGGCCGTGGTGTCCGGGCTGAGGACGATGCGGGTGTGCTCCCAGGTGCCGTCGGGGTTCTGGGCCTTTTCGCTGTGGTACTTCTTGAGGGTGAAGTGGCCGCCGAGGTCCGTGTCCTGGATCTCGCGGTGCTGGACGAGCACCGTCCTGCCTTCCCGGCTCCCCTGGGGATTCAACCGGAAGAGGCCCCAGGCGCCGTTCGCGATCCGCCGGTTCATCGACTCTCCGGTCACCTGGGCCACGAACATCCCCGGCCGCGGCCGGTAGTAGTCCGGCAGCTCGGCCCATTCGAAGCGCTCGGGATGAGCCGTCTCCTCTCCCTGGAGCCCGGTGCCGGCCTCGAGCTCGACGCTGAAACGGCCGGCGGCGATCTTCAGGTCGTACACCGGCACCGCGTTCTCGAACGGCCTCACCTCTTTAGGTGGCACCACCCGGAACGGCCGGACCATTTCCGGCGCCGGCTCCGCGGCTCCCGTTTCTACGAAGAAGTCCCCGAGCTGCTCCGCCTGCTTCAGCACGGTCCGGGTGGCCTGCTCCTGCTTGTCCGGCGGGTAGCGGTACTTGGCGAGAAGTTTTTTGATCATCAATCGGAGCCGCGCCCGGGCGCTCTCCCGCAAGCTCCAGTCGATCGTGGCGTTGGCGCGGACGGTGCGGGTGAGCTCGCGGGCGATGGTCCGCAGGGTCTCGTCGCCGAGCACGGCCACCGCGCTGTCGCTCGTCCCCAGGGCGTCGTAGAAGGCCAGCTCTTCCTCGGTGAGGCCGAGGGGCTCGCCCCGGCGCTCCCGCCGGCGGAACTCCTTGGCCATGTCGATCAGCTCGAGGATGAGCTGCGCCGTCTCGATCGACCGGTTCTGATACCGCCGGATCGCCTCCTCCAGCATCGCCGCGAACGAGCGCGCCTGGACGAGGTTCTTCTTCTCCTGCCGTTTGACCTCGTCGTTGAGAAGCCGTTGCAGGAGCTCCGCCGCGAGGTTCCGGTAGGGGAGGTCCCGCACCTCTTCCAGGAACTCGTCGGAGAGGATGGAGATCTCCGGCTTGTTCAGGCCCGCCGCCGCAAACACGTCCACCACCTCGTCCGAGACCACCGCCCGCGAGACGATCTGGCGGATGGCCGCGTCCAGGTCCTCGGGCGAACGCCTCCCCTCGCCCGCCGTGCGCTTGAGGATGCCCGCCCGTACCGCCTGGAAAAAGGCGACCTCGTCGAGCATCGCCCTCGCCTCTTCGTTGGCTCCCGCCAGCGCGAACGCCTTCGAGAGGTCCGCCACCGCCTGCAGATAGCGCTTCCGGCCGTCCGGCAGCCCGAGCACGTAGTCCATGGCCGCCGCGACTCCCGGGCTCCGCTTCGAGGCCGGACCGGTGAGCACGGCCTCCACGTCGAAGCCGTGGAGCATGTCGCGCAGGATCTCGTACTTCTCCCGCAGCACGGGAAGGACCTCCTCGATGTCCACCTTCGCCCGGCCCCGGCCGCCGCTCGCGGTGTAGCTCGCCACGGCCTGGCGCAGCTCCTCCGCGAGCCCCAGGTAATCGACCACCAGGCCGCCCGGCTTGTCCCGGAACACCCGGTTCACCCGCGCGATGGCCTGCATCAGCGTGTGCCCGTGCATCGGCTTGTCCACGTACATCGTGTGCAGCGAGGGCACGTCGAAGCCGGTGAGCCACATGTCCCGCACGATCACGATCTTCAAGGGGTCGTTCGGGTCCTTGAACCGCTTCGCGATCCGCTCGCGGCCCGACTTCGGCCGGATGTGCGGCTGCCACCCCGCGTCGTCGGACGCCGAGCCGGTCATTACGATCTTGATCGCGCCCCGGTCGTCGTCGCCATCGTGCCAGTCCGGCCGCAGATCGACCAGGGCGTTGTAGAGATCCACACAGATCCGCCGGCTCATCGCCACCAACATGGCCTTACCCGCGAGGGTGGCATCCCGCGCCTCGAAGTGACGCACCAGGTCTTCCGCCACCAGCGCGACCCGGTGCGGCGCCCCTACCAGCTTTTCGATCTGCGACCACTTGCTCTTCAGGCGCTCCCGTTGCGCTTCTTCCTCGGTCTCGGTGACCTCCTCGAAATCCGGATCGATCCGCGGCCTCTCCTCTTCCTTCAGGGCGAGCCGCGCCATGCGCGCCTCGTAGTAGATGCGCACGGTGGCCCGGTCGTCGATCGACTGCTGGATGTCGTAGACGTCGATGTAATCCCCGAAGACCAGCGGCGTGCTGCGGTCTCCGATCTCGATCGGCGTGCCGGTGAAGCCGATGAAGCTCGCGTTCGGCAGAGCCTCCCGCACCCGGCGGGCGAAACCCTCCGTGAAACCGTACTGGCTGCGGTGGGCCTCGTCCGCGATCACCACGATGTTCTTGCGGTCCGAAAGGAGAGGATGCCGCTCCCCCTTTTCGTCCGGCAGGAACTTCTGGATGGTGGTGAAGACCACGCCCCCCGAGGCCACCTTCAGGAGCTCGCGCATCTCGTCCCGGCTCTCGGCCTGCTTCGGCGCCTGCCTCAGCAGCGCGCCGCAGGCCGCGAAGGTGCCGAAGAGCTGATCGTCCAGGTCGTTGCGGTCTGTGAGCACCACCAGGGTCGGGTTGGCCATCGCCGGCTCCTGCGCGATCTTGCCGGCATAAAAGACCATCGACAGGCTCTTGCCGCTCCCCTGGGTGTGCCACACCACCCCGATCCGGCGGTCCCCCCGCGGCGAGGCCGCCCGGAGGGTACACTCCACCGCCTTGTTGACCGCGTGAAACTGATGGTAGGCGGCGATCTTCTTGGCCACGGACCGGCCGTCGTCCTCGAAGACCACGAAGCCGCGCAGCAGGTCCAGCAGCCGGCGCTTGTCGAACATCCCGGCCACCAGCACGTCGAGTTGGGGAAGGCTCAGCGGCGCCACGTCCCGCCCCTCGACCGTACGCCAGGGCATGAAGCGGTCCCAGTCCGCCGTCAACGTCCCCGCCCGGGCCTCCAGACCGTCCGTGGCCACCAGGATCTCGTTGAACGAGAACAGGGTCGGAAACTCGCCCTTGTACGTCTGAAGCTGCTGGAAGGCGTCGCGGATCGTGGCGTTTTCGTCCGCCGGGTTCTTGATCTCGAACACCGCCAGCGGCAGGCCGTTGACGAAGACCACCACGTCCAGCCGCCGCTTCTTCCGGTTCTCCTCGAGCCGGAATTGGCTCACCGCCAGGAAGTCGTTGCTCTCCGGGTCCTCGAAGTCGAGCAGGGCGACCTTCTGGTAGGAGACCCCGCCTCCGGCTCGCACCGGAAGCTGGATCTCGACGTCTACCCGCTCGACGAGGCTCTGGTGGAAGCGCCGGTTGTTCTGGACCAGGCTCGGGCTTTCCAGCCGGCCCACCTGGCGCAGCGCCTCCTCCACCGCGCCGGCCGGAAGGTGCGCGTTGATCCGCACCAGCGCGGACCGCAGCCGGTCCCGGAGCACCACGTCCCCCCACGTCCTCCGCTCGGACCGCTCGCCTCCCGGCGCGATCTCCGGCCCCGAGACGGTCTCATAGCCCATCTCCCGAAGCTGTTCGAGAAGAGACCGCTCGACGTCGGCCTCAGTGAGGAAATTCGCCATTCCGCGTCCCGGCTCCTTGAAGGATTACAGAATGGGATGGTATCACCACGCTGAGCCCAAGCAGGCACAAGTGAAGGCCTGTGAGACAGTTGCCAGGATCGATTACAAGATTCGACCGGAGTATCCTTCATCGAGGAATCTTGCCTTGAAAGGGCAAGAGGCGTGGTCTGGGCTCCTTGTCCCCACGAGCGCCTGACAAAATCCGGCCCAACGGGCCGGGAGAGCCCAGCCCAGGGCTGAGGCCGGAGGCCGATGCCCTGGGACAAGGGGCACACCCCGTCGTTGCGGCCTGAAAGGCCGCGAGAACCCGGCTCGATACCGGGTGGGGTAGAAAAGCTCTCGCGGCCTTTCAGGCCGCAACACTTTGTCATCCCTCCACCCAGGGCATCGGCCTCCGGCCTCAGCCCTGGGCTGGGCTCTCCCGGCCCGTTGGGCCGGGTTTTGTCAGGCGCT
>JBJMHA010000042.1:0-69668 GCA_045807625.1 Thermoanaerobaculia bacterium | reverse complement strand
GGCCACACAGGGCCGCCCCTACAGAACGCCCGTCATTGTCTTAGCTGACGGTGTACCAGCCTTCCTCCTCTCCTCCAGCCCGGTGGTACCCTAACGGGCATGCCCCGCTACGACTTCCTCCTCGAGACCTACGACACCGAGCGTCTGAAGACCCTCTCCGTCTGGTCGCAATTCCGGGATGAGGATCTCGCCTTCCGGCCGGAGCCCCGGGCGCGGACGCCCCACGAGCACATGGTCCACCAGTGCATCAGCGAGGACACCTGGCTGAAGACCATGCTGGGGATCGACCTCGGCGAGCCGCCGCTGCCGCCCGAGGAGACTCGCCTCGCCTTCCTGCGGAAGTACGCGGACGCCTCGGGCCGGCGCCTCGAGAGGCTGCGCGGGATGCCGGAGGACTGGTTCGAGAGTGCCACCCGTTTCTTCGACGTCGAGCGCTCCCGCGCCTGGGTGCTGACGCGGCGCATCGCCCACTCCGCCCACCACCGCGGCCAGCTCACCGCCTACCTGCGCCTCCTGGGGCGGAGCCTCTATTCGACCTACGGCCCCACCGCCGACACCGGCGGGCTCGCCGTGAACGGCGCGCCGACCGTCTATCGGTATCCGGACCTGGAGCACCTCCTGGAAGCCGAAGGCCGCGGTGGGGAATCGCCGGAGCTGCCGGGGGCGGGGGAGAAGAGCCCGACCGAACGGCCGGGCTGAGCCGGAAAACCGTTCGTCTTTTCGGGGGAGCCCTCCGTCTTTTCTGGGAGACCCCTCTCCCCCAAAAGACGGGCGTCTACCGCGAGAGCACCCGCGCCAGCTCGAACAGGCTGAGGTCGAGCGGCTTGCGGTTGGCGACGACGTCGACCAGCGGAGTGGTGACGATCTGGCTGCTGCTGATCCCCACCAGGACGCCGTGCTCCCCCGCGATCAGCCGGTGCACGGCGGCGGCGCCGAGGCGGGTGGCCAGCAGGCGGTCGAAGGCCCCCGGGGTGCCGCCGCGCTGGACGTGCCCCAGGATCGTCGCCCGCAGCTCGAACCCCAGCCGCTGCCGGTGCTCGGAGAAATGGTGGATCAGCCGGTCGGCGTTGAGCTTCGCCCCCTCGGCCACCACCACCAGGGCGTGCGGCTTGCCGCGCTGGTAGGCCCCGCGGAGCTCGGCGGCGAGCGTCTCGGGATCGATCTCCATCTCCGGGATGATCACCGCCTCGGCCCCGCCCGCCACCGCCGCCGCCAGCGCCAGGTATCCGCAGTCGCGCCCCATCACCTCCACCAGGAAGGCCCGCTGGTGGGAGGAGGCCGTCACCTTGAGCCGGTCGATCGCCTCCAGGGCGATGTTGAGCGCGGTGTCGACGCCGATCGTGATCTCGGAGCCGTAGAGGTCGTTGTCGATGGTGGAGGCGACGCCGACCACGGGGAAGCCGAGCTCGGTGAGCTGGTGGGCCCCGGTCTGCGAGCCGTTGCCGCCGATCACCACCAGGGCGTCGATGCCGTGGGCCCCGAGCTGGCGCACGGCTTCGATGCGGCCGTCCTCGTTGCGAAACTCGGGGCAGCGGGCGCTCCCCAGCATGGTGCCCGCCTGCTGCAGGATCCCGCCGACGTCGCGCGCCTCCAGGCTGATGAAGTTGCCCGCGATGAGCCCGCTGAAGCCGCGCCGGACCCCGAAGACCTGGAGGCCCTCATGGATGCCGGCGCGCACCACGGCCCGGATGGCGGCGTTCATTCCGGGGGCGTCCCCCCCGCTGGTCAAGACTGCGATCCTCTTCATGATTCCTCCGGCCCCCGTTCCTGCCACGCACCTACACCTTACAAAACGTGGGCCGTGCTTGACAGCCCCAGCCGCTTCCGGAATGCTGCGGGCTATGCAGCCGGAGACGACATCGACCCCCTCGCTCTCGGAGGTCCACAGCTCCGTCGAGATTCCCCCGCAAATTTCCTTCTGGCGACGCTTTTTCGCGTTCAGCGGTCCCGCCTATCTGATCAGCGTCGGCTACATGGACCCGGGCAACTGGGCCACCGACATCGCCGCCGGCTCGAAGTTCGGCTACCGCCTGCTCTGGGTGCTGGTGATGTCGAACCTGATGGCGATCCTGCTCCAGAGCTTCTCGGCGCGGCTCGGCATCGTCACCGGCATGGACCTGGCCCAGGCCTGCCGTTCCATGTTCTCCCGCCGCGTCTCCTGGGTCCTCTGGATCCTCGCCGAGGTCGCCATCGCCGCCTGCGACCTCGCGGAGGTGCTGGGCTCGGCGATCGGTCTCCAACTCCTCTTCGGCATGCCGCTGCTCCTCGCTGTCTTCGTGACCGCGCTCGACACCTTCGTGCTCCTGCTCCTGCACCATCGCGGGGTGCGGCTGATGGAGGCGTTCATCCTCACCCTGGTGCTGACCATCGGTATCTGCCTCGCGATCGAGGTCTTCCTCTCCAAGCCGCTGTGGGGGTCGATGGCGGGAGGCCTCGTGCCGTCCCTGCCGGGGGAAGGGGCGCTCTTCCTCGCCATCGGCATCCTGGGCGCCACGGTGATGCCGCACAACCTCTATCTCCACTCGGCGCTCGTGCAGTCGCGCCGCGTCCAGCACACGCCGGCGGGCATCCGCTCCAGCATCCGCTTCAACACGATCGACTCGTTCATCGCGCTCAACGGCGCGCTGCTGGTCAACGCCGCCCTGCTGGTGCTGGCCGGAGCCACCTTCTTCAAGGCGGGGATGTTCAACATCGCCGAGATCCAGGACGCCCATCGGCTGCTGGAGCCGCTCCTGGGGCATAGGATCGCTCCCATCGCCTTCGCGGTGGCCCTGATCGCCGCCGGACAGTCGTCGACGATCACCGGCACCCTCGCCGGCCAGGTGGTGATGGAGGGGTTCGTCCACATCCGCCTGCGGCCGCTGGTGCGGCGGCTGCTCACCCGGGCGCTGGCCATCGTGCCGGCGGTGCTCACCATCGTCTTCTTCGGCGAGCGGGCGACGGGCAACCTGCTGCTGCTCTCGCAGGTGGTGCTCTCCCTTCAGCTCTCCTTCGCCGTGATCCCCCTGATCCAGATCGCCTCCGACCGCCGCTGGATGGGGCAATACGTCATCAACCGGTGGATGAAGCTCGCCGGCTGGGTGGTGGCCGGAGTGATCGCCGCGCTCAACCTGAAGCTGGTCTTCGACCAGCTCACGGACTGGCTGACCGGGGCGGGCTCGCGGGCCTGGATGATCGGATTGACGGCGCTGCCCCTCGTCCTCGGGCTGGTGGCGCTGCTCGGCTACGTGATCGTGGTGCCCATCCTGCAGCGCCGCCGCAACCAGCCGGTGCCGGCGCTCGTCGGCGTCCACGGACCAAGCGTCATCCCGGAGATCGTGCCGCCGCGCAGCCCCCGTCTGATCGCGGCGGCGCTCGACTTCTCCGTGGCGGACAAGAGCGTGGTCTCCTTCGCGGTGACGCTCGCGCGCGCCGCTGGCCGGGGGGCCAAGGTGATGCTCTTCCACGTCGTCGAATCCGGCGGCGCCCTGGTGATGGGCGGTGAATTGCGCGACAGTGAGGCCCAGGCCGACCAGGAGCGCCTGGAGCTCTACGCCCGCGAGCTCGCCGAGCTCGGGGTCGACGCCGAATACGACCTCGGTTTCGGAGATCCTCCCGAGGAGCTCGCCCGTCTGGTGGAGGAGCACAAGCCGGACCTCATCGTCCTCGGCAGCCACGGCCACCGCCGCATGGGCGACATCGTGCACGGCACCTCGGTCGAGCGTCTCCGCCACCGGGTGCGCGTGCCGGTGATGGTGGTGCCGGCGGGGGAGTAGGCCCGCCCGGGGATCAATGCCCGGGCGGAGCTGTGCCAGGCGCGGCGGCCAACGTATCCCTCACCACCAGTACCTGCCCTCCCCGCGGATCGCACACCCAGACCTGCTTCTGATCGTCCGCCACGGCGCAGTGGGCGCCGATCGCGGTGTCGACGGTGGCGAGGAGCTTGAGATTCCCCTCTTTCGAGACGCCGACGATCGCCATTTGCCCCGTCTTCGAGGCGGGAACATAGAGATGGTTGAGGGTGGGGTTGTAGGCGATGATGTCGGTGCCGTTGCCGAAGCGGAAACGGTCCTGGATGGCGTGGTGGGTGATCTCGAGGAGGTCCGCTCCCCCCTCGGCGCAGCCGACGAAGAGGAGCCCCTTGGGAGCATCCAGGGCGAGGCCGCGGGAGCCCTGGCAGCCGTTGGGCCAGGTCTCGACGATCTTGCGTCCGATCAGGTCGATCACCACCGTGGAGCTCTTCCAGAGGTTGGCGTACCCCACCTTGCGCCGGGCGTCGATCACCAGCGACTCCGGTCCGCCCGGGACGGAGAGGAAGGTCGCGTGGGCCGGCACCGGCGGCTTGGCGTTCGAAAGGGAGAAGATCTCGATGCCGTCCTTGTCCGGCTCGGTGACCCAGACCTCACTCGTGGTGGCGACGTAGCGGACGTAGTCGGGGGAGCCCGCGAGGGGGGCTCCGGCGACGATGGTCCCCTTGGCGGGATCGATCACCTCCAGCCGCAGCCCGGTGCGGTCGACGGCGAAGAGGTAGCCCTTGCCCTCGTCGGCCGAGGTGGGGCCGGCGTTGTGCGCGCCGTTGCCCGGCGGGGTCGACTTGAAGCCGGCGATCTCGCGCGATTTGCGGCTCTGGGGATCGATCAGGACGATCTTGCCGGTGCGGCCGGCGGGCACCACGACCTGGCGCAGGCCCGGCGGGAAGGCGAGGTCGTCGAGACCGATCCCCCCTTCGCCGCCGGGCAGCGGGAAGGGCTCGGCCTTCAGCTTGGGCGCGGGCTTCTCGACCTCCCGGAGGGGCTCGGGATGGGCCGGGGGCATCTGCTGGGCGAGGACGGTGGAGGCGAGGAGGAGGATTGCGAGGAGGTAGAGGGGCTGTTTCATGGTCATGTCTCCCGGATTCTATAGAGAAGGTGCTGTTTCCGGCCCAAGCGGGCCCGCCGCCCGAACCCTCACCCCTGGCCCCTCTCCCGACCCCTCCCGCCCTCCCTCACCGGGGGGGGGGAACCGCCCGCCCACGACAACCCCGTAGGGGTCTCTCCCTCTTCTCCCGGTGCGGGAGGGCGGGAGGGGTCGGGAGAAGAGGGCCGGGGTGATGAGGGTTTTCTTAGCGCCACATACGCCGACGGCACCGCGAACAGGGTCACCAGAGTCGAGAGCCCCAGGCCGCCGATGACGGCGAGGGCGAGCGGCTTCTGGAGCTCGGCCCCGGCCCCCAGGCCGAGGGCGAGAGGGAGCAGGCCGAAGAGGGTGCAGAGGGTGGTCATCAGGATCGGCCGCAGGCGCACCTGGGCCGCGTGGGCCACGGCTTCGGCGAAGGGCTGCCCCTCGGCGTGGAGGCGGTGGGCGTAGTCGATCATCACGATGCCGTTCTTCACCACCAGCCCCACCAGCAGGATCAGCCCCATGGCGGAGGAGACGTCGAGCTCCGAGCCGGCGAGGCGGAGGAGCAGGAAGGCGCCGCCGAAGGAGAGCGGGGCCGCCAGGAGCAGGATCACGGAAGGGGTGATCCGCCGGAATTCGATCACCAGCACCAGCAGGACCAGCGCGGCGGCGGTGCCAAAGACCAGCAGAAGCTCGCGGAAGGCCTGGCGCTGCGACTCGTACTGCCCGCCCACCTCGGCCGAGTAGCCCACCGGCAGCTTGAGGCGGCGCAGGCGCTGCTGGATCTCGGCGGCGGCGGTGCCGAGGTCGCGCCCTTCGAGTCGCGCGGTCACCAGCGCCACCTGCCGCAGGTTCTCGCGGGTGAGCTCGCCGTCCCCCGTGGCCACCACCGGCCGGGTCACCGAGGAGAGGGGGACGAGGCGGCCGTCCGGAGATTTCAAGGTGAGGCGCGCCAGCCGGGCGGGGTCGAAGCGGTCGCGGTCCGGATAGCGCACTCGCACGGGGATGCCGCGGTCGCCCACCTGCAGGCTGGTGGCGGTCTCCCCCGACCAGGCGATGGTGAGCTGGTCCTGGATCTGCCCGGCGGTGAGCCCGGCGCGGCCGGCCGCCTCCGGATCGATCTTCCAGGTGGTCTCGGGCGCGCCCCGCTGCGGCCCCACCAGGTCGACCACCCCCTTCACCCCCTCCATCTCGCTCTGGACCTGCTCCGCCAGCCCCGCCAGGACGCGGGTGTCGTCGCCGAAGATCTTCACCTCCAGCGGCTCCGCGGCCCCTTCCAGGTCGCCGATCATGTCCTGGAGGAGCTGGACGAATTCGAGATCGACCCCGGGCGCGGCCTCGGCGAGCTTGGGCCGCAGGTCCGCGATCACCTCCTCGGCGGAGCGGCGGCGCTCGGAGCGGGGCTTCAGCCGCACCAGGATGTCCCCCTTGTTGGGCTGGGTGGCGAAGAGGCCGAGCTCGGCTCCGGTGCGGCGGGAGAAGGCGGCGATCTCGGGGATCTTCGCCAGTTGGGCCTCCACCTGGCGCATCAGCCGGTCGGTCTCGGCGAGCGCGGTGCCGGGCGGCGTCAGGTAGTCGATCACGAAGCCCCCCTCGTCCATCGGCGGCAGGAAGCCGCTCGGCATGCCGAGGTAGAGGAGCCCACCCGCCGCCGCCAGACCGAGGGCGGCGGCCACGGCAGCCCAAGGGCGGCGCACCGAGGCGGCGAGCGCCCGCGCATAGCGCCGCTCCAGCCGGCCCGGTCCCGCGTCCCGTATGGGCTCGCCCCGGCGGTAGGCGAGGTGGGAGAGCAGGGGGATCAGGGTGAGGGAGAGGACGAGCGAGATCAGCACCGAGACCGAGAGGGTCAGCGACAGGGCGCGGAAGAACTGCCCCACCACGCCGGAGAGGAAACCGAGGGGGGCCAGCACCACCACCGTGGTGAGGGTGGAGCCCACGACCGGCGCGATCAGCTCAGCCGTGGCCTCTTCGATCGCTTTTTCTCCGCGGCCCGCGCGCAGCCGCCGGTGGATGTTCTCCACCATCACCACGGCGTCGTCGATCACCAGGCCGATGGCGACCGCCAGGCCGCCCATGGACATCAGGTTGATCGATTCGCCGAACAGGCGCATGAAGAGGAAGGTGGCGAGCACGGTGAGGGGGAGGGTGACCGCGGCGATCAGGGTCACCCGCCAGTCGCGCAGGAAGAAGAGGAGCACCAGCACCGCCAGGGCGCCGCCGATCAGGATGGCGTCGCGCACGTTGGCGATGGCGGTAGCCACGAATTCGGCGAGGTCGTAGACCTTGGAGAGGCGCAGCCCCGAGGGGAGGGTGTGGGTGAGGTCCCTCAGGGAACCCTCGATCCCGTCCTTGACCGCCAGGATGCTCGCCCCCGGCTGCTGGGAGACGCTGACCACGGCGGCGTCGCGGCCGTTGCCGGTGATCAGGGTGGTGCGGTCCGGCGAGCCGGGGAAGACCTGGGCCACGTCGGCCACCCGCACGGTGGCGCCGTTGCGGACGGCGACCGGGGTGCGGCCGATCTCGGCGGCGGACCCCCAGAGGGCCGAGGCGAGCACCAGGTGCTCCAGGCCGCCCGCGGCGTAGCGCCCCACGGGTGCCAGGCGATTCGAGGCGCGCAGGGCGGTGACCACGTCGTCGATTGTCAGGTTGGCGGCGAGCAGGCGGTCCGGATCGGCCGCCACCTCGATCTCCCGGGTGTCGGTGGCCTGCACCTCGACCCGTCCCACCCCGGGCACCCGCGCCAGGGCCGGGCGGATGACGAGGAACGCGTAGTCGTTGAGGTCCGGGGTCGGCAGGCCGCCCGTGAGGTTGAGGCTGAGCATGGGGAAGGCGGAGACGGTGAGGCGCTCGACGGTGAGCTCGGTCTCGGCCGGCAGCTCCTGGCGGACCTCGGCCACCCGGTTCTGAAGCTGCTGGAGGGCCCCCGCCATATCGGTCCTGGGATCGAATTGCGCCGAGATCTCCGTGGCGCCGCGGAAGGTGCGCGAGCGCACGCGGCGGATGCCCGGCACCTCCATGGCGGCCTGCTCCAGCGGCCGGGTCACCGACGTCATCATGCCGCGGGCCGGGAGCGAGCCGGTGTGGGCGATCACCAGCAGGCGGGGGAACTGGAGCGGCGGATAGATGTCGCTCGGCAGCGACGGCAGCACCATCGCGCCGGCCCCGGCCAGCAGCAGGGTGACCAGGAGGACCGCGCGCCCCTGGGCGCCGGCGAAGCCCGCGAAGGTCACGGCTCCGCGATCTCCACGGTGGCGCCGTCGGGGAGCGCCGTCTGGCCGCGCGTGACGACCGTCTCCCCGGCCTTGACGCCGGAGAGGATCTCGGCCTGGCCGTCGGCCGTCACGCCGGCCGTCACCTCGCGGCGGTGGGCCTTCTTCTGGCCGTCCACGATATAGAGGAAGGTCTGCGATCCTTCCTGCACCAGGGCGTCGGCGGGGACGAGCACGGCGGCCGGGCGCTCCTCGCCGTAGATCTCGACGTCCACCGCCAGGCCGGACGGCCGGCGGGTGGGCTGGTCGAAGGCGAGCCGCGCCAGGGCGGTGCCGGTGGCCGGATCGACGGCAGGGGGGCGGGCGATGACGCGGGCCGGCTCGTCCGGAAAGGAGCCGCCACGCACCCGCGCCGGGCTTCCTACCGTGATCCGGCCGAGCTCTCCCGCGGGCACCGCGGCCTCCACCTGCAGGCGGGATGGATCGATCAGGCGGATCAGGGGCTCGGCGGCCCCGGGATCGACGAGGTCTCCCACCTGGCGCGAGCGGCCCACCACGACGCCGTCGAACGGGGCGCGCGCCACCTCGCGTCCGGCGAGCCGGCCGGCGGCCAAGGTGGCGCCGCGGGCCTCGGCCACGCTCGCCTGACCTTGAGCCACGTCGCGGCGGGCATCTTCCACTTCCTTGCGGGCGGCGATGCCGCGGTCGTAGAGCCCGGAGAGGCGGGTGAGATTCTGCCGCGCGGTCTCGAGCTGGGCCTCCGCCCGCGCCAGATCGGAGCGCCGGGCCGTGGCGTCCGCCTCCAGGCTGGGGATCTCGAAACGGACCAGCAGGTCCCCCCGGCGCACGCGGTCCCCCACCACCTTCGGCATCTCCGCGATGCGGGCCTCCTGCGGCGGCGATACCTGGAATTCCGCGCCCGCCGCCGGCTTCACCTGCCCGGTGGCGGCGATCACGGCCCGGATGGGACCGGCGTGGGCCGTGGCCACGGTGACGGGGACGGCCTCGGTGGTGTCGACCGCTTCGGGGGCGGGGTGGTGGCAGGCGGCGAGGAGGAGGAGAGTCAAACCGGTCCATGCGATCTTGCCCTCGGGGCGTCCTGCCCTCCGAAGCCTCACCCCCGGCCCCTCTCCACTGCGTGGAGAGGGGGGGCGCGTTCCGGCCGGTTGCAGCCCTTCGGAGAAGGTTCCCCCTCTCCACGCAGTGGAGAGGGGGCCAGGGGGTGAGGCCTCGGAGGGCAGGACGCCCCCGCCAGCAAGAGGCTTTGAACGGGTCTTTCTCACGGCAACGGCGCTCCGATCGCCCGCTCCAGGTCGGCGAGCGCGTTCTGATAGTCAATCCCGGCCTGCACCGCCTGGAGGCGCAGGTCGTGCACGGATTGCAGGCTCTGGAGCAGCGCCACCAGGCCGGTCTGTCCCGAGCGGTAGGAGTCCTCCGCCAGGCGCTCCACCTCGGCGGCCCGGGGGAGGATCTCGTCGCGGTAGCGGAGATAGGCCTGCCGCTGCACCTCGGCGTTGGCGGCGGCGGACCAGACCTCGCCCCGCACCCGTGCCGCGGCGGCGTCGCGCTCGGCCTGCAGCCGCGCCAGGGTCGCCTCCTCCAGCCGCGCCTGGGCCCCGCGGGTGAAGAGGGGCAGCGGCACGGCGAGCGAGGCGCGCCAGCCCCAGGTGAAATCCGGAGGCGCGTAGTGGGTGACTCCGGCGGCGGCGGTCAGGTCCGGCACCGCCTCGGCGCGCGCCAGCTCCGCCTGTGCTCTCTGCTGGGCGAGCCCGAGGTCGAGCACGGAGAACTCGGTGCTCGACCGCAGGGCCAGATCGACGGCGGCCTGGGGCGGCGGCACCCTCCCGGCGTCCAGGAGGCCGCTCACCGCCAGCGGACTGTCGAGCGGCCGGCGGAGCAGGGCGTTGAGATCGGCGGTCGCGCCCGCCAGGAGACCCCGGGCCTTGTCGGCCTCGCTCGCCGTCTGGGCCGCGGAGAGCTCGGCCTGGAGCACGTCGAGCCGGGGGACGTCGCCGGCCTCGAACCGGGCGCGGGCGGCATCGCGGGCGCTCTCGGCCAAGCGCTGGAGCTCGGCGGCCTCCATCGCGCGCCGCTGCGCCGCGGCGAGAGCGAAGTAGGCCCGGCGGACCTGGTTGCGGGCCTGCGCCTCCAGGCGCGCGATCTCCGCCTCGTTGCTCCGGCCCTGGGCCTCCGCCAGCGCGATCCGCCGCTGGCGCTTCCCCCCGCGCTCGACCGGCACCGAGAGCACCGCCGCGTCGCGCGGATAGTCCTTGCTCTCCTCGATCGCCAGCTCCGGATTGGGCCGCTGGCGCGCCACCTCCCCCCGCGCCTGGGCCTCCGCCCGGCCCAGGCGGGCCGCGGCGAGCGCCGGATTCGCCGCGAGGGCGGCGGTCATCACCTCGTCCAGCGTCAGCGGGGGAGGGGGGGCCTGGGCGTAGACGGGCAGCGCGGTCTGGAGGCTGAGGAGGAGACTGGGGAGCAGAGCGCGCACCGGTGGACTCTGTCTCGCCGCGAAGGCGTCGTCAAGTAACGGCATGGGGAATGCAGTAGCGTGGCGGCTCAGACCGTGGCGGTCGGGAGGAAGCTTCATGAAAACCCACCCTCGTTCCAAGCTGCCCGTGTATCTACTTCTCTTTGCGATGCTCACCGGCCCCGCGGTCTGGGCCAAGGAGCCGCCAGCCCCTCAGACCGCTCCGGCCGCGGAGGCGCCCTCGGGCCCGGCGGCGAATTTTCCCCGCCTGGTCGTCGTCGACCTGCGGGACGTCCTGGGCTCGCCGCGCCACTGGACGGGGCGGCAGTGGGAGGGCTTCTCGCTCGCCGTCGCGGGTATCGGCGCGGCGGCCCTGCTCGATCGCACGGTGCGCGACCGGGAGCGGGACGATCACAGCCATTTCTCCGATCAGGTCGCCAAGGACTTCGAGCAGTTTGGCCAGACCGGCGCCTTCGGAACCATGGGAGCCTTTTACCTCGTCGGCCTGGTCAGCGACGACTCACGGGCCCGCTCGGTGGGGGAGGATGGCCTGATCTCCACGCTGATCGCCGGCGGCATCGTCACCCCGGTGCTGAAATTCGCCGTCGGCCGCCGGCGCCCGCGGGATACGGACAAGACGTTCGACATCAAGCCGTTCAGCGGCAATTCGTCCTTCCCCTCGGGGCACTCGACCGAGGCGTTCGCCGTGGCCTCGGTGATCGCGACCCACTACGACGCCCCTGGGTCAAGGTGGCCTCCTACGGCTCGGCGGCCCTGGTCGGCTTCGCCCGTATCCACCACCAGGCGCACTTCCTCTCGGACGTGACGGCGGGAGCCCTCATCGGCACCGCGACCGGGAGGGCGGTCGTCCACCGCAACGAGGAGGAACGCCGCAAGTACGTGCTGATGCCCGTCGTGGGGCCGCACGGCGAGCCGGGGGTGGGGATGGCGGTCAGCTTTTGACGCGCAGCACCCGGGCGAGCAGGGAGATGGCGACGTCCAGGTGGCTGTCCGTCAGGCCGGGGCCCAGGATGCGGGCGCGGGACTGGCGGTTGGCCAGCCGCTCGTTGTAGCGCGCCTGGGGAAACGCCTGGCGCATCTGCTCCACCAGATGGGTGAAGTTGGCTTGCACCGACGGCTGGAGCGCCGGCCCGAACGAGCGGTAGTCGAGGGCGCCCGAGCGGAACACCAGCGGCGGGCGACCGTCCGCGTAGAGATGGAAGAATTCCTCCCGCTCCACCGAGGTCACCTTGTCGGTCTTGCGGACGGTCTTGGTCATCATCAGCCCCTGGGTCAGCACGGCGCGGCTGAGACTGAGCTTCCGCTGCTCGGTCGTCTTCAGCTCCGTCCGCTCGTCAATCCGCGTCCCGCGCAGGAAGAGGTCGAGGTCCCGGTAGGCGATCTCGGCGGTGTCCCCCCGGCGCGAGGTGGCCGTGATCCCCTGGCCGCCGAGCTCGAAGCCGCGGACGAGGAAGCGGCGGGCGTCCGTCTCCAGATCCTCCTCCGTCAGCAGGATGGGGGAGATCCCGTTCGCCCGCAGGCGTCCGGCGCAGGCCCATGCGGGCTCGATCTCGCCGTAGCGGGCGACCACGGCCGGCCCTCCCTCCGGATCGGACAGCCGTGCCCGCACCTCGTAGGCCGTCTTGTCCAGCGCCTCCGCCAGCGGCCCGGCCAGGGTCTCGCCGCCACCGGGGGCGTAGTGGATGGCGATCACGTTCACGGCTCCACTCTGCCGCCTCGAGCGCGGCAGGTCAAGCATCGGAGTAGGATAGAGACCGTTTGGAAGGGAGGACGGGAATGAGCGGAGAGGCACAGCTTTCGGGTCCCGATCTGGCGCAGGGGGTTTCTCTCGCGGAGCTGCCGGACGGCGGCCAGCTCCTCGGACACAGCGGCGGCGAGGCGGTGCTGGTGGTGCGGCGAGGGGAGGAGATCTTCGCCGTCGGCGCCACCTGCACCCACTACGGCGGCCCGCTGGCCGAGGGGGTCGTGGTGGGGGATACGGTGCGCTGCCCCTGGCACCACGCCTGTTTCAGCCTGCGCACCGGCGAGGCCCTGCGGGCGCCGGCCCTCAACCCGGTCTCCTGTTACCGGGTGGAGCGCGAGGGGGACCGTATCGCCGTCCGCGAGAAGGTCGACGCCATCCCGTCCCGCCAGGCGGCAGGTCCCGATCCGGTGCCTGACCCGGTGATCATCGTGGGCTCCGGCGCGGCCGGCAACGCGGCGGCCGAGGCGCTCCGCCGCGAGGGGTACGGCGGCAAGATCCTGATGCTCGATCCCGAGGGGGAGATCCCCTACGACCGGCCCAACCTCTCGAAGGACTACCTCGCCGGCAACGCCCCCGAGGAGTGGATTCCCCTCCATCCACCCGAATTCTACGAGGAGAAGAAGATCGAGATTGTGCGCGGGGCGCGGGCGACGGCGATCGATCCCCAGGCGAGGACGGTCACCCTCTCGGACGGCCGCTCGCTCTCCTGGGGGGCGCTGCTGCTCGCCACGGGCGCCGAGCCGATCCATCTGCCGATCCCCGGCGCGGACCGGCCGCGCGTCCACGTCCTGCGGTCGCTGGCGGACAGCCGGTCGATCATCGAGGCCGCGAAGGGCTCCAAGAGGGCGGTGGTGATCGGCGCGAGCTTCATCGGCCTGGAGGTGGCGGCGTCGCTGCGGGCGCGCGAGGTCGAGGTGACGGTGGTGGCGCCCGAGGACCGCCCCCTGGCCAGGATCCTGGGGCCGGAGCTGGGCGATTTCATCCGCTCGCTGCACGAGGAGCACGGCGTCGCCTTCCGGCTCGGCCGCAAGCCGGCGTCGATCGAGGAGCACGAGGTCCGGCTGGACGACGGCTCGGCGCTCCCCTGCGATCTGGTGGTGATGGGGGTCGGGGTCAAGCCCCGGCTGGAGCTGGCGCAGGGGGCCGGGCTCGACGTCGACAACGGCGTATTGGTGAACGAATTCCTGGAGACGAGCGCGCCCGGGATCTTCGCGGCGGGGGACATCGCCCGCTGGCCCGACCCCTGGTCGGGCCAGCGCATCCGCGTCGAGCACTGGGTGGTGGCCGAGCGCCAGGGGCAGACGGCGGCGCTCAACATCCTGGGGAAGCGTGAGCCCTACGACGACGCGCCGTTCTTCTGGAGCCAGCACTACGACGTCGCCATCTCCTACGTGGGGCACGCCGTGAAATGGGACGCCGTCGAGATTTCGGGATCGATCCCGGAGAAGAGCGCCGTGGTCACCTACCGCGCCGGCGGCCGCATCGCCGCCGTGGCGACGATCTTCCGCGACAAGGAGAGCCTGGAGGCGGAGATCGCCATGGAGGCGGGAGACGCGACGGCGGTGGAGCGGGCGGTGGGTTAGACTCCCGCGAATGCGAATCCTGGTAGCCCTGGGCGGCAACGCCCTGCTGCGGCGGGGTGAGGAGATGACCGCCGAGAATCAACGCAAGAACGTCCGCCAGGCGGCCGAGGCCATGGCGCCGCTGGCGCCGGAGCATCAGCTCGTGATCACCCACGGCAACGGCCCGCAGGTGGGGATGCTGGCGCTGCAGAGCGCCGCCTATCAGCAGGCCGGCGCCTATCCGCTCGACGTGCTGGGCGCGCAGACCGAGGGGATGATCGGCTACATGATCGAGCAGGAGCTGGGCAACCTCCTGCCGTTCGAGCAGCCGTTCGCCACCATCCTCTCGATGGTCGAGGTCGATCCGGACGATCCGGCCTGGGAGCATCCCACGAAGCCGATCGGCCCCGTCTATACCGAGGAGGAGTCCCGGCGCCTGGCGGCGGAGAAGGGGTGGACCATGGCGCCGGACGGCGACGGCTTCCGGCGGGTGGTGCCGTCGCCGCGGCCGAAGCGGATCTTCCAGGTGCGGCCGGTCAAATGGTTGCTGGAGAAGGGGTGCATCGTCATCTGCGCCGGCGGCGGCGGCATCCCCACCATGTACGCCCCCGGGCGCCAGCTCCACGGCGTCGACGCGGTGGTGGACAAGGACCGGGCGAGCTGCCTGCTGGCCCGCGAGCTGGAGGTGGACCTCTTCATCATGGCCACCGACGCCGGCGCCGTCTATCTCGACTGGGGAAAGCCCACCCAGCGGGCGATCCGGCGAGCCTCCCCCCAGGCCCTCGCCGCCCACGGCTTCGCCAGCGGCTCGATGGGTCCCAAGGTCGAGGCGGCGGTCGAATTCGCCGAGCGCACCGGCAGGACGGCCGCCATCGGCTCCCTCGCCGACGTCACCCGCATCGCCCGCGGCGAGGCGGGGACGCTGGTGACGAAGGAGGCCGGGGGGCTGGAGCTCTACCCCTGACCTCCATCCGATCTCTCTACTCCGGGGCCACGCACGCCACGCCCTGGCCCGTGGCGATCTGCACCAGGAGCCGCTGGCAGGCGGACGAACAAACAACGTTTGTTGTTTTTTACGATGGATCTATGAATCAGATTTCCCGGAAGGGTCCGGATGAGCGCCCGGCGGTCCGGGGTGGAGCGGCTCCCAGGAGGGGGGATCGCTGGCGGGGAAGCTCTCCTCGGAGGCTTCGTCGACGGGGTCCGGCGTCGCTTCGGGGGCGGGGTGGACCGGGGTATCGGGCATGGCGGGCATTGTAGCGCCCGCCATGCCGGATCTCATCCCTACTCCCGGTAGACCTTGAGATCGGTCGGCCGGAGCCCCTTGGACACCATGTCGCGCCAGCGGGCCACGAAGGCGTTGGGGTCGAGGCCAAGCACCACGTCGCCGGGCGTGCCGCCGTGGACGATGGCGTCGAAGAGGCGCTGGTTGCCGTCCTTGTAGGTCTCCACGTCGAGCAGTTGCATCTGCTTGGCGCGGGCCTGCTGCCACTTCTTGTCGAAGGCGGCGTGGTCGAGGGCCTGCCAATAGTCGTTCGGGGTCTCGACGTAGCGGAAGGCGCCCGCGTAGAGGACGGTCGAGCTGGGCTGGTAGGTGGTCACGTCGACCAGTTGCAGCCCCTGGACGTCCTTGAGCTCCTTCACCTTCGCCTGGAACTCCTTGCGGTTCTGGCCGACCCAGAGGGAGTGCTTGTCGCCGAGGTCGCGGAAGAGCCCGGTGAACAGGGTCTTGCCGCCGCTCGGATAGATGGTGAAGTTGAACAGCCGCTTGCGGCTGCCGGTTGCGGTCTTCCAGTTCTTGAGGAAGGTGTCCCCGTCCTGGTTGGCCAGCATGAGGGTCGACTGCTGGGTGCTGCGGAAGATGCCGTTCCAGTAGACCTTCCCCCCCTGGTCGAAGGTGCTGACGTCGACGAGCTGGAGCCCCCGGGAGGCGAGATCGTCCACCCGCTTCTTGAACGCCGTCCAGTCCAGGCCGACCACGACCGCCCGCCCCTCCGGCTCCTGGCCGAAGACGGCGAGGACCTGGGGCGCCTGCGGTGCCGCCGCCGCAGCGGGAGCCGCCGCCGCGGCGCCCTTCTTGCCCTTGGGAGCGGGGGTGGCCGGCGGGGGCGGCGGGGTGGTGATCTCGAGGCTGTCGACGCTCAGCCGGACGGTCACCGAGCCCTGCTCGCGGCTGTTGATGTCGAGCGTGTACTCCCCTCCCGCGGGCACGCTGATGGTGGTGGTGTTGAGCTTCTCCCAGGTGGTGCCGATCCAGCCCGTGTCCAGCCAGGCCGTGCAGCGGATGTCCGCGGGGAAGGTCTGGATGTCGAGGCCGCGGTTGATGTTGACCGTGTACTTGGTCTTCGCCTTGGCGCCGGCGAACATCTCGGCCTCGGGCTTGCCCTCCACGCCGCAGCTCAGCTTCCACGGGCAGGCCCCCTTCTGCGGGCACTTCTGGACGACCATGTCATTGAAGGTGGCCCGGCCCACGGCCGAGGCCGGGGACGGGGAGGCCAGGAGGAGCGCCGCTCCGGTGATGAAATACAGCATCCAGCAGACCGGGGCCGGCAGGCGCGGCCCCTTCAACGCTTGAGCTCTCATGGACCGACTCCTTTCAACGAGGGGGGAGTGAAGCGACGCCATGGTAACCCGGGTTGCGTCCCTTCGGAACGGGGAAGAGGCGCGAAAGCCACTCCGGAGCATCCGTGCCGGGCCCACCTCATCCCCTGTCCCCTTCTCCTGGAAGGAGAAGGGGACCTGTCTGGGGCCCCATGCCTGAGGCTCGGCAAATCGTTTCAGGAAGGTCCCTCCTCTCCTTCAGGAGAGGAGGCTAGGAGGTGAGGTCGCAGGCCACGGACGCTCCGATTGGGGATTGATTCGGCCCGGGCCGCGTCGAGATCTCGCTCGAAGCTGGCGGCCTCGTCCTCACCCAGATGGGGGAGCGAAGCCAGCAGGGCCGGTAATTCGCGCAATGGCTTACCCTTGGGGCCGGGTTTTCTTTCGCGCATCGGTTACCCTCCGCTGCTATCCTACCCCCGGAGAACCTGACCTGATGAGCGAGCTGATTCTGATCGTTGACGACGAGCCGGGGATCCTCTCCACCCTGGGAGGCATCCTGTCGGACGAGGGATATTCGACCCTGACCACCACCAGCGGCGAGAGCGCGCTGACCCTCTACGAGGAGAAGCGGCCCGCCGTCGTCTTCCTCGACATCTGGCTGGCCGACCGGGACGGCCTGGAGACCCTGCAGGCCCTGCGCGAGGCCGATCCCACCGCCGCCGTGGTGATGATGTCCGGCCACGGCACCACCTCGACCGCCGTCAAGGCGATCAAGATGGGGGCCTACGACTACCTGGAGAAGCCCCTCTCCTACAAGCGGGCGGTCGACGCCGCGGCCGGCGCCCTCGAATACAAGCGCACCCTCCAGGCGGGGGAGGCCCAGATCGCTCCCGAGCGGCGGCGCGACCGCGGCGAGGCCGAGCGCCGGTTCACCGCCGCCCCGGACCTCCCCCTCCTGGCCGAGACCGGGCGCAACCAGCGGACCCTCCGCCACTCGACCGTGGTCTACGGCCTGGGGCTCCACTCGGGCCAGCGCACCGGCATGGTCCTCCAGCCGCTCCCCGAGAACAGCGGCATCCACTTCGTGACCTTGCCCACCGGCGTCGAGATCCCCGCTCACGTGCGCGCCGTGGCCGAGACCGACTACGCCACCACGCTTGCCGGTGAGGGGGAGAGCATCCGTACCGTGGAGCACCTCCTCTCGGCCCTCCACGCCTATGGAGTGGGGAACCTGCTGATCAAGGTGCACGGGGAGATCCCGGTCCTCGACGGCTCGGCCCTGGACTTCTGCAAGGTCCTGGAGGAGGTCGGCGTGGCCGAGCAGGAGGAGCCGCAGCGGGAGGTGGTGATCGACCGCCGCTACGAGGTGAACGGAGCGGGGGAGAAGGTGCTGGCGATCGAGCCGGCGGACGAGTTTTCGGTCTCTTACCTCCTGCGCTATCCGCCGCCGGTGGGCGAGCAGGCCTATGAATTCACCCTCGCGTCGAGCGAGGCCTACAAGCGGGAGATCGCTCCGGCCCGCACCTTCGGCTTTATGAAGGACCTCAAGATGCTCAACGAGCTGGGGCTCGGCTCCGGCGGGCGCCTCGACAACTTCATCCTGGTGGGCGAGGACGGCGTCATCAACACCGAGCTGCGCTTCCCCGACGAGTTCGTCCGCCACAAGATCCTGGACATCATCGGCGACCTCTACCTGCTCGGGTACCCCATCCGCGGCAAGGTCACGGCGCGGCTCACCGGCCACCGGGACAACATCGCGCTGCTGCGGAAGATCGTGGAAGGGAAGCCCATGTAACTCCGCGCGGGGCGGGGTCGCCTATACAGGCGATCGGGAGGGGAAGACGGCATGACGAATTTCCAGATTTCCGTCCTGGTGTTCCTGCAGATCGCGGTGATCCTCGGCGCCTGCCGGCTGGTGGGGCGCCTGGTCCGGCCGCTGGGCCAGCCGCAGGTGGTGGCGGAGATGATCACCGGTGTGCTCCTCGGGCCCTCGCTCCTCGGCCTCCTGCTGCCGGAGCTCCAGGGCCGGCTCTTTCCCAAGCCGACGCTGACGGTGATCTACAGCCTGGCCCAGATCGGCCTCGCCCTCTACATGTTCCTGGTCGGCCTGGAATTCGACCTCGGGCTCATCCAGAAGCGGGTGAAGAGCGCCATGGCCGTCTCCTGGGCGGGGATCCTCACCCCCTTCGTCCTCGGATGCGGCGTCGCCTGGCTGCTGCGCGACCGCTTCCCGCTCTTCGCGCCCGGGGTCAAGGACTGGGAGGCGATGCTCTTCATGGGCGCCGCCATGTCGATCACCGCCTTCCCCATGCTCGCCCGCATCATCTACGAGCGGGGGCTGGCCGGCACCTCGCTCGGCACCCTGGCGCTCGCCGCGGGCTCGGTGGGCGACGCCGCGGCCTGGTGCGTCCTGGCGGTAGTGCTGGCGAGCTTCACCGGCAACCTCTGGATCGCCGTGCTCGCCATCGGCGGCGGCCTGCTCTACGCGGTGCTCATGCTGGCGGTGGGGCGGGGGTGGCTGGAGCGCCTGCTCGTCCCCCGCGAGGCGGACCCGCAACGCCGGGGGTTGGTGATCCCGTTCACCCTGATCCTGGTGACCGTCTGCGCCTGGCTGACCGACGCGATGGGGATCTACGCCGTCTTCGGCGCCTTCATCCTGGGGGTGGCGATGCCGCGCGGCGACGTGGCGCGCCACCTCGAGGAGGCGATGACGCCGCTGACCACCGGCCTGCTGGTACCGATGTTCTTCGTGAGCTCCGGGCTCTACACCCGCATCGGCCTCCTTGACCGCCCGGGCCTCTGGGGGATGGCCGCGATCGTGCTCCTCGTCGCCTGCCTGGGCAAGGGGATCGCGTGCGGCGTCGCCGCCCGCCTCAACGGCGAGCCGCCCCGCGAGTCGTTCGCCATCGGCGCGCTGATGAACTGCCGTGGCCTGACGGAGCTGATCCTCCTCAACATCGGCCTCGAGCGGGGCATCATCACCCCGATCCTGTTCACCGTCATGGTGCTGATGGCGATCGTCACCACTCTGATGGCGATGCCGGCCTTCAACCTCGCCTACGGCCGGGCGAGCGGCGCGGAGATCGAGGCGCGGAGGGTGCAGGGCGTGGGTGTCTGAATCTGGGTTAAAGTGAAGCGTCTTTTCGGCGACACTTTGGATTCCTGGAGGAGGACGGATGGACGCTCCCGATACGAAGTCCCTGCCCGAGAACGCCTATACGCCGCTCGCCCCCGGCGAGGCCTACACCCCGATCGTGCCCGCCGGAGCCCGCCAGGAAGAGACGACCGTGCGCTCGGTCGGCTGGGGCCTCTTCCTGTGCGTCGTCTTCACCATCGCCTCGGCCTACTCGGGGCTCAAGGTGGGGCAGGTGATGGAGGCGTCGATCCCGATCTCCATCCTCGCCATCGGCCTCGCGCGGATCTACCGGCGCCGCTCGACGCTGCTGGAGAACGTCATCCTCACCAACATCGGGGGCACCTCGGGGGGCATGGTCGCGGGAGCGATCTTCACCCTGCCGGCGCTCTACATCCTCCAGCTCTCGCCGAACCCGCTGCAGACCACGTTCATCCTCGTCGCCGGCGGCTGCCTGGGCGTCCTCTTCCTGATCCCGCTGCGGCGCTACTTCGTGCGCGAGACGCACGGCCAGTTCCCGTATCCGGAGGCGACGGCGATCACCGAGGTCCTGGTCACCGGCGAGAAGGGGGGCTCGCAGGCCGTGCTCCTCCTCCAGGCGACAGGCATCGCGGCGGTCTACGACTTCTTCGTCACCACCTTCCAGGTCTGGCGCGAGACGATCGACTTCCAGTTCGTGCCGGGGATGCGCTTCCTGGCCGAGCGCGCCAAGCTCGTGCTCCGCTTCGACGCCATCTCGTTCATCCTCGGGCTCGGCTACGTCATGGGCCTGCGCTCGTCGGCGATCCTGTGCGCGGGGGGCGCCCTCTCGAACTTCATCCTGGTGCCGCTGGTCTGGTATTTCGGCCGCGACACCGCCCTCGCCGGCTACCTGGGCAAGGCGATCACCCCGGATATGGACGCGGCGGCGATCTTCCGTGGCTACGTCCGGTTCATCGGCGTGGGCGCGATCGCCACCGCCGGCATCTTCGGCATCCTCAAGTCGCTGCGCATCATCCAGGGCTCCTTCGCGATCGCGGCCCGCGCCTTCAAGCACGGCGAGGCCGCGGGCCAGGAGCGTACCGACCGGGACATGCCCATCACCACCATCCTGATCGGCGTCATCCTCACCGCCGTGGTGGCGGGGGTCTTCTTCAACACCCTGGAGGGGACGCTGCTGGCGGCCCTGATCGGTCTGCTGCTGACCCTCGCCTTCTCCTTCTTCTTCGCCTCGGTGGCGGCGAACGCCATCGCCACCACGGCGCGCAATCCGGTCTCGGGGATGACGATGCTCACCATCATCATCTCCTCGATCGTGATGCTGCGCTTCGGCCTCTCGGGGACCACCGGCATGTTCTTCGTGATGGCGGTCGCCGGTATGGTCTGCACGGCGCTGTCCGTCTCAGGGCAGACGATCACGGATCTCAAGACCGGCTACTGGCTGGGCTCGACGCCGGCGGCGCAGGAGCGGGTGAAGTTCCTGGGCATCCTCGCCTCGGCGGTGGCGGCGGCGCTGACCGTCGTGCTGCTGGCGAAAACCTTTCAATTCGGCGAGGCGGCGCCGGGCGACGCCCGGGTGGTGCTGGCCGCGCCGCAGGCCTCGATCATGAAGGCGCTCGTCCAGGGGTTCATGAGCCAGCAGCCGATCCCTTACGCCCTCTTCGCGGTCGGCGCGGTGATCGCCATCGTGGTCGAGATGCTCGGGGTGCCGCCGCTGATCTTCGCGCTCGGCATGTACCTCCCCCTGGAGCTGAACACGCCGGCGCTGGTCGGGGGCTTCCTCTCCCATTGGCTGGGCCAGCGCTCGGAGCGGATGGGAGCCGAGGAGGGCCGGGGCGTCCGCGAGCGGGGGGTGATCATCGCCTCGGGCCTGATGGCCGGCGGCGCGCTCGGCGGCGTCTTCGGCGCGGCCCTGCGCCTCTTCCCCTGGTACAAGGAAGATCTGATCAAGACCCCCTTCTTCGACGTCGATCCGGTCTCCCAGATCGTCTCGGCCGTGCTCTTCGTGGGGCTCTGCTTCTACATCTGGTACGGGTCGCTGGGTCGGCGGCGGGCGTAGCATGAAGAACAGATCGTCCCTCGGGCTTCTCGCCCTGGCCCTCTTGGCCGCGCTCTCCACCGCCCCTTCCTACGCGCGGGGGCCCGGCTCGTGCCCGGCGAGCCCACGGCCGCTGCCGACGTCCGAGCAGCGGCAGTACCTAATGCCGGAGCGCCTCCTGCGCTGCTTCCTGTCCGCGAAGGAGGTGGCCACTATTCGCAGCGCCCGCTACCACGACGCGCAGACGACCGTCACCGATCCGCAATACGAGAGCGGCGAGCTCAACCCGGACGGCTCGCCGCGCCCGCCCCTCACCGCCGATCAGACCGCCGCCCTGGCCCGGATGCACTCGATCCTCGACCAGGACATGCGCGCGGGGGCCGTGCTGCGCAAGTACGTGCAGAATTCGGACGTCGGCGGGTACCTGTACGGCCGCACCGTGATCGGCTCGCCGGGCTCGGAGGTGGTGGTCATGACGAATACCGTGCGCGGCTTCGTCGGCCTGGAGCGCAACACCCAGGGGCTCGACGCGGGGGAGACGGTCGCCGCCCTGGGGCTCGACTACGAGACGGCCGCCGTGGGCCAATTCACCGACGCGAGCCCGATGCCGCTGCACCGCCAGCTCGCGCTCGAGGTCCTCCGGCACGGCCTGCACTCGATCCGCCACCGCATGTCGGCGCAGGGGGCGATCGACGCCAAGATTCCGCTGGCCCGCGACCTCAACGACTCCGTGGAGGCCTCGACGCCGAGCCTCGACGGCCGCTCCTTCGAGATGGACCGCTCCGGGCAGGACAACCCCTACACCGGCCTCGGCATCTCGGACAACATCGGGCTGCTCACGGAAGACCCCGACGATCCTCCGGACACGACCTACCCGCTCCATCTCAACGAGGAGGACGTGATGACGACGCCGACGCCGCTGGCCGGCGGCGACGAGATCCTCCGCCGCGCGCCGGACGGCACGGAGACCCTGATCGCCCGCTATCTCCGGTACATCGAGCCGGACGGCTCTCACGAATTCCGTTGGGCGCTGTCCCCCCGCCTCTCCGCCGCCGACAAGGCCTACTACCGCGAGCTGATCCAGCAGGCGGCGGCGAGCGTCGAGGCCGCCGGCGGCTAGCGCGGCGCCAGCGGCGAGGTCCGGCGAAGGTTGCGCGCCCGTGCCCTGGTCCGTGGGATACTTCCTCACCACAATCAAGGAGGATCGATCATGAAGAGAGTCAGAAGACTTACCCTCAACAAAGAGACCCTGGGCCAGATCGACACCCCGATCGTCCTGGGTGGCAACGACTCGTGCGCCGACAGTTGCTATCTCGTCTCCTGTGACGGCGGCTGCACGATCTCGACCGGGCAGACATCGGACTAGGAGCTCCCCACGCTCCGCTCCCGCACCTCCTCCGAGGTGAGCCCGTAGAGCGGCGGCGTGGGGACGTCCAGCATGCCGAGCATGAGGTAGATCTGCCCGCGGTGGTGGATCTCGTGCTCGACCATCGAGCGCAGCCACTTCCAGACCTGGATCTTCGCGCCGCCGGGAGTCTCGCAGCGGTGGTCGAGGTCCTCGGGGGTGAGGCCGCGGAAGATCGCCATCGACTCCTCGTGCATGCGGTCGAAGTAGGCCAGCACCGCGTCGTATCCCGCGGCCAGCTCCGGGCCGTGGCCCGGATAGCGGCTGGGCCGGCAGAGCGCGTTCTCGGCGAACATCCAGCGCTCGATGGCGCCCAGATGGCGGACGAGGTCGCCGAAGGTGAAGGCCCCCGGCTTGTACGTCCACTCCAGGCGATCGGGTGGAACGCAGAGGACGACGCGGCGCGTCCGCTCGCGCACGCGCTCGAAGTATTGATGATCAAAAGACCGGAGGAAGGGCTCGATACGCTGGATCTCCATGACAAGGTCGAGTGTATACCGGCTGAGGTTTTACAGTTTCGTTTCATCAGGTCTGTCCCCCGAGCGGCGCCTCTCTCACCATAGATTGTGTAGCAAGACGTTAAATCCGAAAGGAGGCGCGTGTGAGAAAGATTTTAGGGAAAGTCCTCGTAGGATGCCTTTTCGCCCTGGTCCTGGTAACGGCCGCGGCGCCGGTCCAAGCTCAGTTGCCGTCGTCGCCCCGCCGCTTCGTCGACTTCCTGGACCTGCGGTGCTACCAGATCTCCAACCAGCCGCCGCTCAACTTCACCCTCCGCCTGGACCACCTCAACCCGGTGCTCCAGAACCTGCCGTTCGAGACGGTGGTGCTCGGCAGCCCCCAGCAGCTCTGCGTGCCGGTGCAGAAGAACAACAACGTAGCGCCCGCGGACACCCTCCCCTTCATCCGCTTCGTCGACTGGAAGTGCTACGCCATCACGGGGCCGTCGATCGACTTCCCCCTGACGCTCACGCACCTCAACCCGGTGATGTCGGGCCTGTTCGGCCCGAACCTCTCGGTGACGCTCCGGGAGCCACAGCTGGCCTGCGTGCCGGTGGTGAAGAACAACGTCAACCCGCCCGCCAACGTCCTGCAACTCGTCCAGGAGCTCGACGTCAAGTGCTACCGGGCCGAGAACACCAGCACCATCACCAAGAACATCACGCTGACCCACCTCAACCCCGTGCTCGCGGGGCTGCCGCCGGAGGTCTCGACGGTCGGCGTGCCACAACAGCTCTGCGTACCGGTGATGAAGAATCAGCGGAAGCCCCCGACGGCCATTCTGCCCTACGTGCAGTTCGCCGACGTGCTCTGCTACCGGGCGAGCGGCGCGCCGCTGGGCCAGAACCTGATGCTGCGTCACATCAACCCTCTGCTGACGACGCTGCCGGTGGAGAACGTTTTTATCGGCAGCAGCCTGAAGCTCTGCGTGCCGGTGGCCAAGAACGGCGTGTTCCCGCCGGGCGCTCCGTAGCCGGTTGAGCCGGGAGGAGAGGACGGACCGGGGCCTATCCCGCCGCCTTCTCCTCCCAGATCCGCGCCAGGTGCACGATCACCTCGACCGCCTTCTCCATGTCCTGGGCCGAGACCCATTCGAGACGGGAGTGGAAGTTCTGCTCGCCGGCGAAGACGTTGGGCGTGGGCAGACCCATGAAGCTGAGCTTGGAGCCGTCGGTGCCGCCGCGGATGGGACGCTCGCGGGTCTCGAGGCCGGCGCGGCGGATCGCCTCGCGGGCGTTCTCCACCACGTCAGGATGATGGTCGAGCACCTCGCGCATGTTGCGGTAGCTCTCCTCGACCTTGACCTCCATCGACGCGCCCGGCCAGGCGGCGACCGCCTCGCGGGCCATGCGCTCGAGGACGTCCTCCATATACCTGAGCGTCGACGTCCTGAAATCGCGGATCAGCAGCTTGACCGAGGTGCGGTCCACGCTCGCGTTGACCACGTAGGGGTGGAAGAAACCATCGTACCCTTCCGTCGTCTCCGGTGACAGCTCGTTCCTGGGCAGGCGAGCGATGAAGTCGGCGGCGACCTTGATGGAGTTGATCATCTTCCCCTTGGCGAAGCCCGGGTGGGTGTTGAAGCCCACAAAGGTGATCGTCATCGCGTCGGCCGAAAAGGTTTCCATCTCGATCTCGCCGCGCGCGCCGCCGTCCATGGTGTAGGCGTAGCGGGCGCCAAACTTCGCCACGTCGAAGTACTTGGTGCCGGCCCCCACCTCCTCGTCGGGGGTGAAGCCGACGCGGATCGTCCCGTGGGGGATCTCGGGGTGATTCACCAGGTATTCGGCGGCGGTCATGATCTCGGCCACGCCGCTCTTGTTGTCGGCGCCCAGGAGGGTGGTGCCCGAGGCGGTGATGATGTCGTCGCCGATCCGCTCGCGCAGATAGGGGACGTCGGCGGCGCGGATCACCGCGCTGGGGTCGTCCGGCAGCACGAGGTCCTGCCCCTGGTACTTCGGGTGCACGATCGGCTTGACCCCGGCGCCGCTCATCTCGGGAGAGGTGTCGACGTGGGCGATGAAGCCGATCACCGGCACGTCCTTTTTCCGGGTGGTGGCCGGGATGGTCGCCATCACGTAGCCGTGCTCGTCGATGGCGGCGTCGGCGAGGCCGATCGACTTGAGTTCCTCGACCAGGTGATTCAAGAGGTCGAGCTGCTTGGCCGTGCTGGGGTAGGTCTGCGAGGTCTCGCTCGACTGGGTGTCGAATTTCACGTAGCGCAGGAAGCGCTCGACGACGGAAAAGTGGACGGTGGAATCGGGCATGGGCGGATCGTACCGGAGGCGCGGGCCGTCCGCCAAGGCCCCCCCGGCCTTGGACGTGGAGCTCGCCAGGGGAGCCTTTCCTGCGGATCCCTCACCGCACCACCGGCGCCAGCCCGGCCGCGCGCACCTGGCGGTCGAGATCGCGGATCTCGCCGTTCAGGAGCGCCTGCCACTTCGCGAGGGCCGCGTCCAGCCGCTTCCCGTAGAGATCGAAGACCTCGCGCTGCGGTCCGGTGGGGGCGCGGTCGGCCCCTTCCAGATCGGTCGCGAGCGGGGTGAGGACGCCGGCCACGGCGCCGAGGCCCTCCGGTCCGTTCTGGACCGCATCCACGTCCAGGGCCACGCGCTTCGCCGTCTCCCGCAGCGGACCGGCGTCCGTCCGTCCGGCGAGCTCTCCGTCCAAGGCCTTGAGCCGCTTGGAGATCTCCTCCCCCTGCTCCTGCGCGTCCGTCGCCCGGGCCAGCGCCCGCGAGACCGCCACGTACATCTCGTGCTGCGCCAGGAGATCCGCCTGCGGCGTCTTGACCCGCGGGTCCATGGCGACCTTCAACGGCTGGCTCAGGGTGCGGCCGCCGGCCGTCAGCCGCACCTGATACGTCCCCGGCAGGACGAAGATCCCCTGCGGGAGCTCGGGGGTGTCCGCGCCGGGCACGGCGGCGATGGAGTAGTCGTAGTCCACGGCGCGGGGGCGCGGGCCGCGGAGGTCCCACACGAAACGGTTGTGGCCGGGGCGGGCCGGCAGCGCGGAAGGCGCCTGCAGCCATTCGTTGACGAAGTATTGCCGCGCCTCCGGACGCTTCGGGGTCTCGTCGCTACGGAAGCTCCGGACCACGGCTCCCTTGGGATCGACGATCTCCAGGGTGACCGGGCCCTGGACCGAGGCCGACAGCACGTAATCGAGGATCGCGCCGGCCGGGGGGTTGAAGGCCCGCGGCTCGTCGAGCGGCAGCGGCGTGTCCCGGTTCTGGTTGGCCCCCACCCGGTAGGCCGTGGCCGGCGGCAGGAGAAGGGCGACCGTCGCCCTCTTGGAGAGGTCGCCCCCCAGATGGCGCAACGGCGAGATGTCGTCGAGCACCCAGAGCGAGCGCCCCTCGGTGGCAGCCACCAGGTCGTCGCCGTGGAGGGTGAGGTCGTTGACGCCGGTCGTCGGCAGGTTGAGCTGCAGCGGCTGCCAGTGGGCGCCGTCGTCGAAGGAGACGAAGGCGCCCCGGCTGGTGCCGGCGAACAGGAGCCCCGGCTTGACGGGGTCTTGGCGCACCACCGCCACCCACCCCTCCGCCGGCAGGCCGGACGTGGCCGCCCGCCAGGTCTTGCCGAAATCATGGGTGACATAGAGGTAGGGATGGTCGTCGTCCAGCCGGTGGCGGTCGACCGCGGCGTAGGCGGTGCCGGCCGAGGTCGCAGAGGCGTCGATCTGGGCCAGCCGGCTCCACTCGGCGAGGCCGGGCGGGGTGACGTTCCGCCAGTGCTTGCCGCCGTCGCGGGTGAGGCGGATCAGCCCGTCGTCCGTCCCCACCCAGACGAGGTCCTTCTCGACCGGCGACGGCGCGATGGTCGAGATCACGCCGAAGCCGCAGGCGCGGGCCCGCGAGACGGGGACGTCCCCTGTCTCGCAATCCTTGGTGCCGGGGACGGCGCCCGAGAGGTCGGGGCTGATCGTCTCCCAGTGCCGGCCGCCGTCGGTCGAGCCGAAGAGCACCTGGGCCCCCTGATAGATCGCGTGCGGCGGCAGGGGGGAGATCGCGACCGGGGTGATCCAGGTGGTGCGGTAGCGCACCGAGGTCGGCCGCGCGCCGTAGGTGGAGACCGGCCACGGGGCCACGTTCGAGACCTGGCCCGTGCGGCCGTCCCAGCGCGAGAGGCGTCCGCCGAGGCCGCTGCCGTAGATGATGTCGGGATCGCCGGGGAAGGGGAGGTCGTAGTCGCGCTCGTCGCCCCCCACCGGATGCCAGTCGCGGAAGGTGAGCTGGCCGTAGTCGCTGCGGCTCGCCACCCCCACCGTGCCGCTGTCCTGCTGGCCGCTGTAGATCCAGTAGGGGAAGCGATCGTCGGTGGCCACGTGATAGAACTGCCCCGTCGGCTGGTTGTACCAGGAGCTCCAGCTCTGCCCCCCGTTGACGGTGACCACCGTCCCCTGATCGCTCGCCACGATCATCCGCTCCGTGCGCTCGGGATCGATCCACAGGAAGTGATAGTCGTCGCCGCCCGGCGCGCCGCGGAAGAATTCGAATGTCTTGCCGCCGTCGGTCGAGCGCCGGATCGACTGCCCCATCACGTAGACCGTGTCCTGATTCTTGGGATCGATGGCGGCCATGGCGAAGTAGGCGCTGGCGAGGCTGGCGGTCTTGTTGACCTGCTGCCAGTTGGCGCCGCCGTCGTCCGAGCGGTAGAGGCCGGAGCCGGGGCCGTTGGCGTCGATCGTGGCATAGACGCGCGCCCCCCGGCTGCCGGGCGCGACCGCGAGGCCGATACGGCCCAGGGGGCCGGCGGGGAGGCCGTGGCCGGTGAGGTGCGTCCAGGTCTTGCCGCCGTCGGTCGACTTGTAGACGCCGCTCCCGGGTCCGATATTGGGGGTGAAGTAGGAGAGCCAGGGATAGTAGCGGACCTGCCAGGTGGCGGCGAAGACCGTATCGGGCGCGGCCGGATCGGCGGCGAGGTCCACGGCGCCGGTGTTCTCGTCGACGAACAGGACCTTCTCCCAACTCCTGCCGCCGTCGGTGCTGCGGAAGACGCCGCGCTCCGCGTGGGGGCCGAAGAGGTGCCCCTGGGCGGCCACGAGCACCACGTCGGCGTTGCGGGGATCGACCCACAGGCGGCCGATGTGGCGGCTGTCGGCGAGGCCGCGCGGCTCCCAGGTCCTGCCGCCGTCGCCGGAGCGGTAGACGCCACCGCCGGAGGCGATGTCCCACCGGGTGGTGACTTGGCCGGTGCCCACGTAGATCACCGCCGGATCGCTCGGCGCCACCGCCAGGGCCCCGATCGAGGCCGCCTTCTCATGGTCGAAGAGGGAGCTCCAGGTGCGTCCGGCATCGGTGGTCTTCCACACCCCGCCGTCAGCGGCCCCGAAGTAGAACGTCTCCGGCTGCCCCGGCACGCCGGAGGCGCAGGTCCCCCAGCCACCCCGCAGGGGCCCCACCAGGCGCCAGCGCAGGGCGGAGTAGCTCTCCGGCGGCACGGGCGCGGCGGCGGCCAAGGCGGCGGAGATCAGGAGAAGGAGGACGGCGAAGCTGGGAACGAGGCGGCGAAGATTCATGGAACCCCTCCAGGGTCGCGGTTGTCGGCCCTGGAGCATATCGCGGGAGGCGGGGTGGGGGGGACCGTCAAGTACCCATCAAGTACCCAACGCCTTCTAAGTCTATGATTCCAAAAGATCTTGGGCTCTCACGTCCGAATGGGGAGGCCCTTCCGTCAAGTACCCATCAAGTAACACGGCTTCGAAGAGGGGCGGCCCAAGCCGGCAGGTACCGCATGAGCTTGGGGGCCGCATCGGGATCGTAGGGGACGATGAGCCCGGCCTCGACCGCCTCCCGGATCAGGCGTGACGCGGCCGCTATATTCTGCGGCTCGATCCCGAACCGTTCCCG
Source organism: Thermoanaerobaculia bacterium (assembly GCA_045807625.1). GTDB lineage: Bacteria > Acidobacteriota > Thermoanaerobaculia > Multivoradales > UBA5704 > DATARR01. The sequence goes on along the minus strand of JBJMHA010000042.1, from coordinate 40,360 downwards.
CACCGAAGAATTGGTCATGTGCTCCCGATTTACGTAACGCAGGCTCGCGTGAAGGTAGACCGCCCGCAACCGGTCCGCCTTGTCCATCCTGGACAGCGGCCGAGGCGCGAACAGCACCACTCGGGTATGGTCTCCGGTGGCTTCGGGCAACGGGGCAGGCAGTTGGTAAACCTCGGTCTGGAGCACCACTTTGTCCCAGCCGCTACCCCGTTCTTCGCAGATGCCGATGCGGCGCATCAGCGAAGCCAACGCTTCATTCCGTGACTTGGGGGGCGTATCCACGAAACGCTGCGTATCCACCAGCGGCGCGCCGGGATTGGTGATCTCGATACGGTCCTCGAAGATCTCCACCATCGGCCCGGTACCGGTAACGAAGAAATCCTGATGGATGAGGGCGTTGGCCACGAGCTCGCGCACCGCGAGCTCGGGGAACATCGGCACGGTTTTGCGCAGAGCCTGCTCAATCACCTCGTTGGACGGCAAGAGGCCATTGATGAAGCCGATCATACCTTCGAACCCGCAAGCGTAGCCTCTGGCGCCCACCTGTTCCTTGACCGTCTCGACCCGGCTGGTGCCACGGTATTGGATCACGCGCATCGCTTTGCGCGGCAGCGAGCGAAAGTCTTCCAACCGCCTTGCGAACAAAATCGCCCCCAGGTTCGTGATGTTCCAGCCTCCCGCCTCGCAGGGACAGACCAGGCCATCATCGGTCAGAGCCTTCAGGATGCCGTCGCGGTTCTCCGGCAGCGAACGCCTCAAGACCTCGAAATAGGCCGGATAGTCCAGCAACTGCAGCACGTCGCCATCGCCGATCCGCTCGGCGGCGACACCGTCTTCGAATGGCATTCGATCGAAGATACGCCACAGGGCCCGCTCTTTTTCCGGGAAATTTTTCAGCTTCTTTTTATAGGAGCCGACGCGGATGAGCTCCACCCCCTGAAACTGCACCGGGTGCCGGAAGGCTCGCTCGATCTCCAGCAGCACCACCGGCCGGCCCTCCACCTTCACCTCGAAGAAGCGGAAATGGATCTTGGGCGCCAGGAGGCGCAGCAACCAGTTTTCGAGCTCCTCGTTGCCTACCTTGGCAGCGCGGGGGGTGAAGCGCGTGCCTACGATCGCGTGGTCACCGTCCGCCACGCCCCACACCAGATAGGCGAAAGCCTTGCCCGCCAGCGCCGCCGAATTGGCCAGGGCTGAGACGTTCTCGCCGATCTCCTGTGGCTCGACGTCGTTCACCTTGAATTCAGCCCACTCGGTCTCCTGGGGCAGCTTGCAGAGCTCCTGAACCAGGCTGATCAGATAATCGGCGGAGCGGTAGGCGGTCATCGGTCTCCTCCAGGACGGCAGAACTGTACCATCTTGAGAGGATTTTTCTTTCCCGTGAAGAATCTTTGCCGAGCTTGGGCTCACTCCTGGGGCGGTCCGGCCGTCTCCACCTGGCCGCGCCGCTGGAGCCAGCGGGCGAGCAGCCAGCAGATGAGCGCCCAGACGCCGCCCAGGGTCCAGCCGGCCAGCACGTCCGTCGGCCAGTGGACCCCGAGATAGACGCGGCTGGTCCCCACCAGCAGGGTGATCAGGATGGCGAATCCGAGCAGGAACGCCTTGACCCGCCGCCGGCGCTGGATGCGCGCCAGCAGGGCGCCGAGGGTGAGATAGGTGGCCGCCGCCATCGTCGAATGGCCGCTGGGGAAGCTGGAGGTGTAGACGTAGGAGCCGTGGAGGACGAGGTCCGGCCGCGGCCGCTCGAACCCGTGTTTCAGCACCGAGCTCCAGAGCAGGCCGCCGCCCACCGCGATCAGGACTAGGACGGCCGCGCGGTTCTTGCCGTCGATGAGCAGGAAACCGCAGACCCCGAGCGTCAGCAGCGACATCACCGCCACCCCCCCGAGAGCCGTGAAGTCGCGCTCCGTCTCCTCCACCCAGCGAGGTCCCAGAGGGTCCGAGCGGTCCGCCGGATTGCGCAGTGCCAGGAGGATCCGCGTGTCGATCTGGCGGGCTCCCCCTCCCTCACCTCGTCGGCGAGCTCGGCGAAGATCCAGATCCCGCCCGCGACTATGACCAGCGCGATGAGGGGCAACAGCTCGGGGTGAAGCGACCGCCGGCTCGTCCTCCTCCCTCCCGTCCGCTGAGGGCTTGCGAGCCGGGTGCCAGAATATCTGGCGCGGAGCTAATCTGGGTTGATCGCCTGCTGCTCCAGTTGACGGCGGGTGCGGAGGATGGCCTCGTGAAGGTGATGCTCCAGAACCTCACGCGGCGGTAGCTCCGTCAGATACTCGGCAACGTGAATGCCGCGAGGCTCGAGCTCGAGCACTTCCACAGTCTCGCGCTTCTTGCCGGCGCAGAGGATGAGGCCGATAGGCTTCCCTTCACCTTCCTGGCGCTCGTAGCGGTCGAGCCAGCGCAGGTAAAGCTCCATCTGGCCGGCATCCGCGGGCTTGAAGTCGCCGATCTTCAATTCGATGACTACCAGCTTCCTCAAGCGTCGGTGGTAGAACAGGAGATCCATGTAGTAGTCGTCGCCATCCAGCGTGATGCGCTTCTGGCGTTCGATGAAGGCGAAGCCGATGCCGAGCTCCAGGAGAAAGGATTCGATCTCGCGCAGCAGAGCGTCTTCCAGATCCTTTTCGCCATAGGTGTCCTTGAGGCCGAGAAAGTCGAGCACGTAGGGATCCCGGAAGACCAGATCGGGAGTGAGCTGATCTCGCTCACGCAACGCCTGGATCTCTTGCGCGATGAGCTTTTCGGGTTTCTTCGAGAGGGCGGTGCGCTCGTAGAGCATGCTGTCGATCCGGGATCGCAAAGCCCGTACGCTCCAATGCTCGATGCGGCACATCTCGGCGTAGAACTCCCGCTGAAGCGGGTCTGCCAAGGGGAGGATCTCCTTGAAATGGCTCCACCCCAATTGTCGCGACAGTGTAGCGACAATCTGGGGGTCGGTGAACGACGTGGCGAGCTGCACCATCCGGCGAAGGTTCTTCTCAGAGGGTGTTTGGGAAGGGTCATTTCGGGGCCAACCGTCCGAGCATTAGCCGTATCATGGCTATTCTGATCATTGCTTCGCTGGTCTCGGTAAAAGCTTCGTAGTCTTTGCTCAGCCTGCGATAGCGTCCAAGCCATGCAAAAGTTCGCTCAACGATCCAGCGATGCGGAAGAAGCTCAAACCCCTTGGCTTTATCCGACCGCTTTACGATCTCCAACACCCATTTGCCCCAGTCCTTCGCCTTCTCAAGCAACTGTCCGGCGTAACCTCCATCGGCCCATACTTTTCTCAGCCTGGGAAACCGATCTGCCAGATCTTTCAGAACCAACTGGGCCCCGTCACGGTCCTGGACGTCAGCAGGGTGAACGGCACAACTCAGAATCAGGCCCAGCGTATCTACGACGATGTGACGCTTGCGCCCCTTTACTTTCTTACCGGCGTCGTAGCCGCAAGAGCCCCCTTTTCTGTCGTCTTCACGCTCTGGCTATCGACAATCGCTGCACTGGGGCTCTTCTTGCGCCCTTCCTTATCTCGGATGCGATTGCGAAGGGTGTCATGGACCTTCTCCCAGGTCCCATCGTCTCGCCACTGCTTGAAGTACATATAGACCGTCGAGTACGGGGGAAAGTCGTGTGGGAGCATGCGCCAAGCACAGCCGCTACGCAAAATGTAGAAGATGGCATTGACCACCAACCGGAGATCTGTCGCACGAGGCCTACCTCCAGGCTTGGTTGCCGGAAGCAAGCGACCGATGATCCGCCATTCCGTGTCACTGACATCACTCGGGTATCCCATAAGCGTATTTTATCACGACTTCTGGGACTTCCCAAACACCCTCTCACCAAAGCCGCGTCCGAATTCCAGCTCCAACTGCGCGGAGAGCGTCAGCACAATCTCCGCGCCATATTCTGCACGTTTCTCCAGGAGGATCTCCCGTTGGATGCGGTCGCCGACCTGCCAGTAGAGCAGCGTCAGGCCCGCATTGACGGTCCGAGCGGTCTGCTGCCGGGTTTCGAGGATGAGGTCTCTCACCTCGGCCAACAAACCGTTGGACCGGACCTTGGTCTCCGATGGAGAGAGAGCTTTGGACGTGGATCGCTGCGGGCTCAGATCGATCCCCCTTTCCAGAGTCTTTTTATGCCGTGCCGTTACTTCGGGCACGAGTATACCGCACGGCCAGACGATTGCCGTGGGCGTTTCGCTATGATCTGGACAGCCGGGGAGGGGGAGACATGAACATCGCGATCCTCGGAGCAGGCGGCGTCGGCGGCTACTTCGGGGGCATCCTGGCCCGGGCGGGCCACCCCGTGGCGCTGCTGGCTCGCGGGGCCCATTTGGAGGCTTTGCGGGAGCGGGGGCTGGAGGTGCGGACGCCGGAGGGGACGTTTACCGTGGCGGTCGAGGCGGTGGACGATGCGGACGAGCTGCGGGGGATCGAGCTGGCGGTGGTGGCCGTCAAGAGCTACTCGCTGGCGGAGATCGCTCCGGCGGCACGGTTGCTGGCGGAGCGCGGGGCGATGGTCCTGCCGCTGCTCAACGGCGTCGAGGCCGCGGACCGGCTGATCGCGAGCGGCGTGCCGGGGGAGCGGGTGTTGGGCGGGCTGGCCGAGATCAGCGCCGTGCGGATCGGGCCGGGGATCGTCGAGCGGCGCAGCTCCTTCTACCGGGTGGTCACGGGCGAGAGAGCGGGCGGAGTCTCCGAGCGCGCGGAGCGGATCGCCGCCGCCTTCCGGGAGGCTGGCGCGGAGGCCCGGGCCTCCGCCGACATCACGGTCGACCTCTGGCGGAAATTCGCCTTCATCACCACCATGTCCGCCGCCTGCGGTCTGGCCCGCGCGTCCATCGGACCCGTCCGCCAGGCGCCGCTGGGGAACCTGCTGCTCGAGAGGGCGCTGCGGGAGGTGACCGCCGTGGCCCGCGCCCGCGGCGTGCCCCTGCCGGAGGACATGGAGGCGAGGATCCTCGGTTTCGTGAACGGAATGCCCGACGCCATGAAGCCGAGCTTCCTGCTCGATCTCGAAGCCGGCGGTGTCACGGAGCTCGACGACCTGAGCGGCGCGGTCTCCCGCCTCGGCCGTCAGACCGGCGTCGAAACGCCGGTGCACGACGTGGCGACGGCGGCGTTGAGCGTGGGACGATTGATCTGAGCCCTCCCTGGCTCACGGAAGGCCTTCCTTGTCCCAAGGAAAGGCTTCCCTATGACAAGGAAGGCTCTCCTTGGCGTAAGGAAAGCTTTCCTCGCCGCGAGGAAAGGCTTCCTTGGCTCAAGGAAAGGTCTCCTTGTCACAAGGAAAGACTTCCTTGGCCCAAGGAAAGGCTTCCTTGGCGCAGGGAAAGGCTTCCTTGAGCCAAGGAGAGCTCTCCTTGGCGTAGGGAAAGCCTTCCTTGTCACAAGGAAAGCTCTCCTTGGCGTAAGGAAAGCTTTCCTCGTCGCGAGGAAAGATTTCCTTGGAGCAAGGAAAGCTCTCCTTGCCACAGGGAAAGGCTTCCTTGGCGTAAGGAGAGGTTTCCTTGGCTCGAGGAAGGCTCTCCCTGCCTATTTCTCCCCTCGCCACTGCGCCAGCAGCCATTCGAGCACGTCCGGATCGGCGTAGGCGCGGCTCCAGGCGTCGTGGCCGGCGTCGGGGTAGATCGTCACCTTCACGTTGCCGCCGCAGCGTTCCAGGCGCTGGCCCAGCGCCTCGGACCAGGAGACGGGGATGACGTCGTCCTGGAGGCCGTGGACGATCCAGACCGGCACGTCCTTCAGGCGGCAGACCTCCACCGGATTGCCGCCGCCGCTGATCACGAGCAGGGCCGCGAAGCGGTCGGGGGTCGCGATGGCCAGATCCCAGGCGCCGAACGCCCCCATGCTGATGCCGGTGAGGTAGATGCGGTTGGAATCGATCCACAGCGTGGACTCGAGCTCGTCGAGCAGGTAGGTCAGGACCTCGGCCGACCAGACCTCCCCTTCCGGCAACTGCGGCGCCACGAGGATGAACGGGAAGCTCCGCCCGGCGGCGAGCTTCGGCAGCCCCTGCCGCTCCAGCGCCTTCAGATCGGTGCCCCGCTCGCCGGAGCCATGGAGATAGAGCACCAGCGGCCACGACTTTAAGATGGTCTTGTACCCCTCCGGCAGGTAGAGGAGATAGCGGAGGGAGAAGCTCCTGGCGGCCGTGACGTGGTAGTCGTGCTCGGTGAAGGGCATGGCGCGTTCCTGATCGTCGAAGATAATAGCGGTTCCTTGAGCGCCACCGCCCTCCTTCTGCTGCTCGTGGCCGCCGCCGTGCACGCGGGGTGGAACCTGCTGGTGAAGCAGGCCGGCGAGAAGCACGTCTTCTCCTGGTGGGCCCTGGTGACCGGCGGTCTCCTGTTCCTCCCTCTCGTCTTCTGGGGGGCGCCGTGGCCCGCCCGGGTCTGGCCCTACGCGCTCGCCAGCGGCCTGGCGGAGGCGGGGTACTTCGCCCTTCTGGCCTGGGCCTACCGGCTGACGGATTTCTCGCTCGCCTATCCCCTGGCCCGCGGCGCCGCGCCCGCGCTGCTGGCGCTCTGGGCCGTCCTCTGGCTGCGCGAGACCCCCCGGCCCGGCGGCGTGCTGGGCCTGGGCACGCTGGTGCTCGGGCTGCTCATCGTGGGAGCCACCGGAGCGAAGGGCCCGGCGGGGAGGGCCGGACGTCCCTGGGCCGGCATTGCCGCGGCGCTGGCGGTGGGCGTGCTGATCTCGCTCTATTCGGTGATCGACGGCGCGGCCGTGCGGTTCGTCCCTCCGGTCCCTTACACGGCGCTGGTCCTGGCGCTCGGCGCCCTGCTCGTCACCCCCGCCGTCCTGCTCCTCTACGATCGCCGGGCTCTGCTGGCCGAATGGCGGCGGAGCTGGCGGCGCATCCTCCTCGTTGGGCCCCTGATGCTGCTTTCCTACGGGCTGGTGCTGATCGCCTATACGCTCGCTCCGGTCTCCTACGCGGGGGCGGTCCGCGAGGTGAGCATCCTGTTCGCGGCACTGGCGGGGTGGCGCTGGCTGCGGGAGCCGCTGGGGAGGTGGAGGCTGGCCGGCGCGGGCCTGATCTGCGCCGGCATCCTCCTCATCGCTTTCGCGGGTTGAGGCCTATCCGCGGTCTATCCCCGCTGGCGGTCGCGGAACGAGGCCGCGATCAGCCAGACGCCGACGGCGACCAGGGCGAACGGCCAGAGCCGGAAGAACCAGTCGTAATCGATGATGGTATAGCGGTCGAGCACGGACGCGATGCCGACCAGGGTGAGCAGCACCCCGGCCACCAGGCCTCCCTGGCCGGCCCGGGGGACCCTCGGCATGTCGAGGAGGCCCAGATCCTGGGCGTAGCCGTAGTTGATCAGCGTTGCCTGCCGGTAGGCGTCGATCACGTTGAACAGCCAGAAGAAGGCGACCGCCATCCCGAACAGCTCGTGCCCGCGTCCGCTGGTCGTGATGCCGAGCAGCGAGACGATGATGAGGAAGAAGGTCAGTCCTCGCATGTAGAGGCCGTTGTAGACGTTGCCCATTCCGGGGAAGGCGGAGAGCAGGGCGGCCAGGAAGGGGTTCTTGCGGCCCACCGGGGGCGGGATCACGGCGGCGTGCTGGGGAGTGAAGGCCGGGGCCGGCTCCGGCTCGGCGGCGATCGGTCCGGCGGCGGTCTGCCAATTCTCTGCGGGATTCATCGGGGTCTCCTCACGGATCCGTCAGGCTCGTGCCGCGGGTCCTGGTTGGTAAGGGTTTCGGGGACGACGTCAAAGATGTGGCTGGAGAGGCCGGAGAGCCGCGCGTCGAGGCGCTCCAGCGAGGATTCGACCGACCGGCGGGCGGTAGCGCCAGCCGCGATGGCGGTCGAGCGGAGCCGCGCGATCTTTTCCCGCCCTCCCGCCTCCGTGCTCCGCAGGAGCGGGCTCACCTCCGTGTGGACGGTGTCCAGCGCCTCCAGGCTGCGGTGGGCGGCGCGGGAGAGCGCGGGGCCCAGGAGCAGCGCCAGGATCGCGCTCGCGGCCACGGCGTAGCGCGGGCTGCGGAGCCACTCGGGAAGGGGCGGACGGCCCGCGGGAGCGACCGCGCGCAGGCGGCGGGCGAGGCCATCCGGCACCGGCACCCGGGGGATGGCGAACGGCAGCACGGCGTCCGGCTCGGGGCCGGCGATCGCGCGGAGGCTTCGCCGCAGGCCGGCGGGCAGGGGGAGGCGGACGCCGGCCGCGCTCTCCAGGGCGGCGGCGAAGGCCTCGCACTCCGGGCAGGCCCGGCGGTGCGGATGGGTCGACCCCGGGGAGAAGCGGGCGCGGAACCGCCGGCAGGAGGCGCTCAGCACGGCTCCACCTCCAGCGCCGGGACGGCGGCGCGGGGCGCGGGTGCTGCGAGCCTCGCGGTGACCCGGCCGGTGAGCTCGATGCGTCCGCGGTGGAGGCGTGATTTGACGGTCCCCACCGGCACCTCCAGCCAGGCCGCGGTCTCCTCCAAGCTCCAACCCTGAAGGTCGCGCAGCAGCACGACCTCGGCGAGATCCTCGGACATCGCCTCCAGCTCCCGGTAGACGGTCCGGAGCTGCTGGCGCCGCTGCGCCTCGGCCTGCGGATCGCCGTCTCCGGGCATCTGGGCCAGCACCTCCTCGGAGACGGCGGCGGCGCGGCGCTCCCGGCGGGCGCGGCGGTAGTGGTCGATGCACAGGTTGCGCGACAGGCGGAGCGCCCAGGCGGCCAGCGGCACGTCGCCGCGGTAGAGGCGGAGGTTCTGGTAGAGCCGCAGGAAGATCTCCTGGGTGAGGTCCTCCGCGTCCTCGGCCGCGCCCGCGAAGTGGAGGGCGAGGTTGTAGATGCGCTCGCTATAGAGCGCCAGCAGCTCCTCCCACGCCTCCACCCGCCCCGCGGCGGCGCGGCGGGCGAGCAGGAGGTCGGGAGAGAGGGACGGAGCGCTCATCTACCCTCCAAGACGAAATCGGGAGGGAAAAAGTTCTCGGAGGGGCCTGAGGGGAAACCCTCCGGCCCTTCGTTTCTGCCGCAGGGCCCCGATGGGCGGGGCCGATCAACAGCGAGCAGAACCGGCAAGGAGTATTTCGATGGGCACCATCACCAATCACAGCCAGACGATCGTCCGCCCGGAGGTGGGCATCAACCCGAACCACAACCAGACCCTGGTCCGCCCCGAGCTCAGCATCCGCATTGCCAACCACAACCAGACCGTCGCGCGGCCCCGGCCCGTGATCGTCGTCGGCTTCGATCCCGGTCTCGCCACCAACCACAACCAGACCCTGGTGCGCCGCTGAGGACGTCATGACGATCGTCGGGGAAGGCGGGGGAGGGGAGGAAGCGGGCGTTCGGCAACGGGTGCGAGCCCTGGGCCGGTTCGCCGAACGCCGCCAGGTCCAGGGGAGATACGGCTCCTCGGAAAAGCTGTACCGCCAGGCCCTCTCCCTCGCCGAGGCGGCCTTCCCCGGCGATCTCGAGACCGCCGCCCTCCTCAACGGGCTGGGCGTGCTGCACAAATACCAGGGGCGCTACGACGAGGCGGAGCCGGTCTACCGGCGGGCGCTGGCGATCGTCGAGGCGGCGCTCGGCCCCGAGCATCCGGAAGCGGCGTCGCTCTACCACAACCTCGGCGGGCTGGAGCACGCGCGGGGCCGCGCCGCCGACGGCGAGCCCTGGGCGCGGCGGTCGGTCGAGGTCCGCGAGAAGGCCCTCGGCCCCGATCATCCGGCGGTGGCCGCCGACAAGGCCGCGCTGGCGGCGATCCTCGACGCTCAGGGCCGTTTCGACGAGGCCGAGGCGCTCTACGGAGAGGCGCTGGCCGTCTTCGAAAGGGTTTACGGTCCGGAGCACTACGAGCTGGCGGTGAATTACAACAACCTCGCGGCGATCCGCCATGCGAAGGGGGAGGCAGGCGAGGCCGAAACGCTCTACCGCCGCGCCCTGGGGATCAAAGAAAAGGTTTTGGGTGGCGGCCATCCGGACACGGCGCTGACCCGCCACAACCTGGCCACCCTGCTCGCCGGGCTGGGGCGGACGGCCGAGGCCGAGGCGCTCTACGGGCGCGCCCTGGCCGTCTTCGAGAGCGCGCTCGGGACGTCGCACCCGCACACCGAGGTCTGCCGGGAAGGGTTGGCGGCGATTCAGGGGTGACCGCGAAGCCAGGCGGCCACCTCGTCCGCGTTGTGGTCCGGCGGGAAGACCGGATAGAAAACCTTTTCGATCGCTCCATCCCGCGTCACCAGGGTGATCCGCTTCACGAAGCGGGTGCCCGCCAGCTCGAAGGTGGGGAGCAGCAGCCCGTCGATCCACTCGAAGCGCTCGTCGCTCAGCAGCTCGAAGGGGAGATGGAGCCGCTCGACCGCCTCGCGCTGGTACTCCGTGTCCTGCGTGCTGAGCCCGAAGACCCCGGCGCCGAGCTCCCGGAGCTCCGCGTGGTGGTCCCGGAAGGCGCAGGACTGCGGCGTACACCCGCGGGCGCCGGGGATCTCGTTCCACCCCGGCAGGGCGTCCCGGTCCGGCCGTCCCGTGTGGGGATAGAGATAGATCACCGTCCGCCCCGGCAACGCCGAGAGGTCGACCCGCCGTCCCGCCGTCGAGGGGAGGGGGAGCGAGGGGAGCCGGAGGCCCGGAAGATGGTCGCAGGCGCCGTCGTCCTCCGGGACAGGGAGGCCGGCGGGGAGGGCGTAGAGGTTGTCGGAGCGGGCCATGAGGCCGGAAATTATAACGCCTGGAAATGTCCTGCGGACCAGGGAGATCCGCCAGGGGGCAATTCAGATGGGGAGCCAGCCGGGTCCGCCCGGGCATGAATGCCCGGGCGGCGGCCTGTCTACTTCCCGTACGTATAGGCCAGCGTGTCGTTCGGCACGCTCGCCTGGAACTCGGCGACCTCCTCCAGCTTCTGATCGTCGCCGACGCGGTAGACGTGCCCCGCCTTGCCGGTCACGTTGCCGGGGGCGCCCGGCACGGGCGAGCTCGTGCGGAAGGCCAGGATCCTGCCCGGCTGCCAGACCTTCTGGGGCTTTTTGGGGACGGGTCCGAAGGTGACGATCTCGGCCTTGTCGCCGTTGATGACGGCGATCTGCCGGTAGTCCTTCCCGCAGCCGGCGACGAGGAGACCGAGGCTGAGGGTGATGAGGATGCAGACGCTTGCGAGAGCGGTCTTGCCAGGCATGACGGCCTCCTTTCGAAGACGCTCAGCGCCAGCCCGCCGCCCCTTTCGATCGCCCTCCGCTGCAGCCCTCGCTCGGTCCCGGCGGCCGGCTGGTGAGCTCTGAATCGCAAGCTATTGTACTCCCGATGGCCCGGGCCTTGCACAGGAAGTCAGCCGCAGTAGCCGTCGCAGCTCGACTCAGGCGTCCAACCGCGCCTATCCCAAGGAGACCGCCAATGCTCTTGACCATCGGTATCATCCTGCTGATTCTCTGGGCTCTCGGGTTCTTCGCCTTCCACGTCGCCGGCGGGCTGATCCACCTGCTGCTGGTGATCGCCGTCATCGTGGTGATCGTCCACCTCATCCAGGGGCGACGACCCCTCTGAGACGCTCTCGGGAAATCCGGAAGAGGGGTCCGCTCACGGGAGCGGACCCACAGGGTGGCCGCGCCGGCCTTTTCAATCGGGACCATTCAGCGGGATGGAGCTAGGGGCAGTTGGCCGGGTAGCAGGCAACGACCCCTCCCGTGCAGTGCTGCTCGCCGCTGTCGTAGTGACAGGTCGGCGGCTCGCACTGGGTGCAACTTCCGGTGATCTTCAACGCAGGCCCCGGCTTCCAGCCCGGCCAGAAATTCGTGCTGCCGAACACGAGAGTGTCGGGGCTCAGGTCGCCGTTGGTGTCCACGAGAACGGTGCCCACCCGCTTGGTCACCGCGCCGCCGGTCGTGCTCCAGGGGATGGGGGTGGCGGCGAAAGTGACGTCGCTGGTGAGCTGCAGATTGCGCGCGCCCTTGTCCCGGCCGGGCTCCACCGGGATGAAGGTCAGGCGCGCCTTGGCCACGAGGGGGGCGAGGAAGTGCCCGCCGCCCTCGGAGGTGCGGATGATGCGCATCGTCGTCTCGCGCTGCTGGCCCGCGAGCGTAATGTACACGTGATACGAGCCGCACGCGGTCTTGATGGGAGCGACGCTCGCCAGAGACAGGGCCTTGAACCTGATGCGGGTCACGGCGGTGCCGCTGGCGTCGAAGGCGGCGTCGTCGAGCCGCTCGATGACCGTGTCGGCGCCATGGAGCTGGCCAGGGCTCCCGGTCTCGAGCGGCAGCCCCTTGAGGGTGACGCGCTCGGTGAACGGCGCCGAGCTTTTGCAGAAGAAGCCGGCGGGGATCGGATGATGGCCGAAGTCATAGAACGTCTTGCCGTTGGCGGTGGTGGTGAAGACGTCGACGCCGCGGTGGATCACGGTATCGGCGGCCAGGGGTGAAAGGGCAGCGAGAAGGGCGACGGCGAACGCTGCCAGCACGATTCCTCGATGTCTCACGCAAACCTCCTTGTCTGAAGACGGTTTGGCCCAGGGCGCGGCGCGGCCTACACCACCAATGGTGTTTGGCAATTGCTGAAACGAGCAGGTTTGTGAGTGAGAGAAGGGCCGGCGGGGGATGGCGAGCTAGTCTCGCCCGCCCTTGAGCCGCTCGAGCTCTGCCTTGAGTCGAGAGACTTCCTGCTCCGCCCTGAGCCGCCCTTCTCTGGAATCCAGGAGCCGTACTCCCGTCACGGCATCGAAAAGGTGCAGGGACCGACCCTCCGGCGCCACCCGGAACCGGACGCCGGTCGTCGCCGAAACGAGGCCTCCTTCGGAATCGGGAGGTATGGGCTGATACCGCCCCGCCGCATCCAGACGGTAGCCGGTGAGCCGGCAGGAGGGGTTGGGAGGATCGAGGATCAGGTACTCCGCGATGCCCGCGCGCTCATAGATCTCGACCTTCTCGTCATGATCGGCGCTCTGATGCTCCGGCGTCGGAGACCACCTCGATGACGAGGGCCGGCCGGGCACCCTCCTTGCGGACGTCGAAGCTTCTGCGGAAGCGGGTCTTGTCGCGGACGCCCGGGATCACGGCGAGGTCCGGCGCCGGGTTCGGCAATCCCCGGATCCTCCAGATCATCTTGAGGTCGCAGGAGACGAAGACATTGGGGCGCGGCTCATAGCGCCAGGACAGGATGTCCAGCAGCTCATGTACTACCGCGACGTGCCAACTGTTCTGGGTCACGTGATCCCCAACTGGGGATCGAGCAGGTCCGCGGCGGTGAGCGGCTCCTCTCGAAGCTCGGTCCGCCCGTCCGGCAGCCGGACGACGCGGTACCGCCAGCCGAGACGGAACGGATCGTCCGCGGACTCCTCGCAGGCCGGTGCTTTGCGCGCAGGCTCGCTCATAGGCTCCTAGTATAGGATGTGCCTACGGAATTCTCACGAACGGCATCGCTATTCAAAGTAAGAGTGCCGACCTCGGGCATGACCTGGAAGCCGGCGAACCGCGGGCTCAAGTATCAAGGCGGCCAGTTGACAGAATGTGATTTAAGGCCGTAAGGTATTGGAGAATAATGAATGCTTTCCAGCTCAGTTACCGTCATGACGATGTCAGATCCGAGGCTCTCTGGGGAGTTGGCCGGAAAGGGATGGCTGAGGCAGCCGGACGGACTCTAGATGCGCGCACCGAGGATTAAATGTACACATTCGCTTGTAATACCTACAAAGACCTCCCTCAGCTTTCCTTAAACCTTCCTGAATTGCGCCGCTGTTATCCTGCAGAGCGGGTCCTCATCATTTCTGATGGTGACACTGATCCACGCCTTTCCGATCTGGCGGCGGAGTACTCAGCCGAGCTCATTGCGGGCGAGCGTCTCTACAAACTCGATTGCGGCGGCGAAATTGTCTTGCGTCTACTTTCGGCCTTTCTCGACGGCACGGGCGAGATCTTGGTGAAGTTCGATACGGACACGCGGTTCTTTCAGCCCTTCTCAATGCCGCCTCCTGGTGATGCTTCAGGCTGTATTTGGGGAGCGTACGGCTTCCGATATATCCAGGGTGGCTGCCGGCTGTTGACGAGGGAGTGTGTCCAGAAGATCATAAATTCGGAGTTGCTCTCCGGGCGGCGATACCGTGAGCTCAGCTCATGGTGCCCACCTGTCGCCGAGGACTTCTACAAAGAAGCGGGAAGAGTCAGCGAGGATTTCATCACTCGCGACGTGTTGTTGGAGCTGGAAATTGATATTTGCGACCATCCCGAGATATTTTCTGCTGGCAACGTGAAGCGCTGGCGTGCCATGGACCCACAAACGCTCAAGCACGTCATCAACACAGGCCGAAGGTTTGCAGTCACACACCCTTGGAAACTGGCGGACCTCAAGTGGGCAGCGCAATTCGCACCGTTGCTCAGTGCCGCTCTCGGCAGCGTTAACTGTGACGTGACAGCTTTGGAGGATGTAGATTGCCTGAGAACGGATACATCGCTAGCGCCGGGCTAGAATCGTGGCTCGACGGAGCCAACACTCAAGACCCGCCTACCGGGAATTCTTCCTCTGCGCGGCTCGGAGCGTCAGCAGCGGTTCGGCATGGCCGCTTTCGGCTGGCGCTGCCTCGGGGATTTCTTGCACGCTGGCACAGGGCCGAAATTCCAGAACGCCAGTGGCGGGATGAAGCTCCGTCCCGGATTGTGCTTACTCGACTGGAGCGCGCGTTATACACCGGAAGTAGCAAGGAGCGGATAGCCGCTGCCGAGGCGCTGCGCACTTTTGGGCAGCATGCTGCTCCTGTGCTCTCGGCGGTGCTGGCGGCGGTACGCGACGAGCTGCCGGCGGTTCGATGGCGCGCAGTCGAGATCCTTCGCATACTTGTGCCCCCAGAGCATTCGCTTCCGGTCCTCGCTGAGGCGTTACGATCAGACCCCTGCCGGTCGGTGCGATGGCGGGCCGCGGAGGCGCTCGGAGCGCGAACATTGCCAGCTGTTCCGGCTGCTGAAGCGCTGATTGAAGCGTCCCAGGACGATGATGAATGGGTGCGGTGGCATTCTGACCGCGTCCTGACGCAGGTAGTGGACCCATCGCTGCGGCATTCGCTGCTGCCCGGATATGCAGCTTCTTCTCCCGTGCCCGTCATCAGGGCGTATGCGATCGGTCTCCTGGCACGCGAGGATCACGTCGATGAAGCGCTGCTGCTCCCGTTGGCGGAAGGCCTGAGGCATCCTGCGACCGCAGTGCGGCTCAGCACCATCGACCTCATCACGCGCTATCTACCGCTGGCTGACGAGCACGTGCGGAGTGGGCTCCGGCTGTGTCTGGAAGACGCTCAGTCCGAGGTGCGTATGCGGGCTGTTCGCGCGATTGGTCGTGTGGGAGGCCGCACCGCGGCTACCCTGATCCAAAGCGCGTTTGCTGATCAGGACTCCGCTGTGCGTGCGGCGGTATGTGAGGCCCTGGCCGACGACGAAAACGCCGGGCGGACGAGGTGTCGTTGGCTGCGGCACGCCATGGGCGATTCGCGTCTCAGCGTTCGACTGGCAGGCGCTCTCTCTCTGATGCGCCTGGGCCTGATCGATGGTGACATCGTCGCGGTGCTGGTGAGCGCCTTGGCGCGGCCATCTCCATCACTCGCCGCGTGGCGCGCGCTTCTTGCTCTCGAACCACCTTATGACCGCGCGGTTCTTGAGGCAGTCTCGGCTTTGAGTCCTTTGACGCTCCTGCGATTGATCACGGAGGATGTTGCCGCTGGGAAGCTTCCGACAATAGGGCTTCGTCTTTGGCCTGAAAAGGCGAGAATCCGCTTTCCGAACAAAGAGGGCGGCGACCGGCCTCCGCTGGCACTGGGTTATCCCTGGGCCAATGTGGGCGTGTTTCACAGTTGGGAGAGTCATCTCGAGCCGCTCCGAGCAATCCCCGGCATCACGAAACAGATCTGCCTTGCTGCGCCGCCTTATCCACACGTACATCTCGTAGCTGCTGTGGAATTTGCGCGGCACATCCCCGTGCATTTTGATGGCAAGAGCGCGCCGGTTCACCTTGAGGGGTGGCCTGTCGGGAGTATCCTCGAAGGGACGATCGGGGCTGAGCCCGGCCGAGTCGGGCGACCGAGGCTCGATTTTATATTCGGGGTAAATCTTCAGTTTTGCCAGTATGCAACGTTCGCTGCGCTCTGCAGCGATATACGTTCGGATGCTGGTCCCTTACAGAAATGCGCGGCACATCAGTGGAAGGCGTTCGTGGACCGTATGCTGGAAGTATTGGGGTCCCATGGCTTAGCTGAATTCTCCCGCACGCATTGGTTCGACCCGGCGGGGTGGCAGAGCAGTCGTTACGGCATTCGGCGGGAACGCCCTTATGACGAGATTCGTGAGGGCGTGACACAGTTTCTCGCGGCGCTCAGGTCATCACGAGGCAAGCTGCTGGCGCGCGCTCTTATCGGCGCTGCGGACGACATGGCTCACTTACTTCAACGCGAGGCATGGCGTGAGACGCTCAACACGTATCTTCAGGCCTTGCGGCAACACCTCGCCTCGGGCGTCCTCGCGGAGCGTGTCGCGGCCTACAGGATAGGAGAGCCCGAATGATCCTTGACTGGCGGCTCGGCCCCAATGTCCCTAGGATCGAGATACCCCGACGCTTCTACTGCGTTGCGACCGAGCCGGCACCTCTCGCCGGCATGTCGCGCCCGAGGCCCGGGACGCCTTGGAACGCCCTTGCGGCCCTAGGCTTTCGATGGATAGTTTGCCTTGAGAGTGAAGCACCTGATTACGATCCGTCTCCTCTTGGGCGACTCCTCTGTGTCGATCTGGAGGACCTTGAGTGCTCGTGCGAGGAACCGCCGGGCGACCCTGAGCAAGAACGTGCGCTCATACACCGGGCGGTAAGGGCTACGACAGAGAGGATCATGGCGCGGGAAGGAACAATCGTCCACTGCTGGGGCGGCTCGGGGCGCACCGGCGTTGTCCTTGGCTGCGTGCTCCGGTTGCTGGGCCATCCGGGGGATGAAGTCGTTCGGCACCTACGTCTCCTGCAGCGGGAGAGGGGGAAAAGTGTTTGGCACGACAGAGCTTGGCAAGTGGAGCTCATTCTCACGTTCCAATCGGATCGCTTATGATCACGCCTTCTGTCAGTGTCGTCATCCCGACACGTGATCGCAGGGCCCTCCTGAAGCGTAGCCTGGCGAGTGTCTTCGCCCAGACTTTCGTCGACTATGAGGTCATTGTCGTCGACGACGGCTCCGAGGTCGCCGTCGATTGCGTTAAGTGCGGAGATCGCCGGGTCCGTGTAATCAGGCATCTCGAGAGGATGGGAGCCGGCGCGGCTCGCAACACGGGCCTCGCTGCAGCGGTGGGAGAATTCATCGCATTCCTCGACGATGACGATGAATGGCATGCCGACAAACTCGCGCTTCAGGTCAACGCACTGCATGACGCCGGGCCAGACGCTGTGCTTGCGTATTGCGGCTACGAGCTTACCTTGACCCAGACAGGCAGGGTTCTTGAGAGATTCGCGCCCGACCCGACCCTCCTCACCTTCCGCGACTTCTTCCGCCGTACCTACTTCGGCTGTTCGATGCCCCTTATCCGCGCGTCATCGCTCCGCGCCGTCGGAGGATTCGATACGCACCTGGGAGGAATGCAGGATCGTGACTTGTGGCTTCGGCTCGCGACGCACGGTCGTTTTGTTCCGGTAGAGCGTGTTCTTGTCGTGTGTCATGTTCATGGTCCTTCGATCTCAACCAATGTGAACGTAAAGATCCAGGCGAAGCGCGATTTTTGGACGAAGCATGCTTCGACGCTTTCTTCGGACCCGGGTGCCTGCGCTCGTCACTGGCGACGGCTGGCGATGCTGTACTTCGCTAGCGGCGACGGCCGCAACGGCAGGCTCTGCCTTGGCAGTGCACACGAATGGGCGCCGCTGGGATGGGAGAGACACCTGCACTCCTTGTGGTCGCGGCTTTTTCCGCGTTCCCATGCCCGGTACATCACGCGTTCTGTCTTCCGGGGTATAGATGGCCTTCGTTGGTACTCCTAGCTGGGGACAGACCCGATGTCAACGATCCTTGGTTTGGCGGTGAACTTTCACGACTCCAACCTCGCACTCGTGAAAGACGGGACGCTCTGCGAGGTCGTCGAGGTCGAACGGCTTTCGCGGGTCAAGAAGATGCGGGCAACCGAGCTCATGTCCTACCTGGTCCCGTTGCTGCGACGGCATGGATTGGCGGTCTCTGACCTGGACGCTGTAGCAACATGTCTTCACGGTGGCCTCGTAACCGATTGTGAGTGGAGATTTCCGAGTTTGTATCCGCAGCCGCTGGAGTCCGTGGATACTGGCGTTGTCGAGGGTACTGTGAGAATCGGAGAAGACACCGTTCGGGCGTATGCCGTTCACCACCATCTCGCTCATGGAGCCCTGGCCGCCTTCGCTGCGCCATTTCCTTTTGCCACCGTAGTATCGTTTGACGGTGGCGGCGACGAGGACAGTTTTACCGTGTTCGATTTTACAGGAGAGCGGCTGGAGCTCCAACAGTCATTTCGGATTAATCTGGGAGTCCTGTTCAGCCTGAGCGGCGAAAAGCTGTTTGGAATGGAGCGAAGGACAGCCGCCGGCAAGCTCATGGCGTACGCGGCACTGGGACAGCCGCGCGAGGCCTATTCACGCGCGCTTCACAACGTCATCGAACGTGAAGAATCGAGCCCATATGAGCGCACAGACCTATGGGGCGTACTGTCGCGATCCCTAGGGGCTCGGGAGGACGAGTATCAAGCCGATTCGGTGGACGCGAGAGACTTGGCAGCATCAATCCAACTCGTATTCGAGGAAGCTTTGTTGGCAACCCTTGACAACGTACAAAAGCGAGACAACTTGTGCCTGACCGGGGGATGCGCCTTGAACTGTGTGGCGAACACTCGGGTGTTTGCGCACACCGGATCGATGCCCTACGTCTCTCCAATGGCCGACGACGGTGGGATCGCCGCCGGCGCGGCTATCTTCGTCAGTGGGCAACTCTGGCGTGCCCCCCCGGCCTGTGATGCGATTCCATTCGTCGGTCGAGCTTACGCCTTCGACGGCTCTATTGAGCATCAGAACGGCCTCCGATCGACCTATGTCGGTGACGCCTTCGCAGATATTGTTGCTCAACGCATCGCAGCCGGAGCCATCTATGCGTTGATCGACGGCCGGAGCGAGTGCGGTCCCCGCGCGCTGGGCCACCGTAGTCTGGTTGCCGATCCGCGGCGTCACGATCTGGTGGATTTTCTGAACTCCGCCGTGAAGGGGAGGGAATGGTATCGGCCTTTTGCGCCAGCGGTGCTTGCCGGCCGAGCGGAAGAGCTCTTCGATGGACCCGTCAATGAGCTCATGTCGTTCTCATCGCGGATCAGACATCCAGATCTTCTTCCCGCGATCGCGCATGTCGATGGATCGGCGCGCGTCCAGGCTGTTTCCGGCAGCCGGGCCCCGTCGCTCGCCGCGATTCTGGCATCGTTCGAGCAGCTCACTGGATTGCCGGTCCTCCTTAACACGTCGCTGAATGGCCCGAACGAGCCGATATGCGATGCGCCGGACCACGCACTCGCCCTCTTGGCGACACGGCCAATCGACGGTTTGGTATGCGACGGCTGGCTGATAGAGCGTGTCTAGTCAGGACTTCAATATTCATATCCAAACAGCTCGACATCCTTTGCGAAGTGCCTCAAAAAACTCCGGCGGCTCTCGGCGTCGAAATAGTCGCGGTAATGTCCCCGTGCCCCCCGGTTGCGTTGTGGCAACGAGCACCTCGGTTTCCCGATGAGATCGCAGGCAACGTCGAAACCCTCTTGGAGTTGCTCGAAGCGAATCAGGTAGTCGATGATGATCTCTCCACGATCGTCGAAGAGAGTCGCGTGCTGCGGCCGCGTCAGATGCCGGTAGTCGTGTCCTTCCAGGGGAAGATTGGCGAGTACCTCTTGCAACTTCCGCTCGCGAGTTGACTTGCAGTACTTCCACCCGGAAACGAAACGGTCCCACGGATTCCTGACAACCGCGAACTTGAAATAGCCGGCTGGCGCCGTGGCATATTCGGGGCTCAACACACCATCCTTCATAAAGTCCCACTCTGGTGTCCCGAACGCCACATTTAAGGTTCGCATGATCGAGCTTCCGGCGCACTTCCGTTGATGAACGAAAATGCAGTTGTCCTCATGGCTGATCATTCTCGGTACCTTTCACGGATTGGCCAGCTCATGGCGATGGGCTACTCGCTGAAAGTAAGGAAGCTCATCAAGGAGCTTCCGCCCCTCGAAGAAGAAGCGTGGCACGACACTCTCTTTCCACAGTACGAACGAGAGACTGAGCTGGTCCCGCCGGCTCCCTCTGGCGATCTCCTGCCACCAGAGCTCCATGATCTCGCGAACGCGAGGCTCGCGGTGATATCGGAAGATTACGTTGTTTTCCGATAGGCCAAAATCGATTGGCATCCCCTCGCGGTGATAGCGCTCCATCTGCCGGGCAATGACTTCCGGGCAATCTTTCGCCCGATTGACGCAGTGCACCGCTTCCATGTAGATGCAAGACCGGCGCGGATGACGAAAGGCCTGTAACAGGCCCTGGGCCAGGTGTGCTTCCAGGAACGGAGCCAGATAGCCGGTGATATGGACATTGCCGTCGATCCACAGACTCCAGTCGTACTCGCTCAGGTATCGGTGGGCGAGGATCTTGACGTGCTTCGCCACCCGATTCGGATCGCCGCCGTTCCAGTCGAACGGCCTGACGTTCCAGCCCTGTGTTCTCTGCGCAGCGTCATCCGAGAAGCATACATAGTCGATACCCGGTATCCTGTGAGCGGGAGCGACCAGATCGTCAAAGCCGCCCGCAATCGCCGTGTAGATCACGCCTCTCATGGTTTCTCAGCGCCAGAACGGCTTCAAACTAACACAGTTTGTGCTAATCGCCAATGCATCATCGGCTTAGCCTTCAGTCTACGGTGCAGACGCCGCGCCGCGGCCTAGCCAATAGGCATGATTCTGGCCCCTGCCCCTAAACTGTACAGAAATCGCGAAGGCGTGATAGAATTACTGCATGGCATGGCCGTTCGGTTAGACGTCCCAGATGGCTGAGGACCTGCGGAGATCAACCCTATGAGCGCTAGAGGATTCTCGTGGGTGGAGCAGAACAAGAAAGAGCTTGAGGATCTCGTTTGGAGTTTCAAGAGAGCTCATGGTAAGAGTGGAACACCTACCCCGTGCGGAAGGGTGCTCGTTATCACGGGCGCGGGGTGCTCGGCGTCGGCAGGGATTCCTACCGCAAAGCAGATCGCCCAAGAATGCGTCGTCGATCTTTGGCGCAGCTCTGGTTATCCGGGGAGTGTCGCCAAACTTGGAGAAACCCTCGAAGCACAAGCCAATGCCGCCATGGCGAAACTAGCCAGGAAGAGCGATCTGTTTAGGAAGCTCCTCGCTGGCCAAGTGGCTCAAGAGTTGCCGTGGAGTAAAATTTATGAATACTTATTTACCGAAGTCTATGTCTCTTCGCCAGAACAGAAGCGGGTGATCGAGGGGGCTCTGAGACGGGGGGTGGGACTCAATTGGGCTCACGCCTGCCTCGGGGAACTGATGCG
Organism: Thermoanaerobaculia bacterium; assembly: GCA_045807625.1. Classification (GTDB taxonomy): domain Bacteria; phylum Acidobacteriota; class Thermoanaerobaculia; order Multivoradales; family UBA5704; genus DATARR01. The sequence continues at coordinate 18,899 of JBJMHA010000042.1, read as the reverse complement.
TCGGTGCTACGTCCATACTGTGCTGACAGTGAATTTCGATCTTCTTGCGCTCGAGGGAGCGGTCCGAGCAGGCGTGATCCCGGCGATCGCGGACGGTTTTGAAGCACTTTCGAGAGTCAATGGCACACCCACCCATCCTCAGCTAGTGTATCTCCACGGCACCCGCCACAACTATACGCTGCGCAACGCCGCCGACCAGGTAAAAGCCATCCTCGAGGATCGGGAGGCGAGTTGTGCTGTCAGAGAACTGGTCCGCAACTCCGAATGCATTCTGGTCGTTGGCTACTCGGCAGCCGACAGCGGGCTGGCTGTGCTCCTTAAGGAGCTTGTTTGCAACTACAGACCTAAGCTAGTGTGGACAGCCTTCGAATCTCAGCCGGAGAGGCTTTCTGCGCAGGCACGTGAGATTTGTGACTCCTCCAGAGCCACTCGTCTATTAGGTGTCGATGCGGACGGGCTGTTCCGAGAGCTGTTGGTACAGCTGAACCTGGGCACTCCCGAGTGGGTGAAGTCCCCCCTCAATGGGCTGTCTTACGCGGCGGATCATCTACTGTATGGTGAAGACAAAGTTGTCGGAAGCGTTGTTGTAGCACTCCAGAAACAGATTGCTCGTTACAAGTATCAGCCCGATCCCATTGGGTTTGGGCTCAACTCGGCTGCGCACCAGCGCCTCGCTGGTCGAGACCGTAAAGCGATCAATGATCTGAAAGAACTCCGCAGCAGGTATCCGGATTCGCCGGAGGTTCTGCGAGCACTTGGTGACATCCTAATCGTGGTGGGTAAAGAAAGGGATGAACCTGAGTTGCTAGAAGAAGCTGTAGAAACCTTGAAGAATTTTCTGATACTCGTGCCACGCAAGACTGACAAGGAGGCTTGGGCGCAGGCGCAGACGATGCTAGGTCGCGCACTGTTCAACCTGGGCGGGGGGAGAGAAGGGCTGGCACGGTTGAAGGAGGCGGTGGCGGCGTTTCGCGAGGCGCTCAAGGTGCATACCAAGCGGCTACCCCTTGATTGGGCGCAGGACCAGAACGACTTGGGCTCCACGCTAAGGACCTTGGCAGACTGGGAGGAAGGGACGGAAAACCTGAAGAGGGCGGTTGGCGTGTTTCGCGAGGCGCTCAAAGTGTACACACACGAGAGGTGGCCCGATCACTGGGCGACGACGCAGACCAGCCTCGGCGAGGCACTCACAAGCTTGGGAGATCGAAGAGAGGATAGAGAGTGCTTGAAAGAGGCCGTGATTGTGCTTCGTGAGGTGCTCAAGGTGCGTACGCGCGAAGGACTATCCGCTGCATGGGCAAAGACACAGCACTACCTCGGCGACGCGCTAAGAAACTTGGGGAATCGGGAGAATAACAGATCACTCTTGGAGGAGGCAGTGAAGGCATACCAAGCCGCCCTTGAAGTGCGCACCCGTGACCGGGTGCCCCTCTACTGGGCCAGAACGCAGGACAAACTCGGCCGCGCACTCGCTTCGTTGGGAAATCGGGAGGAGGGGACAACGTGCTTGAAAGAGGCGGTGGAGGCATATCGACTAGCCCTCCAGGTGCGCTCCCGTAAGGGGCCGACCCAGGACTGGGCGGACACGCAGTGCAACCTCGGCGAGGCTCTTGTTGCGTTGGGGAAGCGGGAGAAGAGTACGGCGCGGCTCAAGAAGGCGATAGTGAAGTTCCGTGCGGTGCGCGATCGCAAGCCAACTTCGACAGTGTACGCCTCCCGTGCACAGGCTGGACTAATGGACGCCGAAGCAGCGCTTCGTGCATGACAAGAGGAGAGCTAGCATAGGTCTAGCTGCTGTAGGAGCATGAGCGAACAGACATCCTCACCGAACTCTGCTTCAGATGTGTGGGATTCCGAGTATCGCGCAGGCCGATGGGATTACCTGGCGAGCCTTGAGCAAGCGCCTCGTTACGCGATCTTGGCTGAGTGGTGCCGTCGCCTGTGCGCTGCCCCCGTAATTCTGGATGTTGGCTGTGGCGAAGCGCTGCTGCTCGAATTTTTGCATCGTGAATGCTATTTTCGGTACTACGGCATCGATTTTGTCCCTACCGCGATCGAGCGGGCGCGGAGCCGCATCGTCGATGGCGAGCGCGAAATCGTGGAATGCATCTCGGCGGAGGCGTTCGACGTTGCCACGGTGACTCCCAACCTGGTAATCTTCAACGAGAGTCTCTACTGCTGTGCCGAGCCGGTGCGTCTCTTGCAGCGATATCTGAATGCGGTCGGCGACGGTTTCGTCCTGCTGTCGATCGCCGGTTTCGACGCCGCTCTCGCGGACGAGGTCAGGAGTACCTACAAGGAGCGATTGGTCGCCGCGATTTCGCTCGAAGATCGCATCGTCGGCAAGGCATGGCACCTCATGGCCATCGGTGGCTCACCACAGACCCCGGATCGCTGAACCGCTTATCCAAGCTCCACTCTGGCGCCGTGAGGTGTTTGTGAAGCGACTGTGGATCAATGCCGACGATTTTGGTCTTACGCCCGCGGTGAGCGCTGGCATCTGCGAGGCCATCCAGCAGGGCATGGTCGCCACTACCACGGCGATGGTTTGTGGTGATGGTGCCATTGAGACTCTGCAGGTTTATGCTCCTCAGCTCCTCGGCCGGATTGGTCTCCATCTACAGCTCACCGACGGCGCACCTCGAAGCCCTGCCACAGACATGCTGTCGCTGGTCGACAAAGACCGCCGTTTCCCGCGCTATCCTTCAGGGCTTCTACAGGTCGATCTGAGCGAGGTTGAGCACGAATGGGAAGCTCAACTCGCGACACTGTGTCAGCTCGGCGTGACGCCAACTCACCTCGACTCCCATCATCACGTCCATCAGGCTCCCGGAATCTTTGAGACCTATCTCCGGTTTGCGAAACGCCACGGCCTGCCAGCCCGCGGAGGCACGCCCGAGCAGTGTCGCTCTCTCCGCCAGAGCGGAGTGCCGACCTCCGACTTGTTCATCGGTGAGCTCTTCCGCGGCCGACTGGATTGCGACCGCCTCCTAGCCGTTGCCGCCGCCGCCGCTCAGCGCTGCCCGGAGGACGGTCTCATCGAGCTCATGAGCCACCCCGGCCGGATCGATGACACCCTGTACCGGCGGTCGACTTATGTCGAGGAGCGCGAGGAGGAACTGGCGACTCTCTGTAATGCCGAGCTGCCAGCGCGGCTTCTGGAGAAAGATCTCGTCCTCATCAACGCTGCGGAGCTCCGTTCGATCTAGGATGCTCCTGGGTCAGGCCTTGACTACCTTGGGATTCCCGGCCCGATAAATACCCCGGGTATCGACGATCAATGGAGCGTGATGCAGCACCTGCTCGTAATCGACGCACGAGTGATCGGTAACCAGCAGTACGACGTCGCTCGCCATCAGGTTGTCGGCGGTCAACGGAATCGACTCCATACCCTCCAGGCCCGGCCAGGAGCGCAGGCGAGGCACACGCGCGATATGGGGATCGTGATAGGACACCAAAGCTTCCTGTCGGAGCAACTGATCAATCAGCTCAAATGCCGGGCTTTCGCGGGAATCGGTAATGTCCTTCTTATAGGCAATCCCTAAGATCAGGATGCGGCTTTCCTTGACGGGTTTCCCTCGACCGTTGAGCGCCTGTTGAAGCCTTTCGATCACGTACTCGTGCATGCGCACGTTGATCTCGCCTGCCAGCTCGATGAAGTGGGTGGCTCGTCCGAACTCGCGGGCTTTCCATGACAGGTAGAACGGATCGATCGGGATACAATGTCCTCCCCAGCCGGGCCCGGGATTGAAGCGCATGAAGCCGAACGGCTTGGTCGACGCCGCGTCCAGGACCTCCCAGATGTCAATGTCCATGCGCTGATAGACCATCTTGAGCTCATTGACGAGCGCGATGTTGACCGCGCGGAAGATGTTTTCGGTCAGCTTCGTCGCTTCGGCCACGCGGGCCGAAGAAACGCGCACCGTCTGGGGTACGATACTGCTATATAGTTGCTCGGCAAGCGCTCCAGACATCTGGTCCACACCCCCTAATATCTTAGGGATCCGGTTCCCGGTGTGTTGCTCATTCCCCGGGTCTTCGCGCTCGGGTGAATAGCCAAGGAAGAAGTCACGGCCGCAGATCAGTCCCGAGCTCTCGAGGATGGGCTGCACTACCTCGTCCGTAGTCCCCGGAAAAGTCGTGGACTCAAGGATTACCATCTGTCCGGGACGCAGTGTCCGCGCTATGGCTTCGCTGGTATTGGTCACAAAAGAAAGATCGGGTTCCCGTTGCGGGGTCAGCGGAGTTGGGACACAAATCAGCAAGGCGTCCGGCTCCCCTAACCGGGAGAGGTCGGCCGTGACACACAGGCGGCCTTCCTCCATCAACCGCTTGACGCGTCCAGCTTCGATATGCGAGATATAGCACTCCCCGCGCTTCAGGACCTCGATCTTCGCTGAGTCCGTATCGAGGCCCAGCACGTGGAAATTGCTCTCCGATAACCTTAGCGCAAGTGGCAGGCCGACATAGCCAAGCCCGATGACCCCGATAAGAGCCGTACGCTCGCGAATCGCGTCCTGAAGCACAATTGCCTGAGTGCTAATCATGTTTAAGGCTTCGCCCTCCAAAATAGCACAGCCGCGGATGACTGTTCTGGGGAGGGAAGATCTGCTGGGGACCGGACGATCGGGGTCGGTGCCACCGCCCTGGAGGGCACTCAGAAAGGTGATCTCCCTACCGAGACACGGCGGCCGTCGAACCGCCGGAGGTCTGAATCCGGGCCCCCTTGGACCCCCGCCCCGGGAATTCCCCCCGATCCCGCCGCGTTTTTCCCCTGGGACCACCCCTGGTCCCTCCCCCTCTGCTAGGATGGCCGGTCCCTATGGATAGCATCTCCGTCCGCGGTGCGCGCGAGCACAACCTCAAGAACGTCAACCTGGAGATCCCCCGGAACAAGCTGGTGGTCATCACCGGCGTATCGGGATCGGGAAAGTCGTCGCTGGCTTTCGACACCCTGTTCGCCGAGGGGCAGCGGCGTTACGTCGAGTCGCTCTCCTCCTACGCCCGGCAGTTCCTCCAGCAGATGGAGAAGCCGGACGTCGACTCCATCGAGGGGCTCTCCCCGGCGATCTCCATCGAGCAGAAGTCGGTCTCCAAGAACCCCCGCTCCACGGTGGGCACGGTGACCGAGATCCACGACTACCTGCGGCTCCTCTATGCCTCGGTCGGCATCCCCCATTGCCCGAGCTGTGGCGCCACCATCCGCCCGCAGACCGTGCAGCAGATGGTCGACCGCGTCCTCGAGCTGCCCGAGGGGACCCGCCTGGTCATCTACGCCCCCTACGTGCGCGGCAAGAAGGGGGAGTACAAGAAGCAGCTCCAGCAGATGGCCCGCGAGGGGTTCCTGCGCGCCCGCATCGACGGCCAGACGGTCGAGCTGGCGGGCGAGCCCCCCAATCTCGACAAGCAGAAGAAGCACTCGATCGACATCGTGATCGACCGCATCGTGGTCAAGCCGGGGATCGAGAAGCGCCTCGCCGACTCGATCGAGACCGCCCTCAAGGTGGCCGGCGGGTTGGTGGTCTTCGCTCCGGAGGGCGCCGCCGAGGAGACCCTCTCCCAGAATTACTCCTGCTCCGAGTGCGGCACCAGCCTCACCGAGATCACCCCGCGCCTCTTCTCCTTCAACAGCCCCTACGGCGCCTGCCCGACCTGCTCCGGCCTCGGCACGCTGATGGGCGTCGACCCCGAGAAGGTCGTGCCGGACCCCGAGCGCTCCATCCTCGCCGGCGCCGTCGCCCCCTGGCCCGAGGGGTCGAAGTCCTGGCGCCTGAAGATGGTCGAGACGCTCTCCAAGGCGATGGGGTTCTCGCTCTCCACCCCGTGGAAGAAGCTGCCGGCCGAGGCGCGGCGGGTGATCCTCCACGGCAGCGGCGACGCGGAGCTCTCCTTCAGCCTCACCGGCAAGAAGTCGAGCTACTCCTGGACCGGCAAGTTCGAGGGGGTCACCCCCATGCTCGACCGCCGCTACAAGGAGACCGACTCGCAGACCATCCGCGCCGAGATCGAGAAGTACATGTCGGTCCACCCCTGCCCGACCTGCGAGGGGCGGCGGCTGCGGCCCGAGGCGCTGGGGGTGACGGTGCACGGGCGGGCGATCGACGAGCTGTCGCGCCAGGCCGTTTCCGACCTCCGCGCCTGGATGGGCATCCTGCCGCTCGACAAGCGCGAGCGCGCCATCGCTGAGAAGGTGGTGACCGAGATCCAGGACCGCCTCTCCTTTCTCGACGACGTCGGCGTCGGCTACCTGACCCTCGACCGCTCCTCCGGCACCCTCTCCGGCGGCGAGAGCCAGCGCATCCGCCTCGCCACCCAGATCGGCAGCAAGCTGATGGGCGTGCTCTACGTGCTCGACGAGCCGTCGATCGGCCTGCACCAGAAGGACAACGCCCGCCTGCTCGCGACTCTTCAAGGCATGCGCGACCTGGGCAACTCGGTGCTGGTGGTGGAGCACGACGAGGAGACGATCCGCGCCGCCGACTGGGTAATCGACCTCGGGCCCGGCGCCGGCGTGCACGGCGGCGAGGTGGTGGCCGAGGGGACCCCGGCGCAGATCGCCAAGGCCTCGCGCTCGCTCACCGCCAAGTACCTGAGCGGCGAGTGCGAGGTGCCGGTGCCCGCCGAGCGGCGCGAGGGGCGCGGGGAGCTCGTCATCGAGGGGGCGCGGCAGAACAACCTCAAGGGGCTGGACGTCGAGTTCCCCATCGGCGTGTTCACCGTCGTCACCGGCGTCTCGGGCTCCGGCAAGAGCACCCTGGTGAACGACATCCTGCACAAGGCCCTGGCGCGCCACTTCTACCGGGCGGCCGACCGCCCCGGGGACCACGAGCGCATCCTGGGCCTGGAGCAGCTCGACAAGGTGATCGCCATCGACCAGAGCCCCATCGGCCGCACGCCGCGCTCGAACCCGGCGACTTACACCAACGTCTTCAATCCCATCCGCAACCTGATGGCGATGACCCCCGAGGCGCGCATGCGCGGCTACGGGCCGGGGCGGTTCAGCTTCAACGTGCCCGGCGGGCGCTGCGAGGCGTGCAAGGGGGACGGGCAGATCAAGATCGAGATGCACTTCCTGCCCGACATCTACGTCACCTGCGAGGTCTGCGGCGGCAAGCGCTACGACCGCGAGACGCTCGCCGTGCGCTACAAGGGGCTGAACATCGCCGAGATCCTCGACCTGCCGGTGGAGCAGGCCTACGAATTCTTCCGCAACATCCCCTCGGTCGAGCGGATCCTGGAGACGCTGACCGAGGTGGGGCTCGGCTACATCCGCCTCGGCCAGCCGGCGACCACCCTCTCGGGCGGCGAGGCGCAGCGGGTGAAGCTCGCCCGCGAGCTCTGCAAGCGCTCGACCGGCCGCACCCTCTACCTGCTGGACGAGCCCACGACCGGCCTCCATTTCGACGACGTGGGCAAGCTCCTCAAGCTCCTGCACCAACTGGTCGACTTGGGAAACACGGTGGTGGTGATCGAGCACAACCTGGACGTCATCAAGACCGCCGACTGGGTGATCGACCTCGGCCCGGAGGGCGGCGCCGGCGGCGGCCAGCTCCTCGCCGTGGGGACGCCGGAGGAGATCGCCGCGGCCCAGGACAGCTACACCGGCCGCTATCTCCGGCAGGTGCTGCCGGCGCCGAAGACGAAGCGGCGGGCGGGGGGGCGGCGGTAGAGACGCCCGGGCATCAATGCCCGGGCGTAGAATGCCCGAGCTCAATATTCTTCCCTGTCTTGCCTTGTATGGCTAAATTTCTGTTATATTCTCTCTCGGGTATGGACAACAAAGTCCAATCCGAAGGAGGAATCCATGAGAAAGCTCCTCGCCTTGTCCGTCCTTCTCTCCGGCCTTGCGTTCGCCCTCCCGGGGCCGAAGCCGGCCGCCGCGGTGGTCTACCGGCCCTGCAACGAGATCTGCACGATCAATCCCAACACCCGCTGCTCGTGCCCGGGAACAGTGCAGAACACCACCTGCGCCAATCAGTACTTCGAGTGCCCGGCGGGCTGAGGAAGAGAGCTGCGCAAGGGCGGGCCGGGTGGCCCGCCCTTTCTCACTCCCCTGGGGACGACGCGCTCACCGCCGGCGGCGGCGGGACGGCGAGCCGCAGGGCGGGGTCGCCCAGCAGGTCGTAGAGGCGCGGCAGGTCCGGATTGCCGCCCAGGGTCCGGAATTCCGCGATCGGGTGGAGGCGGCCCATAGCGGCCACGAGCCGGCGGCGAGGAGAACGGCGAGACCGGCAACCAGGCGCCAGCGGCGGGCGGAACGCGGAGCGGGGCAGGGCAGGATAAAATCCATCACACACCTCGACAACAAAAGCCGGACCGGGGACAACGGGTCCAGGATACCCCCAACCGGCTTTCCCATCAATCGGTTGCAAGCTACTCGGGCTGGAACATGGCCCGCGGCTCCACGCGCACGACCTGCAGCGACGCGCCGGTGTCCGCCTTCTGGCCGGAGTAGCTGTAGGCCGCCGTGACGTCCAGGGAGAGCAGCGCCGGGTCGATCTGGTTGGTGTAGTACGAGAGCATCACGTATCCCTCGACGAAGCGGCCGTCCGCCGGGAAGCCGTGCTGCGCCAGGGCCTGCACGATGGCGCCGCAGTCCACCGTCTGGACCTCTCCCGCCTGGAGGGGAGCCGTGTTCGGGAGCGCCACGCTCTGCTGCCCCTCGACGCGCGCCGACCGGAAGAGGTTGACGGAGAGGTTGGCGAGGCTGAGATTGTTGATGTTGATGATGGTGCCGTAGTTGCCCGGCTCCACGGCCCGGTAGGGGGACGCCGCGTGGAGGTCCACGGAGCCGCAGAGGAACTTCACCGCGTACATCTGGACGTTGGCGGGGACCTGGGCGGCCGCGGGGGCCACCGTGAGAGCGAGGAGCGCCGCCAGGGGCGGCAGGATACGGACCAGCGGGTTGCGCGCCATAAGGAAAATCCTCCCAGGAAAGCCGCCGCGGGCCTCGCGGCGGGGGCTCAAGAAAATTGTCCGGATGGGAGGATTATACTCCCCGCGAGGTCAGCACGATCTTCACCGTGCGCAGCAGGATCGACAGGTCCAGCCAGAGCGTCCAGTTGGCCATGTAGGCGAGGTCGTAGCGGAGCTTGTTCTGCGGGCTGGAGTAGTAGTCGCCGTTGACCTGGGCGAGGCCGGTCAGGCCGGGGGCGAGCGAGAAGCGCTCGGCGTAGCCGGGCACCTCCCTGAGATAGCGCTGCACGAAGCCGGGCCGCTCCGGACGCGGGCCGACCAGGCTCATCGTCCCCTGGAGGACGTTGAGGAGCTGGGGGATCTCGTCCAGCCGGAAGCGGCGGAGCAAGGCGCCGATAGGGGTCAGCCGCGGGTCCCCGGGCTAGGCCAGCACCTCGCCCGAGCCCTCCTCGGCGTCCTGGCGCATGGTGCGGAGCTTGTAGAGGGTGAACGGCTTCTGCCCCCGCCCCACGCGCCTCTGGCGGTAGAGGATCTCGCCGGGCGAGGTCGCCCGCACCGCCAGCGCGCAGACCGCCAGCAACGGCGAGGCCAGGAGCAGCAGGAGCGATCCCGCCGCGAGGTCGAGCAGCCGCTTGAGCGGCCGGTCGATCCGCCACTCCGTCTCGCGCACCACCTCGATCAGCGGCAGATCGTTCACCCAGCGGTAGCGCATGCGGCCGATCAGGCTCTCGAAAGGGCCGGGCAGGAGGAGGACGCTGGTGTGGTCCGGCCGCGTGCCGGCGAGGCCGTCGATCAGCCGCGCCTGCCAGGAGTCGTCGCTGCCGACCAGGAGGATGTCGTCGATCCGCCCCGCCGCCAGCAGGGCGGGGAGATCGGCCGTGGTCCCCAGCAGAGGCCCGAGCGCGGGCTCCTCCCCCCCGGCCACGAGCTCGCCGGGGATCGACACCCAGCCGGCCACCTTGAGACCGTGCCAGGGCTCCAGAGCGATCGTGCGGGCGAGATCGCGCGCCGCCTCGCCGCCGCCCGCGATGGCCACCCGCCGCTCCCGCCGGCTCTCCGTGCGGTCGAGCAGCAGCCGCCAGCCGAACAGCAGGGTGAAGTCGAAGACCACGAACAGCAGCACCACCGAGCGGGGGAACTCGCGGTTGGCGAGGAACCACCAAGCCATGAGGGCCATCGCCTGGAACGCGGCGACACCGGCGAGCCGGCGGGCGAGCTCCAGCCGCCCGCGCGGCCGGGGCGCGTCGTAGAATCCCAGAAAGTAGAGGGTGGAAAGCTGCAACAGCAGCACGACCAGCCATTCCCGCGAGAGGAAGCGCAGCCGGTCCCCCGGCAGCAGCCCCCGGGTGCCCGGAATGGGCACGTGGAGGCGCACCTGGAACGCGGCCCAGAGCGCGACGACGGCCGCCGCGCCGTCGCCCACCAGCCGCAGGAACCGGCGACGGGAGGTCATGGGGGCGACTTTATACGATCGGGGGCCTGTCCCCCTGGCCCCTCTCCCGGGAGAGGGCATCCGACGGATCCGACCGATGAGACCGATAACGCCTCAGCCGCGTTCCCCTCTCCCGGCGAGGGAGGGTGGGAGGGATCGGGAGAGGGGCAGGGGTGAGGGCTCGGGGTGGGGGCGCCGCCGGCCCGTTTCCGCCGGACAATCCGGATCAGCGAGACCGCGGCGATCAGGGCCAGGGCCGCGGCGCTCAGCCGGAGGCCCTGATCGAAGGAGCGCGGGCGATAGAAGAGCTCGATGCGGTGGGATCCCTCGGGAACGGCGATCGCCAGGAAGGCGTGATCGCCGATTCCGAGCGGCGTCTCGCGGCCGTCGAGACGCGCCCGCCAACCCGTCCAGGCCGTCTCCGTGATGATCACCCAACCCGGATGTCTCATCTCCGCCGCCAGCTCGAACCCCAGACCTCGCTGCCGGGTCGCCACCCATCCCGGTCCGTTCCGCATCTCCCGCGGCGGGCCGCCGTCGCCGCCGGGCGGCGCGATCCAGCCGTATCTGCTGAAGTCGTCCGCCCCCTTCATCTCTTCGACTTCCAGCCCGACCGGAAGCCCGAGCCGCACTTGGCGGGGCACGAACGCCCGCGGCAGCACCCGCCGGTTCTCCCAGAGCACGGATCTGCGGCCGCTCGCCACCAGCCGTCTGTGCCGGAGGGTACGGCCCCAGGGGGTCATGACATAGCGCACGTTCATCAGGGAGAGGAGCGGCCGGTCCACGTCCGCAACCTCGACGAACCAGCCTGACGGCTGGGGGCTCGCCCAGAGGGGCAGCAGGTCGCTGAAGCGCCGGTGGAAGATCGCCTGGTAGCCGCGGACGTCCTCGACCCCGTAGAGCCCGGCTTGATTGGGGATCAACTGGAAGCCCTCCCCCACCAGGCGCCACGGCTCCCCGCCCCGCGGCGGCAGGGCGTCGAGCGGCGGCACGCGCGGATAGAAGGCCTCGACGGGGGCGGTGGGATAGTACGTGCCCATCTCGCCGGTGCGCTGGACAGCGAGCAGGAGGACGAGGGCGCCGGCCGACAGAACGAGAGAGCGGCGGGAGCGATGGGGCATCGCGGAGAAGCCGGCGACGAGGGCGGCCGCCGCGAGCGGCGCGAGGCTCCAGGCCACCCACCCCGCGATCCCTGGCCTGGAGAAGCCCGCCGCAAGGCCGCGGGGCACGAGGAGGAGCAGAGCGGCGGAATAGACGATCACGGCCGCGGCGCACGCGATGGCGAGCTCCCGCGCGGCGCGTGTGGACCCTTGCCGCAGCCAGGCCTCGACACCCAGCGCCGCGAGCGTCACGGTGGCGAAGGCGCCGGCGAAGACCAGGCGCTCGTTCAGGGCCATCGAGAGCAGAGGCAGGTGCCCGAGCAACGGGAAGATCCACGGCATCTTGGCGCCGGCGCAGACTCCGCCGAAGCCGAGCGCCGCCAGGACGAAGCGCCCTCGCCAGGGGCCCCGGACCAGCCCGTAGAGCGCCGGTCCCCAGAGGACGCTTCCGGCATAGGCCGAGACGAGCGGAGCGAGGAGGGGGCGTATACCCCCCGCGTCCCGAGCCTCGTACATCGAGGGCAACAGGCTTGCCGCCAGGTGGCGCCAGGCGTCCGCCGCCGGCGCCGCCCTCACCAACTCCGGCGTGCTCTGGCGATTCAGCCATTGGGCCGTCTGCCGGAGCACCTCGACCACCGGCAACAGGAAGAGGGCGGAGAGAGCCAGGGCGAGAGCGCCACCGGCGGCGGTCCAGCCGGCGACCGCTCCCCAGCGCCGGAGAGGGACTGAGGACACCTCGACGAGCCCGAGCGCCGCTCCCAGGACGATGACATGGGCGGCGCTCTCCGGGTGGCCCGCGAGAGCCACCAGCGTCAGCGCGACCGTCAGGAGGAGCGATGACGGCCAGCCAGGCTGCCGGACCACGCGGCGGGCGGCGAGCGCGAGGAGCGGGGCCAGCGACACCGTGACCCCCAGCGGCCATTCCAGCCAGAACGCCACGAAAGAGCAGAAGGCCCATCCCACCGCCCCGAAGACGGCGGAGATCTCCCGGCATCCGAGGTCGCGAAGGTAGAGGAAGGCGGCGAGCGCGGCGAGAAAGAGCTGCGCCGTGGCGACGAAAGTCAAGGAGAGCGACAGAGGGAGGAGGAGCGCCAGGAGATTGACCGGATAATAAGGCGCTGGCTGCGCTGAGCCCGCGAGCGGATCGCCGCAGAGGATGAACGGGTTCCAGAGCGGCCATTCGCCCTGTTGAACGGCATATCGAACCGACTGCCGCCAAGGGATCATCTGGCTGTACAGGTCGGTGAGGATCCCCCGGTGAACGCCGCCCATCTCGTATGGGTCGGCATAGGGTCTGAACGGCTGGCCCTGGTAGACGAGATCGATCGGTGCGTAGATCCGGCCGGTGAGGAGCGCCCGGCCGGTGAAGCAGAGCGGCAGCAGGGCCAGCACAAGGGCCGCTCTCCAGGTAAGCCGGACGATCAGCCGGTGAGAGAGCGCGAGAAGCGCCAAGGCGAGGGCCGCGTACAGGGCGGCCGTCGAAAAAGCCTGTCCGAGCATCATGCGGGTCGAGACCTCCCCCGGGGAACGCTTAGGGTATACGCCCGGCGGTCTGGAGCCGTTTGGATTCGCGAGCCTTGCCGCTACGACCGTCCCGCGGCGTCTTGTTCCTCAGGAGGAGAGGAGGACAATAGGTGAGGTCGCAGGCCACGGGCGCTCCCTCCTTGACCCTCCGCCCGCCTGCGGATACTCTGCCTTTCGCCGCATTGCGGAATTCCGGACACCGATGAAAGTCACCGAGCACCTCGCCAAGGCCGACCACCCGCTGATCAGCTTCGAGATCATCCCCCCTCTGCGCGGCGGGGACGTCAAGGGGCTCCTCGCCCTGATCGAGGATCTCTGCAAGTACCATCCGCCGTTCATCGACATCACCAGCCACGCGGCCGAGGTGATGTACGACGAGACGCCGGTGGGCATCCAGCGCCGGGTCAAGCGCAAGCGGCCGGGGACGCTGGGGGTCTGCGCGCTGATCCAGAACAAGTACCACATCGACGCCGTCCCCCACATCCTCTGCCAGGGGTTCACCCGCGAGGAGACCGAGGACTTCCTGATCGAGCTGCGCTACCTGGGGATCGACAACGTCCTCGCCGTGCGCGGCGACGACAGCGGCTTCCGGAAGCCCCTCCAGTACGGCCGCAGCGCGAACAGCTACGCCTGCGACCTGGTGGGGCAGATCGCCGCCATGAACCGCGGGCGCTACCTGGAAGAGGATCTCCTGGACGCCGAGCCCACCGACTTCTGCGTCGGCGTCGGCGGCTACCCGGAGAAGCACTTCGAGGCGGCCAACCTGATGCTCGACGTGCGGCGGGTGAAGGAGAAAGTCGAGGCCGGGGCCCACTACGTGGTGACCCAGATGTTCTTCGACAACCGGCACTACTTCCACTACGTCGACCTCTGCCGCGAGCAGGGGATCGAGGTGCCGATCATCCCGGGCCTGAAGATCCTGACCAGCCAGAAGCAGCTCACTTCGGTCCCGCGCAACTTCTACGTGGAAGTCCCCGCCGAGCTGGCCGACCACGTGTTGGCCGATCCCGAGCACGTGGGCGACATCGGTGTCGAATGGGCCCTGAAGCAGTCCCAGGAGCTGCTCGACCACGGCGTCCCCTCCCTGCACTTCTACGTCATGCAGAGCGCCACCGCGATCAAGAAGCTGATGGCGCGGCTGAAGCTGTAGACCTGGACCTTCTTCTGTAGAGCGCTTCCTGAAAGGGCTTGCCCTCGCGGACGAGGTGGATCTCGCCCTCGGCGAGCATCCGCCGCAGGACGTCCGAGGCGGTGCGGGGGCCGACGGGCTCGGCGAGTGCCGGGCTCTGGGTGGCGAGCTTGATCAGGCGGCCCACCATCTTGCGGTTGGAGGGAGGGAGCCGGGTCTCCTCGACCGCGGCGGCCGGCTGAGCCGCGGGGAGCAGCGCCTGGGCGAGGTCCACGGCGGTGCCGGCGGCCGCGCGGAAGGTTTCCAGGCTCTGCAGGACCTTCTGGAGCTCGGCCGTGTGCAGGGCCTGCTGCTCCCGGTGATGCTCTTCCTGTTGGAGGTGGAAAACCACCTGCTGGGCGTGAAAAGCCTCCTGCTCGCGGTGGAAAGCCGCGCGCCGCTCCAGATTGCCCAGAACCTCCTCGACCGACAGCTTCGCGCCCATGCCGTCCGGCGACGCCCGAGAAAGCCCTCCTGGACCTCGTCTACCTCGAGCCGTCCGGCGACTCGCCGCCCTACCTCGCCGAGCTCCGCCTCCAGAACATGGACGGCCTCGACCTGAACGAGCTCCGCCGTCTCGCCGAAGCCTCCGGCAAACCCAAGCTCCGCCGCGCCGCCGAGAGGATCGTGCATCTGGCGGAGATCGGGGCGGAGGAGTACGAGCCTTTATGAAAGAAGATCTCCGGCTTCAGCTTCGAGGAGTCTCCGGCCCCACGGAAGGCAAAAACCGGCTCCGGGAGTACCTTCAGGCGCGGATTCTCGCCTCCTTGCAGCGCTCCGGGGCGATGATCCCCCTGGCATTTCAGGGGGGGGACGGCGCTCCGGTTTCCCTATTCGATCGGCGCTATTCCGAAGATCTCGATTTCGCCTTGGAGCGGACTAGCTCCAGAAAGTCTTCTACATAATAGGCATCATTTTTCTCCATCGATTAGCCATTCTTTTTTCTGATTGCGAGCCACTTGATTCCTGCTCGTGGCGTGAGCGTTAGAGGACTTCTACGTATTGCTCCGATACCGGAGTCGTCCCTGATAGCGAAGATCGTTGGGGGAAGGTTTTCTAGGTGCCGATGAGGCGGTATCGCGAGAGAATCATTAACCGAGCAGTAGCCCAAGTTGCATCTCTTCTAAGATGGAGTCTCAATAATGAAGTGCCTGACCGAGGTCGATTGGATAACTAGGAATTATGCGCCGCATCTTACTACTAACGCTCAATCACGATCCGTTGGGTCACATGGGCGAAACTCATGTTGGCGGTCAGGCCAAGTATGTTCTTGAGGTGGCGAAGAACCTGACGCTGCGCGGCTGGTCAATAGTCATCTACACGATCGGTGGCCGAGACTATCCTGAGTGCATAACCATTACGCGTAACTGCGTTCTCGTCCGGATCGAACGTACTTCTGCAAAGCCATATGCGTACGATGTCGACGCATATGAAGCCATACAACTCGGCGAAAAGATATTACTAGATGCGGTCGAGCGGGGTTTCGGGTTCGAGGTCGTGTATGCGTGCTTCTGGATCAGTGGATTGGCAGCTAGGCCGCTTGCCAGCTTCTTCAACATTCCTCTTGTATTCAGCTTCTGCCAGTTGGGGATATTCAAAGCGCAGTCCGACGGCGTTGACACCTTGGCGAAACGCATCGAGCACGAGACCGAGATTTGCCGCGCGGCGTACGCGATCATTGCCACGAATCGCGACGAAATTGAGGCAATTCGGGTGAGTTATGCTGTACCGCGGCACAAGATCCATTTCATTCCACGTGGCGTGGATCTACAGATATTTTTCTCATGATACGTTTTCTTTACGTCGCACGTTCGGCACCTCACAAAGGTCTTTCAGATCTATTGTTGGTGCTGCAGAGGCTACAGCGCACGGATTGGCGACTTACGGTGGTGGGAGCGGTTGCCGAAGTAGATGTGGATGTTGTCCGTGACGTAAAACTGCGATTCGGTCGCCGTATTACTGCTCTCGGTGCGCAGCCACTCAAACGAGTAGCTGACATCATGCGGCGGCACGACGCTCTCATTGTGCCTTCGAGATACGAGAATTTTTGTAACGTGGCACTCGAAGCACTAGCGTGCGGTCTTCCAGTGATTGGTGTGGCCATGGGCGGTATCCGCGATATGGTGACACATGGCACCAATGGTTTATTGTTCGAACCTCGTAGTGCTACCGCCTTGGCCGCGGCCATTACATGGGCGCTAGATCATCAAGAGCAATTGGCTTTAATGCGGCCTGCGGCACGCCGTGTGGCAAAACGCTATTCGTGGCCTGTAGTAGCTGAAATCACTAGTGAGCTGTTCCTGGCAATCCTGCGGGCGCGCGGGCGAGGCGATCCGTGATGTATTACACCTTCTGCAACGAGGTATATGCGCGATGGCTTACTGTTCTCGTGCATTCACTCCGCCGGGTCGACCGCTCGACGCCAATTATGGTTCATTTCATCGGTGGTGCGGCAAGCGTAGAGCGAGATCTTGCCGGTCTCGGTGGCATCACGATCGAAGCACCACGCATTCTTCCGCCCCCGAGCACCTCCCTGCCTGATTTGCTCCAAATCCGCGCAGAGAATGCGTTGCTTGTCGCAAGGAAATATAAGTATGACTGGCTGATGGTACTCGATGCAGATCTTCTCGTTCGCCGTCCGCTCACGCGACTCGTCAAAGCTATGGCACTGTATGACTTCGGTGCTGTCATTCGCGGTAGCGCCAACGGAGAGGAGTTGCCACCACATCTTCAGGTATCCGCCGCATTGTACATCCTTACAAAGCACGGGCTTCCTGTACTCGAACGCGCTGTTGAACTCATGAGTAGTAACTGTCACTTGCGCGGAATCCATCGTGGAGAGTGGTATTGGGAACAAGCCTGCCTCGCCGAATCTGTGTTGACGAGCGATCTGCGCATCAGAACGATCCCTCGTGAGATTTACCTGTCGAGTCGTCCCTACGATCCTCGTGCGACGGTATGGAACGGCAATTTCAGCGGCGAGCGCAAACAAGCGGCACTGAAGCTATTTGAAGCGGAGTTAAAGCACCTCGCGGGCCGGAGTCATCAATAATAAGCAGCGAACCAGCCGTGGCGAAACAGTGGATTATCCTTCTCGAGGCTGGCCAGCCGCTTACTGAAACCAACTCCAATATAATTCTTGAGGGCGTCACCGGGCAACCGCGTTAACCAGCCCACGACGTCTGGATTCTCGGCTGCGCTAAGTGCTTTCACCATCGTCTGCATCCGCCGGTCGCCGATCTGACAGGGTGATTCGAAGTAACGGCACCACGCGATCAGTTCTTCGCCGAGCGACCCTCGTTTCAAGCTACGCGAACGGCGATGTCCCGTAAGCAGGCCGATTTGCGCGAAGCGCAGCAGCATCGCGATGTAGCGGTTCGGAAACAGTTCTAGAGCCTCCTCCGCATCGGCGAATCGCGCTGCCGCGGAGCCTTCGTCGGAGTTCTCGAGTGCGAGATGGATGCCCCAGTTCATGCACGCCTTCGCGATGTGGGCACCGATGCCCGTGTGCCGCGCAAGGCGAACCGCCAGTTCCAACTCTCCGTCCGTCTGGCGGTCGGCCGGATGCAGAACAGCCATCATACGCGCAATATCGATCCGTGCGCGCGCAACAAGACTCGGGTGCCCTACGGTGCCATAATGACTTAGCGCTCGATTACCCCATTCCAACGCATCGTGAAACCGGTAGGCCTCATAATGAACGTGCGACAATTCTGTTGCCGCCTCTCCAGCCCCACGCGAATGGCCATGAGCCAAATATGTTTCATAGGCCTCAATGCCCATCGTAATCGCGTGGTCGTACTGCCCGAGGTTCTTGAGGAGATTCGCACCCCACTTCATAGCCTCGGCCAAGGGTAGCCGATCCTCGATCGTCGACAAGAGGTCAATAGCCTTCGCCATTTCATGCCAGGCGGCCGGTATGTTTCGCCGAAAACCGTCGAAACACGCGATGAAACACTGAGCACGCCCCATTCTTCTGGTCAGGCCTGGAAGACCCGGGAAAAGGTGAGTTTGGATCTGAAACGCTTCTATATGGCGCTGCCACTCGTCTTCCGGCAACGTGACCAGCAACGCAGTCTCTAACAGCGACTCACGAAGACCGAGTTCACGCGCGGCGCTGTCAAGATCTCGTTCGAAAGGAAGGCGGTTGAACAGTGGCAAAGCACGTAAGAGGCCGGCTTGAGCGCCACTCACTCGTCCTGCCTCGAGGTAGTGCTTTGCGCCGGCTTCATACCTACTCAATGCGTCCGAAATACGACCCGCGTCGGTAAGATGAAGCGCGGCTTCATAGTGGCCGCTTCCGGGCTGAAACTCAGGCCAGTTACTGATGAAGCCCGCCGCTGCCTCGTGAAGTTTGGTACGCCTAGTTGTGGCAATACCGCCTAAAACCGCGTCTCGCGTAATTCTACTTTGTCAGACTGACTCGCTAAGAGAAGCGTCGCTAGTCGTAATCCAGGCGTAGGATGGTTCGCGACGCTTCGTTCCCCCCTCAGTTCACCCCAGCGACTCCTTTCATCACGCGCCCAAGGGGGATTCCCGCGCCTTTATGGTCGTACAGAGACAGAGAGGCTCGCACTCGGGGCTTGACTCCCCGCTCGTCGACTTCCCCTAAAACTCTCCCTGAACCGAGGCTCTCGATGGCGCCTCCTACCTTGAGTCAGCGAGTTGTTGTCGTCGATAGGCGGACTCGATCGCTTTTTGGCGAGCCGCGTGTCGGGCTTTCATCTGGCGAACCACTTCTTCAACGGTAACGTCCCGC
>JBJMHA010000041.1:0-337851 GCA_045807625.1 Thermoanaerobaculia bacterium | reverse complement strand
GCCGTGCGCCACCGCCGGCCGGGCCGGCTGCGCCGCCGCCGGACGCGCCGGTCCCTGGGACGTCCGCCGCAACGCGGCCTGGACGTGCGGAGCCGGGGTCTTGAGGGCGGGCGGCATGCGGGTTGACCGTCTCCTTGGAGGAAAGCGGCTTCATTTTACCGTCTTCGGCCCGTTTCGGAGTAGAATCGTCGCCGTTCTCAATTCTTGAGGAATCCGTGCCATGGCACCGAATCCCATCCACGCCCCAGTGATCCAGGGGGCCTTCGCGGGCAACCGCCTCCGCGTCCCGGTCCGGCACCATCAGGCCGGCGCGGTGCAGGCTTCGCCCAACGGCAACGCCATGCAGCTTCCCTCGTCCATGCTCAGCTTGCGGCCGAGCGGCGTGGGACAGCGGCTGCCGGAGTCGGTGCAGAAGAAGATGGAGTCGGCTTTCGGCACCGACTTTTCGGACGTGCGGGTCCACGTCGGCCCCGAGGCGTCGTCGATCGGCGCCCTCGCCTTCACCTACGGCTCGGACCTCTACTTCGCCCACGGCCAGTACGATCCGCACTCGCCGCACGGCCAGCGCCTGATCGGCCACGAGCTGACCCACGTGCTCCAGCAGCGGGCCGGCCGGGTGCGCAACCCCTTCGGCTCGGGGGTCGCCGTGGTGCAGGACCCCGGCCTCGAAGCCGAGGCCGAGCGGATGGGCGTCCGCATCTCGATGATGCGCTAGACGTCCCGGCGGCGGACGGCTCCTGTAAAGATCCTGCTCTGTGGGAAGCCCGCGATCCCGGGCGCCGGAGGCTGGATGCTATCCTTCCCCCTCCATGCGACCCGAACACCACACCGACCTTGTAGAGATCGCCCGCCAAGCCATGCGCGACCGCGGGCTGGAGCCCGACTTCCCGCCGGCCGCCCTGGCCGAGGCGGAACGGCTCACCCCCGACCTCCACGAAGGCGACCCGGCCGTCCGCGACCTGCGCGCCCTCCTCTGGTCCTCGATCGACAACGACGATACCCGCGACCTCGACCAGCTCGAGGTGGCGGAATCACTCCCCGGCGGAGCAACCAAGGTGCTGGTCGCCATCGCCGACGTCGAGGACTTGGTGCGGCCGGGCTCGGCGATCGACGATCACGCGCGGAAGAACACGACCTCGGTCTACACCGCGGGCCACACCTTCCCCATGCTCCCGGAGCGGCTGTCGACCGGCATCACCTCGCTCAACGACGGCGAGGACCGGCTGGCCGTCGTGATCGAGATGACGGTCGACCCCGGCGGCTCGATCGCCGGCTCGGACGTCTACCCGGCCCGGGTGTGCAACCGCTGCAAGCTGGCCTATGACGCGGTGGCCGCCTGGCTCGACGGCCAGGGGCCGATGCCGCCGCGGATGGCTCAGGTGCAGGGGATCGCCGAGCAGGTGAAGCTCCAGGACGAGGCCGCCGGCCGGCTACGCCGCCTGCGCCACGAGCGCGGCGCGCTCGACCTGGAGACCCGGGAGTCGCGCGCGGTGGTCGCCGACGGCAAGGTGGTCGACCTGAAGGAGGAGCGGGACAACCGCGCCAAGAACCTGATCGAGGACTTCATGATCGCCGCCAACGGCGTGACGGCGCAGTTCCTCACCTCGCACGGCCTCCCCTCGATCCGCCGCGTGGTGCGCACCCCGGCGCGCTGGCCGCGCATCGCCGACCTCGCGGCCCAACTTGGCGAGAAGCTCCCCGCCAATCCCGATCCCAAGGCCTTGAGCGACTTCCTGGAGCGGCGCCGGCAGGCCGACCCCCAGGGATTCCCCGAGCTGTCGCTCGCGGTGGTGAAGCTGCTGGGGCCGGGCGAGTACGTGCTCGATCCGCCGGACGGCGATCCCCCCGGGCACTTCGGGCTGGCGGTGAAGGACTACACCCACGCCACGGCGCCCAACCGGCGCTATCCCGACCTGATCACCCACCGGCTGGTCAAGGCGGCGTTCGCCCGCCGGCCGTCCCCCTATTCGGACGCCGAGATCGCCGAGCTCGCCCGCCACTGCACCCTCCAGGAGGACGCCGCCAACAAGGTGGAGCGCCAAGTGCGCAAGTCCGCGGCGGCCCAGCTTTTCCAGCGCCGCATCGGCGACACCTTCGACGCCGTGGTCACCGGCGCCTCCGAGAAAGGCACCTGGGTGCGCACCTGCGGACACCCTGTCATCGAGGGCCGCTTGGAACGCGGCTTCCAAGGGCTCGACGTCGGCGACCGGGTGCGCGCGCGCCTGGTCTCGACCAACGTAGAGCGTGGTTTCATCGACTTCGTACGGGATTAGTATGTCCAAAGCTCCCGAGCATCCTTTCGTCCCCGCCGGTTTCTTCTCGTTCCGCACCCCCCTGCTCCCCTTCGAGGAGCTCGAGGCCTTCGGGGAGGGTCTCGAGGCGCCCGCCGCCGCGGCCGACCCCGCCGCCGGGGAAAATCCCGAGCGTCTGGAGCAGGCCCTGGCCGCCGACCGCGAGCGCCTGCGCGCCCGCCTGAGCGCCCTTACCCGACGCCCCGAGGTGCTGGAGGCGGTCTTCCTCGCCTCCCCGTCGCTCCACGAGAGCCTGAATCTCTGGCGGACCCAACCCGACAGCAAGAAGGGACAGCGGGCCGAGCGGGCGCTGGTGCGCTACGTCTACCGCATGGCGGCGCGGGCGACGCCGTTCGGCCTCTTCTCCGGCTGCTCGACCGGCCGCGTCGAGACCGACCCTGGCACCCCCACCCGCATCGCCGTCGGCCCGCGCTCCGCCTACGAGCGGCACACCCGGCTCGACATGGACTACCTGTTCGCCCTCTGCGAGGACCTGGCGCGCGACCCGGAGGTGCGGGCGGCGCTCACCTACCGTCCCAACTCCAGCCTCTACCGCGCCGCCGGCCGGCTGCGCTACGCCGAGGCGCGGCTCGACAACAAGGTGCGCTCCCACCACCTGGTGGCGGTGGACTCGAACGACTACCTGGAGGAGGCGCTCCGCCGCGCCGAGGGGGGGGCCACGGCCCAGGAGATCGCCGAGGCGCTGGTCGCCTTCGATCCTGACGGCGAGGTGACGATCGACGAGGCCCGCGAGTTCGTCACCGAGCTGATCGACAGCCAGATCCTGGTCTCCGACCTCTCCACCCCGGTCACCGGCCCGGAGGCGATCCACGACCTCATCGACCAGCTCGGCCGCATCCCCGCCAACGCCCTCGTCGCCAATACGGCCGAGCGGCTGGCCAAGGTGCGGGCCACCCTGGAGGAGCTCGACGCCGGCGGCCCCGGGGCCCCGCCCTCCCGCTACGAGGAGATCGCCGAGACGCTGCGCGAGCTGCCGACCCCGGTCGAGATGTCGCGCCTCTTCCAGCTCGACATGATCAAGCCGGGGGACCAGCCGGTGCTCGGCGGCGAGGTGCTGGAAGAGATCCAGCGCGGCGTCGAGCTGCTGCTCCGCCTGGCGGTGGAGCGCCAGGTCGAGGGTCTGGAGCGCTTCCGCAAGGATTTCGCCGAGCGGTTCGAGGGGCGCGAGGTGCCGCTCCTCCAGGCGCTCGACGAGGAGGTCGGCATCGGCTTCGAGCGCGCCTCCGACTTCGGCGCCGAGGCCTCGCCGCTGCTGCGCGGCATCGCCCTCGGCGCGGCAGGGAGCGGCGAGCAGACCGTCTCCTGGGGACGCACGCAGGCGGTGCTGCTCGCCAAGCTCAACCGGGCGCTGGCCGAGGGGGCGCGGCAGATCGAGCTCACCCCCGAGGACCTCGACCGCATGGCGGCGCCGGCCGAGGAGCAGGCGAAGAAGTCCCCCATGCCCGACGCCTTCCACGTCATGGTGACCCTCGCCGCGGCCTCGCAGGAGGCGATCGACCGCGGCGAATTCCAGGTCCTGTTCGACAACGCCGGCGGCCCCTCGGGCGCCCGGCTGCTCGGGCGCTTCTGCCACGCCGACGCCGGGCTGTGGCGCCAGACCGAGGAGCACCTGCGGGCCGAGGAGGCATTGCGCCCCGACGCCATCTTCGCCGAGATCGTCCACCTGCCCCAGGGGCGGATCGGCAACATCCTGGCGCGGCCGGTGCTGCGCGAGCACGAGATCCCCTTCCTCGGCCGCTCGGGCGCGCCGCCGGAGAAGCAGATCCCGGTGAGCGATCTGCGGGTGTCGGTGGAGGGGCAGCGGATCGTGCTGCGCTCGGCGCGGCTGGGCAGGGAGGTGATCCCGCGCATGACCTCCGCCCACAACTACGTCCGCGGCAGCCTCGGGGTCTACCGCTTCCTCTGCACCCTGCAGGGGCAGGGGACCCTCGGCGGCGTGGGCTGGGGCTGGGGGGCGCTCGACAGCGCCCCCTTCCTCCCCCGGGTCACCTGCGGGCGGCTGGTGCTCTCCCGCGCCTCCTGGTGGATGATCCAGGATGAGATCAAGCGGCTGGCCAAGGCGCAGGGCGCGGAGCGCTACCGGGCCGTCCAGGCTTGGCGCCGGGAGCGCGGGCTCCCCCGCCTGATCGCCCTGGTCGACGCCGACAACGAGCTGATGATCGACCTCGACAACGTGCTGTCGATCGAGACCTTCATCGACGTGATCGAGGACCGGGACCGGGCGCGGCTGGTCGAATTCTTTCCCGGCCCGGACCAGATGCCCGCCGCCGGCCCGGAGGGGCGGTTCCTCAACGAGGTGCTGATCCCCTTCGTGCGCCGCGGCGAGGCCGGGGCCGCCCGGCAGCAGCGGGCCCCCGTGGACGCCGCCGCCGTGCGCCGCTCCTTCCCGCCCGGCTCCGAGTGGCTCTACGCCAAGCTCTACACCGGCACGGCGACCGCCGACGGCCTGCTGCGCGAGGTGGTGGCGCCGGTGGCGCGGGAGGCGATGGCCACCGGTGAAGCGGACCACTGGTTCTTCATCCGCTACGGCGACCCCGAGTGGCACCTGCGGGTCCGCTTCCACGGCGACCCCTCGCGCCTCCAGAGCGGCGTGCTGCCGCGCCTGCACGCGGCGCTCGACCCGATGCTCGCGGACGGCCGCATCTGGCGGGTGCAGCTCGACACCTACGAGCGCGAGACCGAGCGCTACGGCGGCCCGGAGGGGATCCCGCTCGCCGAGCGGCTCTTCCACGTGGACAGCGAGGCCGTGGTCGCCATCCTGGAGATGCTGGAGGGGGACGAGGGGGCCGACTTCCGCTGGCGGCTCGCCCTGCGCGGCATCGACATGCTGCTGGGCGACCTCCGCTTCGATCCCGAGACGCGGATGCGGGTGATGCGGGGCATGCGCGAGGGGTTCACCCGCGAGTTCGGCGGCGGCAAGGGGCTGCGCGTGCAGCTCGACCAGCGCTTCCGGCAGGAGTGGCGGAGCCTGATGCCACTGCTCGACCCGACTGGCGACGCGGAGAGCGAGCTGGCCCCCGCCCTGGAGGTGCTGCGCCAGCGCTCGGAGCGGAACGCCCCGATCGTGGACGAGCTCCGCGAGCTCGAGCGGGCCGGCCGGCTCACCCCCTCCCTCGCCGACCTGGCGCCGAGCTACGTGCACATGCACGTCAACCGGATCATCCGCTCGGCCCAGCGGGCCCACGAATTGGTGCTCTACGACTTCCTCTACCTGCTCTACGAATCCAAGGCGGCGCGCGAGCGCAAGGGGGGCGACCGGCCGCCGAAGGCCAAAAAGGAGAAGAAGGGGCAGGCCGGGGAGGCGGCGGGGGGCTAGGGGCCGAGTGCCCTCTGGGGCGGCCTGCCCTTCGAAGCCTCACCCCCTGGCCCCCTCTCCACTCACGTGGAGAGGGGGAACGCGGCCGGAACGATCTTGCCGAATCCAACCAACGCTGATCTCTGGGCCCTCCCTCTCCACGAAGTGGAGAGGGACCGAGGGTGAGGCTTCGGAGGGCAGGCCGCCCCAGAGGGCACAGTCCTCGCTAGGGGCGCCCTGGAATGTCCGCCAGCAGCACCCGGTCCCATTCCGGCTCGACGGTGGTGGCGGCGGCGAGGAGGACGAGCCCCACTCCGGACGAGCCGGTGAGGAAGCCGGGGTCGGAGCGCCAGTCGAGCTCCAGGCTCTCGCCCACGGTCCACATCTCGTAGCCGCCCACCCCCTTCCCCGGCTGGCGGTAGGCCAGGGTCCGCTCCAGCCAGAAGAGCGCCGCGTCCCGCAGGGCCGGATCGCCCGTCGCCTGATACAGGCGGTTGAACAGGTGCGCGGCGCCGCCCGCCCCGTGGCAGATCCCGGCGTCGACGATCCCCGCCTCCTTCTCGTCCCGGCGCGCGGCGGCGTTGCGGGCGATCGTCACCGCTTCGCGCTCCCAGCTCTCCTCCCCCACCGTGCGCGCCGCCATCAGCAGGGTGGCGGCGATGCCGAGGTCGCCGTAGCACCAGGCGAGCCGCGTGGGCTTCGCCTCGGCGCCGGCCAGCGCCACGTTGTAGGCGAAGACCGAGCTCGACCCCTCCGGCCGCTTCTGGTTGAGGAGCCAGGTGACGGAGCCGTCCAGGAGCTCCCGGGTGTCCAGCCCGGCGGCGCAGGCCTGCGCCAGCACGCCGACCACCCCCGGGACGCCGTGCGCCACCCCGAGGTTGTAGTTCCCCTGCGGATAGAGCTCCAGGTCGCGGTCGATCATCAGCTCGGGCCCGGTGAGCCAGGTCACGCCGTCCGGCCGGCGCTCCGCGGTCTCCGCCAGGCGGGCCACGATCCGCTCCAGGCACTCCCGCCCGCCGGGCCGCGGCAGGCGCTCCAGGGCGTAGACGGCGAAGCCCACCAGGCCCGAGATGAGGTCGTAATGCCCGCGCCAGGGGGTGAGGGCGACGTGCTCGTTGAGGGCCCCGATCACCTCCTCGCCGGGGTCCTCCTCGCCGTCGTCCTCGAACAGCCGGCCGCGCAGGTGCTCCAGCGTCCAGGCGACGCCCGAGAAGCCGCTGTAGAGCCCCGGCGGGGCCTGCAGGCTCCCCGTGGCCTCGATCGCCCGCTCGAGCAGCGCCATCGCCAGGTCGTCGTACCCCTCGCCGGGGCGGACCTGATCGAGGTAGGTGAAGAAGTAGGCCTCCCCCGCGTCGCCGCCCGCCAGCGAGGGGCCGCGGCGGAGCCAGGACGGCTCCCCTGGCGGCCGCTCCCCGGCGGACCTGCGGACATCGGCGGCGATCTCCTCGACCACGCGCAGGGCGTGGTCCGCCGTTTCGGGAAGTAGGATCGGGGACCAGGTGGATGGCGTCTCGGTGCTCATGAGGGGGGCGATCTTACCGCGCCCGGGAGCCCGCGCGGAAGCTGATATATCCTTCCTCACCATGCGCCGGCTTCATCTGACGACCGGCGGTGAGAGCCACGGCCCGGGCCTCACCGCGATCCTCACCGGACTGCCCGCCGGGATGCGGGTGGACTTCGACCTCCTGGCCCGCGACCTCGCCCGGCGCCAGCACGGCTTCGGCCGCGGGCGCCGCATGCAGATCGAGAAGGACGCCGCCGAGGTCCGCGGCGGCGTGCGCGGCGGCGAGACCCTGGGCTCCCCCCTGGTGCTCTGGATCCAGAACCGCGACTACGTGAGCTGGGAGAAGATCATGGGGCCCGAGACGGTCGATCCCCACCTGGTGGAGACCCGGCGCCTCAAGTCGCCGCGGCCGGGGCACACCGACCTCGCGGGGGGCATCAAGTACCAGCGGCGCGACCTGCGGGACATCCTCGAACGGGCCTCCGCCCGCGAGACCACCGCCCGCGTGGCGGCCGGCGCCTTCGCCCGCATGCTCCTCGCCGAGCTCGGCGTCGAGATCCGCAGTGGCGTCCGCTTCCTCGGAGCGATCGGCGCCGGCGCCCCGGTCCCCGCCTGGGAGGACCTGCTGAAGGTGGACGAAACCTCCCCGCTGCGGGCGATCGACCGCGCGCTGGAGCCCGAGATGGTGCGCCTGGTCGAGCAGGCCCAGGAGGAGGGGGACACCCTCGGCGGCGCGGTGACGGTGATCGCCCATGGGGTCCCCCCCGGGCTCGGCTCGCACGTGCAGTGGGACGAGAAGCTCGACGGCCGCCTCGCCCAGGCGGTCCTCTCGATCCACGCCGTCAAGGCGGTCGAGATCGGCGCTGGCGTCGGCGCCTCTCAGAGCTTCGGCAGCGCGGCCCACGACGCCATCGAGCGCGCGGAGGACGGCCGCTGGGTCCGCCCCACCAACCGGGCCGGCGGCCTGGAGGGGGGTGTCACCAACGGCGAGGACGTGGTGATCACCGCCTACAAGAAGCCGATCGCCACCCTCCGCAAGGGGCTGCCGAGCGTCGACCTCGACACCCTGGAGGCGCGCACCTCCCAGTACGAACGGAGCGACGTCACCGCGCTCCCCGCCGCCGGGGTGATCGCCGAGGCCATGGTGGCCCTGGTGCTGGCCGACGCCCTGCTGGAAAAACTGGGAGGGGATTCGATGCGCGAGCTCAAGGCCCACTGGGAGGCGACGGCGGCGCAGCAGCGGGCCTGGCCGGGTTGAGCCAGCCGTCCGGACGTTTTTCAGGGGCTCCGGCGGTTTTTTCAGCCTCTCGGCCGCTTTTTCACCCTCTCGGCCTGTTTTTAAGCCCCTCGGTCCGTTTTTTTAGCCTCTCGACCGGTTTTTCAGGGTCATGGCCGATTTTTTCAGGATCCCGGCCCGTTTTTGAGCCTCAAAAACTCGCTTAGGCTTTTCCGGCCCGTTTTTCAGCCTCTGAAGAGCCTATCCTGCTTCGCAAAGCGTCCTCGGCGCAGATCCACAGGCGGCGCGCCGCCTCCGCTGCTCTATACTACGATCCGTGGATCGAGACCGCTATCAGCGGGAAGCCCAGCGCCTGGCCGCCATTCTTCGGGACGAGATCCGGAAGCAGGGCGTCTCCATCCGCTCGCTCGAGCAGAAGATGGGGGTGGGCAACTCCGTCTACCAGAAGGTTCTCGGGGGCAAGATCACGATGACCTTGGGCCATCTCCTCCAGATCGCCGACGCGCTCGGCCTGGAGTGGCTGGAGCTCTTCCGCCGGGCCTATCTCGTTCCTGTCCCGACCACCGAGGTACCCGCGACCGCTGGAGTCGATGAGCTCGAAGCGAGAGTGCTGGAGATCCTGCACCGGCACGGAGTGCTTCCCGACGCGCCGCCTGAGGATCAGGGCTCTATGACGCGAACAGAGCCGGATCGAAGCGCAGACCTGGATTCCAGGGAAGCCGCTCCAGGAACTCCCGCACCCGTTCGATCATGGCCACGGTGACCGCCTGATAGAGGCAGGCCTCGCGCACGAAGTACAGCGCCCGGGCCGCCTCTGGCTGCACGCCGAGCTCCACGAAGGTCTCGTACATCTCCTCCGCCAGCTCCCGCACCTGCGCGGCCTTCCCTTGCGGCAACCAGACCGCAGCCAGCTCGAGCCCGACGAGAGAGGCGTCATAAACCTGACCCAGATGTAGATACTCCCGGCGTACTTCGACGAAGGCGCGCTCCGCCTTCGCCGGCCGATCGAGCCCGGCATGGATTTTCGCCTCTACCCAACGGAGCTTCAGGAGATTGAGCGGCTCCGCCGCGAAGGCCTCCCGCAAACCGCTCTGAAGGAGAAGGACGCTGGCCTGCCGGTACTCGCCGCAATCGGCCAAGGCGTAGATGATGCTGAGGGTCGTCGAGCGTTCGAGTTGAGGATCTCGCCCAGATTCCAGAAGGTCTGAGCCTCGCCGAAGGAAGCCCACAGCCTCCCGGGGATAACCTTGATAATGAGTGCTGATGCCCTTCGAAATCATTGCTCGTCCCGCGAGGTGAGCATCCCCAGCGTCCAGATATAGCGTGTGGACTTGGTCGAGCAGCGAGATTGCATCGTCGAGCCGCCGCTGGGCGCTGCACAAAGAGGCAAACAGATCTAGGACCCGGGCCTGTAAAAGCGGATCGCCCGTCCCTTCCCCGAAGAACCCGATCGCCCGTTCGAAGGCTGCGTTGGCTTCGGAGAACCGGTCATTGACTCGGTAAGCATTACCAAGCTCGGCGTAGGCGCGGGCTCGAAGGTCGGCAACGAATCCCGGCCAAGGGTATTTTTCCGCCCTGATGTGCTCGGCCACGCCTGCGGCGCTCTCGGCCAAGCTCAACATCCGCTTGGGGCCGGTGAACCGTGCCTCATAGCTCTTCCGCAGCAGAGCCTCGCACAACGGCCAGCCGTGGAGAGCCTGGGCCTGCCGCCAGGGGAAGCTCTCATCGCCGAGCCCTCCGGGAGCTTGATCGAGAAGAGTAAGGGCTCGTTCGAGCTTCTCACCCTCCTTGCGCCAGCGCTTCTCCAGGCTTCGCGCAAAGACAGTGGAGCGAGCGAGAGCCTCCTCATACTGATCCTCCATCACCGGCTCGGCTGCCATCCAGGGCTCATCTCCCAGGAGAATCTCGGCCGCTACCCGCACGCGCTGTCGACACGGGGGGCAGTCACCGAGGTGCTGGAGCATCCGCTTCCTACCAGCCGCATCCAGCCGGCCGGTGAGGAAGTCCCCAATCTCTTCCTTCCCGAGATGCGTCATCAAAGCCCCTCCAGACGAAACGAATGAAACACCAACTTCTCCAGAATTGTCTCATAGGGGCAAGCCCAACGAAAGCCCGGGAGCGGCCAGCTACGCCATTCCCGGGCTATCCCTCCCTCCCGCCCGGCGAATCAGGAATGCCCGTTGGGATCGATGTGGGGTCCTTGATCCGTCGTATCACTGATCGTCAGGGACATAGTGGGGGCTCCGTTGGGATCGATATGCAAGCCCTGTTTTCTCAACACTCTAGGGCACCCGTTGGGATCGGCCTGCAATCCCTGGTCGCACTTCACGGCCCTACCCGGACTCTGCGTGAAACCCAGCCATGCGAGAACCTGCTGGTAGATCCCTCCGGCCCAACTTCTCTCCTCTCCCCAGCCCGCAGCCCCCACGGGCGAGACCAGGATCATGGCCAGCAGCGCCGCGAGCGCGACGGCAGCCCCGATACGATTTCTTCCTCCTCCTAAGAGCATCTCCATACCCTCCTTTGGTCTGCTCCGCGGCTCGCGCGGGCCGGTATTGGCCCAGGCGTCCACAGTTGCCGACGATGCCCTAGTTTGACTCCAGTTTGCCTCGGGTTGCCTCTTCCGGCGCATTTTGTTGCTTCGCCGTGCGCTCCTTTGGTGAATAGCCTGGAGGTCTGCGGATCATTCATCTACAATCCGAGAAAAGGTGTTGACACTCGCGATACTCGTCGCCTATTCTGCTGCATATGGATTCTGAAGCGACACGTCCAGCCGAGACCGGAGCGAAGGAGGAGCGAGGATGAGTGATGCGGAGGAGGCGGCCCGGCCGCGGGTCCGGGCCGCGGTGGAGGGGTTGGAGGAGGTCCGGGCTCAGCTCCAGGAGGTCGCCGCCGGCCTGCCGGCGCCGGACGACGACGAGGTCTCTCTCCGGTCGGTGATCGAGTGCGTGCTGGTGGACAGCCTTCAGCCGGCGATCCGGGACCTCCGGGCGGTAGTGGCCTAGTACGCCGTCAACCCAGAAATGATGTGCTTCTTCGTAGGCAGCCCGCTGTGGCCGTCCGGGTGCCGTCTTGCATCCACACCGCCGCCACCACGATCCACGGGGGAAAGAAAGAGCAATCTCCTCGGCGAGGTCTGGGCGTACACGGACGGAATTCTCCTTGGGATGTCTGGCGCGCGAAGAATATCGCTACACGACTAATCATGGCATGGCGTCCCGGTGCGATACACTAGGAGCATGGATCGCGATCTGGACGACGCCGACTACCGGCGCCTCCTTCAGTTCCGGATCAGCCTGCGGCGCTTTCTGCACTGGAGCGAGGAGCAGGCTGAGCGGGCGGGGTTGACACCGGCGCAGCACCAGCTCCTGCTGGCCATCCGCGGGCATGATGGCGGGCAGGGCCCCACCATCGGCGACGTCGCCGGGTATCTGCTGCTGCGCCACCACAGTGTCGTGGGGCTGGTCGACCGGGCGGAGCGGGCGGGGCTGGTCCAGCGGCAGGAGGACTCAGGGGATCGCCGGGTCGTCCGCCTGCGTCTGACGCCCCAGGGCGAGGGCCTCCTCCAGCAGCTCACCTCCCTGCACTTCGAAGAGATCCAGCGGCTGACTCCGCGGATTCAGGAGCTGTCGCAGGGGTTGGAGCCGTAAAGGGCCCGCCCTCCCAAAACCCTCATCACCCCGGCCCTCTTCTCCCGACCCCTCCCGCCCTCCCGCACCGGGAGAAGAGGGAGAAATCCCTTCGGGATTTGTCTTTGGGCGGGCGGTTCCCTCTCCCGGTGAGGGAGGGGGGAGGGGTCGGGAGAGGGTCTGGGCGGGCGGCCTACGCCTCCGCCATCACCGGCTCCCCTGCTTTTTGATCCCCCGCCATGATCCCGAACGCCTTCAGCACGTAGTCGCAGACGAAGATCTCCTGCACCGCGACCCCGGTCAGCTTGCAGAGGATGCGCTCGCGGTCCGAGGTGCGGCCGGGGCGCCCCTGCTCGGCCGCGAGGAGCATCTCGCCGATCTCGCCGTCGATGCGGCCGGCGTCCCATAGGCCGGTGCGAATGCCGTGGCCGACCTCGCCCAGGATCTCGTTCTGGGAGCGGCTGTCGACGTAGACCTTGTCGGCCCGGAGCACGGCCTCGGGATCGAGCTCGCGCTTGTGGACCGAGTCGGCCCCCATGGCGATCACCAGCGCCCCCTCGCGCAGCCACTCGCCGCGCACGATCGGCTCGTTGGCATAGGTGGTGGTCACCAGGATGTCGGCGGGGCGGGCGGCCTCCTCAGCCTCGGTCTTCACCGCCACGGTGAGGCCGGGGCGGCTGGCCCTCAAGCCCTCGGCGAAACGGCGCACGTTCTCGGGGGTGCGCCCCCAGGCGAGCACGCGCCGGATTCCTGGGCAGACGTGGAGGATGGCGTCCGTCTGCAGCCGCGCCTGGGCGCCCGAGCCGAAGATGGCCAGGGTCTCGGCGCCGGGGCGGGCGAGCGCCTGGGCCCCCACGGCGCCGGCGGCGGCGGTGCGGAGCTGGGTGATGTAGGCCCGGTCCTCCAGCACCGCCAGCGGCTCGCCGTCGAGGGCGCTGAAGATCATGATTACCCCGTTGATCGACGGCCTCGGCGGCACCTGCCGGGTGTTCTCGGGGAAGGTGGAGGCGACCTTCACCAGGCAGAAGTCGAAGGGCTCGACGTGCCCGGTCTTGATGTGCAGGGCCCCCTTCTTGCGCTGCGGCATCTCCAGGTGCTGCACGGGCGGGATGTTCGCCCCGCCTCGCGAATAGCTCTTGAAGGACTCCCGGACCGGAGCGAGGACCTCCTCCAGCCGGACCAGGCTCCGGATCTCGTCATAGGTGATGGTTCGCATCTTCAGCCCTTTCCGGGCGGTATTCGCCCGCTTCTATGAGTGCGGGGCGGAGGGGAGAGCGGGACCGGGAAGGGAACAGCGCCATCCCGCTACAATGGCCTCCGCATGCCTCCCCCCCTCTCGATCGTCATCCCCACCCACGACACGCGGGAGCTGACCCTCCGCTGCCTCGATTCCCTGCGGGCCTCCTCCTTCCCTGGCCTGGAGGTGATCCTGGTGGACGACGCGAGCCGGGACGGCACGGCCGAGGCGGTGACGGAGCGGCATCCGGAGGTGGTGGTGCTGCGCAACGAGGAGCCGGCCCGCTTCACCGGCTCGGCCAACCGCGGCCTCGCCCGGGCTGGCGGGGAGATCCTCCTGCTCCTCAACAGCGATACCGAGGTGGAGCCGGGTGGCCTCGCGCGGCTGGTGGAGGTCTTCGCCCGGGAGCCGGAGATGGGGATCGCGGGCGCCCTCCTCCACTATCCGGACGGCTCCCCCCAGTGGAGCGGCGGCCGGGAGCCCTCTCTGCTCTGGTTCTTCGCCCTGACCAGCGGCCTGCCCGCCCTGCTGGAGAGATTTCCGTTCTATCGCCGGGCCAGGCCGCTGGCGCCGGACCGGCCGCTGGCGGTCGACTGGGTGACCGGCGCGGCCATGGCCTTCCGGCGGGCGGTCTGGGAGGCGGCGGGTCCGCTCGACGAGGGGTTTCAGTTCTATGCCCAGGACCTCGACTTCTGCCTGCGCGCCCGCCGGGCCGGCTGGCGGATCGAGGTGCGGCCCGAGGTGAGGGTGCTCCATCACCACGGCGCCACCATCGGCCGCGCCGCCGGCGCCCGCGGCCACCAGCACCCGGAGCTGCTGTGGAGCGACCTCCTGCGCTGGGCCCGCAAGCACCACGGCCAGGCCTGGGCCGCCCGCGCCGAGATCGCGCTGCGGACGGGGGTCCGGCTGCGGCGGGCGCTTGCCATCCTCCCCCATAGGGTGTAGAAAGCCCTCCGGCCCTTGGGCCAACCTATATGCGCGAAATCTTCCGCTATCGCGACCTCATCCTCGCCCTGGTGGCCCGGGAGCTGAAAGTGCGCTACCGGCGCTCGGCCATCGGCTTCACCTGGACGATGCTCCAGCCGCTGCTGATGATGCTGGTCCTGCAGGCGGTGTTCAGCACCCTCTTCCGCTTCAACGTCAGCAACTACCCCGTCTACGCCATGGCGGGCATCCTGTTCTGGAACTTCTTCAGCCAGAGCATCGTGGCCTCGATGAACAGCCTGCGGGGGAACGCCTCGCTGCTCAAGAAGGTGCCGGTCCCCAAGGAGGTCTACCCCCTGGCCACCGTGCTCTCGGGGGTGCTCAACCTGATCTTCGCCCTGGTGCCGCTCTTCCTGATCCTCCTCGTCACCCGCCAGCCGCTGAGCCCGGCGCTGTTCTTCCTGCCGGTCTCGATCTTCCTCGCCGCCCTCTTCACCCTGGGGGCCGGGCTGCTGCTCTCCCCGCTCTCGATCTTCTTCAGCGACGTCGTCGAGATGATCACCGTGATCCTCTCGGTCCTGATGTACCTGACGCCGATCTTCTACCCGAAGGAGATCGTCCCCGAGAGATGGCGCTGGATCGTGCGCTTCAACCCGTTGCGCTCGATCCTCGAGGTCTTCCGCGACCCGATCTACTACGGCAAGATCCCGCCGTTCCGGCACCTCGGCACCTGCCTGCTGATCGCCGTCGCCGCCTTCGTCATCGGCGCGATTGCCTTCCGCCGCAGCAGCGACCGCATCCCCTTCTACATCTGAGGATCTGATGGCCGCCGACCTCAGCATCCGCCTCGACGGCGTCTCCCTCTGCTACCGGCTGGCCAAGCAGCGGATCCCCTCCTTCAAGGAGTACGCGATCCACTTCCTGCGCGGCTCGCTGGCCTACGAGCAGCTCTGGGCGCTGCGCGACCTCGACCTCACCGTGGGGCACGGCGAGACGCTGGGGATCATCGGGCGCAACGGCGCGGGCAAGAGCACGCTGCTCAAGGTGATCTCCCGGGTCCTCAAGCCGAGCCGGGGCACCGCCACGGTGAACGGGCGGATCGCCCCCATCCTGGAGCTCGGCAGCGGCTTCGACTACGAGCTGACGGGCCTGGAGAACGTCTACCTGAACGCCCTCCTGCTGGGCCACACCCGGCGGGAGATCATCGGCAAGATGGACGAGATCGTCGAGTTCAGCGGCCTGGGGGACTTCATCCGCTCCCCCCTGCGCAACTACTCCTCGGGCATGCAGGCCCGGCTGGGCTTCTCGATCGCCACCGCCTGGGTGCCCGACATCCTGATCCTCGACGAGGTGCTGGCGGTGGGGGACGCCACCTTCACCGATCGCTGCGAGGAGCGCCTGCGCAGCTTCCGGCAGTCCGGCGCGACCGTCCTCCTGGTCTCCCACAACACCACGGCGGTGGTGAAGAACTGCACCCGCTGCATCTGGCTCGACGACGGCCGCATGAAGGCGGACGGCAAGGCCGAGGAGATCGTCAAGCTCTACCTGCGCGAGCACGGCACCGAGCCCGGCGAGCATGAGGGAGGGCGGGTGCCGGCGGCGTAGGGTTTCTCATCCGACCGATCGGACGGATCCGACCGATCCGTCCGATCTAGCCGATAAGGGTTTTTGTTTTTCTCCCTCTTCTCCCGGTCGGGCGGAGGGCCGGGAGAAGAGGGCCGGGGTGATGAGGGCCTTTTTACGCCAGCCGGAACGCCCGCTCCTTCGCCTTGCCGCGGCCCATGCCATGGCGCAGGGTGGGGATCGGACGCCGGACGCCGCCCAGGTGGATCCCCTTGCGGAGGGCCAGCAGGACGCCGGCGGCCTCGCAGTAGTTCTCCACCTCGATGACGTTGTCGAAGCCCATCTTGGCGGCGGGCACCCCCATGATCGTCCGGTTCTCGCGCACCGCCACGATGGGGAGCCCGTGCTTGTGGGCATAGATCGCCGGGATGCCCCCCAGAGCCGTCGACGGGGTCACCAGCGCCAGGACGTTGCGGATGTTGACCGCGTCCGCCGGCCGGAAGCAGCGCCGCAGGCTGATGTGCGGCGCCCGGCGCAGCCCGATCAGGACGCAGGCGAGGCCGCTGACCGAGGCCATCTCGCCGGCCCCGCGGGCGTCGACGATGCTGTGGGTGAGGTCGAGGTCCTTGCAGTTGATCATCGGCGCGTGGGCCGCCGGGATCTGGAACCGGTTGACCAGCAGGTGGGAGATCACCGCCTCCACCCCGCCCAGCGGGTTCGGGTACTCGCCGTCGAAGTGCTTGACGTAGTTGTCCGGCGGCAGGTCCTGGATGTTGGTGGTGACGGCGATCGCGTTGGCCCCCTTGCGGAGCAGCCGCTCGGCGGCGTCGAGCAGCACGTCCGGCCGGTCCACCGTGCCCACGTAGGCCCCCGAGGCGTTCTCGACACAGCGGCTGCCGATGCGCTGGTCGGTGATCAGGCAGTCCACGATGTCGATGCCGTAGACCGCCCGCACGGTGTTGACCACGTTGAAGACGACGTCCAACTGCTCCGGCTCGCTCTTCTCGATGATCAGGCCCACCCGGTTGGCGTAGGGGATGTTGAGGTCCACCAGCCCCTTCATGAAGTGGTCGATGGCCAGCCCCTCGGTATACAGGACGTTGTCGGCCATGCTGATGAAGTTCGAGGCGTTGACGGCGTTCGGGTTGGTGACCAGGTAGTCCGCCGTGGCCGCCAGGAGGTTGGTGGCGGGGGCCGCGTCCCCCGCGTAGCCGCCGAGGTCGCAGCCGATCCCGGTGGGGATGATGCTCACCACGGCGCTCCTGCCGGGGTTCCAGGGGCGGGGCCCCTCCTCCTCCTCGGGCTCAGGCAAATGCCCGTCGAAGAAGGTGGCCTCGACCACGATCTCGGTGTCGTTGATCTGGGAGATGTACCAGCGCAGGGCGTCCTTGCCGATCCAGCGCTCGATCACCTGGGCGATGGACTCAGCGCCGATCACGTCAAACTTGTTCAGCCGAAATTGCCGGTTTTCAATCACTCTTGAAGCTCCTCGTCTGGTTGAGCAAAGCGGTCCGCCTGCTGTTCTGGTCCCGGTCGAGCGGAGGGAAAGATATGAGCCCTGTTGTCTAAGGTGCCCTGAACCCGTCTCAACGGAGACGCGATCCCCAACCCAATTCAAGCCCGACGCGCCTTCGCCACGGCGGCTCGTCTGTTGCGACCTGCCCGGGTCAAGATTTCCGACCCTTATCAGGAGTTGCGACTCAACCCCGCGGCACCTTCACGTGTCGCCAGTTTGTTGCCAATCACTCTCCAGGATACCTTCCACGGTCCCCATGAGTTGCCAATGAGTGAGATCGCCTCGCCGATCGCCATTCTCTCGTTGCGAAATGTCTCTAAACGATGCGTCCAGACTCTCTGGCGTTGCGACCAGGAGAGTAGCCAGGGCCCCGCCGACCCTCTGGTGTTTTCTATGACGAGGGCCGCGTTGAGAATTGATCGGGTCACTCAACACAAATCGCGGGTCTAGCAACACACGGCTCGTCTGGCCGATGCCACGACGGCCTGGAGCTCAAGGGTGGCTGGCAACTGGCAACACAAATCCCGTATGATGTTGCCAACGGATCGGGGCGACCCCGGGCAGTCTGGGGCCTTGTTGAGACTTGACGGCCGCGGAAGGCCGCCAGGTCGCCAGCCTCAACACACTGGAGGGAACATGCCGTCACCGCTTTCCTTGGACGAGATCGTGTCCAGGCTCGAGGAGCAGATCGCCTTCCACCAGGAGCGGGAGGGGTTTCACGCCGGGCGGGAGATGGCCCACCGGGAAGAACGGGCGCGCCACGCGGCGGAGCTCGAGACGCTGACGCGGAGCCTGGAGTCCGTCAAGACCGTCGGAGCCACGGCCGCCAGCCTGGCGAGCCGGTCCCTGCCGGTGGCTCCAACCTCCCTCCCGCCGGACCCGGACGCCGGCCGGGATCTCTCCCTGATGCAGATGGTGGCGCGGGTCGTCGAGGCCCTGGGAGCCCAGGAGGTGTTCGGCCCCAAGGCGGTCACCCTGGAGGTGAACCGGCGCTATGAGGACCGGCTCCGCCGCCCGGTCCCCGAGCGGGTGGTCTCGGTCAACCTGCGCCGGATGCTCGACGCCGGCCAGCTCCGCTCCATCCGCAAGGGCCGGCCGCACTACGAGGCGCTGTTCGCGCGGGTCTAGGCGAAGGTCTCCGATACCCACGCGCCGGCCCACGTTGACGCGCAGGTTCTCGTAGGCGGCGAGGATCAGGACGCCGATCCCGACCCCCAGGGGATTGATGGGATCGGACCCAGCCCGGCGGCCAGGAGGAACAGGAGGCCGAGCGCCAGCCGGAGGCTCCGGGATCACCAACCAGGTCCTGACCGCCCACCAGGGCTTCTGGATCGCCGGCAACGGCACGCTCCCGACCAACGGTAGCTGCAGCAACCTCTTCGCCGACGTGAAGCTCGACCTCTAGCCTCGGTCCAGCCGGGTTCCCACGGGGACCCGGCCTCCTCTCCCCTCGAAGCCTCCCCGCGGAATTCTCACCCGCCCCAAACCGTTGTACACTTTGACAATTGACGATCCCGACGGGTCCACGGCGTCTTGCGAGGCAAGGCGTTGCTTCTTCAGGAGGTATACTCGCACGATGCTGGGAAAGGTCATGTCTCCCCGTACCGACCGCTCGATCGGAAAAGCACTCCGCCTGCCCTCCGCCCTGCTGATCTTCGCCTCCGGCGCGCTCTACGCCGCCAACGCTCCCCTGGCCACACCCGCGGCTTCAGCTCCGTCCGCCGCGCTGCCGGCGGCCATCTATGCCCCGGCGCCCTCGGGGGTCCCGGCCGTGGCCGTGGCCTCGCGGCAGGAGACCAGTGCAACAGCGGTGCCGGCGGTCTTCTCCCGGGCCGGCGGGCTCTCGCCGAAGGTCCTCGCCAAGGCGCTCGACGCGGTCGATTCCGCCCGCGCCCGGGGGATCTCCGGCAAGAGCGACCGGCTGACCATCATCGATTATTCCCTCCCCTCGACCCAGCCGCGGCTCTGGGTGCTCGATCTCGGCAAGGGGAAGGTGCTCTTCCATGAGCTGGTCGCCCACGGCGCCGGCAGCGGCGACAAGTACGCCACCCGCTTCTCGAACGTCAACGACAGCCGGGCCACCAGCCTCGGCCTGTTCCTGACCGCCGACACCTACGAGGGGGGCAACGGCTACTCGCTCAAGCTCAAGGGGCTGGACACGGGGGTCAACGACATGGCCGAGGCGCGGCACATCGTGATGCACGGCGCCTGGTACGTCAGCGAGGACCACGCCCGGCAGTTCGGCATGATCGGCCGGAGCTGGGGCTGCCCGGCGCTCCCGCAGGCCGACGCGCCGGCGGTGATCGACGCCATCAAGGGTGGCAGCTTCGTCTACTCCTACGCGGGCTCGGCCCCCTCGGCCCCGACCGTGATGCGGGCCTCGCTCTCCTCCTCCTCGCACCTGGCCAAGCGGGGCCGGACGGCCCGCGCGGTGGCCCGGAGCTCCAGAAGCTCCCGGTCTGTGGCGGCGGCTCCGGTCAGCAGGACGCGGTAACTGTCCGCCCGGGGTCCGCCCGGGCATCCATGCCCGGGCGTTGGCCCGCCCTTTGCTTTCATTTCCCCCCAGCAGTTGTAGCACGCCGTACCTTCGAATGGGATTCCGCGATGCGGAGCTTCTACTTTCCTGGGTTGCGTTCTCTCGTCCAGACCGCGCTGGCGGCGGTCGCGGGGCTGTGCCTCGCCTGCTCGTCCCAATCTCCCGAGGAGAAGCTCCTCGATCAGGCCAAGACCGCCGCCTCCTGGATCGCCACCCTGCGGATGACCGGCGAGCAGTGGGGGGCCAACAGTGTCCCGACCTCCTTCGTGGAGACGACCGTCAAGGCCGCGCGGTCGGACCTGGAGAAGGAGGCGGACGACGCCGCGAAGTCCAAGGCCCCTCCGGAGGTGCGCGACCTCTTCCGCCAGATCGTGACCGAAGCCGAAGCCGCGGGTAAAAGGCTGGGGCAAGCCGCCGAGGCGAACGACCGGCCGGGGGCGGCGCGGGAGGTCGGCCGGCTGGCGGCGCTCCAGGGCCAGATCGAAGCGCTCCAGAAGCAGAACGGGGGAGGATCGCGATGAAGAAGGCGGCGACCCTGGCGCTCGGCATCCTCACCAGCGTCGGCGGGTTCTTCGACGTGGGGAACCTCGCGACCAGCGCTCAGGCCGGGGGGGTCTTCCGCCTCCAGCTCCTCTGGCCGCTCGTCCTCGGCACGCTCCTGGTGATCTTCCTCGTCGAGATGTCCGGCCGCTTCGCCGCCGTCACCCGGCAGGCCCTGCCGGACGCCGTCCGCACGCACCTGGGCTTCGCCGCCTGGCTGGTCCCCTTCCTGGTCCTCTCCCTGGTCCATTTCCTGGTGCTCGGCGCGGAGATCGGCGGCATCTGCTTCGCCCTCCATCTCATCACCGGGCTGCCGACTGCGGTCTGGGCCCTTCCCGTCGCGGTCCTGGTCTGGCTCTTCCTCTGGCGGGCCTCCTTCAGCGCCATCGAGAACAGCACGTCGCTGCTCGGCCTCCTGACCCTGGCGTTCGTGGTGGCAGCCTGGCAGCACCGGCCGCCCGCCGGCCAGATCCTGGCCGGGATGCTGCCCACCCTCCCCCATCACGACCCGGCGCGCTACTGGTTCATCGCCGTCAGCCTCCTCGGCGCGGTGATCTCCCCCTACCTCTTCTATTTCTACTCCTCCGGAGCGGTCGAGGATAAGTGGGACGAGTCCTACATCGCGGTCAACCGGGGGGTCTCCGTGCTCGGCATGGGGTTCGGCAGCGTCATCTCCGTGGGGGCGGTCGTCGTCGCCGCCGTGGTGCTCGCCCCGCGCGGCATCCAGGTGGACGACTATCATCAGGCGGCGCTGATGCTGACGACCGCCTTTCCCTTCTGGGGGTTCGTGCTGTTCGGCGCCTGCATGGGGATCGCCTGCCTCGGCGCGGCGGTCGAGGTGGCGCTGTCGATGGCCTACACGACGGCCCAGACGTACGGCTGGAACTGGGGAGAGGACCTCGATCCACGCGAGGACGCCCGCTTCTGCCTGGTCTACACCGGCGCCATCCTGGCCTCGTCGCTGCTCATCCTGTTCGGCGTCGATCCGCTCAAGCTGACCCTGCTGACCATGGCGGTCAACGCGGCCGTGCTCCCCTTCGTCGCCATCCCCTTCCTGCTGCTGATGAACGACCGCAAGCTGCTGAAGGAGCACCGCAACGGCTGGATCTCGAACGCGGTCACCCTGCTGGTGGTCGTCCTGTCGATCGTCCTCGCCGTCGTCTCGATCCCGTTGTTGATCAAGGGGGGGAGCTGATGCCGCGGGCGAAAGAAGAGATCCTGGACGACCTGGAGCTGGCCCGGGACGTCCTCGACAAGCAGGTGGTCGACCGCGAGGAGATCAAGATGGGGCGCGTCGACGGCCTGGTGCTGGAGCTGCGGGAGGGGCTGCCGCCGCGTATCGACCACATCGAGATGGGGGGCGTGGTCCTGGCGCGCCGTCTCTCCCCGCGGCTGGAGCGCTGGGTCGACGGGTGGCGTAGACGCTTCGGGGTCCGCAAGGTCGCCCGCTACAAAGCGCCGTGGTCGGCGGTCCAGGAGATCACGTCGTACCACTTGAAGCTCGAGGTCGCGGCGCTCGACACTCCCAACTTCGACTGGGAGCGCTGGCTGCGCGATCACGTCATCAAGCACATCCCGAAGCCGCTCAAGGGAGAGGGCGGGGACGAAGAGGAGAAAGAGGAGTGAAGACGGTCCACTTCGAGCTGTTGCTCGGCCGGAAGGTCCACGATCCCGAGGGGAAGAAGGTGGGCCGCATCCTCGCGGTGCGCGCCGAGCCCGAGGGGGAAGACTGCGTGGTCCGCGAATACCTCCTCGGCACCGCCGCCCTCCTCACCCGGCTCGGCATCTCCGCCGGCCGCCTCCTCGGCCTGCCGGTCCACCGGGAGCCCCTGTGCGTGCCCTGGGATCTGATGGACCTCCGGAACCCCGAGAAGCCGCGGCTGACCTGCAGGGTGGAGGAGCTGAAGAGGGGGAAGTAGGGGCCCTTCAGGGTGTCTTGCCCTCTGGGGCGCTTTGCCCTCCGAAGCCTCACCCCCTGGCCCCCTCTCCACTTCGTGGAGAGGGGGAACGTAGCTGAGCGATCTTGCCGAATCAGGAAGATTTCGATCTCTGGGCCCTCCCTCTCCACGAAGTGGAGAGGGACCGAGGGTGAGGCTTCGGAGGGCAGGACGTCTCAGAGGGCAAGACGTTATGAATCCTTCCCCTCACAAGATGAGGGGGGGCTTTACAACCCACCGCCCCGCCCCTATCCTTCCCCTCACAACGTGAGGGAATGACCCGATGCCGAAGACATCCATGGACCTCCTGCAAGGGACCGTCGCGGTCCTCATCCTCAAGGCCCTCTCCTGGGGGTCGATGCACGGCTATGACATCTCGCGCTCCATCCGCCAGCGCAGCGACGGCGCGCTCGGCCTGGAGGACGCCGCCCTCTATCAGGCCCTCCACCGCCTGGAGCGCAAGGGATGGATCGAAGCCGAGTGGGGCCTCTCCGAGAACCACCGGCGGGCCCGGTTCTACCGTCTGACCGATGAGGGGCGGCAGGCGCTCCAGGCGGAGCTCTCCACTTGGCGGAGCTACGTCGCCGCCGTCTCCAAGGTGCTGGAGACCGCCTGATCCATGCCCCTGCGGCGCTCCTTCCGCTTCCCCCGGCGCACCGCCTCCCAGGTGGCGGCCGACGTCGAGGAGGAGCTCGCCTTCCACCTCGACCGGGTGGCGGAAGAGCTGATCGCGGACGGCTGGCCGCGGGAGGAGGCGCGGGTGGAGGCGCGGCGCCGGTTCGGCGATCTGGAAAAAACCCGGGAGGTCTGCCGCGCCCTCGACGCGAGCAAGGAGAGACAGATGAAGTGGATGGAACGCCTGGCCGAGCTCGGGCAGGACCTCCGGTTCGCCGGCCGGCAGCTCTGGAAGAGTCCCGGCTTCACCCTGGTGGCGGTGCTGACCCTGGCGCTCGGCATCGGCGCCACGACCGCCATCTTCAGCGTCGTCTACGGGGTGCTGCTGCGCCCTCTCCCCTTCGAGGAGCCGGGCCGCCTCGTCCGTCCCTACTTCGTGGACCCGGCCGGCGAGACGCACGGGGCCTTCTCCCCGCCCAACTTCCTCGACTTCAAAGCGGCCAGCCGAACCCTCGCCGGCCTCACCTCGGTCGAGAACGGCACGCTCAACCTCAGCGGCGGCGGCTCCCAGCCGGAGAGATTGCAGGCCGCCCTGGTGGGAGCCAACTTCTTCAAGGTGCTCGGCATCCCGCCGCTCAAGGGGCGGACCTTCGCGCCGGGCGAGGACCGGCCCGGCGCCCCCCGCGTGGCGGTGGTCTCGGAGAAGCTCTGGCGGCAGCGCTTCGGAAGCGATCCCGGCCTGGTCGGCCGCTCCCTCACGCTCGACGGCCAGCCGTACGCCGTGATCGGCATCCTGAGGAAGGGGGCCCAGCTCCCCTCCGCCGCCGACGTCTGGGTGCCGAAGGTGTTCTCGGCCCAGGAGCTGAAGCAGCGCGGCGCGGTCTACTTCGCCGCCATCGGCCGGCTGGCGCCGGGGGCCACCCTGCGACAGGCCCGGGCGGAGGCGGACGTGCTCGGCCACCGGCTCGCCACCCAGTACCCCAAGGCCAACGCGAGCTACTTCCAGACCATGACGGTCGACTCCCTGGAGGAGCGGATGCTGGGGGATACGCGCAAGCCCCTGATGATCCTGCTCGGCGCGGTCGGCTTCGTGCTGCTGATCGCCTGCGTCAACGTGGCCAACCTGCTGCTGGTGCGGGCCGCCGCGCGGGAGGGGGAGATCGTGATCCGGGCGGCGCTTGGCGCGGGGCGGGGGCGCATCGTCCGGCAGCTTCTCACTGAAAGCCTGGTGCTCGC
This sequence comes from Thermoanaerobaculia bacterium, assembly GCA_045807625.1. GTDB lineage: Bacteria > Acidobacteriota > Thermoanaerobaculia > Multivoradales > UBA5704 > DATARR01. Next base: position 313,770 of record JBJMHA010000041.1, on the reverse strand, counting down.
GCTGGCCGGCGGGGCCGCCGGGGTCGCGCTGGCCTCCTGGATCACCAGGACGCTGGTCGCCCTGGGCCCGCGGGGGATCCCGCGCCTGGAACAGGCCCGCGTCGACGGCACCGCGCTGCTCTTCGCGCTCGGGATCTCCCTGCTGGCCGGCGTCCTGTTCGGCCTCGCGCCGGCCCTCCAGACCTCCCGGACCGACCTGAGCGGCGTGATCCGCGAGGGGACCCGGGGCTCGAAGGGGCGGGGGACCCGCGCCCGCGGCCTCCTGGTGGTGGTGGAGATGGCCCTCGCCGTGGTGCTCCTGGCCGGGGCCGGGCTGCTGATCCGCAGCTTCTCCCGGCTCCAGAACGTCGATCCCGGCTTCCGGGCGGGCCACGTCCTGACCTTCAAGGTCACGCTGCCGCAGGGCAAATACCCGGACGACCCCAGGGTCCGCGCCTTCACCTCCGCCCTGCTGGAACGGGCGGCGGCGCTGCCGGGCGTCACCGCCGCGGGGGCCACCGCCTTCGGGCTGCCGCTCAGCGGGGAGGACGAGTCCCTCACCTTCACGGTCGCCGGGCGCCCGCCCGCGCCTCCCGGCAAGGAGGAGTCGATCCGGATTGCCACCGTCACGCCGGGCTATTTCAAGCTCCTGGGGATCCGGGTCGCGCGCGGCCGGGAATTCCTCCCGCAGGACCGCGACGGCGGCCAGCCGGTGGTGATGATCAACGAGGCGGCGGCCCGCCAATTCTTCCCGGGCGAGGAGCCGCTGCGCAAGCGGGTCGAGATCGGCTGGCGGGTCAACGGCGTGCCCCATGGCGGCGAGATCGTGGGGATCGTGGCCGACTTTAAGCAGGACGCCCTCCAGAGGGAGGTCGAGCCGCAGCTCTTCATGCCCTATGATCAGGCCCCCGTGGAGGCGCTCTCGGTCGTCCTGCGCTCCTCCGGGGACCCGGGAGCCCTGGCCCCGGAAATCCGCCCGGTAGTGCACGCGCTCGACCCCGACCTGCCCGTCTACGAGCTCCAGCCGCTGGCCGAGAGCGTCGCCGGCTCGACCTCGCAGTCCCGCTTCTACATGCTCCTGCTCGGCGGCTTCGCGGTGATCGCCCTGCTGCTCGCCGCGGTGGGGATCTACGGCGTCATCGCCTACGCCGTGCGCCAGCGGACCCAGGAGATCGGCATCCGGATGGCGCTCGGCGCCTCCCGCGACAAGGTGCTGCGGATGGTGGTGGGCCAGGGGATGATCCTGGCGCTGGTGGGCGCCGTGGCGGGCCTCCTGGGAGCGCTCGTGGCCACCCGGGGGATGCGCAGCCTCCTCTTCGAGGTGAGCGCGAGCGATCCGGCGACCTACACCGGCGTGGCCCTGGTGCTGGTGGCGGTGGCTGCCGTGGCCGCCTACCTGCCCGCCCGGCGGGCGGCGCGGACGGAGCCGAATCTGGCGTTGCGGGGGGAGGGGTAGATCAGCTACCCATCAGCTCCAAAAAGCGCTCGACCGACAGATCCGCGTCCCGCAAGATCTGGCGCAGGGTCCCCTTGGGAAATCCCGCGATGCACTGGAACGGAGACCCTCTTCCCAGTTTGGGTATGTTGGTAGATCTGGTGACTGCCCCTTTGGCGACGGAAGACAAACCCTGCCCGTTCGAGCGCTCGGGTGACCTCCCGCGCGGTAACCGTGGGGAGGACCGGGCTCATGCAGCGCCGAGGAAGACCCGTTCGACGTACAGAACGTCTTGAGGGATGCTCTCTCCAGAATCCTTCAGCTCGTCAATGAAATTCAGGATGGCATCCCGGACGCGTTCCCGGGCCTCTTCGAGGGTACGGCCGTCCGAAAAACATCCCGGGAGGGCGGGCACCTCCGCCAGGATGACGTCCTCGGTCTGCCGGTAGACCACCGTGTATCCTTCGACGTTCTCCATACGGGAAGTCTACAGGATCGGAGCTCGAAATCCGTGGGCTGAACGTGGTCCCCAGGGCCCGATCTCGATTGAGGACGCCGAGCTTCCTTGATCCTCATGCGGCTTACCCACGCGACGATGGAGACTCAGGCGGTGCGGGACGCGCTCAAGGAGCTCACGCTTGCTAAGGAACGGATAAGGTGTCGCGGCCAATCGGCAGGCCAGGCACCGGTCGCACCCGCTGCTGCTCCCAGGCGGTCTCGGCGATGATCCGTCGGGGAATCCTTCCTCGATCTCCGGGAACGGCGAGACCCTGGGTCGATCCTCAAGGCGAAGGCGCGGATTGCCGAGGTGCCTGAGCCGCGAAGCGCTCTCGACGTTCCGGAGAGCCCGGCGGACGAGCAAAAGACCGTGGCGGTCCTTCCGGCAAGCTCGGCGGTTGGCGTTTCAAGCCCGGCGGCTCGGCCGGAGAGGAGGGCGGTTGACGTTGTAAGGCCGGCGGCCCGGCCGGAGAGGGGGGCGGACGAGCCGATTACCCCGGCAGTCCTTCCGCCGGGGGTGGCGGGTCAACAAATATGCACGGCGGGTCAACTAACTTCCGCGGCGGCTCATCCGCCGCGCGCGGCGGACGAACATTTGACCCCGGCGAGCCTTTCGCCGGGGGTGGCGAGCCTTCCGCCGGGCCCAGCGGACGAATTATTGACCTCGCCGAGCCTTCCGCCGGGGGTGGCGGACGAACTATTAGCCCCGGCAGACCTTCCGCCGGGACCGGCGGAAGAGCCATTCCGCTTCTCAAGTCCGCTGCCGTGCATATTCTGAGGACCGCCGTGCATATTCCAAGTACTGCTCCGGGAATTGGAGGGTCCGCCAGGCTTTCTATCCCGCCCTGTCCGCCGGCGGCTCCACTCTCTCGCTCTGCCGCTCCTCCGCCGCCGCCTCCGGTCTCGCCGCCACCTCGGGCCGGCTGCCGGGCTTCTCCGCCGGCAGGGCGCCGGAACGGCAGGACGGGCAGTCGGAGGGCGAGTAGGAGGGCAGGTCGAGCTGCAGGAGCGCCCGGAATGGCACGTCGAAGGGGTCGCGCCCCGCCGTGCGGTCGATGATGGCGCCGATGGCCACCACCCGCGCGCCGCGGGCGGTGGCGAGCGAGGCGGTCTCCAGGGTCGAGCGGCCGGTGGTGACCACGTCCTCGACGATCACCACCCGCTCCCCCTGGCGCAGGTTGAACCCGCGGCGCAGCCCCATCTCCTCCCCCTTGCGCTCGGTGAAGCGGAAGGGGACCCCCAGGCCGGCTGCCACCTCATGGCCGATGATGACGCCGCCCAGGGCTGGGGAAAGCACCGAGTCGGGGTGGAACTGCCGCAACAGCTCGGCGAGGTCCTGCCCCACCTGGCGCGCGCGGACCGGGTCTTCCAGCAGCAGCGCGCACTGCACGTAGGCCGAGGAGTGGAGACCCGAGGAGAGCAGGAAGTGTCCGCGCCGCAGGGCGCCGCTCTCCTCGAGCATCTGCATCAGGATCTGCTGGTCACGGCTCACGGATCGGCTCCTCCCGGTGGATATCATACTGGTCGAGCTTCTTATAGAGATTGCTGCGCGGCGTGTCGATCGCCTGGGCCGTCTGGGTGACGTTCCAGTTGTTCTCCTCCAGCTTGTGGAGGAGGAACATGCGCTCGGAGAGGTCGCGGAACTCGCGCAGGGTCCCGACCGCCAGCAGCGACGTGGAGAGCTCGGGGCGGGCGCCGCCGGTGGCCGCGATCACGTCCTCGCGGGTGATCTTGTCCCCCGGCGAGAGGATCAGCATGCGCTCGACCAGGTTCTTCAGCTCGCGGACGTTCCCCTTCCAGGGCAGGGCCTTGAGGTGGGCCATCGCCTCGGGGGAGATCTCCTTGGGCTTGTAGTTGTTCTGGTCGGCGTAGCGGCGGACGAAGTACTCCACCAGCAGCGGCAGGTCCTCCAGGTGCTCGCGCAGGGCCGGCGTGCGGATCGGGATCACGTTCAGGCGGTAGTACAGGTCCTCGCGGAACCTCCCCGCCGCGATCTCCTCTTCCAGATTGCGGTTCGTCGCCGCCACCACCCTCACGTCCACCTGGATCGTCCGCTCGGCTCCCACCGGCTCCACCTCCCCGTTCTGGAGCACACGCAAAACCTTTGCCTGCGTGCGGGCCGACATATCGCCGATCTCGTCGAGGAAGATGGTGCCGGTGTCGGCGGCCACGAACTTGCCCATTGCCTTGCGCACGGCGCCGGTGAAGCTCCCCTTCTCGTGGCCGAACAGCTCGGACTCGATCAGCTCCTCGGGGATGGCGGCGCAGTTGACCTGCACGATGGGACGGTCGCGGCGGGCGGAGAGGCGGTGGATGGCGCGCGCCACCAGTTCCTTGCCGGTGCCGCTCTCGCCGGTGATGAGCACGGTGGCCGGGGTGGGGGCGGCCTTCTCGATCATCTCGCGCAGCCGCCGCACGGAGGGGGCGGTGCCGATGATCTGCTCGGGCTCCGGGCGCAGGGTGCGGTTCTCGGCCTGCAGCCGGAACGCCTCGATGGCGTTGCGCAGGGAGAGGAGGACGCGCTCGCGCTGGAGCGGCTTCTCGAAGAAGTCGAAGGCCCCCCGGCGGGTGGCCTCGACGGCGGTCGCCACGTCGGCGTGGCCGCTGATCATCAGGACCGGCATCTCGTAGCCGCGCTCGCGCAAGGCCTTCAGGAATTCGAGGCCGTCCATCTCGGGCATCTTGATGTCGAGCACGATGGCGTCGGGCGCGCGCTCGCCCACCTTGGTCAGGGCCTGGGAGCCGCTCGCCGCCTCCTCCACCCGGTATCCCTCGTACTCCAGGATCATGTGGAGGCTGTCGCGGATCGCGGCCTCGTCGTCGACCACCAGAACGGAGGCGCGGAAGCTGCTGTCACCTGGTCTCGGCATATCACCAAAGTGTAACAAAGAAAGAGGCCGGCCCTCGCGGACCGGCCTGGAAACCACCAGAGTGTCTGTCTGTCTCGTCTGACTTCCGGTATCGTTCAACGGGCCGCTTAGCGTCCGCTCGGCACCTGCACGACCGCGAAGAACGACTGCGGCGCGCGGCCGCCTCGCGGATCGGTCTGCAAGGTGTAGAAGCGGAGATAGCTGCCCGGTTTTGCACTCTTGACGATCTTCTCGAAATCCGCGGCCCCCTTGATGGACTGGCCGTTGATCTCGCTGATGATGGTGCCCGGCCGCACGAACTGCTCGTAGAGCGGGCTGGTCGGGGTGACGCTGGTCACGATGATGCCGTTCACGTCGCCCGGGATGCCGTGGGCGCTCCGCAGCGAGCTGGAGATATCCTGGTACTGGATACCCAGCCACTCGATGCCGCTGCTCCCCTCGGGCTTGGTGCTGTTGGTGTCGTCGTCCGTCTGGCTGGTCACCGGCCGCTCGCGCAGCTTGACCTGCTTCTGGATCTGCTTGCCGTCGCGCCAGACGTCGAGCGTCACGGTGGCGTTCGGCCCCTTGTTGGACACGTAGTTGATCAGGTCGCGGGTCTGCTTGACCTTGTGGCCGTCCACCGAGAGGATCACGTCGCCGTGCTGGACGCCGGCGTCCTTGGCGGGGCCGTTCTCCACCGACTGCACGAGAGCGCCGTCGGTGTCGCGGAGACCCCAGGCCTGCGCCTGTGTGTAGTCGAGGTTGCGGACGCCGAGGCCGAGGTAGCCGCGGCTGACCTTCCCCTTCTCACGGAGCTGCGGCAGGACCTCCTTCAGCGTGTTCACCGGCACCGCGAAGCCGATGTTCTCGGCCCCCCAGTTGATGGCGGTGGCGATGCCGACCACCTGCCCCTGCATGTTGAGCAGCGGGCCGCCGGAGTTGCCGAAGTTGATCGCCGCGTCGGTCTGGATGAAGTTCTCGAACGAGGCGTCGCTGATCCCGATCGAGCGCCCCTTGGCGGAGATGACGCCGGTGGTCACCGTCTGGTCGAGATTGAGCGGGTTGCCGATGACCATCACCCAGTCGCCGACCCGGATGGCGTCGCTGTCCCCCAGCTCGACGTAGCGCAGCGGGTGGCCGGCGTCGATCTTGAGCAGGGCGATGTCGGTGGACTTGTCGACCCCCTTGACCTGGGCGGTGTAGTCCCGGCCGCCCAGGTGGACCTTGACCGCGGTGGCACCCTCGACCACATGGTTGTTGGTGATCACCAGGCCGTCGGGGCTGATCACGAAGCCGCTGCCGCCGGCGTCGGAACGGTACTCCTCGGGCTGGCCGGGGCCGCCCTGCGGGCCGGGGCCGTCCTCGTCATCCGGCTGCTGCTGCTGAGGCCGCTGCTGCCGGTTGCGGGGACCGAAGAAGAACTCGAACGGGTCGACGCCCCCCCGGCCGCCGCCACGGTTGGCGGGGGCCTTCTCGATGGTGGCCGCCTGAATGGACACGACGGCCGGCTCGACAGCTTCCGCCAGATCGGCGAAGCTGGGCAGCGTGGCCGTGGCGTGCTGCGCGGCGAGGCGGGTCGCCGAAAGATTGGGATCCTGGTCGGCAGCCTGGCTGGGAACCGTCATCTGCAAGCCTCCCGCGAGGACCATGCCGAAGACGACCGCCCCCAGCACCAGCAGGAACGTCGCCAGATTGCGGTTGCGATTCGTACTCATAGAAGGTGCTTTCTCCTTTCGCAAATCACTTCTCGCACCTCACTCAAAGCAAGCTTCTTGCCAGGCAAATTCCCGAGGGAGAAGCGGGGAGAGCTTGGGGAGAGAGCGCCAAATTGGCATGACAAACACGGACGCACAGGACTCCATGGACGCCCCACGGACACACTCAGGAACGCTGCCCGAGATGGCTCCTCGTCCTCAGTGTCCGTCCGTGAAGCCCTTGGGGTCCGTGTCCGTCCACCGGGGAAGATTTCGCGCCACGACCCTGTTATCCTCGGCGAACGCGGTATCGCCCGCTGCCCCGTCCGCCTTACCGGCCGGCGCCCTCCGGATTCGGCAAGGTGTTGCTCTGTCGCAACTTGACGGACGTGCCCATTCCTCTATAATGGGACAGCCAGCTTGCCCTGACCGGTGACGGTCGGTAAGAAGTGGGCGTAGAGCCCACTTTTTTTGTTGGCGGGCACAAAGAACGGAGATCCAGAACGAGCACATGGCAGCCACCCCCAGCCGTATCGCGGAGATCACGCCCGAGATCGAGGCCGTCGCCCAGGCCGCCGGTTGCGAGCTGGTGCACGCCGAGCTCAAGGGGGGTGTCCTGAGGCTGTTCGTGGACAAGCCCGAAGGGGTGACGCTGGCGGACTGCGCGCACGTCTCGCGGCAGGTGTCGGCGCTGCTCGACGTGCTGGACTTCAACTCCGGCCGCTACGTCCTGGAGGTCTCCTCCCCGGGGCTCGACCGGCAGCTCTACAAGCCGCGGGACTACGAGCGTTTCGCCGGCCGCCTCGCGCGGGTCACCTACGAGGACCCCGAGACCGGAAAGAAGAAGACCGACGTGGCGCGCCTCCAGGGGCTGCGCCGCGCCGAAGGGGAGCCCGAGGAGAGCGCCCGGGTGCTGCTGGAGGACGGCAGGACCGGCGAGGTGCGGGAGCTGCCGCTGAACAACGTGAAGCTGGCTCGGCTGGAGATCGAGCTGTAGCGCCGATTCAAAATAGGAAAGAGAGCCATGCCCCAGGCACAGACTGCTGAGCTGAACTTGAACGAGATCCTGCGCCAGGTCGCGCGGGAGAAGGACATCGACCTCGAGCGGTGGATCTCCGCCCTCGAGGACGCGATGGCGTCCGCGGCCAAGAAGCAGCACCGGATCAAAGAGCCGGTGCGCGCCCACCTGGACCGCGAGACCGGCAAGTTCGACGCGTTCATCGTCAAGAAGGTGGTCGAGACGGTCGAGGACCCCCTCGCCGAGTGGACGGTCGAGGAGGCGCGGGACCACAAGGCCAACGCCGAGGTGGGGGACGAGATCCACCTGCCGATCTCCACCGACGGGCTCGGCCGCATCGCCGCCCAGAACGCCAAGCAGGTGCTCTACCAGCGGGTGCGCGAGGCCGAGCGCGAGAACATCTACAACGAGTACATCGACCGCGTGGGGGAGATCCTCAACGGCACGGTGAAGCGCTTCGAGCGCGGCGACGTCATCGTCGACCTCGGCCGCACCGAGGCGGTCGTCCCCCGCTCCGAGCAGGCGCGCCACGAGCGCTACAGCCAGGGGGAGCGCATCCGCGCCGTCATCGTCGACGTCCACAAGCAGCCCAAGGGGCCGCAGATCGTCCTCTCGCGCACCGATCCGCGCCTGCTGGTCAAGCTGTTCGAGACCGAGGTGCCGGAGATCTACGACGGCACGGTGGTGATCAAGAACGCCGTGCGCGCGCCCGGCGAGCGGGCCAAGGTGGCCGTCTACAGCCGCGAGCGCGACGTCGATCCGGTCGGCGCCTGCGTCGGCATGAAGGGGTCGCGCGTGCAGTCGATCATCCGTGAGCTGCGCGGCGAGAAGATCGACATCATCGAGTACAGCGACGACCTGGTGACCTTCGCCCAGAGCGCCCTCGCGCCGGCCAAGATCACCCGCGTGTCGGTGACGCACCAGGGGGAGGTGCCGCACCTCGACGTGATCGTCGAGGACGAGCAGCTCTCGCTGGCGATCGGCAAGCGCGGCCAGAACGTGCGCCTCGCCTCCGAGCTGATCGGCTCGCGCATCGACATCAAGAGCGAGAGCGACGTCAAGGACGAGGTGGCCGACGCCCTCGCCCGCATGCTGCAGACCGCCATGTCGCAGACCCCCGGGCCGAAGCAGGCGGACGTGCTCTCCGCCCCGGGTCTCAGCCCGGCCGCGGCCGACCAGCTCCAGGAGGCGGGCTACGGCGACGTCGAGGCCCTGGCCGACGCGGAGCCGGAGGCGTTGCTGGCGCTGGAGATCGAGGATTTCGACCGCGATCAAGCCGAGGGTCTGGTCGCCTGGGCGAAGGAGCAGCGGGAGCAGCGGATGGCCAATCTGGACATCGGCCCCTTCCGGTCTCCCGAGGCGGCGCCCGCGGCGGCCTCGATGGGCGACGAGGACTTCATGGCGGCCCTCAGCCGCGCCTTCGCGGAGAGCGAACAGCAGCGCAGCAGCAATGTGGCGGCGGCCTCGGCTCTCCTCGGCGGCGACGAAGAGGCGGCTGGGGAGGCGGAGGAGGTCCGCTCCGAGGACAACGAGTCGTAACACCCCCTCGGGGAGACGGGCGGCCCCCGTTCATTTAGAGGAGTCACGAGAAAGATATGGGAAAGATTCGAGTCCAGGACCTCGCGAAGATGATGGGGATCTCCAACCAGGACCTCGTCTTCAAGCTGAAGTCCATCGGTGCGCGCGTCGAAGGGGATGACGCGCAGATCGACACCGAAATCATTCAGGCTATCCTCCAGGGCAAGAAGCTTCCCCACCCCCGAGAGGTGATCCTGCGCGACGAGACGGCGGCCCCCGGCGCGCCGGACCGCCGGCGCGCGGCCGCCGCGCCGCCGCCGCCCACCGCCGCCCGCCGCCCCCCCGCGAATCCCCTGGGCTCGCGCCGTCCGCGGACGTTGATCCAGAAGGTGGAGCCGCGCATCCAGACGCTGCCGATGAGCGAGCGCCCCGCGCCGGTGGTGGCGGAGCCGGCGCCGGTCCTGGCCGAGGCCCTGCCCGAGACGGCCGTCGAGACCGCCCAGCCCGAGATCGCGGCGAGCACCGCCGGTGGAGCCGCCACGGCCGCTCCGGTCGAGGCGCCGCCCGCCCATGTCACCGAGATCCAGGCGCCGCCTCCCCCGCCGGCGCCCCAGCTCCGCGAGACTCCGCCGCCTTCGCGGCCGGCCGGCCCGCCCCCCGCTTCGGCCCGCCCTGCTCCGTCGGGCGGCCGTCCGGGCAGCGCGCCCGGCGGAGGCTACGACCGGGGCCGCCCCGGCTCCGCTCCTGGAGGCCGGCCCGGTCCGGGCGGTCCTCCCAGCGGCCCGCGCCCGGGAGGTCCCGGCGGTCCCGGTGCCCGCCCCGGCATGCAGGCCGGCGCCCGGCCGGGCCCGGGGCAGCAGCGCCCTGGCGGTCCGGCGCCCGGCCGTCCCGGCATGGCCGCTCCGGCGGTCTCGACCGAGGAGCAGAGGCGGCGCGCCGCCGAGCGGATGCAGGAGCAGATCGAGCGCGACAAGAAGAAGAAGGGCACCAAGAAGCCCGGACCGCGCGCCGGGGGCGACGAGAACCTGACCAGCTTCAAGGGGACTCTCGAGGATCTGGAGGAGGAAGATCTCGCCTCGATGAGCGGCCGGCGCCGCCGCCGCACCGAGCTGCGGAAGGACGAGGCGGAGGGCGGCAAGGTGCTCACCTTCAAGAAGGACAAGCCCGCGGGTCCGGTGATGATCGGCGAGGGGATGACCCTGCGCGAGTTCGCCGAGAAGCTCGGCGTGCGCGTTCGCGACCTGATGGGCTCCCTGTTCAGGCGCGGCATCATGGCCAACATCAACCAGGTGCTGGACCCCGAGCTGGCCCAGGAGCTGGCGCGCGAGCTCGGTGTCGAGACGATGATCGTCTCGTTCGAGGAGGAGGTGCAGCTCCAGGCCGAGATGGCGGGAGTGGGCGCCGGACAGCCGGACGCCGAGACCCGGAAGGTCTCCCGCGCCCCGGTGGTCACCATCATGGGCCACGTCGACCACGGCAAGACGTCGCTGCTCGACGCCATCCGGCAGTCGAAGCTGACCGAGGCCGAGTTCGGCGGCATCACCCAGCACATCGGCGCCTACCACGTCGAGGTGAACGACCGGCAGATCGTCTTCGTCGATACCCCCGGCCACGAGGCGTTCACCATGATGCGCGCCCGCGGCGCCCGCATCACCGACATCGTCATCCTGGTGGTGGCGGCGGACGACGGCGTGATGCCGCAGACGATCGAGGCGATCGACCACGCCCGCGCGGCCAAGGTGCCGATCGTGGTGGCGATCAACAAGATCGACAAGGCGAACGCCAACCTCGACCGCGTCAAGAAGGAGCTCTCCGACCGCGGCCTGATCGCCGAGGACTGGGGGGGCGACACGGTGATGGTGCCGATCTCGGCGCTCAAGCGGCAGGGCATCCAGGAGCTCCTGGAGATGATCCTGCTGACCGCCGACATCCTCGACCTCAAGGCCAACCCGGAGATCGCCGCCCAAGGCGCCGTGCTCGAGGCCCGCAAGGAGGTCGGCCGCGGCACCGTGGCGACCGTGCTGGTGCAGAACGGCACGCTCAAGGTGGGGGACGTCTTCGTCTCCGGCTCCGCCTGGGGGCGGGTGCGCTCGATGAGCGACGACCTCGGGCACCGGGCGCAGCAGGCCGGCCCCTCGACCCCGGTCGAGGTCACCGGCTTCAACGATCTGCCGGACGCCGGCGACATGCTGCAGGTGGTGGAGGACGAGTCGAAGGCGCGCAGCATCGCCGAGTTCCGGGCCCAGGAGCAGCGCCGGCGGGGCCTCGCGCCCAGCCAGGCGCGGATGTCGCTCGACCAGCTCTTCACCCACATCCAGGAGGGGGAGGTCAAGGAGCTCCCGGTCATCCTCAAGGCGGACGTGCAGGGCTCGGTCGAGGTGCTGCGCGAGGCGCTCGGCAAGGCGAGCACGGAGAAGGTCAAGGTCTCGGTGCTGCACTCTGGCATCGGCGCCATCTCGACCAACGACGTGCTCCTCGCCTCGGCCTCGAAGGCGATCATCATCGGCTTCAACGTCCGGCCCGAGCGCAGCGCCGTCGAGCTCGCGGAAAAGGAGGAGGTGGAGATCCGTCTCCACACCGTGATCTACGAGCTGATCGACGAGCTCCGCAAGGCGATGACCGGCCTGCTCGAGCCCACGTTCCGCGAGGTCTCCGCCGGCCGTGCCGAGGTGCGCGACACCTTCAAGGTGCCCAAGGTGGGGACGGTCGCCGGCTGTCACGTGATCGAAGGGGTCATCCCGCGGACCGCCGCCGTGCGCCTGCTGCGCGACAACCGGGTGATCTACGAGGGGAAGATCGCCTCCCTGCGGCGGTTCAAGGACGACGCTTCCGAGGTGCGCACCGGCTTCGACTGCGGCATCGGCCTCGAGCGGTTCCAGGATTTCAAGCCGGGCGACATCATCGAGGCGTACACCAGCGAAGAGGTGGCGCCGGTCCTGTAAACCCGCGAAGGGGGTTGTAGGGTGCGCTCCGCGCACCTTCTTCCCCTGGTGCGCACAGCGCGCACCCTACGAGCCCATGATCGTTGGAATTTCCGTATTCGAGCTGCACTTGCCCATGAGCCGCAGCCTCAAAGACAAGCGGCGGGTCGTCAAGTCGTTGATCGAGCGGGTGCACCAGAGGTACCGCGTCTCCATCGCCGAGACCGACTTTCACGACCTGCATCAGCGGTCGGAGATCGCGATGGCGGCGGTGGTGGCCGGCGGTGAGAACGAGATGGAGAAATTGATGGACCAGGTCCGCGACATCGTGGAGAGCGACCCGGAGGTGTATCTCACCCGCTGGGACCCGCAGCTCCTGGAGGGCTTGGAGGGAGGAGAGCCGTGAGCCGCCGCACCGACCGCGTCAGCGACCTGCTGCGGGCCGAGCTCTCGGACCTCCTGCTGCGGGAGATTCACGACCCGCGGGTGAAGCTCGCCTCGGTGACGGCGGTCGAGGTGACCCCCGACCTGCGCCGGGCGGTGGTGAGGATCTCGGTGCTCGGCAGTGACGAGCAGCGGCAGGAGGCCATCGACGGCCTCCGCCACGCCAAGGGGTTCCTGCGCACGGAGCTGGCCCACCGGCTCCGGACGCGGGCGACCCCGGAGCTGGTCTTCGAGCTCGACCGTGGGGCCGAGCACAGTCAACGGATCTCAGACATTCTGGAGGGCCTCCATGGGCGGGATGAAAGCTCCTGAGGACCTGCTGCGGCGCATACGGCAGGGCAACCGGTTCCTGCTGACCAGCCACATCAACCCGGACGGCGACGCCATCGGCTCCGAGCTGGGGCTCGCGCGCCTGCTGCGCGGCCTCGGCAAGGGGGCCGTGGTGTGGAACCGCGACAACACGCCGACCATCTACCGGCCGCTGCCCGGCAGCGAGCGCATCCACGTCGGCGAGGAGCCGCCCGCCGGCTTCCCCGACGTCTTCGACGGCATCATCGTGCTGGAGTGCCCGAGCCCCGACCGCACCGGTCTGGAGCAGCACCTGAGCGCCAAGCCGGTGATCAACATCGACCACCACCTCGGCAACCAGTGCTACGGCGCCGTCAACTGGGTCGACTCCGCGGCCCCGGCCGTGGGCGAGATGGTCTACCGCCTCGCCCAGGGGCTCAAGGTGACGCTGGAGCCGGAGGTGGCGAGCTGCCTCTATCTGACTCTGGTCACCGACACCGGCGGCTTCCGCTTCTCGAACGCCACCGCCGCCGCCTTCGAGGCCGCGGCCTCCCTGGTGCGGGAAGGGGCCCACCCCGAGCAGGTCGCCCAGTGGCTCTACGAGAGCCAGCCCCTGGCGGTGGTCAAGCTGACCGGCGAGATGCTCCAGTCGCTGCAGACCCACGACGGCGGCCGCATCGCCACCGGGCGCCTGACGCGCGAGATGTTCGAGCGCGCCGGGGCGGCGCCGGGGGACTCCGAGGGGCTGATCGACCAACTGCGCTCGATCGCCGGGGTGGACGCGGTGGCGCTGATCCGCGAGCTCTCCGAGGGGGGGCATAAGGTCTCCCTGCGCAGCCGCGGCGAGGTGGACGTCGAGAAGATCGCCCGCCACCACGGCGGCGGCGGGCACCGCAACGCGGCCGGCTTCACCATGCCGGGGGACGGCGAGGAGGTCCGCCGCGAGGTGGCGTCGGAGCTGGGGGCGGCGCTCGGCTCATGACGGAGATGAAGGACGGCCTGCTGCTGCTCGACAAGGAGCCGGGCTTCACCTCGCACGACGCCGTGCAGAAGACCCGCCGGGTGCTGCGCCAGAAGAAGATCGGCCATTGCGGCACCCTCGATCCGGACGCCACCGGCCTCCTCCTGCTGACCTTGGGCACGGCCACCCGGCTGACCCGCTTCCTGATCCGGGCGCCCAAGGTCTACGAAGGGGTGATCCGCTTCGGCATCGCGACCGATACCTATGACGCCTCCGGCAAGGTGGTCTCGGAAGCGCCGGCGGAGGCGGTGGCGGCGCTCGGCGCCGCGGCGGTGGCCGAGTCCATGCGCGGCTTCCAGGGGGAGATCCAGCAGCAGCCGCCCCCCTACTCCGCCAAGAAGATCCAGGGGGTCAAGTACTACGAGCTGGCCCGCCGGGGTGAGGAGGTGCCGTCCGAGCCCAAGGAGGTCACCGTCTACGAATTCGTCCCCCTGGGGGAGATCGAGGACGGCCGCCTGCGCTTCCGGCTCGCCTGCTCCTCAGGCACCTACGCCCGCGGGCTCGCCCACGACCTGGGCGCCGCCCTGGGAGTGGGAGGGCACTTGGCCGAGCTGCGCCGTACCCGCATCGGCGGCTTCCAGGTGGAGGACGCCCTGCCGCTCTCCCGTCTGGAGGAGAAGGCGCAGGCGGGCGAGCCGCTGGAGTCCGCGTGGATCCCCTTCGACCAGATCCCCCTCCCCTTCGGCGAGGTCACCGCCGACCCCCAGCAGGAGAACCGGATCAGCCATGGCCAGACCGTGCTGGTGCGCGAGCTGGCCGGTGAGGAGGGGGACTGGGTCAAGCTGGTCAACCGCCGGCGCGAATTCATCGCCGTCGGCACCGTCATCGAGAGGATCGGCTCCGCCGGGGTCGGCATCGTCCAGCCCAAGGTGGTCTTCCGCTGATCTTTCCCGTACAAGGGAACCGGCCGCGCGGGCCTGTGCTACAATACCGCGCGGAAAGAAATGTAAGGAGGAGTTTGCATTGGCGCAAACCGTTGAAGTCAAAGGAAAAATCATCAGCGAGTACCGGACCCACGACACGGATACCGGCTCGCCCGAGGTGCAGGTCGCGCTGCTGACCAGCCGTATCAACGAGCTGACCGAGCACTTCAAGACGCACACCAAGGACCACCACAGCCGCCGCGGCCTGCTCAAGCTGGTGGGCCAGCGCCGCCGCCTGCTCGACTATCTGAAGGGGAAGGATGTCGAGAAGTACCGCTCGACCATCGAGCGTCTCGGGATCCGCAAGTAGCACCCCCACCGACCGACTCGGCAGGAAAGAGCTCCGGGATCCCCTGAACGACGGATCCCCGGGCCCTGCGATCCTCCGGACCCCTTCGGCCTCCCCCTCCGGGGAAACGGCGACGCCCAGGCGCACGGGCGCGGTCCGGATCTGTAGGCAGACGAGAGAAAAGCGAAAAACGAAAGAGAAAAGAAAACCATGAAGCAACGCAAAGAAATTACCATCGGCGCGGGCACCCTGGTCATCGAATCGGGGTACCTGGCCAAGCAGGCCAACGGGTCCTGCACCGTCCGGCTCGGCGACACCGTCGTCCTCGCCACCGCGTGCATGGAGAACAAGGGGCCCTCGGACCGCGACTTCCTCCCGCTCACGGTCGACTACCGTGAGTACACCTACGCCGCCGGGCGCATTCCCGGGGGCTTCTTCAAACGCGAAGGCCGGCCGTCGGAGAAGGAGATCATCACCTCCCGCCAGATCGACCGCCCGCTGCGCCCCCTCTTCACCGAAGGCTACATCGCCGACACCCAGATCATCGCCTTCTGCCTGTCGGCCGACGGCGAGAACGATCCCGACATCCTGGCCATCAACGGCGCCTCGATCGCCCTGGTGCTCTCCGACATCCCGTTCTACCACCCGGTGGGCGCGGTGCGGGTGGGGCTGATCGACGGCGAGGTGGTGATGAACCCCGCCAACAGCCTGCGCGACGTGTCGGACCTCGATCTCGTGGTGGTCGGCACCGAGGAGGCGGTGGTGATGGTGGAGGCCGGCGCCAACCAGGTCTCCGAGGAGCTGCTCCTCGAGTGCATCTGGCGCGGCCACCTGGAGATCCAGAAGATCATCAAGGCGCAGCACGAGATGTTCCGCGAGGGCAACCGGGAGAAGCCGTCGTGGACGGCCCCCGAGGTCTACCCCGAGTCGCTCTACGAGGAGGTCAAGGGGGAGATCTACGCGCCGCTCAAGGCCGCCCTCTTCACCAGGGGCAAATTCGAGCGCAAGCACGCGGTCAACGCGGTGGTCAAGCCGTACATCGAGCAGATCCCCGAGGAGAGGGCGGACAAGAAGCTCCACGCCCGGAAGATCGTCGGCCGCCTGGAGGAGGAGATCCTGCGCGAGGTGGTGCTCAACGAGCGCACCCGCTTCGACAGCCGGCGCCTGGACGAGATCCGGCCGATCACCATCGACGTCGGGGTGCTCCCCCGCACTCACGGCTCGGCGGTGTTCACCCGCGGCGAGACCCAGGCCCTGGCCTCGGCGACGCTCGGCACTAGCCGCGACGCCCAGGTGATCGAGGAGTATGAGGGGGAGAGCATCCAGAAGTTCCTGCTGCACTACAACTTCCCCCCCTTCTCCGTCGGCGAGGTGAAGTTCCTGCGCAGCCCCGGCCGGCGTGAGATCGGCCACGGCGTGCTGGCCCGGCGGGCGCTGCTCCCCGTGCTGCCGCACGAGGACGAGTTCCCGTACACCATCCGCGTCGTCTCCGACATCCTGGAGTCGAACGGCTCCTCCTCGATGGCCACGGTCTGCGGCGGCTCGCTCGCCCTGTTCGACGCCGGCGTGCCGCTCCTCGCCCCGGTGGCGGGGGTCGCCATGGGCCTGATCAAGGAGGGGGAGAGCTTCGCGGTCCTCACCGACATCGCCGGCCAGGAAGACCACTACGGCGACATGGACTTCAAGGTCGCCGGCACCCGGCAAGGGGTGACCGCGCTCCAGATGGACATCAAGATCACGGGCGTCACGCGCGAAATCATGAAGGTCGCCCTGGAGCAGGCCAAGGCCGGCCGGATGCACATCCTGGGGATCATGGAGGGGGCGCTGCCGCAGGCCCGCACCGAGATCTCCAAGTTCGCGCCGCGGCTCTATACGGTGGAGATCCCGAAGGAGAAGATCCGCGACGTCATCGGACCCGGTGGCAAGACGATCCGCTCGATCATCGAGGAGACCGGCTGCAACATCGAGATCGGGGACGACGGCCGGGTGGTCATCGCCTCGCCCGACGAGCCGGCGGCCCGGCGCGCCATCCAGATGGTGGAGCGCCTGACCCAGGTGCCCGAGATCGGCAAGGTCTACACCGGCACGGTGCGGCGCGTCGAGAACTATGGCGCCTTCGTCGAGATCATGCCGGGCACGGACGGCCTGCTGCACATCAGCGAGCTGGCCCCCTACCGGGTCCGCGAGGTCACCGACCTCCTCAAGGAGGGGGACGAGGTCGAGGTCAAGGTCGTCAACATCGACGAGCAGGGGAAGATCCGGCTCTCCCGCAAGGCCGTGATCATGGAGTCCCCCGACTACGACCCCTCCCAGTACGAGGGCATGGAGATGGCGATGGCCGGCGGCGGCGGTGGTGAGCGCGAGCGCGGCGAAGGCGGCGGAGACCGCGGCGGCCGGGGCGGCGATCGTGGAGGCCGCGGTGGCTTCCGGGGTGGCCGGGGTGGTGGCGGCGGCGGCGGCCGGGGCGGCGATCGTGGAGGCCGGGGCGGCGGCGGCAACCGCTAACCTGTCTTTCCAGTCTCGCTGTTGTGATGGGGCGACCTTCGGGTCGCCCTTTGCTTTACTCGGATAGACTCCTTCCATGGCAAGCTCCGTGAATCGCGACGCCCTCGTCTCCCATCTCGACCAGTACCTCGACTCCCGCGGGAAGGACTTCGGCCCGAACGGCCTCCAGGTGGAGGGGCGGGAGGAGATCCGGAAGATCGTCACCGGCGTCTCGGCCTGCCAGGAGCTGTTCGTGCGCGCCCGGAAGGCCGGAGCGGACGCCGTGCTGGTCCATCACGGCCTGTTCTGGGAGGGGATGCCGAGGGTGCTCACCGGCTTCCAGTACCGGCGGGTGGCGGAGCTGATCCGGGGGGAGATGAGCCTGATCGCCTATCACCTGCCGCTCGACCGGCACCTGGAGGTGGGAAACAACGCGGTCGCCGGCCGGGAGCTGGGGCTGCGGCGGATCGAGCCCTTCGGAGAGCACGACGGGCTGTCCCTCGGCGTGAAGGGACTCTTCCCGGAGGCGATCTCCGCGGAGGAGCTGGTCGAGCGCTGCTGGCGGGTCTACGATCAGAAGCCGCTGGCCTTCCTCTCCGGCCCGGAGTCGATCTCGACCCTGGGCGTGATCAGCGGCGGCGGCCAGCGGGAATTCTATACTGCGATCGGCGAGGGGCTGGACGCCTACGTCACGGGCGAGGTGACGGAGTGGGTGATGAACGTGGCGCGGGAGACCCGGACCCACTACCTCGCCGCCGGCCACTACGCGACCGAGCGGCTGGGCGTCCGGGCTCTGGGCCAGCACCTGGAGGAGCGGTTCGGGATCGAGGTCGAGTTTATCGACGTGCCGAACCCGGCCTGATCATCCCGCCGCTTTGGGGAACAGCCGGAAGAAATTCTCCCCCGTCCGCCGGCAGACCTGCTCGTAGGTCTCCCCCGTCTCGCGGGCCAGCCGCTCGGCGATCTCGACCACGTAGCCGGGGCGGTTGGGCTTTCCCCGGTGGGGAACGGGCGCGAGGTAGGGGGTGTCCGTCTCCACCAGGCAGCGGTCCGGCGGCAGGACCGGGATCACCTCGCGGACGTTGTCCGCCTTGGGGAAAGTGATCATGCCGGTGAATCCCAGGTAGAAGCCGCGCTCGATCAGCTCGCGGGCCATGCCGAGCCCGCCGGCGAAGGAGTGGAAATCCGCCTGGAGGTCCCGGAAGGCCTCCTCCCGGACCACTTCCAGCATCTCTTCGTTGCTGTCCCGGTTGTGGACCACGGCTGGCAGTCCGAGCTCGACTGCCAGGGCCCACTGCTCGCGGAGCACCCGAGCTTGAGTCTCGCGCGGCGAGTGGTTATAGTAGAAGTCGAGCCCGCACTCCCCCACCGCAACCGCCTTGGGATCGGCGAGCAGCGACCGCAGGCGCTCACCGTCCCCCTCTTTCCAGGAGGAGGCGTCGTGCGGGTGGGTCCCCAGCGCGCACCAGACGTCCGGGTGGCGGTGGCAGAAGGCGAGGATCTCCTCGGCCTCGTCCAGCTTGATGGCGGGGACGAGGAACCCCCGCACCCCCCGCTCCCGGGCCGCGTCGAGGGCGCGCTCGCGCTCCTCCGGCGGCAGGCTCTGGAGATGGCAGTGGGAGTCGATCGGGCCCGAAAGATCTGGGGCGCTCACTTGACGCGGGTGCCGTTCGGAACCTGGGCGTCCGGATGCAGCAGGACCGGCTTGCCGTCCAGCGAGGCGGCGAGCACCATGCCGTTGGACTCGACCCCCATGAGCTTGGCGGGCTGGAGGTTCGCCACCACCACGACCTGCTTGCCGACGAGGTCCTCCGGCTTGTAGGCGAGAGCGATGCCAGCCACGATCGTACGCGGCGCGCCCTCCCCCAGGTCGGCCGTGAGCTTCAGCAGCTTGTTCGACTTCGGCACCGGCTCGGCGGCGACGATGGTCGCCACCTTGAGCTCGGCCTGGAAGAACTGGTCGACCGAGATGGTGGGGCTCTTCTCGGGTGCGGCGGGGGTCGTCTCCATCGTCTTCTCTGTCTCCTTGGCCTCACCGAGGTAGGCCGCCTTGTCGATGCGCGGGAAGAGGGGCGCCGGCGCGGGGACCGGAACGTCCGTGGGCAGCCCGCCCCAGCGCAGAGCGTCGAAGCTGGTGGGCGGGGTGGGCGCGCCGATCGCGGCCAGCACCTGCGGCGCCACCCGCGGCATCACGGGGAGCAGGCCGGTGGCCACGATCCGCACCGTCTCCAGGCCGTTCCACAGGATGCGGGCGAGCTGCGGAGTGGGCCCCTCGGTCTTGATCATCTTCCAGGGCGCGCGGGCGACGATGTACTGGTTGGTCTCGGCGAGCAGCCGCCAAAGGCTCTCCAGGGCGCGGCTGAAGGCGAGATCCCCCATCGCGGCCCGGTACTCCTCCACCGCCTGTTTCGCGACCGGCGCCAGCTCGTTGTCGCTGCACGCGTGGGGCGGCGTCTTGCCGTCGAAGGCGCTGCGGGAGAGGGTCACCAGCCGGCTCACGGTGTTGCCGAGGTCGTTCGCGAGGTCGCTGTTGTAGCGGTTGACGAACCCCTCGTCCGAGAAGTTGGCGTCCTGGCCGAAGACCATCTCCCGCAGCAGGAAGTAGCGCACGCTGTCGCTGCCGAAGCGGTCGATCAGCTCGTCCGGCCGCACGATGTTCCCCGCCGACTTCGAGACCTTGCGGCCGTCGCGCTGCCACCAGCCGTGGGCCCACACCACGGTCGGCAGCGGCAGGCCGGCCGACATCAGGAAGGCCGGCCAGTAGACGGCGTGTTGGCGGAGGATGTCCTTCCCCACGAGCTGCATCCGGACGTCGCTGTGGGCCCAGAATTTGTCGTACAGCCGGGTATCACCTGAGCCGAACCCCAGGGCGCTGATGTAGTTGGTCAGCGCGTCGAGCCAGACGTAGACCGTCTGGCCCGGCCGGCCGGGGAACGGGATCCCCCACTCCAGGTTGGCGCGCGAGACCGAGAGGTCGCGCAGGCCGGCCTCGACGAAGGCGCGGACCTCGTTCAGCCGGGTCTCCGGCCGCACGAATTCGGGGTGCTCGCGGTAGAGGTCGAGCAGCGGCTGCTGGTACTTGGACAGCCGGAAGAAGACGTTCTCCTCCGACTTCCACTCGACCGGCGTGCCGTGGACCGGGCAGGTCTTCTCCGGCCCCAGCTCCTTCTCGGTGTAGAAGGTCTCGCAGGGGGGGCAGTACCATCCCTCGTGGCGGGCCGTGTAGAGGTCCCCGGCCGCCTCGATGCGGCGGATGATCTCGTAGACCCCCCGCTTGTGGCGCTCCTCGGTGGTGCGGATGAAGTCGTCGTAGGAGAACTCCAGCCGGTCGCGCAGCTCGCGGTATTTGGCCACCACCCGGTCGGCCAGGGCGATCGGCTCGATCCCCTCGGCGCGGGCCGCCCGCTCGATGTTCTGGCCGTGCTCGTCGGTCCCGGTGAGGAAGTAGACCTCCTGCCCCGCCATCCGCAGATAGCGGGCCAGGGTGTCGCCGACGGTGGTCGTGAAGATGTGCCCGATGTGGGGCAGCGCGTTCACGTAGTAGATCGGGGTGGTGAGGTAGAAAGTGCTCATGGGGTCGGGGATTGTAGCAAAAGGTTACGCCAGCTCTTCGGGGGCGTACCGGTAGCGCGTGCCGCAGAAGGCGCAGTCGGCCTCGATGGCGCCGTCGTCGGCTTTCAGGTAGTCCCGGTCCTCCGCCGGCAGGAGGGTGAGGTGGTTGAGCAGGCGCTCCCGGCTGCACCGGCAGCGGTAGCGCAGAGGGCGGACCTCCTTGACCTCGCGGTCGAGCCCGGCCAGGACCTGCTCCACCACGTGCTCGGCCCCGCCCTCCTCCAGCAGGTGGCTGACGCCGCGTATCCCCGCGATGTTGCTCTCCAGGCGGGCGACCGTCTCCTCCGGCGCTCCGGGGAGCACTTCGACGACCATGCCGCCGGCGGCCACGACGCCGCTCGGCTTGCCCAGCACTCCCAGCAGCACGGCGGACTTGGTCTGCTCGCTCTGGGCGAGGTAGTAGGCCACGTCCTCGCCGATCTCGCCGCTCACCAGCTCGACTTGGCTGTGGTAGCTGTTCCCCCGCTCGTACTCGCGGAGCACGCGCAGGTACCCCTTGCCCACAGCCCGGCCCACGCCCAGCTTGCCGCCCGGCCAGTCCGGAACCTGCACCCGGCCGTCCCCGACCAGCCCGCGGAGGTTCCCCGTGTCGTCGGCCTCGGCCAGGACGCGGAGGATCGGCCCGTCGCCGCGGACCTCCAGCATCAGGCGGCTCGGGGTTTTGGTGGAAAGCCGCTGCAAGAGGGCCGCGCCGGCCAGGCAGCGGCCGAGCGCCGCGGCCGGCACCGGCCAGAGATCGAACCGGTCGCGCACCTCCACCATAACGTCGGTGATATCGGCGACCGCCCAGCGCAAGGCGCCATTGCCGGCCATTCCCAGCTTGAGCGTCCCCTGCGCGGTATCTGGTGTCTCGTTCAATGTCATGTCTCTACCTTGTATGCAAAAGGGCGGGGACGAAGCCCCGCCCTTCGTCGGCTTCAGCAAAACGGCTCTAGGGTTTGTCGAGAGCGCCCGCGGCCGACAGGGCGGCGCGATAGACTTCGCGCCAGGGGGCGCCGCTGGCCAAGGCCAGCCGGCGGCAGTCTTCGAATTCGGGCGCGGCAGCGAGCGGACGCCCTTCGAGACGGGCGCGCTTGATTCTCACCGTACCAAACGCGGTGGGGACCTCCAGAATTTCTCGCTCCGCCTCGAAGCGGGAGGCCGCGTGGTACCGGCAGCCGAGGGAGCCGGACTCGGTGAGAAGGATGCCCGCCAGCTCCTCCAGCTTCGGCCGGCGGCAGAGCAGGGTCACCAGGGTGCCCGGCCGGCTCTTCTTCATCTGGACGGGGGTGAAGTAGACATCGAGCGCGCCGGCTTCCAAGAGCCGCTCCATCAGGAACCCGAACCCCTCCCCCGGCAGGTCGTCGATCTCCGCCTCGACGACCATCACCTCGGCCCGCGCCTCGGCGGACCTCCCTCTCAACAATCGCAGCGCGTTGGGGTGGGTCGGCAAGTCCTTCTTCCCCAGGCCGTACCCCACCCCCTCGAGCACCATCGAGGGGAGCTCCACGTATTCGTCCACCAGCTCGGCCAGGATCACGGCGCCCGTCGGCGTGGTCAGCTCCCCCCCCGGCCCCCCAAAGACGGGGACCCCGCGCAACAGCTCCGCCGTGGCGGGCGCCGGGATCGGCACCTCCCCGTGAGCCATCCGCACCCGGCCGCTCCCCAGGTTGACAGGGCCGCAGGTGAGCCGCTCTGGGGCCAGGAATTCGACGGCTGCGGCAGCTCCCACCAGATCGACGATCGAGTCGACCACCCCCACCTCATGGAAGTGGACCCGTTCGATCGGCATGCCGTGCGCCTTCGCCTCCGCCTCCCCAAGCCGCTGGAAGAGCCGCAGCGCCCGCTCCTTGACCGGCTCGGCCAGGGCGCTCCCCAGGATCAGCTCCCGGATCTCCGCCAGTCCCCGGGTGTGGCCGTGGTCGTGATGATGGTGCTCATGATCGTGGTCGTGATGATGGTGGTGGTGGTGCTCTTCCGGGTCCGGCCCTTCGATCGGCCGGCCGTTCTCCAGGACCCGGAAGCGGGTCCCGGTGAAGCTGCCACGCGAAGCCTTGCGGGCCTCGACTCCGATCCCCGGCAGGCCCAGCCGGGCCACCATGTCCTGGAGGACCTCGACGGGCATGCCGAGGTCCAGGCACGCTCCGAGGAACATGTCCCCCGCGATGCCGCTGCTGCAATCGAGGTGGTAGATCGCCATGGCGGGGCTAGGCTACCACGCGCTCTTTTCGCGCAGGGACACCCAACGCCCCCGGTGCCCCAGCACGACGTGGTCCACCAGGCGCAGGCCGACGATCTCGGCCGCCTCCGCCATGCGCCGGGTGAAGAGGAGGTCCTCGGCGCTCGGCTCTGGATCGCCGCTCGGGTGGGTGTGGAAGAGGTAGATCGAGGACGCCCCGCGTTGCAGGCACTCGCGGAGGATCTCCCGCGGCTCGACCGCGATGCGGCTCAGGGTGCCGCGGAACATCTCCCGCTCCCCGAGCAGGAGGCTGCGGGCGTCGAGGAAGAGCGCCCCCATGACCTCCTGATCGCAGGTGTGATAGCGCAGGGCGAGATAGCGCGCCACGTCCACGGGACGGGAGAGCGGCTCGCGGTCCAGGAGCTGCTCGCGGGCCAGGCGGCGGCCCAGCTCCACGGCGGCGAGGAGCGAGGCCGCCTTGGCCGGCCCGAGGCCGTTCCGCCGCAGGGAGTGGGGGGTGGCGGTGAGCAGGCCGGAGAGCCCGCCGTTCTCGCGCAGCAGGTCCATTGCCATCTGGATCGCCGAGGCGCCCCGGCGCCCCGTGCGGATCAGCACTGCCAGCAGCTCCGAATCGGCGAGAGAGCTGCCCCCCTGCTGGAGCAGGCGCTCCCGGGGCCGCTCCCCCTCCGGCAGATCGCGGATCAGGTACTCGGTGGTCATCGGCTCCTCTCGATCGCGTCCACGAGGGCGGGCAGCGCCTCCCCCGCGGGAGCGGCCAGGCGCAGGTCCATGACGTGCGAAAAGGGGGTGGGCTCCGGATTGACCTCGATCATACAGGCGCCGGCCTGATGCGCCAGCTCGATCAGCCCGGCCGCGGGATAGACCACCGCCGACGTCCCCACGGAGATGAACAGGTCGCAGAACGTCGCCTCCTCATAGGCGAGGACGAGCACCTCCTGGGGGAGCGCCTCGCCGAACCAGACCACGGCAGGACGGAATCTCCCGCCGCACGAGCAGACGGGCGGCCGCTCGGAAGACTCGGCGACCGCCTCGCCCATGTCCCGGCTGCCGCCGCACCGCTCGCACACGGCGCGTGTGATCGTGCCGTGGAGCTCCAGGAGGCCCCGGCTGCCCGCCCGCTGGTGGAGGCCGTCGACGTTCTGCGTCACCACCAGGACCGCGGGGAAGAGGGTCTCCAGCCGCACGATCGCGGCATGGGCGAGGTTGGGATGGGCCTCCGCGGCCTGCCGGTACCGCCAGGCATACCACCGCCAGACCTTCCCCGGCTCGGCCTGGAAGGCTTCCGGGGTGGCCAGCTCCTCGGGGCGCATCCGCTCCCAGAGGCCTCCGGCCCCCCGAAAGGTGTCGAGGCCGCTCTCGCGCGACACTCCGGCTCCGGAAAAGACCACGACGCGCTCCGCCGATCGAACCCGGCCGCGGACCGCCTCGGAAAGCTCCAACGGGCTCATCCTCCTCCTCCCTCGCGTTGACACTGCTCGACGCATCCTGTAAACACCCGCCCATGCCCTACCTGCCCAACAACTTCGGCCTCCTCGACCCCGAAGCGAGCGACTACGGGACGAGCCGTGTCGCCGTCCTTCCCGTCCCCTTCGAGCGCACCACCTCGTACGGCAAGGGGACGACCTCCGGCCCGGCGGCCATCCTCCGCGCCTCCCAGGCCATGGAGCTGTACGACGAGGAGCTGGGGGCCGAGCCCTCCGTGCAGGGCATCGCGACCCTGCCGCCGTTCCTCCCCGAAGCGTTCGACATGGGCGAGGGTCTGGCGGAACTCCAGGAAGCCTGCAAGGCCCACATGGAGCGCGGAAAGTTCCTGGTGACCCTCGGCGGCGAGCACAGCTTAACGCAAGCGCCGGTCAAGGCGGCCCGCGAGGTTTTTGGGGAAATCGCAGTGGTGCAGCTCGACGCCCACAGTGATCTCCGGGAAGAGTTCGAAGGCACGCCTTTCAGCCACGCGAGTGTCATGAAACGGGTGGTGGACGCCGGAATCCCGTCGCTGGCCGTGGGGATCCGGTCGCTCTCGGCGCCGGAGGCCCGGCTCATCCGGGAGAAGGAGCTGCCGGTGATCTGGGGGCACCAGCTCGACCGCGCTGAGGAGCTGTTCCCGAAGATGCTGGCCGACCTTCCCGAGAAGATCTACCTCACTTTCGACATCGACTACTTCGATCCGGCGCTGGTCCCCGCCACCGGCACTCCCGAGCCGGGCGGCGGCCATTGGTACCCGACGCTCCGCCTCCTCCGCCATCTCTTCCAGAGCAAGACAGTCGTCGCCATGGACCTGATCGAGCTGGCTCCCATCGGAGGGCACCCCGCGAGCGATTTCCTTTCGGCGAAGCTGATCTACAAGTGCCTGGGATATCTCTGGGAAAAAGAGGGCAGGCGTTAACCCACCAGCACGCTCCCGCCGTTCACGTTCAGGATCTCCCCTGTGATATGCCGGGCGAGGGGAGAGGCCAGGAAGACCACCGGGCCGGCGATGTCCTCCGGCGTGGCGATGCGGCGGAGGGGGATCGAGGCGATCGCCGCTTCCCGCTGCTCTCCGGAGAGAGCGTCGGAGGTCATGTCCGTGTCGACCCAACCCGGGGCGACCGCGTTGACGCGGATCCCAGGGGCCAGCTCCGAGGACCAGGACTTGGTGGCGGAGATCAGCGCTCCCTTGCTCGCCGCGTAGGCGCTGTAGAAGGCCTCGCCCCGCTGCCCCGCCGTCGAACTGATGTTGATGATCGAGGCGTCGGGTGAGCCCATCAGGAGCGGGATGGCGCAGCGGGCCGCCAGGAACGCGCCGACCACGTTGACGGAGAGCGTGGCCTGGAGCCGCTCGGGCCGGAGCTGGGCCAGCGGATCGTGGACCCAGACGCCGGCGTTGTTGATCAGGCAGTCGATCCCGCCCCAGCGGGACTCGGCGGAGTCGAAGAGCTTGCAGACCTGATCCGGATCGGTCACGTCGCAGCGGAACGCCGCGTGCGGAGCGTCCGAGATCCGGCGCAGCTCCTGGAGCATGGTGAGGGCCCGGGAGTCGCTCGCCAGGTACTGGATCAGTACCGCGGCGCCGGATTGCGCGAAGAGACGGCAGCACGCAGCGCCGATGCCGCGGCTGCCGCCCGTTACCACCACCCGGCGCCCGGCGAGGTCGATCAAGCGGCCGCCTCGACCACCATCGCGATCCCCTGGCCGCCGCCGATGCAGGCCGAGGCGACGCCCCGGCCGCCGCCGCGCCGGTTGAGCTCCTTGAGCAGGGTGATCAGCAGCCGGGTGCCGCTCGCCCCCAGCGGATGCCCGAGGGCGATGGCGCCGCCGTTGACGTTGAGCTTGTCGACGTCGAGGTCCAGGTCCTTGATCACGGCCAGGATCTGCCCCGCGAACGCCTCGTTGATCTCGAAGAGGTCGACGTCCTTGAGCTCCATGCCGAGCTTGCCCAGCGCCGCCCGGATGGCCGGCGCCGGGCCGATCCCCATCCGCGAGGGGTCGACGCCCACCACCGACCAGGAGAGGATGCGGCCGAGCGGCTTCCAACCCTTCTCCTCAGCCTTCCGGGCCGTGGTGAGGATCATCATCGCCGCGCCGTCCACGATCCCGGAGGCGTTGCCGGCGGTGACGAAGCCGTCCTTGTCAAACGCCGTGGGGAGCCCCGCGAGATCCTCCATGGTGGTCTCGGGGCGCAGGTGGTCGTCCTTGTCGATGAGCTTGGCCCGCTTCCCCTTCCCCACCTCGACCGGCGCCACCTCCTCGCTCATTTTGCACGACGCCCACGCCTCGCCCGCCCGCTGCTGGGAGCGGATGGCGAATTGATCCTGCTCCTCGCGGCTGATCCCGAAGTCGCGGGCCAGGTTGTTGCTCGTCTGCGCCATGTAGCAGCCACAGTAGCTGTCCATCAGGGAGACCATCAGGAGGTCCTGGAGCTGCCCCTGCCCCAGCTTGAAGCCGCGGCGGGCCCCCCAGATCACGTGCGGCGCCTGGGACATGTTCTCCATGCCCCCCACCAGACAGCAGGTGGCGTCGCCGGTGAGGATCGCCTGGGCGCCCGAGATCACCGACTGCACACCGGAGCCGCAGAGGCGGTTGACGGTGAGCGCCGGCACCTCCTTGGGCACCCCGGCCTTGAGCGCCACGTGGCGGGCGCCGTAGATGGCGTCGGGCGAGGTCTGCAGGGCGTTGCCCACGAAGGTGTGGTCGATCTCCTGGGGATCGATGCCCGTCTTCTCGAACAGGGCCCGCGCCGCGTGCGCCCCGAGGTCGATCGCGGAAACGTCGGCGAACGAGCCGTTGTACTCGGCCATCGGGGTGCGCACCCCGTCGACCAGGACCAGATCGTGATTATTTAGAAGCAGACTCATCAGCGGATTGCCTCCCTCTGCGCGGACGCGGCCGAAGGGAAGCGGCGGCGCCAGCGGTTGATGTCGATGAACGGATCGATCCGCGAGCCGAGGAGCACGAAGATCCGGACACCCTTCGGGCCCATCGGGTCGATCCAGAAGCTGTTGCCTGCGAAACCGGTGAAACCGAATGCGGAGGGGGAGAGCGCCCTTCCGGCGCTGCCGCGGAGCGATCTCCGCCACCAGCCCAGGGCGAACCGGCCGCCGCCTCCCCCTTCATGGGATAACGCGGCGGCCACCCCCTCCGGCTTCAACAAACGTCCCGGCGCCAGCCATTCCGCGCCGAGCTTCCAGAGATCACGGGCGCCGCCGAACAGGCCGGCGTGCCCGCAGGTCTCCCCAATCTTATTCAGAAACCGGGCGTTGCCGTCCTGGGGGCGCCCCAGAGGCGGCGGCCCCAGGTCTGGAATCGTGAGG
Source organism: Thermoanaerobaculia bacterium (assembly GCA_045807625.1). Lineage (GTDB taxonomy): Bacteria > Acidobacteriota > Thermoanaerobaculia > Multivoradales > UBA5704 > DATARR01. The sequence goes on along the minus strand of JBJMHA010000041.1, from coordinate 285,831 downwards.
CCCTGCCTCGCCGCGAGCCTCACCTCCTGCCCGGTGCCCATGCGGGATACGGCCAGGTCCGGCCGCTCCCCGGGCGTCCCCTCCACCCCGTCCATCTCCAGCGGCCCGAGGACGCGCTCGCGGAGTAGGTCCATGAGCGGCACCTTCAGGCGGCGCTCCGCCGCCCGGCCGTAGAGGAGAAACCCGAGATCGCTGTACGTGCCCGCCCGGGCCCCTATGAGATCGCCGTCTCGCCCCCCGCGTACGATCAGCTCCTCCGCTTCGTCCCGGCTTCGGCAGCGATGGTAGAGCGGCGTCCACGCCGCTACCCCCGAGCGGTTCCGGAGCAGGTCGGCGAGGGTCCGTGGGGCGAGCCGCGCGTGCGCCTCGGGCCAGACGTCGCCGATCGGAGTCATCAGCGGCAGCGAGCCGTCGGCGTCGAGGACGAGGGCGAGCGTCGCCACCACCGGCTTGGTGACCGAGGCCCAGTCGAAGCGGGTGGCGGTCCCCGCTGGAGCCTCCCCTATCGCCTCCTCGATCTCGATCTCCTCTCCCGTGGCGACGAGCGCCACGGCAGAGGAAACCACCCCCTGACCGACCAGGTCCTCCAGGTAGGCCCGGACCCTCATCAGACGTAATTGGCGGGATCGCCGGTCTGGAAGACCACGACCCGCTCGCCCGGCGAGAAGGCTCCGGCGGCCTCCAGGTCCTCGACCGCGGCGAGCGCGGCGGCCCCCTCGGGCCCGATCCGCAGCCCCTCGTGGGCGGCCGTCCAGGCGGTGATGCCGTCGAGGCGCTTCTCGTCCACCGCGATGGCGCTGCCGCCGGTCGCGTAGAGCGCCCGCAGGACCAGGAAGTCGCCGATGGCCCGCGGCACCCGCAGCCCCCAGACCCGGGTGTCCGGGTTCTCCCAGGGCTCCGCGGCGTCCTGGCCGGCCTTCCAGGCGCGCACGATCGGCGCGCAGCCGGCGGCCTGGACGGCGACGAAGCGCGGGCGCCTGGGGCCGATCAGCCCCAGTTGCTCGAGCTCGGCGAAGGCCTTGTGCATCCCCACGATGCCGGTGCCGCCGCCCAGGGGGTAGACGATCCAGTCCGGCAGCTCCCAGCCGAATTGCTCGGCGAGCTCCAGCCCCATGGTCTTCTTCCCCTCCGCCCGGTAGGGCTCGCGCAGGGTCGAGAGCCCCCAGAAGCGCTCCTTCCCCTCCTCCAGCAGCTTGGCCGCCTCGACCAGCGTCCCCGGACCGGAGAGCACCTCGGCGCCATAGTCCCGGCAGCGCTCGAAGACGGTGCGCGGCGTGTCGGCGGGGAGCGCCACCCGCGCCGGCAGCCCGGCCGCCGCCGCGTAGGCGGTGAGCGCCAGGGCGGCGTTGCCGGCGCTGGCGAGCTGAACCCCCGGCGCCCCCAGCTCCCGGGCGCGGTTGACGGCCAGCGACAGCCCCCGGGCTTTGAACGATCCGGTCGGATTGCCCGACTCGTCCTTGAGCCAGAGCTCGATCCCCTCGGGAGCGAAGCGGCGCAGGCGGACCACCGGCGTGGCCCCCTCGCCCAGATCCACCCGGCCGGCGAAATCGGCGACCGGCAGCAGCTCGCGGTAGCGCCAGAGGGTCCATGGCCGGCCCGGCAGGGCGCGGCGCAGGGCTTCCCCTTTATCAGGATCGAGATCGTACTCGACCATCCAGGGGGCGCCGGCCGGCGAGACGAAGGCCGGCTCGTCGAGCGGCGCGGTCACTCCCGTCTTCGAGCAGACCAGGCGGCGGGCCCAACGGTCATCCGTCATGCCGTACCTCCGCGAGCAGCCTGGCGTTCGCCTCCTGGGCTGGATCGGCCTTGTCCGTCCCGGAAGGGGTCTCCAGCTCCCGGATCTGCTTGTCGATTTCAGCCCTCTCTCCCGCGCTCTTCGCGTCCTCCCGCTGCCGGCGCAACCGGGCGAGGATCTCCTGCCGGGCCTCCGCCACCTGCCGCCTCAGCCCCGCGGTCGTCTGGAGCATCTCGGCGTCCGATACGCGGGCCCTCACCCAGGCGTACTCCTTGGGGTTGTGGCCCAGCTCGCGGGCGGCCAGGAAGCCGGCGGTGGCCCCATCGGCTCCCCCTCGCCGGAGCGCCTGCTCGCGCCGTTGGACGGCGAGGTACATCTTGACCTGGTGCCGGGTGAGGCGGCCGTCCGCGGGCGGCTTATAGGCCGGCGCCTTGGCGACCTCGTCCATCAAGGTGGCGGTCCTGTCCGGGGCGGCCTTCTTCGGGACGCCGGCCGGCTCGCGCCGGCAGCCGGGGAGGACCAGAAACGCGCTCAGCAGGATCATGACGGCAAGACGATACACCAGCCGCTCACTCGGTCCGCCGACGGACCACCAGCCGCACCGGCACGCCGGCGAGGTCGAGCGCTTCGCGCAGGCGGTTCTCCAGGTAGCGCCGGTAGTGGTGGTTCCGGGGCAGCGCGCGGTTGGCGAACAGCATGAAGGTCGGCGGCGCCGTCGAGACCTGGGTGGCGTAGTAGAGCCGCCAGGGGGCGCCGCCGAGCGAGGGGGGCGCCACCTTGCGGATGAAGTCCTCGAACAGCCGGTTGAGCTGGCCGGTGCCGAGCTTGAGCTTGTAGGCGGCCAGCGCGCGGTCGATCGGACCCCAGAGCTTGTCGATCCCCCGGCCGCTGAGGGCCGAGACGTTGACCCGCCCCGGCGTGGCGAGCAGCTCGTCGAGCCGCTCGAAGGAGAGCTCCAGCTTCTCCCGCCGCTCCTCGTCCAGGAGGTCCCACTTGTTGATCGCCACCACCGCCGCCCGCCCCAGCTCCCAGATGCTCCCGGCGATGGCGAGGTCGCTGCTGGTCACCCCCGCCGCGGCGTCGATCACCAGCACGGCCACCTGCGAGCGCTCGATCTGGCGGCGGGCCATCATCACCGCCAGCTCCTCGGGGGCGCCGGAGACCTGACTGCGGCGCCGCATGCCGGCGGTGTCGATCAGCAGGTAGGACTTGTCGCCACGGGTGATCAGGGTGTCGACGGGATCGCGGGTGGTGCCCGCCACGGGGGAGACGAGGGCCCGGTTCAGGCCGGAGATCTTGTTGAGAAGAGAGGACTTGCCGACGTTCGGCCGCCCCACGATGGCGATCGCCGGCGCGTCGGGGGGGACCGGGATGTCCGGGATCTCGGGGAGCGCCAGGGCCAGCGCCTCGCGCAGGTCGCCGATGCCGCCGCCGTGCTCGGCCGAGATCAGAAGCTGACGGTCGATCCCCAGGCGGTAGAACTCGGCGAAGCGGTTCCTCGCCTCGTTGGTGTCCGCCTTGTTGACCACCAGCACGGTGGGCTTGTTGAAGCGCCGGAAGTGGGACCAGACCTCCTCGTCCGCGGAGACCAGCCCCTGCTTGCCGTCGACGACGAAGAGCAGGAGATCGCTCTCCTCGACGGCCAGGAAGACCTGCTGGTTGAGCCCCAGCGGATCATCCCCCGGCACCAGCCCTCCGGTATCGACGATCTGGATCGGACGGTCCTCGGCCAGCTCGACGGTATCCGTGATGCGGTCGCGGGTGATGCCGGGCAGATCGTGGACGATCGCGTGCCGCCGCCCCAGCAGGCGGTTGAACAGGGTCGACTTGCCGACGTTCGGGCGGCCGACGATGGCTACGGTGGGGGTCAGCGGCATGGGGTCGAAGGAGCTCTACCTGAGAGAAATCTCTTCTTTACTTCTTCGTGGGACACAACTCTTCCTTCGTCCGCGGCCTTGATGCCAGCGGCAATTTTCCGACGGATATAATCGTCCCGAGCCTCAGATCCAAGATCGTTCTTGTCTTTCATGATGCCGGATTCTATCGAAGGCGCGCACAGCGCGCCCTACCGACGTCTCTTCCTTTCTTTCTCCCGGGGCTCCCGGGGCGCGCGCGCCGGCTTGCGCTCCTCGTCCCACCAGGGCGCCGCCGGGCGGGCGGCGGGCTCCGGCATGTCCTTGAGCTTGAAGTCCAGCCCCCGCACCCGGGGCGAGGCCCCCACCAGCACCACCTCCACCGGATCGGCCAGCCGGAAGATCCGGTGATTGCGCTCCCCCACCAGCCGGTGCGCCTCGGGCTCGTAGCGGTAGTAGTCGTCCGCCATGGTGCGGATCGGCACCAGGCCGTCCACGTAGTAGCCGTCGAGCTGCACGAAGAGGCCGAAGGGCTGGACGCCCGTGATCCTGCCCGGGAAGGTCTCCCCCGCGCGGCCGGCCAGGAAGCGCACCTTCTTCCATTGCAGCAGGTCGCGCTCGGACTGCTCCGCGCGCCGCTCCATGCGGCTGGTGTGCTCCCCCATGTCCGGCAGACGCTCGGCGATCCGCGTCCGCGCCGCCTGCTCCTCGGCCCGGCCCCGGAGAAGGGAGCGGAGCTGACGGTGGACGATCAGGTCGGGATAGCGCCGGATCGGCGAGGTGAAGTGGCAGTAGTACTCGGAGGCGAGCGCGTAATGCCCCAGGCACTCGGGCTCGTAGACCGCCCGCTGGAGCGTGCGCAGCACCACCGAGGAGATGAATTGCTCCTCCGGACGTCCCTGGACCTCCCGCGTCACCTCCTGGAGCGCCCCCGGCGGCAGGTCGTCGAAGTCCCCCCGCAACTTCAGCCCGAAGGTGGCGAGCAGCTCCTGGAGCTCCTCCAGCCGCTCCGGTGAGGGGGGCGTGTGGACGCGGTAGAGGGCCGGCACCTCCCGGCTCACCAGCTCGAAGGCGACCGCCTCGTTGGCGGCGATCATGAATTCCTCGATCAGACGGTGGGCGACGTTGCGCTGCCCGGGCTGGATGCCGACCATCTCGCCGTCGGTGTCGAGGATCACATCCCCTTCCGGCAGATCGAAGTCGATCGACCCCCGCGCCATGCGGGCCGTGTTGAGGATCCGCATCAGCTCCCCCATCTCCCGCAGCACCGGCAGGACCGGACCGTACTCGGCGGCGTCGGTATCGCGCGGCTCCTCCAGCACGCGCCGGACCTCGGTGTAGGTGAGGCGGCGGGCGCTCTGGATCACTGTCTCGGCGAAGCGGCGGGACTGCACCTGGCCCTGGCGGTCGATGTCGAGGAAGACGGAGAGGGTCAGGCGCGGCACGCCGGGCCGCAGCGAGCAGAGGCCGTTCGACAGCCGCTCGGGGAGCATGGGGACCGCCCGCTCGGGGTAGTAGACGCTGGTTCCCCGGCGATAGGCCTCCAGGTCGAGGGCGGTGCCGTCCTCCACGTACTGGGCCACGGCGGCGATGTGGACGCCCAGGCGGAAATTCCCGCCCGGCAGCCGCTCGATCGACACCGCGTCGTCGAAGTCGCGGGCGCTCTCGCCGTCGATGGTGACGATCACCCTGTCCCGCAGATCCTCGCGGCCGGCCCAGTCCTCCGGCCGGGGATTGGTGGGGAGGGCCATCGCCTCCTCCAGCACGGCGTCGGGAAAATCCTCCGGGATGCCGTAGTGGCGCAGCACCACCAGCACGTCCACCCCCGGCTCCTCGATGTCGCCCAGGACCTCGATCACCCGCCCCTGATGGGCCCGGCCGACGCGGTCGACCGCCACCACCACGTAGATGCCGTCGGGGACCTCCTCGGCCCCCTCGACCGGCAGCTCCAGCGAGAGCTTGGGATCGAAGGGGGTGAGCCAGTGGATCCCCCGGTCGTCGGTCTCCAGGGTGCCGACGAGGGTGTCGAGCCCCTGCCCGAGCACCTGGACGACGATCCCCTCGGCCGGCCGGTCGTCCCAGGGGCGGGCCTTCCCGAGCTGGCGCACCACCACGCGGTCGCCGTCGATCGCCCGCTTCAGGTTCCGCTTGCGGACGAAGAAGGTGGGCTCCTCCCGCGGCCCGGGGCGTACCAGGGCGTCCCCCTCCTCCAGCCGCTGGACGACGCCGACGCTCCAGCCGGTCTGGCCGGGGGCGTACCAGCGCTCCTCCATCTCGACGGCGCGGCCGTCCCGCGCCAGCGCGGCGAGCGCCTCGTCCAGCTCCTCGGAGGTGGCGTCCACCTTCCGCTGAAGCTCCGCCTTCTCGACCCCTCCCCGCCCGGCTTCGTCGAGCCGTTCGAGGATCTGACGGCGCAGGATTCCCCCGGCACCTGGAAATGAGATTGACATGTCCTCGGTTCTCTCCCTAGAATCACCCCGCCTGCGAAAGTGGCGGAACTGGTAGACGCGCAAGTCTCAGAAGCTTGTGGCCGAAAGGTCGTGGGGGTTCGAGTCCCCCCTTTCGCACCAACCCCTCTCTCCCCCCAAGCCCGGCGAAGCTTATACGATCTCTTCTGTTGTAAGTCTTACGACAGCTCCGCGTGCTCCCGCACGTACTCGACCACGTCCGGATCCTCGAACCCCGGCACCTGGCGCAGCTCCCCCCAGTTGGCGAGCGGGCCGTTCTGCTCGCGGTACATCAGGAGGGACTCGGCGCGCTCGCGGCCGATGCCGGGGACGCCCGCGAGGTCTTCCAGGCCCGCGTTGTTGAGGTTGACCGTGGTGGATTTGTCCAGCAGATGCCTGGCCATGAGGTGACCTCCTTGGATGACGGCGCGCCGGCGAGGCGCGCGGTTTTGACCGCCTGAGATTGCAGGGGAGGTGCCAGACCGGCGTGTTCCGGTCTCAACCCGCCGCCCGGCGGGAGGTGGACGCCGACCGCAGGCGGACGACCGACTCCAGCCCCGCCGCGGCGCGGAGGGTGGTCCAGGGGAGACCCTGGAGCAGCTCGCGGAAGCGATCCTGGAACCCCCGCCGGCCGGTCTCGTGGATGAATTTCGCGAGGCCGCTCAAACGGCCCGGAGTCGGCCGGCCCGAGATCTCCCAGGGGTGGACCACGGCGACCGGCAGGCCGCCGCCGTCGGAATGGTCGAGCGCCGCCCGCACCAGCCGGTCGGGGTTGACCAGCCGGCCCGTCCAGCTCCCCGCCGGAAGGCGCAGGGGGCCGCCGAAGGTGAGCGGCGGCAGCTCCAGGAGGTCCGGCCGCCCGAGCCCGTCCCAGCGCAGGCGCGAGGCGAAGCGCGGGTTGCTCCGCCGGCCGGCGAGCGGGCAGGGGTTGAGCGAGCCGTCGTAAAGGAACCCCGCCTCGGCCACCACCGGCAGCCGCGCGTTGCCGAGGCTGCGCAGGGACCATTCGGGGGCCCGGAAGCCGAGCACCGGCTCGCCGAGAAGGTCCTCCAGGATCTCCTTGGAGCGTTCGACGTCGGCTTGGAAGGCCTTCACGGAACGCTCGCAGGCGCGCAGGTGGACATAGCCGTGGCTCGCCACCTCGTGGCCGGCGGCGGCGATCTCGCGGACGCGCCGGGGGAGGCGCTCGGCCACCTCGCCGAGCACGAAGAAGGTCGCCGAGCACCGCGCCTCGTCCAGCATGGCGAGCAGCTCGGGGAGCAGCCAGTCCAGCTCCTCGGGCAGGGGGGGGCGATCCTCCGGGCGGACGTAGTCCGGCACCAGACAGGTGTGGTACCACTCTTCCACGTCGACGGTCAGCGCGTATCCGAACGGCCCCTTCAGACGTACCACCCGCGGAGTCTCAGCCGGCATCCAGTTCTCCTGTAGATACGGCACGGCACATCCTCCCGGGTTGCTTTCCGGGCCTGAGCTGTCCTCATGTTACATGCAGGTGACGTGCCGATGGCAAGGGGGGTGGCAACTGGAGACGGACCGCCGCAAGGGTACGGCGCTCCATCTCCCGGTACGGCGGCTTGTCTCCGGCCGCGACGGTCCGCCTCCGGCTACGACGGTCAGCCGCCGCGTACGACGGTCCGTCGTAAGGTTGCGACGGTTTTTCTCCCCGTACGACGGCTCGTCATAAGGTTACGGCGGTCTGTCTCCCCGTACGACGGCTCGTCATAAGGTTACGGCGGTCTGTCTCCCCGTACGACGGCTCGTCATAAGGTTACGGCGGTCTGTCTCCCCGTACGACGATTTTTCCTCCGGCTACGACGGCCTTCCTCCCGGTACGACGGTCTGCCTCCGCTTACGACGGCCTGCCTCCCGCTACGACGGACCGTCGTACGCAGCGGCGGACCGTCGTAAGGCTGCGACGGTTTTTCTCCGGGTACGACGGTTTGCCTCCGGGTACGACGGGCCGTCGTACGCGGAGGCAGGCCGTTGCAGCGGGAGATAAACCGTCGTAACCTTACGACGAACAGATTAGGCCGGCTTTGACTCCTCTTGTGGCTATCTTTTATCCTACTTCGGTATGGGAAAAGGTTCGACAGAGTCCCTGGACATCGAGCGGAACGCTCTAACGCGGAGCGATTCTCGGGATAGCGGAATGTCCAGGATGATGGGTGGGAGCCGCGCGCACAACCTTGTCATCACGAATATCGTCCGTGAGCTGAGCTTTCATCTCAAGAACCGCTCTGGCGAGGTCTACGCCTATGGCCAGAGGGTCCGAATCCCTGAGACCGGTATCTATATTTATCCCGATGTCGTCGTTGTGGTCTGCGGCGAGCCGCGCTTCGAAGACGAGCACCTCGACACCCTCCTCAATCCGGTCCTCATCGTCGAGGTTCTTTCTCTCATGACCGAGGCCTACGATCGCGGGAAGAAGTTTCAGCATTATCAGCAAATCAATTCGCTGGCCGAATATGTCCTCGTCTCCCAGGACCAGCCCCGGATCGAGCGTTTCGTTCGCCAGGATGGAAACCAGTGGCTGCTCACCACCACCACAGGGCTGGAGTCGACGGTCTCCCTGGCCTCGATCCAGTGCACGTTGGATTTGGCAGAGATCTACGACAAGGTGAAGATCGGATGAGCCGGCAACGCCGGAAAGACGACCGCCTTCTCGTAGAGGCCGCAGCTCGGCTCACCGAAGACGCCCTCCGCAAGGTGTGGGACAATCCTGCCGACGCTGAGTACGACCGCTACGATCCGAAAGGAGCAGAGGATGAAGAAAAGCTCGAAGAAGATGAGCCTCAGCCGCGAGACCCTCGCTGAGCTCGGAGGCAAGACGCTCGAGACCGCCGCGGGAGCCTCCGGCCGGCCGGTCTGCTGCACGATCACGGCGAGCTGTCCCCCGCCCATGGCGTCGGCGGATGGCGGCGATACCTGTCTTTGCTGAAGCCCCCGCCGCCCGGGATTGAGATCCCGGGCGGCGAGGCTGCGGCGCCCCTTCCCCACCTTGTATCCCGCCATAGCTTGTGACAAGCTTCACGAGCGCGGCGCCCGTCCTGGAGCCGGGCTTCGTCCTGCCGGGACGCATCCCTCCGTGCCCTGATCAACAGGAGGAACACCTTGCCGGAGCAGTACTACCCAGTCCTGCTGGCCTTGGGGATCTCGATCGCGCTGGGGGTCATCATCCTCATCGCCTCGTACCTGCTCGCCCTCTTCGTGGGCAACCAGCGCGGCGGCGTGATCAAGCGGACCACCGTCGAGTCGGGCATGCCCCTGATGGACGTCTCCCATAAGCGGATCTCGATCGCCTTCTTCCTGGTGGCCATCGACTTCATCGTCTTCGACCTGGAGGCCGCCTTCCTCTACCCCTGGTCGCTGGTCCTGCGCCAGTTCGGCTGGGAGCTGTTCTGGGCGGTGATGGTCTTCATCTTCCTGATCCTGGTCGGGTACGCCTACGTCTGGCTCAAGGGCGGCCTCGACCTTTCGCTGCCCGCGCGCGAGCGCCGGCCCATGAGGTTGCAACTGTGAGCGTCCACGAGCCCGCCTCGATGAAACCCTCCGGGCCGCCGCAGCGCGGCGGCGGCTTCTCGCAGGCCGCCCTCGACGAGATCGCCGCCCTGCGCCCCCGCTACCCCACCACCGAGGCGCTGCTCCTCCCCGTGCTCCACATCGCCCAGCGCGAGTGGGGGGGCTGGCTGCCGGACGAGGCGATCGCGGCGGTGGCGGCGGAGCTCGAGCTGCCGGTGGCCAGGGTCTACGGCGTGGTCACCTTCTACGACCTCTACCACCAGAAGCCGGTCGGCCGGCACCGCATCCGGGTCTGCACCAACCTCTCCTGCCAGCTCCGCGGCTCGGAGGAGATCATGGAGACCCTCCACCAGGAGCTCGGCGTGGGCGAGGACGAGATCACGCCGGACGGCCGCTGCTCCTACGTCCACTTCGAGTGCCTGGGCTCCTGCGACACGGCGCCGATGATGATGGTGGACGACGAATACCACGAGAACCTCACCCCCAACCGGGTGCGGCAGATCCTGAAAGGGCTGAAGTGATGGCCTTTGAACGCGTATTGACCCGCAACGTCGGCAAGCCCGAGGCGCTGACCTACAAGGGGTACCGGCAGCTCGGCGGCTACGAGGCGCTCGCCAAGGCGCTCAAGATGGAGCCCGACGCGGTCATCGACGAGGTGAAGAAGTCGGGGCTGCGCGGGCGCGGCGGGGCGGGCTTTTCGGCCGGGCTCAAGTGGAGCTTCATCCCCAAGGGGAAGGACAAGCCGAAGTACCTCGTCTGCAACGCCGACGAATCCGAGCCGGGCACCTTCAAGGACCGGCTGCTGATGGAGTACGACCCCCACCAGCTCATCGAGGGGTGCGCCATCTGCTGCTGGGCGGTGGCTGCCAATACCACCTACATCTATATCCGCGGCGAGTACACCAAGTCCACCGCGATCCTCGAGCGGGCCATCAAGGAGGCCTACGACGCGGGGATCCTGGGCGACAGCGTGATGGGCTCGGGCTTCAAGCTGAACCTGTACGTCCACCGCGGCGCCGGGGCCTACATCTGCGGCGAGGAGACGGGAATGCTGGAGTCGCTGGAGGGCAAGCGCGGCCAGCCGCGCGTCAAGCCCCCCTTCCCCGCCGTGATCGGCGCCTTCGGCGCCCCCACCGTGATCAACAACGTCGAGACGCTGTGCAACGTGCCGCACATCATCGAGCGCGGCGCCGACTGGTTCAAGGCGATCGGCACCGACGAGAAGAACACCGGCCCCAAGCTCTACGCGATCTCGGGGCACGTCGAGCGCCCCGGCACCTACGAATACCCGATCGGCGTCACCTTCCGCGAGATGCTGGAGGGGTGCGGCGGCATGCTCAAGGGGCGGCCGCTCAAGGCGTTCATCCCCGGTGGCGCCTCGGCGCCGATCCTCAAGGCGGACCAGATCGACATCAAGATGGACTTCGACACGGTGGCCAAGGCGGGCTCGATGCTCGGGTCGGCGGCGGTGATCGTGATGGACGACACCACCTGCATGGTGCGCTCGGTGGCGCGCCTGGCGAAGTTCTTCAACCACGAGTCGTGCGGGCAGTGCACGCCCTGCCGCGAGGGGACCAACTGGATGGAGCTGATGCTCAAGCGGATCGAGCACGGTGAGGGGACGGAGCGCGACGGCCAGGTCCTGCTCTCGATCTGCAACCACATCGGCGGCAACTCGCTCTGCGCCCTGGGGGACGCGGCGATCGGTCCGGTACAGTCGCTGGTCAAGGGCTTCCAGGACGAGATCGATCGCCACATCCGGGAGAAGGCCTGTCCCTTCCCCCACCGGCGTTATTTTGAGAATTGACCTTGAGAACGGAGCGTAATCCAAAGTGCCCAAGGTAACGATCAACGGACGCACCGTGGAGGTGGAGGCGGGCACCAACCTGGTGGACGCCGCCATCAAGGTCGGCGTCCAGGTCCCCCACTACTGCTATCACCCGCGCCTGTCGGTCGTCGGCCAGTGCCGTATGTGCCTGGTCAAGATCGACGGCATGCCGAAGCTGCAGGCGGGGTGCTCCACCCAGGTGATGAAGGACGGCATGGTGGTGCACACCGACGTGCCCGAGGTCGAGGAGGCGCAGAAGGGGATGATGGAATTCTTCCTCATCAACCACCCCCTCGACTGCCCGATCTGCGACCAGGCGGGCGAGTGCGGCCTCCAGGACTACTCCTTCAAGCACGGCGTCGCCTACTCGCGCTTCCAGTACGAGGACAAGCGGACCTACCCGGGCCGCGAGCGTATCCCGCTGGGCGCCAACGTCCTGCTCAACATGAACCGGTGCATCCAATGCACCCGTTGCGTGCGCTTCACCGAGGAGGTGGCGGGGACGGCCGAGCTCGGCTTCTTCAACCGCGGCGCCCGCGCCGAGATCGGCACCTTCCCGGGGAAGGAGCTGAGCAATCCGCTCGCCACCTGCGTGGTGGACATCTGCCCGGTCGGCGCCCTGACCTCGACCCGCTTCCGCTTCGCCGAGCGCGTCTGGTATCTCGACAAGAAGCCGTCGATCTGCACCGGCTGCGAGGTGGGGTGCAACATCACCATGGAGCACCGGCGCGGCGACATCAAGCGCTACAAGCCGCGGTTCAACGTCGAGGTCAACGACTACTGGATGTGCGACTACGGCCGCTCCACCTTCGAGCGCTACAAGCTCACCCCCCGGCTGACCGCGCCGCGCCTGCGCGCCGCCGGGACCAACGGGAACGGCCACGCCCCCTTCACCTTCACGAGCTGGCAGACCGCGCTCGACACCATCCACTCACGGATCAAAGAGGCGGAGGGTCAAGGTGAGATCGCGGTGCTCGGCTCCGGCTTTCTCACCTGCGAGGAGGCCTACCTGTTCGCCAAGCTCGCCGAGGCATCAAGCGCGACGCACCGGCCGGTGCCGGTCGACCTCGGCCCCGAGTGGACGATCCCGCGCCACCAGCGCCCCCCCATCAAGGGTCGCGAGCAGGCGCCGAACCGCCGCGGCGCGGAGCTCGCCGGGCTTGGCGGCTCGGCCGAGGACCTGCTGCTGGGGGACGCCGCCGCCCGCTGCGCGGTGCTGATCGTCACCGACAGCGACTTCGGCCAGGCGGCCTACTCGGCCGAGGCGGTGGCGAAGCTGCGCCAGGCCAGATTCCTGGTCGTCTTCGGCTGGGCCGACTCGCCGCTGGCGCAGGCCGCGGACGTGGCCCTGCCGGTCGCCCATCACGGCGAGAAGGACGGCACCTTCGTCAACGTCGAGCACAGGGTGCAGCGCTTCGAGCGCGCCTTCCCGCCCCCGGGCCAGACGCGGCCGGCGGTCGAGGCGCTGGGCGACCTCCTCTCCCGCTTCGAGGAGGGCTGGTCGAGCCTCACGCCGGGCAAGGTGTTCGACCGGCTGGCGGGTGAGATCCCGGCCTTCGCCGGCCTCCACTGGCACGGCCTGCCGGCCACCGGCGCGGCGCTCAATGTTCCCGAGGCGCCCGGGGCGGCCCACCACCTCTCGGACGAGGCCGCCGGGGCGGTTTCGGAGGCTTCCTCGTGAATCCCGATCTGATCGCGGTCCTCGTCAAGTACGCGGTGATGTTCGCCGTGTTCATCAACGTCGCGCCGATCATGGTGTGGGTCGAGCGGCGGGGAGCGGGCCTCATCCAGGACCGCCCCGGCCCGAACCGGGTGGGGCCGTTCGGCCTCTTCCAGCCGCTGGCGGACGCCCTCAAGTTCATGTTCAAGGAGGACGTCACCCCCACCCTGGTGGACAAGCCGCTCTACCTGCTGGCGCCGGTGCTGGCGCTGATGCCGGCCTTCACCACCCTGGTGCTGATCCCCTTCGGACCGGAGATCACGGTGGGCGGGCGGACGATCCCGCTGGTGGTGACCAACGCCGAGACCGGCGTGCTGCTCTTCCTGGCCATCTCCAGCCTGGGCGTCTACTCGCTGGTGATGGCCGGCTATGCCTCGAACAACAAGTTCTCGCTGCTCGGCGCGATCCGCGCCTCGGCGCAGCTCATCAGCTACGAGCTGGCGCTGACCATCTCGGTGCTGGCGGTGCTGATCCCGGTGAATTCCTTCCGCCTCACCGACGTGGTCGCCTATCAGCAGACGCACCACATCTGGAACTGCATCCCGCAGGTGCTCGGCTGCCTGGTCTTCCTGATCGCCGCGTTCGCGGAGACGAACCGGCTGCCGTTCGACCTGCCGGAGGCGGAGTCGGAGCTGATCGCCGGCTTCCACACCGAGTACGGCGCCATGCGCTTCGCCCTCTTCTTCCAGGGGGAGTACTCGAACATGGCGGCGCTCTCGGCGCTCGGCGCCACGCTCTTCTTCGGCGGCTGGAGCCTGCCGTTCGTCCACTACCCCCACAACGTGTGGGGCGGGCTCTTCGGGCTGCTCACGCTGGTGGCCAAGATCGCCATCGCCATGGCCGTGTTCGTCTGGGTGCGCTGGACCTTCCCGCGCTTCCGCTACGACCAGCTCATGCGGCTGGGATGGAAATTCCTGTTGCCGCTCTCCATCGTGAACCTGATCCTGGTCGCCGCGATGACGCTCGCGGGCTGGCTGTAGAAACCCTGGGAGGGGCTTGCCGACGATGGAAACCCTGATCTTCTTTCTCTTCGCCGCGCTGGCGCTCGGCTCGGGCATCGTCGTGGTGACCCACCGGAGCCCCATCTACGCCACCCTGAGCCTGGTGCTCACGCTGTTCTCGATGGCGGTGCTCTTCGTGCTCCTGGGCGCCCCGTTCGTGGGCGCGCTGCAGATTCTGGTCTACGCCGGGGCCATCGTGGTGCTGTTCCTCTTCGTCATCATGCTCCTCAACGTGCAGCAGGAGGAGAGCGCGCACGCCCGCCGGAGCGCCCAGTTGGTGACGGCGATCCTCGGCGCCATCGTCTTCCTCGGTATGTTCTGGCTCGCTTTCCGGTACGACGGCCTGCACATCAGCGGCCCGGCGCCCGAGCCGCTCACCGGTGAGCTGGTCTCGCTCAAGGGGCTCGCGGGCGCCCTGTTCACCGACTACCTGCTGCCGTTCGAGATCGTCGGCCTGCTGCTGCTGGTGGCGGTGATCGGCGCCACGGTGGCCGCCCGGCGCCCGGGGAGCGAGACGAGCCGCCCGGAGGACGACTACGTCAGCGGCGACGAGCCGCGCACCGACCCGCTGCTGTCGGGGCCCGATCCCCGGCGCGCCAGCGTGGCCGAGCCCGCCTATAAGGAAGCCCATCCATGAGCGTCCCCATCTCCTGGTACCTCCTGCTGTCGGCGGTGCTGTTCGCCATCGGCGCCATCGGCGCGCTGACGCGGCGCAACGGCATCAGTATCTTCCTCTCGGTGGAGCTGATGCTCAACGCCGCCAACCTGACCCTGATCGCCTACGCGCGCCAGTGGAATCAGCACACCGGCCAGATCATCGTCTTCTTCGTGATGGCGGTGGCCGCCGCCGAGGCCGCGGTGGGGCTCGCGCTCTTCATCGCCGTCTTCCGCCAGCGGCGCACCATCGACGTCAACCGCATGAACCTGTTGCAGGGGTAGCGCCCGCCCATGCTTGGACTGCTCTGGCTCATCCCGATCCTTCCCTTCGCCGGCGCCGCGATCAACGGCCTGCTGGGAAAATGGTTTCCAAAATCAGTAGTGACCGCCGTGGCCCTGCTCGCGCCGGGCGCCTCGCTCGCCATCGCCCTCGGCTGCCTGTGGGAGTACTCCCAGGGGAGCTTCCCCAACGGGGCCTACGAGCAGACGCTCTACGCTTGGACGGCGGGCGACCTCAACATCCCGGTCGCCTTCCTGCTCGACCATCTGTCGGCGGTGATGCTGTTCATCGTCACCTTCGTGGGCTTCCTGATCCACGTCTACTCGGTCGGCTATATGGGGCATGAGGAGGGGTACCGCCGATACTTCGCCTACCTCAACCTCTTCATGTCGGCCATGCTGATGCTGGTGCTGGGGAACAACTACCTGGTGATGTTCGTCGGCTGGGAGGGGGTGGGCCTCTGCTCCTACCTGCTGATTGGTTTCTATTACGACCAGGCGTTCCCGCCGTACGCCGGCAAGAAGGCGTTCATCGTCAACCGGATCGGCGACTTCGCCTTCCTGGTCGGCATGTTCGCGCTGTTCGCCCACTTCGGCAGCCTTACGTATCACGAGATCTTCCCGAAGATCGCCGCTGACCCCGGCGCGGTCACCGGCGCCCCCTACGCGCTCGGGATGCCGCTCGCCAGCTTCGTCGCCCTCTGCTTCTTCGTGGGCGCGATGGGCAAGAGCGCGCAGATCCCGCTCTACGTCTGGCTGCCGGACGCGATGGCCGGCCCGACCCCGGTCTCGGCCCTGATCCACGCCGCCACCATGGTCACCGCCGGCATCTACATGGTGGTGCGCTCGAACGTGATCTATCAGCTCGCGCCGGGGGTCTCGCTGTTCGTGGCGGTCATCGGCGCCCTGACGGCGATCTTCGCGGCGTCGATCGGCATCGCCCAGACCGACATCAAGAAGGTGCTCGCCTACTCCACCGTCTCGCAGCTCGGCTACATGTTCCTGGCCGCGGGGCTGGGGGCCTATTCGGCGGCGCTCTTCCACGTGATGACGCACGCCTTCTTCAAGGCCCTCCTCTTCCTCGGCTCCGGCTCGGTGATCCACGCCATGAGCGGCGACCAGGACATGGACCACATGGGTGGCCTCAAGAAATATATGCCGTCCACCCGCTGGACCTACCTGATCGGCGCCGCGGCAATCGCCGGCGTGCCCCTCCTCTCCGGCTTCTTCTCGAAGGACGAGATCCTGCACTCCGCCGCCGCGAGCGGCCACTGGCTGCTGTGGGCGGTCGGTCTGATCACCGCGGGTCTCACGGCCTTCTACATGTTCCGCTCCTACTTCCTCACCTTCGAGGGGGACTTCCGCGGCACCCACGAGCAGGAGCACCACCTGCACGAGTCGCCGCCGTCGATGACGGTCCCGCTCTGGATCCTCGCGATCGGTGCCGTCTTCGCCGGCTATGCCGGGATCCCGAAGATGCTCAGCGCCGGGCGCGACCTCAACTGGTTCCACAACTGGCTGGAGCCGGTGATCGCCGTGCCGCAGGGGATGGAGGCCGGCGAGCACAACGTGGGGCCGGGCCTCGAATGGGCCCTGCTCCTGATCACCGTCGCGATCGCCCTGGCCGGCATCTACGCCGCCTGGGCGAATTATGGCGACAACAAGGGGCTCGCCCGGGGCCAGGCCTGGGCCGCGCGCCTGCCGGTCCTGCACCGCCTGCTGCTCAACAAGTGGTACGTCGACGAGATTTACGACGTTCTGATCGTGCGGCCGCTCGCCGCGGTCTCCCGCTTCTTCTGGAAAGTGGTGGACACCTTCGTCATCGACGGGGCGATCAACGCCGGCGCGTTCCTGACCGAGCTGACCGGCGACGTCGGCCGCTTCTCGACCACCGGCAACGTGCGCAACTACGCCCTCTACTTCTTCCTCGGCGTGATCGTGCTCTTCTATTGGATCGCCTTCAGGTGACCGGATCGGAGATATGGAAACCTTTCTCGGACTGCTCGCCGGCAACACGCTGACCCGCCTGGTCTTCTTCCCGACCCTGGCGGCAATCCCGCTGTTCTTCTTCGCCAAGGCCCAGGCCAAGGCGGCGAAGGTCTACTCGCTGGTGGTCTCGCTGGTCGAGGTCCTCTTCGGGGGTCTGTACCTCTTCAGCCACCTGGGCGCGGACGGCAGCTTCCCGCTGGTCCACGACGGCGCCATCCCTTGGATTTCGAGCTACGGCATTACCTACGACCTGGCGATGGATGGCATCTCGATGCCGCTGGTGATGCTCGGCATCCTCCTGCTGCCGATCGTGCTCCTGGGCTCGTGGAAGGGGATCGAGAAGCACTGGCCGCTCTTCGGCGCCTCCATGCTGCTGCTCACCACCGGCGTGCTCGGCACCCTGGTCGCCTATGACCTCTTCCTCTTCTACGTCTTCTGGGAGGTCATGCTCGTCCCGATGTACCTGCTGATCGGCATCTGGGGGGGCGAGCGGCGGATCTACGCGGCGGTCAAGTTCTTCCTCTACACCATGGCCGGCAGCCTGCTGATGCTGATCGCCATCCTCTGGATGGCTTGGAAATTCCAGGAGCTGAACGGCCACGTCTGGAGCTTCGCCTACACCGACCTCCTGCGGCTCGACCTGCCGGTGCACCAGCAGATCTGGCTCTTCGCGGCGTTCGCGCTGACCTTCGCCATCAAGGTGCCGATGTTCCCCCTGCACACCTGGCTGCCGGACGCCCACGTCGAGGCGCCCACGGGGGGCTCGGTGATCCTCGCCGGCATCCTGCTGAAGCTCGGCACCTACGGCTTCCTGCGCTTCGCCATCCCGCTCTTCCCGCACGCCAGCGAGGCGGCCCGGCCGCTGCTGCTGGCCCTCGCGATCATCGGCATCATCTACGGCGCCCTGGTCGCCTGGGTGCAAGCGGACATGAAGAAGCTGGTCGCCTACTCCTCGATCGCCCACCTCGGCTTCGTGATGCTCGGCCTGGTCGCCGTCGACGCCATCGCCTGGCAGGGGTCGCTGCTCCAGATGGTCAACCACGGCCTCTCGACCGGCGCCCTCTTCCTCCTCGTCGGCATGCTCTACGACCGGCGGCACACCAAGAAGTTCGACGAGTTCGGCGGCCTCGCCAAGGTGATGCCGGTGTTCGCCTTCTTCCTGGTCTTCGCGAGCTTGGCGTCCGTGGGCCTGCCGGCGCTCAATGGCTTCGTGGGCGAGTTCATGATCCTGACCGGCAGCTTCCGCACCTTGGGCTGGTTGCCGGTGGCGCTCGCCACCTCCGGCGTGGTGCTCGCCGCGGTCTATCTGCTGAAGATGATCCAGCTCACCATCTTCGGACCGATCACCAAGGAAGAGAACAGGGCGTTGAGCGATCTGAACGGCCGCGAGCTGGCGGCGCTGATCCCGCTCTGCATCCTGATGCTCTGGATCGGCGTCGCGCCCAACACCTTCCTGCAGCCGAGCCGCCAAGCCCTCGACGGCGTGCTCGCCGACTACCGCGGACGGATCGCGGTGCCCAGTGTGACGCAGGCGACGTTGCGGCCACCCGCGACGCAGGTTTCGAGCAACACCACGGAGGCTGGCCGATGAACCGCTCGGATTGGATGGTGCTGCTGCCCGAGATCGTCCTCTGCGGCGGCGGCGTGCTGGTGCTGATGCTCGACGCGATCTCCCCCGCCCTTCGCCGGGCCTTTACGGCGCTCTCGCTGCTGACGACGATCGTGGCGGCCTGGGCCGTCTATTACGTGACGCCCGGCCATACGGTGACCGGCCTTGGGGCGACCTTCCACGGCCTGTTGGAGACCAGCCCGACCACTGCGGCCTTCTCCTACATCATCCTGATCGCCACCGGGCTCTGCCTGCTGGCCTCGCAGGGGTATCTGCGGCGGGAGAGGATCCTCGCGGGCGAATACCACGCCCTGCTCCTCTGGTGCGCCACCGGCCTGCTGCTGATGCTGCGGGCGACCGAGCTGCTGACGGTCTTCCTCTCGCTCGAGCTCCTCTCGCTCTGCCTCTACTCGCTGGCGGCCTACCACCGCAAGCTCGCCATCTCGGGCGAGGCGGCGATCAAGTACTTCCTGATGGGCGCCTTCGTCAGCGCCTTCGTGCTCTACGGCATCGCGCTGGTCTACGGCGCCACGGGCACCACCCGCTTCGCCGAGATCGGCCACGCGCTGGCCGGCCAGGCGACCGTGCCGGTGCTCGCCATCCTCGGCTTCCTGATGCTGATCGCGGGCTTCGGCTTCAAGATGAGCCTCGTTCCCTTCCACGCCTGGTCGCCGGACACCTACCAGGGCGCCCCCTCGCCGTTCGTGGCCTTCCTCTCGGTGGCCCCGAAGGTGGCGAGCGCGCTGGTGCTCTACCGGCTGCTTGGCGCGGTCACGCAGGGAGGCGGAGGATTGAGCACGGCCAAGTGGTCCACGGTGGTGGCGATCCTCTCCGTGCTCTCGATGGTGGTGGGGAACCTGCTCGCCCTGGTGCAGCGGGACCTCAAGCGCATGCTCGCCTACTCCGGCATCGCCCACATGGGCTACCTGCTGCTGGCGCTGGTGACGCTCGACCGCACCTCGCTGACGCCGGTGCTCGTCTACCTGCTGGCCTACGTGCTGATGAACGCCGGCGCCTTCACGGTCGTCGCGCTGCTCTACAGCCGGCCGGGCGAGCAGCATCTGATCTCTGACCTCGCCGGCTGGGGGTACCGCTATCCGCTGCTCGGCGGCTGCCTCACGGTCTGCATGCTGTCCTTGGGCGGCATCCCGCCGACCCTGGGCTTCCTCGGCAAGTACGTGGTCTTCCTGAAAGCGGTGGGGGACGGCCACGTCGGCCTCGCCATCACCGGCGTGCTGGCGAGCCTGATCGGCGTCTTCTACTACCTCCGCGTCGTGTACTACCTCTACATGAAACCCGAGACGCGGCAGCCGGAAGGGCTGCTGATCGATGTCTGGGGCCGCACCGCGGCGGTGGTCGCCGCCCTGGGGACCCTGGCGCTCGGCATCTGGCCCACGGGTCTGCTCCAGTGGCTGATCGCAGCGACCACCGCGAAGTAAACGAGCTGGAAGAGGTCTCCCCTCTCACCCTCAACCGGCTCTCGTTCTACCTGCGCTGTCTGCGCCATCTCCAGGAGAGCGGGGTGTCCCGCGTCTCCTCGCAGGAGATGGCGCAGCGCTACCACCTCTCCGCGACCCAGATCCGCAAGGACCTCGCCCAGTTCGGAGAGTTCGGCATCCGCGGCGTCGGCTACGACGTCGACGCGCTGGCCATCCACCTGAGCTCCCTCCTCGGCCTCGACAGCCAGCATGCGCTGCTGATCGTGGGCATGGGGAACCTGGGGAGCGCGCTCGCCCAGTACCTCGGCTTCAACTACGGCTCGTTCCGCGTGGTGGCGGGGGTGGACAACGATCCGAAGAAGATCGGCAAGCGGGTGGCCAACCTGACCGTCCGCTCCAGCGCGGATCTCAAGGAGGTCGTCCGCGAATCCGGCGCCGAGATCGGCGTCCTGGCTGTCCCCGCCGAGGCCGCCCAGGAGAACTACGACGCCCTGGCCGACGCGGGCATCAAGGGGGTCCTCAACTTCGCCCCCGTGCGCGTCAAACGCCGTACCGACGTGCCGTTGAAGAACGTCGACCTGCGGATCAATCTGGAAGAGCTGGCTTTCTTCCTGCGGTGATGGGGAGGGCCCGCCCCGGCGATCCGCCGAGGCGGCCTCGCGGATCATCGGGTCGGCACACAGGCGAGGACGTTACGGCCGACGTGCAGCCCCTTCATCAGCATGCCGGCCGGGCAGGCATGCATGCCGTTGCGCTGGGTGGCCGAGTCCGCCATCGCGCGCGCGTCGTCGATATTGGCGCGCTCGCAGACCAGCAGGTTGTCGCCGACGTGCACTCCCTTGACCGCGAATCCCGGAGGGCAGGCGTGCATGCTGAGCCCGCCAAGGGTGATCGCCGTGTTGTGGTCCACGATCCGCGACCTCGCTCCGTCGGGGGTGGTGAAGCTGCTGTTGCAGAGCAGAAGGTTGCTCCCCACGTGAATCCCGGTGGCGAGGTGCGCCTCTTCACAGGCGTGCATGCCGCGCACCGCCGTCGGGCCCGTCTGCGGCGGAGTGGGATCGACGTACTCGTCCCCCAGACAGGGCAGACAGAACAGGGCCAGGGTCAGGCAAGCTACCACCATCGTGCGATTCCGGTTGCTCATGATTTTTCTCCTGTCACTTTGTTGTGATTGAGGACCGCTCGCTGCGAGCTAATCCTTTCGCTACTTGAGGCGACGCGGGGAGACGAATCACAACAACGGGATCAGCGGACCGTGACCTCCGGACCGAGTTGGACCTCGGCGCCGGCCGCCAGCGCGGCGCGGGTGTCGGTCTCCAGACCGGAAGCCATGGCGGGGAGCGGCTTCCGGGACAGCAGCAGGAGGGGCTGATACCGCCCTATGGCATCGAGCAGGAGGGTACAGGGACGCTCCGCCGAGCAGCGCAGGACCAGCTCGCTGTCGTTACGGTAGACCCGCATCTCGGCATACGGTGCGCCATTCGTGGTCGCCTGAAGCCGCAGGCGGTCTCCCGGCTGTGCCTCTGAGCCACGCCGGACGGTGTCCCCGGCCTGCACCTCGGCGAGCAGGGAGGGCGGGCGCGGTCCCGGAGAGCGGACGAGGAGGAAGGCGGCGAGCGTAGCGGCCGCGCCCGCCGGCACCACCCACCACCATTGACGCCACGAGCGCCGGCGTTCCCGCCGCTGCTCGATGCGCTCCCAGACCCGGGCCTGCCAGCCGGCGGGGGGCTCGTCCTCCTCCCCCAACCCGGCGATCCCGGCCCGCAACCGGTCGTGGGCCGACCGGGCGGCGAGGCAGTCCGGACAGATCGAGAAGTGCTCGTCGAGGGGCAGGCCCCGCTCCAGGAGGAGGACGGCCTCGGCGTCGAACCGGTCGCAGCTCACGGCACCACCCCCTTCCCCTCCAGGCAGCGGCGCAGGAGCGGCAGGGCGCGGGAGACCCGGATCTGCAGCGCCGGCGCCTTTTCGCCCGACTGGCGGGCGATCTCCGGGTACGACAGCCCCTGCTGGAAGCGCAGCAGGACGGCGTCCCGCGCGCGGGGCGCCAGCCCTCGCAGGCAGCTCGCCAGGGCGCGGGCGAGGGAGCGCCCGGCCAGCCGGTCCTCCGCCCCGCCGTCCGGCACGGGCGGCTCGCTCACATCCTCGATCGGGCTGAAGCGCTGGCGCCGCCGGCGGTCCATCTTGAGGAGGTCCAGGCAGCGGTGGCGGGCGATGCCGAGCAGCCAGGTCCGCAGCGACGAGCGGCGGGAGAACCTCGGCAGCCCCTCGTGGGCCTGCACGAAGGTCATCTGGTGCGCCTCCTGGGCGAGGTCCTCCTCCCCGGTCATCTGCCGGCAGTGGCGGTAGACGGCGGTGCCGTAGGCCCGCATCAGGATGGCGAGCACGTCGTCGAAGCGGCCCTGGTCCAGAGCGGCGAGCGCCTCCCGCTCCGGATCGGGAGCGGTACGGGCAGGCTCGTGGACCAGGGACAGCATGAAGTCTACCGGCCCGGCTTGGGCAGGACCGACGGGTCCCGCAGGAACTGGTAGGAGTATTGGATCGGGATCGGGCCCGGGCCCGGGGGAGGGCCGGGATCCGGCGGCAACGGACAGTACGAAGGCCTGCACTTCAGGATGTCGGGAATGGAGCTCGGGCTGGGCCTGGGGAGCCGGACCGTGGCGACGGGGATCACCTGGTAGATGCCCACAACTTGGACGTCCGTCTTGCGGAGCGTCAGATCCCCGTTCGGGTACGCGACCCGGGGGGCGGCAGCCTTCCCCTTCTCCGCCACGATGACCAGATAGCTCACCTTGTCATCCGCCGGATGGATCAACTGTAAATCCGTCCCCGTCTCCTTGTATCTCAGCTTTCCGACGATCGTCCCCTCCCGGGCCGTCACGTCGGCAGCCCGCGACCTCACCAGGAAGGCGCTGCAGAAACCGAGGGGGAAGAGAAGAACGGCCGCGAGCCTGCGAATCGACATGTCTTTCCTCCTTCAAGGAGCTTCGTCCAGAGGCCGGTCGGACCCCAGGAGCACGAAGGGGGCCCAGATCTTAGGCGACAGACCCCGGCCGATCGCAACACGTTGCGCGCGGGCCAGCGCGCCGGCGGGGTCCGAGGTCCCCCCTTCCGAATAGAAACCGAGGATGAGCTCGCGGGTGGGCGCGTCCTCGACCGACCAGAGCGAGGCCAGGACGGACCGGCTCCCCGCCGCCAGGAAGGAGGCGCCCAGAGACCCCCACATCTGGCGGCCCGGCCGGGCTCCGGAGGCGCAGCTCGCGAGCACCACCAAGCGAGGCCCGATCCGGCCGGCCACGATCTCGCTGGCGCTCACTTGGCCGCCGGCGAGCTCGAGCCAGGAGCCGCGAGGGCCCAGCCCGGCGTGGGTCGCCAGGTGGAGGGCCCGCGCCCGCGAGGCGCGCCGCATCTCCCCGGCGGTCGCTTCCCGGCCCGTCCGCACGGGGCAGCCCAGGAGCCTCGCCACGTCCCTCCCCTCGGCCATCGCGGCGGGCAGGTCGCCGCGCGGGTCCGCCAGCACCAGGGAGGACTCGGCGGCCTCTCCCCGGGGCTTTTCGAGGGCGGCCAGCGCGCTCAAGGAAGGCACCGAGACCAGCGGGCGGTCCTCCACCAGATACCGCCCTTCCCGGCGCAGGGCGGCGAAGGGGAGGTTTCCCAGGATGCCGTCGGCGGCCACGTAGACCGTCCGCCCTCTCTCCGGGAGGGAGCCCGGAGGCAGCAGGAGCTCCCCGAGCCGTTCGGCCCTCCGGGCGTCTTCCGGATGGGCGAGGAATTCCTCCGCCAGGCGGCGAACCTCGGGAGCCCGGACCGCCACGGGTTGGAGGCGGACCTTCCCGCCCGCGACCACAATCCGCCAGAGGTCGTCCGCCGCCTCGAAGTAGATCAGGCCGTGGCGGTCCCCGAAGGCTTTCAACACTTGGCCGATCGGCTGCGGAGCCGCCACGGGGGACTGGCTCATCGCCGGCAGCAGGGAGCCCAGGCCTTCCAGCCGTTCGAGCGGGGCGCCGGCGGACGAGCTGCCCTGGAGGAAGGCATCCAGGAAGGTCCGGGCCTGCGCCCGGTCCGCGACCTCCAGGGCCTCCCGGGCGCGGCCCGACCGGGCCCGCAGGCGGAAGAGGGCCTCGAAGGGCTCGCGCTTCCGGTCCAGCAGCCAGGACTTGAGATCGTCGAAGGCGAGCGACCGGCGCATCTCCTCGACGATTCCGACCGACTTCTCATAGGCGCTCTCCGCCGTCCGGAGATCGCCGCGGGCCTCGGCGAGGAGCCCCCGGCGGTATTCCAGGTCCCAGGCCCACTCCGGATCCGGCTCGTTGCCGAGGGCCGCGGCGAGATCCCGGCCGGCCCGCGCGAGGTCTCCGCGAGCGAGATCGATCCGCACCTGGTAATCGAAGAGGGAGTCCGCGGGCGGCCGGCCGGGCTCCACGTGCTTCCAGGCCTCCGCCAGGTGATCGGCCGCCCGGCCGGTCTCGCCGAGGTCGAGGAGGACCTCGGTCAGGTTCAGCTGCACCGCCCGGAAGAGCTCGTGCGTCCCCCCGGCCCCCAGCTCCAGCGCCCGCTCGAATTCGCGCCGGGCGAGCGCCGGACGCCCCTGGGCGGCCAGCACGGTCCCCCGGTTGTTGAGGAAGCGGGCCTGCGTCTGGCGATCGAGCCCCGCGATCCAGGGAGCGGCCGCGTCCAGGGCTCTGCGCGCCCCGTCCAGGTCCCCGACCTCGAACAGGGCCGTGTAGACCGCCTGCACGGCGAACGCCTGCAGCTTCGGGTCCCGGGACTCGACCGCCTCCCGCAGGGACTCGCTGGCGAGGAGATAGGTCGCGCGGTAGCCGGACCGTCCCCAGGAGAGGTGGAAAAGCCGGTAGAGGATGTCCGCCGCTCGGGCGTGGTCGCCCGCGGCGCGGCACACGGCGACATCGCGCCGGTAGTCCCTCTCCGCCTCTTCGAGCCGCCCCTGCCGCTCCTGTACGGACGCCGCCAGGCTCCAGACGCCGGGGGAGACCCTCTTCTCCCGGGCCAGCCGGTCGACCCAGGTCAGGACCTCGTCCTCGTGCCGGAGGGCGTAATGGGACTGGGCGGCCGCCGCCCCCGCGCGGGGATCCCTCCCGGCCGCGTAGTAGACCTCTCCGCAGCGCTTCGCGGCCGCCGCATAGCGGTGTGACGCGGTCAGGTCGAGACAGCCCTGGACGCCGCTCCGCCGGCACCCCACCAGGGAGATGGAGAGCCCCAGAGCGCACGCCAGGACGCGCGGCTTGAGCATTGATTCATCATGGCATAGGTCAGGCCGGTCCCCGCCGGTAGAAGCCGATCGCGCTCTCCCCATACCGCCGCACGTCCACCCTCGTCAGCGGCCCGGCCTCGATGGGCAGGTCGCGGCGGGAGGAGTGCTCGACGGCGACCTCTCCATCCTGAGCGAGGAGAGAAGCCACGGCTTCCAGAAGCTCCCCGTAGCCGTCGAAGCTGTACGGGGGGTCGGCGTAGACGAGGTCGAAGGGGCCCTCCTCGGCGAGACGGGCGAGGCCGGCTGGGAGGGTGAGACGGCGGATCTGTAAGAGCCTCTCCCCCAGCTTTCCCGCGTTCGCCTCCAGAGTCTCCACAGCCCGGAGCCCGTGGTCCACGGCGAGGACGGAGAGCGCTCCGCGTCCCAACGCCTCCAGGCCCACCACGCCGCTCCCAGCGAAGAGGTCCAGGACGCGGGCGTTCTCGATGCGGCCGCTCCAGATCGAGAAGAGCGCCTCGCGGACTCTTCCCTCGGTCGGCCTGGCTCCAGGGGGTACGGCGAGGCCTCGGCCGCGGAATTCTCCGCCGGTGATCCGGACGCCCGGCTTCACGGCTCCCTCGACAGCAGGGCCGTGAACTTCTTCCGGATCTGGTCCCTGGGGACGTAGAGCTCGATCGGCTGGTCGATTCCCTCCAGCTCGATCCCCTTGTTGTCGCTGGTGAAGGAGACGACGCGGAAGCGGTTGCCGTCCCCCGCGTGCCTCAGCACGTCGCCGGGCCGGGGCTCGTAGCCGGCCGGCAGGTCGTCGGCCTCCTTCACGATCGGCACCTTCTTCTCCAGCTCCTGGGCGATCCGCACGACGTGCGAGAGGTTGAGCGGCAGGGGGTCGTACTGGCCGAACCGCCAGGTCTGGAGGTCCTTGCCCGGAAGCTGCAAATACAGCTCACAGCGCTCGATCCAGGCCCCTTCCGGGCCTTTGTCCGGGTTCTTCGCCTCCGAGAGGTCCTCCCCGGCGAGGCGGTTGACGAAGCCCTCCAGCTTGTCCGGCGCCAGCTCCACGAGCCCCATCTTCTCGTTGCCGATCTGCCCCTTGCGCAGCCGGATGGTACCGTTGGCGAAGAGGGTGGTCTCGCGGCGGGCCACGTCGGTCCGGCACTCGTAGCGGAGGATCTCGGTCGAGCGGTCGTCTCCCTGAGCCGGCAGAGCCGCCAGCAGCAGGATGGCCGCCGTGGCGAGACGCGATCGGATCAAGCGGTCCTCCTCTGGTCTTCCGTCAGGAAGTCGAGAGCGTAGCGCAGCTCCCCGGCCTCGTCGATCTTCCCGTCAAGACGCGCCCGCCGGGTGTCGCGCAGGGCCTCGCCGATCCGCGGGCCGGGCGGGACGCCTCGCGCGAGCAGGTCCGCTCCTTTCAGGGAGAGGGTCAGCGGGCGGAGCTCGGTCAGATACCGGCGCACCCAGCCGCGGACCGTCTCGTCCCCCTCTCCCATCAGCAGGAGGAGCTCCTCCCCCGCCAGCGGCTCCAGCGCCTCCGCCACCTGATGAGGCTGTGGATCGTTACGGAGGATGACGCGAGCCGCCTCCAGCCGGGCCGGGAACCCGGTCAGCAGCCGGAGGTCCTCGCCCGCCAGCAGGAGACGGCTGGCGAGGCGTTCCAGCTCCCCCTCCTCCAGACCGGCCGCGAGGGCCATCAGGGACAGCCGCCAGGCCTCAACGGGTGGATCGGCGATCCCCGCGAGGCGGTACCAGTCGTGCGCCGCCCGCGCTCCCCGGAGCCGCTCCAGAAGGGCGCCGTCCAGCTCGAGCCGGGGCTCGACCGCCTTCAGGACGCCCAGCTCGGCCAGCCGTTCGACGCCCCGCAGGGCCAGCCCCGGATCGCCGAGCAGCAGGGCCAGCTCGTCCCGCAGGCGCGAGCCCGAAAGCTGATCGAAGGCCCCCTCCGCGAGCGCCACCTGGGCCAGGTGCAGGGTCTCGGGCGAGATCTGGAAGCCGAGCCGCAGCTCCAGGCGCACGGCGCGCAGGATGCGGGTGGGGTCGTCGATAAACGAGAGGCTGTGCAGCACCCGCAGAGTCCTGTCCTTGAGGTCGCGCCGGCCGCCGAAGAAATCGATCAGGTCGAAGCCCGACTCCGGCCCCAGGCGGACCGCCAGGGTGTTGATCGTGAAGTCGCGCCGGAAGAGATCCTGCCGCAAGGCTGACGTCTGCACCTCGGGGAGTGCCGCCGGGGCCCGGTAGAATTCGCTCCGGGCGGTGGCGACGTCGACGTGAAAGTCTTGAGGATCGACCACCACCGCCGTCAGGAAGGCGCGATGGGCGCGCATGCGGCCGCCGAAGGCCGCGGCCAGGAATCCGGCGAATTCGATCCCGTCCCCCTCGACCACCACGTCCAGGTCCCGGTTCTCCCGTTCGAGCAGCAGGTCGCGCACGAAGCCCCCCACCAGGTAGGCGGGCACGCCGTGCTGGCGCGAGACGGCGGCGATCGTCTCGATCCGCTCCAGCAGGGGGGACGGGAGCCGCGTCTCCATCAGCCGGGCGACGTGCTCGCGCTTCTCGCGGAGGTGCTCGGCCCGGCGGTCGATCCGCTCCTCGAAGGTGGAGAGCTCGCCGTGCAGGTGCCGGAGGAGCTGCATGCGGGTGACCAGGCCGAGGGGGCGCCCCGCGGCGGGATCTCCCACCAGCACGAAGCGGGGCTGGCGCACCAGCATCCGCTCCCGCACCTCCTCGGCCGGGGCGTCGGGGGAGACCCATTCGAGCTCGGGGGACATCACCGTCGCCACCGGCCGCGCGCCCAGGCCGTGCTGGAGGGCGGCGTCGAGGAGCTGGCGGGTCACGATCCCCACCACCCGCCCCTCCCGCTCGACCGGCGCGGCGTTGATCCGCCGGGCGTTGAGGCCGGCCTTGGCCCCCCCGATCGTGGTCTCCGCGGCGAGGGTGTGGAAGGGGACGATCATCAGGTCGCGCGCCCGCGCCGCCGGCGGCAGGGCTCCCGCGAGAAACTCCAGGAGCCGCTCCCGGGCTTCGAGCAGGGTGGTCTCCTTGAGCCGGGCTGAGGCGGCGGTGGCGTGCCCTCCCCCGCCGGCGAATTCCTCGAGGAGGTTTCCGAGGTCCACCCCTTCGAGATGGCCGCGGGCGATCAGCGTCACCCGGTCCCCCTCGCCGAAGAAGGCGAAAAGGAGCGGCAGGTCGAACACCTCCAGGCAGCGCGAGACGAGCGGCGCCAGCTCCTCCAGGTACTCCCCCAGCTCCACCTCGACGACCCCCACCCGGTGCCCGCGGACACGGTGCGCCTCCAGCCGCTGGGTCATGCGGTGGAGCACGTCGAGCCGCTCGGGGTCGAGAGGGCGGACGACGAAGCTCCGCACGGCCGCGAGGTCGCCCCCCTGTCCGAGCAGCCAGGCGGCGGCCTCGAGGTCCCGCGGGCAGGTGGTGGCGTAGGTCAGGGAGCCGGTGTCCTCGTAGATGCCCATCAACAGGAGGTCCGCCTCTTCGGGAGAACAGGCCATCCCGCGCCGGCGCAGCTCCTCCGCCAGCAGGGTCGAGGTCGAGCCGGCCGCCGGATCGACGATGCCGCCCGCCAGCTCCAGGTCCGACGCCGAGGCCGGGTGGTGGTCGTAGGCCCAGACCTCGATCCCGGGATTCGCCGCCAGCCACTCGGCCACGACGCCGATGCGGTCGCGCTGCCGGATGTCGCAGAGGATCACCCGCCGGAGCGCCCCGGGGTCGATCTCCTTCCGCCTCACCTCAGGGACCTCGATGCCGCGCGCCTCGATCATCCGGCGCACCGACCCCTCGCGGGACCCGGGGAAGAAGATCCGCGCCTCCGGGTGCAGCCGCCGCGCGACGAGCGCCGCCGCGAAGGCGTCGAAGTCGGCGCCGAGGTGAGGGACGATCAGCTCCACGGGTGGGGATTCTACCCGTTGCGGACGGCGGTCTCTCGTTAAGTATACTTGCAGGATGCAAATACCCACCGAGCCCATCGGCAGCATCCCGCGTCCTCCCGAGCTGATCGCGGCGGTCCAGGAGGTCCAGGCAGGCCGCCGGTCTCAAGAGAGTCTGGATGAGCTGTACCGGCAGGCGCTGCTCGACACCATCCGGCGCTTCGAGGAGACCGGATCGCCGGTGATCACGGACGGCGAGCAGACCAAGCCCAGCTTCGCGACCTACCCGGTCCACGGCAGCGGCAACCTGGCGCCGGACGGCGTCCAGATCTCGTTCGCGGACGGCCACGTGCGGCGGTTGCCCCGGCTCGTCTCGGGCCCCTTCCGCTACCGCACCCGCGCCTCGGACTATCTCTCCGCGGCCCGGCTTCTCACCACGCGGCCCCTCAAACAGGCTGTGATCTCGGCCTCGGCGTTGAGCCTTCTCTATCCGCCGTCCGGCATCGACGGCTACCCTCGGGAGGCCTTCATTTCGGACCTGATCGATGAGGCGGAGGCGGACATCCGGGAGTGCCTCGGCCGGGGCGCCCACAACGTGCAGATCGACTTCACCGAGGGCCGGCTGGCCGTGAAGCTCGATCCCTCGCGCGGGCTGCTGCGCCAGTTCGTCGACCTGAACAATCAGGTGCTGAGCCGCTTCTCGCCGGAGGAGCGGCGGCGCATCGGCGTCCACACCTGCCCGGGCGGTGACCGGGACTCCACGCACAGCGCCGACGTCGACTACGCCGACCTCCTGCCCGACCTGTTCTCCCTCGACGCGGGGAATTTCTATCTGCAACTGGCGAGCGAGAAGGACCGCCGCCGGGTGCTGGGCATCATCCGCGACCACGCGCGGCCGGAGCAAAAGGTTTTCATCGGCGTCACCGATCCGATCGATCCGCGAGTGGAGACTCCGGAGGAGGTCCGCGACCGCGTCCTCGAGGCGGCCGAATTCATCGCTCCCGGCCGGCTCGGCACCACCGACGACTGCGGCTTCTCCCCGTTCGGAGACGACCTCTCGACGGCCCGCGACACCGCCTTCGCCAAGATCCGCGCGCGGGTGATCGGAACCGAGATGGCGAGCCGCGCGCTCTCGTGAGGCTGTGCTCATGAAATCCGACCATCCCCCCTACACCGTCCCCGCCGGCACCGACATCGGCCACGTCCACCTCAAGGTGTCCGATATCGAAAAGTCCCTGGCGTTCTACTGCGGCGTGCTCGGCTTCGAGCTCACCACGCGCTTCGGCGCGCAGGCCGCCTTCATCTCGGCCGGGGGCTATCACCACCACATCGGCCTCAACACATGGGAGAGCCGGGGCGGCTCCCCGCCCCCTCCCGGCCGCACCGGGCTCTATCACGCCGCCATCCGCTACTCCACCCGGCGAGACCTCGCGCGCGCCCTGCGGCGGGTCCTGGAGGCGGGCATCCAGCTCCAGGGGGCCGCGGACCACGGGGTCAGCGAGGCGATCTACCTGGCCGATCCGGACCAGAACGGCCTGGAGCTCTACTGGGACCGGCCGCGCGAGCAGTGGCCGCAAGGGCCGAACGGGGAGCTGGTCATGTACACCGACCCGCTGGACCTCGAAGACCTGCTGCGTACCGCGATAGACTGAGCGCCATGCCCGAGGACAAGGCGGCGTTCTGGCGGGAGTCGCTCGCAGACCTCTCCGCCCGCCTGGGCGCCACCCCGGCCGGGCTCTCCGGCGCCGAGGCCGCCTCGCGCCTCGCCCGCCGCGGTCCGAACGTCCTGCGCGCGAAGGGCGCCGCACCTTCGGCAACATCATGAAGTACATCATGATGGGGACCAGCTCGAGCTTCGGCAACATGTTCAGCATGGCCGGGGCCGCCCTCTTCCTCCCCTTCCTGCCGATGCGCCCCGTGCAGATCCTGCTCAACAATTTCCTCTACGACGTCTCCGGGATCCCCATCCCGATGGACAGCGTGGACGAGGATTTCATCCGGCGCCCGCGGCGCTGGGACATGGCCTTCATCCGCAACTTCATGCTCGCCGTCGGCCCGGTGAGCTCGCTGTTCGACTTCCTCACCTTCTTCGTCCTCCTGCGCGTGTTCCGGGCCCCCGAGGCGCTCTTCCAGACCGGCTGGTTCGTCGAGTCGCTCGCCACCCAGGTGCTGGTCATCTTCATCATTCGCACCCGCGGCAACCCCCTGCGGAGCCGGCCCAGCCGCCTCCTCACCCTCACCTCCCTCTCGGTGGTCGCCCTGGCGGCGCTGCTCCCTCTGACCCCGCTCGCCCCCGCGCTCGGCTTCGTGGCGCCGCCCCCCCGGTTCTTTCTGATCCTGGCGGCGATGGTCGCCGTCTATCTGGCGGGGGTGCAGGAGGTCAAGATCTGGTTCTACCGCCGCTTTTCTTCCCCCTACCCTACAGGGTAGTCTTGGAGCATAATCTACCTATCCCAAGAGGTGGCGACAGGGCCTCAGGCCCGGAGCACGATCCGTCGCAGATCCATCATTGACAAAGTCGTATCCTCCTCACCGCCCGACTGATAGGGCATTTTCGAGAAAGGATGCACGATGGCAAGCAGCCCCCACCCTTCGAGATGGGCAGCGGTCCTCCTGGCGGTGACGTTGGCCGCCTCCGCGCCCGCCGCGGCGCAGATCCAGATGACCTCGGCGGACGGCAAGCAGAGCTTCAAGATCGGCATCCTCGGGCAGCTCCAGCTCGAGAGCATCGACACCGCCAACGCCAAGGACAAGTCGGACAACATCTTCCTGCGGCGCATCCGCCTGCTGGGCAATTTCAAGCTGTCCGACCAGCTCACGGTCTTCTTCGACACCGACGCCCCCAACCTCGGCAAGGGGAACGCCGACGGCACGAAAAACAACGCCGACCTCTTCATCCAGGACTTCATCGTCACGTACGCCTTCAGCAAGGAATTCCAGCTCGACGGCGGCATGCTGCTGATGGCGCAGACCTACAACCACAACCAGTCGGCCGCCAGCCTGCTGGCCCTGGACTACGGTCCGTACACCTTCAACGAATCCGTCCCCACGACCTCGCGCACCGGCCGGGACTACGGCGTGCAGGCGCGCGGCTATCTCGGCGGCGACCATCTCGAATACCGCGCCGGCGTCTTCCAGGGCGCGCGCGGCATCAACAACACGAATTCCTTCCGCTACGCGGGGCGGCTCGCCTGGTACGTCTTCGGCCCGCAGACCACCTATTTCTATCGCGGCACCTCGCTGGGCAAGACGCAGTCGCTCTCGATCGGCGGCAGCTTCGACCGCCAGAACGGCGACCTCGCGAACGGCTCCAGCGCGACCTACAAAAACTATGGCGCCGACCTCTTCTGGGACCAGCCGGTCCCCGGCGGTGACGGCTTCACCCTGCAGGCCGACTACAACACCCTGGACGGTGACGTCTTCCTCCCCACGCTCCCCAAGCAGCGGAACACGATGGTCGAGGCCGGCTACTACTTCCACACCATCAAGCTGATGCCCTACATCCAGCTCGCCCGCCAGGACTTCGACGCCGCCGCCCGGCCGGACGAGAAGCGCACCCAGGGAGGGGTCGCCTTCTGGTTCGCCGGCCACAACTCGAACCTGAAGCTCGCCTATACCAAGATCGACCGCGACCGCTCGCCCAAGCGCAACCAGTTCCAGATCCAGTATCAGGTCTTCCAGTTCTGAGACCACCGGCAAAGGGGGATGAGTTATGAGTGTAGCGACGACCGCGCCCGCCGCTCCCGTCCTTCAGGTTTCCCGGCAAGAAGAGCGCAAGGTCATCTTCGCCTCCTCGCTGGGCACGGTGTTCGAGTGGTATGACTTCTACCTCTACGCCACTCTGGCGCCCTTTTTCGCCGCCCTCTTCTTCCCCAAGGGGAACGACACTGCGGCCCTGCTCTCCGCCTTCGCCACCTACGCGGCCGGCTTCCTGGTGCGGCCGTTCGGCGCCCTGGTGTTCGGGCGCCTGGGGGACCTCGTAGGCCGCAAATATACGTTCATGGTGACCATCATCGTGATGGGCGCCTCCACCGTCGCGGTGGGCCTTCTCCCCACCTACGCCGCGATCGGAGTCCTGGCGCCGATCCTCCTCGTGAGCCTCCGCCTGCTCCAGGGCCTGGCCCTCGGCGGCGAGTACGGAGGCGCCGCGACCTACGTCGCCGAGCACGCCCCCGAGAAGCGGCGCGGCTACGCCACGAGCTGGATCCAGACCACGGCGACCCTCGGCTTCTTCCTCTCGCTCCTGGTCATCGGCTTCTGCCGCAAGTACATGACCGAGGACGTCTTCAAGGCCTGGGGATGGCGGGTGCCTTTCCTGGTCTCGTTCGTGCTCCTCGTTTTCTCGATCTACATGCGGCTGAAGCTGAACGAATCGCCGGTCTTCCAGGCGATGAAGTCGCAGGGCAAGGGGTCGAAGGCGCCGCTGCGGGAGAGCTTCATCCACTACCCGAACAACAAGTACGTGCTGCTCGCCCTCTTCGGCGCCACCGCCGGCCAGGGGGTGGTCTGGTACACGGGGCAGTTCTACGCCCTCTTCTTCCTCACCATCACCCTCAAGCTCGGCTACCTGGCGGCCTACACCCTGATCGGCGCCACGCTGCTGGCCGGCACGCCGTTCTTCGTCTTCTTCGGCGGCCTGTCCGACCGCATCGGCCGGCTCAAGATCATCCTCGCCGGCTGCCTCCTCGCGGCACTCACCTATTTCCCCCTCTTCAAGGGGCTGACCCACGCCATCAACCCGGGGCTGGAGGAGTTTCAGGCCAGCCATCCGGTGAGCGTCGCGGCCACCGACTGCCACTTCCACGTCTTCGTCCTGCCGGGCACCAAGTTCACCGACTGCGACAAGGCGAAGGACTTCCTCACCAAGGCGGGCCTCTCCTTCACCTCGCAGCCCGCCGAGCCGGGCCAGACGGTGACCACGCGGATCGGCAACTCCACGCTGAACGGGTGGCAGGAAGACGATTACAAGGCCGCCCTGAAGACCGAGGGCTATCCGGCGGCGCCCGACCCGGCGCGCACCAATTACCTCTTGGCGTTCCTCATCCTCTGGATCATGGTGATCTACGTCACCATGGTCTACGGTCCGATCGCCGCCTTCCTGGTGGAGCTGTTCCCGACCCGGATCCGCTACACCTCGATGTCGTTCCCGTACCACATCGGCAACGGCTGGTTCGGCGGCATGCTGCCGCTCCTCGCCACCGCCATGGTGGCCCGGGCCGGCAACATCTACTACGGCCTCTGGTACCCGGTGATCGTCGCCGTCCTGACCGTGATCATCGGCGCCCTCTTCCTGCGCGAGACGAAGGACCGCTCGATCCTCGAGTGACGGGCGCTCCCGCCGCCGACGCTCCAACCCGCCGCCGGGCCTTAAGCCGCCCGGCGGTTTTGTTTGCTTCACCAACCTTGGCGCACTACACTGTAGTGCATGAAGACGGAAGTCTATAGCTGGCGCCTTTCTCCCCAACTCAAAAGCGAGCTCGAGGAGGCCGCGCGGGCGGAGCGCAAGAGCGTCTCGGAGCTTCTCGAGCAGATCGCCCGGGACTGGCTGGAGCATTCCAGGGGGCGGGACGAAGGCGAGGACGAGAGGCAGCGGCGTATCCGCGACGAGGCCCTGAAATTCGCCGGCACCCTCCACGGAGGCGACCCCAGCCGGGCCGAGAACACCCGCTCCGAGGTCCGTGCGAGGATCGCAAGCCGGCATGGACGCTAGACCTCGCGGTCTCATCGACACCGGCGCGATCCTGGCGCTCCTCGACGCGGACGACCGCTGGCACCGGGCCTGCTTCAAAGCCTTCCAGAAGCTCTCTTTTCCGCTGGCCACGTCCGCGGCGGTCCTCGCCGAGCTCTTTCATCTCATGAAGGGCCCCCACGAGCTCTCCCGGGTGTGGGGCTTTCTCCGCTCAGGAGCCGTGACCGTCCTGCCGATCGACGACGCCGATCTGACCGAGCTCGAAGCCCTGATGGTCCGCTACCAGGACCGCCTGATGGACTTCGCCGACGCGACGCTCGTCCACCTGGCGCGAAAAGAAGGACTGATCACGATCTTCACGGTCGATCACGACGATTTCGAGGCCTACCGCATCGAAGGCAAGAAGCGCTTTCGCATCCTCCCGGAACGATCCTGATAGCCGTAGCCTCGAAAAACCGCTGCCTCGATTCCAACGATCGTTTGCTCGGTTGACTTCCTGTCATTTCAAGGTTGACGGCGCACTAGGCTGAGCAGATTCCGCCCTGAGGGGGATTTCCCACACCTCAAGCCCCCTCCCTCTTCCCGGCCCGGTGAGGAAGGGGAGGGGGTCCTGCTTGGATTCAATTGTCAAAGAGCACCCAGGAGGCCCTGAGACCTCCCTTCCGTCTCTCTCCCAGCCTCTGGGACCGGGAGGTGATGCCTGCTTGAGACGGGCGCCATCCTAGATCCGGCGCTCTCGGCTTGTCAAGATAATTATGCGGACTAGGATAAAAATTCTCGCCTCCTCCCTCCCCTAGACTGGAGCTGGGTAGATGGGTACAATGCCCTTGCGCATCACGAAAAGGGCGGGATGACGGCTTCGATCCCCCGGATGAGGCTTCCGGAGCCCTGGATGCGCCTTCCGAGAGCTGGATGCCGTCTCAATTGCCAACCCGGCGGCTCGGATCGCTTACCCGGCGGCTCGGGAAGACAGGATGACGGCTGGGAGCGTTGGATGGCCGCTCGGGAACGTTGGATGGGTGCTCGGGAACGCTGGATGGCCGTTCGGGAAGCTAAAAAGCCGCCGGGCAAGCAAGATAGCTGCTCGGGAAGACTCGAAAAGCGTTGGGGAACGTTGAGCAGCCGCCGGGATCGTGAAAACGGGCGCCGGGAAGGGAAAAAAGGCGCTCGGGAGATCTTGAAGGGCTTCGGGCAACCTCGCAAGCGCGCGGGGTCGCCCGTAGGGTTCTTTGACAATTGAAGTGCGTCAGGGGGACGGGACGCGGGGGCCGTCCTCCTGGCGAGTCGTGTATCCGGGAGGTCTCCGGCAATCTCCTCCGGGTGCGCAAGCTCCCCGTCGAGGAGGCGCTCCGCAAGTACGGGCACGACGACCACCACGGGGAGATGCGGAAGGCTGTCTAGGATTTGGGTGAGAGGTCAGCGCCGGAGGCGTTCGATCTCCGCCCGGAGCCGGGCGAGCTCCGCCTCGGCGGCCTCCGCGCGTTGCCTCGCTGCCTCGGCGCGCTGACTCGCTGCCTCGGCGCGGCGCCACTCGGCCGCGGCGCGCCTCTCCGCGGCTTTCCGGGCCTCGGACTCTTCAACGGAGCTCAGCAACGGGGTCCCCGTGGCGGCCTCGAAGACCTGGACGGCACAGCCGTCAATGGGCGGGGCGAAGAGGAGGCCCGTGGTCTCGGAGAGGATGCGACCCTGGGAATCCGGCGCGATCGGCCGGTAGCGCCCGTCCGGGCCGAGGCGAAAGCCGCTGATGAGGAAGCGCCCCTGGGTGTAGGAGGTCGGCGGGTCGAGGATGAAGTATTCCGGGATCCGCGCTCGCTCGTAGATCTTGACCTTCTTGTCGTAGTCGTTGCTCCGGGTCTTCTCGTCCGTGGAGGAGACCAGCTCGATCACCAGGCAGGGCCGGGTCCCCTCCGCGACGACGTCGAAGCTCTTGCGGTCGGCGGTCCGGTCGCGGACCCCCGGGATCACCGCGATATCAGGAGCCGGATTCTTGAGCCCCGGAATCCTCCAGAGCATCTTGAGATCGCCGGCCACGAAGACGTCCTTCTGATCCGTGTAGTAACGCCGCAGCAGGTCGGCGAGGAGGATCAGAAGGAAGAAGTGGTACTCGCTCTGGCCCACGACGTCTCCGTCCTGAGGGTCCAGGAGGTCCTCGGCGGTCAGCGGGATCTCCTCGACGATGACTTCGCCGTCGGGCAGGCGGACGTACCTCGGCCGCCATCCGTAACGGAAGGGATCGGCATCCGGAGACGCTGTCTCCAGATCGGCCGGCATCTTGCGGACGGGCTCGGCCATGGCCGGAGTATATCGAGGTCTCTCGTAGAGGGTCAAATTTGTCGTCTTCCGGCGACGGCCACGCGAAGGAGGCAAGCGGCCTCTCCCTCCTGGGATTGAAATCCCGGGCGGGGCTTCCGGGTTGGGAAGCTCTAGAATCAACGTGCACGCCATGGACTCCTCAACCCTCGTTTTCCCCTCCAAAGTCGACTGGTGGATCGCGACGTTCATGCTGCTGCCGGCCGGCGCCTCGGTGGTGGTGATGGGCTCGGCGCTGCTGTCAAATCCGCCGATTCCGGCCATCTTCCTGGTCGTGGGGATCGAGGCCCTGATCCTGGGCATCATCGTGGGAACGCTGATATCCACCCGCTATGAGGTGACCGGCCGGGAGGTGATCGCCCGTTCCGGCCTCTTCCAGTGGCGGGTCGCGATCGACGAGATCGATTCGATCCGCCCGTCGCGGAGCCTGATCAAATCCCCCGCGCTGTCGCTCGACCGCCTGGAGATCCGCTACGGCAACCGCCGAAGGCTGCTGGTCTCGCCCAAGGACCGCGAAGGGTTTCTGGAGGCGGTGGTGATGCGCTCCGGCCACCTCCGCCGCGCGGGCGAGCACGTCCGGCGCGTATAGGGCTTGCCGGGCGATCTATCTCCTGGGCGGCTTTTTATCCATCTCGATCGTCTTGGGCTTGGGTCCCCCGCGGAGCGCCGCCTCCGACCTCTCCTTGAGGAGCTTCATGACGGAAGAGTCGGGGTTGGTCTTGAGGTAGGCGGTCGCGTACCGCACCACCTTCTCGGATTCGCCAAGTTGGTAATAGGCGAAGGCCAGGTTGGCGTAGATCCCGGGGGCCGGCTGGTCGCCGCTGAGGGTCAGGGCGCGCTGGAGCGGCGCCACGGCGTCCGCGGCATGGCCGGAGCCCGAGTAGTGCGCGCCGAGCATGGTCAACGGCAGGGGCGAATCCGGCCGCAGCCGCGCCGCCTCGTTCAGGTGCGCCACCGCCTTGTCCCAGGCGCCCTTGACGTCGAGGTTGTGGCCCATCCGGTAGAAGTTGCCCAGCTTCAACTCCGTCTCGAAGCCGTGCGGAGCCTGGAGCAGGCGCGCCTCGACGGACTTCCAGAGCGCCTCCACGCGGGAGCGGTCCGCGGGGGTCCCGATCTCAGGAGGGTAACTGTCCGCGACGGCTTGCAGCTTCGCCAGATCGGTATCGAGATTCGAGGCCTGCTCCACCGCGGCGGCATTGGCGGCGGCCGCCAGGCCGATCGTGGCGAGCAGGAGGCAGGCTTGGACGCTGGGTCGTCTCATGGGATCTCCCTTCGGGAGCGGCAGGATTTCTAACCCGCAATCGTACTCCCAAAGACATCGACCTTCGCGCGCCCTCATGCCGTACGCATCTTTGCCCGCCCTGAAAGGGCGATATTCACCAGCCTGGGGTTTCAACCCCAGGTGGGGGTGGTGGCGCGGCTCTCCGCTTGGGGTTGAAACCCCAAGCTATTCAATACCCGCCCTTCCAGGGCGGTCCCCCTACCCCTACCCGCGAGAGCGCCGGTCCCGCACCACGACGATCTCCTGCGCGAAGAGCCGGCCGTCGTAGTCGTGGACCCGGATGCGCACCTCGTCCCCCCGTTCCAGGTTGTCGGGGCTGTAGCGCTCTCCCTGGAAGCGGACGGGGGTGCGATCGTCGTAGCTCACCGTGACCCGCTCCCCGGAACGGTCGATCTCCAGGGTCTGAGCCTCGGTGTCGATCGAGCGGATGACCCCTTGCAGGCCCCCGTCGCGGTCGACGCCGCGGCCCCGGTCGCGGTCGCGGTCTCCCCTCGGGGTCGGGGGCGGGGGCGGCCCGCCCTGGCTCACGTCGTAGAGCACGTCGATGCTCTCGGCGAGCAGGCGGCCGTCGTCGTTCCGGTCGACGCTGACCTGGATGCGGTCGCCCCGCTCCAGGTCCTCCGGCCGGAAGGACCGCCCCTGGTAACGCACGGTCGTGCCGTCGTCGTAGGAAAGGACGACCGGACCCGCGTCGCGGTCGCCGTCCTCCTCGTCGATGTAGATGAGCCGCGCCCGGGGGTTGACGCTCGCGACCGTGCCGCTCAGGTCGCCGGGCTCGCCGTACCGTCCATAGGCGCCTTCCGGATAGCGCTGGTCGCCCGGGTAGTACTCCGGGCCGCAACCGGCGAGGAAGGCCGCCGCGAGGAGCGGCGCCAGAAAGCTGCGGGAGATGATCTTTCTCATCGTGGTTCCTCCATCCGTGGAGAAGAATTTGCAGGACTCATGCCTCCCCGGAGTCTGGCACCGGGCCCGCAACGCTCAGTAGAATGCGCCGGTGAGCATGGATTCCGCGACACCCGCCCTCGATCTGCTCCGTTCCGCCCGGAAGGTGGGGCTCGTCCTCTCCGGCGGCTCGTCCCGCTGCTCCTTCCAGGTGGGGGTGATCGAGATCCTCCACGAGATCGGGATCGATCCCGCCCTCTCGGTGGCGGTCTCGGGCGGAGTCTGGAACGGCGCCGCGGTCTCGACCGGCGCGGTCCCCCGCCTCCGGCAGTACTGGCGCGCCTTCACCCGGATGCCCCACGTCGACGTCCGCGGGCTCCTGCGAGAGCATACGCCGTACCGGTTCACCGAGATGCACCGCCGCACCTTCGGCCGCTACATCGGGGCCGAGCGGCTGCGCCGGCCGGAGGCGAAGCCGCTCTGGGTCGGCGTCACCCGCCTGCGGGACCGGCAGGGGACCTTCTTCGACGCGCGCACGGCCGAGGACCCGCTGGCGCTCTGCCTGGCCTCGAACTACATGCCCCCGTTCTACACCCACGCTCCCCGCCTCGACGGCGAGCGCTATGGGGACGGTGGCCTCGCGGACAATCTCCCTTACGAGAAGGCATTCGCCGAAGGGTGCGACGCCGTCGTCCTGATCACCATGAAGGGAGAGAGCGAGGGGGGGCTCTACCAGGGCCCCAACGACCCCGACCATGTCATCCCGGCGCCGTTCCGCGAGCGGACCGTGGTGATCCGTCCCCGGCACCGTCCGCCGTGCAGATTCGTCGACAGACGCTGGGAGGTGCTGAGCCTCATGATGGACCTCGGCCGTCTGCGCGCCCGCGAGGTGCTCCTCGGCGAGCTCCACTCGGAGACCGAGGCGCGCGCGGAGATGGGAGCTCTCAACGCCGCGTTCCGCCGGCTGATGCTGACGCGCGTGCTCGCTACCGCGACCCGCAAGGTCTCGCCGTAGGCCCCCACCCCTCCGGGTTGGCCCCCCCCGCCCGCCGGGTGGCGACGGCGGGGGGATCTCCTCGATAGCCTCCAGGGAACGATCACGAGGAGATTCCATGATTTCTCTCCAAGACCTGCGTTCGAGCTCCGCCCTGCTCAAGCTCGACCTCTACTGCAAGGGGATCCGCCTGGACGATTCCTGCCTCGTCGAGGAGGACGGCGGACGGAAGATCCTGCGCACCCGCGCCGGCCTCGGCAGCGGGCTGGAGATGATCCTGCCGGGGAACCTGTGGACCAACGTGCCGGTGACCGAGCGCTTCGCCGCCTGCTCCCCCTATACCCTCCACCGCGAGGGGGGACGCTACCTGGTGCGCTGGAACGGCAGCGACGTGACCGCCGTCACCCTCTCTCCCCGTCCCGGCTGGTACGACCGGCCGACCTCCACGGGCAAGCCGATGACCCGCGTCGGCACCCTCCAGGGGACCTATCTCGGCATCTATCAGGCGAAGGTCTGCGAGTATTGGACGGCCAGGCCGGAGAAGGTGAATTGCAAGTTCTGCTCGGTGGGATTGAACCTGGGCATCGACGACGCCGACGACAAGTCGATCGACGAGGTGATGGAGGTGGTGCGGGCGGCGCGGGAGGAGTCGGGGATCACCTACGTCGACTTCAACACCGGCCACTACGAGGGGGACACCTACCTCGACATCCTGGAGCCGTTCATCGTCCGCATCAAGCGCGAGCTCGGGCTTCTGGTGGGCGTGCAGACGCCCCCCCACCGCGACCTCCGGCGCTACGACCACCTGCGGGAGATCGGCGTCAACCGCGTCTCGTTCTGCTTCGAGATCTTCGACCGCCGGCTCTTCGAGGAGGTCTGCCCCGGCAAGCACGCCGAGTACGGGCTCGACCACTACCTGGAGGCGATCCGCTACTGCGCCGCCCTCACCCACAAGGGGCCGAAGGGGGAGCCTTGGGTGACCAACGGCGAGATCATCGCCGGCCTCGAGCCGCCGGAGTCGTCGATCCGCGCCATCGACTGGATCACCTCGGTCGGGGCGGTCCCCACCGTCTGCGTCTTCCGACCGCTGACCGGCACCGACCTCCAGAACGCCGAGCCGCCGGAGACCGAGGCGATGGTCCCCGTCTTCCGCCGTCTCTTCGAGGCCTGCATGGAGAAGGGGCTGCCGGTCGGGGTGGCGCCCAACGTCCACGTCAGCCTGGTGATGCTGCCGGAGGAGTGCCGGGCCTTGAGCCCCCACCGGTATCCGCTGCAGACGCTCAAGCTCCAGGCGATGGCCAAGGTCTTCGGCCGCCGGTTCGGCAAGCGGCTGGAGCGGAGGAGCGCGGGGCCGGCGGGGCCGGGGCCGGCGGAAGCAGCGGCTGAGCCCTTAATGTGATTCGTAATCTCGGGTCCCCAGAATGGGTCCCAGAGACAACGACACAACACGAACCGCTCTCCGGTTGGCACGCATTGCTCCTCCAGAGCGGCGCTTCCTGGACGTAGGAAGCGCCGCCGATTTTTTCTTCGTCCGGCCGGTTACGGTAGGATGTTTGAAAAAGGGAGGAGCAATGGACGAGCTTCTGCGGCAGTTGGTCAACCAATTGGGCACCCATCCGGGCCAGACCGAGGTGGGGGCGGGCGCTCTGCTGAACCTGATCCGCGAGCACGCCTCGCAGGTCGACTTCGAGCAGCTCCTGCGGGCGGTACCCGAGGCCTCCAAGTGGATGGGCAAGGCCGCGGCCGCACAGGCGAGCCCGGCGCCCGGCGGAGACGGCGGCGGCGGGCTCCTGGGAGAGCTCGGCGGGCTGATCGGGGGGCTCACGGGCTCCTCCGGCGGCGTGGGCGGCCTGATCTCCGCCCTCGCCCACTCAGGGCTCAGCGCCGACAAGCTGATGCAGCTCGTGCCCGCGCTCCTCAGCCTCCTCCAGCAGCGCGGCGGCGCCGATCTCCTGCAGAAGGTCGCGGGCTCGGTCCCCATGCTCCAGGAGATCCGCGGCGGCGGAGCCGCGGGAGCGCCCGGCGCGCAGCCCGGCGGCGGCATCCTCGGCGAGCTCGGCAAGATGTTCGGCTGATCGACCTCGAATCAGCGCC
The DNA here is from genome assembly GCA_045807625.1 of Thermoanaerobaculia bacterium. Lineage (GTDB taxonomy): Bacteria > Acidobacteriota > Thermoanaerobaculia > Multivoradales > UBA5704 > DATARR01. The sequence goes on along the minus strand of JBJMHA010000041.1, from coordinate 243,420 downwards.
CCGGCGGCTTGGCGGGCGCGGGGGCCGGCTGGGCCGGAGCCGCCACGCAGGGGACGGCGAAGCTCCGGCGGCCGTTCCTGCCGACGCTGCGGACGGCGAAGTATTCGTTGTCGGTGCTGGTGTTCTCCAGCACGGCCTGACCGGGGCGGTCGACCGTCCGCAGGACGTGCCAGCGGGCGTCGGTCGTCTCTCTCTGGAGCAGCTCGAACCCCTGGCGCTCGGGGTCGTCCTCGGCCTCGATGGTGATCTTGGCGGAGGGCGTCACGGCGCCGGAGAGGGCGGCGGCCTTCGGGGGCGCCGGGGCCGCGGCCAGCTCGCCGAGGAGGAGCTGGTCGAGCGCCGCCACCTCGACCACGAAGGGGAAGTCCATGTACTGCATCAGGTCGCCGTACTGGACCCCCTTCTCCATCCGGACGTCCTGGTGCTGGTGGTCGTAATTCTCCAGCGGCTCGGTGACGCGGATGCCGGGCAGCCCGGCCTCGGTGAAGGGGATGTGGTCGCCGCCGCGGCCGAAGCGGTCGCGCCGGAGGATGAGGCGCACCCGCTTGGGCCCCGCCAGCTCGTCGAGGCGGCGGGCCATCTGCCGGCCGGGGGAGTCGACGCCGTCCAGCCCTCCGTCGCTGAAGACGCGCGGCCGGCGGTCCTTGGAGCCGTTGGTGGCGCCGACGATGTCGTTGGTGATCATGCCGCCCACCTGGTACCCCTGCTGAGCCAGCCACTCCTTCATCCGCCGGGCGCCCAGGAGCCCCTGCTCCTCCCCGGCCACGGCGGCGAAGACCAGGGTGGCCCGGAAGCCGCCCGGCTTCTCCGCCATCGCCCGCGCGGAGAGGAGCGAGACGATCACCCCCGAGGCGTCGTCGTCCGCCCCGGGGGCGTCGGACTTCGCGTCCATGACGTCTGTGGCGCGGGAGTCGAGGTGGCCGGACATCACGTAGGCGGTCTTGCGGCGCAGGGGGTCGGTCCCTTCGAGGACGGCGTAGACGTTCTCCATGTGCACCGGCACGTTGCCGGTGCGCTGGCCGGTCGTCTCATATTTGTCGACGACCACCTGGAGCCGCCCGCCGGTCCGGGCGGCGATCTCGTTGAGCCGCCGCACCACCACGTCGCGCCCGCAGCCGATCCCCCGTTTGGGATCGGTCCAGGAGGAGAGCGAGCTCCGTGTGCCGCAGCCGACCAGCTCGGCGTCGATGGCCCGGGCCTCGTCCGGGAGCTCGGCGTGGGGGCGCCCGGGGGCCGGCGGCGCGGCGAGGGCCGGAGCGGCCAGGAGGGCGAGGAGGACGAAGGCGCGCGGGAGGATCATGAGGCTCCTTTCCGGACCGCGGGTCCGAGCGGGAGAGATCCTACAACCGTCTCCGCCTCAAGCCCCCTCCTCGACCCGGAGGAATTCCACCCCCTGCCGCTCGAGGCTGTCGCACACCATCCGGGTGAGCAGGCGCTCGATCCCCGCGCGGTCCCGGAAGAGGCCCCAGACCGGCTGGCCGTCCTCGGCCGAGGCCGCCACGCCGCCGCCGCCGATCGCCCGCACCCACCGGAAGCGGTCGGCCGGCGAGGGGTGGCTGTCGTAGGGGGAGGGCTCGGCGTTGAGGGCCGCTTCGATCTGCTGGGCCAGGCCGTCCCGCCCGGGGAGCTTGGCGGGGTCCACCTCGTAGAGGTTGGCCACCGGGATCTTGGTCTGGACGGCGGTGCCGAGGGCGGCGTCGGCGTGGGCGTCGAAGTAGACCGAGCGCTCGATGACGTGCCGCAGGCCGCGCTCGAAGGCGGCCGCTCCGTAGGTGAAGGCGGCCCAGCGGTCGGCCAGCACCTCCTGGAGGCGCGAGGCCCCCTGGGAGATGCGGAGGAAGACGCGGTGGAAGCCGTTGACGAACCACCAGGCCGGGTTGTACCAGGTGGCCGCCCCGCCCATCGCCAGGTGCCGCGCCATGGTGACCAGGGAGCGCCGCACCGCCAGGGCGAAGCCGCCGCCCGCGGTGTCCTGGTTCGAGAAGTGGCCGTACTCGTGGGCGAGGATCGCCTTGAACGGGCCCAGCTCCAGCCCGTCGAGCACCCCCACGCCGAGGATCAGGCAGCGCTCGGTCTGGCCGCCGAGCTGGCGCAGCATGCCGCCGCGCTCCATCACCGCGAGGTCGGTGCCCGGGGTGAGATAGACGTTGTCCACCGGCCGGGTGCCGATCCGCGCCGCCACCTCGTTGAGCAGGGTCTGCAGGCGCGGCTCGCCGCCGAGGTCGAGGCGGAGCCCCGGATCGCCGTCCTCCCCCCGCACGAAGAGGCTCTTGACGATGGCGGAGAGGGTCACGAAGACCCCCACGGCCAGCAGCAGGACCAGCTTGATGGGGACGTGGCCGAAGCGGAAGAAGAGGTAGACCAGCCCGCCGCCGCCCACCAGCACGACCAGGACCACCAGGGGGATGGAGACCCAGTAGAAGGCGCAGGAGAGCCAGAGGACGGCGCGGTAGGCCCGGCGCAGCAGGGCGTCTCCCCCTTGGGCCTGGCCGCTCGGCCGCGGCGGCACCCGGCCGGCGGCGCGCAACGCCGCCTGGCTCAGGAATCCTCCCACGGCGAGCAGGAGAAGGAAGGTGGCGGTCCAGACGGCGGCGATCGTCGCGGCGGTGGTCAAGCGTCGTCCTCCTCTTGAAGCGGTCCCTTTCCCCATCCATGGCGAAAGGGGGAAAAAGCTTTCATCCCCGCGCGGCCTTCAGGAGGGGGCGCTCAACCCGTGGGCAGCGTCCGCCGCACCAAGGGCCCCTCGGCGGCCCGTTGCGCCAGCCAGCGGAAGCCGCGGGCCCCGGCCTCGCGCTGCACGGCCTGGAGGGTGGCCATCGCCGCCGCCGGATCTCCCGTCTGCCGTTGCAGGAGCCCCAGCTCCAGGCGGGCTTGGAGGCCGGCGGCCACGTTGCCGGTCCGCCCCGCCTCCTGGACCGCCCAGCGCAGGAGGTCCAGGCCCGCCTCGGCGTCTCCGGCGGCGGCGCGCACGGGCGCCACGGCGGTCACCACGGCGAGCCGGAGGTCGAGGTCCTCCCCCGCCTCGGCATACATCTGGGCCTGCCCGGCCACGGCCCGGGCCGGAGCGCGCCGGCCGTCGGCGAGGAGCGCCTGGGCCTCCCGGGCGAGAGCGAGGGCGTGGAAGCCGGTCATCCCCCGCTGGCCGTACCAGTCCGCCACCTCGGCGGCGAGGCGGGCGGCCTCGCGGGGGTTCCCCGTGAGACGGGTCAGGTTCGCCAGGTCGAGCCGGACGGCCGCGGCCTCCAGCTGCTCGCCGTTCGCCACCCGGCCGCGCAGCGCCTCCTCGAGCAGGCGGCGGGCGCCGGGGAGATCCCCTTCGTCCAGGCTCCGGAGGGCCTGCCCGTGGACCGCCGCCGCGGCGACGCTGCGGGAGCCGGTGACGCGGGCCAGGCTCCCCTGCTCGGCGCCGAGCCGCTTCGCCTCGGCCAGGTTGCCGAGCCGCTCCTGGAGCTGCGCCGCCAGGCCGAGCACCTCGGCGATGCCGAGCCGGCTGTCCGCCTGCCGCTTCATCTCCAGGGCCCGCGCCAGCCGCCGCTGGGCCTCGGGCAGGTCTCCCAGCCGCATCAGCACCTCGGCCGAGGCGCCGAGCATCGAGGCGCTGCGGACCGGGTCTCCCACCTGCTGGCTGATCTCGTACGCCTGCTCCTGGAGGCGCCGGGCCTCGCCGAGCGAGCCCAGGCGGGCGAGGACCAGCCCGTGATAGCTGAGCGAGCGCCCCTCGTCGACGCGGTTCCCGGTCTGCCGGCTGATGGCGAGCACCTCCTGGAACCGCTGGCGGGCCCCGGCGAGGTCCCCCCGCGCCAGCAGCACGGTGCCGATCGCGTTGAGCGCCTCCTCCGCCAGCACCCGCTCGCCGTCGGCCAGGAACGCGGCATGGGCCTGCTCGAGCAGCGCCTGGGCGCGCGGCAGATCGCCGAAGTCCTGCGCCACGAACCCCAGGTTGTCCAACTGGAGCGCCCCGCTCTCGACGCTGCCGCTCCGCCGCAGGGTGTCCAGGGAGGCCTCGTACATCGCCTTCGCCTCGGCGAGCCGCCCGAGCTCGTTGAGCGCCACGCCGAGATGGGTGAGGACGAGGGCGACGGCGGACTGGTTGCCCGCGCGGGTGAAGAGGTCGCGCGCCTCCGTGAAGAGGGGGACCGCCTCACGGGAGCGGCCGGTCAGGAGGAGGCGGTCCCCCTGGAGCATCAACGCCTGGGCCACGACCTGGGTCTCCCCCGACTTGCGGCCCTTCGCCTCGGCGGTCTTCGCGGCCCGCATCTGGACGTCGAAGCTCGACAGGCGCTTGGCGATCTGCGCCTCGGCCAGATCGATGCGCGGGTCCTCCCCCTCCGGGGGCCTGAGCTTCCGCATCTCGGCCACCGCGGTCAGCGCCTCGGTGCCCCGGCCGGCGGACCAGAGGCACCGGGAGAGCTGCAGCCCGTACTCCAGGTTGTCGGGATAGAAGGTCCAGAGCGAGCGGTAGATCTCGCTCGCCCGGGTCCAGTCCTTCCTCGCCTCGGCGGCGCGCGCCTCGATCGCCAGCCGCTCCTGCTTCGGCAGGGCGGCCGAAAGCTGCACCGCCTTCTCCGCCTCTTCCCGGGCCCTGGAGTCGTCGCCCAGGCCGCTCCAGGCGAGCGCGAGGGCGGAGCGGATCGCCGCCGAATCGGGGCTGGCCTCGGCCGCCTGTTGCAGCAGGCCGCGGGCGCCCCGCATGTCGAACGCGCGGAGCCGTACCAGCCCCTCGGCGTAGAGGCGCGTCGCCTCCGCGTTCCCCGGCAGCAGCGCGGCCGCCGCCCGGGCCTCCTCCGGGGTTGGGTCCGACCATCCGAGGTCGTGCCGCAACCGCTTGCCGATCCGCGGCACGAGGTCGAACAACCGCTCCTCGGTCCCCACCTCGGCCAGCGAGGCCACCGTGTCGCCGCTGGTGGCCTTCACCACCTGGAGGTCGATCCGCAGATGGTTCTTCTCCCCCTCCCCCCCCACGGAAATATACGAGCCGACCACCACCAGGTCGGCGCCCAGTTGGTCATGGATCTGTTGCAGGGTCTTCCCGCCCAGGTTCTCGGTGTAGGGGACGGAGAGGACCTGCCGGACGCGGGCGACCTCCTCTCCCCGGACCATCCGGATCCTGGAGCCGGCCGAGAGCTCGGTGATCAGCATCTCGGAGAGGGCGGTCGAAAGCCAGCTCTCGCTGCGGTCGCTGGTGAGGTTCCGGAACCCCAGCACGGCCACCGTCGGCCGGGCCGGGAGGGCTTCGGTCTTGTCCGGCAGATTCTTCCGTTCTTTGTAGAAAAGAAACGCACCGGCCAGGCCCAGAGCCAGCAGGAAGCCCAGCACCAGCCCGGCGGCCAGGAAGCGGCGCCGGCCGCGGATGGGAACGGGCGCCGGGGACGGGACCGGCTCCGGAGGCGCCGCCGCGGGGACAGGCGCGGGGGTAGAGGCCGCCGGGACGAGGGGAGGCAGACCGGGAGAGGCGGCCTCAGGCGAGAGCTCCGCCGGGATCACAATCTCTCCGGTCGCCTCCCGCGGGACCTCCAGGACCTCGGCGACGAAGCTGTACCCGCGGCCGGGGACGGTGACCACGTACCGGTGGTCGTTGGCCCGCTCGCCCAGGACCTTGCGGAGGGAGGAGACGTTCTGGGTCAGGTTGGCTTCGGTGACGAAGGTGTCCGGCCAGACCCTCTGGATCAGCTCCTCCTTCTCCATCACCTCTCCCCGCTTCTCGAGGAGGACGAGCAGGATGGAGAACGCCTTGGGGGTCAGGGGGATCTGCTCTCCGCCCCTGAAGAGGCGCCTCCGGACAGGGTCGACGCGGAAGTCGTCGAACTCGTAGGCCAGTTTCTCGGCCCGTGGGGGTGGTGGGCTCGTTGCCATGGAGACGTGATCGCGCCCAGTTGGACAGCCGGGTCCTCTCTCGACAGGTGGCGAGATTTGCCGCTTCCGGAGCTTCTGGACAGTGAAAACAATTGTACCTCAGCCTGCCGGCCCCCGTAAGGAGGATCCTTTGATGTTTTTTGAGGAAGCTTGAGCGTAGATCTGAGGACTCTTGATCGCCTCTCCCCCTAGACTCCGCCCCGATGCAGCACCCGAGGGGAGAAGGGGGGCGGGTACCGGAGGGAGGGGCGCCGCCCCCAACTTGTAGCTCTGTAGCTTTTTGTAGTCTCTTGTAGGTCTGTAGGGAGGAGAGAGAGTTCTTCGTCGTTCTTTTGAATTGCTTTGGAAGCACGTGGAGGGTGAAGGCCCGGGAGAGCGATCTGCCCGGGTTTTTTCTTTTGGGGCGGCCCTCAGTGCTGGGTGAGGACCGGCGGGAACGCCAGGTCACCGCTCCGCGAGGGGTGGGCGTCCCGGTGCAGGATGACCGCTCCGGCCACCAGCAGAAACGCCATCAACAGCAGGGACGTCACCAGCAGGACGAGAGCGCGCCAGAGCGCGCCGTCCTCCTCCACGGGAGCGCGTGGCGCATCGAGACCGGACGGCCGGCGTGGAGAGGAGGCCCCCGGGAACCTCGCCACCCGGGCGCCGGCTCCGGGCGGCCTCTCCAGGCGCCGGGGGCCGGTCCTCACCTCAGCCTTGCCGGCCTCGCGCAGGGCCTCCGCCATCTCGGCGGCGCTCTCATAGCGGGCTCCCGGGCCCGGGAAGGTGGCGCGGGCCAGCACCTTGACCAGCGGGTCGCGCGCGCCGGGACCGCGCCCTCCCCGGAGAGAGGCGAAGGCCAGGCGCCGGAGCAGGCACCCGGCGGCGTAGAGATCGCTCTGGGCGGTGTGCGGCTCCCCCGGGAGCGGCCCGGGAGATCCGCGATCGGCGAGGAGCAGGCGCCCCTCCGGGGTGAGGAAGACCTCGTCCTCCGTCAGATGCCGGTACAGGATTCCTTCGGCGTGGGCTTCGGCCAGGATCTCCAGGAGTTGGGTCCCCCAGTCGATCAGTGCCGTCCGGTTGGGACGCTCCCCGTGGGCCAGCGCCTCCCGAAGGCTCCGCGCCCCGTCCCAGGGTCCTGCCTGCCGGAAATCTTGAAGAGCGGATGTCGAGGACCTGCTCACCTGGTGCTTGCCCTCCAGATCGACCACCTGCTGATCGATCCCCTGCTATAAATGTGGCTTGCAAGCTCCGTGCAGGGAGCGTGGAGGAGGTTGGGGCAGACGTTGGATCAGGGGGGGTGGAGCCATGCGAGTCGGCGTCCTTTCGGATACGCACAACCTTCTTCGTCCCAAAGTGCTGGAGCTGCTCGCGGGGTGCGAGCGGATTCTGCACGCGGGGGACGTGGGGGAGCCGGAGATCCTCGACCGGCTGCGGCGGATCGCACCCGTCGAGGCGGTGCGGGGCAACACCGACACCGGCGCCACGGCGGCGCTGCCGGAGACCCTGGCGGGGGACCTCGGCGGGCTCCCCTTCCGCATGGTGCACCGGCGCGAGGACGTCCCCCCGCGCTGGCCGGCGGAAGCGCGGCTGGTGGTCTTCGGGCACTCGCACCGTCCCGAGCTCTCCTGGCACGGCTCGTGCCTACTGCTCAACCCAGGAGCTTGCGGTCCCCGGCGCTTCCATCTGCCCCTCACGCTCGCTATTCTGCGGGTGGCCGACCACCGGATCGTTCCGGAGATCCTGGCGGTGGAGTGAAGGGCTGGGGGCCGGCCGCGTTCCCTATTTCCAAGGAGAGATCATGCGTCAGACATGCCGCGTTGTCGTGCTGTGCCTGCTCGCCGCGTCGTTGGGGGCGAGCCTCGCTTCGGCCTCAGGGTTCGGCCTGTTCCAGCACGGAGCCCGCGCCATCGGCCAGGCCGGCGCCTTCACCGCCCGGGCGTCCGACCCCTCGGCGATGACCTACAACCCCGCCGCCATCACCAAGCTCGGCGGCCTGCAGATCGAGGCCGGCCTGGACATGAACAACCCGACGATCAGCTACAAGAGCCAGACCGGAAACTTCCAGGCCCGCCACATCATCCAGTTCCCGCCCGCCCTCTACTTCACCTGGCGGCCGAAGAGAGGTCCCTTCGCCCTCGGCCTCGGCTATGACTCCCCGTTCAACGACAGCCTCAACTGGGAGCCCCGGCTGTTCCCCGGCCGTTTCATCACCCGCCGCACCGAGGTGCGGGTCTACGAGCTCCACCCGGTGCTGGCGTACGACCTGGGCGAGGGGTGGAGCGTGGCCGCCGGCTTCCGCTACGCCTTCGGGAACATCGACCGCGACGTCAACGGCATCTTCACCATCCCGGCCGGCCCGCCGCTCGGCCCCGTCACCCCGGTGCCGGTGGAGATCGAGCGGAACGCCACCGCCGACGTCAACGCCACGGCCTGGGACGTCTCGGTCCACTACGCCGCGCCGTCCTGGGGGTGGGGTGGGGTCTTCCGCAGCGCCGAAAGCCTGAAGGGGAACGGCGACGTGACCTATAAGCCGCGCGACGTCCCCACGGAGATCCCGGGGGTCACAGCCGCGCTCCAGAGCACTTTCGTGCGCGGGAGCGTCCGCGAGTCCTTCGAGCTCCCCCGCGAGGTGCGGGCCGGCATCTGGTACGCCCCCTATCCCGAGCTGCGGATCGAGCTCGACGCCAGCTTCCAGAGCTGGTCGAGCCTGGAGGCGACGGACATCACCTACACGCCCAACCCCTTCAGCCCGCTGGCCCGGACGGAGCGCATCCCGCGCGACTGGAAGGACACCACCGGCCTGCGGCTCGGCCTGGAGGGGAACGTCACCGACCACTTCCTCCTCTTCGGCGGCGTCGCCCTGGAGCAGTCGCCGGTGCCGGACCGCACGATCGAGCCGGGCTTCCCCTACGGCGACTTCATGGTCTACGCCGCGGGCTTCACCTACGACTTCCCCTGGGTCTCCTTCGACATGGCCTACTCCTACCACTCGTTCGACAGCCGCGACGCCAGAGGCCAGGAGCCGCAGCACCCCGGACGAACCGGCACCTACAGCGGCCGCGACCAGGTGTTCGGCATCACGGCCCGGTGGCGGTTCTGAGGGCCTACACCATCACCGGCCGCTCGCTCGCCATACGCGCGAACATGCCCGGCGTGTAGGCGGTGATCCGGCCGGTGAAGGCGGAGGCGGCCACGGTCAGCGGCGAGGCGAGCCAGAGCTTGCCCGGGCCGCTTCGCCCCTTGTAGTTGCGGTTGATCGCCGAGACGGTGACCTCGTCCGCCGTCTCCGAAACCCCCGGGCCGCAGCCGATGCAGGCGCCGCAGCCGGGGTGGATGAGCCGCACGCCCGCCCGCTCGAAGGTGTCGGCGAGGCCGTTCGCGCGCACGAAATCCTCCACCGCCTGCGAGCCGCACTGGATCATGAACCGCACCCCGGGGGCGATCCGGAGCCCCGCGTCCAGCGCCTCCTTGACTACCTGGTGGTAGAAGATCAGGTCGTCGATCTTCCCCGCCGTACAGCTCCCGCCGTAGGCGATGTCGACCGGCACGTCGCCGATCTCGTCGATCCAGGCGCCGTTCGTGGGGTCGGACGGGATGCCGCGGTCCGGATCGCCCGGATGAGCCACCATCGGCCGCAACGCCGAGAGGTCGATCGTGTGGACGCCGCCGGCATACTCCGCGTCCGGATCGGGGGCCACGGCGCGCGCCTTCAGCCGCTCGACGTCGATCCCCGGCCGCCACTCGGCGAGCCAGCGCCAGGTCTCGCCGTCGGCGACCACGATCGCCGTCTTCGCCGCGCACTCGGTTGCCATGTTGGTCAGCGTCGCCCGCTCGTCCATGGACAAGGTGGCGATCCCGGGGCCGGTGAATTCCATCACCCGGTCGAGGGTGAGCTGCGGCCGGGCGTGGTTGAGGAGGATGTACAGCATCAGGTCCTTGGCGGTGACCCCCGGCTGCAGCTTGCCGGTCAGCTCGAAGCGGATCGACTCGGGGACCTCGACCTGGGTGAACCCCTGGTGGATGAGGTCGGCGTACTCGGTCGCCCCCACCCCCCAGGCGAGGGCGTTGTTGACCCCGCCCATGCAGGTGTGGCTGTCCGTCGCCTGGATGAAGTCGCCGGGATCGATGAATTGCTCGCGGGCCACCTCGTGGCAGATGCCGGGGGAGATGCGGTCCTTGGCCGAGTAGTCGCGCACGCCGGTGTGGCGCTGGAACTCGCGCTGGAGCTGGCGCAGGGTCTCGATCTTGTCGACGAAGGCGCGCATCTTCGGCACCTCGTCGGCGTAGATCAGGTGGTCCTCGAAGACGGCGAATTTGCCGGGGTTCTTGACCTCGTAGTCCGCGCCGTACTCCTGCTCCAGGAAGTAGTGGACCTGGGCGGTGGTGAACTCGTGGGTGTAGCCGCCGTCGACCGAGACCACCACCGCGTCGCCGGGCTTGACGTAGCGGGGCCCCGCCTCCGCTCCCAGCAGGTGGCGGGCGAGGATCTTCTCGGCCATGGTCATCGGGCGCGGGCCGGTGTCCGGTTTCGGCAGCTCGATCTCGCCGGCGGCGAGCGCCTTCGAGAAGGGGAAGAGCCCACCCTCACGGATGACGATCTGGGTGATCGGGTCCCACCCCTGGCAGAATTCCGCCAGCGGGATCCCCTCCCCCGCCTGGAGGCGCTTGAGCATCTCGTGGCCGGCCATCAGCACGCCCTGGCTGATGTTGTTGCGGGCGTGGATGGGGGCGAAGGAGGCGGCGACGGCGATCCGGATGCCCGACCACTTCTCCGCCTGCACGGCGGTCTCGCGGGAGCTCCCCACCCCCTTGCGGTACCCGGAGACGATGACCTCGAAGCTGCCGTTGATCAGGGCGTCGCGCTCGAACAGGCGCCTGCCGTCGACGATCAGGCCGGCGTAGGCGTCGCGGGCGATGTCCTCCGGCCGGTGGCTGAAGCAGACCCAGGCCGGGGTCATGGCGTCGGTGTTGATGTCGTCGAGGAGGTCTTCGACCCGCAGGTCCTCCATCCGCAGGTCCAGCTCGCCCCGCAACTGACGGCGAACCAGGTCCGGATCCTTGGTGAGGAACAGGACCCGCTTGCCGGGGGTCAGCCGGATGGTCTCGGGCGGCTTCATCGAGGAGCTCTCCTTTCCGGATTGGCGGCGCCGTCTCCCGTGACAGCCGGGTGACGGCACCGCCATTCTATCCAACGCGATGGCCCCCGGGGGGATATTTCGGGCAGGGCCGGGAAGTCGAGAAAGGGACTCCAGGGACAACAGGGACTCCAGGGACGACAGGGTTGGCGTTGATCGTCCCTGAAGTCCCTGCTGTCTCTGCTGTCCCTTGTTCAGCGCACGGGCCCTCTGACCCCTCCACCCGCCATGATATAAGCCGCCGCATGGCGAGCGATCCTTCCGGCAACGTCTACGAGAAGGTCGTGGGGACTCCTCTCGGCGGCGCGGGCGCTCTGCCTCCCCCACGGGTTTCGGCGGCGGTGGTGCTCTGGCGCCGCGTCGAGGGGGGCGGCCCGGATGACGTCGAGGTCTACTGGGTGAAGCGGGCGGAGACGCTCGCCTTCATGGGCGGATGGCACGCCTTCCCCGGCGGCGGGCTGTCGAGGTCGGACGCCGGGCTGCCGGTCTCCGGCACGCCCCAGCTTGCCTCGGACGCTCCCCCGGCGGCGGGGCTGCCGGATTCATTGCGCGATCTCGACGAGCCGAGCCCGGACCTCCTGCCGGGGCTCGCCGCCTGCGCCCTGCGCGAGCTGTTCGAGGAGACGGGTATCCTCCTCTCCTCCCCCGCCGTCGATCCCGAGGATACCTACGAGCCCCGGCGGGCCCTGCTGGCCGGCGAGCGCAAATTCGCCGATGTCCTCCAAGCCCTCGGTGTGAGGCTCGATGCCTCCCCCTTGGTCTACGCCGGCCGCTGGGTGACGCCCCCGTTCGCGCCCATCCGCTTCGACAACCGCTTCTTCCTCCTGGAATGGCCGCCGGATGCCCCGTCCGAGCCCGCCGTCCACGCGGGAGAGCTCGAATACGGCTCATGGATCCGCCCCGCCGAGGCCCTGGAGGCCTGGCGCCGCGGGGACGTGCTGGCGGCGCCGCCCATCCTCCACATCCTGGAGGTGCTGAGCCAGGACGGCCCCCTCCGCGGTCTCGACCGCCTGCGCGATCCCGCCGAGACCAACCTCGGCCCCATCCGCCGGGTCGAGATGCGCCCCGGGGTGGTGATGTTCCCGCTCCTCACCCACACCCTGCCGCCGGCCGTGACCACCAACTCCTACCTCCTGGGGACGCGCGACGCCGTGCTGGTCGACCCCGGCGCCTCGGACCCCCGGGAGCTCGACCGCCTCGAAGCCGCCCTGGCCGCCGCCCGCGAGCGGCTCGGCCGGAAGGTGACCGCCATCTGGCTCACCCACCACCATCCGGACCACGTCGGCGGCGTCGAGCGCCTGCGCGCCTCCCTCGGCGTACCGGTCCTCGCCCACCCCCTCACCGCCGAGCGGCTGGCCGGACGGGGGATCAAGGTCGACGGCGAGCTCCGGGACGGCGAGCGGGTCCACCTGGGGAACGATTTCTCCGTCCTCGTCCTCCACACCCCCGGGCACGCCCGCGGCCATCTCTGCTTCCTGGAGGAGGGGCAGCGCTCCCTCCTCTGCGGCGACATGGTCTCGGGGGTGAGCATGATCGTGGTCGATCCCCCGGAAGGGGACATGGACGACTATCTGGGCTCGCTGGAGAAGCTGGCGGCCCTGCGGCCGGGCACCCTGTTCCCCGGCCATGGCCCGGCGATCAAGAACGGCGTCGAGAAGCTCCGCGAGTACATCGACCACCGGCTCTGGCGTGAGGGGCGCATCCTCGAGGCCTGGAGCGCGGGCCGGCGCCAGCCCGCCGAGATGCTCCCCACGGTCTACGACGACGTCCCCCGGCAGGCCTGGCCGATCGCGGAAAGGCAGATCCTCGCCCACCACGACCGGCTGCGGAAGCAGGGGCGGCTCGAATAGAGCGGTTTCTTCCGGATCAGGACCGGTGTCCAAGAGATCATGAGAGACCGCACGAAGATCCTGCTCGCCCTCCTGATCCTGGCCGCCCTGGCCGCCGTCGCGGCTTTCGCTTTGCAGACGGGCCATTCCGCGCCACAATCAGGCCCCATGAAGATCCACGTCGATCCCGACCTTCAAGGAAAGCTCCAACAGCTCGAGACACGGCTCGACGCGCTGCGCCAGGAGCATCACGTCCCGGCCCTGTCGGTGGCGGTCGTCAGGGGGCAGGAGGTGGTCTACCTCAAGGGGCTCGGCACCGCGGCGGACGGCCGGACGGCGACGCCCGACACCCCCTATACGGTCCCCTCGATGAACCGCCGCGCCGGCCAGACCTGGACCGTCCGCGACCTCGCCCACCTCGACGTCCTGGTCGGCCGGGGCGGAATCGCCGAGAGCCGGCCCTACCTCGCCTGGCACGCCGAAAGCTCCGGAGACACCCGGCTCCAGTGGTCGTCCGTCTGCGAGCAGGAGGGCTCGGTGCTCTACCTCAAGGCGCCGGACAAGGATCTGGCGCTGATCCTCCTGGCCAGCGGCCCGGTCGAGAAGGCCCCCTTCTCCGAAGCCTTCGTCAAGACCTTCCTCGGATGAGGTGGTGGCGAGTCGCTCCACCCGGGTGCCGTCCGCCGGGTGTCGGCCTCTGGGGAGGACGGCGTGTCCTTTCTCGTTTGGGAAGGTGATGATCCAACGTCGTGGGCGCCGGCCGATCTGGGAGCTCTCTGGCGAGGCGAGGCTCTTTGCGGAGGAGGCGCTCGGGATTAAGATGTCCGCTCCCGGCTTCTGGATCCGTGCCAATCCTGCCCTGCTCGACGTTCCGGGAAAAATTCTTCGCGCCTGGACGCGGGACGGCGTCGCCACCGTCGCGGTCTTCCGCTGGGAGGCCGTGCCGGCGGCAAACCCCCCGCTCCTCGACCGCCTCGCGGCGGCGCTGGAAGGCGCCCTGGGCGCCGAGGTCCAGGCACGAGAGGTGCATGAATTCGGGGGTTTGAAAGCGGTGGGGCTGGTTGCGACCGGCACCGGCATCGGCGGAGACGGCCCACGGGTCGAGCAGCACTGGGTCGCCATCCCACGGCAGAGGGACGTCGTGGTCCTCCTCCTGAGCACCCCTGAAGCGTCATTCGCCGCGGATGAGCGGACTTTTGACAGGATGCTGGCATCGGTCGAGATCCAGGGCTCCCCGAAATAGACCGCGGGCGCCCGTTCGTTGGAGAGGAGGCGATCCTGGCTGGATCCGTGGATTCCAGGCGGAGATCCCTTGAGAGCACTGTCAACCTGGCACGGATCGAACGCCTGAGCGGTCGACCGCCACAAAGGAGAGCCAAGACCATGAGCCCGCGCAACACACGCGTTCTCGTTTTCGCAACCGCATTGCTGACGGCGCCGCTCCTTCCGGGGTGGGCGCAGCCACCGGTCCATCGCCCGCAACCGGCGAAAAAGGCGCCCCCGAAGGGTGAGGTGATCATCAAGAACGACACCCCCGCCGACCAGAACCCGCAGGGGCAGCAGCCGGCTACGCAGGACCAGGGGATGGCGCAAGGGACCCAGGGAACCGCCCAGGGTCAGGGCCAGACCGGGACCGCTCCTCAGGGACAGACCGGGACGGCCCCCCAGGATCAGGGACAGGCCCAGGGGCAGGGCACGGCGCCCGGCCAGGCCGCCGCGCCGAAGGGTGGAGTCCCCCCGGAGCAGATCGGCCTCTCGTTCTCTCCGCCGCAGGGCTGGCAGCAGGGTGACCCCACGAAGTTCGCCGTGCCGGGTACCATCTGCTGCGTCTGGTCGCCGGACAACGCCTCGTCGGTCGCCGTCTTCGTCCAGAATTCGGGCAAGCCGTACAACCCTCGCACCCTGCTCGAGCAGAGCGCGGAGGGGTTGCAGAAGAGCCTGGGCGCCGAGGTGCGGCAGAAGGAAATCATCAACGTCGGCGGCATGCGGGGCTTCTCGCTGGTGGTGAGCGGCGCCGGGACGGGCGCCGGCATCGACGGCAAGGGCTCCATCCGCACCGACCAGCACTGGGTGGCCGTGCCCCGCGACAAGGATGTGGTGATCCTCCTGATGACCACGGCCGACGACAAGTTCGCGGCCAACGAGGCCGCCTTCCAGACCATGCTCAGCTCGCTGAAGATCACCGGCACCCAGACGCCGGACCAGCAGGCGGCGAAGTAGGACCTCACCCCAGGGCGGCCTGCCCTTCGAATCCTCACCCCCTGGCCCCCTCTCCACTGCGTGGAGAGGGGGAACGTAGCTGAGACGATCTTGCCGAATTCGGAAGACTTCGATCTCTGGGCCCTCCCTCTCCACGGAGTGGAGAGGGATCGAGGGTGAGGCTTCGGAGGGCAGGCCGCTCCGATGGCAAGGCCTATTGAGGCTTGGCAGGCTGCGCCTGGTGCTCCTCCCCATGTTCGTGCTCGTGCCCCTCGTTCTCCTGCCCCGGCGCGCCGAGCCCCGCCTGGTGCACCATCGCCTGATACTGCTGCGGCGTGAGCTTCCCCATCTTGCGGACGAAGGCCACGATGTCCCAGATCTCGTCGTCGGTGTGGGTGACCCCGAACGAGGGCATGCCGGTCATCTTGATGCCGTTCTTGACCACCCAGAAGGTCTCCTCCGGCTCGTCCCGCCCGACGTCGGAGAGCTCGGGGGGATCGGGGCTCAGCCCCTGGCCGATCTCCGAGATGTTGACCCCGGGCGCGCCGTGGCAGGTGGTGCACATCTCGTGGTAGTGCACGAGCCCGGTCTGGATCCGCTGCGGGTCTTCCAGGTTGGGCACCTGGACCTTCCCCTTGAGCGCCTCGACCCCGCGCTGGACCGAATGCCGCTGCGTGGTGACCAGGGCCCAGCGGATCAATCCCTTGTCCGGAACGCTGGCCGAGACATTGTAGAGACCCGAGAACATGAAGCCGATGGCACCCAGGACGACGACCGCGAGCACCGCCAGCACCTTCAGAACGGTTTTCATTTTGCCTTGTCTCCCAGTAGAGTGATGCGGTGTCCGACCCGCGCCGCGACGATCATGCCATGACCCCCTCTCCTCCGACCAGCAACGGCGCGGCGGGGGGCGACCTCGCCCTGGTCCTCTCGGGCGGCGGGGCGCGGGGGGCCTATCAGGCCGGAGTGCTCCGGCGGCTCTCGCAGTGCTTGCCGGACCTGCGCTTCTCCATCATCACCGGCGTCTCGGCCGGCGCGATCAACGCCAGCTTCATCGCCGCCCACCCCGGCCCGCTCGCCGAGGCGATGGACGAGCTCTGCGGCATCTGGAGCCACCTCCAGGTGGAGGACATCTTCCGGGTGGACACCCCCTCGCTGGCGCGCCACTTCACCCGCTGGGCCACCCGCCTCGCCTCGGGCGGCTCTCCCGTGGCCCCGGCGGTGCGCGGCTTGGTGGACACCGCTCCGCTCTACGGCACCATCGAGCGCTCCTCCTCCACGGTGGACGGCGAGCTCATCGGCATCGAGCGCAACCTCGAGCGGAAGCGCCTCAAGGCGCTGGCGCTGACCGCCCTCAACTACTCCAACGGCCAGACGGTGACCTGGGTACAGGGGCACGGCACCGTGCCCTGGAGCCAGCCGCGGCACCGCAGCTTACACGCCCGCATCGCCGTCGAGCACGTGATGGCCTCCGCCGCCCTCCCCCTCTTCTTCCCGGCCGTCCGCCTGGGGGACGCCTGGTACGGCGACGGCGGCGTGCGCCTCTCGACCCCGCTGGTGCCGGCGCTCCGCCTGGGGGCGACGCGCGTCCTCGCCGTCTCCCCCCACCACGAGCCGACCTTCGAGGAGGCGGACCGCCTCAAGAGCACCGGCTACCCGCCGCCGGCGCAGATCCTCGGCCACTTGATGGATTCGATCTTCCTCGACGTGCTGGACGAGGACGTGCGGCGCCTGCAGAGCATCAACCAGTTGCTCGCCAAGCTCCCGCCCGGGGAGCGCGGCGGCCTGCGCCACGTGGCGATCCGCGTCCTGCGCCCCTCGCGGGACCTCGGCGAGCTCGCCGCCTCCTTCGAGCCCCGCCTCCCCTCCGGGTTCCGTTACCTCGTGCGCAGCCTGGGCACGCGCGACACCCAGACCTCGGACTTCCTCAGCATGCTGATGTTCCAGCCGGACTATCTCCAGAGATTGATCGAGCTGGGCGAGGAGGACGCGGAGGCGCGGCTGGAGGAGATCGGCGGGCTGGTGGGGGTGCCGGCGGCGGTGTAGGCCCTGCCGCCCTGCAGGCCGATCCGAGGACGCGGAATGGGATTCCGGCGTCCCGGGTCTTCTCCCGGCTGGAAATTTTGCTCTGGAGCGCCGATGGGGAATGAAGCCGTGGACGGAAGGTGCGCTCCCGCGCTCAAGAAACTCGAAGGGGAAGCTCGCCCCGTGAGCCCCGCCCAGAAAATCTCGCGGGGCGGCTCTCCCCCTTGAGATTTCCCCGCGCGGGCTCGCAGGGGGGGAGCTCCCCCGCGAATCCGCGGCGACATCCAGCAAGCCCCGGACGGAGAGTCTCAGAGGGGAGACGTCCCCCGCGAGATTTTTGCTCCGGGTCTCGGAGGGCGGCCTTTGCCCCGCGAGATTTTTCGGCGGGGTCATGCTCGAAATCCGTCGGGGAGCGCTTCCCGGCGGCCGGACGTCGCCGTGATCGCGGCTCAGGGCCACCCTGGAAGGACGTCATCTCTAGGGTGACAGGCCACTAGGCTAGACAGTGGGAACAGGAACGGCACCAGCCATAGCCAAGATCTCTCGCACGACTTTGGCCAACTCCTTCTCTCTCCCGGTGTGATTCCGCGCTGCGAGAGGGATTGCATTCCAAGGTCTCATCTGTATTTCCTTCAGCCAAGGAATCCAATCCCATGCAACATCTTGAACAAGGACGGGAAGAATCCGTAATTTCCCGCTCCGATAGTGCTCTAAAATCCTGGGGAGCTCAACCTTGCAGATGAACTCGGAGCTAAGAAAATCTGCCGAGAACTCTACGCCACCGTCACCTCGGGGCACAAAAACACGTCCTGAATCCCGCGGAACAGCTCGACCCCCTCTTTCATCGGCCGCTGGAAGGCCTTGCGGCCGGAGATCAACCCCGAGCCGCCGGCCCGCTTGTTGACCACCGCCGTGCGCACGGCCTGGGCGAAGTCGTCCGCCCCCTTGGACTCGCCGCCGGAGTTGATCAAGCTCACCTTGCCGCTGTAGCAGTTGACCACCTGCCAACGGTTCCAGTCGATCGGGTGGTCGGCCACCAGCTCGCCGTAGACCTTGGGGCTGGTCTTGCCGAAGCTGAGGGCGGTGTAGCCGCCGTTCACCGTCGCCTGCTTCTGCTTGACGATGTCGGCCTGCATGGTGACCGCGAGGTGGTTCGCCTGGCCGGTGAGGTCGGCGGAGGTGTGGTAGTCCACTCCGTCCTTCTTGAAGGCGTTGCTGCGGGTATAGGCCCAGAGCACCGTCGCCAGCCCCAGCTCGTGGGCCTGCTGGAAGGCCTCGGCGATCTCGACGATCTCGCGGTCGGCGTCGTCGCTGCCGAAGTAGACCGTGGCCCCGACGGCCGCCGCGCCCATGTTCCAGGCCTCCTCGACGCTGCCGAAGAGGATCTGCTGGAATTTATTGGGGTAGGTCAGCAGCTCGTTGTGGTTGATCTTGGCGATGAACGGGATCTTGTGCGCGTATTTCCGCGACAGGATGCCGAGCACCCCCATCGTCGAGGCCACCGCGTTGCACCCGGCCTCGATGGCCAGGCGCACGATGTTCTCGGGATCGAAGTAGGCCGGGTTGGGAGCGAACGAGGCGGCGGCCGAGTGCTCCACCCCCTGGTCGACCGGCAGGATGGAGAGGTAGCCGGTGTCGGCCAGCCGTCCCGTGCCGTAGAGGCGCTGGAGATTCACCAGCACCGGCGGCTTGCGGTCGGAGTGGGACCAGACCCGCTCGACGTGGTCGGGGCCGGGGACGGTGATCTGCTCCTTCGGGATCCCCTTGCAGGTGAAGGAGAGGAGGTTGTCGGCGTCCTTGCCGAGGATCTCGACGATCTTGTCGATGCCGCTGCTCGTGCGTTCCATGATGGCCATAGAGGTGATTTCCCTCCGTCTGAATTCTCGATTGGGTACCGCGGGCGGCAGGCGCCCCGGGGTATCGTATCGCGGTTGACCGCGATGAGCACGCCTAAACGCTATCACCGCCTCCGCGCCGTCCTCGACCGCCGCCAGCCGGACCTCACCGTCCTGCTGGAGGACGTCCAGGTGCCGCGCAACCTCGCCGCCATCCTGCGGAGCTGCGACGCCGTGGGGGTCTTCGCGGCCCACGCCGTCTGGCCCGGCGGCCGGCTCAAGATCTCCCGCCCCGCCTCCGGGGGCAACCGCAAGTGGCTCCCCGTCCACAAGCACCGGACGCTCGCCGCCGCCCTGGCCGTCCTCAAGGGCCAGGGGTTGCGCGTCCTCGCCGCCCACCCCACCCCGGACGCCGTCCCCTTCCGCGAGGTGGACTACACCCTCCCCACCTGCCTCCTCCTGGGCAACGAGGACGACGGCGTGACCCCCGAGGCCCTGGCCACCGCCGACGGCGTGGTCCAGATCCCGATGGAGGGGATGGGCACCTCCCTCAACGTCTCCGTGGCCGCCGCCCTCCTCCTCTTCGAGGCCCACCGCCAGCGCCGCGCCGCCGGATTCTACGACGCCCCCCGGCTCGATCCGGAGACTTATGCGCGCACCCTCTTCGAATGGACCTGGCCGGAGATCGCCGCCCAATGCCGGAAGCGGGGGGTGGGGTATCCGGCGCTGGGGGAGGAGGGGGAGATCGTGGGGGCGGTGCCGCGGTAGGGGGCCATTCCAAACGCCTTTGCCCTCTGAGCCACCTGCCCTCCGAAGCCTCACCCTCGGTCCCTCTCCACTTCGTGGAGAGGGAGGGCCCAGAGATCAAAATCTCCTGATTCGGCAAGATCGGCTCCGCTGCGTTCCCCCTCTCCACGGAGTGGAGAGGGGGCCAGGGGGTGAGGCTTCGGAGGGCAGGCGCGACCGAGGACAAGAGCGCATGGAGGGCCGGAAACCTCCCCCTGATATACTCACTCCTGAAAAACCATGCGCCGCTCCCAAGCTCTACCCCGCCTCCTGGCCCTGGCGCTCCTCGCCCTCGGCCTCCTCGGCCCTCTCGCGCCGCTGGCCTCGTCCGCCCCCAGGACGGGCGAGGTCTGGCTGGTGCAGGTCAAGTCGGCGATCCACCCCGTCTCGGCGGAGCTGATCGCGGACGCCATTCAGGAGGCGGACCGGCAGGGCGCGGCGGCCTTGATCGTCGAGCTCGACACGCCGGGCGGCCTGCTCTCCTCCACCCGTGACATCACCACCGCCATCCTGGGGGCCCGCACGCCGGTCGTGGTCTACGTGGCCCCCAGCGGCGCCCGGGCCGGCTCGGCCGGGTTCTTCATCCTGATGTCGGCCGACGTCGCCGCCATGGCCCCCGGCACCAACGCGGGCGCCGCCCATCCGGTCGACGGCGACGGCGGGGACATCAAGGGGACGATGGCCAAGAAGGTGGAGGAGGACGCGGCGGCCAACATCCGCTCCCTCGCCGTGCGCAACGGCCGCCCCCCCCAACTCGCCGAGGAGGCCGTGCTCAAGAGCCGCTCCTTCACCGCCGACGAGGCGCTGCAGAGCAAGCTGATCGACCTCGTGGCGCCGGACGTCCCCGCCCTGGTCCGCGCCCTCGACGGCCGCGTGATCCACCGCGGGGCGACTCAGGTGATCCTGCACACGGGCGGCGCACGGTTGAGGCCGTTCGAGATCTCCTCCCTGCGGGCGTTCCTGGGCGTGCTCGCCGATCCCAACATCACCTATCTCCTGCTCGGCATCGGCTGGCTCGGCCTGTTCTTCGAGCTGATGCATCCCGGCGCCGTGCTCCCCGGAGTGGTGGGGGCGATCTGCCTCATCCTCTCCTTCTACGGGCTCTCCGTGCTGCCGGTCAACTACGCCGGGCTGGCCCTGATCCTGCTCGCGGTGGTCTTCTTCATCCTCGAGATCAAGGTCACGAGCTATGGCATGCTGGGGGTGGCAGGGGTGCTCTGCCTGGTCCTCGGCTCCCTGATGCTGTTCAAGACCTCGGAGTCCGCACTGCGGGTGAGCGTGGAATTGATCGCCATGGTGGCGGCATTCTCTCTCCTGGTGGTCGGCTTCCTGGCCTTCATGGCCCTGCGCGCCCAGAGCATGCCGGTCCGCGCGGGGATCGAGGCGCTGATCCACCAGATCGGCATCGCCCGCTCCCCCTTGGCCCCCCGCGGCAAGGTCTTCGTCCAAGGGGAGATCTGGGACGCCATCGCCGAGGAGCCGGTCGCCCTGGGAGAGCCGGTCGAGGTGGTCGCGGTACGCAATCTCACCCTGGCGGTCCGTCGCCGCCAGGATTCAATCGCCTGAGATTGATCACTTAAATCAAAGGGGAAGGGTCCTCATGCCATCCATTGGATTCGGATTCATCGCGATCATCTTTATTGCGGTCTTCCTGTTTTTGAAATGGGTGAACGTGCTCAAGGAGTACGAGCGCGCCGTCACCTTCTGGCTCGGCCGCCTGTCGCCAAATCCCAAGGGTCCCGGCCTGGTGCTCATCTTCTGGCCGTTCGAGACGATGACGAAGGTCTCGCTGCAGACGGAAGTCCTCGAGGTTCCGCCGCAGGACGTCATCACCCGCGACAACGTCTCGGTGAAGGTGAACGCGATCATCTACTTCCGGGTCGTCGACCCGGCGCGCGCGATCGTGGCGGTGCAGAACTACAAGTACGCAACGAGCCAGCTCGCCCAGACGACCCTGCGGTCGGTGCTCGGCCAGGCCGAGCTGGACGACCTGCTCTCGGAGCGCGAGAAGCTCAACCTGCAGCTCCAGACGATCATCGACCAGCACACCGATCCCTGGGGGATCAAGGTCTCGATGGTGGAGGTCAAGAACGTCGACCTGCCGCCGGACATGCAGCGCGCGATGGCCAAGCAGGCCGAGGCCGAGCGCGAGAAGCGCGCCAAGATCATCCACGCCGCCGGCGAGCTCGAAGCCTCGGTGAAGCTGGCCGAGGCGGCGAACATCATCTCCGCGAACGCGACCACCCTGCAGCTCCGTTACCTGCAGACGCTCACCGAGATCTCGGCCGAGAAGAACTCGACCATCATCTTCCCCTTCCCGGTCGAATTCATGAGGGCCTTCACGGGGAACAAGACGTAAGTGGGAGCGTGAACGTGTCTGAGCCGCACGAGCCGAGCTATTACGAGATCGCCCTGACCAACCGTCAGGTGGTCGTCGCTTTCGTGATCCTGTTGACCTGCCTGCTGGCCGCCTTCTTCTCTGGAATCTGGATCGGCCGCGAGAGCACCGCCCGCGCCGCCCAGGAGGCGATGGTGCGCAATACCCCTCCCGAGGCCGCGCAGGAGGGGAAGAACCTGGAGGAGCTGGAGTTCTTCGACTCCAAGGGCAAGAAGGGGAAGAACGGCAAGCGGCAGGAGGCCGCCGCCACCCCGGGCGGCACCCTGCTGGAGGACGTGGGCGGCAAGAAGACCGCCGCCCAGACGCCCCCGCCGGCGCCCGCCGAGCCGGTCCAGGAAGAGCCCGCGCCGGCCGCCGCTCAGACCCCTCAGGAGACCGCGCCCGTCCCCACCACCCTGCCCGATCCGGCGCAGGAGCGGCGCAACCGCCGCAAGGCGCGCAACGCCGCGGCGGAGGCGGCCGCGGCGGCCACTCCGGCTCCGGCGGCCCCCGAGCCCGCGCCCGCTCCGGCCAGGGCGGCCAAAACCGCCAGGAGAGCCGCGGCGCCCGCCATCCCCAAGGGGTCCTACGTGATCCAGGTCTTCTCCTCGCCCGACCAGGCGCAGGCGGAGCGCATCCGCGGCCAGTTGGCGGGGGGCGGCCAGAAGGCCTACCTCTCCCCCATCGACCGCGGCGGGCGCACCATGTACCGCGTGCGCATCGGCCCGTTCAAGTCGCGCGCCGACGCCCAGGGGGTGGCCGACAAGGTGCGCAAGGGGTACAAGCTGGATACGTGGGTGACGGAGTAGGGTGAGCCATCCCCTCTTCCGATACGCCATCGCCGCCGCGGGGGGCGTCCTGTGGGGGCTCTGCTTCGGCAAGAGCCCGCTCTCGCTGGCGGCGTGGATCGCCCTGGCGCCGCTGATCCTTCTGCTCTCGGCGCCGCGGCCGGGCCGCCTCGCCTGGGTCCATGGCTACGCGGCGTGGATGACCGGCCTCTACTGGATCGTCCCCACGCTCCAGACCTACGGCGGCATCGCCCTCCCCGTCGCCATCGCGCTCACCAGCCTGCTCGCCGGCTACCTCGCCCTCTTCCACGCCGTCTTCGCCTGGCTGGGGTCGAAGATCTGGCGCCGGTGGATCGCCGCGCGCATCCTCATCCTCCCGGCTCTCTGGGTGGCGCTCGAATGGCTGCGCACCTACCTCGGCGGCGGCTTCCCCTGGAACCTCGCGGGCTACTCCTGGGTGGAGGTGCCGGGGGCCCTGCCCCTCTCGGCCTGGATCGGCGCCTACGGCATCGGGTTCCTGGCGCTGCTCACCAGCGTCTCGGTGGCCGCCTCGGTCCAGCGGCGGCGCTGGGAGCCGGCGGCGATCGGCCTGCTCGTCCCCCTGCTCCTCCTTCCCCTCGCCGGGCGCTGGAGCCTGCGGCAGGACGCCCGGGCGCTCCGCGAGATGTCCGGCGTCGGCCGCGCCGTCCGCCTGCTCCAGCCGAACATCCCCAACCTGGTCGGGTTCGACGAGACCGCGGTGATCCGCAACTACCAGAAGGTGATCGGCCAGTCGATGGCGGCCTGCCAGCCGGGCGCGCTGGTGGTCTGGCCCGAGAGCGCGGCCTGGCCCTTCCAATACAAGCGCGACGCGATGCTCGACGACGACCTCGCCCGCATGGTCGACCGTGGCTGCACCGTGCTCTTCAACTCCGGCTCGCCGGTGGGGGACACCTTCTACAACTCGGCCTTCCTGGTCTCCGCCTCGGGCGAGGTGGCCCGCTACGACAAGCGCCACCTGGTCCCCTTCGGCGAGTACGTCCCCTTCCGCGGCGTCTTCGGCTGGATGGACAAGCTGGCCCGCAACGCCGGCGAGATGCGGCCGGCCGACCGCACCGTCCTCCTCCCCTGGGGGGGCGAGAAGATCGGAATGGCGATCTGCTACGAGGTGGTTTTCCCCACCGAGGTGGCGGCGCTCGTCCAGCAGGGGGCGACGCTCCTGGTCACCATCACCAACGACGCCTGGTACGGCGACACCTCCGCCCCCTGGCAACACTTCCGGGCGGCCCGCTTCCGCGCCGCCGAGAGCCGCCGCCCCCTGCTGCGGGCCGCCATCACCGGCGTCTCCGCCTGGGTGGCGCCCGACGGCTCGGTGCGCGAGGAGCTGGGGGTCAACCAGGAGGGGGTCATCAGCGTCCGGATATTGGGAGAGCGGCGCCTGACCCCCTTCAGCCGCCGCCCCTGGCTGGTGCCGTTCCTCTGTACGATCCTCGCCGGAGCGGCGTTTGGGGTATATTTCGCGCCAGCAAGGAGCAAAAGATCATGATCGCCTACGACGTCCAGCAGAAGATCGACGGCCTCGCCGAGCAGCTCACCAACCTCCGGGGGTATCTTTGAGGACACCGACCTGGAGCGCGAGCTGTCCGAGATCGACCACCAGATGCAGCAGCCGGGCTTCTGGGACAGCCCGGCCAAAAACGCTCCCGTCCTTCAGAAGCGCCGCGAGATCGAGCGCCGCCTCCAGACCCTGAACCGCCTGCGCGCCGACGCCGAGGAGCTCGACACCTGGCGCGAGCTCCTCAACGAAGGGGAGGCCGACCCCGAGTTCGACCGCTTCCTGGAGCGGCTGGAGGGGGACCTCGACAAGCTGGAGCTCCAGCTCAAGCTCTCCGAGCCGGACGACGAGAAGAACGCCATCCTCGCCATCCACCCCGGAGCCGGCGGCACCGAGTCGCAGGACTGGGCCGAGATGCTGCTGCGCATGTACCTGCGCTGGGCGGAGGCCCACGGCTACGAGGTCGAGATGCTCGACCGCCAGGACGGGGACGAGGCGGGGATCAAGAGCGCCACCTTCGCCGTGCGCGGCCCCTACGCCTACGGCTACCTCAAGAGCGAGCACGGCGTCCACCGGCTGGTGCGGATCAGCCCCTACGACTTCCAGGCCCGGCGCCACACCTCGTTCGCCTCGGTCGACGTCTACCCCGAGGTCGACGACGACATCGAGATCGAGGTCAACGACAAGGACCTGCGGATCGACGTCTTCCGCTCCTCGGGAGCCGGCGGGCAGCACGTCAACAAGACCGAGTCGGCGGTGCGCATGACCCACCTCCCCACCGGCATCGTGGTCTCCTGCCAGAACGAGCGCAGCCAGATCAAGAACCGGGCGATGGCGATGAAGGTCCTCCGCTCCCGCCTCTACGACCGGGAGATGCAGAAGCGGAAGGCCGAGCAGGCCGAGCGCGAGGGCAAGAAGATGGACAACGCCTGGGGAAGCCAGATCCGCAGCTACGTCCTCCAGCCCTATCGCATGGTCAAGGACCACCGCACCGGCGTCTCCGTGGGCGACGCCGACAGCGTCCTCGACGGCAACGTCGATCCCTTCATCGAGGGGTATTTGAAGGGGCAGATGGCGTCGGAGAAGGATGACTTGGTGGTCTAGGGCGCCAGAGATGCCCACCGCCCAAACCCTCACCCCCGGCCCCTCTCCCGCCCCCTCCCACCCTCCCTCACCGGGAGAGGGGAGAAGGACCGTTCAGGTCATTGATTTTGGTTTTTCTCCCTCTTCTCCCGGTGAGGGAGGGTGGGAGGGGTCGGGAGAAGAGGGCCGGGGTGATGAGGGTCTTGGGAGGGCGGTCTGATGCGCCTCGACTACGTCTCCCCCCTCCCCCCCGTCCGCTCCGGCATCGCCGACTACAGCCTCGACCTTCTCCCCCACCTCGCGGCGCTCGCGGACGTCCGCCTGATCCACCTGCCGGACCAGCCGGTCGATCCCGCCATCGAGCGCGCCTGGCCGATGGCCCCGGCGAGCGAGACCGGCGCCGGCGGCCGACTCCCCCTCTATCAGATGGGGAACAACCGCTACCACATCGCGGTGCTCGACCTCGCCCTGCGCCTGCCCGGCGTGCTCACCCTGCACGACGTCGTGCTCCACCACCTCCTGCTCGACCTCACCCTCGGCCGCAACGAGCCGAGCGGCTTCTGGGATTACAAGGCCTGCCTCACCCGCGATCACGGCTGGATGGGCGAGGCCGCGGCGCTCGCCAAGCGCTGGAACGCCTGGGGGGACGCCCCCGTCTTCGAGCTCCCCGCCCACCGCGCCCTCCTGCGGCGCCAGCGCGGCGTGCTCGTCCACAGCGAATGGGCGGCGGCGTTCCTCGCGGAAGAGGAGATCGGCGTCCCCGTGCGCGCCGTCCCCATGGGAATCCCTCTGCCGCCGGAGGCGGACGAGGCGGCCGGCCACGCCCTTCGCCGCCGCTTCGGCCTGCCGCCGGAGGGCCCCGTGCTCGGCTCCTTCGGCTTCCAGACCCCGATCAAGCGGACCGTCTCCGCCGTGCAAGCCCTGGCCGCGCCCGGGCTCGAAGAGGTCCATCTCCTGATCGTGGGCGAGGCCGCGCCGGTGATGGACCTCGAGGGGGAAGCGCGGCGGGCCGGCGTGGCGGACCGCGTCCACGTCATGGGCTTCGTGCCGTACGAGGACTTCGAGGCCGCCATCGCCGCCGTCGACCTCTGCCTCAACCTCCGCTACCCCACCGCGGGCGAGACCTCGGCCTCCCTCCTCCGCGTGCTGGCCGCCGGACGCCCGGCCATCGTCTCGGATTTCGCCCAGTTCGCCGACCTGCCCATCGAGATCGCCCCCCGCGTGCCGCTCGGCGACGAGGAGCCCGAAGCCCTCGCCGCCCTCCTGCGCGATCTCCTGGCCGACCCCGGCCGCCTGCGGGCCATGGGGCGCGCCGCCCGCGAGCACGTCCGCGTGAAGCACGATCCATCCCGCGCCGCCGCCGCCGTGATCGACGCCTGCCGCGAAGTTGCCGAGCTGCCGCCACCCGGGGACGATCCCAAAGGCCATCCGGACGTGCCGCCGCCGTCCAGCCTCGCCTGGGGGAATCTTCCCGGAGAATTGGAAGTCGAAGGCGCGGACCTTCCCTGGCCCGAGGGGGAGCGCCGCCGGCTGCGCCTGCGCCTGCGGAACACCGGCTTCGCCCGCTGGCTGGCCGGCGAGCGCGGCCCGGGAGGCGTGGCCGTGGTGGTGAAGCTCTTCGTGGACGAAGGCCGGGACCTCCTCGAAGGGCGCCCCTGGCTCGCCCTCCCCCACGACCTGGCGCCGGGCGAGGAGGTCCATTTCGAGACCGACGTGCGGCGCCCGCCGGGACCGGGCCACCTCTGGATCGAGCCCCACCTCTTCGGAGGCCTCGGCCTCTCCAAGCTCGGAGGCCCGCGATGGGAGAGACGGATCTGATGGATCTCAAACGCAGCCCCCTCGAAGCCGCCGCCTGGGGCGTGCTGATCCTCCTCCTGCTGCTGACGCTGATCGGCGCCGCGCGGCTCGACCGCTCCAAGCTCCCGCTGATCGGAGACGAGGCCACCTACGCCATGCAGGCCTCCAGCCTCGTCCACGACCTCGACCTCACCTATTCAAGGAAGGACTACGACCGCTTCGTGGCCCAGTGGGGGGTGCCGCCCCAGGGGCTGATCCTCCAGAGCCGGCCGGGGAGCGACCGTCTGACCTACGGCAAGCCGCCCCTCTACGCCCTGCTGCTCGCCCCGTTCGTGGCCGTGGCGCCCGTCCGCGGCCCCCTGATCGTCAACGCCCTCCTGCTCGCGGCGGCGGCCCTGCTCGCCGCCCGGGCCCTACGCAACCACATCGGTAGGGCCGCGCCGCTCTGGGTGGCGGTCTGGGTCTTCGCCTCGGTCGCCTTCGCCTACGTCTTCTGGGGGGAGTCCGACCTCTTCCTCTTCGCGGCCGTGGCGGCCGGCTTCGCCCTCGTCTACTGGGGGGAGCGCCGCTATTGGAAAAAAGGCGATCCACCGCCGCAGATCTACCAAGGGGAGGACACCGAGCCCTCGCGAGCCTTCGCCGTCCGCTGGCTGGGCGCGGGCGCTCTGCTGGGGATCGCCTTCCTCTACCGCCCCGTCTACCTCGTCCTCCTGATCCCGGCGCTCCTGGCCGCCTGGGAGACCCCAACCAGCCGGCGCGGGCGAGCCCTCTCCGGCCTCCTGCTCGGGGTGCTGGCGATCGCGGCCCTCTCTATGAGCCTCCAGTGGATCGCGGGAGGAGACCTCACCGGCTACGGCGGCCAGCGCCAAGCGATCTATACCCGAGCCTATCCGGAGGTCTCCTATCCGGCCGCCCGCTGGTCCGACCAGATCCGGCACGAAGGGAACGCCTCCTGGCTCCAGGCCGACGCCGTAAGGCCGGAATTCAACCTCAAGCTATTAGGGTGGAACCTCCTCTACTTCCTGGCCGGAAGGAACGTCGGCATCCTCCCCTGGTTCCTGCCGCTCCTCCTGGGCTTCCTCGCCTTCCGGCCGGACCGAGGACGCTGGGCGATCCCGCTGGCCGTGGGAGCCGCGGCCCTGGCCTTCCTGGTGCTGCGCCCCTTCAACTTCTACGGTGGCGGCCCCCTGGGAAACCGCTATTTTCTCCCCCTCTACCCCGCGCTCTGGTTCATGGCCGCAAGGCCGGTGAAGGCGATCTGGGCTCCCCTCCTCGTCCTCCTCGCCTCCCCCTTCCTGCAACCCCTCTGGACCGCGCCCACGGCCTACCCCCTGGCCGAGAGCGGCGACTACCGGATCGTCTCCCCCCTGGCCCACAAGTGGCTCCCCTACGAGACCACCCAGGCCAGTGTGCCAGGCCAGCAGGTGGCGGTAGGAAACGGCCTCTGGGTGAAGCTCCTCGACCACAACCTCTGGCCCGCCAACAAGGGAGACGCCCTCCGCATCGCCGGCAGCGCGCCCGCCCATCTCCTCCTGGGAAGCCCCAAGCGCCTCAAGGGCCTCAACGTCGAGCTCGACAAGAATGGCCCCTCGCACCTGCGCATCGGCGACAACGAGCTCCGCCCCGTCCTCCTGGAGCCCAACGGCTCCGTGGTCTTCGAGATCGCCATGGAAGAGCCGAAGGCTGTGCATCCGCTGTGGTGGGGGACGGGGGATTACTACCTCTACGATCTGGAGATGCAGTTGCCGGGGGCGAAGACGGTGCCGATCGGGATGAGGATGTGGCCGGCGGAGGAGCTGATTCAGACGCCTTGGATGAAGGTGAAGTAGGGAGGAAGATCTAGGTATATAAAGACACAATCGGGCGGCATACAATATTGATATTGGATTACATATTAAACACGTTCATGAACACGCTGGGAGGCCCCCCCATGTCAACTGTTACGCTTGATGCCAGCTTCTGGAGTCGCGCACTCGCGACTCTTATAGGGACCTTGGCTGGCTTTATTTTCTCCATCGTGCTTTTCTACGTCAGCGAGCATGTCAAGCGGTCACGCGACCGCACCAAGATAGTCACTGGTTTGAAGCGTGAGGCGGCTTTCAATGTCTCCCTGTGCGACCTCTGGTTGCATTCATTCGCGGATATCCGACTCAAGATGGCGGCTGGCGACAAACAAGCAGTTTTCAACTACATCGACTATACGCGCACACTTCGGATCTTCGTGCAAGAGGCCCTACGGGCCGGCATTCTCTACGACCTCCTAAGCGATACCGAACTCGTCGACCTTGACAAGATTCTTCGGTTTCTAAATAATATGTCAGAACAAGACATAAACGCAAAAATACACCAATGGAAAACGGGTGAAATCGAGGCCCCGGAGATGTCCCAGGCTTTGAGCTTACACGAGTACGTCATAAAGGAAGGACGAAAGGCTATGGCGGGACTTCATGTCAAGGCAGGAGGTGTATAGGCGATTGATTTTGGCCCCCTTTTTATTACCATTTCCAAATGGAAGCCTGAAAATCATTAGGCACCCTCCCTGCTTCTGAATGCTATCCTCAATTTGATCGCAACTTCGTAGAAACGCTTAAGAGTCAGGGCTCTCGCGGAGTTGCTTTCATCCCCTGTCACGGGAAAATATTCCGTGGGATATGAACCGCAAGATCATTAAGAGATCGCGCACTTCATCCTGCTTCTCATTTACAAAGCTCTTAACTCATTTTTGCATATTAGAACCAACCTCAGTTTCAACATAGTATTTACCCCATTGGCTGATCCTCCGGGGGGACAGGTGCCACCTAAGTAATCATAGGAACCCAGAACAGGTGCCACCCATCAGAAGGCTCTTGTCAACTCCCCGTACCTCTCCCTTCCGGGAGTTCCCCGGCTCTGGGTGGGGGGGGAGGTCGAGACTGCCGATCCGATCCGGTTGCGCGCCCGTCTTTTCGATATTTGGGTGCGAGGATCCGCACCAGCCACCCATCGGGTTCTAGGCAGAGGGTCGTCGTCGGGGCCTTCCTCCGCCCGTGGCTCCTTTCAAGAGCCCCCGCTGCGAAACAGGTGCCACCCTCTTCGACATAGAAGAGCGTCGATAAACGCCGATTCTCCCCTCTCCCCCGCTCTGACGCCCCTCTCTGGTGGTTTTTCGACGTCCTCCGGGTGGTCTCCCAGCCCCAAATCCAGCCAAAATTGCCGACGTCAACTTCCGGTGTTCTCGTCCGAACGCCCTATCCAGACACACCTCCACCGCCCGCTCCTCCCAGGAGCGCCGACTTCAGGCTCCCATCAGGTCCAGAACGACGCCCGCCGGCCTATCAGCCCACAAACGGCATCGGCGGCGGGAAGCTCCCTTGGGGGAACACCACGTCGCGAATCCCGGCCCGGAGCTTCTCGGCAGCGGCACGGTAGGCCGCCACGAACAGGGCGTAGGCGTCCAGGTGCGAACAGGTGCCACCCTCTTCGACGAAGAGAAGTCTCGATAACGCCGATTCTCCCCCCTCTCCTGCCCTGAAGCCTCTCTCCAAGAGCCTTTCGGCGTCCTTCCTGGGCCATCTCGGGGCCTCCCAGGCCTAAATCCGACCGGAATTGCCGACTCAAACTTCCGATATTCTCGCTCGAACACCCCATCCAGACACACCTCCACTGCCCGCTCCTCCCAGGAGCGCCGACTTCAGGCTCCCATCAGGCCAAGAACGACGCCCGCCCCTTCCAGGACCTCGCCTTCGAGCAGCGCCCGCGGGCGGCGGAAGAGTGGGCCGGACGCGGGAGACGAGGGTCGTCCGGTCATCGCAGCGCACCGAACAGCCCCTGTTTGTGTTAGCATTGAACCTCTTACTCGTTCCAATTCGCAAACCCTTCGGACCGGCAGAGCCGGTCCCCCAATCGTGGCGTTCGATTGAAAGGAGGAGGCGCTATGAATCCTAAGTCCTTCGGTTTTCGCGAGCAGGGCTGCTGGGAGGCTGTCGCCCGGCAGGGTCGAACCGCGGCCCTCGTGCTGCTGATCCTGGGGAGTCTCGCAACGTCGGGTTGCACCTCGCTCCGGCCCGCGCCTCCCCAACCCGCGACTGCGGCACATCGCGCTGCCGTGACGCAACTCACCGTCGGGCTGTACCCCTATGTTCCCAGGTTCGCTCAGTTCCAGCAGGCGATCCAGGCTGCGTGGAGTCAGGTCCAACCCAGTGTGTCGTTGAATTTCCTCTCGCCGTCCCAATGGGACGGTGGTTACAAAAACGATCCGTCCACGAATACCGACGTGTTCGTGTTCGACGCGATGTACTTCGAATATTTCCGCAGCAAAGGTTGGCTCGAGCCGCTGCAGCCCAACGAGGTCCAGGGGCTGAGCGACTTCGTTCCCTACGCTCTCCAGGGGGTCCAAGTCAGTGGTCTGTACTATGCGATCCCCCAACTCGGCTGCGCGAACCTGATGTTTTATCAAAAATCCGACTCGGCGCTCGCCCAGGCGAACACACTCACTCAGGTGAACAGCGTCCTCTCGCAATGTACCTACTCCAGCGAGATCCCTCCCGACCGCCGGGGCCTGATGATCGACATGAGCGGCGGGACCACGACCGCGACCCTCTATCTGGACAGCGAGCACAGCATCACCGGGCAGTACCCGCTGCCGCTGCCGTGGAGTCCACCCCAACTGGACCCGGCGGCGATCGGGAATCTGCGCAGTCTCCTGGCCATGGCGAGCTATGAAAATGGCACGGCCAGCCCTTCCGATCCGTATCAGCGCAGCAATTGGTTCAGCAGTGGATGGGGGCGCGCCGTCGTCGGCTATTCTGAGAGCATGTCCGACATGAGCGACCAGACCCTGTCCACCGTCGCCTTCAAAGTCATGCCGCTCTCGGACAATGCGAACCCACCCCTATTTTACGCGGACGTCATCGGGATCAACACGTCCACGAACCAGCGGGGTACGCGCAGTCTCGCCGTCCAACTCGCGAACGTCATGGCGTCGAGGTTGACGATGGTCGCCAGTATCGGCCCCTATGCGAGCAACCCGAGACCTCAGTACCTGATGCCCGCCCGCACCAGCATTTTCCAGACCCTCGGCCAGTCGTTCCCTCTCTATACGGTGATGTACGGGCTGGTCACGGACAGCAACCCCGTCATGTTCAAGCTCGACAGCAAGTCCCGGAGCTGGCTGACGGCCATGAAGGGCACCATCCAGGCCGAATCCCGGGCAAACTACCTGTGCGCCTGCGACTACCCGTCGCAGACCTATATCCCCAGCGACAGCCAGGCGCCGGCCATCTGCCAGCAGACCTGCGCAGCCCATGGCGGCTGGAATGGACAATGGACGAATGCCTACCCGGCGGCACCCCAGGGCCAATCGGTCTGTGGCTGCAAGACCTGTCCAGTTCAGTGACCGCCAGAGGTGCACGGCGTCCACACGGGGGAAGCCGGGGGATAGGCGCCGGAACAGGTGCCACCCTCTTCGACACGCCCTGATACCCCTCTCCGGCGGTCTTTCGGCGTCCTCCCGTTGAAGGAGAGTCCGGCCGGATCCGGGAGGGGCCGGCCGGGCTCTAGCCGCTCCGTTTTGGTATCCAACCGCTGCGCGGAAAGAGCCGACAAGCGAAACCAGAGCCCTCACTAGACGGCGAAGCTTCCACTTGAACGAGATGAGCTTCCAACGTCTCGCCAGAGGAGGGAAGGCCGCCTTCCCTCTCTCCAACGGCACGTTGGAAGAGGGAACGCCGTCTTCCCTCCTTCTGACGCCTTGTCAGAAGAGGGAACGCCATCTTCCCGGTTTCCAAGGAGCTGTCGGAACAGGGAAAGCCGTCTTCCCTCCTTCCAACGCATCGTTTTGAGGAGGGAACGCCGCGTTCCCGGTCTCCAATGAGCCATTGGAAGGAGGGAAGATGGCCTTCCCTCTCCGGGTAGGCCATCGGAGACAGGGAAGACGGCATTCCCTCCTCCCAACGACGCGTCCGAACCGCCACTGTGCGGGCCGGTCCTCGCATGCGCAACTCAGCCAATCTGACAAAGCCTTCCTGACGAATCCTTGGAAGATGCCCGGCTTTGCGCGCGCCCGACGGCGGCTTGGCCGCGAAACAGGTGCCCTGCCGGGGAACAGGTGCCACCCGATTCGCGGCACGATCTTGGCACTGATCGGCCGGCGCCGGAGCCGATCGGCCGATCGGCTCCCCAGACAGGTGTCACCCAAGCAGGCAGGTCGCCTCACTGAACCTCCGGAAAGCGTGCCGAGCCACAGTTTGGCGGCTCTCGGTACTGTTGGGAGGAGGAGCGAGTCGGTTAGCGATCTCCCCCCACCGCATATGAGCCGGCCTTGTCACCTGAGAAGGTACAGGTTACGCTAGGCAGCGTGGCGATTCTCAGGTTCCGGCACAAGGGCTTGGAGCTTTTCTTCAGTGCCGGGAAGAAGTCCAAGATCCAGGTTCAACATGCGGATCGACTTCGCCTGATCCTAGGCCGCCTGAACGTAGCCACGGAACCACGGGATATGAGTGGGCGGTCAGTGTGAGCGGCAACTGGCGGGTGACTTTCGTGTTCATCGGGAAGGACGTCGATGAGGTTGACTACGAGGACTACCACTGAGGCTCGAAGTATGAAAATGCACAATCCACCGCATCCGGGCGAAGTCTTGAGGTCGCTGTGCTTGGAGCCGCTGGGCTTGACGGTCAGCGATGCGGCCAGAGCGCTGGGCATCAGCCGCAAAACGCTCTCGGGGATCGTCAACGGGCGAGTGGGGATCAGCCCTGAGATGGCAGTACGTCTTTCCCTGGCGTTCGACACCACGGCGGAGAGTTGGCTCAACCAGCAGGTTCAGTACGACCTCTGGCGGGCGGAGAAGAAGCGCGATTCTCTCCGAGTGAAACGGCTCGCGGCGGCATAGCGAAACCTGCAGGAACAGGTGCCACCCTCTCAGACATAGAAGAGTCCCGATAAGCCCCTCTTCTCCGCTCTCCCCTGCCCCGACGCGGCTCTCCAAGTACCCTCCTGGTGTCTTCCTGGCCCCAATTCATCCGGAACTGGCGACACAAATTTCCGATATTCGCGTCCGAACAGGTCAGCCAAAGACACCTCCACTATCCGCCCCTCCTCGGAGCGCCGAACCAGGCTCCCATCAGGCCAAGAACGCCGGCCGCCTCGCCGGTCTACCCACCCACGAACGGCAAGGCTGGCGGGAAGCTCCCGATCGGGAACGCCATGTCGCGGACCCCGGTCCGGAGCTTCTCGGCGGCGTCACGGTAGGCCGCCACGAACAAGGAGTAGGCGTTCCGGAACAAGTGCCCCAACCAAGTGTCACCCGATTCGTCATGGAGTTGCTACAAAGCGGGTGGAGCCTCCACCCCGCCCCAACTGTCCACCCAGCACTTGACTGAAGCCAGCAGACGGCGTAAGCGTTCACCCGCTTAACCATCTGTAAGGCAGTAAGGGGCGTCCGCCGCTTGCGAGGAAGGCCCCGAGAGGACGCCGTTCAGTCGCGTGCAACCACCGGCCATGAGCGCTACCGAGTGCTCCGGACGGTGGCTCGCTTTCCTCGATCCGGAACACCATGCTAAGAAAGGAGAAGAAAAATAAAGAAACTCGTGCTTCGCCGGGAAACGATTCGGAGCCTCTCTCTCTCAGCGCGATCCGTGGGGGAGCCACCAACGAGATTTCCGCTTGTGTATGGTGTGAGCCCACCACCAGCGAGCCAAGCCATTGGTCGGCCTGTGGTTGCACAGAGTATCCATCGGGTGGATGCGGCGGTCAGAACACAGACTTCTCGTCCTGTGTGTGCGCCGAGTAAGTGTCGAGTCCCGGAGAGAAACAAAGAGCTATCTCTCCCTCTGACCTCCGCCTGCACTGAAGGAAGAGAACCGAGCCGTAAATATTGACGGCTTTGCTAAGAGGAGAATGTATGAAGAAGAGTATGAAGAAGCTGCGGCTTTCGCGAGAAACTGTGCTCGAGCTCGATCTGGCAAAAACGAACGGCGGCCTCATTCCTGAAGATACCTACTACTGTGAGAGCAACAGCTGCGCGGGCGTGCTCTGCACGTACTCATGCCCCCATACTTGCGGCGGTGTGTGCTGGTAGGAAAGGATAATCGCTCGAAAAATCGGGCGGGATGATTCCAGACGCGTTGGCCGCCAACTAGCCAGGCTCTGTGAAGAGAAGCTGTCAACTCGCGGTTGAGCGGACGGAGAACCGTGCCACCACGCGATCCGCCGCTCACCGCTCCTGACATGCCGGCCTTCTCCGCGAATTTGGGGACACCTCAAAGAGGCACCTCTTGCAGCACGACGCCCCCTCGTGATGCAATCACTGCCATGACACGCGAACAGTACGAGGAGCAGAAGCGCCGGCTCGCGGAGCAGCACCGGTCTCTCGTGGAGATGGTGGATTCCGCCTATCAGACCCAGCTCCGGGCGCTGGACATGGTCTGGCGGATGATGTCCGGGGAGGGCCCCGCGGACCCTCGGCCCGCTCCGACGCCCCCCGCTCCTCCTCAGCCCGCCGCGCCCACGCCTCCCACGCGACGGCGGCGGCGGGCCGGCGAGCTCTATGAGGAGGTCCTCGCGACCCTTCCCCGGCTCCCCAAGCCGTTCGTGTTCTCCGACGTCTGCCAGGCGCTCGGCTACAAACCGGATCGCGGCTCTCTGTACCGGACTCTCCAGGAGCTGAAAGAGCTGGGCTACATCGCCGTTCACTCGGACGGTACGGGGACCCTCCCTACGCAATACCGCAACCTCGTCCCGCGTGAGCCGGAATCCGGTGCGTGATTCCGCCCTCCGCTTTCGCCACCCGGCGCTCCGTCTTCGAGACACACGGGAGGCGAACGGAGAGACGGCGAACGCTTCTCGCGGCACGGAGCATCGTTCCGCCGCCTCTCCCCTCCGCTTCCGCCATACCGCCCCCGCGAATTGCGGAGCTCCCCTCTCGAATTGCGCTACGCCCCTCGCGGATTGCGTAACGCGATCCGCGGGGACGGTGACGTATCCCTGAATCCCTCTGTGGCAATTCGCGGGGACGGTGACGCAATTCGCGGGGGGCCTCACAGCGCAAGGGAATTGCGTCGCGCGATCCGCGAGGGACGTAACGCGATTCGCGGGGACGGTGTCGCATTCCGTGGGGGCGCTGAGGCGCGAAGGCTGGGCGCGTCCGTGGAATCCGTTCGCGCGGTCGCATTTCCCGGGGACGATGGCGTGGAGAGCGAGGGACGCCCGGAACAGGTGCCGCCAGAACAGGTGCCAAGTGATCTCGGGCAGTGAATGGAGTGGATCTACCGCCGAGACGAGTGATCTCGGCTACTGAGTCGAGTGGATCTACGGCTGAGACAAGTAATCTCAGTCACCGAATGGAGCGGATCTACAGCTGAGACAAGTAGTCCATGCTCTGGACAATCCGGCCGAGAGGCCGATCCAAGCTAAACAGGCGCGCTGGAAATAGCGCCTCTCCTCGCCAACGAGGCTATCTCTTAGAGGCCTCCGCGGGCAGATCGCTGCTGATGTACACGTCCGCCACCGGCACGTGCACCGGGCCGAGCGCCGCGATGCGGTCCAGGGCCCGCCGGCGGTAGTCCGCATGGCGGATGGTGTCCGCTTCCGGTTGCCAGCGGAAGGCGGGATCGCGCGAGAGCAGGAAATCCACGAAGGGCGCCAGGAGCCGCAGCTCCGGGTTGGCCTCCTCGACCCACAGAAACTGGCCGGCGGGATTGACCTCCAGGAAGACGTGCTCCCCCTCCGGCGTCACGATGAAGTCGAAGCAGCCGAAGAGGAGCCCCAAGTTTCCCATCAGCCGCCGGCAGGCCTCCTCCACGTCCCGCGGCAACCGGTCCGGCTCCACCCGGAGGCGAGGCCCCGCGGCCCGCCAGTCCAGGCGCGTCGTTTCCAGCTCCTGCGAGAGCAGCCGGGCTGTCACGAAGCAGTCGCCCATCACGGTCACCCGCAGCTCGTGGGCCTTGTCGATCCTGGCCTGGAAGATGCCGGGGGTGAGCCGCAGGATCTCGTCCTCGGGCAGATCGTCCACGCTCACCTCGCTGGTCAGGAGGACCGCCACCCGGTCTTCGCTCTCCCACTGCGCGGGGTAGAATGGCTTGTACACCGCCCGGCCCTGGAGCTCCTCCACGAACCGCCGGATGCGGGCGGGATCGTTGCTCATCAGCGTGGGCGGCACGGCCAGGCCCGCGCGCACCGCCTCCCGGAGCTGCACCGCCTTCAGCTCGGAGCGGGCGCGGGTCGCAAGAGGGTTCACCCAGAAGGCCTCCGGCGCGGCCAGATGGTAGAGCCCGTCGAGAAAGTCCCGGCACTCCCGCCGCGCCACGGGCGCGTCGCCGGGGTGAAGATCCGGGGGGAGAACCGGCGGCGTCGGACGGCGCATCCACACCACGTCGAACGGCGGACGCCCTCCCTCCAGGCCCGGCCCCGAGATCTCCCAGCCCATCTCCCCGCCACGGACGTCGATCGATCCTGTCTGGAGCGTGGGAAAGTCGGTGCCACACCACAGAACCGCCTCGTGCCCCCGGTCCTCCAGCGCCAGGGCCACTTCCTCGACGTGAAGGTCCTCGGGATAGGTCGGGATCAACACTCGCGTCATGCAACATCCTCCAGGGCTCGAAGAGCGGAAGACGCATAAAGGGGGTTGGAGAAAGGCCCGGCCGGTCGGGCCGGGTCTTGAGATGGGTGGAACCGGATCGAACCGCGGTGCGTCAGTGGTCGCGGTACGGGCCGTCCGGAGGATCGGTCAGGGTCCAGCACTGGACGCTGCCGGTCGCCTTCTCGAGCTCCTTGCGAGTCAGCTCCCGGGCCAGCCTGCGGCCAAGGATTCGTCCGGTGTGAGTGTCGTTCTTCTTCATTCTCACTCCTTTCTCGTCCGGAAGGGGCCTCAAGGACCACGCTCCCACCAGAAGAGGTGCCGCGAGCAGTACCAGGCGAGACGGGCCGCCGGCTTAGAACCCGGACCGGTACCGGGGACCAGGTACGGAAGAAAACAAGTACAAGAAAACAGGTGCCACCCTCTTCGTCAGGCTCAGGCCCGCGGTAGCGCCGCGAATCGGGTGACACCACCCCAGCCCGAGCGGCTGGTCACTGCGCCATGACACGGTCGGTGGTGTACGACGTCGTATCGCAACCGCCACTGATGTGGACCAGCCTGTCGTTGTCGAGCTGGCGAATCGTCTCGCGAGATAACGGGAGCGGCTGAACCCGGATCTTTTCTTTCATGGCTTTCCTCATTTTTCAGAGAGTGATGTTTGCCCTGCCCCGGAGGGGCGGCAGCGTCCGTATACAAGAGAGATCGGAATCCGCGGAGAA
Source organism: Thermoanaerobaculia bacterium (assembly GCA_045807625.1). Lineage (GTDB taxonomy): Bacteria > Acidobacteriota > Thermoanaerobaculia > Multivoradales > UBA5704 > DATARR01. The sequence goes on along the minus strand of JBJMHA010000041.1, from coordinate 204,929 downwards.
AAGATGACAGGCGTAAAGGCGGGACTTGCCGGGACGAGCTTCGGCGGCTTCACGGTAGGCGAATGTGTGCCAGGGACAGGTGCTGCCAGGGAGGCGAACGCCGAAGCCGCCCTCCTACGGGCACGGTCCCGCCGCAACCGCCGACTCGACCCGGTGCAGGAGCTCGCTCCGGTCCCGGTCGGTCGGCCCCACGAAGCGGATGTCGCGATAGGTGCCGGGGCCGTGGTGGCCGAGAACCTTGAACGTGTCGCCGAGCCAGACCTGTGGCAGATACCCAATGGCCTCCGCCCTGGTCCCCCCACCCTCCGCCCCAAGATGGAGCAGGATCAGAGAGACTTCAGGTATTCAACGAGATCCCTCTTCTCTTCCGGCGCCAGCCGCAGCCGGCGGTGCCGATCGTAGTGATTCACGACATCTCCGAGAGTCGCGAACCGGCCGTCGTGATAGAAACCACCCTTCGCCCGTACGAAAAGGCCTCTGAGCGGGGTCGTGCGATAGCGGTGGTCGGGCGAGCGGCTCGCCTGGAAGTCGTCGATCCCGAGCTCCTCGGCAGTGTGCATGGACCAACCGGGCTCGACGAAGAGCGGCGGCACATGGCAGGTGCTGCACTGCACCTTTCCCTCAAAGAGGATCTTGCCCCTGCCGGCCGCCGCATGGTCAAAAGAGTCCGCCGGCGGCTCGGCTGGCGGGAGCGAAAGCTGATAGTAGTGGAGCGCGGCGAGCTTGGCCGTCACCCGGTCGGGGTTGTTCCGGATGTTGGCGTAACCGGCCTTGGCGGTCACCGGAAATTGGGAACGATCATTGAGGCGCGGATCGAAAAAGGTCCCCTTGCCGTGCATCTGCGTGTTGGCCACGTAGGCGTTCCAGTAGGTGACCGACCCCCAGCCCGTGTAGGTGTGGAGGTTGACGCCGGCCAGGCCGAAAGCGGCGGGAAGGACTGTGGCCGCCGACTTGCCGTCTGGACGGAAAGCCTTGCCGTCTTGATCGAGCTCCGCATCGTACTTGCCCGGCCCCCAGCTCAGGAAGACCTTCCGCACCTGGTCCTCGCTCACCCCGAGGAGATCAGCGAACGGCTTCAGCGTGGGAGCCGAGGCGGCGATGGCACCGACGTTGAGGTCGCGGTTGGGCCAGCCGTCGAGCCGGCTGCCAATTCCCTTGGCAAAGGAGTCGTCCACCGTCGAGTGGCAAAAGGCGCATTCCATCCCGACGCTGACCAGCTTGTCGTTCTTGAAAATGCCTTTGATTCCCACGACCGAGTCGGCCCGCAGCAGAGCGATGGTTGTCTCCGGGTTGTCGAGACTGACGGCGGTCTCCCGCAACGCCGAGACCAGGATCTTGGGGAGCTTGCCGACGTCGACCTTGAGCCCGAGCTCGAGAGCCTGCTTGGGCGTTATGCCCGGTCCGACGCCTCCCTGCTTCTCGCCGAGGATCGCCTCATGGAGGCGGAGCTGACCGCCCCAGAAGTCCTCGCTGCCGAACGTGTCGTAGCGGAAGATGTCGCGCCCCTCGTCGAGCATCTTCCGGGCGTGGGCTTCAACGCGGGCATCGTAACCGAGCCGCTCCTTCTCCGCGTTGACCGCGGGGTTGGTCTTCACGGTCTTCGGTCCGGGCAGGCAGGCCCAGACAACCACAAGCAAGAGCAGAACGAGAACGACCTGATACGAAGATCTGCGAGCCTTCTCCGGCGTGGAGCGCATGTCTCCTCCTCGTCCCTTGCAGGGAGCGGTTTCAGTCCTACTGAAGATCCTCACATGCAGGGCGGCTGCAATGCGATCGTCACCCTGCTCGATGCTGGTGCAAGCAGTGCAAGAAGCGTGGTAGCGTCATGTGTCAGGAGGGGCTTCGCGGGCGCTCTGACACGCCCGCGAGAGACAATGGCCATTCGGCGCGAGGTCGTTCGCGAGGGTGTACGGCAGCGCGTCACGAGCGGGCTGCACCTGGGCCAGCTTCGCCCAGGCGACCGGCTCGGGAGCGCACGCCAGATGGCCCGCGAGGCGGGTACCGACTATCGGATGGTGGTGGCTGCGCTGCGCGGGCTCGAACGCGATGGCCTTCTCGAGATCCGGCCACGCGGCGGCATCTACGTCGGCCGCCGAGCACCCCCGCCGCGGAGCAGCCGGCTTCCGGGCTTCGGCGATCGCCTCGCCGATCTCATCCTCGACGAGCTCGCCATCGGGCTGCCGGTTGCCGCGGTCACCGAGCGCCTGCGTCACTGCCTTGACACCCTCGGGCTGCGCGCCGCCTGCATCGAATGCAACGACGACCAACTCGACTTTCTCTGCCAAGAGCTCCAGTCCGGCTTCGGACTCGACAGTGTGACGGTCGAGATCGACAGGCTGCGTGGCGAGCCGCCGCTGGCCGTGCGCCAGGCAGACCTCCTCGTCTCCACCACCTTTCACACCAGCGACGTGCGCCGCTGCGCCGCCAGGCTCAAGAAGCCTTGCGTCATCGTCACTCTCGACCCGCGGCAGCGGGTAGAGGTGACGCGTCTGCTCGCCGAACGCCCGGTCTGCTTCCTTGGCACCGATTGGCGCTGGGCAGCCAAGGCGCGGGCGATCTGGGCACGCGAGCCGGGGGCGGAGAGATTGCAGGCCCTGACTCTCGGCCATGATCCGCTGGGGAGCATTCCGGAGGAAGCGGCGCTGATGGTGATGCCGCGGGCGCGACGGTTGCTGGCCGGCAACGCGCTCTTAGAGCGAGCCCTGCCGCCACGCGGCTTCTCCCGCGACACGGCGCGGCAGATCCTCTCGTTCCTGGTGCAGGCCAACCTCGCGGGATCGAGGTGAGGTCGTGTTGCCGCTCACCGAATCCACGAGGATGTACTCACTCTGATAGATCTCCCGGTCTTCGATCTGGAAATACTCCTCGCCCGAAGAGTTGTCCGCCCAGGTGAGCCTGCAGGACGAGCTCGAGACAGCGGAGCCGCCCAGGCTCGACGGAGCCGGATAGCTGCCACCAAAGACAGATGCCAGCCGAAGAGTAGGAACAGCAGGAACGGTACCCCGTAGAAGACGCCTGTACTACTATCCCCACCGTGGATGAAGGTGAAGCCATGGAAAACGGCCGTCAGAGTTGGATCCTCGCCGTGCGGGGGCGCCTCTCCTCGCCTCCCCCGCGGCGGCTGCCGGCGAGCGACACGCGGCCGGCCTCGGTGCTGGTGCCGCTCTACGTGGACGCGGGCGAGCTCTGGACCGTCCTCACCAAGCGCGCGGACGACCTGCCGAGCCACCGCAGCCAGATCGCCTTCCCCGGCGGCGGCCGCGAGCTCAAGGAGGACCCCTGGGGCGCCGCCCTGCGCGAGGCCCACGAGGAGATCGGCCTCGACCCCAAGGTCGTCCTCAAGCTCGGCGAGCTCGACGAGCAGGAGAGCCCGGCCGGCTTCCGGGTGATCCCCTGCGTGGGCGCGATCCCCCACACCGTCAAGCTCACGCCGAACGCGGGCGAGATCGCCGAGGTCTTCCCCCTCCCCCTCTCCGCCTTCGCCAACCCGCGGATGGTCGAGGAGCGCGAGGTCCTTCTCAACGGCGTCCCCCGCGACCTCCTCATCTACCACGTCGGCAACCGCCAGATCTGGGGGCTGACCGCGCGGGTGATGCAGAACCTGCTGGTGCGGCTGGGGATGGAGACGGAGCAGGAGAGCTGATCCGCGGCTATCTGCCCCAGATCACGAGGACGTTGTTGTCCCCGTTGTCGGCGACCACGATGTCCCCCTTGCCGTCGCCGTTCAGGTCCCGGATCGCGATACCTTTCGGTTGCCGGCCCACCGCGACCGTGGAGCTCGACGCGACGGAGCCTCGACGGCTCAGCAGAAAAAGCGAGAGGTTGTCGCCGTCCGTATTCGTTACCGCCACGTCGGCGACGCCGTCGCCGTTCACGTCGCCGATCGCGAGACGGTTGGGGATCCTGCCGGTCACGAAGGGTGAGCCCGCCATCTTCTTGAACCCGCCCTTGCCGTCCCCGAGCAGGAGAGTCAGGCCGTCCCTACCGTGCCGATCCGACGTGCTGCTGGGCGCGTTGACGACCGCGAGGTCAGGCCTGCGGTCCCCGTTGATGTCCCCGATCGCGACAAAGAACGGCGAATCTCCGCAGGGAAAGGGTGAGCCGGCCGCGGGCTTGAATCCCCTCTTGCCGTCGCCGAGCAGTACCGTCACATCATCGCTTTCGAGGTTGGTGGTGAGGATGTCGTCCCGGCCGTCGCCGTCGACGTCCGCGATCCGCACCCTCTGGTAGGGATGCTTCCCGACCTTCAGGAACGGCCCGGGCTTGAATCCTCCCTTGCCGTCGCCGAGCAGAGCCGCTACCTGATCGTTGCCCCAACTGTCCGTCAGCAGGTCCGGGTTGCCGTCACCGTTCAGGTCCCCCGCCGCCACGCCATGGGTGTGCGGGCGCAGCTCCACCGCGAAGGGGGACCCGGGCGCGGGCGCGAAGCCGCCCCGGCCGTCCCCCAGCAGCACGGTCAGGTGCTTCGCTTCATGATTCGCGAAGGCCAGATCCAGCTTGCCGTCACGATTGAAATCGCCGATGGCGACGTCGTTGGGCTGCTGCCCGGCGGCAAACGGAGAGCCCTTCGCCGGCGTGAATCCTCCCCGGCCGTCGCCGAGCAGGATGGTCATGTCCTGGCTCTGCTCGTTGGCGACGGCGAGATCGGGCTTGCCGTCCGCGTTGAGATCGGCCACCTCGACGCTTCCGGGCGCGCTCCCCGTGGCGAAGCGGGATGGGCCCGCCGCGGTCCCGAGCCCATCTCCCGGCAGGAGCAGGTTGCAACGCAGACAGGCCACGGAAAGCAGGGCGGCGAAGATCGGCTTGCGCATGACCGCAGGATACTCCTGAAGACCGCCGGGCGGCCCGGCGGCCCCGAAAACTTCGCACCCGCCTTCAACGTAAAAGCGGCATGCGCGCCACCGACTTCGAGTTCCGTCACCGGTTCTGGTTCGTCTTCCTGCTCTTCTGGGCGGCGTTCTCGGCCTACTGGATCGACCGCCGGGGGGCCGGCGTCTCGCTGGTCCGCCTGCTCTCTTCGGGCCCCGCGACCGAGCGCGGCGTCCACGCGGTCTTCGGGCTCGCCGCCTTCCTGACCGGCATCGCGGCCCTGGTACGGACGTGGGCGGCCGCCTACCTCCAGAGCGAGCGGGTGCACGACGCCAACCTGCGCACCGAGGGGGTGGTGGCGGACGGTCCCTACCGCCACCTGCGGAACCCGCTCTATCTCGGCAACCTCCTCCTGGCGGTGGGGATGGGCCTGGTGGCGAGCCGGCTGGGATTCCTCATCCTGGTCGGCGGGCACCTGATCTTCCTCTATCGCCTGATCGGCCGGGAGGAGTCCGAGCTCCTCGCCACGCAGGGGGAGCGCTACCGGGCCTATTTCGAAGCCGTGCCCCGGCTCTGGCCCTCGCTCCACCCCCGGGTGCCCGCGGGCGGCCTCCAGCCGCGCTGGCCGCAGGCGTTCCTCGGCGAGACCTTCTTCTGGCTCCTCTTCCTGGGTGCCACCTACTTCGCCGTGACCCTCAACGGCCGGACGATCCCCACCGTGGCCCTCGTGGGGATGGTGATCTACTTCGTCATGCTGGCCGTCCTGAAGCGCCGGAGAGCCGTCCCCGCGGGGTGATCATGAAACGAGCGGCCCCGGTTGGGGATGGTCCTGCTGATCGCGGCGCTGTGCCTCGCCGCGGCGCCCCGGCGGCGGGATAAGCCCCCGCGCGCGGACCGGATCCTCGTCGAGAAGAACGGCACCGTGGTGGAGATCCGGCCGTAAGGGCCGCGACAAGCGGTCACCCCAAGAGCACCCAGGCCCCGGGTTTTTGCTATCGTACCGGGCCAACCCGTGCCGACGATCCCTGACATCCGCGTCCGGACCTGCAATTCCGAGCCCCTTCGGGAGAAGGGCGATTTCGTTCTCTATTGGATGACAACCTTTATGCGATCCAAGATTCCCGCGCTCCTCGCGCTCACCCTCCCCCTCCTCTCCTGCGCCTCGGGAGGCCCGAAGCCCGTGCCTTCCGTGCTGGCGCTCCGCCTGGAGCGGTATCTCCATCCCCCCGGCGGGTCGGTCGCCGTGGTCTACCACAACCTCGGCACGGGAGCGACCTACGCGCGCAACGAGGACCAGACCTTCCACGCCGCCAGCACCATGAAGATCCCCGTAATGATGGCGCTCTTCCAGGCGATCGACGGCGGCGAGCTCCGGCTCGACCAGCCGATCCCGGTGCGCAACGAGTTCCAGAGCCTCGCGGACGGCTCGCCGTTCTCGCTCGATCCCAAGGAGGACGGCGATCCGGACCTCTATCAGGCCGTCGGCTCCACCCGGCCGCTGGAGGAGCTGATCCGGCGGATGATCGTGCGCAGCTCGAACCTCGCGACCAATCTGTTGATCGACAAGATCGGCGCCTCCCGCGCCCAGGACCTGATGCGCGGCATCGGTGCCTACCACATGCGCATCCTGCGCGGCGTCGAGGACGACAAGGCCTACCGGGCCGGCCTCAACAACGTCGCCACGGCCCAGGACCTCGCGATCGCCCTCACCGCGCTCGCGCAGGGGACGAGCTTCAAGCCGGCGTCGAACGAGAAGATGATCGAGTTTCTCAAGGCCCAGGAATTCAACGAGAAGATCCCCGCCGGCCTGCCCCCCGGCACTGTGGTCGCCCACAAGACGGGGGACATCACGGGTTTCCACCACGACGCCGCGATCGTCTATCCGCCCGGCGAAAAACCTTACGTTCTGGTGGTCCTCACCGAGGGGTATCAGGACGAAAAGGATGCCGACCGCGTGATCGCGGGGATCTCGCAGGTGGTGTGGGAACGGCGCGCCGATCTCCTTTCAGGCCCGGAAGTGCAGCCGGCCAAGCCGCCGCGCGAGGGACGATAGAAATCATGACCGCCGACGCCGATCTCCTGAAGCGCACCACCGAGCTGGCGCTCGAATTTCTGGAATCCCTCCCCCACCGGCGGGTCGGCCCCACCGTGCCGGTCGAGGAGCTGCGGGCGGCCCTGGGCGGCCCGCTTCCCGAGCAGGGAGAGGATCCGCTCGCCACCGTGGAGCGGCTGGCGCGGGCGGCCGATCCCGGGCTGGTGGGCATGGCCGGGCCGCGCTATTTCGGCTTCGTGATCGGCGGCCACGTCCCGGCCGCGCTCGCCGCCGACTGGCTGACCTCCACCTGGGACCAGAACGCGACCCTCTACGTGAGCGCGCCGTCGAATTCGGTCGCCGAGGAGGCCGCCTCCGGCTGGCTGCTGGAGGTCCTCCGGCTGCCGCGCGCGGCGAGCGTGGGCTTCACCACCGGCTGCATGATGGCGAACTTCACCGCCCTCGCCGCCGCCCGCCACGCCGCGCTCGCCCGCCGGGAGTGGGACGTGGAGACGCGCGGCCTCTATGGCGCGCCGGAGATCGAAGTGGTGATCGGCAACGAGGCGCACGTCACCATCCTCGCCGCCCTCCAGATGCTCGGCCTCGGCCGCGAGAGGGTGAAGCGGGTCCCGACCGACGGCCAGGGGCGGATGGAGGCCGCGGCCCTGCGCGAGGTCCTGAAGGATTGCCACGGCCCGCTGATCGTCTGCGCCCAGGCCGGGAACGTGAACACCGGCGCCTTCGATCCGCTGGACGAGATCGCCACCGCCGTTCGCGAGCGGGAAGGCTGGCTCCACGTGGACGGCGCCTTCGGCCTCTGGGCCAGCGCCTCTCCCGCGCTGGCCCACCTGGCCCGCGGCGCCGAGCGGGCCGATTCCTGGGCGACCGATGGCCACAAGTGGCTGAACGTCCCCTACGACTGCGGGATCGTGATCGTGAACGATCCCGAGTCCCACCGGGCGGCGATGACCATCGCCGCCCCCTACCTCGTGCAGACCGAGGGGCGCGAGCGCGATCCCTTCGACTACGTCCCCGAGTTCTCCCGCCGCGCCCGGGGCTTCACCGTCTGGGCCGCCCTGCGCTCCCTGGGCCGCGCCGGGATCGCCGATCTCGTCGACCGCTGCTGCGCCCTGGCCCGGCGCTTCGCGGAAATCTTGAGTCAGGAGCCCGGCGTCGAGCTCCTCAACGAGGTGGTGCTGAACCAGGTGCTGGTCCGCTTCCACCCATCGGGCGGCGGCGATCCGGACGCGTTTACCCGGGAGGTCATCGCGCGAGTCCAGGAAGATGGCACCTGCTGGCTCGGCAGCACCACCTGGCATGGCATGGCGGCGATGCGGATCTCGGTTTCCAACTGGTCGACGACAGAGGAGGATGTGGAGGTTTCGGCGGGGGCGATTCTGCGGGCGGCGCGGTAGAGTCCCCCCGCCCGAAACCTCACCCCTGTCCCTCTCCCATCGCCCTCCCACCGTCCGGGAGAGGGGGACTCGGCTGAGGCGATATTGCTTGTAGGGTGCGCTGTGCGCACCATCAACGTTTTTGGTGCGCACAGCGCACCCTACAGGCACCAAAGACTCAGAATCGTTCCCCTCTCCCGGACGGTGGGAGGGCGATGGGAGAGGGGACAGGGGTGAGGTCTTGGGCGGCGGGCCGCTCCTTTACACCCCCCGCTCCACCGGCGGCAGACACCGCGCCTCGTCACACGCCTGATACACCACCACCACCCGCCCCCCCTCCGAGACCTCCCCCGTGATCTCCACCCGCCCCGAGTAGACCGAGATCGGCTCGCGGGAGTAGCGGGAGGTGAAGGGCTCCCCCTCCGCATACCGTATGCCTCGCAGGTCACCTTTTTCCGCTTTCACCTCCGTTGCCACCAGGTAGGGCTCCGAGGCGGGGTTCGCCTGCAGATGCCAGCCGGGGGCGATCTCCAGGGTCAGACGGAACGGACGCCAGCCGTCCGCCGCGTCTTCGAGGACGAGGCGCGGGCGCACAAGCTTCTCCGCCTCGTGCTCCAGCATGGCCACGGTGCCGGCCGAAGCCTCGCGCTCACGGGCCGCCCGGGTCCCGCCGTACTCGGCGCTCGCCTCCTCGGGACCGCCTCCCGTCTCGTGGTAGCGGCGGGCGGCGAGCGCCAGCATGCGCACGCCATCGGGATGGTTCTGGACCAGCTCCGTGAAGGCGCTCAAGGCGGCCCGGGCCTCCCCCCGCCAGCCGAGGTCCCCCGTGCGCCGGCCGAGATCGATCAGGTTCAGCACGGCCACGGCGTTGGCGGCGGGCATGGCGCCATCGAACACGTCCTTGCTGCGGAAGAGGACGTCCGGGCTCACCCCCGCCGTGAAGAAGCCGCCCTGCGGATCGCGCAGCCGGCGGAGCTGCTCGCTGGTGACCTCGGCGGCGGCGGAGAGCCAGCGCGCCTCGCCGGTCGCCTCATGGAGGGCGAGCAGGCCGCGCGCCAGGAAGACGTAGTCGGCGAGATAGGCGGCGATCTTCCCCTGCCCCTGGCGCCAGGCGTGGAGCAGCGGCCCGCCGGAGGGGCGCATCGTGCCCAGGATGAAATCGGCCGCCCGCGCCGCCTGCTGCACCAGCGCGGGCTCATTCAGGAGCTTGCCCGCCACCGCCAGCCCGGTGATCGCGGTGCCGTTCCAGTCGGTCAGGATCTTGTCGTCCGTGGCCGGACGCTCCCTCCGGCCGCGAGCCTCGAAGAGCTTCGCCCGGCCGGCGTCGAGCTCGCGCATCAGATCCTCCAGCGGCATCCGGCGGCGGCGGGCCACGTCGTCCAGCCGCTCGGGGAGATGGAGCACGTAGTGGCTCCCCTCGAAGAACGGCGGGCCACCGAAGCCGAGCAGGGGGGCGAGGAAGGTGAAGTCCTCCTCCCCCAGCGTCTCCATCAGCTCCTCGCGGGCCCAGACGTAGAACGCCCCCTCGTGGCCGTGCGTCTCAGCGTCGATGGCGCTCCAGAAGGACCCCTCGGGAGCGGTCATCTCGCGGGCGAGCCAGCCGGCGGTCTCGCGCACGATCCGCGCCGCCTGGGTGTCGCCGGTGCGGGCGTGCTCGCGGGCGTAGAGCTCCAGGAGGAAGCCGTTGTCGTAGAGCATCTTCTCGAAATGGGGGATCTTCCACTCGCGGTCCGTGGCGTAGCGGTGGAAGCCGCCGCCGAGCTGATCGTAGATGCCGCCGCGGGCCATCTGATCGAGCGTCGCCGCGAGCATCTCCCCGGCCTCTCTCTTCTCCCCGGCCAGCTCCAGCAGGAGGTAGAGGTTCGAGGGAGTGGGGAACTTGGGGGCGTTGCCGAAGCCCCCCCACTGGGGGTCGAAGCGCCGGGCGAGCGATTCGAAGGCCCGCAGGGCCACCGGACCGGCGGGGGGCTCCGGCGATGGATGCGACCGCCCCTCCAGATAGTGGGCCATGGCCCGCGCCATCTCCGCGGCCTGCTCCTCGACGTCGGCCCGGCGGGTCTTCCAGGCGAGCGAGAGATCCTCCAGGACCTGCCGGAAGCCGGGCCGGCCGTAGCGGTTCTCGGGGGGGAAATAGGTGCCGGCGTAGAACGGCGTGAGGCCCGGCGTGAGGAAGACCGAGTTCGGCCATCCCCCCTGCTCGGTGAGGATCTGGGTGGCGGTCATGTAGATCTCGTCGAGATCGGGCCGCTCCTCGCGGTCGAGCTTGATGTTGACGAACTCGCGGTTCATCAGCTCGGCGATGGCGGGATTCGAGAACGACTCCCGCTCCATGACGTGGCACCAGTAGCAGGTGGAGTACCCCACGGAGAGGAAGATCGGCTTGTCCTCCCGGCGGGCCCGCTCGCGGGCCTCCTCCCCCCACGGGTACCAATCAACGGGGTTGTGCTGGTGCAGCAGCAGGTACGGGCTGCTCTCGCCGGCGAGGCGGTTGGTACGGCTGGAATCGTGCGCGCTCATGGTGAGTCCTCCCCGGCACGGTTTCCGTGTCCGGCAGGGGGCATCATACATTTCCACGTCCTTGCCCTCGGGGCGTTCTGCCCTTCGAAGCCTCACCCCCTGGCCCCCTCTCCACGGAGTGGAGAGGGGGAACATAACGGAGCCGATCTTGCCGATCTGAAAGACTTCGATCTCTGGGCCCTCCCTCTCCACGAAGTGGAGAGGGACCGAGGGTGAGGCCTCGGAGGGCTGGCCGCCCCAGAGGGCACAGGCGCTTGGAAGATGCCAGCGATCCCGCAAATTCGGGTTACGATCTCCATCCGGCAAGCCGTACGCCCCCGAAAGGAGATCCATATGACCCGCCGCATCGCCGTGGCCGCAGGATCGCTCCTGATCGCCGTTATCTCCCTGGCACCGCGGGCCGCCCTGGCTCAGGGCACCCCCACCGTCGACTCCGTGGTCGACCACCTGACCCAGGCGCTCGGCGGCAAACAGGCCTGGGACACCACCCACTACATCCACTTCAACTTCCTCGGCCGCCGCACCCACTGGTGGGACAAGTGGACGGGCCGCCACCGGGTCGAAGGGGACACCAAGGACAAGCAGCACTACGTCGTGCTGGAGAACGTCAACACTAAGGAGGGGTCGGCCTGGCTCGACGGCAAGAAGCTCGAGGGGGAGAAGGCCCAGGAGATGCTCAAGAACGCCTACGGCGCCTGGGTGAACGACACCTACTGGCTGATCGAGCCCTACAAGCTCCGCGACCCCGGCGTGAACCTCTCCTACGCGGGCGAGGAGAAGCTCGACGGCAAGACCTACGACAAGCTGGCGGTCAGCTTCGGCACCGTGGGGCTCACCCCGGGCGACCGCTACTGGGTCTACGTCAACCGCGACACCGGACTGATGGACCGCTGGGAGTACATCCTGCAGGACATGCCCAAGGACGGCCCGCCGCTGATCTGGCGCTGGGAGGGGTGGCAGAAGTACGGCAACATCATGCTCTCCCCGCACCGCGTCCAGGTCGGCGGCGACCGCAAGCTGGAGATCTCGGACATCGCGGTCTCCGATCAGCTTCCGGATTCGGTGTTCACGTCCCCCGAGCCGGTGAAGTGAGACCCTCACTCCCCCAACCCCCTCTCTCCCATCCCTCCACCCACGCCGCCGGGGAGAGAGGGGGCTCCAGGAAGACCAGACGTTTTTCTCCCTCCTCTCCCCGGAAGGGAGGGTGGAGGGCCGGGAGAGGAGGGCCGGGGAGGTGAGGGGCCGTCTCCGCGCCATCTACCTGAAGCGCTTCAAGAAGGGTCCCATGGACCCGCGCGGGACGGCCACGCTGATGGCGGGCAAGGGGCTCGAAGGCAACGCCAACCAGGGGGGCCGGCGGCAGGTGGTCCTCCTCTCCGAAGAGGCGTGGAACGACGCCACCGCCGAACTCGGGATGCCCCTCGATCCCTCCACCCGCCGGGGAAACCTCCTCCTCTCCGGTGTCGATCTCGAAAAGACCCGCGGCCGAACCTTGAGGATCGGCCCCGCCCGCCTGCGCATCTTCATGGAGTGCACCCCCTGTTATCAGATGGAACAGGCCTGTCCCGGCCTCCAGGAATTCCTCCGCCCCCACTGGCGCGGCGGCGCCTGCGCCGAGGTGCTCGAAGGGGGGGAGATCCGGATCGACGACGAGGTGGAGTGGGAGGAGGATGCCCAGGGGGTGCTGCCCCTGGCGGAGGGCCGGCCATGAAAGGTCCGTCAATCCTCGCGGGAGCCCTGCTGCTCCTCCTCGGCTCTCCACGGTCGCAAGCCGCGGAGGAGATCCGGGACGAAGCCGCGGCCGGCGGGTGGAATCGGCCCTGAGGCTCCCGGAGTTGGACCGGAGGAAAATCCATATAGAGATACCGAATTTCTATATGGACCACGGCCCTGTCCTCGCTGGGCAAGCACCTCTCCATATGGCCGAATGATCCGTCCTATATAAAATGGCATCTTTCCTGAGGAAAGAGAGCCCAATCTATATAGAAACCGCTCCAAAATATATGAGAACCCCGTCCCAGAGCTCGATTCGGGCCTCATTCCCTCGATTCCTTCCGGTTGTCTATATATCCAATGGTAAATTCTATATAGAGCGGCCTCAAAAATTCGCCGCCGGAGCCCAACTCCATATGGCCGGGCGATTGGGCCATATGGACGGATGGTCGCCCAAGCTTTTCAGGGGACGGGTCCATATACCCCAGAAGCGTTTCCATATGGAGATCTCCTGGCTCTCAATCGAGCTACCAGTCCCGGGGACAAGCACGGCGCGAATCGCGTGACACCTGTTCGGGCGGGCGGCGCAATCCGGATTCCGCGCGCCGCGGACTCCGGCGGTGCTCATCCGCCTCGCGGGGCGGGCCTCCGCCGCCGCCCGCCCATAGCACGGCCTTTCAGGCCGCCCCGGGAAGGATCTTCCGCCTCCATCCCAGGGCGATGCCCTGGGCTTAGGAAGAGCGGCCCCCTTGGGCCTCAATCCCGACCTCGCACCGGAACCCTGATTCGAGCGACCCGGCCTGAAGCCCTCGCGCGTCCTCCGGGCCAACGGTCCGGGCTCCCTCAGCCCAGCCCAACGGGCTGGGTTGCGGCCGGTCCCGCCGTCCTCCGCGCCCCAACGGGGAGCGCTAACCGATCTCAACGCTCCCGCCGAGCCGTCCGTATACCAGGACGCCTCGAACCGCCTACTCCCAGAAAATCCCGAAAAGGCCGATGCCGCTCATTGACAACTGAATCCCTGCCAGGGGGACGGACGGGCCCGTCTTCCTGGCTTCCTCCTTGGCTGCCACCCGTACGCGAGGCGGGTGGCAGCCCTATCCTCGCCTCTGTCCCGTCGTCTAGTACAATACTTCCTTCAACGTTCAGGAGAGCCGCCCATGGAGATGGACCCGCTCCGCCGCCGGGAGATCTACGAGAAGGCCAAGAGCTTCGAGGAGCGTGTGGCGGAGCTGTTCCGCTTGCAGGGATTCCGCGCGATTGTCGACTACAAGCGGGACGACATGCAGTTCGATGTCCGCTTGGAGATGACGACCGGCGCCTTGCCGATCTTTGCGCTTGTGGAGTGCAAGGATCTCGGTCAGACCGTCACCCAGAAACAGGTCCGCGAATTCGCCTCCAAAGTGGAAACTGCCCGCGACGCCGAGAAAGTGCCTTACCAGCCCATCCTCGTCGCGCGTTCTGGCTTCGCCAACAACGCGTACGCCGTGGCACAAACGAAATTCGTCCGCCTGCTGACCTTCGAGCAAATTCTCCTGTCCCTGGTCGACCTCGGCCCCAACCTCGAAGCCGCGATTCGCAGTTTTGAGGGCACTCCCTTGGAGCGACTCTACGTCGAGCAGGAGGCTGTGCTCGAAGCGGACATCCGTCCCGAAGAGCCCCTAAAACCCAAGGGGCTCATGGAGACTGTTCTCAAATGGCTGGACCGCCCGGGCGCCACCTTCCTGGCCCTCCTCGGCGACTTCGGCTGCGGGAAAACCAGTTTCTCCAAGCGCCTCGCCTGGGAGCTCGCGACTCGTTCCAAAGAGAAGCCGGGCGAGGTCCGGATGCCCGTCCTGATCGATCTCCGCGAGGGCGGCTCGACCACGGTTACGCTGGAAAACCTTCTCACCCATCACTTTCAGCGCCTCTCCAGCCAAGCGTTCAACCCGCAGGCCCTGCTCCACCTGAACCGCGAAGGCTACCTCCTGCTCATCTTCGACGGCTTCGACGAGACCATCGCCTACACCGAGCCGGGGCGCTACGTGGAGAACCTCCGCCAGATCCTCCGCGCGGCCGAGGCCAAGGCGAAAGTCCTCCTCACCTGCCGCACGCACTACTTCCGCGACCGTCCCGAAGCCCTGCGCCGGCTGGGCAAGGCGCCCGAGGTGGTCTCCACGCAAGGGGCCACCCGCCTCTACGAGGAGATCCAGGACCGCCCCGGCTCCGAGATCGGCTACGTCCTGGAATTCCGCGAGGAACAGATCTCGGAGTACCTCCGCAAGACCCTCCCCCCGCCGGCCGACTGGCAGACGTTTCGCGAGCAGATCCGCCGCACCTACAATCTGAACGATCTCGCCGAGCGGCCTTTCCTGCTGGAGATCATCGTCAAGACCCTCCCGCGGCTGACGGAGCGCGGTGGGACGGTCACCCTGGCGGACCTCTACGAGACCTACTGCGCGAGCTGGTTCGATCACACCGATTTCCGCCTCACCCTCACACGCGACCGGAAAGTCGAGCTCGTGCAGTATCTGGCCCGCCTGGTATGGGATTCGCCGGAAAACCGCGTCCATTACGACCTTCTTTTCGAGAAAGCCACGGAGTTCTTCAAGGATCGTTCGCTCACCATCCATGATAAGGAACGAATCGATTACGAGGTCCGCACCGCCCTGTTCCTCCACCGCGATCCGGAGGGCTACTACTCATTCATTCACCGCTCGTTCTTGGAATTCTTCATCGCTCGTACGATCCGGCAGGGCCTCGCAAAGGGAGATGGGTCCTGCCTCGATCTGAAGCGGATCACCCGCGAGGTAGCTTTCTTTTTGGAATTCTGGCCGGAGGCGAAGCGAATTCCTGAGGTCACCGGAAGATTTCTAGAGAACGGTTATCAGGCAAGAATTTCCGAGAATTCCCTGATCCTGCTGTACTTCCATGCTCGGGCGAGCCTGGGACCGCTCGTGGGTCCTGGGATCGACGACCAGGACGATCTCCCAAGGCTGCGCGAGGCCTTCTCGCGGATGCGGCCGAAAACCCTTCGGCTTGAAGGTGCAGATCTCGAAGGAGCCTTGATCCCGGGGATTGATCTCCGCGACGCGAGGCTCGAACGGGCCAATCTGAGCCGGGCCAATCTTGGCCAGGCGACGCTCGACCGTGCCCGGTTGACTCGCGCGGTCCTCGCTTTCGGGGACCTGCGTGGAGTCTCCGCCACGGACGCGGATCTTT
The DNA here is from genome assembly GCA_045807625.1 of Thermoanaerobaculia bacterium. Classification (GTDB taxonomy): domain Bacteria; phylum Acidobacteriota; class Thermoanaerobaculia; order Multivoradales; family UBA5704; genus DATARR01. The sequence continues at coordinate 189,266 of JBJMHA010000041.1, read as the reverse complement.
CGGAAGCGAACCTCAACCACATCGATGCCCAGGATGCGTCGTTCCGCGTCGCGAATCTAAAACTTGCGGACCTGAGCTTCGCGCGGTTTACTCGTGCCGATCTCACCCAGGCAAGACTTCTTCATGCCCGGATTGTAGGTACAGGTTTCTTGGGAGCGATCCCCGCACTTGAAATCTCGTGGGACACCACCGCCAGCTATCCTCAACCCGAAGCGCTCTCGCTCCGCTGGCAGGCCGGACACACTGGGGCCATTCAAAGCGTGGCCTGGAACCCTGACGGGACCGTCCTGGCAACAGCCTCGGACGATGGAACGATCAAGCTCTGGGACGCCGCCAGCGGCAGACTCCTCAACACCCTCGCGGGGCACGAGAGCTGGGTTCGATCCGTGGCCTGGGCGCCGGACGGACAGCGGCTCGCCTCCGCCGGCGATGACAAGACCGTGCGGCTGTGGGAGGCTTCGAGCGGGCGAGCCCTCAACACCCTCGCGGGGCACGAGAGCTCTGTCTTAACCGTGGCCTGGGCGCCGGACGGACAGCGGCTCGCCTCCGCCGGTTATGACAAGACCGTGCGGCTGTGGGAGGCTTCGAGCGGGCGAGCCCTCAACACACTCGCGGGGACCGAGAACTGGGTCTTCTCCGTGGCCTGGGCGCCGGACGGACAGCGGCTCGCCTCCGCCGGCGATGACAAGACCGTGCGGCTGTGGGAGGCTTCGAGCGGGCGAGCCCTCAACACCCTCGCGGGGCACGAGAACAGTGTCTTCTCCGTGGCCTGGGCGCCGGACGGACAGCGGCTCGCCTCCGCCTCCGACGACAGGACCGTGCGGCTGTGGGACGCAGTAAGCGGACGCCCCCTCAACACCTTCGCAGGACACCAAAGTTCGGTCTCCTCCGTGGCTTGGGCGCCGGACGGACAGCGACTCGCCTCTGCTTCCTCCGACGAAACCCTGCGGCTCTGGGACGCGGCCAGCGGACGACTCCTCAACTCACTCGCGGGACACCAGAGTTGGGTAAGCTCCGTAGCCTGGGCGCCGGACGGACAGCGACTCGCCTCCGCCTCCTCCGACAAAACTCTGCGGCTCTGGGATCTAGCCAGCGGACGACTTCTCAACACCCTCGCGGGACACGAGAACCGGGTCAGAGACGTGGCCTGGGCACCGGATGGTCAGAGACTCGCCTCCGCCTCCTACGACCTAACTGTGCGGCTCTGGGACGCAACCAGCGGACGACTCCTCAACACCCTCGCGGGACACGAGAATCGGGTCAAAGCCGTGGCCTGGGCGCCGGACGGTCGGCGACTCGCCTCCGTCTCCTACGACCTAACTGTGCGGCTCTGGGACGCAGCCAGCGGACGACTTCTCAACACCCTCGCGGGACACGAGAACCGGGTCAGAGACGTGGCCTGGGCACCGGACGGTCAGCGACTCGCCTCCGCCTCCAATGACTGGACCGTGCGGCTCTGGGACGCAATGAGCGGACGATTCCTCAACACCCTCGCAGGACATAAGGGCGGGGTCAATTCCGTGGCCTGGGCACCGTGCGGACAGCGACTCGCCTCCGCCTCCGACGACCACACCGTGCGGCTCTGGGAAGCCTCGAGCAGACGACTTCTTAACACCCTTGCGGGACACAATGGCTGGGTCTTCTCCGTGGCCTGGGCGCCGGACGGACAGCGACTCGCCTCCGCCTCCAATGACCGAACCGTGCGGCTCTGGGACGCTGATTCGAGTGAAGCGCTTCAGGTTTTCAAGGTAGCGGGTTTGCCCACCTCGGTCGCCTGGATGGCGGCCGGCAACAGACTGGCGATCTCCCTGGATCAGGGCTTCGTGGAAATTTGGGACGTTGAAGCCGGGCCTCCTCGTCTGCTGGGCCGCCTCTATCACACCCCGGGAGGCTCTGGTTTCGCCGCCACTCCGGACGGTTATGTTTTCGGCCCGCCGGAAGCCCTCGAATCCGTTCGTTTCGGTGAGGGCTGGGCCCTTTACGATCTGACCGATCTTCCCGAGCGCCTCTCCCCGGAGCGGGTGGCGGCGGCGTTCGCGTTCAAGCCTACAACCCAACCGCCTCCCCCTCCCCCACCACCCGGAACCCCCGCCTCTCGATCGCCTTCCGGGCGGCGCCGGCCGGCTCGTAGGCGGGGTTCGAGTGGTTCAGGTGGGTGAAATACACCTTCAGCTTCCCCGCTTTCACCAGCGGCTCCAGCAGGTCCATCGTGGACGTGATCAGCGGGTGCTTGATCTTGGTGACGTCGCGATCCGGTAATTCGTCGGGAGAGTAGAAGGTGCCGTCGAGGAGGGCGACGTCCACCTTCTCGTCGCGGAGGACGTCGGGGAGCGGCTTGGGCCAGGTCTTCCAGGTGTCGGTGTCGGGGACGTAGAGGATCGTTTTGTGGGGACCCCGAATGAGGAAGCCCATGGTGTCCGAATATTCGTCGCGGTGCGGGACCTGGATCGGCTTGATCGAAACGTTTTCCTCCAGATCGAAGGGCTGGCCCGGCTGGAACTCGCGGAGGGCGATGTTCTCCAGGCGGACGAGTTGGCTCCAGGGGCCGTTCGCGCGCAGGTAGGCGGCCATGCGAGGCGAGGCCCAGACGGGGATGCTTTTCGTATTCAGGCTCTCGAAGCCGAAGTGCGCCAGGCCCAGATAATGGCCGATGTGGGCGTGGGTGAGGAGGACTCCGTCTACCGGCGCGCGGTCCGTCTTGCCTTCGGGATGATGATGGAAGGCGTGGATCATCTCGACCTGGGCCGGCAGGTCCGGCGTGGCGTCCACCAGGTAGACGTGGTCCGTCTTGGGGAAGTGGATCGCCAGGCTGGCGACGTGCCGGGCCAGCGACGGGTTCCTGCGCGCCGCCGAGCAGTGATTGCAGTCGCACCCCGTCTGCGGCATGCCGCCGTCTTGGGCGATGCCGAGGACGACGACGCGGGGTCCGGTGGACGGAGCGGCGGCCGCGGCGAGGACGGCCAGGAGGAGGACGGGCGCGAGGAGGAGGCGTCTCATGGGCCTATTCTCGCACCTCCCCCGCCCGAACCCTCACCCCCGGCCCCTCTCCCAACCCCTCCCACCCTCCCTTACTGGGAGAGGGGAGAAGGATCGTTCGATCTTGATTCTGGTTTTCTCCCTCTTCTCCCGGCGAGGGAGGGGGGAGGGGTCGGGAGAAGAGGGCCGGGGTGATGAGGGCTCCTCCTACGGCTGGCACGTCTTCCCGGCGTGCCATCTGCCTCCAATCTGAGCGCACTCGTCTTTCGTGCTCACCACACAGAACGTCCTCGTGCCGGCCCTGAATTCGCAGGCTCCGGAGCCTTCGTTCGTCTCGGGGCGCTCGCCCAGCATCCGGGTCAGGGACTCGATCACGTCGGCCTCGGACCTCGCGGCGGGTGCGGTGGCACCCTCCGGCGCGACGACGCTTTCCGGTGCGGCGGGAGCGGCGGTGCCCGCCACCGCGTCCTCCGGCTCCGGCGTGTCCTCGAAGGCGGCGACGATCACCATCTCGTAGGGGAGCGACCAGTCGAGGATGCCGGGCCTCTGGGCGTGCGAGGCCCGGAAGGAGACCAGGGCGAGGTCGATGCGCGGGACGCCGACCACGTGCAGGGTGTCCCCCTTGCGCAGCGCCTTCACCCGCTCGAAAGGCTGGGTGCCCGCCGCGAAGACCATCCGGCGCTCGCGCACCAGGAGCTCCCCATCCAGGTTGAGGACCGCCGCCTTGACGGTCAATCCGTCGTCCACGGCATGGGTGGGGTCCTCGTTGAGCTGGATGGCGAACTCGACGTAGTTGAATCCCGCCATGGTGGTGGTGATGGTCGTGGTGGACGCTCCCGGCGTGATGTGGCTCTTGAGGTTCTCGTAGAAGCGGAACGCCTGCTCCGCGTCCTTATAGGTGAAGCCGTCGATCGGCTCCAGGGAATCCGCGAGGTCCTGGCCGCCGACCTTGAGCAGGGGGTGGACCTCGAAGACGTGGTCGGGGTTGGTGGTGGTGAAGGGCTGCAGGGCATCCCCCTGCTTGAAAGAGATGTCGCCGCCGTGCTCGCACCAGAGCCGCCAGACGCCGCGCAACTGGACCGGCTGGGCCGTCTGCTCCGACTGGTGGATGAGGTCGAGCGCGGGCTGCTCGAAGCGGGCGTTCATCACCTCGGCCACGGCCGGCAGCCCGATCTCCGGGGCCCGGCCGGCGGCGTGGAGGTCGCCGTCCTTGCTGGCGGGGTTCGGCCTCTTGTGGGCCTTGTCGACGGTGAAGCTGGCGTCGATGGTGACCCGGTTCTTGAACTTTTCGATGAAGCTGTTCTTGAGGGTGATCTCGATGTCGGCGTACGCGGCGAGCGGGAGGAGGGTCGCGTAGGCGGCGAAGAGGGAGAAGACCCTGCGGACGATTCGTGAATCGTGCATGGCACACCTCCGGAAGTTGGGGCTCTGAAGTAATCATTGTAAGCCCCTCCTCCGGAGGTGTCCAACAAAAAGCTCTACTCGCCGCGCCGCTCTCTCTCCTTCGCCTCGGTGAGCGCCAGGACGATCTCCTGATGGAGCGAGTCCGCGGCGGCCGCGAGGGCCTCCAGGGCCTGGACCGCGGCGGGACCTCCCAGGTTGGCGAGCGCCTCGGCCGCCACCTCGCAGACCCCGAAGGTCTCACCGGCCTCCCGGAGCACCTTCGCCAGCGGCTCGACCGCGCGCGCGTCCCCCAGGAGACCGAGGGCGAAAGCGATGGCCTTGCGCTTCTCCGGAGGCCGCGGCGCCCCGAGCAGAGTGGAGAGCCGGCCGGCCAGCTCCAACCTCTCCTGGGGGTCGGGCGCCGTGACGACCGCCTTCGCGAGCTCCCACACGACTCTCTCGTCGTGCTCGGTTGCGAGCAACTCGGCCAGGATCAGACGCATGTGAGGGGGCGCCTCCCCCACCTGGCCGAGGGACCAGACGGCGATCGCCCGGTCCTCGGCCGGGCTCTGCGGGCTCTGGGCCACCGCCAGGGCCTCCTGGAAGGAAGCGACGCCCAGACCCGCGAGCCGGTCCAGGTCGCGCCCGACCGCCTCCCGGGCCGAGGGGTCGACCCGGGAGAGGAGGTCCTGGCGAAGGCCGTTGATGAAGCCGTTCTCTCGCATCCGGCGATCAGTTTTTCACACAAGAGCACTTGCAGTGCCGGGGATAGCCACCGCGGGGGGTGCTCTGCGTCGCGCTCACCTTCGCCGCGGCGCAGGCGATGTCCTCGCTCGGGCCGGTTCCGAATCCCGTGACGCGGTCCGGCAGGCCAGGCGTATTGCCGATCTGCTGCACGTTGCACTGCGCGGTGCAGCTCCACCTGCCCAGCTTCACGCGCGGGCAGGCGCACTGGATAGTGCCGATGATGGCCCCTCCAAGCGCGCCGGTGCCGGCTCCGATGTACCCTCCGGCCACGGCCCCCGCGCCGCACCCGGGGAGCGCGCCGACGCCTCCCGCGAAAACCCCGACGCCGGCACCCGCGGCGCAGCCGATCCCCATGCCGGCCAGACCCCCGGCGCCCAGGCCGCCCAGAGCGTACTTGAGGACGCAGAGCCCCTGCTCGAGCGTCAGGCCGAGCGGATCGATGTAGCGCAGGGGGTTGTCCGCGGCGTAGGCGTAGTCGTAGCTGGTCAGGAGCGTCAGGGGCGAGGACTCGTACGCGCCGAGCACGTTGCGGATGGGGTCCGGCCGCTCATATCTCCCGGTGCTGAAACCGTACCACCGGTGGACGTTGGCGTAGAGATCGCTCGCAAGATCCTGGCTATCCCACGTCGCGTCCTCCCACTGGCCCGGGAAGCGGAGGAAGACGCCGGCTTGCTGGGCGCCGTTCCAGTCTCTCCCGAAAGGCTCGAGCCCACCCTGCCAGACCGTGGCTCCGGAAGCATTGGTGGCGAGGATGGGGGCGCCGAGAGGATCGGTCGTCACATAGGTGAGCGTCGATGCCGAGGTGGGGGTACCGGACGGCGGGGTGGTGAGCCGTTTCTCGAAGAGAGCCACCGGCCGGCCGGCGAAGTAGACGACGTAGGAGTCGCTGCTGATCTGCGGCTGATTCCGCGGGGAGGTAGGGCCGCGGCGCAGCAGGCTCGAGCGGTGGAAGAGCAGGCCGCCGGAGCCGTAGGTGGCCGTGGTCTCGCGGTCGGGCGTCGAGCTGCCGCGGACGGCGGAGAAGGTCGAGGAGGCGAGCAGGCTCCTGCCGTCGTAGGTGAGCTGCGAGAGGCCCTGGGTGGCGGTGTCCGTTTCGCCGCGCAGTTGGGAGAGCTGCTGGTCGGCGCCGTAGCTCAGCCGCAGCCGGTTCTCGCCGGCGGCGCGGAACGTGAGCTCTCCCGCCGCGTCGTAGAAGAGCTGGGAGCTGGCGCCGCCGCCCCCGCGGGTGATCCCGGTCAGGCGTGGCGAGCTGCCGCCCGCCGCGTTGGGCGCATAGGCGTAGGTATCGGTGACCCCGTCATGGGTCTCGCTCAGCCGGTTGCCCATGCGGTCGTAGGTCCAGCTCCGCGTCCCCCACGGCCCGTTGCCCTGGGTGAGGAAATATTGAACGTCCTGATAGACGAAGCTGCGCGAGCCGGCGGCGTTGAGGTTGTCGGTGATCCCGGTGATGTTGCCCACGGCGTCGGTCGCGAAGGTCCAGTCGAGCCGGCCGGGGACCGCGAGGCCGGCGGGGAAATAGCGGGCGTTGAAGGCCCGGCTCTCGCTCAGGCCGTTGCCGAGCGCCAGCGCGGAGAGCGGGCCCATCGCCTTGTACGCGGCGGCCGAGACCAGGCTCTGGGCGGGATTGGCGCCGTCCTGCAGCGTGAGCGCCGCCGGCCGGTCGACGAAGTCGAAGGTGTAGCTCGCCGTGACGCTGCCGGGATAGGCCACGCTGCGGCGGTTGCCGTTGGCGTCGTAGCCGTAGGTGAGCGTGCCGTCCTGGAGCATCCGGCCGAAACGGTCATAGGTATAGGCGATGGTCCGGCCGTTGCGGGTGATCGCCGTCAGGCGCCCCTTGGCGAAAGGCACGCCGGGATCGTCGTAGGTGTAGGAGGTATCGAGCGAATTGTCCGGGTAATCGGCGAAGATGACGCGGTCCAGCGCGTCGACGGTCCAGGCCGCGGTGACGTTGCGCGCGTCGGTCTGGCTCAGCTGCGCGCCATGCTCGTTGTAGGCATAGCTCGTCACGCCGGAGACCTCGGAGGTCTCCCGCGTCAGCAGGCCGCGGTCGCTGTAGACGTAGCTCGTCACGGTGCCGTTGGCGTCCGTGACCTGGACCGGATGGTCCTGCGAGTCGTAGGCGTACTGCGTGACCACCGAGCCCGCGCCGGCGCCGCTCCAGGGCTGGGTGACGGTCACCGGACGGTTCAGGACGTCGTAGCCGAGGACCTTCGTGGCCGGATTGGCCTGGTTGCCACTGGGGTGGCTCGCGTCCCAGGTCCGTTCGAGATTGCCCTCGCAGTCGTAGGCGTTCTCCGTGACCGTGCCGTCCGCGTGGATCACCTTGGCGAGATGGCAGCGGCTCGAGTACACGTAGTCGGTCGAGGAATCGGTGATCCATGCCGAGCCGTTCCACCGCTGCAGCTCCTCACGGGTGCGGTTGCCGACGCCGTCCAGGGTATACACCGCGCGCTCGCCGTTCGTGGCGGCGCCGGGCTTGCGCTCCAACGTCAGCAGCCGGCCGGCCGGGTCGTAGCCGTACTCGACGGCGTTGCCGCGCGGCATGACGGTGCGCAGGAGATCGCCGAAAACGTTGTAGACGTTCGTGGTGGTCAGGTCCTCGGCCGGGGTGGCCCCCCTCTGCGTGGTCGCGAGCACGCGGTTGAGAGCGTCGTAGCCCGTCTCCGTGGAGACGCCGTTGGGATCCACCATCGCGGTGATCCGGTTGAACGCGTCATAGGAGTAGGTGCTCTGGCCGATCGGATCGGTGCGGGTCAGGGGCAGCAGGTTGCCGCGGGAGGCGTCATAGGTATAGCTGGTGACGTCCTGGGTGCCGTAGCCCGGCGGGTCGACGCTGAGGGGGCGCCCGGCCGTGTTGAAGGTGGCCGTCGAGGCGTAGTTGAAGGCGCTGCCGGACTCGACGCCGCTCACCGCGCTGGTGGTCTCGTTGCCCACGCCGTCGTAGCCGCTGACGCTCGCCTGCACGCCAGTGCCCGAGGTGGAGGGCCTCTCCACCCGCGTCACCAGCTCCGGGAACGGACCGTTGTATTCCCACGTGGTGGTGCGTTCGAGCGGCGTGCCCATCGCGTCGGCCTGCGAGGTGAGCAGGCCGTTGGCGTTGTAGGCATAGACCGTCGTCGTCCCCCGGCCGTCGATCTTCCGCGTGATCCGCAGCGGATGGGCGGAATTCTCGTAGAAGAGCTGCACGTTGGGGCCGAGCCCGCACGTGGGGCAATCCCCGGCGATGGCGGTGATGCGCGGCGCGTCGCTCACCGTGTCGCGGCCGATCGTGTAGGTCGCCACCTTGCCGACGGGGTCCGTCACCGTGGTGGTGGCCGGCAGGGTGGGGTTGTCGAAGCTGAAGCTCCACTTCTCCACCGCGTTCGAGCCGGCGAAGCTCGGATCGCCCCGCCAGAGCTTCACCGTGTTGCCGTTGGCATCGTACTCCCACGCCGAGTCGACGCGGCGCGAGCCGTCCGTGCCCACCAGGTCCATGCGCGTCAGCCAGCCGGGATTGGCGGCATCGGCGTAGAAGAATTCCCACGCCGTGCCGTCGGGCCGGTCGATGCGGGTCAGGTCGTTGCCCGTCCAGGTGTAAGCCCAGGTGCGGCTGGCGGCGCCGCCCACGCCGGTCTCGGTGATCGCGGCGAGCTTGCCCGCGCCGTTGTAGGTAAAGGCTTCGCTGCGGCCGTCCGGGAAGGCGACCGCGCTCAGCTTGCCCGCCGTGTAGGTGCCCACCTTCGTGTTGCCGTTGCGGTCGGCCGTCTGCGTCCACAGACCCGAGGCGTCGAAGGAATGGACCGTGCCGTCGAGCTCGTGCAGCTCCCAGCCGGAGGCGGTGCGGTAGAGCTTCCGGTACTCGTCCGACGGCGAAGCGGTCTGATAAATGCCGCCCGAGAGGTTGGTGAATTCGCGGAAGACCGCCTCCGGGGTGATCAACCAGACGTGGGTGTCGTTGTTGAGGGCGGGATCGAGAACGACCCGCTGGGCGTAGTCGTGGGACCAGTAGCGGCCGAGGATGGCGTTCCAGGCCGTGGAGCCGGGGAAGCCGGGGCCGCCCGCGCCACCCGCGGCGTAGCGCAGCATCGCTCCCGGCCCGGAGCCTGCGGGGCTGCCCACGCCCCCCTTGCCGGCGGGGCTGCCGCCGCCGTTGCCGGCGAGCTTGCAGACCTTGCAGTCGTGGCAATCCCACTTGCGGGGCACCGGGCAGCCGAGGGCCTTGGCCACGGTGGGGCCGGTGAAGTCGATGCCCGAGAGGTCCAGCCGCTTGGGGCAGGAGAAGCGGCTCTCGCAGGAGAAGACGCTGATCGAGAAGTTGGCGAGCTGCGAGCTCGTCAGGTTGCTGCAACTGACGCCGCCCACCGTCAGCGAGGTCTCTCCGAAGTCGCCCGTGTACTGGGCGCCGATGATGCCGCAGATCGAGATCTGGCCGCAGTTGGCATCGAAGCGCGGCGCGCAGCTCGACGGCGGCGTGCCCCCCTGGAACCAGTAGACCTGAGGCGTGGGCGCCCCGAAGGAGCTGCCGGCGATCGCGATGTTCTGCTTGTTGCCGGGAAATTCGAGCGGTACGCGCAGCCGCACCGTGCAGGCGCCCGCCTTGGGATCGCAGTTGGGATCGACCTTTTCGATCACCGGTCCGGTGCTCTTCGCCTTCTCGCACTTGAAGGTGTCGGAGCAGGTGGCGGTCGAGGTGCTGGCGCCCGCGAAGTTGTTGTAGCGCACGTCCCAGCCCGTGCCGTTGGCGCAGACCGGCTGCGCCGCGGCGGGGTGGGCGAGAACGGCCGCGGTCAGGATCAGAAACGAAAGAGAATGGAAGGTGAATCGCGGTCGAAAGCTGACATTCATGATCATCTCCAAAGCACGCCGGCATTGCGAGGCCGGAGGCGCGGCTCGTTCAAGAAAAGCTCTTCCCCCATCATAGGGTCGATCGCTTCCCGGCGGCACGCTGCGTGCCCAAGAGAGCAAGATCCTGATAGTTTGCCGAGGGCCCGGCGGTCAGTTGGAGCTGGCTTTGGCGGGACAGGTGAGACCCAGTGTCTTGAATAACGAAAAAGCCCAGGAGGCGAGCATCTCGTCCGGCTCCTGAATACCTTCCAGAGGGCCGGTGAAAACGAGATGGCTGGAAACCTCTCCGGCGCTCAGCCAGAGGCTGTAGCGGGTGCCGTGGATGCGCGTGATAACGCCTGGAAGGAGGGGGACCCGCAGCGCCATGAGCTTATGGAAAGCCTCGGCGACCCGCCTGGCGTCCTCGCCGGCGGGCCGGAAGGTACGGATTTTCACCCGGGCGCAGACCTCGGCGGGGTTGAGGCCGGATTGAGCTTTGTGGATGGCGACCATCTGATCGTCCAGGGGAGCTCCTTCGACCGCCATCACCTCCGCCACCACCGCTCCACCCGGCTCCTGGAAGATCGTCACCTGGCGCTCGAAGGCGCAGTCGTCCTGGGCGCGCAGGGTGAGGGTCGCCTGGTGCTCCAAGGGAGACTCGAACATCTCCTCATGGGCGGGGAAACGGCGCGCCAGACAGGCGTCGTAATGGCGGCCGGCCCAGTTGAGAGCGTCGAGATCCGGCGGAGCGGCCGCCGCCTGGGCCGCGAAAGCCAGGCAGACGACCGCCGGGACGAGGAGCCGGCCGGTCAGAGGCGCGGCATGAACGGTTTGCATGGGTCGTTGGGGCCGCACTTCTTCTTCGGTCCGTCCATCCAATTCGCAGGCTCCTCTTGCGTGATCTTGCCCGTGCTCGGGTCGAACTTGTAGATCCCGTCCGGGCTGAGAGTGTAAACCGGAATCTGGTAGGCCCGGGCAGTATTCTGATCCCCGCGGCTCGGCTGCGGACCGCCCCGGCTCAGCGAGCCCATCGCCCGCGTGGGATGGGTGTGAACCTGGGCGAACAACTGGCCCGGCAACGGTTTGCCCTTGGGCCAGTGCTGCTCTTTCGGAGCATGGAGAGCCGGCCAGATGCCGCAGTGCTCCTGGGGCGGCTGGCCGTTGATGATCACTGAATCCCGGTAGAGCCAAGCCGCTTCCTCGTAGTCCGCCAAACCATAGTTGGAGAGGGTGTAGAGGCAATAGAAGCAGTCGAGATTATCCGGATTCTGCGTCAGGGCGTCCAGCCCCCAGGGATCCGCATAGACGAGAGGGCTGGCCTCGGCATAGCCGTAGAGGTGGGCGGTGCCGCCGGCCCGCAGGACGCCCAGGGGATCGGGACGGCTGTACCGGCCGGTGCCCGAGGCGTACCAGCGCATGACGTTGTAGTCGAGATCGCTGGCGAGTGAGGGGTTCTCCCAGGTCTCGTCCTCCCACTGTCCGGGGAGCCGCAGGAAGATGCCGGCGGCCTGCGCTCCGTTCCAATCCCTTCCGAACGGCTCGAAGCCGCCCTGCCAGACGGCCGTGCCGCTGGCATCGGTGGCGAGCACCGGCGCACCGAGGTGGTCAGTGGTCAGATAGAGCAGTGAGGAGGTCGAGGTCGGAGAGCCGATGGCCGGAGTCTCCGTCCGTTTTTGATAGATCCCGGTGAGGCGGCCGCCGAAGGTGAGGAGGTAGGCGTCACTGCGGATCTCGGGCTGATTGCGGGGCGAGGATGGGCCCCGGTGACGGATCTGGGTGCGCAGCAGAACCTGGCCATTGGAGTTGTAGACCGCGGAGGTCTCCCGCTCCACCGCGGAACCTGCGAACGGCCGGAAGCTCGACTGCGCAAGGAAGCCGCGGCCGTCGTAGGAGACTTGGGTCAAGGCGCCGGAAAGCGCGTCGCTGCGAAACTGGGAGAGTCTCTCGTCCGCGCCATAGGAGAGACGCAGCTTGTCCTCGCCACGGGCCCGGAAAGTGAGGTCTCCGGCCGTATCGTAGAAGTACTGAACGGGCGTCGAGCCGCCCGCCACCTGCGCCAGGCGCGGCAGGTTCCCACCGGCGGCGTTGGCCGGATAGGAATAGCTTTCGGAGGCGCCGTCCCGGGTCTCGGAAAGCCGGTTGCCCGTCTTGTCCCAGGTCCAGCTCCGCGTTCCCCAGGGACCGTTGCCCTGGGTGAGGAAATAGGCGACGTCCTGGTACGCGAAGGTGCGGTTGTTGGCGGCGCTCAGGCCGTCCGTGATGCCGGTGACGTTGCCCATGGCATCGGTGGCGTAGCTCCAGTCGAGGCGTCCGGGCACCGTGATGCCGGCCGGGAAGTATCGCTGGTCGAAGGCGCGGCTCTCCGTCAGCCCATTGCCGAGGCCCAGCGAGGCGAGAGGTCCGAAGGCCTTGTAGGACGCGGAGGTGATGATCGGCTGCACCGGGCCGCCGCCGTCCACCAGCGAGAGAGCCGTCGGCCGGTCGGCGAAATCGTAGGAATAGGTGGCGGTCACGCCGCCCGGATAGGCGAGGGTCAGGTGATTGTCGTTGCGGTCGTAGGTGTAGAAAAGCGCGCCGTCCTGGAGGAGACGGCCGAAGCGGTCGTAGGCATAGGTGATGCTTTGGCCGTTGCGGGTGATCGCGATCAGCCTTCGCCTGGAGAAAGGAACGCTGGGATTGTCGTAGGTGTAGGTCGTATCGAGCTGGTTGTCGGGATAGTCGATGAAGGTGATCCGATCGATCGCATCGTAGGTCCGGCCCACCGTGACATTGCGGGCATCGGTCGAGCTCACGAGCTGGGCGTGCTCGTTGTAGGCGTAGCTGGTGACGCCCGTCGTCTCGGAGGTCTCGCGCGTCATGAGGTCCCGGTCGCTGAAGACCCACTGCGTGGCCGTGCCGTTGGGATCGGCGACGCGGACCAGGTGATCCTGGACGTCGTACGTGTAGCCCGTCACCGCCGTGCCGCCGCCGGCGCCGCTCCAGGGCTGGGTCAGGGCCGTCACCCGGTCTAGCGCGTCGTAGGCATAGGTGAGAGTGGGCGGGGCGGTCTGCCCGAGGCTCGGATGATTGGCGTCCCAGGCGCGCTCGAGGTTGCCGTCGCAGTCGTAGGCATACTCGGTCGAGGTGCCGTCCGGGTGCTGCACCCGGTCGAGGTGGCAGCGGGTGGAATAGAAGAGCTGGGTGGTGGCATCGGTCGTCCAGCCGGCGCCGCTCCACCTCTGGAGGTCCTCACGCCGCCGGTGGCCGAAGGCGTCGAGGGTGTAGAGGTCCCGCTCTCCCGGGGTGAGGGCGTCAGGCTTGCGCTCGAGGCTGATCAGGCGACCCGCGGCGTCGTAGCCGGTCTCGATGACGTTGCCGGCGGGGAGGGTGGTCCGGAACAGATCGCCGAACACGTTGTAGCTCTGGGTGCTGACCAGGTCTCCCGCGGGAGTGACTCCCCGGCGGACCAGCGAGGTGAGCCGCCCCAGGCCGTCGTACTGGGCGTCCGTCGAAACGCCGTTCTCGTCGACGGCCCCGGCGAGCCGGTTGAAGGCGTCGTAGGTGTACGTGCTGGTTCCCGCGAGGTCGGTGACGGACGAGGGAAGCAGGTTCCCCCGGCTGGCGTCGTAGGTGAGGACGATCTGATCCTGGGTGCCGTAGCCGGGGGGATCGATGACCAGCGGCTGCCCGGCACTGTTGTAGGTGGTGGTCGTGGTCAGGGAGAAGGCGCTCCCGGACTCGACGCCCTCGACCGTGCGGCTGGTCTGGTTGCCCGCCCCGTCGTAGACCATGGTGGCGCGGCGGCTGCCGGCCCCGGACGAGGACGGGATCTCGATGACCATGGGGAACGCGGGAAAGGCGCTCGAATAGCTCCAGAGAGTCGCTCTCTGGAGAGAGCCTCCGGCATCCTCGGTCATCGAGGTCCGCATGCCGTTGGCGTCGTAGGTGTAGAGCGTGCGGGTGCCGTTGCCGTCGGTGCGCTGGGTGGGCCGCAGCGGATTGGCCGCGTCCGTGTAGGTGAAGACGGAGTTGGGTCCGGCGCTGCAGGAGGGGCAGGAGCCGGCGACCGACAGGAGCTTCGCCTTCCGGCTTCCCGTGTCGCGCGAGAACGAGTAGGTGGCGACCTTGCCCATCGGGTCGGTGACGAGGACCATGGCCGGCAGCGCCGGATTGTCGTAGCTGAAGCTCCAGGTTTCCGCGGCGTTGGTCCCGGTGAAGCTCGAATCCCCCTTCCAGGTCCGGAGGACGTTCCCCGTGGCGTCGTACTCCCAGGCGGCCTCGATGCGGGTCGAGCCGTCGGTGCCCGCCAGCTCCATCCGCGTCATGTATCCGGGATGGGCGGCATCGCCGTAGGTGAGCCGCCATTCCGTGCCGTCGGGCCGCACGATGCGGGTGAGATCGTTGCCCGTCCACTGGTATTGCCAGACCCGCACGGCGCCGCCGACGCCGGTCTCGGTGATCGAGCCGAGCTTGCCGGTGGGATACGCGAAGGCCTCGCTGCGGCCGTCGGGGAACGTGACGGTGGCGAGTCGGCCGCTGCCGTCATAGGTGGCTACCTTGGCGTTGCCGTTGCGGTCCGTGGTGCTCGTCCACAGGCCTGTGGCATCGAATCTCTGCACAGTACCGTCGAGGTGCCGGAGCTCCCAGCCGGCGCCGCTGCCGAGCCAATAGAGCTTGCGCTTCTCATCGCTGGGTGAGGCCGTGGCGTAGAGGCCGTCTCCCTGCTTGCCGCTGAATTCGCGGAAGGTGCCGAAGCGGGTGATCAGCCAGACGTGCGACTCGTTGGGGTCCTGCACGATGCGCTCGGCATAGTCGTGAGACCAATAGCGGCCGAGGGTCGTGTTCCAGGCCGTGGAGCCGGGGAAGCTGGGGTGGCCCACGCCGCCCGCCAGGTAGTGCAGGAAGGCGCCAGGACCGGAGCCGGGCGGTGAAGCGCCCCCGCCGCCGCCGGCCGGGCTGGAGCCTCCACCTCCCATGCCGCCCCCTCCACCCCCGGCAACGCCCGGCGGCGGACCCCCGCCCGGACCGAGGCAGCAGACCTCGCCGCCGGAATCATCGGGGCAACCGCCCTTCGGTGGCACCGGGCATCCCAGCGCCTGGGCGACCATGGGAGGCGTCAGATCGAGGCCCGAGATGTCCAGCCGCTTGGGGCAGGAGAAGCGGCTCTCGCAGGAGAAGACGCTGATCGAAAGCGTCGTGAGCTTGGGATCCGTCAGGTTGCTGCAGCTGACGCCGCCCACCGTCAGCGCGGTCTCGCCGAAGTCGCTGGTGTACTGGGCGCCGGTGATGCCGCAGATGGAGATCTGGCCGCAGTTGGGGTCGAAGCGCGGCGCGCAGCTCGATGGCGGTGTGCCCCCCTGGAACCAGTAGACCTTCGGTGTGGGAGCGCCGAACGAGCCGCCGGCGATGGTGATGTTCTGCTTGTTGCCCGGGAACTCGAGAGGCACCCTGAGCCGGATCGAGCAGGGGCCGGCCTTGGGATCGCAACTCGGATTGACCAGCTCGATCACCGGGCCGGTGCTCTTCGCCTTCTCGCACTTGAAACCGTCGTTGAAGCAAGTGGCGGTCGAGGTGCTGGTGCCCGCGAAGTTGTTGTAGGTGATCACGTCCCATCCCGCAGCGTTGGCGCAGATAGGCTGCGCGGCGGCGGGGCGGACCAGGATCAGGAACAAGAGGAAAAAGACGGTGGACCACAGCTTCTGGAAAAGCTGGCGCATAGAGAGAGGCTCCGTGCTTCAAGGGATCTTGGGTTTCGGTTTCTTCGGTTGCCCGGCCGCGCAAGGCGTGGCCTGGCTGTCGGGGGGTGTCGCGAGGCACGGCGTGCGGGGGCCGGGAACGCAGATCTGAAACGCTACCGGCGCGGTCTCCACCCAGCCGCCGGCCAGCTCCGCGCGATGTGCCTCCAGGTAGGTGAGAGCCTCGGGGGTGACCAGCCAGGACCGCTCCTTCCGCTCTCGCGCGAGCCATTGGGGGAGCACGAGGTAGAGCCGCAGCTTCAACGTGTAGCGGCCCTCCCGCGGAAAGGAATAACCCCAGGGGTACCGCGTGAGATCCCAGGCCATGACCGTGGACGCGGACGGCCCCAGACGCGCGAAATCGCCGGGCACCACGGTCCGCGTCCCGAGCAGGTCCCGGGAATCGCGGCTCACGGGCCGGCCCTGAGAGTCGGTGAGGGCCGGGACGATCACCAGATCGGGGAACTCGGGGACCTCCGTCCCCCGGAACCCTGGGACGACCGCGGCGGAGCGCGGCAGGACGAGTGGCCGGCCGGCGGTGCTCTCCAGGGTCAGGCGCACGCAGACTGGGCCGCTCTTGGGAGAAACGTCCCGCGCTATGGCGAGGTGAGCGCGCACGGGAGCCGCGGCAGGCCGGGGGGAGGGCCCGGCCTGCGCGGCCAGCGCGGCCGCTCCGAGGAGGAGCGGCGCGAGCCGTTCAAGGAATCCCAGGATAGCCACGGCCACAGCTCCTCAGGCAACGCCGAGGCTCCGGGAACGTGCTCCCCCCTCCGGGGTGGCCGGGACCGCGCAGGATGTGCAAGGTCTCGTGCATGAGCACGCGCGGCAGGCAGGGGCACTGCGTTCCGGTGGCGCCGTCGGGAGTGAGAATGATCTGGTTGTCCGGCAGCGGCGTCGTGCTGCACTGCCGGATGTCCGAGCGCGACCCGCAGAAGTGCAGATTGGGAGCGCAGGCGGGGGAGCTCACCGAAGAGCAGAGGATGGTCAGGCCACGGATCGCCCGGCGGAACCTGGGCCTTTCCGGGCACCGCAGGCATTTGTCGGTGGCGGCGTCGGCGTCTTCCGCGGCGTGCTGAACGGTCCGGCGCTGCCGTGACGAGAGCAGACGGAAGCAATCGCGGGTGAACGTCACGGCGAGCCCGAGCGGATCGGTCAACAGCAGGGGGTTGTCGTCCGCGTAGGCGAAGAGGTTGAGCTGGCTGCCGCTGTAGCTCAGCGGATCGGGGCGCTCGTACCTCCCCGTGTCCGGCTGGTACCAGCGGTGGACATTTTGATACAGGCCGCTCGCCAGGCCGGGGTTGTCCCAGGTCGGGTCCTCCCACTGGCCCGGGAAGCGGAGGAAGACGCCGCTCGCCTGGGCGCCGTTCCAATCCTCGCCGAAGGGCTCGAAGCCCCCCTGCCAGACGGCCGCTCCGGCGGCGTTGGTGGCGAAGATCGGGGTCCCCAGGTTGTCGTCGGTCAACCAGGTGAGCGACGTGGTCGACGTCGGGCTGCCCACCGTCGGCGTCGAGAGCCGCTTGTCGAGGAGCGCCGCCGGCCGGTCGGCGAAGTACAGGACGTAGGCGTCGCTGCGGACCTCCGGCATGTTGCGGGGCGAGGACGGGCCCCGCCGGCGGATCTGCTGGCGATGGTGGAGGATCCCGCTGGAGCTGTAGGTCGCCGCCGTCTCGATCTCGGGGACCGTGCCGCTCGGCGACGAGAGGAAGGTCGAGCGCGAGAGGAAGCTCCGGCCGTCGTAGGTGAGCTGCGCGAGGCCCTGGCCCGCCGCGTCGCCGCGAAGCTGCGACAGCCGCTGATCGGCTCCGTAGCTGAGGCGCAGCTTGGTCTGGCCTTCGGCGCGGGAGACGAGATCGCCCACCGGGTCGTACAGCCATTGGGAGGCGCCGCCGGCGCCGCGCGTGATCTGGACGAGGCGCGACGAGTTGGCCGCGGTGGAATTGGGCGCGTAGCTGTAGGTGTCGGTCACCCCGCCGTGGATCTCGGTCAGACGGTCGCCGTTCTTGTCATAGGTCCAGCTCCGGGTCCCCCAGGGGCCGTTGCCCTGGGTGAGGAAATACTGGAAATCCTGATAGGCGAAGCCGCGGGACCCGGCGGCGTTGAGATTGTCGGTGACGGCGGTGATGTTGCCGAGGGGGTCCGTCGTGTAGGTCCAGTCGAGCCGGCCCGGGACGGAGATCCCGGCCGGGAAGTACCGGGAGCTGAAGCTCCGGCTCTCCGTCAGGCCGTTACCCAGCGCGCCGCCGGTGAGCGGTCCGAAGGCCTTGTAGGAGACCGAGCCGATCAGGGACTGGCTCGGGGCGGCGCCGTCCTGGAGCGACAGGGAGGCCTGCCGGTCCGCGAAGTCGAAGGTGTAGAGCGCCTTTACGTTCCCGGGGTAGGTCACGGCCTGCCGGTTGCTGTTGGCATCCCAGCCGTAGACGAGAGCGCCGTCCTGGAGCATCCGGCCGAAGCGGTCGTAGGTGTAGGCGACCGTCTGCCCGTTGCGGGTGATGGCCGTCTGGCGACCCTTGGAGAACGGCACCGCGGGGTCGTCCCAGGTGTAGGTGGTGTCGAGCGCGTTGTCCGGATAGTCGTCGAGGACGACGCGGTCGAAGGCGTCCACGGCATGGCTCACCGTGACGTTGCGGGCGTCCGTCTCGCTGACCAGCACGCCGTGCTCGTTGTAGGCGTAGTTGCTGACCCCCGAGATCTCGGAGGTCTCGCGCGTCACTAGGTCGCGGTCGCTGTAGACGTAGGTGGTCACCGCGCCGTTGGGATCGATGACCTGCACCGGATGATCCTGGACGTCGTACCCGAACCGGGTGACGGAGGACCCGCCCCCACCGCCACCCCAGGGCTGGGTCAGGGTGATCGGCCGGCTCAGGACGTCATAGGTGTACACCTTCGTGGGC
The DNA here is from genome assembly GCA_045807625.1 of Thermoanaerobaculia bacterium. Classification (GTDB taxonomy): domain Bacteria; phylum Acidobacteriota; class Thermoanaerobaculia; order Multivoradales; family UBA5704; genus DATARR01. The sequence goes on along the minus strand of JBJMHA010000041.1, from coordinate 170,752 downwards.
GGATTCGTCTGGCCGGCGCTGGGGTGGCCGGCATCCCAGATCCGGTCGAGATTATCCTCGCCGTCGTAGGCCAGCTCGGTGACCGTGCCGTCCGCATGGATCGTCCTGTCCGCGTGGCACCGGGTGGAGAACACGGAGTCGGTGGCGGAATCGGTGACCCAGGCGGAGCCGGTCCAGCGCTGCAGCTCCTCACGGGTACGGTTGCCGGCGGCGTCGAGGGTGTAGACGATCCGCTCCCCCGGGGTCGAGGCGTCCGGCTTGCGCTCCAGGGAGACCATGCGGCCGCCGGCGTCGTAGCCGTATTCGGTGACGTTGCCGCGCGGCCGGACGGTGCGCAGGAGGTCCCCGAAGGCGTTGTAGACGTTGGTGGTGGCCAGGTCCTCGGCCGGAACGGCCCCCCGCTGAGCGATGGAGGTGACGCGGTTGAGGGCGTCATAGGCGGTCTCTGTGAGGACACCGTTGGGGTCGGTCACCCCGGCGAGGCGGTTGAACGCGTCATACGCCAGGGCCGTGGTGCCGACGAGCGGCTCGGTGCGCGTCAACGGGAGGAGGCTGCCCCGGGCGGCATCGTAGGTGTAGGTGGTGACGTCCTGGGCGGCGTACCCAGGGGGATCGACGCTCGTGGGCCGCCCGGCGGCGTTGAACCCGGTCGTCGTGGTGTAGGTGAACGCGCTGCCCGACTCGACGCCGCTCATCGTCTCGCCCGTCAGGTTGCCTTGGCCATCATAGGTATAGACGGTCGCTCGCACGCCGGTGCCGGAGGTCGAGGGGCGCTCGGTCCGCGTCACCAGCGCCGGGAACAGCCCATTGTATTGCCAGGTGGTGGCGCGCTCGAGCGGCGTGCCCACCGCCTCGGTCTTGGACGTCACCAGACCGTTGGCGTTGTAGGTGAATGCCGTGGTCGTCCCCCGCCCATCGACCGTCCGCGTCGGGCGCAGTGGGTTGGCGGCGTCCTCGTAGAAGAGCTGCGCGTTGACGCCCGGGCAATCGCCGGAGATAGCCGTGACGCGCGGCTTGTCGCTCACCGTGTCGCGGCCGATCGTGTATGTCGCCGGCTTGCCCAGGGGATCGGTCACCGTGGTCGTCACCGGCAGCGCGGGATTGTCGAAGCTGAAGCTCCATTTCTCCACCGCGTTGGCGCCCGTGAAGCTCGGGTCGCCGCGCCACATTCTCACCGTATTGCCGCGGGCGTCGTACTCCCAGGCCGTGTCGACGCGGCGCGAGCTGTCCGTGCCGATCAGGTCCATGCGCGTCATCCAGCCCGGGTTGGCGGCGTCGGTATAGAAGAATTCCCAGGCCGTGCCATCCGGCCTATCGATGCGGGTCAGGTCGTTGCCGCTCCAGGTGTAGGTCCAGGCGCGGCTGGCCGCCCCGCCCACGCCGGTCTCGGTGATCGAGGCGAGCTTGCCCGCGCCGTTGTAGGTAAAGGTTTCGCCGCGGCCATCCGGGAAGGCGACCGAGCTCAGCTTACCCGCGGTGTAGGTGCCCACCTTGGCGTTGCCGTTGCGGTCGGCCGTCTGCGTCCACAGGCCCGAGGCGTCGAAGGTGTGGACCATGCCGTCGAGCTCGTGGAGCTCCCAGCCTGAGGCGGTGCGGTGCAGCTTCCGGTATTCGTCCGACGGTGAGGCGGTCTGGTAGATGCCTCCCGAGAGGTTGGAGAGCTCGCGGAAGGTGGCGTCGGAGGCGATCAGCCAGACGTGGGTGTCGTCGTTGAGGGCGGGATCGAGGACGATCCGCTGGGCGTAGTCGTGCGACCAGTAGCGGCCGAGGGCGACGTTCCAGGCGGTCGAGCCGGGGAAGCCCGGGCCCCCCGCGCCACCCGCGGCATAGCGCAGCATCGCACCCGGCCCAGAATCGGCGGGGCTGCCCACACCCCCCTTGCCGGCGGGGCTGCCGGCGCCATGACCCGAGCCCTTGCTGGATTTGCAATCGTCGTCGCATTCCCATTTGCGGGGTATCGGGCAGCCGAGCGCCTTGGCCACGGCCGGCGGCGTGAAGTCGATGCCGGAGAGATCCAGCCGCTTGGGGCAGGAGAAGCGGCTCTCGCAGGAGAAGACACTGATCGAGAAGGTGGTGAGCTGCGCGCTCGCCAGATTGCTGCAACTGATGCCGCCCACCGTCAGCGAGGTCTCTCCGAAGTCCTTAAGGTACTGGGCGCCGGTGATGCCGCAGATCGAGATCTGGCCGCAGTTGGGATCGAAGCGCGGTGCGCAGCTCGCGGGCGGCGTGCCCCCTTGGAACCAGAAGACCTGCGGCGTGGGCGTGCCGAAAGGGCCGCCGATCGCGATGTTCTGCAGGTTGCCGGGAAACTCCAGGGGAACGCGCAGCCGGACCGAGCAGGCTGCAGACTTGGGGTCGCAGTTGGGATCGACCTTCTCGATCACCGGCCCCGTGCTCTTCGCCTTCTCACACTTGAAGGTATCCGAACAGGTGGCGTTCGAGGTGCTGGTGCCCGCGAAGTTGTTGTAGCGGATGTCCCAACCCGTGCCGTTGGCACAGACCGGCTGCGCGGCGGCCGGTCGCCCGGAGACGAGCCCACACATCAGGACGAGAAGCAGGAAGCACCGTTTCAGGGAACGTAATTGCCGGTTTTCAGGGTTCATGTCGTCTCCGTGAGACCTCGACCGTCTTGTCAGAGGCATGAGCGGCCAGAGTCCCGGGTCTATGTCTACAGTCCGGTCGACCCAACGTACGAGCGGTCTACCCTGAAATGTAATTTGCCCCCAAGACATTTCATCGTGAGTGGCGCGCCCATGAGAACGGCTCTGGTCTCCATCATAGGTCCGGCGGCTGCTCCGGGGGATGGCTCCGGCGTGAGAGAGCAAGATCTTGATAGTCTGGGGGGACCCGGCGGGTAGAGAATGTAAGCGGCGCAATCAGAGATTCGTTTGGCTTTTCGCGAGAATCTTGTCAGCCGTCTGGCAGAACAGAATTCCGGCGTGGCGGCGTGCCGCCGGTCCACGTCGAGGTAGGAGCCGATATGAACGTCAACGCTTTGAAGAGAAGCATCGCCGTAGCCGTCTTCCTGCTGTGCCTCTTGGCGTCAGCGCCCCTGCGCGCGCAGCTCGCGTGCAACTCGCCGGCTCAAGGGTTCTCCACCGGTGTCCCGGCCGGATGGTCCGTGGTCGACAACGCAGGCCAGGGGGTGGTCTGGGGGAATCTCGCCGCTTGCGGCGAGGCCGCCAACTACACCGGCGGCGCCGGAGACGCCGCGTGCGTCTCCAGCGATCACGCCGGCCAACACGAATTCGACACCGAGCTCCGCTCGCCGGTCTTCAGCCTGGCCGGCGCCACGAGCGCCTCGCTCGACTTCAATACCAGCTATCAGAACTTCGCCGGCTCCGATTTCCTCGACATCGACATCAGCACCAACGGCGGCACGAGTTGGGTGACGCTGGTGCGCTGGAACGAGGACCACGGCGCCTTCCGGGCCACCCCCGGCGAGGCGGCGCGGATCGATCTCTCCCCATTCCTGGGGATGAGCAATCTGATGCTGCGCTGGCGCTATTACGATCCCAACACCAACGATTGGGACTGGTACGCGCAGCTCGACGACGTCAAGCTGACCTGCCCGGTCTGCGCCGGCACGCAGCGACCGGATCCGACCGCCGACGGCAGCTTCGAGGCGGGCTCGCCGAGCGCCGTCTGGACCGAGGCGTCGACCAACTTCGGCAGTCCCCTCTGCTCCCCCGCCACCTGCGGGCTCACCGGCGCCCGCACCGGCGACTGGTGGGCGTTCTTCGGCGGCGTAGCGGGCGCGGCGGAGACCGCCTCGCTCGAGCAGACCGTGGTGCTCGGCACCGGCGCCGCCAACCTGACCTTCTATCTCTGGAATCCCGAGTCGAGCGGCAACGGCACGGACGCGCTGCGCGTCAAGGTGGACGGCACCCAGGTGCTGTCGATCCCGGCCGGCAACGCGATCTACGCCGCGGGCTACACTCGCGTGGTGGTCGACCTCTCGGCCTACGCCGACGGCGGCAGCCACACGATCCGCTTCGAGTCCTCGACCTCGGGCGCGCCCGGCAATTCCAACTTCTTCGTCGACGACGTCTCGATCTCCATCTGCGTGCCACCGCCGACCGCGCTCGCGGCTGGCGACGCGTCGGTGACCGAGGGGACGGGCGGCACGTCGAATCTCACCTTCACCGTCACCCTGGCGCCGGTCTCGGCTTCCACGGTCACCGTCGACTACGCGACAGCCGACGGTACGGCCACCGCTCCGGCGGACTACACCGCTGCCAGCGGCACCCTGACGTTCCTGCCGGGCGAGACCAGCAAGACCGTGACGGTGCCGGTCAACGGCGATTCGATCGACGAGCTCGACGAGACGCTCGCGCTCAACCTCACGAACGCGATCAACGCCACCATCGCCGACAACCAGGGGACCGGCACGATCGTCGACGACGACACCTCGGCGGCCTCGATCGGCAACGCCTCGGTGGCGGAAGGGAACTCGGGCAGCGTGGCCGCGGCCTTCGCGGTCACTCTCTCGGTTCCCAACAGCCGGACGGTGACGGTGGACTACCAGACCGCCAATGGCACCGCCACCGCGGGCGCGGACTACACGGCCGCCTCGGGCACCGTCACCTTCGCGCCGGGCGAGACGGCCAAGACAGTCTCCGTTCCGGTGCTCGGCGATGTGATCGACGAGGCCGACGAGACCTTCACGGTCACCCTTTCGAGCCCCACCAACGCGGTCCTGGGAAGCGCGACCGGCACGGGGACAGTCGTCGACGACGACACCGCCACGCTGACGGTGAGCAACGCCTCGGTGACGGAAGGGGACACCGGGAGCCTCAACGCCGTGTTCACGGTGAGCCTCACCACCCCGAGCAGCCAGACGGTGACGGTGCAGGCGGTGACCGCCAACGGCACGGCCACCGCGGGGAGCGACTACACCGCCACCGGCCCGGTGACCCTCACCTTCGCTCCGGGTCAGACCAGCCAGCCGTTCACCGTACCGGTGCTCGGCGACACGATCGACGAGGCCGACGAGACCTTCCTGGTGAGCCTGAGCAACGCGAGCGGCGCCTCGATCTCTCCGACCCAGGGGACCGGAACCGGGACGATCGTCGACAACGACACGTCCAACATCACGATCAACGACGTGTCCGTGACCGAGGGGAACAGCGGCACCACTCTCGCCACGTTCACCGTCACGCTGTCGACCGCAAACAGCCGCACGGTGACGGTCGATTACGCCACCGCCAACGGCACGGCGACCGCGGGCTCCGACTATGTGGCCAAGTCAGGCACCCTCACCTTCGCGGCGGGGACCACCAGCCAGACGATCGCCGTCACCGTCAACGGCGACACCTTGAACGAAGGCAACGAGACGTTTAACGTCAATCTGAGCAACGCCACCAACGCCACGATCACCGATGCCCAGGGCGTCGGCACGATCACCGACGACGACCTGGTGTCGATCTCGATCAACGACGTCTCCGTGAACGAGGGCAATACGGGTACCGCCACCGCCAACTTCACGGTCTCCCTGTCGAACCCGAGCACCAGCACGATCACGGTGACCTATCAGACCGCCAACGGCACGGCCACATCGGGCAGCGACTACGTAGCGGTGGGGGCGACGGTACTCACCTTTGCCCCGAACGAGACGACCAAGACGGTCACCGTGACCGTCAACGGCGATACTCTCAACGAGGGCAACGAGACGTTCAACGTCAACCTCTCCCTGCCCACCGGCGGGGCCACGATCGGTGATTCTCAGGGCGTCGGCACCATCACCGACGACGACCCGGTTTCGATCTCGATCAACGACGTCAGCGTGCTCGAGGGGAACAGCGGCACCACACCCGCCAGCTTCACGGTCACTCTGTCAAACCCGAGCACCAGCACGATCACCGTGACCTATCAGACCGCCAACGGCACGGCCACATCGGGCAGTGACTACGTTGCGGTGCCGGCGACGGTGCTCACCTTCGCCCCGAACGAGACGACCAAGACGGTCACCGTCAACGTCAACGGCGACACGTTGAACGAGGGCAACGAGACGTTCAACGTCAATCTCAGCTTGCCCACCGGCGGGGCCACGATCGGCGATTCCCAGGGCGTCGGCACGATCACCGACGACGACCCGGTGTCGATCTCGATCAACGACGTCAGCGTGACCGAGGGCAACACCGGCACCGTCGCCGCCAACTTCACGGTCACCCTGTCGAACGCCAGCACCAGCACCATCACCGTGACCTATCAGACGGCCAACGGCACGGCCACGGCGGGCAGCGACTACGTGGCGGTGCCGGCCACGGTGCTCACCTTCGCCCCGAACGAGACGGCCAAGACGATCACCGTCAACGTCAATGGCGACACATTGAATGAGGGCACCGAGACGTTCAACGTCAACCTCTCCCTGCCCACCGGCGGGGCCACGATCAGCGATTCCCAGGGCGTGGGTACGATTCTCGATGGCGGTGACTTATCGGCCATTACGATCAGCGACTGCAGCGTGACCGAAGGCGACAGCGGCACCACCCCATGCAACTTCACAGTCACCCTGTCGAACGCGAGCACCAGCACGATCACGGTGACGTATCAGACCGCGAACGGCACGGCGACCGCGGGCAGCGACTACGTGGCGGTGCCCGCCACCGTGCTCACCTTCACTCCGGGCCAGACCAGCAAGACGGTCACCGTCAACGTCAACGGCGACACGCTCAACGAGGGCAACGAGACGTTCAACGTCAATCTCTCCGCTCCCACTGGAGGGGCCACGATCGCCGACGCTCAAGGCGTGGGCACGATCGCCGACAACGACCCGGTGACGATCTCGATCGATGATCCCATGGCGCCGGAGGGCAACTCGGGCACCAGCCTGTTGACTTTCACCGTGAGCCTGTTGCACCCGAGCATCAACACCATCACGGTGACCTATCAGACGGCGGACGGCACGGCGACAGCGCCGAGCGATTACGCGTCGATCCCAGCGACGGTGCTGACCTTCACCCCGGGCCAGACCAGCAAGACGATCCTCGTCACCATCAATGGTGATACCACCAGCGAGGGTGACGAGACGTTCAAGATCAATCTCTCCCTGCCCACTGGCGGGGCCACGATCAGCAAACCCATGGGGACCGGCACGATCAAGAACGACGACACGCCGATCATCCAGGTCCCGGCCACCCTGACCGTCGACGAGGGGAGCGCCGCCGAGCCGACGCTGACGGTGACGCTGTCGAGCCCGCCGAGCAGCACGGTGACGGTGCAATACGCCACCGCCGACGGCCTCGCCCTCTCGACCACCGACTACGTCACCACCTCGGGGACGCTGACCTTCGCCCCGGGCGTGACGTCCCAGAGCATCACCCTGCCGCTGCGGCGGGACACCCTGCCGGAGCTCAGTGAGGCGTTCTTCGTCAACTTCACCAACCCGGTGAACGGCGCCTTCCCCGGCGGCCCCCCGGCCCCCACGCAGGCGCAGACGAAGGTGACCATCACCGACGACGACCAGGTCACCTGGAACCTGTACGGCGACGCCAACAACACGTCCATCCCCGGCTGCATCACGCTGTCGCAGTTGGGCAGCGGACGCGGCGCGGCCTACAACTTCAAGACGTTCAACCTGAGCAGCAAATTCGACATGCTCTTCCGCGTCGGTTTCGGCATCTACGACGTCGACGGCGGCGGCGGCATGGTGTTCACGCTGCGCAAGGAGGGCTCGCTCATCCTCGGCGGCGCCGACATGGGCTATCAGAGCATCACCCCGTCGGTGGGCGTCGAGATGGACACGGACCCCCAATGGATCGCCGATCCGGAGTACGACCACATCGCCGTGGACGAGAACGGCGCCACGAGCTCGCACGCCGCCGGCCCCGTGCAGGCGAGCGCGACCTCGGCCAACATCGAGGACGGCTACGAGCACACCTTCCGGGTCACCCGCGATCCGGTCTACAATCAGATCAACGCCTACTTCGACGGCTCGCTCCGCCTGAGCTACTACCGGGACATCGCCAACACTCTGTACGGCGGCACGCAGGCGACCTACTTCGGGATGACGGGAGCGTCGAACTGCAACAACTCGGTCTGCCCGAACAACGTCGTCTACTTCTGCCCGGTCGCCATCTGCATCGGTGACAGCGCCACCCCCCAACTGCAGGTCGAGGACCTCCAGGTCTCCGAGGGGAACACGGGCAACCAGACGGCCACCTTCAAGGTCAACCTCTACTGCCCGCGCAACGAGCTGATCACCGTCAATTACGCCACCGCGAACGGCACGGCGACGGCCGGGCTCGACTATCTCGCCGCCTCGGGCTCGCTGGTCTTCAACCCCGGCGAGACGCAGAAGACGGTCTCGGTGACGGTCTACCCGGACACCACGACTGAGGCAGACGAGACGTTCGCCCTCAACCTGAGCAGCCCGAGCGTCAACGTGGCCGTGGCGCGCCAGGGGACCGCTACCATCATCGACGACGTGCGGTTCGGCTACGGCCAGGCCGGCGACGTGCCGCTGTGGGGCGACTGGGACGGCAACGGCACCGCCACCCCGGGCGTCTGGCGCAACGGCACCTTCTACCTGCGCAACTCGCTCAGCTCCGGCGCCGCCGACATCACCGTCAACCTCGGCGGCGCCGGCGACCAGCCGGTGGTGGGCGACTGGACCGGTACCCACGTCACCAGGGTCGGCATCTTCAACGGCGCCTTCTTCTACCTGAAGACGGCCAACACCACCGCCGCCAGCACCATCAACCTGGCTTTCGGCCAGTCGGGGGACCGCCCCCTGGCCGGCGACTGGAACGGCGACGGCGTCGACACCATCGGCGTGCAGCGGGGCTCGGCCTTCTACCTGCGCAACTCGAACACGAACGGCGGCGCCGACATCTCGTTCTCCTACGGCCTCTCGACCGACGTCGGCATCGCCGGCGACTGGAACGGCGACGGCATCGACACCGTCGGCGTCTTCCGCAACGGCACGTTCTACTTGCGCAACTCCAACACCAGCGGCGTGGCCGACGTCACCCTGGTCTATGGCGCCTTCGGGGACATCCCCCTCGCGGGCGACATGGACGGCGACCACAAGGACAACGTGGGCTTCTTCCGGAGCTCCAACGCCACGTTCTATCTCAGGAAGTAAGCGAGACCAACGCACTCTTCCGGGGCCGTCCGCGGCATCTCCGCGCGGGCGGCCCGCTTTTTTTCTGGTAACTTCCCCGTCCTCATGAGGCCGCCGACTTGATCCCGCGCCGGGAGCTCTGGCTCGCCGGAGCCGCCATCCTGGCCTTCTGCCTGCTCGCGGCGACCCTCGCCCTGCCGGCGGAAGAGGACGCCTTCATCTACTACCGCTACGCCTGGAACTGGGCCCACGGCCTGGGGCTGGTGTTCAACGCGGGCGATCCGGTGGAGGGTTTCTCGGGACCGCTCTGGATGGGCATCCTCGCCCTCCTGGCGGGCGCGGGGCTCGACCTCCCCAGGACGGCGACGGTGCTGGGGCTCCTCTGCGGCGTGGCGGCCCTCGCCGCCACCTGGGCGCTCGGCCGCGCGGCGGGCTTGAGCCGCTCCGGACGCCTGGCGGCCCTCGCCTGCGTGGCCCTCTCCTATCCGTTCATCGTCTGGTCGCGCAGCGGGCTGGAGACGCCGCTCTACTCGCTCGCCATCGTCGTGGCCTCGGCCGCCTATCTGGCCGCGGAATACCCCCTCGATCCCGGGGCGGACCGCCGGTGGCCGCGCCGGATCGGCGCCGTGACGCCGGTCTTCGTCTGCCTCGGCCGTCCCGAGGGAGCGATGCTGGTGGTGGTGATGGCCGTGGACCGCCTGACGGCTCGGGACCGGCCCGGCCGCGACTGGGCCGGCGCCCTCCGCTACGGAGCGCCCGCGGCGATCGGCTACGGGAGCTATCTGGTGTGGCGGCTCCTGACCTTCCACAGCCTGGTCCCCAACACCAGCGTGAAGCTCTACCCCCTGCTGATCGAGCGGTCGGGGGGGCAATTCCTCGACTATGCGCTGTTCCTCGGGGCTCTGCCGCTGCTCCTGCCGGCGCTCGCCCTGCTCGACCGCCGCGGCACGGAGGCGGAGCGCCGGCGCCTGGGATTTCTGGCCGCCGTGGTCTGCCTGGTCTCGTTCCTGTTCAACTTCCTGGCGGGAGGGGACTACCGGCCGGGCTTCCGCTACTTCATCCCCACGCTGCCGGTGCTGATCGTGGCCGTCTGGTACGCCGCCAGCCTCTTCCGCCCGCTCTCCTCTCCGGCGGCGCGGGCGCTCCTCCTCGCGCTCCTCCTCGGCGGCTCCATGGTCCGGCTCAAGGAAAACCCGCCGCATCTCCGTGATTGGCGGCAGGAGGTCTATGAGAAATGGCGCGACCCCTCCACCGACACCGGCAACTGGGGGATCAAGATCGCCCGTTGGATGGAGGAGAACGTCCCCGAGCACAGCGTGGTAGCGTTCGGCCAGATGGGGCGGATCCCCTACTACCTGGCCCGCGACGGGCACGAGGTCACCTTCGTCGACACCCTGGGCCTGGTGGACCGCCAAGTGGCCCGGATCTACCGCTTCGACGGCAAGCTCCGGGACCTGCTGCGCGACATGCGGGCCGGCCGCTCCCCCCGCGAGGCGCTCGCGCTGGGACGGCAGCGGCGGGCCGAGCAGCTCGCCGGCACGGTCCTGGGAAAGCACCCCGACTTCCTGCTGATCGAATCGGCGCTGAACGACTATCCGATGATGCGGGCGATCCAGGAGAGCCCCGAGCTCAAGACCTCCTATCGCCAGAGCGGCCAGCTCCCGCTCGAGGGGCTGCCCTACGTGCGGATCTACACCCCCGTCCGGCCGCGCCCCTGATCGTCGGATACACTCTCCGCCCATGGCCAGCAAAAAGGCGCGGCGCGCGCCCAAGCCTGAGGAGCTGCCGGCCGTGGAGGCGCGGCCTGAGCGCATCCCCCCGCTCGCCAAGCTGCTCCTCGCCTGCGCCGCCGTGGTGTCGGCGTACGCGTGGGTCCGGCTCGCCGCCCCCCTTCCCTGGTCCTACGACGAGTACTACCACCTGGGGCTGGCGCGGGAGATGTTGAGCTCAGGGCTCCGCATCACCTCGTTCCGCTGGACGCCGTTCTCGATCACCTACGACCACTTCGCGGACCCCGGGCCCATCTTCCACCTTCTGCTCATGCCCTTCGCCCGGCTCCCCCTGGAGACCGCCGCCGTGCTCGGGACGCTGCTCGGGCAGGTCTTCCTAGTGGGCTCGTTCGCGGCGGCGCTGTGGATCGCGCGCGTGCCGCGCCCCTGGTGGCTGGTGCTCGGGCTGGCCGGCATCGGCACCCTGTTCGCCCAGCGCATGGAGATGTGCCGGCCGCACGTCTGGCTGATCGGCTTCTCGGTGCTGGTGGCGGCGCTGCTCGTGGAGCGGCGGTGGAAGTGGCTGTTCGCCGCCTGCGCCCTCTTCGCCCTCACCCACGCGGGCGCCTGGATCGCGATCCCCCTGGCGCTCCTGTGGTCCCTCTCCGGCCTGGCCCTCCCCCCGGAGCCGGGCGGGAGGCGCGTCCCCTGGCGGCCCGTCGCCGCCGCGGCCGGCGGGTGGCTGCTGGGGCAGCTCGTCAACCCGGACGTGCCGGAGAATTTCCGGCTGCTCGCGGTCACCAACTTCGTGATCCCCTTCCAGGCCACGGGCGCCGGCAACGCTCTTCTCCACTCGCAGCTCGGGACGGAGCTCTCGCCCCCCGGCCTCGACGTCCTGCTGGCGCAGTGGCCGGCGTTCCTCGTGGTGGCGGTGGTGGCGCTCACGCTGCTGGCGAGGCCGCGCCTGCGCAGCCGGGCGACGCTCACCGTGGGCCTCACCTCCCTCGCCTTCCTCCTCGCCGGGAGCTTCGCCATCCGCCGCTTCCTCGAGCTGGGGGCGCCGCTGGCCCTGCTCGCCCTGGCGCTGGTGATCCGGGAGCAGAGGGACCGGCGGGAGCCGGCGCTGTTCCCTGGATGGGAGCGGATGCTCGCCGCGCTCGCGATCGCCGTCGGCGCCTTGTGGACCTTCACCGCTCTGCGCTCCAGCGCCCAGGGGGGCGCCGCGCCGATGGGCATGGCCGCCTGGCTGGGCGAGCACGGCGCCGCGGGCGAGCGCGTCTTCACCGCCCAGTGGGGGGACTCGGCGCCGCTGTTCTACTTCGCGCCGCGGCTCCAGTCGCTGGTGGCCCTGGACCCGACCGCCTTCTACCTCAAGGACCCGCGCCTCTTCGCCACCTACGTGAGCGTCGTCTCCGGCGAGGACCCCGATCCGGCCCGCACCATCCGCGAGCGCTTCGGGGCGCGGTGGCTGACGATCCCCCCGGCCCTCTACCCCCAGCTCTTCAACCGCATCGCCCACTCGCCCGGGGCCCAGGCGCTCTACAGCGACGAGAATTACTGGGTGGTCGACCTCGGGAAACCGCGGGGTTAGACTGCCGCCATGCGGATCGTCTCGCTCGTTCCCAACGGCACGGAAATCCTGTTCGCGCTCGGCGCCGGGGACCTCGTGGTCGGCGTCAGCCACGAGTGCGACTACCCGGCGGAGGCGCGGACGCGGCCCATCCTCACCGGCAGCGCCCTGACCCCCGGGATGAGCGCCGCCGAGATCGACGCCACCGTCTCCGCCCAGGTGGGAGGCGGCCTCAGCCTCTACACCCTCGACGAGGCGCGGATTGCCGAGCTCGCTCCGGACCTGATCGTCACCCAGGAGCTCTGCCCGGTCTGCGCCGTCTCCACCGAGCAGGTGGACGGCGCCATCCGCCCCCTCCCCCGCTGCCCCGAGGTGGTGTCGCTCGATCCGCGAACGATCGGGGATGTGCTCGCGGACATCCGCCGGGTAGGCGAGGCCATCGGCTACACGTCCGAAGCCGAAGAGCTGGCGGAGGACATGGCAGAGGACTTCGAGCTCTTGCGAGAGATCGTCGAGGAGCTGCCCCGCCCGCGCGCGCTGGCTCTCGAATGGCTCGATCCGCCGTTCGCCGCCGGGCACTGGGTACCGGAGATGATCGAGATCGCGGGCGGGGTCGACGTCATCGCCAAGCCCGGAGATCCCTCGGCCCGGCTCACCTGGGACCAGATCGCGGCGGCCGACCCGGACGTGATCGTGGTCATGCCGTGCGGCTTCGACCAGGCGGGGGCCCGCGAGCAGATCGCCACGATCGCCGACCGCCCCGAGTGGCGTTCCCTGCGGGCCGTGCGCCAGGCTCAAGTCTTCCCCGTGGACGCCAACGGCTGCTTTAGCCGTCCCGGGCCGCGGCTGGTGGAGGGCGTCCAGGGGTTGTTGGCGATCTTCCACGGCGGGCCCAAGCCGTGGAATCGCGCCACCTCATCCGTCTAAACAAGCAGGCCCGGAAACGGGTCTAACAGAAAGCGGGAAGGCGGGCCCATGGTGGACCCGCCCCCGCGGCTGGTCCCCAGGACCGGCCTCCTCGTCAAAGACGCCCTTGGCACCGACCGCCCGGGGGCGTCCTTTTTATTTATTCGGCCGGCGGCTCGGGCGGATAGGTGTACGGATCGCTCAGCGGCAGCGGCTCGACCGCCTGCCCGGACGGCGGCACGGGCGGCACCGGCGCTCCCCGGCGCGGCCAGTATCCGGGCTCCAGCCCGAAGCGGGACAGCACCACCGCCCCGAAGCCTACCACCGTGGCGGCGGTCACCAGGAGCAGCCCGAACAGCGAGAACAGGAACGAGATGACGCCGAACGGCCACGGCATCAGGCCGAGCAAGGCGCCCATCACCCGCCACCCCTGCAGGGCCACCACGCCGACCAGGGTGGCGGCGTAGGGGCCGCCGAAGCTCCGGTTGAAGCGCCCCTCCAGCAGGCTTCCCACCCGATACGCCACGGCCGTGTAGCCCAGCAGCACGAGCATCGCCAGGTAGAGGAACAGGAACGGATAGAGCAGCAGCAGGACACAGCCGACGATGGTGATCACCAGCAGGATGGTCACCACGAAGAACAACGGCCAGAAGAAGATGGCGCTGGCGAGCCCGGTGGCCACCGAGGGCCACGGCTGCGCCGTGAGCATGCGGTCGACCCGCTCGAGCGGCCGGCGCGCCACCAGCACCACCAGGCAGGCCAGCAGGGCGGTGAGCAGGAGACTCAACAGGCTGCCCAGCAGGTCGGACACGCCGCCCCAGAGCCCCCAGTGCCCGCCCCAGATCGGCCCCTTATGGAACCCGTGGCGCCCGAGGAAGGGGAGCACCCCGACCTCGTGAATCGCTCCATGGATCACCGCGCCCGGCTCCCGGTGCACGTTCCCGCCGACGCTGGTGACGTTGCCGTCGACGACCGCGTGCGGGCCGAGATAGACGCTGCCGCCGACACTCACCACCTCGCCGCCCACTCTTCCCTGGATCCGCACGGGACCGCCGATGGCGGTGACCTGGTCCGCCACCTCCCCCTCCACCTCCACCGAGCCGCCGACGGCTACCGCCTCGTCAGCCGTCTCATCCTTGTCGACGTGGACGCTGCCGCCCACGTTCATCCGGCTGCCGGCGCTCCGGTGCTCGGGAGACCGCGGCGTCTCGGGGATCTCGGCCGGCTCGGGGGCCTCGGGCGCTTCCGGCCGCTCCGGGGCCTCGGCGGAGGTCTCCGTCACGCCGGTGTCGGCGGTGGGAGGCTCCGTGGAGGCTTCGGGTGCCGCGGCCGGCGGACGCGCGGCCGCGTCCTCGCCGAGCCCGAAGAGCTGGCGCTGCTCGGCGGCGGTCATTCCCAGGAGGCGGAGCACGGGATCGGCGTCCGCGCCGAGCCAGTCGCGCATGATGTGGGCGGTCACGGTCTCGCCGTTGACGGCGATGCGGTTGCCGGTCACCTCGATGGTGCGGACGCCCGCCTTGGCCTGGCGGGGCGTGAGCAGGACGCCGCCGCTGACCGGCAGCACCTGGTAGCGGGCCTCGATCGTCCGGCGGAGATCGCCGCGCTCCTGGGCCGAAACCGGCGGACGGTCGGGAGATTGCGGGGCGGGAGCGGCCTGCAGCGCCGCTCCGGAGCCGAGAACGAGAAGGACCGCCGCCACGCGGACGGCGCCCTTCCCGGGGAGTCTCTGGATGAAATCAGCTAGGGTCGACATAGGTCCAATTCCTCTCGCCGGTGATTTGATCGCGGAGAAAGCGGAAAGCCAGGCTCGAAGCGAGCAGGGCCAACACCAGGACCGCCATCACCTGGGGCACGGCGAGCGGCTGCGCCAGGGCATGGACGATCGCCAGCAACAGATCCCAGAACCGCAGGGCCGTGGCCAGCCACTGGCCGGCGTCGGCCAGCACCCGGATCCCCCCGCGCACCGCGCCGCCGACGCTCCACAGCCCGGCCAGGAAGCGGAGCACGGGGGGGAGCCAGAGCACCCCGAGGCCGGTCGCGGCCAGGGCCAGACCCAGCACGATCCGCAGCGGACGCCAGGCGAAGAGGTCCGCCGTCGCGTCCTTCTGGAGACCGGCGCGGACGAGCACCCGGTCGGCGAAGCCGGCGGCGGGCGCGGCCAGGGGTAGCGCCTCGAACAGCTCCAGCAACGCGGCCTCGGCCGCGCCGTCGCGGCCATCCCGCTCGGCGGCGAGCCAGCGGTCGAGAGCGTCTTGCTGAAGGTGGCGCATTCCGTCGTTTCTCCTCTGCTCCGCCCTACGAGGCGGCGGCGCCGCCGGTTTCACGAGGACCCCAGCCGAGCCCGGTCATCGCCTGGGCGAGCTCCTTGCGCGCCCGGTGAAGGTTCGTCTTCACGGTGCCGAGCGGCTGCCCGGTCACCTCGCAGATCTCCTGGTACGAAGCGCCGTGGACGTAGAACATCAGCACGGCCTCCCGGTAGTCGGGCCGCAGCCGGCGGATCGCGCGCTCCAGCGACCGCGCGAGGTCTCGCCGCTCCGCCGCCGCCCCCGGATCCTCGGCCGTCTGGTCGGCGAGGACGGCGGCGAGCCCCCCCCGCCCCTCCTCATCCTGCCCAGCCTCCAGCGGCACCGTCTCCGGCGCCCCCCGGCGGAGGTGGTCGATGGTCGTATTGTGCGCGATCTTGAACAGCCAGCTCGAGAATTTCCACTGGGGATCATAGGTGCTCAAGCGGCGGAACGCCTTGACGAAGACCTCCTGCGCCAGATCCTCGGCGGTGGCCGGGTCCTGGACCATACGCAGCACCAAGCTGTAGACGGGGCGCTCGAACCGCCTCACCAGCTCACGGAAGGCGTCCTGCGAGCCCTTGACGGCGCTCGCGGCCAGCTCGGCGTCGGTCTTCATCGCGCCTCAGATACGCCTCCCTGTCCCGGGAGTTGCGCTTGGGGGACGGCGGGCCCGGGTTTCGGATAAGATTCCCGCATCTCAAGCCGTCAACTGGAGGATATCGATGCGAATCGCGACCACCGCCGTCCTCAGCCTCTTCCTCACCCTGCCCGTGGGCGCCGCCACGCTCGCCGGGGTCAACCTCCCCGACAAGGTCGACGCCGGAGGCCAGACCCTGGTGCTCAACGGCCTGGGGCTCCGCTCGAAGTTCTTCATCAAGGTCTACGTCGGCGGCCTCTATCTCCCCCAGAAAGAGAAGGCCGCGGCCAAGGTGCTGTCCGGAGATACGCCGCGCCGGATGGTGATGCACTTCCTCTACAGCGTCACCAAGGACCAGATGTGCGACGCCTGGAAGGAGGGGCTGGAGCAGAACACCCCCAAGGCGTCTCCCGAGGTCAAGAAGGATTTCGCGGCGCTCTGCGGTTGGATGGAGGCCATCCCCAAGGGGCACGAGCTGGTGCTGACCTACGTCCCCGGCACCGGAACCCAGGTCGAGGTCAACGGCAAGGTCAAAGGGACCCTGGCGGGCAAGGCGACGGCCGACGCCATCCTCGCCACCTGGATCGGACCCGATCCCGGTCCGGGGGAGGACTTCAAGAAGGCGGTTCTGGGGGGGTAGGCCCTCATCACCCCGGCCCTCTTCTCCCGACCCTCCCGCACCGGGCGAAGAGGGAGAAAACATCCGACGGATCGGTCGGATCCGTCCGATCAGTCGGATGAGAAAACCGCCCTCCCGGCTCCCCTCTCCCGGTGAGGGAGGGCGGGAGGAGCCGAGGGTGAGGCTTCGAGGGCAAAAAAAGAGGAGCGCTACGTGCGCTCCTTTTTGGGAGGGATGAGAGGAGGATTTGCCTCCCCGCGATTTGAAGAGTAGCCTACTCATACGCTGTTGTCAATATGAATTCTCTATCTTCTTAGCGGAAAACCAGAGTACCCACAATCACCGCCGCCAGGAGCACCCGGTAGACCACGAAGACCGTCAGGTCCCGCCGCCGCAGCCAAGCCAGCAACCAGGCGATCACCCCGTAGCCGACCACCCCTGAGACGACAAGGCCGATCGCCATCGGCACGAGCTGCGCCGCGCCCACGCCGGCCTTCATCAGGTCGTGCGCCGACTTCAGGGCGGCGAGGATGCTGATCGGGACGGTGAGGAGGAAGCTGAACCGGGCCGCCGAGGGGCGCAGGAAGCCGAGCAGCAGGGCGGCGGTGATGGTGACGCCCGAGCGCGAGGTCCCCGGAATCAGCGCCAGAGCCTGCGCGCAGCCGACCACCACGCCGTCCATCATCGTGACCTGGTCGATCGTCCGCTCCTTGCGGCCGAAGCGGTCGGCCAGGAAGAGGAGGATCGCATAGAAGAAGGTCGTCCCCGCGATCACCCAGGGGCTCCGGAGCTCGGTCTCGATCCAGTGCTTGGCGAGCAGCCCGGCGACGCCGGCCGGGACGGTGCCCACGAGGATCGCCCAGGCCATGAGCCGAGGGTGGAATTCGCCGTCCCGGGAGCGCGGCGCGCCGGTGAAGAAGCCGGTGACGAGGTCGCGGATGTCGCGGTGGAAGTAGGCCAGGATGGCGAGCAGGGTGCCGGTGTTCACCGCGACGTCGAAGTCCAGCCCCTGGTCGGGCCAGTGGAGGAAATAGGGCACCAGGATCAGGTGCCCCGAGGAGCTGACGGGCAGGAACTCGGTGAGCCCCTGGACGATACCGAGGACGACGGCCTGGAACGGGGTCAAGAAATCCTCCTGCACGAAAAAGAAAAGAGCCTGCCGGACACGCGGCGCGATTCTATGCCGAGACGCTCCGCCGGCCTCATCCGTATTACTGGCTTTAACCATAAGGGCTATACTTCCCGCCCCATGGAAATGGAAACGATCCTCGTCACCGGCGGCGCCGGCTTCATCGGCTGCAACTTCGTGCGGCTCCTCCTCGCCGAGACGGACGCCCGCGTGGTGGTGCTCGACAAGCTCACCTACGCCGGCAGCCTGGAGAGCCTGGCGGACGTGCTGGACGACCCCCGCCTCGATTTCGTCGAGGGGGACATCGCCGACCGCCGCGCGGTGCGCCGGCTGTTCGCGGAGGCCCACCCCACGGCGGTAGTCAACTTCGCCGCCGAGAGCCACGTCGACCGCTCGATCGACGACCCCAGCGCCTTCATCCAGACCAACGTCGTGGGCGCCTTCGAGATGCTGGAGGCGGCCCGCCACCACCTCGCGGCGGCCGGCGGGGAGGAGCGGCGCGCCTTCCGCTTCCTCCACGTCTCCACCGACGAGGTCTATGGCAGCCTCGGCCCCGCCGGCGCCTTCTCCGAGGAGACCCCCTACGCCCCGAGCTCCCCCTACTCCGCCTCCAAGGCGGGGGCGGACCACCTGGTGCGGGCCTACCACGAGACCTACGGCCTGCCGGCCCTGCTCACCAACTGCTCCAACAACTACGGCCCCTACCAGTTCCCCGAGAAGCTGATCCCGCTGATGGTGCTCAACGCCCTCGACGGCCGGCCGCTGCCCATCTACGGCGACGGCGGCAACGTCCGCGACTGGATCTATGTGGAGGATCACTGCCGCGGGGTGCTGGAGGTGCTGCGGCGCGGGCGGCCGGGCGAGCGCTACAACCTGGGCGGGCGGAGCGAGCGAACCAACCTGCAGATCGTCGATGCCCTCTGCGACGCCCTGGAGAGCGAGCGGCCAGCGGCCGGCAACCCCGCCCTCGCCGGCCGGGGGATCACCTCCTACCGGGAGCTCAAGACCTTCGTCGCCGACCGCCCCGGCCATGACCGCCGCTACGCCATCGACGACACCAAGATCCGGAGCGAGCTCGGCTGGGAGCCGCGGCAGAGCTTCGAGGAGGGGCTGCGCGCCACCGTGCGCTGGTATCTCGGCCACCGCGCCTGGTGCGAGGCCGTACAGTCGGGCCGCTACAGCCGCGAACGGCTCGGCCTGGGGACGAAAAGGGAAAGCGAGGCACAGGCGGGATGAAATTCCTTCCAAGGGCGATTCCAGAGGTGGTGCTCGTCGAGCCGGACGTCTTCCGGGACGGCCGCGGCTTCTTCCTGGAGACCTACCAGAAGCTGAAGTACGGCGGCGCGGGGCTCCCCGAGGAGTTCGTGCAGGACAACCACTCCTACTCCATCCGGGGGACCCTGCGGGGGCTCCACTCCCAGGTCCGCAAACCGCAGGGGAAGCTGATCCGCGCGCTCGCGGGCGAGATCTTCGACGTCGCGGTGGACATCCGGCCCGGGTCTCCCACCTTCGGCCGCTGGGTGGGCGAGGTTCTCTCCGGAGAGAACTTCCGCCAGCTCTGGGTGCCGCCAGGGTTCGCCCACGGCTTCTGCGTGATGTCCGAAAGCGCGCACGTCCTCTACAAATGCACGACCTTCTACGAAAAGGAAGACGAGATCGCCCTCCTCTGGAACGACCCCGCCATCGGCATCTCCTGGCCGACCGAGACGCCGCTCCTCAGCCCGCGGGATCTGGAGGCGCCAAAGCTGGCGGAAATCCTGCATAGACTTACGCCGTAATGGGGAAAAATACCTCGAAATCCACAACCGGCACTGGCTCCCTTCCGGCATCCGCCGGGCTGCTCGACACCACCATGACAGGGGACCTCTTCTCGGCGCGCGACCTCCGGCAGATGGCCGGGCTCGGCATCGCGCCCGAGGAGGCGGCCCGTCAGGTGGAGCTCTTCCGCAACCCGCCCCCCTACACCCGCGTGCTGCGCCCCTGCCGGCCCGGCGACGGCATCCGCGCGCTGTCGCTGGCCGAGCACAACGAGCTCCTCGGCCATTTTGACGCGGCGGCCCGCCGGGGACGGACGGCCAAATTCGTCCCGGCCTCCGGGGCCGCGACCCGGATGTTCAAGGACCTGCTGGCCTACCTCGCCAGCCCGCCGGGGGCCGAGCCCTCCGCGCCGGTGCGGACGTTCTTCGACAACCTCCCCCGCTTCGCCTTCTACGAGAGCCTGGCCGCGGCCCTGGGGGCGAACGGCATCGACCTCGACGAGGCGGTGCGCACCGGCGACTGGCGGACCGTCCTCCGCTATCTCCTGGAGAGGCCCGGCCTCGGCTATGCCGACCTCCCCAAGGGGGTGCTCCCCTTCCACCGCTACCCGGAGGGGCCGCGCACACCCTTTGAGGAGCATCTGGTGGAAGCGGCGGCGATCGACCGCGACGAGGACGGCCTCTGCCTCCTCCACTTCACCGTCTCGCCCGAGCACCAGGACGAATTCGAGCGCCTGCTCGACCGCGTGCGCCCCGGGCTCGAGGACCGCTACGACTGCCGCTTCGAGGTCTCCTTCTCCACCCAGCGGCACTCCACGGACACCCTGGCGGTCGATCCCCAGAACCGCCCCTTCCGCACCGGGGACGGCGCGCTGCTCTTCCGTCCGGGAGGCCACGGCGCGCTGATCGACAACCTCAACGAGCTCGGCCGCGACGGCTGGGACATCGTCCTGCTCAAGAACATCGACAACGTCGTCCCCGACGATCGCAAGCCGGTGGTCCACCTCTGGAAGCGCCTCCTGGGCGGCTGCCTGCTGGTGACGCGGGAGGCGGCCTTCGTCCACCTCGACCGGCTGGAGGCGCTGGACGGTGTGCGGGGGAAGAAGGCCGAAGCCGTGCTGCGCGAGGCCGGGGACTTCCTGGAGAAGGAGCTCTGCCGGCCGCTGCCGGAGGGGTTCGCCCAGGCCGATCCCCAGGAGCGGAAGCGCTTCTTGATGGACGCCCTCGACCGCCCCATCCGCGTCTGCGGCGTGGTGCGCAACCAGGGGGAGCCCGGCGGCGGCCCGTTCTGGGTCGAGTCCCCCTCGGGCGGGATCTCGCCGCAGATCGTCGAGACCTCGCAGGTCGATCCCAAGAACCCCGAGCAGCAGGAGGCGCTCAAGGCCTCGACCCACTTCAACCCGGTGGACATCGTCTGCGGCCTGCGGGACCGTCTCGGCCACCGCTACGACCTCCACCGCTACATCGACCCCTCGACCGTCTTCATCGCCGAGAAGTCCTACGAGGGGCGCCCGCTCAAGGCCCTGGAGCGCCCCGGCCTCTGGAACGGCGCCATGGCGGGCTGGAACACGGTCTTCGTCGAGGTGCCGGACGCCACCTTCGCGCCGGTGAAGACGGTGCTCGACCTGCTGCGGGACGAGCACCAGTAGGACCCTCCTCTCCCCGGCCCTCTTCTCCCGATGCGGGAGAAGAGGGAGACCCTTAGTGGAAGGACCACTGTTGGGTGGCGCCGCCGTTGGCGGGCTCCAGGAGGAGCTGTGTGCCGAGGCCGCTATAGATATCGGCGACGAAGGCGCCGGCTCTGCTGCTGAGCGTGAACCAACCTGGGGCAGGCTGAGTGACGGTCCACTGCTGCGAGGTCACGCCGGTATCGGACTGGGCGACCAGGCCGCCGTTGGCGGCTACGGAGGTGCAGCCCATCACGCCGCCCACGCCGACATTCGTGATCTTCACCACGTTGTTGCCGAGGTTGGCCACGGTCCAGGTCGTGTCCAGGCTGCCAGGCTGGCCCTGAATAATGCCGGCGCCAATATTGGCGGTGGCCATGCTGGCAATAAATCCCGTGCTCTTATTCGCGATCGTGTAATTACCGTCCGGGATCAGGTTCGCCAGCATGAAGGACCACTGCTGAGTTGTGCCGCCGTCGGCAGTTTCCAGAAGGAGCTGTGTGCCAAGGCCGCTGTAGATGTCGGCCACGAACGGGCCGGCTTTGCTAGTGAGCGTGAACCAACCTGGGGCAGGCTGAGTAACGGTCCACTGTTGCGAGGTCACGCCGGTATCGGCCTGAGCGACCAGGCCGCCACCGTTGTCGCTGCCCATCACGCCGCTCACGCCGACATTCTTGATCTTCACGACGTTGTTGCCGAGGTTGGTCACGGTCCAGGCCGTGTCCAGACTACCGGGCTGGCCCTGAATAATGCCGGCGCCAATATTGGCGGTGGCCATGGAAGCGATGTTGCCGTTGCTGCGATTGCCTATGATGTATGTGCCGTCTGGGATCAGGTTCGCCGGCGTGAAGGACCACTGCTGAGTTGTGCCGCCGTTGGCAGTTTCCAGAAGGAGTTGTGTGCCAAGGCCGCTGTAGATATCGGCCACGAACGGGCCGGCTCTGCTGGTGAGCGTGAACCAGCCTGGGACAGGCTGAGTGACGGTCCACTGCTGCGAGGTCACGCCGGTATCGGTCTGGTCGACCAGGCCGCCGTTGACGCCTACGGAGACGCAGCCCATTACGCCGCCCACGCCGACATTCGTGATCTTCACCACGTTGTTGCCGAGGTTGGTCACGGTCCAGGTCGTGTCCAGGCTGCCGGGCTGGCCCTGAATGATGCCGGCTCCAATATTGGCGGTGGCCATGCTAGCGATGTTGCCGTTGCTGCGGTTGCCTATGATGTATGTGCCATCTGGGATGAGATCGGTCACCGGGCCCCCGGCGGCCGGCGTGAGAACCAGGAGGTACATGTCACACGGGTTCAGGGTGAGCGTGTACGACGATACATTGCTCAGTGTCGCAATCGGCGTGGTGCCGATCTCGACATCGTAGACCTTTACAGTCGCAAAGGTTTGGCCAAACGTAATCGTGTCGGTCGCTCTGGTCTGGCTGGTCTGCGTGCCATCCATCAGCACTTCGTGCCAGTCGGCGATCACGTACTCGCCGGTGGGCTTCTGCATCAGCAGGTGCGCGGCTGTGGTCGTATTGGAGTACGTCACGTTGAGCGAGCCGGGCGTGAAGGTCGGCGGCTGGCCGGGGCCGTAAGTGCCGCTGGTAGACGCCAGGATCGTCGTCATGTTGTGATAGTACGTCGCCATCGGATTAGGATAGGTGTCGGTGCTGTCATAGAAGCCATAGGTGTCATCATCCTGCAGGCCATATACGAGGTAGCCGGCATCGCCGGCGGCCGCGCTGTCGAACGCGCCGACCACCGTCATGGCGCCAGCTACTGTAGGTGGGTAGCCGGTATACTTATAGATGCCTGCTTCGGTATGGGCGACGGGTTTGCCGGGCGTGGTTAATAGGGCGTTAGCTCGCATGATGTTAAGAACGGTCAATTCCGTCTGGCTGCCGTTGCTGATATACGTGTGCGCACTACCGATATCGGCGCCGCCGGGCGTGTAGTTCTGATTGCCGCGTTCCGGATACAGGATGGTAATGCCGGTGTTCCTTGGGTTGTAATCGCCCTGCCAATTGTTCATGCTTGTCCAGCCAGCGCCGAAGTCCATCTGGTTCACCTTGACATTGCGGCCTTGCGAGTGCGCCCAGGTGTAAAGCTGCCCCTGTACGAGTGCAGAATCCGGCAGAGTGGCATAGGGCGGATAGACATGGTTCGTACCCACGCCTTGCGGGTAATCGGCGTCTTCCTCATTCGGGCCGCCGAGCACATAGACAAGGCCCGGCCCGTAGGTCGTATAAATCGATTCTGCATAGCTGAGGTCGTTGCGCTGGTCGGTCTGATTGTCCTCGGCGATGGATGTCCAGAGGCGCCCCAGCGGGCTCCAGTTGCTCTGAACCGTCAGGAAGTCCGCGCCTTCGTCCGCCTTATAGGGCCAGTCGCGCTGGTTGCGGACACCGATATACGCCATGTGTCTGCCCACATTAACAGGGTCTATGTCCCACTTGACGGGGTGGTAGGGATTGATGTGGGTATTAACACCGAGGGTGTTGAGGAAGGCCTCGGTCGACATCGCCGTTACCGCCTGTGCCGGCAGTGGCGATGCGGTGGCCAGCAGGGTGAGACCACCAACGCTGATCATAAGGTGCCGGAGTATCGTTACGGTAGTCGACATTGGATGGACTCCTTTCGCGAGCAGTATCGGGCAGCGAGTTACCGCCTGCGGGCGCGCCGTGAACGGCCAGCGCGGGGTGAAGGGGAGGTTTCGAGACTGCATATCGCCCTCCATGGGTACCTCTCGTACCGGGGGATCGCCGGATGAAGGCCCGGCGTCTGGAAGGAGATGCAATCCGCGTGCTTACATTTCCAGCAGGCGGACCACGGCGTCGGTCAGCTCGGGCAGCAGGTCGACCGATCGTGCCGCGTTCTCCTCGGTGAGGTAATCCCAGCCGCCCGGCTGGCCCCAGAGGAGCTCATGCTCAGCGCCCCGGGGCTCCGGATGTCGCCGACCTAATAACGTAGCTGGCCCGGGCGCGAGCCGAAATCCACGTGCACGGGGATGCCGGAGGGATGGACGTAGTCGTGCTCGGCGCCCTTGTGTAATTACGGCCGTGTAGCCCCGCGCCAGGAGAGCGCTTTTGACCAACTTGCGCAGCTCCGGAGCCCGTGCCGGCACCAGGCAGTCCAGGCCGACAGCAGATCCTCCCGGAGCTGGAGCGCACGCTCGGACACCCACGGGCCCTGATGGTTTTTGATCCACCCCTCGTAGCCGCCGCTACGACCTCCACCGCTACATCGACCCCTCGACCGTCTTCATCGCCGAGAAGTCGCACGAGGGGCGCCCGCTCAAGGCCCTGGAGCGCCCGGCCTCTGGAACGGCGCCATGGCGGGCTGGAACACGGTCTTCGTGGAGGTGCCCGACGCCACCTTCGCGCCGGTGAAGACGGTGCTCGACCTGCTGCGGCCCGAGCACCGGTAAGAACTCGAAGCAAAGGACCTAAAGAACAGTAAGAATGCCAAGGACAACAAGGGCTCGAAAAAAGCTGAGATCGACGCTTTCTTGTCCTTGTGGTCCTTGCAGTCTTTAGGGCAGAGCGAGAGCTGAGGACCGGACGCTCATCCGCCGTCAGCGAGGCGCGATCCACGCGGATGACGGCCCGCGAAGCGATCCGGCTCCAGTTTTTCGCTTCCCGGCGCCCTGAATTGCTTGCCCGGCGCTTTTGGAGCGTATCCCAGCGCGCGAGCAACGCTCCCGGACCGAAAAATAACGCGCCCGGCGCCTCGGGAACGCATCCGAACGGAAAATTTGCGTTCCCGGATGCCCGGGATGGCTTCCCGAGCGCCCGGGTTTCCAGGATGGCGGCTCGGGAACGTAGGATGAGCGCTCGGGAGTGCTCGATTTCGATTCGGGAGCTCAAAAATCGCGCCGGGGAGCTCTCGAATCCGATCCGGACGGCGAAAAGCTCGCTCGGGCGCCTCTCCATCAAGCCCGGGTCAAGATTCTGTGGGACGCCCAAGACCAGCGCGGCCAGGAGGAGGCGTTTCCGCCACCACATCCCGCCCGGGCTGGTAGTATCCATGGAGCCCGCCTAGAATATCAGGCTCCGGGTGAAACCCTTCCGCTTCCTCAACGCTGCTGGACCGGCACCCTGAGCATGAGCGCGCCCACCCAGTCCGGCGTCGGCCCGGCCGGGAAATTGGCATGGCAGGTCGCGCACTCCGCCCGGAAATTGCTGAGGGGGATCGAGCGCCGGTAATACCAACGGTCGTCTACGCGCTCGACGGAGGTGTAGGGGGTTCCCTTCAGAGCCAGGAGGTGCGCCTTGCGCTCGAAGGCGTCCTGGGGGCGGTCGTTGTCCCGCAGCGGCTCCAAGGTGCCGACCAGCCGCATGTCCTCGTTCCGGTCGTTGAACACGAGGGAGATGGACCGCTTGCCCTCCTCCGCGTTGTCCGCCGTGGTCTCGTCGAACTCCTGCGTCAACGCCGCGAACAGCGTGGCGAGCATGAGATCGCTCGTCTTTTGAGCGGACGCGATCTGCTCGCTGGGGGGAGGATTGTCGGCGTCATGGGCGCTGGCGGTGAGCCCGAGCCCGGTGAGGAGCCCCACCACGAGGATGCCATAGATCATCAGCTTTTTCGGATACATGTCTTGCCCCCTTTCGTTTTGCGTCATGGACGTGAAACGTTCCGGCAAGACATCGAACGCTCCCGAGGAGGGTTTCCCCTCACTTCGCTCCGCTGCGTTGACACCCCACGGACACCCCCCTTGACCCTCTGACACCCCTTTGACAGGGGGTCGCGGGAAACCCCTATCTTTCCAGTAAGTCACTTCCTTTCTGTAGTTTCCGGCCTTCTCCGCCCATGGCACGAGACGTGCCCAGGAAGGGCGCCGTCAGGCAATTACAGAGCACGATCTTACGGAATGACAGAAAGGAATGTGTCATGAGACCTTCACGGAAAGCTTTTGCGATCCTTCTCGCCGCAGTGGCCGGTCTGTTGGCCGGCCTGGGGAGGGCCGCGGCACAACCGCAGCCTTCCGCCAAGGTACTGTTGCCTTATTTCGAGGTCGAAACAAAAGCGGGCGGTACCACGACGACGCTCGCCATCGCCAACGCTCTCGACCAGCCGGTGGACATCCAGATCTATCTATATTCCAACTGGGGCATCGCGATCTCCAACATGCCTCTCACGCTGGCGGCCCGCGAGGTGCGCACGTTCAACCTGCGGACCTGGATGAACGGCAAGATGCCCGGGCGCTCTCTGAGCGGTGTCGAGCTCGCCCATCTCAAGGCGTCCCTCTCCGGCCAGAAATCGCCCAAGGACAATCTCTATTATTCGACCCCGGTCCCCGGCCGCTTCACCGGCTACGTACTCATCGCCACCCAGTCGCCGTCGCGCCCGGCCGCGCTGTGGGGGGACTACTTCTTCCTCGACCAGGCGCGCCACATCACCTACGCCAACGATCTGGTGAACCTCGACACCCAGGTCGGCTGCCCGGGCGTGTGCAAACGCCACGCTCTGCGCTTCCTCGCCGGCACGCCGTTCGACGGCGGCACGCGGGTGATGATCTGGACCGGGAGGCCCGGCCAGCCCGCCGCGTCTCCGAGCCAGGGAGCGCCCCACTCCCAGACCGACACCAAGATCTACGATGAGCCCGGCACGCCGCGGGGCAACTCGCAGAACAGCCTCCTCTCCACCCAGAGCCTCACGCTCGCCGACCTCGGCGTGCGCGAGCCGTTCGGCTGGCTGGACCTGAAGACGGAATCGGAGGTCTTCATCGCCGTCCAGTACGGCGCCACGAACGGCCTGAGCCTCGGCGTGCTGGCCTACTGCCTGCCCAATCTACCGCCCCCGCCGACTCCGGTGGGCCCCGGCATCCGCCTGCGCAAGCTCACCAACGGCGCCGACGCCAACGAGGCGCCCGGCCCGTCGATCCGCGTGGGAGCCCCCGTCCTCTGGGAGTACATCGTTGAGAACAGCGGCGACGTCAAGCTGACCGACATCAAGGTCACCGACGATCAGGGGGAGCAGGTGAGCTGCCCGGGCACGACCCTCGATCCGGGTGCCTCGATGACCTGCACCGCCCATGGCACCGCCATCTCCTGCCAGTACGCCAACATCGGAACCGTCACCGCCAAGGATCCTGACGGCGTCGAGGTCAAGGCCGAAGATCCCAGCCACTACTTCGGCGATCAGAATGCGGTGATCGCGATCGAGAAGCGCACCAATGGCCAGCGCGCCACGGTGGCGCCCGGACCGACGCTGGAGGTGGGCTCGCCGGTCACCTGGACCTACCTGGTGACCAACACCGGCGACTTCAACCTCACGGAGGTCAAAGTGGTCGACGACAAGGGAGTCGTGGTCACCTGCCCGAAAAGCTCCCTGAACCCGGGTGAAGCGATGACCTGCACAGGGACCGGCACCGCCGTCGCGGGCCAATACGAGAACACCGGCACCGTCACCGCCTCCAACTCCTGTGGCGTCAAGGTTTCGGCCCACGACGTCAGCCACTATTTCAGCGCAACGCCGACGCCGCCCCCGACGCCGTCGACGTCCGGCATCCAGATCAAGAAGTACACCAATGGCGAGGACGCCGACACGATGCCCGGACCCCATATCCCGGTTGGCGCCCTGGTCGTCTGGGACTACAAGGTGACCAACTCCGGCCAGACGGCTCTCAGCGGCGTCCACGTCGCCGACAACCGCGGCGTCGCCGTCTCCTGCCCCAAGACCTCCCTGGCGATCGGCGAGGTCATGCACTGCTCCGGCAACGGCACCGCCACCGCCGGACAGTACGAGAACATCGGCACCGTCACCGCCAATCCGCCCACCGGATCGGCCGTCACCGCCTCCGATCCCAGCCACTACTACGGCGACACACTGTCGGCCTGCATCCGGATCAAGAAGTACACCAACGGCGACGACGCCGACGCGGCGCCCGGTCCCCATATTCCGGTCGGCGCCCCGGTCGCCTGGGACTACGCGGTGACCAATTGCGGCCAGGCGGCCCTCAGCAGCGTCCACGTCACCGACAACCGCGGCGTCGCCGTCTCGTGCCCCAAGACCTCCCTGGCCGTCGGCGAGATCATGCACTGCTCCGGCAACGGCACCGCCACCGCGGGACAGTACGAGAACGTCGGCACCGCCACCGCCGATCCGCCCAGCGGACCGGCCGTCACCGCCTCCGATCCCAGCCACTACTACGGCGACACGCCCGGCATCACGATCAAGAAGTACACCAACGGCGAGGACGCCGACTCGGCGCCCGGACCCCACATCCCGGTCGGCGCCCCGGTCCTTTGGGACTACAAGGTGACCAACTCCGGCCAGACGGCCCTCAGCGGCGTCCAGGTCACCGACGACCGCGGCGTCGCCGTCTCCTGCCCGAAGACCTCCCTGGCCGCCGGCGAGGTCATGCACTGCTCCGGCAACGGCACCGCCACCGCGGGACAGTACGAGAACGTCGGCACCGCCACCGCCGATCCGCCCAGCGGACCGGCCGTCACTTCCTCCGATCCCAGCCACTACTACGGCGATGTTCCGCCGTCGACGGGGTGCTCGCCGGGGTACTGGAAAAACCACACCGGCTCCTGGACGGCGACCGGCTACAAGACCTTCCAGTCCGTGCAGAGCGTCTTCAGCGCGGCCTCCGGCTACCCGAGCCTGGGCGGTGCCACCCTCCTCGACTCGCTCTCCTTCCAGGGCGGCTCCGACCTCAACGGCGCGAGCGGCAACCTGCTCCGCGCCGCCACGGCCGCGCTGCTCAACGCGGCGCACCCCAACATCGGCTTCCCGCGCACCGTCGCCGCGGTCCTCAGCGACGTCAACGCCGCGCTCGCCAGCCGCAACCGCGACACCATCATCAGCCTCGCCGCGGCGCTCGACGCCGACAACAACCTGACCTGCCCGCTCAACTAGCCCTTGTTGGCGTCCCCCCCGGCCCCGGCGGTCCGCCGCCGGGGCTGTCTTTTTTTGTTACACTATTTAGAAAAATGTCCGCGGAAACGCAGCACCCGACGGCCCAGACGGCCCCGCTCACCCTGGACCAGCCTCTGACCCGGGAGCGGCGGCAACGCTCCCGGGCCCGCGTGCCCGCGCTCACCATCCTGTATCACCCCGACCTGTCCCGAGCCGGCGAATGCGTCCGGCTGCACGAGCTCATGCACGGGCGCGAAACCCTGGTCTCGCGGTCGGCGCCCGAATTCGAGGCCCCCGTCCACGGCCGGCCGCTGCCGCTGGGAGACCCCTACCTGAGCCGCACCCCGTGGCGCCTGCGGCGGGACCCGGAGACCGGCACCGTGCGGCTGAGCGCCGAGAGCAAGATCCGCATCGCCGCCGACGGCGTCTGGATTCCCGAGCAGAGCGAATTCACGGCCGGTGAGGTGCGGCGCGGCGTGGTCCTGGAGCTGGCCGAGCGCGTCGTGCTCCTGCTGCACGAGGTCCCCGCGATCCCCGAGCAGGCCCCCTCTCATGCCGACCTGATCGGCGAGAACGAGGAGGTCCTGCGACTGCGCAACGCAATCCGCCGCGTCGCCGACCTCGAGGTGCCGGTGCTGATCCGCGGCGAGACCGGCACCGGCAAGGAGCTCGTGGCCCGCGCCATCCATGCGGCCGGCCGGCGCCACGGGACATCCTGCCTGTGCGTCAACATGGGGGCCATCCCGCCGAGCCTCGCCCCCTCGGAGCTCTTCGGCTCCGTGCGCGGCGCCTTTACCGGCGCCGTGCACGATCAGCAAGGTTATTTCCAGCGCGCGGACGGCGGCACCCTGTTCCTCGACGAGATCGGCGAGGCGCCGGCCGAGGTGCAGGTGATGCTGCTGCGGGCGCTCGAAACCGGCGAGGTGCAGCGGGTCGGCAGCCCGGCGGCGCAGAAGGTGGACGTCCGCCTGCTCGCGGCGACCGACGTCGACCTCGAGCGGGCGATCGAGGAGGGGCGTTTCCGGGCCCCCCTCCTCCACCGCCTCGCGGGCTACGAGATCGTGATCCCTCCCCTGCGCGAGCGGCGCGACGACTTCGGCCGCCTGTTCGTCCATTTCCTGCGCCAGGAGCTGAGCGCGATCGGCGAGGAGCGCCGTCTGCGGCCGCCCGCCGGGACCGCGTCTCTCTGGCTGCCGGCTTCGATCGTGGCGCGCCTGGCCCGTCACGACTGGCCGGGCAACGTGCGGCAGCTCCGCAACGCCATACGCCAGATCGTGATCGACAGCCGGAGCTCCGAAACCGTCAAGGTCGGGCCACAGGTCGAGCGCCTGCTGCGGGAAGTGGGGACCCAGCCGGCGGCCCCCACCGGCGAGGCCCCCCCGCCGCCCCTCCCGGTCCGGCGGCGGAAACCCGCGGGCTCGTACCGGGTCCCGTCCCAGGTCCCGGTCGAGGAGATCCTCGCCGCCCTGCGCGACAACGCCTGGGAGATCAAGCCCGCCGCCGCGCGGCTCGGCATCTCGCGCCCGTCGCTCTACGTTCTGATGGAGAAGATCCCCGGCCTCCGCAAGGCGGGCGACCTCAGCCGGGCGGAGATCCTGGAAGAACGGGAGCGGTGCCACGGCGATCTCGCCGCCGCGGCGCAACGCCTGGAGGTCTCACGCTCCGGCCTCCTTCTGCGGATGAAGCAGCTCGGCCTCCTCGGAGATTGAAAGGTGGGCTCTGATGAGTCTTTGGGGAAGAGTAGAATCAGCCAGATCTTTCATAGGGGGCACAAATGGAAAAGACCCAGAAGCAGGACCGCCAGAAGGCCGTACCCGTTCCGGAGAAGGATCTGCGCTTCGTGATGGGGAGGGACGACGCCTACCAGCACGTCGACAATCCCGGCCAGACTCCGATGAAGGACGGCAACCCGTAGCCTCACTCGCGCGGATGGAGATCTACGTCAGCACCGACGTCGAGACCGACGGCCCCATCCCCGGTCCATACTCGATGCTCAGCTTCGGCTCCGCGGCCTACCGTGCCGACAAGACGCTGGTCGGCACGTTCACCGCCAATCTGGAGACACTGGAGGGGGCATCGGCCCATCCCGAGACGATGGCCTGGTGGGCGCGCCAGCCCGAGGCGTGGAATGCCTGCCGTCAGGATCTCCAGACTCCTGGGAAGGCGATGAGGGATTACGTCGCCTGGCTCGAAGCCTTGCCGGGAACGCCGGTCTTCGTGGGCTACCCGGCGGGCTTCGACTTCCTGTTCATCTACTGGTACCTGATCCGCTTCGCCGGCCGCAGCCCCTTCTCCTTCTCAGCCGTCGACATCAAGACCTTCGCCATGGCCGTCCTCGGCACCGATTACCGCGCCACGACGAAACGGACCATGCCCCGCCGCTGGTTCGGCCCGAAGCGGCACAGCCACGTGGCGCTGGACGACGCCATTGAGCAGGGGGAGCTGTTCTGCAATTTGCTGGTGGAATCGCGGGAGCGGTTGGGGCGGGGGAGCTGACACGGAGAGCTCCCCGCGATCGGATCGCGGGGAAGCTTCACGCCTCGATGGCTCCGTTCAATCCTCTCAGGCTCCGCCGTTGGAGATCAACCGGCGTCGTCTCCCCCCTCCGGAGGGCTGTCCGCGCCGCGGCAGTTGGGGCCGCGCAACGTATGGCATTCCGGGCAGCCGGAGATCCAGCAGGTCTCCGTACCAGGAGCGGCGCCGCATCCAGGGTCCGCGCAGCTCTCCGCGGTGTCTCCTCCGCCGCCATAGATCCAAGCCAATTCCTGGTCGAGCCGCCGGAGGGTCTCCCGATTTAGTTGCAGCTTCCGCGCGTGCTTTTTCATTCCGACTCCTTTCTGGAATGAGCGTCGTGATTCACCGAGCCACGAAGTAAGTGGCTGGGTGACGGTTTTCATTTCC
This sequence comes from Thermoanaerobaculia bacterium, assembly GCA_045807625.1. Taxonomy (GTDB): domain Bacteria; phylum Acidobacteriota; class Thermoanaerobaculia; order Multivoradales; family UBA5704; genus DATARR01. Next base: position 138,648 of record JBJMHA010000041.1, on the reverse strand, counting down.
TCCAGGATCGTTTCAGGACTGACTTACGTCTTCTCTCATGTCACTGCGGTTGGCTCACCCCCGCGTCGCCATAACCACATCGAAAGCCCCGGGAATCACCCGGATATCGCCGAACCCCAGCCCGCCGAGCACCTCCGTATACCACCCCACCTCCCGCAGCCGGCTCGTGCACCCGTCGACGCCGATGAGGAAGTAGGTCCAGAAGAACTGGACGGCCAGGCGGTCGCGGGTGCGGAATTCCTCGCAGATCACGAGCCGGCCTCCTGGGGGAAGCGCGGCCTTGGCTTTCTCCAGGAGCGTGCGGGCCACGTCGGCTGGCCAGTCGTGCAGGACGCGCACGAAGGAAAGCACGTCGTAGCCTTCGGGGAGCGGCTCGTTCAGGAAGTCGCCGGATATAGAGCCGAGCCGGTCCGCGAGCCCGGCGGCGCGGGCGCGATCCTCGACGAGCCCGGCCGCCTGCGGCAGGTTGAAGACATCGCAGGTGAGCCGCGGGTCCGATCGAAGCAGGGCCTCGGCCACGGTGCCGTCGCCGCCTCCCACGTCCAGCCAGCGGGTGCGGCAGTCGAAGACCTCGGCGCGGGCCGCCAGCAGGGATTCCAGGATCGGGCCGCAGCCCGCGGCCATGCTGCGCTCGAAGGCGCGTACGTCCTCCTCGGTCTCAGGCGGCCAGGGGAACCTCGCATCCAGATCTCCGGTAAGGACCTCGCGCAGCCGGCCATGGATCTCGCGCCAGGGATATTTGTCCCGGTCGCGCTCGATCGAGCCCTCTCCCAACACCGCCTCCACCGCCGATACGAGCGGCTCCACGGAGACGTATTCGGTGGAGAGAAGGTCGTCCGAGGGTTGCCGGCGCTCGATCAGCCCGAGGCTTTCGAGGCCGTCGAGGAACTTGTACAGGCGCAGCGGGCGGGCTCCCACCGCCACGGCGAGCTCGCCGAGACGGACCGGACCGGCGTCGAGCCGCGCGAGCAGGCCGAGGTCTTTCGCCGTCTGCAAGAGATCGAGGGCTTTGTCGGCGTTGAAGAGCAGGGCGAGCAGGGACCGCGCGTTCATGCGGCGACCCTCTGGACACGCCGCGCCAGCTCGTCCATGAATCGATCGATTTCCTCGTGAGTGTTGTAGAAATGCGGCGCGATGCGGAGCCCGCTTCGGTAGCTGCAGATGAATCCGCTCGCGACGAGATCGCCGGCCACCGCGGCGTCGCCGGGGAAGCGCAGGGCCACGATCCCCCCACGCCGGTCGTGCGGGCGCGGCGTAGCCACCGCGACTCCCGCCTCGTCGGCTCGGGCAATAATGTGATCGGTCAGCTCCAGGGAGCGGCGGCGGATCGCGTCTACGCCGATCTCGCGGATGATGGCGAGGCCCGGACGCGAGAATTGCGATGGCAGCACCGCCGGGGTGCCGCCCGCGAAACGCCGCGCGTCGCCGGCCCAGCCGGCCGGCGGCCCGAACGAGGCCGGATCGGCGGAGGCCATCCAGCCGCTGGCCGCGGGGTAGAGCCCCGGCAGCAGGGCGGGCCGCATGTAGAGGAAGGCGCTCTCGTAGGAGCCGCACAGCCACTTGTGGGCGCCGCCGAGCAGGAAGTCGACCCCGGTCGCCATGATGCCGAGGGGCACCACGCCCACGGACTGGCAGGCGTCGAGCACCACCAGCGCGCCCACCTCATGGGCCCGGCGGACGACCGGCTCCAGGTCGAGGAGGGCGCCGGTCCGGAAGGTGGCGTGCGAGACGCACACAAGCTGGGTGCGCTCGTCGATCTCGTTCACCAGACGCTCGGCGTCGATCTCCACCCCGTCCCGCGACGGCACGGTCACCGGCACGGCGCCGTAGCGCTCGAAGGCGCGGAGGGAGTGTTGGACCGCGGGGAATTCGAGGTCGCTGGTCACGACGCGCGGGCGCTCGCGGAAATCGAAGCAGCTCATCACCCGCGCCAGCAGCGTCGAGACGTTGACGTCGCATACCACGGAGCCGGAGGGCGCGCCGATCAGCTCCGCGATCTCGTCCGCGTGGGCCCGCAGGTCCCCAAACCACCCGTCCCACGCCTCGTCTCGCCAATGCTCGACGGTGCGCCAGTAGCTCTCGAGCACCGCCTTCGCCCTCCGCGGGGTGGCGCCCGTGGAGTTGCTGTTCAGGTAGACGCACGTCTCGAGGAGGGGGAACTCGGCGCGCAGGGCGCTCAAGCGAGCCGGGAGCATGGCGTCACGCCCCCATCGCGTGCGGGCAGACCGCTCCGGCGTAGGCTCCGCTCCGCTGCTCGCCCGGAGCGAACCCGCCCTCGCGCGACCAGGCGCGGGTCATCTCGACACGCACGTCCCAGAGCTCGGCGAACAGCGGCCTGGTCGCCCGCCCGCCGAGGGCCACGGTCGGGAAGCCGTCGAGCGCGCGCACGGTCTTGTCGATCCCCATGGTGCGCCGCACGAGCATGAAGTGCTCGATGAGCCAGGCCTGGAAGGAAACGTCCCAGTCGACGAAGCGCTCGGCGACCTTGTGCAGGTCCGCGTGCTCCTCCGGGTCCTGGTAGACGCCGAGCAAGGTCGTGCCGCGGCGCTCGATCAGGCGGTCGAGGGCGGAGCTCGCCGCCGCCGCGGCGGTGAGCAGTTGGTTATACCCCGGCGATTCGAGGCCGCTGCCGTTGCCGAGGCTGCGCCGGATGACCTGGAACCGCGCCGGCGAGAGCGAGCCCAGCACACTCATCTGGTCGCGGAGGATCTGTTCGATGTGGACGACGCGGTCGAGGGCCTCCAGGGCGGGGAACAGCCGGTCCCCGTCGAGGTGATCCACCAGGTTCGTGACCTCGAACACCGCGCACTTCAGCCACAGCTCCTGGGTCTGGTGCACCACCAGGAACAGCATCTCGTCCGGGACGACCAGCTCGTCCGCGGGGGTCTGGAGCGCGAGCAGCTCGCGCGTGCGCACGTACACCTCATAGTCGAGCTCGCCCCGCCCGACCTCCTTGTGCAGGACTTTGTTATGGATCGGACACCCCAGCTTCGCCCGCAGGGCGGCCGCTTCGCTGCCGTGGCTCATGATGACCTCCTCTTCATGGAAGCGAAAACGCGCGGAGCGAGGATTTCCCCTCACCCCGGGCCGTGGCGGGTCAACCTTGAACGGCTCTCGTCACCGGCGTATACTTGATTTTTGGCTAAACTGAAGAATAGGAACACTTTGCACATCTGGCCATAAACGACCGAGCCATGCCGGGCCGCCTCCGCGCCATCACGGGAACCTTCTTCCCCTCCCTCCTCTCGACCGCGGGGGCGGCGTTGATGCCGAAATGCCCGCTCTGCCTGGCGGCCCTCCTGGGCTCGGTGGGCGTCTCGATCCCCGTGTCCGGCCCCGCTCTTCTGAGCGTCAGCTTCCTGCTCCTCTGTGTGCCGCTGGGGCTCATCGCCCTGCCCTGGAACGGGGCGCGCCGCGCCGGCCCGCTGGGGCTCGGGAGCGCGGCCGCCCTGTCGATCCTGGTGGGCAAATCATCCGCCGGGACCGGTCTGCTCGCCGCCGGAGCCGCGGGGCTGACCGCGGCGTTCCTATGGAAAAACCTGCGCTGGAAAAAGGAGAATGCCCATGGCCGATGTTGCCGACCTGCAGTTGGAGACCGCGTCGTTCCTGCGGAGGAAACCGCCGGCTGCCCCGGAGCTGCTCGCCGCGGAGAAGCCCCAGCCGAGGTTCACGAACTTCGTTCCGGCGCTGGAGAACCGGGCCCTGGACCTGGCTTCGGATTTCATGCGGATCGCCGGCCCGGCCCCCGGACCGGAGCAGCTCGCGGCGGTCCTCGAGGCGGCGAAGGCCGCCGCCCAGACCGAGCCGGTCGACCTGGTGCAGTATGCGCTGATGGTGTTCATCACCCACCATCCGGGGGCCAGCGTCCTGCCGATCCCCTCGCTGGAGGTGCGGTCGCCGGAGAAGGCGACGCAGAGCCCCCAGGGCCCGACGCTGCTGGCCGGCACGCCGGATGAGACCGTCCTCAACTGGTTCCGCGAGGACCCGCTCGCCAACGAGCACCACGAACGCTGGCACGTCGTCTATCCCGGCCGCGGCATCCCCACCCCGTCCGGCCAGCGGCACACCAAGCCCCGGCAGGGGGAGCTCTTCCTCTACATGCACCAGCAGATGCTGGCGCGGTACGACACCGAACGGACCGCCGCCGGCCTGGAGCTGGTAAAACCTTTCGAATCCTACGGCGAGGTGGTCGACTTCGGCTACGATCCGGGCCCCCGGCTCGCCGAATTCTATCCGGCCCGCTCGGCCGGCAAGGCCTGGGGGGACCTCGACCGCCCCGATCTGCTGACCTATTCCGTCGCCGAGCAGGAGGGGGAACGCGACAAGCTGCGGACCGCCGTGGACGCGAAGAACGTCTTCCTGAATCCCGACAGGCTGGGCGCCACCAGCGAGCAGACGGTCGACTCTCTGTTCAATTCCAGCCCCGCGGGCCTGCACAACACCGGCCACCTGTTCTTCTCGGTGATGGACGATCCGCAGGGGCAGACGCCGCCGGGAGTCATGATCGACACCGCCACGGCCATCCGCGATCCCGTCTTCTTCCGCTGGCACCGCCACGTCGACGATTTCTATTTCCGCTGGCAGGAGACGAAGGACCCCAACGTCTTCACCGACGCGCCGCCCGTGCGCATCCGCAAGGGGCCCGCCGGCGGCGCTCCGGCCAACCAGAGCCCGGACATCATCGTCGCCCTCAAGGAGCGCGTCCCCGGAGCCGCCGCCGCGGACTTCAATGGCCGCGCCTTCGGCGAGTCGACCTTCGGCGGCGATCACTGGGACACCGATCCCTCGTCGCTCGACTTCGTCGACGACGTCCTGATCACCGAGATGCTGACCCGCAGCTATCAGTACATCGATCAGCCGAGCGGCATCACCTTCCAGCAGACGATCGACTATCTCGACCAGAAGGAATTCTATTATTTCCTGCGTCTCGAGAACCCCACGGCCCAGAAGCAGGACGTCACCGTGCGCATCTTCCTCGCCGCCCAGCAACTGGCCGGCAACCGGCGGATGTGGATCGAGATGGACAAGTTCCGCCAGACCCTGAATCCCGAGCAGCGGGCCGTGGTCTTCCGCCGCGCCGCCGACTCCTCGGTGGTGCGCAAGCCCAACGCCAAGCCGCCGCAGTTCCTGCCCATCCGGCGCAACGCCGAGAGCGCCACCAGCACCTCCACCTACTGCGACTGCGGCTGGCCCTACAACCTGCTGCTGCCGCGGGGGACGGAGGCGGGCCTGGGCTTTCGCTTCCTGGTCATGCTCACGGCGTGGGAGATCGACCGCGTGTCCGCCGACTCCACGTGCGGATCGCTCAGTTATTGCGGCTCGAAACAGAGCTATCCGGACACCCGGGCCATGGGTTATCCGTTCGACCGGCCGTTCAAGGACAAGAGCATCGCCGACGTCATCCGCGACCAGCCGAACATGGCGACGCGCGACATGACGATCCGTACCACGGCGGCGCCATGAGCGAGAGCGGCGAGCGCGCCCGGGTGCAAGCGCGGATCGACGCCGCGCTGGCCGGGGCGCGCTGGTCGCCCTACCTCGCGACCTACGGCATGGATCTGCAGGAGCGGCTGGAGCGGGCCGCGGCTGGCGGCGGCCTCGCCGGGATCGAGAGCGCGCTCGACGAATTCGAGGCCCTGTCTCAGGGCGGCGACGCCGGGCGCGCCCGCTCCGCCCTGATGAGCTTCCTCGCCGAGCACCCCGAGGTGCCGCGGCTCGGCCTCAAGGTCCCTAGAAGGCCGGAGCCTCCTCGCTGACGGCGCCGGCGAGCCGCCCCAGGACCACCAGGGCGTACCCCTGGAAATGGTTGGGATCGGGGGTGTTGTCGGCCAGCACGTTGATCGTGTATTCGCCGGCCGCCGCGCTCTTCAGGCTCACCACCTGCACGTTGTTCTTGCGATCGAAAGGGACCCCCGGCAGGCCCATGTCCTGGAACAGCGGGTCCTGCTTGTAGGTGTGCTCGTGGTTGCCGATCAGGTGGACGTTCGGCCCGCGCACGTCGAGTTGGAGGGTGTTCTGCACGTAGCGCCCCGGCGCGTCGGTCCACACCAGCACCACGCGCAGCGGGCTGCCGCCGGCGGCCACCGTGACCTTGTACAGGCGGTTGGCGCGCCGCGCCGAGCCCGGCGGTACGCGGCTCTGCAGGGCCTCGGCCGAGCCGTTGGCCACGTCCACGAACGACAGACGCAACCCCTGGGCGTCCTGGCGCGGGAGAAGGGCGGCGAGGCTCACGAGCCCCAGCCCCTGATCGAAATCGGGGTAGCCGACGCGCGGCTCGACGGCCGCGCTCATCACCGAAGGACCTCGCTCCGCCGAGGCGCAGAGCAGCGCCTTGAGGAGGGCGGCCGACGGCTCGCTCACCGACATCTCTTTCCGCAGGTAGTGGCGGAGCACCGCCGCGGCGCCGGAGACGAAGGGGGCCGCCATGCTGGTGCCGTTGAGATACATGTACCGCCCCGTGCCCGGCGGCACGGGAGCGAAGGATTTGATCGTGGCCCCGCTCGCCTGGGCGGAGAGGATGTAGGTGCCCGGCGCCACCACGTCCGGCTTGAAGCTGTCGTAGTCCGTGGGGCCGCGGCTGCTCAGCGCCGCGGGGATGATGGGCGGCCCCGTCAGCAGGCCGGGCCCCACCGGCGCGCCGGCGAACGCGCCGGAGTTGTACTGGCTCCACGTGGTGGTGAACCCCGCGCGGTCGCTGAGGCAGGCGCCCACCGTGATCACGTTCTTCGCCGCCGCCGGAGTCCCCAGCGTGTTGAAATCGGGAAACCCCTGCTTCGCCGTACCGCTGTTGCCCGCCGCCACCACCACCAGGATGCCGGGATTGTCGAGCACGAACTGATCGATGCTCTCGGCGTACTGATCGTAACGGTTCTTGCTCAAGCCGAGGCTCAGGTTGATGATCTTCGCCCCCTTCTGCGCCGCGAGGTCGAGGAGCGAGCCCATGTCGGCCGGCAGCAGCGGCGTGTTCTGGGCGTTGACGATGCCCACCACGGCGAGCTCCGCCCCGGGAGCCACGCCGCGGACCTTGCCGTTGGAGTCCGCCCCCGTGCCGCAGAGGATGCCGGCGACGTGCGTGCCGTGGCCGGCGCGGTCCTGCGCCGTGGCTCCCGGCACCGTCTGATAGCTCTGGATGCGCCCGTGGAGATCGGGGTGCGTCTGATCGGCGCCGCTGTCGAGCAGGCCCACGACCTCGCCCGCGCCGTCCCAGGGGCCGCCGGGGGACTGCTCGGCGGCGGCGATGCCGATCAGCGAGCGGCCGAAGTCGCAGAACAGCTCGGGAGCCTCATAGGGGGTGATCCACTTGACCTCGGTGCGCTCGGCCAGGGCCGCGACGAGCGGCGACAGCGCGGGCGCGCGGAAACGGACGCAGCGGCCGGACGCCGATTCGACCTCCCCCTGGCCGGAGCCCTGGATCATGCGCGCCACCGCCTCCACCTGCTCCGGCGCGTGCACCATGAGGTCGAACGTGACGGGATCGGGCGACGGGCTCCGCTCCGCCTCCTCCAGAAGCTTCACGAGCTCGGGCGAGAGCGTCTCCGCGAGGCTGTAGGGTTCGACCACGGTCACGAACTCCTGGGCGCGCACCGCCTCCACCTGCTCCTCGGTGAGCGCCATGCGATAGCGGAACGGCGGCGCGTAGGAGATGACGCGGATGCCGTGGCCGTTGAAGAACGCCCCCCACTCGGGGCGCATGGGGCCCAGGAGCCGGACCTCGAAGACCTCGGGCGGCCGGGGGGGCGGTGGCGCCGCCGCCATCCCGAGCACCCGGTGGTGGACCGGACGGCCGCGGGCATACTCCTCGGCCCGTTGCCGGATCCGCTGGAGGACCGGCGATTCCTCCTCCGCCGGAGCGGCCGCCTCGGCCGGGGCGGCCATGGCGGCCGGCGTGGCGGGAGCCGGAGCCTTCGCCACGTCGCTCGACCGGTCCACGATCAGGCCGGCCGCCATCAGCTCCCGCACCACCCCGCGGTCGGCGAGCCCCGTCACCAGCCCGTCGTAGCGATGGACCTCGTCCGCCTTGAACCGCGACAGGATCTCGACCGCCCGCTCGAGCTCACCCCGGTCCGTCGTCCGGACGCTGATGCGAAAGGTTTCCGCCGGGGTGTCCATTCACTGATTATAAACCCTCCCCTCCACCCCCGGCATCCTCCTCGTCGCCGTCGAGGACGCCATCCTCGTTGCGGTCGATGCCGATGCGCACCCCCGAGCCCGGCGGCGTGCAGGTGTAGGTCAGCTCGCCGTCTTTCTGTGAGGCGCTTTGCCGCAGGCTGGCATCGGAGACCGGGGCGCCGCTCCTCCGGTTGCCGAGGAACAGGCCCGAAGCGGCGTCGTAGAGATAACCCTTTTCACCGTGATGGCTCCCGCCCTTGACCACCAGATCGCACTCCCCCGCCCGGGCGCGGTCGATCAACAGGTCGATCCGCTCTCCGGCCACGGCTCCATTCTCTTGCGTGAGCGTCGCCTGCTGCCCGACGATGGGGGCCAGGTTGCTGTCGAAAGCGAGCAGGTAATCCTCGACCTGGCGTTTCTGGAGCTCGCCGGCCGTTCCTGGCAGGAATCCGCCGGGAGTCAACGGAGTCTGTTGGAAGCCCGCCGGGGAGGTGAAGCTGTTGAAACGGAAGACCGTCGGAATGCTGCCGTCGTGGTTGAAACCGAAGCCGCGGACCTGGTCGCCCAGGAAGGCGTCGCTGCCGGGGTTCGTCGGATTGTCCGGCATCCCGAACATGCCGACTTTCTGATACTGGTTGCGGAGGTGCGGCGTCTTGAATCCCTCCACACCCCCGTCGAAGGTGTAGCGGCCGTCGGTACCGAAGAAGCCTGGAGCGGCCACGCCCGGCCCTTCGTTCGCGTGGCGGTCGAGCCGGTGGCACGACTCGCAGGTGCCTTTCATGCTGGCGTCGGACACGTTGTTGAAGAAGAAATCCCGCCCCGCCTGCTGGCTCGGGGTGAGGTGGTTGGAGAGCATCCGGACCGGATTGGGCGGATACGTGACCTGGAGGATGAAGGCGGCGAGCTTCTCCATCGCCGCGTCGTCGATCGGCCCACTGCGACCCAGGAGGTTGGGGAAGGCCCCCTGGAACTTCTTGAAGCCCGCGACCTCGTCGAACGTGCCGCTGTCCGGCTGCGCGCTCGGGTTGTCGTTGCCGCCGGTACGGTCGCCGCGCCAGTGCATCGGCCCGTGGTTCGCCATGCCGCGCAGGCTCTGCGTGGTCATCGGTCCCTTCATGGGGTGATGGCTGTCCAGCAGCCCGAACGCCGAAGGAGGAAGCTCGAACGGCCCCGGGATGGGCTGTACCGCGCCGTCCGGGTTGCCGAGATCCCAGGCCAGGCTGTCGAAGTCGCCGGCGACATGGCAACTGGCGCAGGACGAATCCCCGTGGCTCGAGGAGAACGACGTGTCGTAGAGGAACGGACGCCCGGCGACCACGCTCGGCGGCTCGGGGTTGTGCATGGCGACGTGCCCGATCTCCCCGCCGGAGACCGTATCGACGATGGCGATCGAGTTGTCGAAGCGGGTCAGCGTGTAGAGGCGGTGCTTGTCCTCCTGCAGCACCAGGCCGGTGAGGCCGCCGCCGGAGACCTTGATCTGGTCGGCTCTGCTCGGCGTGAAGGTATCGTTCTCCAGGGCGCCGGTATCGAAGACGCCGATCTTGGACGTGCCGAGGGTCGCCACGTACAGGGTCCTGCCGTCGCTCGTGACTGCCATCTGCTGCGGCAGGGCGAGGCTCTTGTCGTTCTCGGCGTTCGGGATCGCGTCGCAGCAGGCGGCGTAGTTGATGTGCTTGTTGAGGTGCCGCGGAGCGACGCTGCCCCCCGGGCCGAGGACGGTGATCCGGCTCTCGTGGAGATGGCCGCGGAGGCTGTGGCCGGCGAAGGTGCCGGGCCCCTCGAAGCGCTTGTCGTTCCCCGCCTCGGTGTTCGAGACGTAGACCTTCCCGTTCACCGGGTTCACCACCATGTTGAAGAGGACGGTGCCGACGCTCCGGTAGTACCCGGCGGCGCCGGCGAGCTGCGCCGGCGGATTGGCGTTCGCGTCGAGGACGAAGACGTCCTTGTCGGGCAGGGAGAAGCGGACCTTGTCGTCCCAGACCCGGTTGAGCTCGTCGACCCAGTGGGTGCCGTTGAATTTGACGATGATGCCCACCTCCGGCCGCGGCTCGCCGTCGGCGTTGGTGTTGGGCCCGGGCACCCCTCCCGCGGCTTCCCCGCCGTTCGGGACCAGGGTCTCGTGGAGGGTCGTGGTGCGGTTCCGGAGTGGAACGCCGCCGCGTAGACCTTGCCGCCGTCCGGGCTCACCGCCAAGGCGCGCGGAGTGTCGCTGAACAGGGTGACGATGGTGAGCGGCGTCCCCGCGAGGGTGGCGCCGAGGTGGTCCGCGTCGAAGACCCAGACGTCCGCCCGGTCCACGCCGGGGGTGGTGAGCTGGGGATCGTACGGAACGTTCTGCCCGCGGTGGGCGGTGGTGATGAAGGCGCGGTCCTTTCCCGGCCCGCCGAAGACGATGTCGCGCGGCTCATCCCCCACCAGCAGGGTGCGCACGACGCGGCCGCTGTGCCCGCCTTGCGTCAGCGCGACCACGCTGACGCTGTCCGAGAGATGGTTGACGACCCAGACCTCGTCGTCGTTGCGGGCCGCGACGGCCACCGGCTCGAGGCCGACGGGGATGGAGGCGCGATGCTCCAGACCGTTGCCTTCCACATGAAAGACCTCGAGCCGGTTGTCCGGCGTATTGGTCGCGAAGAGAAACTTTCCGCTCGGCGACAGCGCCAGGGGTCGGACCTGGCCGCTCTCGAAGAGCGTGAAGCTCCCCGGCCGGGCTCCGGCCGACTTGAAGTCGGCCAAGTGCGCTCCAGCTCCGGCGGGCAGCGGGGAGACGAGACATGCGAGGACGCATGCCGGGGCGATCAAAGACAAGACGGAACGGCGTGCCAGATACGGCATAGCCATGGGAATCTCTCCTTCCGGGCGTCATATCCGCGGCCCTCTGGACCCCGGGGGAAAGGAAGATTCTCCTGAGGGATCAAAGAGCGGCGGACTGTCTGAATTCCATCAACGCCTGGAAAGCGGGAATCCCCTCACCCCTCCCGGCGGGTGGATGCCGGCCACGGTTCTTTGCAGCACCCGCCGTCGGTGGCGTAAGCGATTCGGGATCCCTTCGCGCCTTCCGCTCCGGGCGCTACTGTGGTAAAAAATTCATAAGCTTTGTCGAGCACAAGTTGGCGGATCTCGCAAGGCAGGGCCGTCGGGCGATTCCGCGCGGCGGCGCTCTCATCGGAGGACGTCTCATGAGAAGCAGCGATTCGAGCGCTTGGCGCCTCGGCCGGAAGGCGGTCTGCTGTTTCGGGCTGGCCCTCCTGGCCCTGATCTCACCTTCCTGGATCCGACCGGCGGCGGCTCAGGAGCCCCCCAAGCCGACCGAGCAGCCGGCCGAGCCCAACAAAGAGGGCCCCGCGGGGAAGGTGACGGAGGAGATCACCGTGACGGCGACGCTGCGCGAGGAGAAGGTCCAGGACGTGCCCTTCTCCGTGGCGGCGCCGACCGAGGAGCAGTTGAGGGAACGGGGCGTCGACTCCATTGAGGGCATCGCACAGAGCACTCCAGGCTTCACCGTGCAGAACCTCGGCCCCGGCCAGAGCCAGGTCTCGGTCCGCGGCGTCTCCTCGGGCCAGATCGTCCGCGACCAGCCGGGCGTCAAGGAGCAGGTCGGCGTCTATCTCGACGACTCCGGCATCTCCCTGTCGCTGTTCACGCCCGACCTCGACCTCTTCGACATGTCGCGCGTCGAGCTGCTGCGCGGGCCCCAGGGCACGCTGTTCGGCGCCGGCTCGGCCTCGGGGACGCTGCGCTACATCACCAACCAGCCCCGGCTGGGCCAGAGCGAGACCGTGGCCGAGCTCACCGCCAACACCATGACCGACGGCGATCCCGGCGGCAGCGCCAAGGTCGCCGTCAATACTCCGCTCGGCGACAAGGCGGCCCTGCGCCTCACCGCCTTCTTCAACCGCTTCGGCGGGTTCATCGACGCCGTACAACCCAACCTGAGCATCAAGAAAGACGTCAACAGCGGCGACCGCTCCGGAGCCCGGCTGGCCCTCCGGCTCCAGCCGAGCGACCGGCTGACGATCACACCGCGGGTCCTCTATCAGAAAGTGAGCACCGACGGCTGGAACCGCGAGGACGCGTTCAACATCCTCGCCAATCCGTACACGACGACCCGACCGCCGGTCAGCTTAAGCGAGCGGCAACAATTCACCCAGCTCGAGGAGCCGTTCACCGACAAGTTCCTGCTCACCGACCTCAACGTCGGTTACAGCTTCGGAAACGTGGCCCTGACCTCGATCACAGCCTATACGGATCGCGACATCCTGGTCGTCCGCGACGCGACGGCGCTGACCGCCAGCATCACCGGCGGCAGCATCGGGCTGCCGGAGAACGTCTATACGCTTAACGCGCCGCTCGACGACGCCACGACCGCGAAAGTGCTGACGCAGGAGCTCCGCCTCGCCGGCAAACAGGACCGGCTGGATTGGGTCACGGGGTTCTTCTACAACCGCACGAAGCGCAACTACGGCCAGAGCCTCCTCGTCTCGGGTTTCGAAAGCCTGAGCGGCATCCCCACCCAGGGGAGCTTCGGCGCGGGGCGCGACGTCCTCTACTTCTCGAAGCTGAAATACGACATGGATCAGTTCGCCCTCTTCGGCGAGGGGACCTGGGCGGTCAACGACCGCCTCCAACTGACCGGCGGCCTGCGCTACTACGACTTCAAGGAAGACCGCGTGCAGACGTTCGACGGCATCTTCGCCTCTCCTGGAACCAGCAAGGGCTCGGTCTCCGCCACCGGCTTCGCCCCGCGCCTCATCGCGAGCTACGACATCCTGGACAACACGAAGCTGAACGCCCAGGTATCGAAGGGCTTCCGGCTCGGCGGCATCAACGATCCCCTCAACGTGCCTCTCTGCACCCCGCAGGATCTGATCACCTTCGGCGGGCGCGACCAGTGGAAAGACGAAGAGGTCTACAACTACGAGATCGGCACCAAATCCAAGCTGAAGGGGGGCCGCGGAATCTTCAACGTCTCGGCCTATTACATGCGGATCAAGAACCTCCAGGCGACCGTGACCGCCGGCTCGTGCTCCTCCCGCGTGATCTTCAACGTCCCCAAGGCGCGGAGCACCGGCCTCGAGCTCGAATGGGCCGCTCCGGTGAACGATCACTTCGACTTCTCCATCTCCACCAGCTACGGGAGATCCGAGCTGCAGTCGACTCTGACCTCGACCGACGCCAACGGCAACGTGGAGGTCGTCGCCGGCATCAAATCGGGCAACCGGCTGCCGACCGTCCCCGAGTTTCAGGCCTCCGCCGTGGCCACCTATCAGTGGACGCTGCGGGAGAGCTGGCTCGGCTATCTGACCGGCATCTATCAGTACATCGGCTCGCGTTTCACGCAGATCGGTGACCAGGCCGCGGGCTTCGGCATCGTGAACCTGAATTCGTTCGGCGCCAACACGATCGGCGGACCGTTGACGCAGAGCACCTTCCGGTTCAACCCGGAGCTGCCGGCCTACCAGACCGCGAATCTGCGCCTCGGCTTCGCCCGCGACCGGTGGGACGTCGCGGTGTTCGTGAACAACCTGTTCGACGAGAGGGCCCTGCTCGCGCTCGACCAGGAGCGCGGCACCCGGGCGCGCGTCGGCTTCCTGGTGAACCAGCCCCGCACCTTCGGCGTCACGACCCGGGTCAACCTCCGCTGATCCGGGCGCTCCAACCCAGCTCCGCGGTGGTGGCTCTCACTGCCGCGGAGCCGGGTGCCTTCAAGGAGCCCCAGACGCCTGTTCCGCACCCATCTGTCTGGATATAGAATCTCATCCCGGGAGGCGCTCCCCCTGGAGACCATGCACGACCTGATCGATTATCTGCGGCGTACGATCTCGCGGGACCTTCAGACGTTCCAGCGCGAGATCGAGCTCTTTCCCAATGACGACGCCGTCTGGCGGACCGTCCCCGGAATCGCCAATCCGGCGGGAACGCTGGCGCTTCACGTCTGTGGAAACCTGCGGCACTACCTCGGAGCCGTCCTCGGAGGCTCGGGCTATGTCCGGGACCGGGATGCCGAGTTCAGCCTTCGCGGCGTCCCCCGGCGCGAGCTCGTCGAGAACCTGCTCGGCACGCACGAGACCGTCACCCGCGTCCTTCAGACCCTGTCCCCCGAGAGCCTCCTGACTCCCTATCCGGAGCCCGTGGCCGGCGTCCTGCGGACCGACTGGTTCCTTCTCCATCTCGGGACGCACCTCGCCTTCCATCTGGGGCAGGCGGGGTATCTCCGCAGGATGATCACGGGAGACGGCACCTCGACGAACCCGATCCGGCCGAAGGTGCTCGAGCGGCCGGACCTCTGATTCCTCTGCGCCGTGCCCCGGACGAGGCTCTGGTGGCCGGGCCGCCGCGAGCTCAACGTCCCCTCACTTCCCCTGGATGAACTCCCCGATGTCTCTCGACAGCTGCTCGAGCGAGCCCTGGTTGAGATACATCATGTGCCCCGCCGGGTAGGTCCGGATGGTCACCCGCGCCGGGTCGATGCCGCTGTGGTGCAGCATGTAGGCGTTGGCGAAGTAGGCCGTCGCCAGGTCGTAGTAGCCGCTGGCGGTGAACACGCGCAGCGCCTCGTTGTCCTTGGTGCCCTGTGCCAGGTCGCCGGTGACGTCGACGAAGCCGGCGAAGGCGCCGGACGCGTCCTTCCGCCGCTTCCAATTCTGGTTGGCGTCGCCGTTCTGGGGCAGGTAGGGCTCCTGGATGTCGGCGCCGAGATCATTACGCAGATACTGGTGGAAGAGCGAGACGTAGATCGGCCCCGTCTTGGCGTCGAACGGATCGCTGTTGGGGAAGGCCGCCGCGTTGTCGAGCTCCTTCTGCGCGTAACGGCTGTCGAGGAAGCCCGTGGCCCTCCCCTCGTCGCGCAGCAGCTCCTTGGCGAAACGGGGCGCGTAGAGGCGCAGGTTGCTGTTGAGGATGTACTGCTTGGACACACCCGTGTAGCGGTGCAGCCTGTCGGCGATCTGCCCCTTCTCCGCCTCCGGGAGCGAGTCGCCGCGGAAGAGGGCCTGCAGGTACTCGCCGGAGGCGAACCGCTCGACCTCGGTGAGCAGCGCCTGCAGGCTCGGCCAGGAATCCGGGAGCTTCTTGTGGTACCACGCCGTCGCGGCGAGCGTCGGCAGGTGCGTGACATAGGTGAGGTCGTTGCCGTTGGTGTCGAAGGGCAGGGCGCCCATGTTGATCGCCGGCGAGATGAGGATCACGCCGTTGAGGCCGATGTTCATCTGCCCCTGGAGCCGCGGCACGAGCATCGAGCCGCGGATGCCGCCGTAGCTCTCGCCGAGGACGTACTTGGGCGAGTTCCAGCGGTCGTGCACGGTGAGGAAGGCGCGGATGAAGTCGGCGACGGAGTCGGCGTCCTCGTCGTAGCCCCAGAAGTCGGCGTCCTTCTTCTCGCCGAGCGCGCGGCTGAAGCCGGTGCCGACCGGGTCGACCTCGACGAGGTCGGTGACGCGCAGCAGGCTCGACGGGTTGTCCTTGAGCCGGTAGGGCGGCGCGCCCGGGTCCTGGGCGTCGCTCGGGATGTCGATGCGCTTGGGACCGACGAAACCGAGGTGCAGCCAGACCGAGGCGGAGCCCGGCCCGCCGTTGAAGAAGAACGTGATCGGCCGGTCCTCCTGCCGCTTCACACCCTCCGCGGCGTAGGAGATCGTGAAGAAGCGCGCCGTGGGCTTGCCCTCGCGGTCCTTGAGGTCGATGTCCTCCGCCGTGGCGATGTAGGGGAGGTCCACCCCGCCGGCGGTGAAGCGGTGGCGGGTGACGAACTTGCGGGCTGCGGGTGCGGCTGGCGCGGCCTTATCCCCGCCTCCCGGTTTGTCGCCCTTGGGGACGTCGTCAGCGCGGACGGCGGCGGTGGTCGAGACGAACAGGGTCAAAAGGATGGCGAGCGTGGCTTTGCGCATGCGCAGATCTCCCTCGTAGTGAGCCAGATACGCTTGGAGCGGGCGGAAGTTTCAGGATGCCGCCGGGCGGCGCTCCTCCGGGAGCGAGGTGCGGGGGGCCTCTACAGCGAAGAGCCCGAACAGAGCGGCCATTCTCCCTAAATGCGAAAACCTACCAACGGGACAATGCCTCCGCAATGTCAAGGCGGCGGCGTCTACTTGGCACCTGGTCTAGTCGGATCTCCAACGGCGACGGCCCGGCAGGGCCCGACACGTATAGGATCGCGCTTTCCAAAAAAGAAGGGCGTGCGAGAGCACAGTTTCGGGATAGGAGTCAGCCGTTCAAGGCTCCTCGTCCCAGATCTCCGCAGCATCCGCCAGGAAGTCCCAACCTCCCGTGCCGGCATGGTCTCTCAGCCACTGAACAGTCAGGCCGGCTTGTTCGAGAGCCCGTCGGAGTGTCTTCAAGCAACGATCCCGCGCTGAGTACAGCGCCCTTTGAGGACGTCCCAAGGCGGACGAAATCGCCGCCATGGTCAAGCCGTCCCGGCAAGAGAGCTTGAGGAGGAGGCGGTCCTCGGCAGGCAGCCCGCGGAGCGCTTCGAGAAGCGCACGGCGCAGGAGGATTGCCGCCTCTGTGCGCTCGTGCTCTTCGACTCGGGTTTCGATCGCGCCGTAACAGGCGACATTATGAAGCTCCTCTTCGCCGACCCACCGCCTTTCGGTGCGCCGCGGGAGCTCGCCGGCGATTCCTTCGAGCTTGGCCGGGGACAGAGCGACCCGGTGCTCGGTACGCATCCGCGCGATCGCCTCATCCAGGGTAAGGCCGTCTCGGCTCCAGAGCCGCTCGAGAAGCACCGCCTCCGGCCCGAGCCGCCGGGCCATCGCAGAGGGCCGCCACTTCCCCCAGATGTGGGTCCGGTAGTCCCGCGTCAGATTGACCAGGATGACGGTCAGATAGGTCGAGAAGGAGCTTCGGCCCTCCCATGCCTCCAGCATCCGGTAGTCATCCTCCACGAGCTTGAACAGTGCCCAGGAGCGGAGCTCTTCCGCCTCGTGCTCGGGCAGGCCGCTCTGCCGGCCCAGACGGGCCAGCTTTTGCTGAATCAAGTCATAGTGCGTCTCGAGGAGCTCTCGACCGCTCGAGGGGATATCGGACTGGAGCATCGCGGCGAGTTGGCGAGCCATTTCGGTCCTCCTGGGAAGAAGGCCGCCGGGGCTGCCGGCGGCCAAGCTCGGAGCCAGTCTCGTCCCCGGAGGGTCTGGACGTCCTTTGGAAAGGCTTCAGAAATCCTCAAGAACGGTCAGGAGAGGGCTTACAATAGAAGATGTCCTCGACAGGTGACGCTTCAATGACCCAGCCGCGAGAATCCAGGCGCATTCCCCATCTCGGCAGATTCCGGTTGGACGGCTGGTCGGTCCACCAGGATGAGGGGGTACTCTCCTTCGAGGATCGCTCGGTCCGGCTGGAGCCGCGGGTGATGGACGTGCTCGTCTATCTGGCGGCGGAGCCTGGAGAGGTGGTCTCGAAGGAGGATCTCCTGGAGGCGGTGTGGGAAGGCGCCTACGTCGAGGAGGGGGTCCTCTCTCAGGCGATCCACAGCCTCCGCAAGGCCCTGGGAGACGACGCCCGGCAGCCCCGGTTCATCCAGACGATCCCGAAGCGCGGATATCGGCTGGTTGCGTCCGTCTCAATAGAGTCGGCGGGTCCTGTGCCGGTCCCAGAAACAGTTGGTGTGGCTGGCGAGGAGACCACAGCACCCCTCCCGGCCACCGCGCCGTCACCGCGCTGGATGGCCTGGGTGCTCGGCAGCATCGCTCTCCTCACCGTGCTCCTGATCCTGGTTTTCCCCTCTGCACGGATCAACCGATCCGGAAAGCCGGAGGGAGCTCCGACTCCCGTCGCTCCAGAAGGGAGAAGAATCGTCGTGCTGCCCTTCGAGGATCTCAACAGGCCTGCGGACCTCTTCTTCGCCACGGGTTTGACGGAGGAGATCACCAACGACCTGTCCTCCCTGGCAGCTCTGGAAGTGATCTCGCGGACGAGCGCCAGGCAGTACGCGGGGGCTCACAAGCCGCTGCCGGAGATCGCGAGGGAGCTCAAGGTGGATTACGTGCTGGAGGGGACGGTCCAGTGGGGCAGAAACCCGCGGGGGCGTGCCCAGGCGCGTATCCGGCCACGGCTCGTCCGCGCAGCCGACGACGTCCAGATCTGGGCGGACCAATTCGACACCAGAGTCGAAGATATCTTCTCCGTCCAATCGGAGATTTCTCGCCGGGTAATCGGCTCTCTTGGCATTACATTGATACCCAAAGAGAGCCGAGTACTACGGGATCTGCCGACTGAGAACCTGGAAGCTTATCGCGCGTATCTCCGTGGACGTGTATTGAAGGACCAGCCCTCCTACTCCGAAGAGTATCTGCTAAAGGCGGCTCGAATGTTCGGGCGGGCCGTTCAGTTGGACCCCACATTTGCTGCCGCTTGGGCAGAGCTCTCCCAGGTACACTCCTACATTGCCTTTAACACCGATCGGTCGCCGGAACGTATACAGCAGGCACGGCAGTCACTTGAACATGCAGTCCTTTTAGCTCCTAACCAGCCAGCCACGCGGTTAGCTCAGATCTATTTCAGCTACAGGTGTCTGGAGGATTTCGACAGCGCTCTCGCGCAGCTCATCGACGCAGCCCAACTCTTTCCCAATAATGCTGAGATCCTTGAGACCCTTGGACTCGTGCTCCGCCGCAAAGGTCGGCTAACTGAAGCAGTCGATGCGTTTCGGCGTGCCTCAAAGCTGGACCCACGGACCGGTGGCTTGGTATGGGATCTCGCGGAGACTTTTCGCGCACTACGGGAGTATGAACAGGCTGACCGCGCCTTTACCCAAGCTCTTTCACTAGCACCTGACGTACCGTTCTTCTGGGAACAGAAAGCTCTCAATCAACGGGCCTGGACAGGCGATCCAGAAGCGGCCCGAGCAATCCTTAACGATCCGCTAGCACCTGCTAGCCCTGAACTGGAGGCAGTCGCTTTCCAACTCGATCTCGATGAGCGCAAATATGGACAGGCTGTGGCACGCCTCTCCCCGGATTGGATCGGCAAACTTCCTTTGCAGGACCAAAGTCGACTCTCGGTCTTAGCGGTCGTAGCCCAAGAGCGCCTCAGCAACCCGCAGAAGGCCCTGGCGGCTGCCAGGAAGAATCTTGCCGAGTTGAAGGTCTGGACGGAACGCTTCCCAAGGGAGCCGATCTTCCGCGCCTACCTTGCAATGACGCTCGCTCAGATGGGCCGAGGGAACGAAGCTCTCGCGCAAGCAGAGCAGGCAGCAAGACAGAGCCAGCATGACACCTTCTCTGGACCTCGCACTGTCGAGGTCCAAGCAATGGTCGATACAATCCTTGGACGCCGCCGCGAAGCGGTAGCTCGACTGGCTAAACTCCTCTCCATGTCTTATCGATACTCGATCTCTACCGCCGAGCTACAACTCGACCCTGTTTGGGATCCGCTTCGCGGCGACTCCGACTTCAAAGCCCTATACCGGGAGTTTGAGAAATGATATGGTTGGGATAACCTAGATAAAGGGTAGCTCAGGAGGAAACCTATGGCATTTGAAATAAGGAGCTTTCGAGTCAGAGATTTAGCAGTACAAGTCTCGGGCACCCAGATGGAAATTAATTGCGGAGACATATCGGCAATTGCAGATTTATCTTGCGGCGGTGGCACAAGACAGTTCCTTGTGATGGATATAGATAGGTCCAAACTTCAAACTCTTATAGACCAGTTACAAGCAGAGCTGGAGAAGTTGCCTAGTAACTCAGCTTAGTTTGCAGATCGCGCAGGATCGCCCCGAGCGTTCTACTGCGTGAAGCTGGCAGACAATCAGAGTGGGAGACTTTCGCTTCTGCGGAGGACCTGGGAGTCTGAGACGGTCCCGCGAGGGCTTGACCTGGAGCACCCTTTTGAAGCCTTGCGGGGGGCGCCGGAGCGCCCCGCTCAGAGCCAGCGAGGTGCAGCCAGCGAGGTGCCAATTCGTCAGGCCCTATTTGGCTTATCTGGCAGGGACGGCGGGAGGAGGGTCCTCCCGCCGTGCGGGGAACGAGGTGCTGGGACCGGCCGCTCAGAGCTGCGACCAGAGGAACTGGTTCGTGACCTCGTGGTGGAACTGCACCTCGGAGGCCTTGATGAGGGTGCCGAGGGCCTTGGGGCAGCGTTCGGCCTGGGCAAGCTTGAGCTCGGCGAGCTTGGCGTGCGCCTCGACCGCTGGGGCGTCGCGCTGTTCGTGAACAACCTGTTCGGACGAGAACGCCCTGCTCGCGCTCGACCAGGAGCGCGGCACCCGGGCGCGCGTCGGCTTCCTGGTGAACCAGCCCCGCACCTTCGGCGTCACGACCCGGGTCAACCTCCGCTGACCGTATCGCCCTATTCTGGCTCCGCGGCAGGGACTTTCACTGCCGCGGAGCTGAGAGTACCGGTTCTGGTGCACCGGCGCGCTCGGCGCTACTTGAGGCACTTGTCGCAGATCTGCTTCAAGGCCGCCGTGGCGCTGGTCTTGCCGCGCGAGTCCTGCACGCGCAGCGTCGCCGCGTACTGCCCGCCCTGCGCGTACTGGTGATCGACCGTCGGCTCGGTGGTGGCCACCGGGGGGGTCCCGTCGCCGAAGTCGAAGACGTACTTGACCACGCTGTCCCGCAGTTGGGGATCGCTGGAGGCCGCGTCGGGGTCGTACGAGCGCGAGGCGTCGAAATGGACGTTGAGCAGCTTGCGCTGGCCGACCGGCGAGGCCGAGAGCACCGCGACGGGAGCCTGGTTGGGGCCACAGCTCCCGACCGGCAAGGTGCGCACCGTGCCCGTCCCCACGCCGTCGTTGGGCATCAGGTCCATGGGCTGGGAGCCGCCGGTGAAGCCGCCGGCGGCATCGGTCCCCGCGAGCTTCGAGGCGATGGCCAGCAGCGAGGTGATGCTCTGGCCTTCCGCGACGCCGACGTCGCTCCCCCGCACCACGAGGGTGATCAATCCGTTGGCCGGCGCGTAGCCGCTACCCGCCTGCGCGGGCTTGGGCGATCCCTCCACGAAGTCGCCACGCCGCGCGCCGTTGCTGCCGGCGGCCACCTTGTACGACTCGAAGCGTGGCGTGCCGGTGGCGTTGGTGATCATGCGCACGGCGTAGACGACTCCCGCCTCGTTCTTGAACGAGGTGAACCAGGTGGTGTCCGGCGGCAGCGCATCACCCTTGGCCGCCGTCTTGAGCTGGAAGGTCAACGTCAGGGCACCGCCGGCGAGGTACGGCTCGCTCACCGTGAGGAGAGTGAGATCCGCCGCCGCGGGCGCCGGCGCGCCCACCGGCTGGCCGAGCACGGTGGCGACGTTGATGGCGTCGCCGGTACCCTCGCTGAGCACTGTCAGGCCCGGCGAGACGCAGATGCTCTCCGCGGGCAGAGCGGGGGCGACGGTGTTGCTGGCCGGCCCCGTGCCGTAGGGATTCACCGCCGACACCCGGTAGCGGTAGGTGGCCGCCGCCTCGATGGCTGTGGTGTCGTCGTGCTTGGTGTCGGTGGGCGCCACGGTGGCCAGGGTGCGGAAGGGGTCGCCGTTCCTGGCACGCTCGACGGCGTAGCTGGTGATGGGAGCGGCACCACTGTCGGGGGCCGTCCAGCTCAGGCTGACGCCGAAGGGGTCGCGGCTCGCCGTGAGGGCCGGGCTACCCGGGAGATTGCTCGGCACAGGCGGATCGAATTGCGCGAGCATGCGCCTGCCGGTGGCCTGGCGCGCGAAGTAGCCGCGCCGGGTGAAGCCGTTCGTCCCGCCGGTCACGCAGGCGTCGACGCAGCCGTCCGCGTAGCCGACGAGGATGCGGCCTTCGCCGTCGAGGTCGGCGTCCATGAAGTCGAGGAGGTTGCGGTCGTCCGGCGTGTTGTTGCAGGTGGTCCCCTGGTCGCAGATCGACCCCCTCTGGGTCGGGTCGTTGGGCGTCGCGTTGCGCAGCTCCCAGGTCGAGCCGCCGTCGAAGGTGGTGGCGATCCAGAGATACCACTCGGCGTCCGCTGGGAAGGTCGCCTTGTCGCCGGAGTTGCCGGGGGTCGTGGTGCCGTGGAAGATGAAGGCGGCGCGGTCCGGATCGCCGGCCACGACCGTCGAGAAGGCGACGTTCTTGAGGCCCGCCGGCGCTCCCACGTCGGTGGCGGGCAACTGCCAGTCGATGGCCGGGTTGGCAGGGTCGCTCTTGTCGAGCGTGCCTTTGAGGATCATCGGCCGGTCGTCGCCCCGCTCGGCATAGCCGTAGTAGATCGTCTTGCCGTCGTTGGCGATGGCGAGCGAAGAGTCCCAGCGGCCGTCGACGGTGTCCGGCACCTGGATGTAATGCCAGGTCTCGCCGGCGTCGACCGATACCGACACGCCCTCGTGCCCCTGGCAGGAGTTGTTCATCGGCACGTAGACGGTGCCGTCGGCGCCCACCTTGACGTGGCCGTGGTTGCCGCACGCGTCGGTCAGGCCGAAGATCGGCCGGCTGGGATTGAAAGTGAGCCCGCCGTCGTCACTGCGCGAGCAGAACGCGTTGACGCCGTCGTGGGAGCAGTAGTAGAGGGCGTGCGGATAGTCGGCGCCAGGCCGCGCGGTCGACGGCTTCACGTTGTTCGGATAAGGACCGGCGGCGATCGACTGGTTGTCGACGCCGTGGACCTGGCCGGGCCCGGTGATCGAATTGCTCCAGGTCGAGCTGGTGCCGGCGCTGTCGTTGAACGCGATGTAGCTCGACGCCGCCAGCAACTGCGCGATCCAGATGCGGCTGTTGGCGTTGCCGTCCGGCAGCCGGTGCTCGTCCATGGTCATGAAGGGGTCGGCGGACGCCGGGGCGCCGCCCGTGCCCAGGTTGCGCCAGGTGGCTCCGGCCGGTGTGGTGGCGTCGTCGAAGGAGGCTTCCAGCATGTCGAAGTGGTACAGCATGTAGGCCTTATCGGTCTTCAGGTCCACTCCCATCGTCGGTTCGGCCGCGTCATCGGTGCGGGAGCTGACGCTCGTGGGCGGAGTGTAATTGACGAAGGTGGGGCCGCCGAGAGTGACCTCAGGGGTCTGGGTCGGGGTGGGCCCGGTGACCAGCGAGGCGGTGACGGTGGCCGAGAGCGCCGCCGGCACCGCGGGCACGACGAAGATCCGGTAGCTCGTCGAGCCGGACAGCGCCGGAAACTCGACGACCTCCGGCGACGGCGGGTTGTTGCGCGACGAACGGAAATACTGGCCGGACGCCGTGTTGTAGGGCGGCGTGTAGACGTGCAGGTCGAGATCGCTGAGCTGCGGGTCCCAGCCCGCCGTGATCCGGATCTTGTCGGTGGGGTGCAGTTGCGCGTAGTCGGCCGGCAGCACCACCGCGAGTTGCACCTCCAGGCAGGGATTGGCGAGGGCGTCGCAGGTGAAGCTGTCCGGGCTCCCCTGGCCGGCGAGCCCGAGCACGAAGGAGGCGGTGTACGTCTGGTTGGGGATGAAGAACGGTCCCCCACTGGCGCTGGCCGACCGGTTGAGCTCGGTGATGGTGAGGGTGGCCGAGGGCGCGGCGAGCGCTCCGCCGGCCAGGAGCAGGAGGCACGCGGCCACCAGACCGGCGGCCAGCAGCGCCGGGCGCGCGAACGCGGCTCCAGGCACTTTGAAAGGCTGAGGGGGCGAAGTCTTGGGCGAGCGGCAAGGGTTTGTTGGCAACATGGCGCCTCCTGGGGATTGAGAGCCAGGATGCACCAGGAGCCGGGGCGGCGGGGATGAGGTAAAACCCTCAGGACGGAACGGGAGCTTCCCCTAGCAACTCCAAGCTCGTCCGGATTGGAGGATTTCAGGCCCTCCCATCCCGCGCAAACGCGAGCAGCTCGTCTCGGACCCTGCCAAAGAGCTTGGCCAGGTTGCTACGGCGGCCGGGCCGCCGCGGCGGGAGGAGGGTCCTCCCGCCGTGCGGGGAAACGAGGTGCTGGGACCTGCCACTCAGAACTGCGACCAGAGGAACTGGTTCGTGACCTCGTGGTGGAACTGCACCTCAGAGGCCTTGATGAGGGCGCCGAGGGCCTTGGGGCAGCGTTCGGCCTGGGCAAGCTTGAGCTCGGCGAGCTTGGCGTGCACCTCCTCCCCCATCACCTCCTGCATGAACCGGCTCCCCTTGAACAGCCGGATGGCGTCGTAGATGTTGTCCGGCAGGAAGCGGGTACGCGGCCGCTTGTCCCCCTCCTCCTCGTTCTGAGGGCCTTCGAGCCCGGTCTTGAGCAGGGTGTAGATCGCCAGGTACGGGTTGGCGTCGGGAGCGATGGAGCGCACCTCGATGCGTGCCGAGCGCTCGTTGCCGAGGGGGATGCGCACCATGGAGCCGCGGTCGATGGCCGAGGCCTTGATCTGGTTGGGCGCCTCGAAGTGGGGGTCGAGGCGGCGGTACGAGTTGACGCTCGAGTTGAGCACCAGGCAGAGGTCCGTGGCGCTGGCCAGGATGCGGCCGATGAAGTCCCAGCCGGCGGCCGAGAGACCATCCTTGCCGTCCTTCTCGTAGAAGAGATTGGTCGACTGGCGGGTCACCGAGAGGTTGGTGTGCATGCCCGAGCCGTTGACGCCGGTCACCGGCTTGGGCAGGAAGCACGCCGTCATCCCCAGGCGCGCCGCGACCTGCCGGGAGAGCAGCTTGTAGAGCTGCACCTGGTCGGCGGCCACCGAGGCCTCGGTGTAGCCGTAGTTCATCTCGAACTGCGAGGGCGCCACCTCCGGGTGGTCCTTCTCGTTGGCGAAGCCCATGGCCCGCTGCACCTCGGCGGCGGTGTCGATGAACTGCCGCAGGGCATCGCCCGGCAGCGAGTGGTAATAGCCGCCCGTGGAGATGAACTCGAAGCAGCCGGTCTCGTGGTAGGCGCGCTCCGCGTCGCGTCCGCGGAAGAGGAAGCCCTCGATCTCGTTGGCGGCGTGGGCGACCATGCCGTCCTGGGCGTACAGTTTGTCGGCGTACCCCTTGAGCAGGGCCCGCATGTCGGCGCTGTACGGGCTGCCGTCGCGCTCGCGAACCTCGCCGAAGGCCAGCACCTTGCCGGGGCCGAAGACGTCCGACGGCAGCCAGTAGAAGGCCGGCCAGTCGATCGCCAGTCGCAGGTCCGACTCCTGCTGCCGCGAGAAGCCGCGGATCGACGAGCCGTCGAAGGTCAGGTTGTCCGCCGCCTTGAGCAGGAACTTCTTGTCATAGTCCAGCATGTGCAGCCGGCCTTCGAGGTCGGTGAAACACACGGTGACCGCCTTGATGCGCTTCTCGTCGTTGAGATAGCGCATCCGCTGTTCGCGGACCGCGTCGACGGGCCGCCGGGCCAGCCGCTCCTCCTTGGCCTCGAGGTTCATCTCCTCCAACTGGTCGTAGGGGATCTCCAGAAAGTCGCGCAGCCCCGGATGCGAGGCGCGGGGCGCCGGCCGCGCCATCTCCTCCAGCTTCTCCGGGGTCATGGCGGCAAGCGCTTCAGCTGAGCTCGGGTCGGTTGGGTGCATGGTTTCCCTCCTTGGGTCGGCGTGCTACCTTTTGAGCTAGATTCTACGCCAATTAGACTAGTTGTCAATACGGCTAGGCTAAATACGCTCCGACCTAGGCTAATTGCTGGCTTGGTCTTGCTGCGCGCCCTGCGTCGACGAGGGGATAAGGGGTCCTGGACCGTCGCGCGCCAGAAGAGGAGCCTGGCACCCCCGGGACGGGACGGCACCCCCGGGACGGCACGCGGGCGCGCGTCAGCTACCTGGTGAACCAACCCCGCACCTTCGGCGTCACGACACGGATCAACGTCCGCTGATCGCATCGAGCGCCAACCGAGCTCCGCGGCAGAGGCTTCCACTGCCGCGGAGCCGGCACGGTCCGGAGTCAGACGCGTAGAGATTCGATGTACATCCGGCGGAATAGAGCAACCGTGGGGCGCCAATCTCCTTGCATCGCCGAAGAGGCGGCGCGGTCGTAGCCGCCATCTGGTCTTGGGCGAAGGCGCAGAAATGGCGGCAGGCCGTAACGCATCGCGATACTGTTGGCCCAAAGACGAGCCGTTCGTCCGTTGCCGTTGGCGAAGGGATGGATGCGAACCCACTCCGAATGAGCCCACGCACTCAAGGTAAGGATCGCCGCCAAATCGTCAGCGGTCAGATCCTGACCCGGCTTGATCAGGTGATCGAGCTCCGTAATGGCTTGCCGGAGCTTCCGGTCGAATTCGGCCAGCTCAGACGGCACCTCGGATGCCGGGACACCGGGCAGATCACCGACCTTGACGTTATAGTTTTCGAGCCCGGCCTCGCCCCGAAATCGTCCCACCAGCTTCGGATCTGGCGGGACCAGCCCTAGCATGATGTCGAGCTGCCAGCCGCGAGCGGTCTCGATCGTCAGCGGCTCCCGCCGCAGGGCCTCGTCTCGGGCCCTGCCAAAGACCTTGGCCAGGTTGCTACGGAGCCGGGGCGTGTCGTCGTCCCAGTCAGTCATTGAGCAATTCGAGAACTCGCTTCTGAGCGGGGCCGATATCCTCCGCTCTCTGCCCTTCGGCTGGATCCTCCTTCAAGGAGGCCTCCGCGTCGACGTAGTCCGCAATCGCCCGCTCGAAATCAGGATCGCTCTTGCGGTACGCGCGCAAAGCTTCAAGGGTGACCTCGAGATCCATTTCGACCTCCCTGCTGCGCCTTGCGACGAAGTCCCGGACCGCCTCGTTGACGAGTTGGTTCTGTGGCCGGCCCAGTACTTTGCTCAGCATGGAGAGGCCCGTCTGAACGACGGGATCGATCCTGTAGGTCGTGGCCTTGATCGACATCCTCTCAGAGTAGCACTCCCGAGTGGTGATGTCAATTTTGTATTTTGCCATCGCGGCGCAGGTCTCCCCACCCCCCGAGGGCCCTGGCACTTATTGGGCTGATCGGGAGTCTTCTACGTCTACTTGCGTGGCACCTGTTTGGGATAGCGCGCTTTCCAGCAATGCCAGGAAGTTGAAGGGGTCGGCCCAGACCTCGACGGGGGTGGCGCCCAGCGCCTCGGCCAGCCCGGGCGGCGCCGGGACCGGCCGCGAGGGCCGCGTGGGGAAGTCCATGAGGTAACCGGAAGCGGTCCGCGTCACCGTCAGGGTCCGCTCGCCGAGTGGAAGACCACTCTGTCGCGCCCGGGCTCCAGCCGTTCCATCACCACCGCCGCCAGAAGAGGAGCCTGGCACCCCGGGACGGGGGGCACCTATTCTCAGGCAGTCCGTGGAACCTATTCCTGGGATCTTTAAGAAGTCCAACTTCCAGAAGTCCCTGGAACCTATTCTGTGGCTCCTGGAGCGCCTTCTCCAGCAGCCCCAAGAGGACCGGCAGCGTGGATCGTAGAGCTTTCCTGCTGGACAGCTCGGCTATTTTTCAGTCCCTGCGCCCCTCACAGGAGCTCCTTCTCGTAACACCAGCTGAGCGGGTCCTCCCAGTAAGGAGGAAACGGAGGAATCCGCTGAAATCCCATGCCCTCGTACAGGCCGATCGCCTCGCGCTGATGGATGCCGGTCTCCAGGCGCAGCAGCGAGACGCCGTGGCCTCGGGCGTGATCGGCGAGATGGTCGAGCATCCGCTTTCCATAGCCGCGCCCACGGAAGGCGGGGCGCACGTACATGCGCTTGAGCTCTCCGTACTCCGTGCCGAACAGCTTGATGCCGCCGCAGGCGGCAGGGGCTCCCTCGGCGCGCAGGAGGAAGAAGGCCACCTCTTCCTGGAGCAGCTTTTCGATGCTGAAGCCGTGCCGGCTCTCGGCCGGGTAGAGCGAGGCGAGGTGGGTCTCGAGCTCTTCGATCAGGGCCACGGCGTCGGGTGTGTCGGGCCGTTCGGGCGTGATGACGGCGGACATGGTCAGATCTCCGCCTGGCCTTCCAGGTAGAAGACGCAGGCGCCTTCCAATTCGACGCGGTCGCCCGCCAGACGGCAGACGATCTCGCCGCCGCGCCGTGAGGCTTGGTAGGCCCGGAGCTCGGTCTTGCCCAGCCGGCGGGCCCAAAAGGGTGTCAGAGCACAGTGCGCGCTGCCGGTCACGGAATCTTCCGAGACCCCCTGGGCCGGAGTGAAATAGCGGCTGATGAGGTCGTAACCGCCCTCTCCCGGCGCGGTCACGATGACCCCGCGGCAGTCCAGACGGGCGACCGCCGCGGGGTCGGGAGCCAGCTCACGGACCACCGGCGCGCTCTCCAGCAAGGCCAGAAGGTTGAGAGGGTCGGCCCAGACCTCAACTGGGGCGGCGCCCAGCGCCTCGACCAGCCCGGGCGGTGCCGGGACCGGCCGCGAGGGCCGCGCGGGGAAGCCCATGCGGTAACCGGAGGCCGTCCGCGTCACCGTCAGGGGTCCGCTCGCCGAGTGGAAGACCACTCTGCCGCGCCCGGGCTCCAGCCGCTCCATCACCACCGCCGCGCTGGCGAGCGTGGCATGGCCGCAGAGCGGGAGCTCGATGGTCGGCGTGAACCAGCGGAGGCGGTAGTCGTCCCTTTCCGGGACCAGGAACGCCGTCGCCGCGAGGTTGTTCTCGGCCGCCAGGGCCTGGAGCAGATCGTCGTCCGGAAAGCGGTCCAGGGGCATCACGGCGGCGGGATTGCCGGCGAAGCGGCGGGTGGTGAAGGCGTCGACCTGGAAGATCGGTGTGCGCATCTCGCGGCCTCAATACTCCCCGAGGTACCGCTCCTGCTCCCAGGGGTGGACGTGGGAGATGTACTCCTGCCACTCCTGGCGCTTGGCGCGGAGGTAGTTCTCCAGGATGTGGTCGCCCAGCGCTTCCTTCACGATGTCGTCCTTATTGAGCTCGTCGAGGGCCTCGGAGAGGTTCGCCGGGAGTTGGCCGATGCGCAGGCGGCGCTTCTCGCGGTTGCTCATGGTGAAGATGTTCTTGTTGATCGGGGGGCCCGGGTGCAACTCGCGCTTCACGCCGTCGAGGCCCGCCGACATCATCACCGCCAACGCCAGGTAGGGGTTGCAGGAGGGGTCCGGCATGCGCACCTCGCAGCGGGTCGACATGCCGCGCTTGGCCGGCACGCGCACCAGCGGGCTGCGGTTCTTCTCCGACCAGGCGACGTTGACCGGCGCCTCGTAGCCCGGCACCAGGCGCTTGTAGGAGTTCACCAGCGGATTCGTCACCGCCGAGAAGCCCTGCGCGTGCTCCAGGATGCCGCCGATGTACCCCATCGCCACCTTGGAGAGCTCGAGCTCCGCCTTGGTGTCGTAGAAGGCGTTCTCCCCCTTCTTGTTCATCAGGCTCTGGTGGACGTGCATCCCCGAGCCGTTGACCCCGAAGATCGGCTTCGGCATGAAGGTGGCGTGCAGCCCATGGTCCAGGGCCACCTTCTTCACCACGAAGCGGAAGGTCGTCACGTTGTCCGCGCAGGCCACCGCCTCGGCATACTTGAAGTCGATCTCGTGCTGCCCCGGCGCCACCTCGTGGTGGGCCGCCTCCACCTCGAAGCCCATCGCCTCCAGCACGATCACGATGTCGCGCCGGCACTCCTCCCCCTTGTCCACCGGCGTCAGGTCGAAATAGCCGCCGATATCGTGGGTCTCGAGCTTGGGGTTGCCGAATTCGTCTTTCTGGAAGAGGAAGAACTCGGCCTCCGGACCGGCCACCATGGTGTAGCCCAACTTCTGGGCGCGCTCGACCTGCCGCTTGAGCGTCATGCGCGGGCAGCCCGGGAACGGCGAGCCGTCCGGCAGGTAGATGTCGCAGATTATACGGGCGACCTTGGAGCCGTCCGGGTTGGTCCACGGGTTGACCCGGAAGGTCTCGTAGTCGGGCGTCAGCAGCATGTCCGACTCCTCGATGCGGGTGAAACCCTGGATCGAGGAGCCGTCGAACATGATCTGGCCGTCCAGCGCCTTCTCGAACTGGCTGCGCGGGATCTCGACGTTCTTGATGACTCCCATGATGTCCGTGAACTGCAAACGCATGAAGCGGACGCCCTCTTCGTCGGCCGTCTTCAGGATCTCGTCCCTGTTCATCAGTGCCCCTCCGTAATAACAGGCTGAGCGCAGCCTATGGGATGCTCGGGCCGTTTGCAACCACCAATTTGACGGAGTGACCATTAAAATTTGCCAGAACAGCACATTTGGCGTTACAGCGCGATTCCCCGTCCCGCATGCTATCCTGCCCCCAAGTCGCGGCATCTAAAGGGGCGAACGGCTGGGGTAATCCATCCATGCCATCGCGGACGTAGAGTTTCAGAGGCCGGCCGAAGCCCGGCCTTCCACCCCAGAGAGGAGCCCTTCGTGAGTGCATCCACCGATGCCGTCAACGCCCCGGCGACGCCCCCGGCCGCGCGGTCCCGCGGCAAGCTCGTCCTCTATATAGCCATCGGCCTGGCGGTCGTGGCCGGTCTGATCCTCGCCGGGCGGCAGGCCGGAGCCTACGTGCCGCGGTTCGCCCAGTGGGTGGAGGGTCTGGGGGTGTGGGGGCCGGTCGTCTTCATCCTCGGGTACGCCGTGGCGGCCGTGGCGTTCATCCCCGGCTCGCTGCTGACCCTCGCCGCCGGCGCCATCTTCGGTCTGTGGAAGGGGACGGTCTACACCCTGATCGGGGCCACGCTCGGCGCCGCGGCGGCCTTCCTCGTGGCCCGCTACGTGGCGCGCGGGGCCATCGAGCGCAAGATCGCGGGCAACGCCAGGTTCGCCGCCATCGACCGGGCGGTCGGGCGCGAGGGGTTCAAGATCGTGGCGCTGCTGCGCCTCTCCCCCATCTTCCCGTTCAATCTGCTCAATTATTCGCTGGGGCTGACCAAGGTCGGCTTCCTCCCCTATCTCGTGGCCTCGATCGCCATGCTGCCGGGCACCCTCCTCTACGTCTATTACGGCAAGGCGGCGGGGAGCCTGGCGGCCCTGGCCGGCGGCGCCAAGACCGCGAAGGGGAACGGCTCCTGGGTGCTGCTCGGGGTGGGCCTGGTTGCCACCATCCTCGTCACCACTTTCGTCACCCGCCTGGCCGGCAAGGCGCTGCGCCAGGAGATCGACATCCCCCAATCAGCGCCGTCCGGAGAGGACCGCCATGTCTGAGCCCGCGATCGCCCATATGCCGTTCCCCGTCGAACCGATGGACGAATACAACGTCGAGCTCGTCGAGAACGTCCACCCCCCGTCGTGGATCAACCCCGAGCCGGCGCCGCGCTATCACATGGTGGTGATCGGCGCCGGCACGGCCGGCCTGGTCTCGGCCAAGGGGGCGGCCGGGCTCGGAGCCCGGGTGGCGCTGATCGAGCGCCACCTGATGGGGGGAGACTGCCTGAACGTCGGCTGCGTCCCCTCGAAGGGGGTGATCCGCGCCTCCCGCTCCTGGGCGGACGCCCGTGAGGCCGCGGAGCGCTTCGGCGGGCCGCGAGTCCCAGGGAGCGCGGGGGGCGACTTCGGCTTCGCCATGGCCCGCATGCGCCGCCTGCGGGCCGGCATCAGCAAGGTGGACAGCGCCGAGTCGGCCCGCGCGGCCGGGGTGGACGTCTTCCTGGGGGACGGCCGCTTCCTGTCGCCGGACACCCTCGAGGTCGGCGGCAAGCGGCTCCGCTTCCGCCGCGCGGTGATCGCGACCGGCGCCCGCGCCGCCGAGCCCCCCATCCCCGGGCTCGCCGAGGTGGGCTTCCGCACCAACGAGACGATCTTCAACCTTACCGAGCTCCCCAGGCGGCTGGTGGTGATCGGCGGCGGTCCCATCGGCTGCGAGATGGCCCAGTCGTTCGCCCGCTTCGGCAGCCACGTCACCCATCTGGTCCAGGAGCACCACGTGCTCCCCCGCGAGGACGCCGACGCCGCGGAGATCGTCCAGCAGGCGATGCTGGCGAGCGGCGTCCATTTCGAATTCGGCATGAAGGTGGTCGAGGCCAGGCGCCGGGGGGGTGACAAGGTGGTCGTCTTCGAGCGCGGCGACCAGCGCCAGGAGGTGGCAGTGGACGAGATTTTGTTGGCCGCGGGCCGGGCGCCGAACGTCGAGGGGCTGGGGCTGGAGGCGGCGGGGGTGCGCTACGGCAAGCGGGGGGTCGAGGTGGACGACAACCTCCGCACCAGCAACAAGAACGTCTTCGCCTGCGGTGACGTGGCCTCCCGGTTCCAGTTCACCCACATCGCGGACGCCCAAGCGCGCATCGTGATCCAGAACTCCCTCTTCTTCGGCCGCGCCAAGGCCTCGGCGCTCACCATCCCCTGGTGCACCTACACCACCCCCGAGATCGCCCACGTGGGGATGTACGCGAAGGACGCGCGAGAGAAGGGGCTGAAGGTGGAGACCCTGACGATCCACCTCGCGGACGTCGACCGCGCCATCCTCGACGGCGCGGACGAGGGGTTCCTGCGGCTCCACGTGGAGAAGGGATCGAAGGAGGGGAAGATCCTCGGCGCCACCCTGGTGGCCGAGCACGCCGGGGATATGATCGGCGAGCTCTGCCTGGCGGTGACGCACGGCATCGGGCTGAATCAGATCGCGAGCGTCATCCACCCCTACCCCACCCAGGGGGAGGTCGTGAAGAAGGCGGCCGACACCTGGCGGCGGGGGAAGCTGACGCCGACGGTGAAGAAGGTGTTCGACTGGTTTTTCCGGACGTTCAAATGAACGAGAAAGGAGAGCGCATGCGACAGATCGCATTGTTCGCCGCGCTCGCCCTCTCGGCGGCGGGCCTCGCGTCCGCCGCCGGGTCGCCCCGCACCTCGCCGGTCGGGGTGGGCGACGTGGCCCCCGATTTCACCCTGTAGGACCAGAACGGCCACCCGGTGTCCCTCTCGGCCTCCCGCGGCCAGCGCCCGGTGGTGCTCGTCTTCTACCGCGGCTACTGGTGACCTTTCTGCGCTCGGCAGTTGGCCGAGCTCCGCTCCCTCCGCAAGGACGGTGAGCCTCTCGACGTCTACGCCCTCAGCATCGACAAGCCCGCGGACAGTAAAAAATTCGCGGAAAAGATCGCCGCCGACGGCAAGGGCAAGGTGGACTTTCCTCTGCTCTCCGACCCGGGCAGCAAGACCGTCGACGCCTACGGCCTGCGCAACCCCGCCTACAAGGGGACGAAGATCGAGGGCGTTCCGCACCCGGCCGTCTATGTGATTGACAAGACGGGGAAGGTCGCCTGGGCGAAGGTCGAGGAGGATTTCAAGGTCCGGCCGAGCAACGCCGACATCCGGACGGCACTCGACGCCCTGAAGTAGACCGTCCCCACGGGAAGGAGAGCTCTCCTTGCGGCAAGGAAAGACTTCCTTGGAGCAAGGAGAGCCTTCCCGGCGACGGGGAGAGCTCTCCTTGAGCCAGGGAAAGACTTCCCTGCGGTTGGGAAAGACCTCCCTGTGATGAGGAAAGACTTCCTTGGCGCAAGGAAAGACTTCCCTGCGATGAGGAAAGACTTCCTTCGCGCAAGGAAAGACTTCCTTGGGCCAGGGAAAGACTTCCTTACGGCTGGGAATGACTTCCCTGCGACGAGGAAAGACTTCCTTCGCGTAAGGAAAGACTTCCTTGGGCCAGGGAAAGACTTCCTTGCGACAAGGAAAGCTCTCCTTGGTGCAAGGAAAGACTTCCTCGCGGCTGGGAAAGACTTCCTTGGCATAAGGAGAGCTCTCCCTGTGACGAGCTATGAGATCATCCGCTCCGCGATGGCCCTCACTTCCACGATCTACAACTTCGACGTCGAGCTCGCGGACTCGGACCGCGGCGTCTACGAGACGCTCGCCGTCCGCGCCGCCCTCCACCCCTCCGAGACCGAGGAGTATCTCTGGACCCGCGTTCTCGCCTACTGTCTGGAGTACGAGGAGGGGATCGCCTTCTCGAAGGGGCTCTCGGACGGCGACGAGCCCGCCCTCTGGATCCGCGATCCCGCCGGCCGCGTCAAGCTCTGGATCGAGGTCGGCACCCCCGACGCCGCGCGCCTCCACAAGGCCGCCAAGGCCGCGGACCGGGTGGCCGTCTACACCCACAAGGAGCCCCGCTCGCTCCTCCGTCGCCTCGAGGGGGAGCGCATCCACCGCGCGGAGGAGATCCCCATCCACGCCGTGGACCGGGAGCTCCTGGCCGATCTCGTGGCGCTCCTCGACCGGAGGATGAAGATGCACCTCTCGGTCACGGGCGGACATCTCTATATAGATATCGCCGGGCGGAGCCTCTCGGGAGCGGTCACCGAGCACCGGATCGGATCGGCGTCATGAGCCGCAAATGGACCCAGGTGGGGCTGCTCGCGGTGACGATCCTGCTCGCGATGACGGTCTGGTTCTCGGCCTCGGCGGTGGTGCCCCAGCTCACGGCGGAGTGGAAGCTCTCGGGCGGGGAGACCTCCTGGCTCACCATGAGCGTGCAGGTCGGCTTCGTGCTCGGCGCGCTCCTTTCGGCGGTGCTCAACCTGGCGGACCGGGTGCCGGCCCACCGCCTGGTCGCGGCGAGCGCCCTCCTCGCCGCCGCCGCGAACGCGGCCATCCCCCTGCTCGGCGTGGGGCTCGCTCCCGCGCTCGCCCTGCGCTTCCTGACCGGGGTGGCGCTCGCCGGAGTCTATCCGCCGGGCATGAAGCTCGTGGCCTCCTGGTGCCGGGAGGACCGCGGCCTCGGCATCGGCATCCTGGTCGGGGCGCTGACTCTCGGCTCGGGGGTCCCTCACCTGCTCAACGCGCTGCCGATTTTCGGAACGGGCGGCATGCCCCCATGGCGCTCGGTGCTGCTGGCGACCTCGGCGCTGTCGGCGGTGGCCGGTCTCCTCGCCGGAGCCTTCGTCCATCCCGGACCGTACCTGGGCAAGGCGCCCCCCTTCGACTGGCGCTACGCCGGCCGCGTGCTGGCGGACCGCCCGACCCGGCTCGCCAATTTCGGCTATCTCGGCCACATGTGGGAGCTGTACGCGATGTGGGCCTGGGTGCCGATCTTCCTGCTCGCGAGCTATCAGGGGACCGGCCTCTCTCCGCGCGCCGCCCGCCTGGCCGGCTTCGGAGTCCTCGCCGCCGGAGCGATCGGCTGCGTGGTGGCGGGCCGGCTCGCCGACCGGCTGGGGCGGACCCGCGTGGCCTCCTGGAGCCTGATCGTCTCCGGCCTTTGCGCGCTCACGGCGGGGCTCCTCTTCCACCATCCCGGTCCGCTCACCGCGCTCTGTCTCCTCTGGGGATTCGCCGTGGTGGCGGACAGCGCGCAGTTCAGCGCCGCCGTGACCGAGCTCACCGATCCGCGCTACGCGGGCACGGCGTTGACGATCCAGACCAGCCTCGGCTTCCTCCTCACCCTCTTCACCATCCGGATCATCCCGCCCCTCGCCGACCGCTTCGGGTGGGAGCATGCGTTTCTGATCCTGGCGATCGGCCCGGCGTTCGGGGCGTGGAGCATGCTGCGGCTGCGGCGGCTGCCGGAGGCGGTGAAGATGGCTTCGGGGAATCGGTGAGCTACTTCAGGTCCGCGGGAACCGCGGTGCCGTCCGGGTAGAGCGCCATGACCTGTTCGTTTCTCCAGACGTAGACAGGGCGTCCAGCGCGCCAGTGCTCGGCGATGGCCGCGGCCACAGCTTCCTTCATGGCACGTTCCGCCTTGGCGACCAGGGGAGGCAAGTGAACTTTTTCATTCTGATCGCTCATCGCTCATTGGCCTCCCGAGAGGATTGTATCGAAAGTCGGCCTATCGAGGATAAAGCGGCCCTCGTTCGTCCCGCCTCGATGGCCAGGCTCTCCGGGTTGAAGGGGGAGAGACCGGCGGCGATCAGGTCGGCGTTGACGAATTCCTTCAGTCCGCGTAGTCCGGGAGGAACAGACGGGCGAAGGTGCTCTTGCCGGCGCCGTTCGGACCCGCCACGATATAGACGTTCGGTGGACGTGTCTCAGTCACTGGCGCCCATGATTCCACGCGGGACGGACGAATGCCACCTTCACCGTCCCGGTTACCGAAGGAGGCATCCTTGGCTACCGACTTCAACTCCGCCCTGGCCCTGCGCCCCGGCGACGAGCCCGGCACCCTGATCCTCGATCCCCGTCCCGAGCATCAGGTCGCTCCGGACGTGGTGCACTTCGCGGTCCTCACCACCCTGGCCGAGATCTCGGCGGCCGGGGCCGTGGGCGCGCCGGTGGTGCCGGCGACGGTGACCGTCCACCTTCTGAGCCGGGCCCGGCTCGCTCCCCTGGTGGGACGGGGACGGCTGCTGCGAAAGGGAAAGCGTCTGGCGGTTGCCGAAGGCGAGGTCACCCAGAACGGCGAGCTGGTGGCCAAGGCCACCGTGCAGTTCGCCGTTCTGGGCTGACCGTGCTCAGAACAGAATCCGCACCCCCAACTGCGCCTGCCGCGGATCGCCGTTGCCGCTCTGCACCGTGCCGTCGAAGTTGAAGATCAGGTTGGTGACCTCCGGGCGGCGGAAGTTGGAGCTGTTGAAGACGTTGAAGACGTCGAGGCTGGGCTGGATCGTCAACCGGCCGGCGCGGAAGTCGCGCGACAGCCGCAGGTCGAGGGCGTTGAAGACGTTGTCCTTGCGTCCCAGGTTGCGCCGCGTCACCGAGCCGTCCGGGTTGATGCGGTCCTGGGGGGTGTTGGCCACGGCGCCGGTGGCGGTGATCGACTGCGGCTGGGCCGAGCGGTAGGCGTAGCGCAGGCTGACGTCGACCGCCTTGGGTCCCTGCCAGAGCAGCCAGGCGTTGATCCGGTGGCGCTGGTCGCGGTCCGACCAACTGTACTCCTTGCCGAGGTCGGTGATCTTGGCGTAGCGGAAGGAGAACGGATCGCGCTCGTTGTCGTCGTCCGACTTGTCCTGGGAGTAGGTGTAGTACACCTGGTACTGGAACCTCCCCGTCCACCGCTTGTTGGCGCCGATCGTGATCCCCCAGTAGTTGCTCCGCGCCCGCGACTCGACGACGGTCAGGGTGTTGATGCCGTTGGCGCCGCCGGGCGGCAGGCCGGTGCTCCAGGGAGAGCCCAGCAGGGGATCGTTGCGGTTGACGAAGCGGGTCAGGTGATCGCCCTTCGCGTAGTTGCCCTTGACCAGCAGCGCCAGGCCCGGCGTCACCTCCCGCTCGTAGGAGAGGCTCCCCGCCGTGGTCCGGGGATTCTGGAAATCCTTGTCGAAGACGAACACGTCGGGGAGGAACGGCGCGCCGATCTCCGACGGCGGGATCAGGTTCGGGTAGGCGGGCACCGGCCCGAGGATCGGGACGAGGGCGCTGCTGCGGAAGATCGTCTGGCCCAGCGTGCCGTTGGTCGAGCGGGTGGAGGCCAGGGCCAGCCCGGGGACCCGGGCGTAGAAGATGCCGGCCGTGGCGCGCACCACCCCGCGGCCGTCCCCCTTCGGATCCCAGGTGATCCCCAGCCGCGGCTGCCACATGTTGTAGTCCGACGGGATCTCGCCGTTCGAGGGGAAGGTCTGCGGCCCGGCCGCGGTGGTCACGGTGCGGCCGATGAACGGCGCGAAGAAGACCTTGCTGGCGGGGGTCCGCACGTCGGGCTCGATCTGCGCCTCCCAGCGCAGGCCGTATTGGATGGTCAGGTTGGGCGACGGCTGCCAGTTGTCCTGCAGGAAGACGGCGGGCTCCTTCTGCGGGATCTTCTGCGTGCCGGCGTCCTCGACGGTATGGCCGTTGGCGCCCGCCTGCTGCAGGTAGAGGAGCACCGGTCCGGTGATCGACGTGCCCGGCGGGCAGGTCCCCGCCTGCGAGGTGCTGCCGTCCGAGCACTCGACGTAGTGGGGGTTCCTGGCGTAGTTGAGGAAGCCGTCCGTCGAGCTGAAGATGTAGCGCCCGTTGGCGAAGCCGATGAAGGTCTGGTTCGAGCTCACCTGGTTGTACTCGACGCCCCCCTTGATGGCGTGATCGCCGCGCAGGACGGAGAGGTTGTCGTTGAATTGATAGCGCTCGTCGTAGTACTTGACCGGGATGAAGAACGGCTCGCCGAAGCGGTAGCTGTGGACGAAGTCGAAGGCGGTGTCCGGCAGCGGCCGGCCGTTGATCAGCGGCCCGGTGTACGGCCGCGGGCGGTCCTCGCGGGCGTACTGGAAGCGGAGCTCGTTGAGCAGGGACGAGGAGAGGGTAGAGATGAGCGTGCCGGTGCCGGCGTTCGACTTGTCCTTCTCGATCGCGTTGGCGCTGCGCCCCCAGGAGTCGACGTCGAAGGTGCCGTTGGCCTGCTCGGCCCAGGTGTAGGTGTAGCGCAGGGTGAGCTGGTGCCTCTCGGACGCCAGCCAATCCACCTTGGCGAGCAGCACCCGGGCGTCGTTGGTGCGGTCGATGGGACCGTTCTCGCCGGGATCGCCGATGCTGGCGAAGTAGTCCACCACCCGCTGCTCGATGCGCGAGGGGTCGGTCTGCCTGGTCGAGCGCCCCCGCTGGTAGTCGGCGGAGACGAAGTAGAAGGTCTTGTCCTGCACCAGCGGCCCGCCGAGGGTGAAGCCGGTCTGGCTCTGGTTCTCGTCGACCTTCGGCGCCAAGCCCCCCGAGGGCTTCTCGGCGCGCGAGGAGAGGCTCTGGTTCTTGAAGAAGGCGTGGGCGCTCCCCTGGAGCTGGTTGGTGCCCGACTTGGTGACGACGTTGACGAAGCCCGAGGACGAGCGGCCGAACTCGGCGTTGGCGCCGTCGGCCACCACCACGACCTCCTTGACGGCGTCGAGGTTGAAGGTGAAGGCCGGCCGCTGGCCGCCGCGCTGCTCGCCGAAGAAGGGGTTGTTGAAGTCCGCGCCGTCGACCGAGATGTTGTTCTGGATCCCCTTCTGGCCGTTGATCGACAGCTCGTCGCCGTCCGGCCCCTGCACGGTGGTGACACCCGGGGTCAGCTTGGTGTAGTCGAGGAAGTTGCGGCCGTTGTTGGGGAGGCTCTCGACCGACCTGGTGTCGATGCGCACCGCCCCCTCGGCCCGGGTGGTCTCGATGACCGGCGCCTCGGCGGTGACCGTGACCTCGCCCGCCGCCGCGACCTGAAGAGGGATCTTCAGGTTGATCGTCTGCCCCACCCCGAGATCGATCCCCTCGCGGATCGCCTTGGCGAATCCAGCGAGCTCGGCCGTGACCCGGTAGGGGCCGAGGGGGAGCAGGAGGCCCCGGAAGCTGCCGTCGGGGCCGGTGACGACCATCTTTTCGAAGTTCGTCGCCGTGTTCCGCAGGGTGACGGTGGCGCCCGGCAGGACGCCGCCACTCTCATCCGTGACGATCCCCTCGATCACACCCGTGGTCGCCTGGGACTGGGCGAAGGCACCCGGCGCCCAGGCGAGGATCAAGGAAAAGGCCAGAAGACGCACGCCCCAACGCCGTGGTGACATCGCGACCTCCTTTGCTCTCGTGAACGACAGAATTCGAGACTACCGGCCACGATAGCGCCGGGGGGCGGGGGCGGTCAAGTTTGCATCGGCGTCTTCATCACCCCTTTGCCCTTGGCCTTGAGGTAGTCCCGGTTCATGCGGGCGATGAAGTCGATCGAGATCTCCTTCGGGCAGACGGCCTCGCATTCGGCGTAGTTCGAGCAGTATCCGAAGCCCTCCCGGTCCATCGCCTCGACCATCGAGAGGGCGCGGTCGAAGCGCTCGGGCTGACCCTGCGGCAGGAGGTTGAGGTGCGAGACCTTGGCCGAGGTGAAGAGGTTGGCGGCGCCGTTCGGGCACTGGGCCACGCAGGCGCCGCAGGCGATGCACTGGGCGGCGTCGAAGGCGCGGTCGGCGATCGGCTTGGGCACCGGGGTGAGGTTCGCCTCCGGGGCCTCGCCGGTGGCGACCGAGATGAAGCCGCCGGCCTGGATGATGCGGTCGAAGGCGCCGCGATCGACCACCAGGTCCTTCACCACCGGGAAGGCCCGGGACCGCCACGGCTCGACGTGGAGCACGTCGCCGTCCTTGAAGTGGCGCATGTGGAGTTGGCAGACGGTGGTGCCGGGCATCGGGCCGTGGGCCTCGCCGTTGATCATGAAGCCGCAGGAGCCGCAGATCCCCTCGCGGCAGTCGTGCTCGAAGGCGACCGGCTCCTCGCCGCGACGATTGAGCTGCTCGTTGAGGACGTCCAGCATCTCCAGGAAGGAGGCGTGCTCGTTGACGTCCTGGACCTCATATCGTTCCATCCGCCCCTCGTCCGCGGGGCTCTTCTGACGCCAGACGTGGAGGGTGAGATTCATTATTTGTAGCTCCTTTGGGTGGGCTTCACGTACTCGAACTCCAGCGGCTCCGTGACGCGGGCCGGCGCCTTGCCCGCCCCGTTCCACTGCCAGGCCGAGACGAATTGGAAGCGCGCGTCGTCGCGCTGGGCCTCGCCGTCGGGGGTCTGGTGCTCCTCGCGCAGATGGCCGCCGCACGACTCGTCGCGGTCGAGCGCATCGACGCACATCAGCTCGGCCAGCTCGAAGAAGTCGGCCACCCGGCCGGCCTTCTCCAGCTCCTGGTTGAGCTCGGCCGGGCCGCCGACGATCCGCAGGTCGCTCCAGAACTCCTCGCGCAGGGCGGGGATGAGCCGCAGCGCCTTCTTCAATCCCTCGGCGTTGCGGGCGATGCCGCAGTAGTCCCACACGATGCGGCCGAGCTCGCGGTGGAAGGAGTCGGCGCTGCGGGTGCCCTTGATCGACAGCATCCGGTCGATGCGCTCCCGGACATCGGCCTCGGTGCGGCGGAAGTCGTCCGTCTCGGTGGACAGCGCCTCGCCCAGGTGGCTGGAGAGGTAGTCGCCGATCGTGTAGGGGAGGACGAAGTAGCCGTCGGCGAGCCCCTGCATCAGCGCGCTGGCTCCGAGGCGGTTGGCGCCATGGTCGGAGAAGTTGGCCTCACCCAGGGCGTAGAGCCCGGTGACGTTGGTCATCAGGTTGTAATCGACCCACAGGCCGCCCATGGTGTAGTGCGGGGCGGGGTAGATCCGCATGGGGACGACGTAGGGGTCCTCGCCGGTGATCTTCTCGTACATGGCGAAGAGGTTGCCGTAGCGCTCCTCGATCGTGCTCTTCCCCAGCCTTTTGATGGCGTCGGCGAAATCCAGGTAGACGCCGTTCTTCTGCGGGCCGACCCCCAGCCCCTCGTCGACCACGCGCTTGATGTTGCGCGCGGCGACGTCGCGGGGGACGAGGTTGCCGAAGCTCGGGTACCTGCGCTCGAGGAAGTAGTCGCGGTCGGGCTCGGGGATCTGGTCGGGCCGGCGCTTGTCGTCCGGCTGCTCCGGCACCCAGACCCGGCCGTCGTTGCGCAGCGACTCGGACATCAGTGTCAGCTTGGACTGATAGTCCCCCGAAGCCGGGATGCAGGTCGGGTGGATCTGCGTATAGCAGGGGTTGGCGAACAGGGCGCCGCGGCGGTGGGCCCGCCAGGCGGCGGTGACGTTCGACCCCTTGGCGTTGGTCGAGAGGTAGTAGACGTTGCTGTAGCCGCCGGTGGCCAGCACCACGGCGTGGCCGGCGTGGCGGTCGATCTTCCCCGTCACCATGTCGCGGGTGATGATCCCCACGGCGCGGCCGCGGCCGTCGATCACCACGTCGAGCATCTCGGTGCGCGGGTACATCTTCACCTTGCCAGAAGCGATCTCCTTCTCCAGAGCCTGGTAGGCGCCGAGCAGGAGCTGCTGGCCGGTCTGGCCGCGGGCGTAGAAGGTGCGGGAGACCTGGGCGCCGCCGAAGGAGCGGTTGTCGAGCAGGCCGCCGTACTCGCGGGCGAAGGGGACCCCCTGCGCCACGCACTGGTCGATGATGTTGACCGACACCTGGGCCAGGCGGTAGACGTTGGCCTCGCGGGAGCGGAAGTCCCCCCCCTTGACGGTGTCGTAGAAGAGCCGGAAGACGCTGTCACCGTCGTTGTGGTAGTTCTTGGCGGCGTTGATGCCCCCCTGGGCGGCGATCGAGTGGGCGCGGCGGGGGGAGTCCTGGAAGCAGAAGCACCTCACCTCGTAGCCGAGCTCGGCCAGGCTGGCCGCGGCCGAGGCCCCGGCGAGCCCGGAGCCCACCACCAGGACCGAGAGCTTCCGCTTGTTGTTGGGGTTGACCAGCTTGAGATGCCCCTTGTGCTCGTCCCATTTGTGCTCGATGGGACCGGCGGGGATCTTGCTGTCGAGCGTCATCGTGGCCATGAGCTCAGCGCTCCTAACGGACCAGGCCGGTCAGCACGGCCAAGGGGAACGAGATGTTGCCGATCGTGATGATCCAGGCGAAGGCGTGGGCGAAGCCGCCGCGCCAGTGGTTGAAGCGCGGGTGATTCCACCCGAGCGACTGGAACAGGCTCCACAGCCCGTGGTAGAGGTGGAACCCGAGCGCCACCTGGGCCAGGATGTAGAAGAGCGACACGTACCAGCGCGAGAAGCTGGCGACCACGTTGCGGTAGACGTCCCCCTCGACAAAGCCGGGGTTGACGGCGCCGAAGGTGAAGTCCAGCAGGTGGTAGATGACGAAGAGCAGGATGATCACGCCCCCCCAGCGCATGGTGCGGGAGGCGTAGGCGGTGTGGATCTTCGGGCGGCTGGCGTAGGCCCGCGGGCGCGCCGCGCGGCTCATCCGCGCGAGCTGCCAGGCCGCCCAGATGTGGAGGATCACGGCCACGATCAGGACCGCGCGGACGATCCAGAGCGCTCCGTAGGCGGGCAGCGCCGGCTCCCCCACGTGGCGCAGGAAGACGCCGTAGGCGTTGAGGTAGTGCACCCCGGGGCCGGTCTCGCCCGGCGCCTTGTACATCCCCGGCTCGTACAGCTTCAGGTTGCCGATCAGGTGCAAGACGATGAAGCCGAAGAGAATGATGCCGGTGACGGCCATCACCGCCTTCTTGCCCACCGCGGATCGATAAAGAGCAGAGAACCAGGACATGATTTCCCCTCAGTCGTCTCTCAGACCGGGCTCATCCTATGCCAGCCCTCCCAGGATTGTGAAACCTGTCACGAGGCGGGACGACGGCGGCGCCGGCGGCGCGGACGCTCGCGCGCCGCGGTGTCGGTCGGGGCCTTGAGGGGCGGCCGGCGGCGGGCCGCGGCCTGCCAGGCGGCGAGCGCCTCCTGCCCCTCCCCCGTCGCTTGGACGAGGATCTCGAACAGGAGCAGGGCGTCGTCGAAGTAGGGCTTGCGGGCCAGCTTCACCCGCTCGTGCGGGGACCCGCCCGGCTCGCACAGGCGCTGGAATCCCATCAGCGCGTGGTAGACCTGCTGGGCCCTGAGGTTCGAGAGGGTGAGCCGGGAGAAGAACGGCGCGATCTCCTCCTGGATCATGGTCTCGATCTCCGACCGGCGCATCGGCCGGCCGGTCGAGGCTTCGATGTCGAGGCGCCGGAGCATGACCTTGGGCAACAGCAGAGCCGCCAGCAACCCGGTGTCCGGGAGCGGCTGGTCCGCGGCCACCATGCGGTCGATCACCGGCAGGATCTGCCCGAAGTCCCCCAGGCCCCGCGCGCCCGCGCTGAGCATGGCGTACGCCTCGGGGAGCAGCACCTGCAGGAGGTCGAGCTCCAGCATCCACTGCATGGCGGCGCCGGCCCGCCCGCACTTCAGGAGCTGGATGATCTCCTCCGTCACCCGCGCGGGGGAGGCCTTCTCGAGCTCGCGGGCGTGCTCGTGGATCGCCATCTGCGTCTTCGTCTCGATGCCGAAGCCCAGCCGCCCGGCGAACTCACAGGCGCGGAGCATCCGCACGGGATCCTCCTGGAACCGCACCCCCGGATCGCCGATGGCGCGGATCAGCTTGCGCTCGAGGTCGTCGATGCCGCCCACGTGGTCGATCACCGTGTAGTCGGCGACGTTGTAGAACAGGGCGTTGACGGTGAAGTCGCGGCGGA
This sequence comes from Thermoanaerobaculia bacterium, assembly GCA_045807625.1. GTDB lineage: Bacteria > Acidobacteriota > Thermoanaerobaculia > Multivoradales > UBA5704 > DATARR01. Next base: position 95,065 of record JBJMHA010000041.1, on the reverse strand, counting down.
AGGCGTCCTGGCGCGGGGTGCCGTAGGTATTGTCGCTGGTGATCAGGAGCTCTCCCGGCTCCCCCCGCTGCTCTTCCGGGTCGGGGTTGCGGCGGAAGGTCGAGACCTCGACCACCCCGCCGTCGTGGAAGAAGACGTGGACCAGCCGGAACCGGCGGCCGATGATCCGCGAGTTCGAGAACAGCCGCCGGATCTCGTTCGGCTTGGCGTTGGTGCCGACGTCGAAGTCCTTGGGGGTGCGTCCCATCATGAGGTCGCGCACGCTCCCCCCCACCATGTGGGCGAGATAGCCGGCGTTGTGCAGGCGGTAGAGGACCTTGAGGGCGTTCTTGTCGATGTCGCGGCGGGAGATCGGGTGCTCGGAGCGCGGCAGGATACGCGGCTCCACCTCGACGTTGTCGCTCACGGGCCGATTATAAGGGGCATGGACAGGCATCGATAAACGGCTATATCTTGCACCGCAAGGGTCTTAGCGCTCTCAGCCGCAAGACGGACTCTATCGGGGTGACGCGGGAGAGAGCAAGGCTTCGGGAAGGGGGAAGAAAAAAAGAGGGCCGAGGCGGGCGGAGGGCATTTAGACCCGCCCCGGCACCGGAGGGAGAGGAGATTGCCTTGTCTCGGCTCGCGGCGTTCTCCAACACCGCGTCGCCGTTCGTTCCGTTTCAAAGACCGCCGGCTCGCTGTCGTCCCCGTCGCTCGCTGTCGCATCCACCCGGCGCTTGTTTTCCCTTGGATTACACGGACCGTGCCAGGGGTGGGCCAGGGATGGCCCCCCTTTGTTTTCAGTGATTTGGCAGAAGAAGGGGATTTTGGGGCGTATGGCGGGGCTGACGCCCGTCTCCTGGCGGTGACGGGGGTGTCCTCGAACGTCACCCCTGCTCCTCTCCCGACCCCTCATCCGTCGGATCAGTCGGATCAGTCGGATCGGTCGGATCGGTCGGATCGGTCGGATCGGTGAGGTTTCGGGCGGGGGGCTCAGGCGAGCCGGGTCGTGACGTGGATCTTCGACTGCAGGGTCCGATGGACCGGGCAGCGGTCCGCGATCTCCAGCAGGCGCTGGCGCTGGGCTTCGGTGAGGGGGCCGCTCACCTCGATCTCGCGGTCGACGTGGTCGATCTTCCCCTCCTTGGTCTCGCACTGGGCGCAGTCGATGGCGTGGATCTTCGAGTAGCGGAGCCGCACCCGGACCCCCTCCAGGGGAATGCCCTTGTGATTCGCGTAGAGCCGCAGCGTCATCGAGGTGCAGGCGCCGAGGGCGCCGAGCAGCAGGTCGTAGGGATTCGGGCCGGCGTCGGTCCCGCCCACGCTCTTCGGCTCGTCCACGAAGAGGGTGTGGTGATGGGTCACGATCTTCTGGAGGAAGCCTTCGGGCGCTCCCACGACGAGCACCTCTCCCTCCCTTACGGCCTCCGGTTCATTCACGGTTTCGTTGTTCATCGTCCCGCGATCGTAGCACCCGGCGGGATATGCTACCCGCGTGGACCGAGAGCCCATTCTGGAGGCGGTCGAGGTCGCCAAGACCTATGGCGACGGCACGGCCGCCCTCGCCGGAGTGACCCTCGCCGTCCTTCCAGGGGAGACGGTGGCCCTGGTCGGCGAGAGCGGCTCGGGAAAGACGACCCTCCTCCGCACCTTCAATCGGATGATCGAGCCCTCCTCCGGCGCCGTGCGCGTCGAGGGGAAGCCCGTGGCGGATCTCGACCCCATCGCCCTACGCCGCCGGACCGGCTACGTGCCGCAGGACGGCGGCCTGATCCCCCACTGGCGGGTGGAGCGCAACGTCGAGCTGGTCCCCCGTCTCCTCGGCTGGGAACGGGACCGTCGCCGGGAGAGGACGCGGGAGATGCTGAAGCTGGTCGGCCTCTCCGAAGCTCAAGGCAGCCGCTACCCCGCCGAGCTCTCCGGGGGACAGCGCCAGCGCGTGGCCTTCGCGAGGGCCCTCGCCGCCGATCCGCCGCTGATCCTGCTCGACGAGCCTTTCGGGGCCCTCGACGCCCTGACCCGCCTCGAGCTCCACCGCCAGTTCCTGGAGCTCAAGAGCCGCCTCGCCAAGACGGCCGTCCTGGTGACCCACGACCTCGGCGAGGCCTTCCGCCTGGCCGACCGCATTGGAGTCATGCGCGGCGGGCGCCTCCTTCAGCTCGGGGCCCCGAAAGAGTTGGAGGAGCGGCCGGCGGACCCGTATGTGTCGGCGTTGCTGGAGCTTCGGCGTGGGTAGGGTGCGCTGTGCGCACCTTCGCACCTTGACACGGTGCGCACAGCGCACCCTACAGGCACTTCTCCTCCTCACGATCGCCCTTCCCCTCCACGCCGCCGACCGCATCGTCGTCGGCTCCAAGAACTTCGAGGAGAGTCGCCTCCTCGCCGAGATGTTCGCCCAGCTCCTCGAAAGCCGTACTCAGCTCCAGGTCGAGCGCCGTCTCGGCCTCGCGGGGACGCAGGTCTGCTTCGAGGCGCTGAAGTCCGGGGCGATCGACGTCTACCCCGAGTACACGGGCACGGGGCTGGTGTCGATCCTCGGCGAGAAGGCGCAGGGGGGACCGGACCGCACCCTCAACCGCGTCCGCGCCGAGTTCCTCCAGCGCTGGAACGTCTGGTGGCTCGCGCCGCTGGGCTTCGAGAACTCCTGGGAGATCGCCGTCCCCCGCGAGCTGGCCGAGCGGGAGCATCTGGAGACGATCTCCGACCTCGCCCGCGTCTCGAAGGGGCTGCACGGCGGCTTCGGCCATGAGTTCGTGGGCCGCGAGGACGGCCTCCTCGGCCTCCAGCGCGTCTACGGATTGCGGTTCCGCTCCATCGACCACCTCCAGCAGGCCATCCAGTATCAGGCGGCCAAGCAGAGGACGATCGACGCCCTGGACGTCTATTCCACGGACGGCCGGCTGATCCTCTACAACCTGAAGGTCCTGAAGGACGACCGCCAGTTCTTCCCGCCCTACGAGGCGGCGGCGCTGGTGCGGGGTGAAACGCTGAAAAAACACCCAGAGGTCGGCTCTGTCCTGGGCCTCCTCGCCGGCTCGCTCAGCGAGGACGCCATGCGCGGCTACAACCTGCGCCTCCAGGAGAAGCATGAGAGCGAGGCCGTGGTGGCCCGGGACGCCCTCCGCGCGATCGGCCTCTCCCAAAACGAGAAAACCGCTCCGGAGCGCTCCTCCCGGAAACCCGGAATCCTCGCCTACTTCTGGGGAGCGCGCAAGGATCTGGGCCGCCTGACCCTCCAGCACCTGGGCCTCTCGGCGGCGGCCCTGCTGCTGGGAGCGCTGATCGCGATCCCCCTTGGTCTCTGGCTGGAGCGGCACCGTCGCTGGGCGGAGACGGTCATCCGCCTCCTGGGCCTTCTCCAGACCGTCCCCTCCCTGGCCCTGCTGGCTTTCATGATCCCGCTGCTGGGCGTCGGAGCCGTCCCCGCCATCGTGGCGCTCTGGCTCTACTCGCTCTTCCCCATCGTGAGAAACACCTATACGGGAGTGCGAGACGCCGATCCCAGGGCCGTCGAAGCCGCGACCGCCCTGGGCATGACCCCGGGCCAGATCCTCCGGCAGGTCCGGCTCCCGCTGGCCGCGCCCGTGGTGATGGCCGGCCTGCGCACCGCCGCCGTGATCACCGTCGGCACCGCCACCCTGGCCGCCTTCATCGGAGCCGGAGGCCTGGGCGAGCCGATCGTGACCGGTTTACAGCTTGCGGACAGCGCGATGATCCTCTCCGGGGCGATCCCGGCGGCGCTGCTGGCGTTGGTGGTGGATGGGGTGTTGGGGGTGGTGGAACGGTCGCTTCGGCCGGCGGGGTTGGAGCGGGTTACATGATGACCTTACATGATATAGTCTCACCTATGCCTGTTCCTTCCAAGATCTCCGTCGTCACAGAGCGAGGACAAGTCTCCATTCCGTCCCAACTTCGAAAGGAGCTCTCTCTTGAGAAGGGTCAGCGGCTCCTCTGGGAAAAAACTGGAGAGCATGAGATCCGTGTGACGGTGCTTCCAGAGCCCCAGCCTCGTGGAGCCCTCGCCATGTTGGGTTTCGCGAAACGTTTCCGGAAGGCACGCCGCACACGGGATTGGATGGCCGAGTTGAGGGAAGGCGAGACCTGATGGCCTGGGTCATAGATACTTGCGTGCTCCTGGACGTTCTGGAAGACGACCCGGAGTTCGGGCGAGCTTCGGCTCTGGCTTTAGAGAATCTGGCAGAGGATGGCCTGACGATCTGCCCGGTTACCTACGCGGAGCTGGCTCCCGCCTTCGAAGGAAATCCGTCCCTTCAAGACGAGTTCCTGATCGGGGTCGGAGTAGATTTCCGTCAGGGCTGGCTATGGGAAGACACTCTTCATTCGCATGAGCTCTGGAACGATTTCGTCCAGCGGAGACGGAAGGGACAGGTCCCCAAGAGACCCTTGGCGGATGTTCTGATCGGTGCTTTCGCGTCTCGCCATCAGGGGCTCATTACACGAAATCAGGACGACTTCGCGACAATCCTCCCCGATCTGCCGATCCGAGTTCCCTCGTCAACGGACGACTGACGCCCTACCCAAACGTCTCCCGCCACCCCACACTCCCCCGTAAAAGCTCCAGCGCCCGATCCAGCAGCTCCTGGTTCTCCTTCTTCACCAGCCAGGTGCTCCGGCCCGACGGGTGCGGCAGGGGGATGACGTCGAATTCGATCGCCTCATGAGTCACCGGAAACGCCCTCCCCACCCGCTCCTGCAAGGGCACGGTCTCCGGGAGGAATTTCTTGATGGCGAGCTGTCCCACCGCGAGCACCGTGGCCGGCCGGATGAGCTGGATCTCCTCTTCCAGATAGGGGGCGCAGTTGGCGATCTCCAGGGGGCTGGGAACCCGGTCTCCCCCCTGGGGCGCCCGGCCGGGGAAGCAGCGGATCACGGCGCACATCCAGACCCGCCGCCGGAATTCCTCCTCGGGCACCCCCAGCCGGTTGAACCACGCGAACAGCCGCGATCCCGCCGTGTAGGCGAACGGCCTTTGCAGGACCACCTCCTTCGGCCCCGGCGCCTGCCCCACCAGCATCAGGCGTGGCCAGGATTCGGGGCGCGCGGCCACCGGTGGCGGCTCCACCGTGGGACAGATCCGGCACCCCCGCACCTGGGCCAGGTGCCGGTCGAGCGAGGCCCAATCCTCGTACCTCAAGGCTGCCACGGACGCTCGGCAAGGGAATCGAGAAAGGCGTCCACCACCCGTGGATCGAACTGCCGCCCCCGCTCCCGGCGGAGCACGGCCGCGGCCTCCTCCAGCGGCAGGGCCTCCCGGTAGGGACGGGTCGTGGTCATGGCGTCGAAGGCGTCGACGACCGCGATGACGCGGGCGCCGAGCGGGATCTGTTCGCCGGCGATCCCTTTCGGATAGCCCGGGTGCTGGCCGTCGAGCTCGCCGTCGAAGCGCTCCTGATGATGGAGGACGAGCGGCGCCGCTCCCCGCAGCAGCTCCAACCGCTCCAGCATCCGCGCCCCGATCTCCGGGTGCTGCCGCATGAGCCCGGTCTCATGGTCGTCGAGCGGCCCCTCTTTGCGCAGCACCGACTCGGGCACGCCCAGCTTCCCCACGTCATGAAGGAGGCTCGCGTAGTGAAGGGTTTCGAGGTCCCGGCCGCGCAGCCCGAGCTTCTGCCCCACCTCCACCGCGTACTCGCTGACTCGCCGCAGGTGCCCGCCCGTGTAGGAGTCCTTGGCCTCGACCGCCTGGATGAGCGCGTCCGAGACCCGGACGAGGTCCCGCCGCAGCAGACGGTTCGACTCGATCAGCTCCTCGCGCAGCCGCAGCTCCCGCTGGCGCGACCAGCCCACGAGGGCTCCCGCCACGGAGAGGATGAGCAGGTCGGCCCGCCCGCTCCAGACCTCGCGCCCGATCCCCGGCACGCCGGCCAGGACCACCAGCCCCGCCAGCCCTAAAAGATGGCAGATGCCGCTCCCCGAGGCGGCAAGAACTCCGCCGCGCATTCCGTAGTGGAGGGCGGCCCAGAGGATCGGCAGCAGGTAGACGAGCGTCGTCCACTCGTTGCCGCGCGGCAGCAGCCAGACCAGCACGAGCCCCGCCGCCGCCGAGGCCAGCACCATCCAGGAGCCGAGCAGAAGATCCTTCAGCCCCTTGTGGTTCTGAGCGACCGGCTCGGGAGAGAGGATCACCGTCTCCTCGCCGCTGCCGAGGATCTCGCTCCCCCGGTGCCGCCCCTCTCCCCGGAACTCGCCGCGGGTCGGCACCATCCAGCGCCGGCCGTAGCGGTCGAAGAGGAGCAGGACGGGGGGCGCCAGGAGCACGGTGCTGACCAGAGCGCCGGTCAGCCAGGTCCAGACCCACATACCCGGCGTCTGCCCGGAGGGGCCGACCGAGACCAGCGTCAGCACGCCGCCGGCCGTGCTGCCCAGGAAGGCCGCGGCCAGAGTCCAGAGAAAGGAGCGGAGGTTGAGCAGGCCGCGCCCGAGCTTGGGCACGTAGCGGAAGATCGCCCAGCCGGCGATCCCGGTGAGGGCGAAGGAGAGCGCGAAGACCAGGGCGTGGGTGAAGCTGCCGTGGGTGATCCAGACCGCCGCGAGCTGGCCGGCGGCGGTGCCGGCGATGCCCAGCCAGCCGAAGAGGAGGCCGGCGGTGAGCGAGATGGCGGGAGTGAAGGGGAAGATCAGGCCGCCGCTCCAGTCGCGGATCAACACTCCGCAGAGCCCGGCGACGACGGATAGGGCGAGACGGAATCCATTCCCCCGCCGGAGCCACTCCGCGATCCGGCCCGTGCGGTGGTAGGCGAAAGCCGCCCCGGGCGCCGGGGCGGCTCGCGGCTCGGGATTCACGACGCTCATCCCGGCTGGCTGTCTCCTCCCGTTCCTTCTATGGCGACGTCCCCTTGGTGGGCGGGCCCACCACCAGATCCGAGGCGGCCTTCTCGACCGCCTCGGGCAGAATCTCGACCGCCGGCTGCCACCAGTTGGCGCCCTCCTCGAAGGTATCCCCCTCGTGGCTGCACGGCGAGGCAATGTGATCGCGGCCGTAGACGGCCCGGCCCCGGTGGAGCTTGCGGTGCAGCGGATAGATGCTCCCGCAGACCAGGCAGAAGCGGCCGATGGTACGTCCCTGCCGCTCCTCGGGAATCTGGCTCTGCGGACCCGCGTGTGGGAATCGGTACATGGCGTTTGACCTCTTACCGGCGGACCTCAGCGGGTGGCTTGCAGCTCGGCCCGCGAGAAGAAGAAGAACAGCTCGGTGGCGGCGTTCTCGGGCGAGTCGCTGCCGTGGATGGCGTTGCGCTCGATCGACGTGCCATAGAGCTTGCGCACCGTCCCCTCCTCGGCTTTGGCCACGTCCGTGGCGCCCATCGTCTTGCGCAGATGGGAGACCGCGTCCTCGCGCTCCAGCGCCACCGGGACCACCGGACCGCTCGTCATGAATTCGACCAGGCTGCCGTAGAACGGCCGCTCCTTGTGGACCTCGTAGAAGGCCTGCGCCTGGGTTTGAGTCAAACGCAGCATCTTGATGCCACGGATCTTGAACCCCTCGCGCTCCAGGAGAGCGAGAATATTGCCCGCGTTGCCGGCCTCGACACTGTCCGGCTTCAGGATCGCCAACGTCATCTGCATAGGATCGTGCTCCCTCTCACTGGTTGGAAACTCTACATCACCTCGACGTCGCCTTCCGCACCTTCGATCCGGAAGACCGTCCCCACCGTCTCCACCGCCCCTTCCGGACCCAGCAACACCGCCGACTCCGCTGGGATTCCGAGCCCGTACCGCACTCCCGCCCCCGCCAGCATCTTGCGCAGCCGGCGGTCGTGGCCGGGATCGAAATTCGGCTCAACCACTCCATCCGGCAGCCAGCCGAAGCCGGGGATCAGGTCCCCCTTGAAGATGCTGCGGGCAAACTTCCCCGCGCACTGGGCGGCGGCGGCGATCGCCACCACCATCCCGCCCTCGGCGAGCTTGCGGGCCAACGCCTCGGCGGCGGGGGTGTCGCGGATCGCCTCCAGGAGGTGGTCCGCCACGCCGCCGCCGAGATAGACGGCCGCGACGTCCCGGATGCGCTCCGAGTTCCGTCCCCGCCGGCCGTCCCGTTCCCGGTAGATGGGGATGATCTCCACCTCCCGGTCGAATTCTTCTTTCAGATACTCCGCGAAATGGCGGGGGTAGTCGTTCGACCCCGACGCCGCCGGGATGAACCCCACCGGCCCCGGAGGCGTCCGCTCAATCCAGGCCTGGTCCGCCTCCTCGGTCTCCCCGAAGCTGAATTCCCCGCCACCGAGGAGCGCGAGCCAGCCGCCGTTTTCCGCCATTTATCTCCCCAGCGCCCTCGCCATCGTCTCGCCGAGCGAGGCCGGCGACTCCGAGACGTGGATCCCCGCCGCGCGCATCGCCGCGAGCTTCTCCTCCGCCGTCCCCTTGCCGCCCGAGATGATGGCGCCCGCGTGGCCCATGCGGCGACCGGGAGGGGCGGTGCGGCCGGCGATGAAGCCCACGATCGGCTTCCGGCAGTTGGCCTGGATCCACTCGGCGGCGTTCTCCTCGGCGTTGCCGCCGATCTCGCCGATCATGATCACCCCTTCGGTCTCCGGGTCGGCGTTGAGTTGCTCCAGCACGTCGATGAAGTTGGTGCCGTTCACCGGATCGCCGCCGATCCCCACACAGGTCGACTGCCCGAGGCCGACGTTCGAGAGCTGCCAGACCGCTTCATACGTCAGAGTGCCCGAGCGGGAGACGACCCCGATCGAACCCCTCTTGTGAATGTGCCCCGGCATGATGCCGATCTTGGCCATGCCCGGCGAGATCACCCCCGGGCAGTTGGGGCCGACGAGGCGGGTCGGGTGCGAGCGCAGGAAGTCCTTCACCTTGAGCATGTCGTTCACCGGGATACCCTCGGTGATGCAGACCACCAGCTCGACCTCGGCCGCGGCGGCCTCCAGGATGGCGTCGGCGGCGAAGGGAGGCGGCACGAAGATCATCGTCGCGTTGGCGCCGGTGGCCTCGCGGGCCTCGGCGACCGAGTCGTAGACCGGGATCCCCTCGACGCTCTCCCCCCCCTTGCCCGGGGTGACGCCGGCCACCACCTTGGTTCCGTAGTCGCGGCAGCCGAGGGCGTGGAAAGTCCCTTCCTTACCCGTAATGCCCTGCACGAGCAGGCGTGTATTGTCATCCACCCAGATCGCCATCTCTACGCTCCTCCCTTGGCCGCGGCCACGGCCTTCTCGGCGGCGTCGGCCATCTGCTCGGCCACGATGAACTGGAACGGCGCCTCGCGCAGGACGCGCCGCCCCTCCTCCACGTTGGTCCCCTCCAGGCGGACGACCACGGGAATCTTGACGTCCCCCAACTCCTCCAGGGCCCCGACCACGCCGCGGGCGATACGGTCGGTGCGGGCGATGCCGCCGAAGATGTTGATCAGCACGGCCTTGACGTTGGGGTCCGAGACCAGGATGCGGAAGGCGTTCTTGACCGCCTCCTGCGAGGCGCCGCCGCCGACGTCGAGGAAGTTGGCCGGCTCGCCGCCGTAGAGCTTGATGATGTCCATGGTCGCCATGGCGAGCCCGGCGCCGTTGACCATGCAGGCGATGTTGCCGTCCAGCTTGATGTAGTTGAGATTGAACTTGCTGGCCTCGACCTCCAGGGGGTTCTCCTCGGCGAGGTCGCGCATGTCGAGGATGTCCTTGTGGCGGAAGAGGGCGTTGTCGTCGAAATTCATCTTGGCGTCGAGCGCCATCACGTCGCCGCCGCCGGTGACCATGAGGGGGTTGATCTCGGCGAGCGAGGCGTCGGTGTCCATATAGGCGTTGACCAGGCCGGCGATGAGCTTGGCGGCCTTGGACGCCGTCGCCCCCTTGAGGCCGAGGGCGTAGGCGATGGCGCGCCCCTGGAACGGCTGGAGGCCGAGCTCGGGCTCGACGGCCTGGCGGAAGATCGCCTTGGGGTCCTTGGCGGCGACCTCCTCGATGTCCATGCCTCCCTGCGAGGAGGCCATGACGACCGGCTTGCCCTGGGCGCGGTCGAGGGTGATCGAGACGTACAGCTCCTGGGCGATGTCGGCGGTCTCCTCGATGAGGACCTTGCGGACGAGCTGTCCCTCGGGGCCGGTCTGGTGGGTGACGAGTTGCATGCCGAGGATCTTGCCGGCGAGCTCCTTGGCCTCCTCGGGAGACTTGGCGAGCTTGACGCCGCCCCCCTTGCCGCGTCCGCCGGCGTGGATCTGGGCCTTGACGACGCACCTACGCCCAAGCTCCTCGCAGATCTTCGCCGCCTCCTCCGGATTATCGGTCACCCTGCCGCGCGGGGTCGCGACCCCATACCGGCGCAGGATCTCCTTGGCCTGATACTCGTGGATCTTCAAGACGTTCTCCTCCGAGAAAGCTCCTTGAGCTTGGATTCGAGCTGGGATTGTCCCCAGAAGGGGACGGAAGGCGCCGGATGGCCGGGCCGGGGGGAGTGTATCAGAGGGGAGGAATGAGCCGAGAGATAGCGCGCTCAGCGCCGTTTCCAGCGGTCAGGGTCCCGGGCCTGGTGGAGCACCGCGTAGACCGAGACCATGTCGCTCTCGATCCTATAAAGCACCATGTACGGGAACGGCTTGGGGAAAAGAGCGCGCCGCGTCTCACCGTCCACGGCTGGATAGAGTTTCGGATTGCGCTCGATGTTCCTGAGCGTGACCAAGAGAGCCTCAAGAAAGCGGGCGTCCAAACCCGGCTTCTGCTCGGCGTACCACCGGATCGCCTCGACGGTATCTGTCTCGGCGACTGAACGGAGGCGGACCTTCATTCGCGGCCGTGAACCAGCCGTTCGAGGCGCTGCCTCGCGTCATCCCAGGAAACCCAGTCCTCTGGATGCTCCTCGGCATCTTTCAGACGCTGATCCAAGAGCTCCTTCTGCCAGTCGAGGAGCCCGGGGTGCTCGCTCTCGGCCTCCCTCCAGAGCTCCTCCAGGAGCTCGACCCTTTCGTCGAAGGGCAGCCTGCGGATCTCATGCATCAGCTCTGCTTTGCTCAAGCTCTTTCCTCCGCCCCTATTTTACGCGATCTTCGCTGACCATCTCAGAGGCCAACTTGCCGCGGCTCGGGAAGGTAGGACCTGGGAACCCCTTGGGTTCGGTTCGTCGGGGCAGTGTCACCAGACCCCGTGACTCCAACTCGGTTAAGCGCTGCTGCTCCGTCACCTCGCGGCGAAGACGCTTCGCCTCGCGTCTCGCGGCCTTCTTCTCCTCCTGCTTCCTGGCGATCTCCTCGATAGATAGGACGGGGTCCGGCCGCTCCCTGCCGAACCGCTTGAAGTACAAGTCCTCGATGAAGATGGGCAGAGGCGCCTTCCAGGGAAGGCTGACGATGGTTGTCGAGCTTCCCGAGCTTCGCCGGATTCATCCCCAGCTCCCGCGCCATCTGCACGTGGGCATGGGACAGGCGATGCCGCTTCCGGGCATCGATCCAGGGCTGCAGCTTCGGGGAGATTTTTCCGCAGGGTGACTTCTTCGAGCTTGGCATGTTCCGGGAGCAAATCCTACCTCAGATAGGGCATGGCACGCCACTCCCATCATCCGTTTGTCGCCGGAACTGGGAATTGCTACCATCCCACCCCGATGACTCTCGCCTCCACCCTCGAACGCTTCGTGAGCTCCAACATCCGCAAACGCGGCATCCATTACTTCCGGGGAAAACGGGTCCGGCTGACGGCCTGCGGCCCCGAGACGGCCGAGGCGGTCGTCTCCGGCTCCAGCGAGTACGACGTCCTCCTGATCCGTGACTCCCAGGGCCTTCGGGCCTCCTGTTCCTGTCCACATTCCGGCCGCGGCGTGATCTGCAAGCACGTCTGGGCGACGATCCTGGCAGTGGACGCCAAAGGCGGTCTGCAAGGCGCCGACGGCATCGCGCCCAAGAAGCTGTCGGTAGCCCCCTTTCCGGAAGATCGCCAGAGCGCCCCCAGAAAGATTCCCGTCCAGCGAGAGCCGGCCCGCCCCGCTCCCCGTACCGTCACCGCGCCCCGGTCTCCGGCCTGGCGCGAGACCTTGCAGAAGCTCACGGCCGCCGACCCGCTCCCGTTGCCGGTCACGGACAAGGAGATCCTGTACCTGCTGGACGTGCAGTCCACCCTCAAGAGCCAGAAGATCACTCTGGACGTGGTGGCCAGTCACAAGAAGCGCGACGGTTCCTGGAGCAAACAGATCTCCCGGCCCTACCTGACCCAGAGCCACATCCCGGCGTTGCGCGATCCCGCCGACCGCAAGATCCTCGCGCTGATCGGCGGGGCGAGCCAGCACAACCCGTGGCAGTGGTACATGCATGGCGGCTCTTCTCAGATCCCGTCCCCTTGCGCGATTCCAGCGGAGACCGCGGACATCCTGCTCCCCATGCTCTGCGCCACCGGACGGTTCCGGCTGCGTCCCGGCTCCGACCTTCTGGAAGGCGAGGACCTCACCTGGAACGACGAGCCCTGGGAGCTCCGGCTGGAAATCCACGAGGAGCCGAAAGGAGAGTGCCGGCTGATCGGCGCCTTATGGAGTGGCGGGGAACGCCTGGAACCCGGCACATCGGGGCTCCTGCTCCCAGCGGGGCTCATGGTCATCGGCGGCCAGGTCTCCCGTCTCGCGAACGGCAACGGCTTTCGCTGGACGCCGCTGCTGAGCGCCGGGAAGGCCCTGCGGGTGCCCGCCGCGGAACGGGACGACCTGCTCGAGCACCTCCTCGACTCGCCCGACCTCCCCCGCCTCGAGCTGCCGGAATCGATGCGTTTCGAGGAGGCGCGCCCGGAGCCCCGGCCGCGCCTGCGCCTGTGGAAACCCGACTGGCACAACGCCTGGCCGCGCGCCGAGCTCTCCTTCTCCTACGACGGGCACATCGTGGCGGCCGGCTCGTCCGGCCGCGGCGTATATCGCCGGGGGGAGCGGCGATTCCTGCTGCGGGACGTGGAGGCGGAGCAGCGGAGCGCCGACCGCCTGCGGGACCTGGGCTTCAAGCTCGACAAATACGTTTCTCCGGAGGAGGCCCCCTGGCGGATCGCCGCCGGCCGCGTCCCCAAGGCCGTGCCCGCCCTCCTCGCCGAAGGGTGGTCCGTCGAAGCCGAGGGGAAGCTCTACCGCGCCGCCGGCCGGTTCAAGATGGCCGTGGCCTCGGGCGTCGACTGGTTCGAGCTGCGCGGCGAGGCGGACTTCGAAGGCCAGACCGTCCGGCTGCCGGAGCTCCTCGCGGCCTTGCGCCGCGGCGAGAAATTCGTCCCCTTGAGCGACGGCAGCCTCGGGCTCCTTCCCGAGGAGTGGGCACGGAAATTCGCGCCCGTGGCCGGCCTCGGCGAGGCGGCAGGGGACCACCTCCGCTTCCGCTCCGTCCAGGCGGCCCTCCTCGACGCCTGGCTCGCGGACGAGCCGGTCTCCTGCGATCAAGCCTTCGAGCGCGCCCGCGAACGGCTGCGCGGCTTCGCGGGGGTCGAGCCGGCGGAAGCGCCCCCGGGCTTCCGCGGCGCGCTCCGCCCCTACCAGCACGCCGGCCTGGGGTGGCTCCACTTCCTGCGCGACTTCGGCTTCGGAGGGTGTCTCGCGGACGACATGGGGCTCGGCAAGACCGTCCAGGTGCTCGCCCTGCTCGAATCCCGCCGCGAGCTCCGCGAACGCGAGGGGCTTGCCCCCTCGCTGGCCGTGGTGCCGCGCTCGCTGGTCTTCAACTGGCTCGCCGAGGCGGCCCGCTTCGCGCCGCGGCTGCGCGTGCTCGATCACACCGGCGCCGGCCGCTCCAAGGACGGCGACCCCTTCGCCGGCTGCGATCTGGTCCTCACCACCTACGGCACCCTCCGCCAGGACGTGGCGGCGCTCCGGAAGGTGGAATTCGATTACGTCATCCTGGACGAGGCGCAAGCGATCAAGAACGCGGACAGCCAGACGGCCAAGGCCGCCCGCCTGCTGCGCGGCCGCCACCGCCTGGCGCTGAGCGGCACGCCGGTGGAGAACCATCTGGGCGAGCTCTGGAGCCTGCTCGAGTTCCTCAACCCCGGGATCCTGGGAGCCTCCGCCACCCTGAGCGCCCACTCCGAGGAGCTGCGCGATCCGGCCCCGGAGACCCGGGAGCTGCTCGCCCGCGCCCTGCGCCCCTTCCTCCTGCGCCGCACCAAGGAGCAGGTCGCCCCCGAGCTCCCGGCCAAGATCGAGCAGACCCTCTACTGCGAGCTGCCGCCGAAACAGCGCCGGCTCTACGACGAGCTGCGGGACCACTACCGGAGCTCGCTCGGGGCCCGTATCGACCAGCAGGGCCTGGGACGCACCAAGATCCTGGTGCTCGAAGCCCTGCTGCGCCTGCGCCAGGCCGCCTGCCACCCCGGGCTCGTGGACCGCGACCGCGCAGCCGAGCCCTGCGCCAAGCTCGACCTCCTCCTCCCGCAGCTCCGCGAGGTCCTCGCCGAAGGGCACAAGGCGCTGGTCTTCTCCCAGTTCACGAGCTTCCTGGCCCTCGTGCGCGATCATCTCGACGCCGAGGGGATCTCCTACCTCTATCTCGACGGCCGCACCCGCGACCGCCAAGCCAGGGTCGAGACCTTCCAATCCGATTCTGACTGCCGGCTCTTCCTGATCAGTCTGAAAGCGGGGGGCCTGGGTCTGAACCTGACCGCCGCCGACTACGTCTACCTGCTCGACCCGTGGTGGAACCCCGCCGTGGAGGCCCAGGCGATCGACCGCGCCCACCGCATCGGCCAGGAGCGCCCCGTCTTCGCCAGCCGCATCGTGGCCCGCGACACCGTCGAGGAGAAGATCCTCGAATTGCAAAAATCCAAGCGCCAGCTCGCCGACGCCGTCATCCAGGCCGACGAGAGCCTCCTCGCCGGCCTCAGCCGGGAGGATCTGGAGCTGTTGCTGTCGTGATGGGGATTCCGGCGGCGAGATCAGCTTCATACAGGCAGGGAGGGCCTGCCTATTTGCGCGCCCTGCGCTCTTGCTGATGTCTGGCAATCAGCTCCCGGAAAACCGGCACGAGCTCAGTGGGGACTTCCATCACTGTGCCAGCCGGGCTGGATAGAGCCGCCTCGTGCTCTGCCGCCGCCTCCTCGTCCGTCTGGGCCTCGTAGTGGTCGACGATCTCCCGGATGGTCTGCTCGTCCCACCCGGCCGGGAATTCATTAGGCTTCATTTCCGCCTCCTACGACGGCGATAGGCCGCCAAGGCCTTACCTCTCAAATCATACGCCGTAATGACGAAGACGCCATGGATCTCCGGCTCCGGAAGGTACACCACCTGGAGGTGCCGGCCGTGACTTGTGGTTCCGAGAGCAATTCGTGAATCCCGGCGTCCGGGGAGATCGTCTTCTGGATAAAGGAGAACCTCTTCAGTCTCTTCTTCTGTGACCCCGTGATCATAGATGTGCGGCTCACCCGTCTCGGGAGAGATGTAGAAACGTAAGTTCCGCATTCCTGGTATGTCCTGCCGAGAAGTGTACCGCAGACTGTGGTAAAAATCCGCCATGCCGAGAACCCGAACCCCCACGGCACCTTCTCCCCAGGGCCGCAAAAAGACCGTACGTCCTACCCAAGGCTGGCGCACCACCGACGAGGACGAGATCGAACGCCGCCGGCAGCGGGCGGCCGGCGAGCCGCTCGCCGTGGAGGCGCTCGAGCCGGACCATCCCGTCTTCGGGACCTTCCGTGTCTCTTCGGAGACGGGCTCCTCCTACGAGGTCGAGATCCGCTCCCTCTCCGAGCGTGACAATTCCTGCGGCTGCCCGGACTACGAGGTCAACGGCCTCGGCACCTGCAAGCACGTCGAGGCCGTCCTGGCCCGGGTACGGACGCTCCGGCAGGCGAAGACCTCCAAAGGCAGGATCGAGGTCTTCCTTCGGCGCACTGGCGAGCGGCCCGAGGTGAGAGCGCAAAGACCGACGGGCCCCGGCGGCTATGCGACTCAAGAGCTGATCGCCCGCTACTTCACCGACAAGGGCGCTCTGCGCGGCGATCCGCTGGTCCGCCTCCCGGACCTGGCCCGGGCGCTGGCCGCCTCTCCGCCGCGGGTCCGGGCGGCAATCCGGCTCTCCCGGCATCTCCTCCCTTGGATTGAGGAAGAACGCCGCAAAGCCGCGCGGCAGACGGCCCGCGAGCGGTTCCTCGCCGAGGTCCAGGCCGGCCTCGCCACCTTGGACGTGGTGCAGGTTCCTCTCTACCCCTATCAGCAGGAGGGCATGCTCCACCTGGCCTTCACCGAGCGGGCCCTGCTGGCGGACGAGATGGGCCTTGGGAAAACCGTCCAGGCAATCGCCGCCTGCGAGCTCCTCCGGCGCCTGCGCGGCATCGAGCGCGTGCTCGTCGTCTGCCCGGCCTCCCTCAAAGGGGAGTGGGAGGAGCAGATCGCCCGCTTCACCAGCCTGCCGTCACGCATCATCGCCGGCCCCCGCGCCCAGCGCCTGGCTCAATACGGCGAAGGCGCTTTCTTCTACCTCGCCAACTACGAGCAGATCCTTTACGACGGCGACGCCGTGCAGGAGCGGCTCGCCCCGGACGTGATCGTGCTCGACGAGGCCCAGCGCATCAAGAACTGGCAGAGCCGCACCGCCCGGGCCGTCAAGCGGCTGCGCAGCCCCTACGCCTTCGTCCTCACCGGCACGCCGCTGGAGAACCGCATCGACGAGATCTACTCGATCGTGCAGTTCCTCGACCCCTCCCTGCTCGGCCCGCTCTTCCGGTTCAACCGCGAGTTCTACCTGCTCGACGAGCGCGGCAAGCCCGCCGGCTACCGGAACCTCGACGAGCTCCACCGGCGGCTCGCGCCCGTCCTCCTGCGCCGCCGCAAGGACGACGTCGAGGGGCAGCTCCCGGGCCGCACGGACAAGCACTTCTTCGTCCCCCTGGAAGACGAGCAGATCCCCCGCTATGCCGAATACGAACGGCGGGTCGCCCAGATCCTCGCTCAGGCCCGGCGCCGTCCCCTGCTCCCCAAGGAATTCGAGCAGATCCAGCGCTGGCTCGCCTGCATGCGGATGGTCTGCGACACCCCCTACATCCTCGATTCCGACTGCCGGGTCTGCCCCAAGCTGGCCGAGCTTGAGGAGATCCTGGAAGAGCTGCTCACCGAGCCCGGCACCAAGATCCTGGTCTTCTCCGAATGGGAGCGGATGCTCGATCTGGTGCGCGAGAAGCTCCAGGAGATGGGGACCGGCTTCGCCTGGCACACCGGCTCCGTGCCCCTGCCGCGGCGCCGCGAGGAGGTCCGCCGTTTCAAAGAGGACCCCGACTGCCGCCTCTTCCTCTCTACCGACTCCGGGGGCGTGGGGCTCAACCTCCAGGCGGCCAACGTGGTGATCAACCTCGACCTCCCCTGGAACCCGGCCCGCCTGGAGCAGCGCATCGCCCGCGCTTGGCGCAAGCACCAGACGCGCCCCGTCCGCGTCCTCTCCCTGGTCGCCGAAGGCACCATCGAGCACCGGATGATCCCCCTCCTCGCCAACAAGCAAATGCTCGCCGACGGCGTGCTCGACGGCCGGGGGAACCTCTCCGAGATGCCCCTCCCCTCGGGCCGCAGAGCCCTGGTCGAGAGGCTGGAGACCCTCACGGGCCTCACCGCCACACCATCCGAGCCCCAAAAGGCCGCCGATCCCTGGGAGCCGCTCGGCGGCGAGCTCCGGACCGCGCTGGGGGAACGCCTGCTGCGGCTCGAAGCCCACACCGGCCGCGACGGCCGGGAGATCCTCCTCCTCGTCTCTGAAGGGACCGTGGACCGTCCGAAGATCGAGGAGCTCCTGCGCCGGCATTTCGAAGGGAACGCTTCTCCGCCCACTCTGGAGCTCCTCGACCGTCCCGCCTTCGAGGCCCTGGAACGCCTCGCCGAGTCCGGCGTCCTGAGCTTCCCCGCGGAGGGCCGCCGCGTGCTCCAGGCCCCCGCGGCTCCCCAACCTGATCAGGACCGGGAGCGCGACCGCCGGCTCGCCGCCGCCCGGGCCACCTTCGCGCAGGCCGAACGGAAGCTCCGCATGGCCACAGTCCTGGCCGGAGGGGGCTTTCCGGTCGAAGCTCTCCCCGCCCTCCGCGAGGCCGTCGAGACCGCCCTCGAGGCCCGCGCGCGGATGGAAGGCCTCGACCTCCCGGACTCCCAGCCCATCCCCCGCGCCTGGATCGCCGACCGTCTCCCCACCTCCCTCCCGCTCCTCGACCGGCTCCGGGCCGATCCCGGCACCCTGCTCGGCGCCACGGAGGAGGAAGCCCGTTCTTGGATCGGCGGCGCGGAAAAGCTCGTGGCGGAAATCGAAAGGGAGCTCCGCCGATGAGGAGGCCGCACCCGCTGTCTGAGCTTTCGCTCGACGAATGGTTCGACCTGCCCGAGGATGAGCCCGGCGAGCTCGTGGAAGGGAGGCTGGAAGAGGAAGAGGAGCCCGATTACCTTCACGAGCTTCTGGTCGCGCGTCTGGGAGGGATTCTCGGCACCTGGACCTCCCCACAAGGCGGCTTGGTGGCCGGCTCCAACGCCAAATTCGTGGTCGGCTCCAGACGCGGCCGGAAACCCGATCTCACCGTCTATCTGCCGGGCGGCCGCCGTCCTCCGGCTCGCGGCCTGATCCGCGTCCCGCCGGACATCGCCATCGAGATCGTCTCGCCGACGCCCCGCGACGGCCGGCGCGACCGGGTGGAAAAGACGGCGGACTACGCCGCTTTCGGGGTGGCCTGGTACTGGCTGCTCGACCCGCAGTTGCGCAGCCTGGAAATCCTCCAGCTCGACCCCCAGAGCCGTTATCTCCACGTCCTGGGGGCCAGCACGGGCATGCTGGAGCAGATCCCAGGCTGTGAGGGGCTGACCCTCGATCTCGACGCGCTCTGGGCCGCGATCGACTCTCTCGAGTAATTGGACCCCCGGATTCTCCCCGCCTCGTTCATCAAAAGCAGTGGTCTCGGTGGGTATCGCTTCCGCGCACCGATCCAGGACTGGAGCCGGCCTGGAATTCTGCGATAGGATAACTTCCTGGGCTCGATTGGCATGTTTGGAGGGACTATGAGCGGCACGATGGAGAACGTGGCACTCCTGGAGCCGGCCCGCGCGGTTCTCGCGGAGACCTTCGGCTACGGGGAGTTCCGCCCCGGGCAGGCGGAGGTGATCGGACACCTCCTGGCCGGGCGATCCGCCGCGGCCGTCTTCCCCACAGGCGGCGGCAAGTCCCTCTGCTACCAGATCCCGGCCCTCCTGCTGCCGGGCCTGACCCTCGTGGTCTCTCCCCTGATCGCCCTGATGAAGGACCAGATCGATCAGCTCACCCGCCGCGGAGTGGCCGCCGGCCGCCTCGACTCGACGCTCACGGGCGACGAGGTGCGCGCCCTCATGGAGGCGGTCAGGAAGGGCACGCTCCGCCTCCTCTACGTGGCCCCGGAACGCTTCAACAACGAGCGCTTCCGGGAGGCGATCTCCCGGGTCCGGGTATCGCTCTTCGCGGTGGACGAGGCGCACTGCGTCTCCGAATGGGGGCACAACTTCCGTCCCGACTACCTGAAGCTGGCCGCCTTCGGCAAGCTCTGCGGCGCCGAGCGCACCCTGGCGCTCACGGCCACCGCCACCCCGCAGGTGCTCGCCGACGTCTGCCGCGGCTTCGGCATCGCTCCGGAGTGCGCCGTCCGCACCGGCTTCCACCGCGAGAACCTGACGCTCCGCTTCACCCCCATCCACGCCGCGGACCGCGACGCCCTGCTCCGCCAGCGCCTCGCGCCCGGTCCCTCCCAGGAGATATCAGGACCCACCATCGTCTACGTCACCCAGCAGAAGACGGCTGAGGACGTGGCCGCGGCCCTGATGAGCGCGGGAGTGCCGGCCCTCGCCTATCACGCCGGCATGGAGGACGCCGAGCGGGCCCGGGTGCAGGACTGGTTCCTGGAGTCGGCGGAAGCGGTGGTCGTCGCCACCATCGCCTTCGGCATGGGGATCGACAAGGCGGACATCCGCGGAGTGATCCACTACAACCTGCCCAAGAGCCTGGAGAATCTGGCGCAGGAGATCGGCCGCGCCGGCCGGGACGGGCAGGCCGCGATCTGCGAGATCCTGACCTGTACCGACGACCTCCTGGCGCTCCAGAGCTTCGCCTACGGCGACACGCCGGACCTCGCGGCCGTGCGGAGCCTGCTCGAAGAGCTCGCGAGGTCCGCTGACAGCCCCGCGGCGATGGAGCTCTCGCTCTACGACCTCTCGGCGCGCCACGACATCCGGCTGCTGGTGGTGCGGACGCTCCTCACCTACCTGGAGCTGGCCGGCTACCTGGAGGCCGGCACGCCGATCTACGCCGAGTACGAGCTCCGGCCGCTGGTGCCCTTCGAGGAGATCCTGAGCCGCTTCGCGGGGGAGCGGCGCGAATTTCTGCGCGGCATCTTCGGGCAGGCCCGCAAGGCCAAGATCTGGTACCACATCGACCTCGACGCGGCGGCGCGGGCCCTGGGAGCGCCCCGCGACCGGCTGGTGCGGGCCCTCGACTACCTGGCCGAGCAGGGACTGCTGGAAGTCCGCGCCGCAGGCCTGCGCCACCCCTACCGCTGGCTCCGCCGGCCCGACGATCTGGACGCCCTGGCGAGCACCCTCCACCAGCGCACCCTCGAAAGAGAGACCCGGGAGATCGCCCGTCTCGACGAGGTGCTGACCCTCGCCGCCCACGACGGCTGCCAGACCGCCTTCCTCGCCGCGCACTTCGGAGAGCAGCTCCCGCACCCCTGCGGCCACTGCTCCTGGTGCGAGAACGGCGGCAGGCCCGCGAAGCTCCTCCCGCCGGCACCCGTCCACCTGGACGAAGCGAGCCTGCGCCGCGCGATAACCCTGCGCCGGGAGATCCCGGATCTGGCCAACCCGCGAGCCCTCGCCCGCTTCCTGACCGGCCTCCCCTCCCCCCGCCTGACCCGCGGCAAGCTCAAATCCCACCCCCTCTTCGGCGCCTTCGCCCACGTCCCCTTCGCGGAGGTGCTGCGGCGGGGGGAGGAGGGGGAGGAGGGCAGGCCCTGACGACGCCTATGAAAAAGACGGCCTTGACGCCTGGCTCACGCGGGAAGACCCGGGAGGGAGCTTCCTTTCCGGCGCCCCCACCGCTGGCCGGGCTGCCGGGCGACTATGCCGAGGCGCTCGCCGAGATCAAGCAACGCATCCAGCAAGAGCGGCTGCGCGTCGTCCTCGCCGCCAATTCGGCGATGGTGCTGTTGTACTGGGACCTCGGCCGGATGATCCTCGACCGCCAGGAACGCGCCGGCTGGGGAGCCAAGGTGATCGACCGCCTCTCCGCCGACCTGCGCCAAGCCTTTGCCGACATGAAGGGCTTTTCGCCGCGGAATCTCAAGTACATGCGGGCCTTCGCGGCCGCATGGCCCGAGCGGGCAATTGTGCAGCAGCTTGCTGCACAAATCCCCTGGTTCCACAACTGCCTCCTGCTGGATCGCGTGACCGATCCCGCCGCGCGGCAATGGTACATCCACCATGTGGTGGAGCATGGATGGTCGCGCAACATCCTCTCTCTGCAGATCGACAGCCGGGCTCACGAGCGCCAGGGCCAGGCCCTCACCAACTTCAAGGCCACGCTGCCGCCTCGCGACTCGGACATGGCCGCGCAAGTCTTCAAGGATCCGTACCTCTTCGACTTTCTTGGCACCGCCGATCCACGGCGGGAGCGCGAGGTCGAGCAGGCCCTGGTCGATCACGTCCAACACTTCCTGCTCGAGCTTGGCAGCGGATTCGCGTTCGTCGGCCGGCAGGTCCACCTCGAGCTCGCGGGCCGCGACTACTATCTCGACCTGCTTTTCTATCACCTCAAGCTGCGCTGCTACGTGGTCATCGAGCTGAAGGCAGTCCCCTTCGATCCGGCATTCATCGGCCGGATCAACGTCTATCTCTCCGCGGTGGACGACCTCCTGCGCCATCCCGACGACAAGCCGACCCTCGGCCTTCTGCTATGCCGCTCGAAGGACAGGATCGTCGTCGAGTATGCGCTGCGCGACCTGAAGAAGCCGATCGGTGTTGCCGGCTGGGAGACGAAAATCGTCGAGAAGCTTCCCGAAGACCTCAAAGGCAGCCTGCCCACAGTGCAGGAGCTTGAGGCGGAGCTCAGCCGTGAGGAGGGTGGCTGACGGAGGTGTGATCAGGCAAGCTACCCCGCTTCGACGGCTAGACGGACGAGCTCGCCCGCGACGGGCCGTTCAGGGTCGTCCTGGCGGGTCAGGCCTGAGCCGCTTCGTGGGGGAGCGCCGCGAGTTTCTGCGCGGCATCTTCGGGCAGGCCCGCAAGGCCAAGATCTGGTCCCACATCGACCTCGAGGCGGCGGCGCGAGCCCTGGGAGCGCCCCATGACCGCTTGGTGCGGGCCCTCGACTACCTGGCCGAGCAGAGACTGCTGGAAGTCCGCGCCGCGGGCCTGCGCCACCCCTACCACTGGCTCCGCCGGCCCGACGACCTGGACGCCCTGGCGAGCTCCCTCCACCAGCGCACCCTCGAAAGAGAGACCCGGGAGATCGCCCGTCTCGACCAGGTGCTGACCCTCGCCGCCCCGGACGGCTGCCAGACCGCCTTCCTCGCCGCGCACTTCGGAGAGCAGCTCCCATCCTTGCGGCCACTGCTCTTGGTGCGAGAACGGCGGCCAGCCCGCGGAGCTCTTCCCGCCGGCCCCCATCCACCTGGACGAAGAGAGACTGCGCCACGCGGCGAACCTGCGCCAGGAGATCCCAGACCTGGCCTCCCCCCGAGCCCTCGCCCACTTCCTGACCGGCCTCCCCTCCCCCCGCCTGACCCGCGGCAAGCTCAAAATCCCACCCCCCTCTTCGGCGCCTTCGCCCACGTCCCCTTCGCGGACGTGCTGCGACGGGTGGAGGAGGGGGAGGGAGATGGCAGGGAGCGGTCCGCCCTCGTGAAGCCAGGGGAGCAGTCCACCCATACACCCGAACAAGCTGGCCCCGCGAGACCAAAGTACCGCCTCGGCGGGTGAATGAGATCTCGAAAAAGGTCCCTCACCCGGACATTGTGCTCGACTAGGGTCGTCCCTGAAAGAGGACAGGGAGCACCGAAACAAGCTGGGCCGGGTGAGCGTATCGGAGAGGAGGGCCCTCAAGCGCAAAGCAGAGATGGTGAGGCTCAGGCAGCCAAGCCTTGTACTATACACGGGAACTCACCTGCCATACCATAAGCCCTTATACGTCCGACTCCTAATGAACTAGGCCATCAACCAAACGTGGAGATCCAATCTTGGGCTTTCGAGAATACCTCAAAAACGTGCTGAAAGATCCGAAATGTCCCCTCTGCCGAGGAGTGGACACATATCCAGTCTGGAATTTCGTCAACTACGCAGATCTTATTGCGCATTTGGCCACACTTGAATTCTGGAAACAAGCCCACGGCACACCTCCAGGCATTCCGCAAATCCCACCCGCACAGGCCGAAAAAATCACGGCAATGCCCGGCTTTGCTCGGGAACGCCCATCCTCCAGTTTGCCTTCCCAGAGCCAACATCGCAGATGCTCCAGATGCCATAGTCTCTTGCCACCAGAATATTGGGAATCCAGCTTGAGTGCCGCCCGATATTTTGCTCTAACTGTCACTGGTTTTGAACAAACCGGCAAGACGACTTGGCTGCGAGGAATGCTAAACCCACCTGAATCCGACACTTATGAGGTAATACGACGGACAAGACAACTCGACGTAACATCCTACGAATATGCCGAACCCATAACTGTTGCCGCTCTTCGCGAGGGTATACGCAGTAATATACCCTTCGTACTACTAGGAGCTAGAGTTCGATTTGATACTAGCTTAACCTTTGTGCGCACCCTGGACATTATGGGAGAAAGATTCCACGAAAGAGAGCCACAGACGATAGAAGTCATAACACAGCACCTAAAACTCAGGAATGGACCAGGGGCACTCCTAGTGCTCGACAAGTTCAAACCTGCTGTCCCGAATGATATTACCCAGCAGCAGCCTTCCTCGCCGGTCGAAAGCATAGCATCCGTTTTTCAGAAAATTTTTGCAGAATTACGACCCAGACCCATCTGGACCGGCGTAGTATGGACTCACTTGGATCAAGCAAAATGGAAAAAAGGAGGTGAAGAATGGCTCTCCACGGCACTCCCAGACGAATCTTCCCTCTTGATCAAGCTCGCAAACCTGCCTCTCCCGATTCCTAATGCCCCAAACTTGGAGTGGGCCGAAGTAGCCACCCTGATCAACCCGAAGCTTATTTGGCGGCTTGCCGGCCCAATCCTACGTGCTGCCAAGCTAGATCCACCAATATATACAGGGCAGTCAAAATCGCTCTCTTTGGCTTCACTGTCTAAGCTACCCTTTCTGGAACTAGACGCTGAACCCTTAGAATCCCTCATCTCAATCTTGTTCAGACTTCAGATTGCTTACTCAATTCAGGCAGGCCAACACCCGAACGGAAAATTCGATTTCTTCTTTCGCAAAGAAGGAGCATCGATTGTTACTGGAATCGAAACTATCGCAAAAGCCTTGTATGTGGCCAGCGATGCCTTTGGAGGTGGCTTTCAGTCACTCCTGAAAGAAGATCCTCACTTTACTGTTCTGCCATGTGGATTGATTGGCAACACTAGTGTGTGGAGCGATCTAATTTTAGTGCGAGCCCTTTCAGGCTCCGGAGCAATAAAATGACTGCATCTCGTGCGTTTTACGCTACTTACCGCGAAGGAATGAAGCTTGTCTTTGGAAACAGTCCAGATCTGGTAGCCGAGCTCGAAGTCTACGGAGGGGGACTTGAGACGACCCCTCCTCTTGACATTGGTGGCCCTTTAGTAGCCCACCTAAGAAGCTCTCGCAGGACCGTCATTGGATGGATTAGGGGATTACCTTCCTCAAAAGTAGTTGGTCGTGGTCGCGTTGCGTGGGAAGCATGGGGAATTCTCGCATCTCCAGGGGTAAGTATTTCTGCTTGGCCGACGCATTGGGAGATGTTAAAAGAGTGTCCACCCAACGAAGATCGTCTAACTAAGATGGCTGATATGATTGAGACTGGCTTCTTGGGGCCTGATCTCCCGCCTCTCCCCGCAAACCTCGTATCTTGGCTCACCAAAATTCACTACGAAGCGGCAAAGAATACAGAGTGTCAGCAATTCCTTCTCCCCATTCGTACGCCGGAGGAAATCCCGCTGCTTCCCTGGGTGTGGCTCTTGGGACCTATTCCTCCTACTCACGCAACGCTAGGACCGCCGCGCCAAATTCCGACGGCAATTACACCTCCTCTCACTTATGAAGGCAAAGTGTCCGGGGAGCAGATCACGTTCGGATTGGAAGAGAGTACCTATCTCAGTGATTTGGTCAATAAAACTCTTCCACAGGGCCTGACTTTCGCTCTCAGCAGCATCAATAATCTTCGAGAGCAAAAACCGGAAATCAGAATGAAGTGGCTCGGATCCAGAGCAACGAACTCTACTCTCGATATAAACACAGGCTCGCCGTTACCCGTCCAGGAACGCTCGGCACCCAAGCCAGTAGTCATCCTCCCAACTCCCACCAAGTCTCAGGTCGGGATTGCGCAATCCGAGCTCGATCGTGGCCTAGCGCGCTTTAAGCGTTGGTTTCGATCGGAACCGGAACCGCCAACGCCGCCCATACAAAACGAGAGCCGTCCGGAAAAAGAGGACGCACACCAGACAAGACAGGAAGCTACTCCTTCCCCTTTACCCACCTCCGAATTTACTGACCTTAGAAGGCGCACCGACTTTATCATTGCAGCTCTCATCCTCATCATGGCACTCCAGATCTGGTCCTACCTCATGCCCAGCCCACCGAAAGGCGATGCCGAGCCCACAACGAGCGCTACATATCCCAATAGCACGAACAAGCCGGCGGGAAGTACCGAACCTGCTGGCAAAACCAATAAAGTCGAACCACCTTCTAACATAACGATACCTCTGGTAGCCGGTACGGCAAGCCCGGCGTCTTTAGCGGAAGCCCTTTTGCGCCGACTTTCGCTCCAGCTTCAGGTTAGCAACAACATACTAAACCTCTTAGCAAAGATTACAAAAAGCGGTGCTCCCGCCGAGTCACCTCAGCAGCAGTTGAGCCCTAGCGATAAAAAAAGGCTGGCTAATGCCGCCGTCCAGATCTATCTGATAGAAAATCAATGCGTCCAGCCTAACACAATCATCGACGGCGAGATCGGCGACACTGCTGAGCAGGGCTTTATACGCTGCCCTGATGCGAGGACTTACTTGCTTAACAATCAAGATCAGGCTCTTAGTTGGCTCAACAGATGGCTTCAGAGCCCGTCGTTGGAGGCCAGCACCCCGCAACCGTGAGGATCCCAGCTACTAGCTCCATCTGGCTTGCGGTATATCTCATATAGCGTTGGGCTTACTGAACGATCAAAGCAAGTGATCCAGAGTGCAGAGTCCGGAGACATATCTCGATCGGGTATCGAGGGCCCGACAGCTGGTCCCAAGCGGATGCCTACGCGCCCTAGGTTCCAACTGGCGCACACCGCACCATTTCCGATGCTCCGAGGACCGTCTGAAGGCTTGCCTCCAATATGCTCTACAAGTTCCTTAATCAGGGACGAACTCCCACCGGTTCTGCCCACGACTCTCATGGCAACTTCTATTGTGATTCCTGACCTTTCTGACAACGGTAGCACCGCAAGACGAATATCCACCAAATCTCTTGACCGATATTTGACCAGACTTACCGAGCGACGGATGTCTCCATTACTCACGTACTGAGGGAGGGAGGTTGCCGCCGTGGATGGCCAGAACAGCGGGCACACAGGGAGACCACTGGAGCCTCCGTTGATCGGTAGAAGTTGGATGATCGCTTCAGTTGCCACCTCTGAGGGCTTCCAAGTCTCGGATGCCGTTCCGCTAATTTCGCCATCTAGTGCTCTAAAGGCGCGCTCTATGTCCAACAGCGCTGCACTAGGCCGCTGACCTGGCAGGACCCAATCACACGCTGCACGGCTGACCAATGGCCTCGCCTCATCCAACTTCAAGTTGCTAAGGCTGGAGAAAGCATCTCTCTCAGCTTGTTGCCGCGCCTCGGCTACACGCTGCCACAATGCCATCTTTGCTATACCCTTTCCGACTAGTGCTTCAGGAGGTACCCGTCTTAAAGCCTCGATAATCTCATTTACCGATGAACCAAGACTGATCGCTCGCCAAGCCCAGATCGAAAGAAAGAGGAGGAAGACGATACTCCCACCTATCCGAAAAGGAAGCTTCTTGAGCGAATCCGAATAGGCATGTAGTCGGCCTTCGAGCGAATGGGGAAATAATTGGGCAAATGATTGAAGCGCAGGAAATCCCATGATCAAAAATTTACACCACAGTACATACAATAAAACCGGGAGGATAAACGCAACATAATGCCCAAGCGAAGATTCTCTAATATTCACCCAGGGGGCACAGGTAGATGCTTGAGCAGTCGTAGGATGAAGCGGTCCCTGCGCGGCCCAAGCCAATGCGATGGCGCCTAGCAGCATACCACCCACCATACTCATCCGTGCCACGAGTGTCCCCGCGTCAGCGTAGATGCGCCTGACGGCAAAAGCGCTGAGCAATCCGGCTATCAATCCGCCTATGACCGCGCAAATCTTCCAATCCGCTATAGGAATAATCCGGAAAAACGGATTGCTCAGCCAAGCGGCTGTAATAATAGCTCCCACAACCCAAAGAGGCAATATCACCTCCCAGGGACCATGCCGAAAAAGGTCAAATACAGACAGTGACTTCCACCGAGGCACTCCACTTTCGATAGCTCGCATCTATTAACCTCTTAGCTGGTCGCAGAGCGTTTTACAAACCTGCGGCAGGTTTTCCTCTTTACATAAGCCTGGCTTTGGGAATAGGATCTCATCCCTTGCAGGCACGAGGCGATGATCATTACAGGCTTGCCATAGCGTGAATGCCACCTCCTTTCCATAAATACGTGTGGCAATTTCACGAAGCGCTGGGCATTGTATGCTAGGCGTTGCACCAGGAAGGGACAACCGAGATCTCTGGCAGTAGCTCTCAAGCTCCGGTCCTTTTAGAGACACGTCTATCTGCGGAGCATGTTTCTCTAGAACCGGAACACTGGGCTGCCACGTGCTACTCGCCAAGACCCAGAAAAACACACCACCAATTAGGCAAATGCACACCGGCCACAGCAGGAGTCTAATCATTGAGCACCTTACGCCCAAGATATGTCGACTGCATATCGTCAAAAAGGTAGTCCACAAGCTTAGTCACGTTTTCAGAGCTGCCCGCTTCATCGACGTAAGCCAGCACCAACAATCCTTTTCCTGGCTTCACTGGTAGTCTATCTAGAATATCTTTGTCAGCGGCAGATCCAAGAAAAATGACAAAAATACCAGTGTTTTTGTAACCTTCATGCCACAAAGTAGTTCCCGTTTTTGAAAGAGTTATACGCTTATCCGGCTTCTCCTTTTGCCAGCTATCAATTTTAGGTACTTTTACCCAGGACGCTTGACGCTGGAGCGACAACATCTTGATCAGCTCATGTTGCCTAGACTGGCTTTTGAACAGTTCCCCCTTGGTCTCCTCGGGCCTGCAAAAGCTGGCCCGAATCTTCTGGTTTACCATTAGCCTGCCATACGCTTGGGCCAGCTCTACATTGGACCACCAGTTATGACCGGCTCCGGTAAATAGATTTGTGAAAGTAATACTTGCGGGTTGAGTAGTAAGGTGCAACTGAGTCCCTGCAACGCGCCCCACTACTTCTGTATTTCTATCATGCAGATCCAGCTTCGCAAGCCCCTCACAATTAAGCCAAGGCGCTGAATCGAAAGGCACCGACGATGAACGTGGAGATACGTCATAATAGTCAAACAGTCGAACAAAAAGAGGGGCATCCGCCAAGTATGCCGTAGGAGACAGGCTTCCGTTAATAACTTGAGCCCAAGGGCCCAGTGGCGGCAATTGATCAGTTGAAACGTATAGAGAGGAACCCGCCGGTTCCCCTGTCATCCTAAAGGATTGTCCGGCGACAAAGCCAAACTCGTCGCGCGGCCTGTTCCAACAGCAAGCCGAGGCATTTCCAAGCCCATTCTTTTTCCAGTCCAGGAGGGAGAGGGTGCCCAACGTTACCGCATATTTATTACATGAATCAATAAGGAATTCCCAACGATCAATCCACGGCCCTCCATGCCTAGTCCCTTCCTCTGAACCCCACGGCCCCGCCGGCATACCAGCGATGGCCTCCGCGCTTCTGTCCGTACAATACCGCCCTGACGGCCCACTGCAGCGTAACGGAAGCTTCGAATTGCCACCGTTGTATCCTCCGTCAGTCCCCAAATGCCCGGTAATCATGAGATCAAAAAGCGGATCGAGACCGTCAGTCGAACCGCTTGGTGTATTGCGGTCTATGAAAGAGCTGAGCAATAGCGGCTTGAACGTCGAGCCAATTGGATGCGCGATGAAATTCGAGTTGGTTTCATCGTTCAACCTACTATCTAATAGACTCAGTACATTGCTGGCGGCCCAAGTTGGGGCATGAGGGCCAACCAGACGCTCTTGCCAGCCTTGCCCAAACATTGGAGTTCCATGGTCCCAGACAAGCGCTTCGGCAGGAGGGTACGAAGCTATAGCCAACAATGCACCTGTAGCAGGGTCCAAGACAGTGACTCCAGCATGGGGTACGGCGCGACGGTGCTCCGTTTCTCCTTCCAATATATTCAGAGAATGCTTTGAGGCCTTATAGTGAGCGTCTCGCATATGGCGTCGAACCTCGGGCTCGAGATTCTCTTGCATCCAGTTTGACAAGCCTGCCTCAAGCTTTCGCTGAAGGTCCATGTCGATTGTCAACGCTACTCGAGCTTCTGGCGGAATCTTATTGTCATGCGCAAGAGAGACATAACTGTCGTTGACTGGCTTGAGCCAAGATCTAAAGCTGGGTTCATACCACCTCTCCCACCTACCGTTAACAAGGCGTACTCGCGATACTGGCCTCATCATTCCGCCGCTAAATTCCAATGTGAAGCCCGGATGTCGTACCGTGCCATAAACGGACAAATAGCCTTTTCCGTCGAGAAGAAGCAACTCATCCTCCATCAAGCTATCGCGGTTACCCGAAGCCAACCTCTCAGCCTTGTTTCCACCTACTCGGACAAGCGCACGTCCCTTCGGAAGGGCATAAAATTGCGCAACCGGTATCTTACATTCGTCATCACCGTCATTAGGGTTACAGGGGTGAAGTGCAACAGAACGACAGGCGATAACGCCCTGAGCTCCTGGCCAGACCGGTCTGAAAGTCTCTCCTCCATTCGGATCTAGTAGAGCTGTACTCGCTCCTTCATTCGATATTAGGGTCAGGTTACTCATCTCCTCAGCAGGATTTCCCATCAATCCACTGGCAGCAAAAGCAACGAAATCTCCTCGATAGGAAGGCCTCTCCGGAAGCCCAGCCAAAATTAAGCCGTAGCTTTCATCTAGATTCTTGACTACCATCAGATTAGGCCTGCGACTCGAAGCTTCTAATTTGAAAGGCGCCGAAGCTCCAATCAGTGTTCCCGCCTCCCGAGCCGTCCTGACTACTCGATCACAGGTTCGGCGAAGCCCTGACTGAAAAAAGCCGTCAAGCACGCTCATCGAGCGGCTGACACCTTCAAGGTCATGAAGGGGTTCCGCATTATCAGCAAAACGCGCAAGAATTGCTTCTCTGTTTTCCATGGCGTCCGAGTCGCATTCGTACACTTGAACTACCGATCCCGAGGAGGTGGTCCCCTCCCCCTGCCAGATCACTCCACAGGACGGCGTCGGCTCGGAACGGCACTCGATGGAGAAGCCCTCTCTCTGGAAATCCGTCAGCAGATAAGATCGCGTAGCCGGCCAGCGTAGTATGTTGCTGGTATCATCGGCAAAAGGATAATATGCGATGCCGAGAGTTACAACAACGCTGGCAAGAAGCAATGGAAGATAGCGCACCTTATCAATCATTTACCGATCTCCCAGTAAATACAAGTGCCAAAAGGACAATACCTAAGCAGACGTCAGATCTCGATCCCAGCGCCATGAACAGCGGCCATTTCCCGCTAAAGGGGAAGACTCCATTCGTGCCCCCAAGCATGAACAGGGATGTGCCAACAGCAATCGCCATCGACCACAACGCTAGAGTTGATGATTCTCCTGCACAGGCCACCACTAAAAACATTGACAAATAGATCATAAACAAACTCAATATGCCCCAAGTTCCGTACTCCGAACGAACATAAAGAGGATATACGTAATCTGATCTTGCCGCCTCTCGAAATGTCTTTTCACCGACGATCGGACGAGCCTGCAGTAGCCCCGCTCCAAACCAGACAGATCCTACCGAGCTACTGTCCTGAAGCCCTGCCCGCCATGCACCCTTCAGCGCCTGATAGCGAACTCTCTCTCGTTCGGCCACCACTTCCCGGGCGAGTTGCGAAGGGATCTCTTCTACAGAACGGGGTCGGACAGCATCCATCATTCTATAGTGATCCCTTTCTCGGCTCACAAGAAGAGTATCGTCAAATGAAATCTCACCCCGTTTCGTCGTTACAACAGTCGTTTCACTCATGTGGCGCAAAAGGAAAAGAAATAAATCAGGAGAGAATTTGGGGGATATGAAGAGTACCAAGAACACCAGACTCGAAGCAAGGGCGCCCTTCACCGGCCCCAGGCTCTCGGCGACGAAAGGGAGAGCCAAGACAATTCCAAAGCCCCCTACCCATAATAATCCTAAGTCACTTACCAATAGGCCTGTGACGAGAAAGGCTACTCCTCCCAAAAAGGCGAAGCTCACAAGCCTCCATGTTTCCTTGTTGCTCGGTAGGCGAAGCTCGCTTAGCACAGCAAAGGCTACCGCAATTAGTGGAAGATAGAAGACATCCAGCTTTACCCCGCCCAGGCCCGATTCCTGGAGACCAAAAGCAAAGAGAACGAGGCGAAGCAAGAAGGCACCGCCGCTAAAAATAATCGTCCAGAGGAGCAGGGTTTGCAACTGCTTACGCCCGAAGCTTGGATTTAGGGACATCAAGGGGTCAACAAATCCAGACTGCCTCTGGATATGCAATAGCCATAAAGATACCACTAGAATGACAGAGGCAG
This sequence comes from Thermoanaerobaculia bacterium, assembly GCA_045807625.1. Lineage (GTDB taxonomy): Bacteria > Acidobacteriota > Thermoanaerobaculia > Multivoradales > UBA5704 > DATARR01. The sequence goes on along the minus strand of JBJMHA010000041.1, from coordinate 63,129 downwards.
TAATGGTAAGCACTTGGCTGAAAAAGGACTTTCCAACGACGAAGGCAAGAGAGTATCTCCAATGCCAAGTCGAGCCTACCCCCCCTAACAACCAAATCATGGCAAACAGGCTGCTTAGACCAAACCATAGCAAGATGACCTGCCATGAGCCTCCTCTTGAAACAGGGCTGTTGTTAGAGTAAGCATAGGATTGCAGATGTACTGTCCTCTGTAACTTCGAGAAAACCATTCTAATCACTCTCGATGCCAGAAAGAGTGTAGGCGGAGCCAGCAGGGGAAGACAACCGGAAACCAGCCAATCCTCTATGTATCCCCGAGATGATGGATAAGCCATTAGGGCCCGCGTGCTCAACAAGAATCTGAAATCCAAGAGGATGACAAGCATTCCGACAACATCCCAACGGAAGTCAAGATCCATCTGGCGAGTGAATCCCGCCAATAGCCCAAAAACCGCAAGCAGGCAAGCAGCCACAGGAATTACCCAGACAGCCTTGGGCACATCGATTTTTTCGATTAAAATCAGCGGATTGACTTTTCCTTTATTGAAGTAATCAGCAGCTTGGAATACCTCCCCGAATGAATGAGCTTCCGGGTAAGCACCGCCCAAATCGACAGTAAATCCTAAAGACTTCCATGCGGGAATCCGCACTCGTCCTCCAAACGTCTGCATTACAGGTTTCGCGCTTAGCTCGTCAGAAACGTTAGCGAGATCAACAACCAAGATACCCTGCTCTTCGGATTGGCCGAACGTCAGATAAAAAGTCCCTTTTGGGACAGAGCTGCTACCTTCGCTGAACAAATCGTCAGCACGTATCTGCACTGATGGCTCTTCTACCAGAAGAAGCAACGTGTCCTGTTTCCTGGCCAAACTTAATCGGTGACTAGGGCCTAACCTGAAAGCTGCTGGAATGACTGATCCAGCGTCGACCGGAACATTCTCATCGGCAACTCCGCCGACGGTGCGACGAGTTATCATGCGCAACGAGAACCACGGCAGGGCACCCTTCGCAGTATCGATTACAGTGTCTCCTTCCTTGAGAAAGGGAGGTCTGATCTTCACTATTTCAGGGGATGTTTTTCCCGCCCCTCGCCCGCAAGAGCCCAACTTCATACCAACTGGTGGCACAACAGCCCAACGCGTGGAAGAAAAAAGTCGCCCCTCCTGTTTGGCTCGCCAAACGAACGCGGTATTTTGCGGATTCGAAGAGAGGGCACAGCGTTGTGGTTGACCACTTAGATCAATACAGTAGACTTGGGGGCCCGATGGCGGCAGCGAGTTTAAGTAGCTCTTGATATGAGAACGCCAACTGGTTCGATTCCCGTTTGAGGATCTATCTTGTCTCCATATGGAAGATATAAAGCTCTCCATTTGGGAGAGCGATAAGTTGCCGCCTCTCCCGACAAGACACTCATCATTATTCCAATATAAGCCTGATTCGTCAGAGCTTGAATCGAGGGCCACACGCTGCGTGGGCAACTCAGATTCAGATAGAGGTGCCAATGCTTTAGAGGCAAATTTGAAACCTGGACGAACAAGTCGAACTTGGACACCTCCTGAGCCTGAATTGGAATCAGAGCAAATCTCAATCAGATGACTCCGGTATCCTGGCACGACAAGCACGTCTGGATCGGCATCTTTCTCCCATCTGAACCCTCCTCCCAACCAAATACCATCTGGAGCGTTAGGATCCGGCGGAGCAGAACAAGGCCGGAGAACTCGCCACGGAATACTATATCCGATAAACTGCACATCTATTCTTTGCCGTGAGGCATCTTTGCCCCACCAAAGATTGAGGCAAATTAGGAACACTGGTGAAACAAAAAGACCCAGTAACAATACTAGATTAATGCGTGAGGACGCGCCCCTTGCCGCCTGCCGCAGAAATACTATTAAAATTGCAATCACTCCGATGAAAGCCATATGAGCTTTCCCCCGTTCGCCTCAAGTGGAGACTATGCCTATATGTCTATATCTTGTGCAACTGCACGCTGCTGCGCTCAGAATTGTAGCCCAAGGTCCCTAATTTCAAAAATATCTCGCGAAGTTGCATATTCATAATGGTCAATTCCTCGCAACCCGGCCGGCGTCGCTAGCCTGCTTCTAATTTTATAGTTGAGGAGTGGTAAGCCAGCCAAGTGGACCTTAGGGATGCTACTAACGGAAGTTAATAAAAAGGGACAGCAGTCCGAATACAAGCAAATACCCGACGCGTCGTCTCGCTACCCTGCGCCGTGTCACCTGGGAGCGCTGGAGCCAGCGGCAGAATACCGCCATGAAGCTCGGCGGCCTGGTAGGCACTCTCACGCTCGAAGGCGACCTCGCGCCGTTCGCTCCCCTGCTCCGCGCCGCCGAAATCCTCCACGCCGGCAAGGGCGCTGTCTTCGGGCTCGGCAAGATCGAGGTGGCGCCGGCATAACGTCGCGATCTCCCCTGACGACGTTGCGTTGTCGCTCCAGGCGTTGCGTCCTCCCCTACGAGGTCGCGTAACACACGGAGGCGATGCGGTGCACGGAGAGAACGTCGCGTTGTGCGCTCAGGCGACGCATACCTCCAGGCGGCGTCTCGATGAGGCTTGAGGCGTCGCGTAACCAGTTCAGGCGTCTTGATGCAGCGATGCGATGACGCATTGCAGCCGGAGGCGGCGCGTATCTGACGCAAGACGATTCAATGCAGCGAGAGGCGGCGCGATGTACGGGGAGGAGGATGCAATCCGAGCCGAGGCGTGGCGTAGTCTCCGGAGGTGACGCATTGGATCCAGAGGCGACGCGTTGTCTCGATCCATCACGACAGAATGTCTCCGGGATCCACCGTGCTGGACCCTGTTGGACGTTCCGGAGTAGACTACGCGACGGCTTCGCCCCCTTCTTCGCGACGGGGCGGCGTTCCCGAGGAGATCCCTGGATGAGCTCTCAGCTTTCCGTGGCGCAGGTGCTGGCGAGCCTGGAGGAGCAGATGCGGTTCCATCGCGAACGCGAGGAGGAGCACGCGGCCCAGGAGGCCTTTCATCGCGACCAGCGGGCGATCCATGCGGCGGAGTATGAGACGGTGGCCCGGCATTACGAGGCCTTCAAGGCTTCCGCGGCCGGAGCGACGGAGATCGCGGCCCGGTCGGGGGTCCCCGCTCCCGCTCCCGCGGAGCCGCTTCCGCCCTTGAAGCCCGTCCTCCCCAGCCGGCTGGTGGCGCGGGCGGTGGCGGAGATGCCGGCGGGCGAGCCTTTCGCTCCTTCCAGGATCGCCGCCGAGGTCAACCGGCGGTACTCCCGCGAGCTCCGCAAGCCGATCGACTCCCGCCTGGCCTCGACCGCCCTCCGCCGCCTGATGGCCCAGGGAAAGGTCCGCGTCGTCACGAAGGGGACCGCTCACCGCGAGGCGGTGTATGCGCGGACCTGATACCTTCCCCTCATGACTCTCGCCACCCTGCTCGCGCACTTCGTCGACTGGCGGGTCCGCGAGCGGGGGCGGCAGTACTTCCAGACGGGCAAGGTCCGGATCGTTGACGCCGGGCGGGAGGAGTTCGAGGCGGTGGTCTCGGGGGGCGAGGAGTACCGGGTCTCCCTGCGGCGGGAGGAGGCCAACCTCTGGGTCTTCTGTACCTGCGCCTACTTCGAGGGGGGCGAGGCGTGCAAGCACGTCTGGGCGACGGTCCTGGCCGCGGATGAGAAGAAGGCGCTGCGCGGCTCCGCGGGCGATCTCCCCCGCACGATCCTCATGCCCAGCGCCGCCCTGGAGCGCGTGCGGCCGGCGCAGACCTGGCGCGACACCCTCGCCCAACTCGCCGCCAGCCCCGCCCCCTCCCCGGCCCCCTCCCTGCTGACCGACGGCCGCGAGATCCTCTATCTCCTGGACATCCCCGACACCCTCAAACGCCAGCAGCTCACGGTGCGCGTCATGACCGCCCGGCGGCAGGAGGACGGCTCCTGGGAGGCGGTCAATCCCTTGAGCCTGCGGCGCGACGCCCTCCCCCAGACCCCCGAGCCCGACCGCACCCTCCTCACCCTGCTCAGCCTGGCCGCGGCCGAGACGCCGGCCCAGCGGTGGTCCGCGATCGACACCTCGGCGCAGGTCCCGGCCGTCTCCCCGCTCTCTCCGGCGGCGGCGCGGCTCCTCGTCCCCCAGCTCGGCGCCACGGATCGCTTCTGGACGCGCCCCGACCGGGAATCGAAAGTCGGCGCTCCCATCGTCTGGGACGCCGGCCCGCCGTGGGAGCTCAGGCTGGAGGCGCGCGAGGAGGAGGACGGCGGCGTCCGGCTGGCCGCCTCGCTCCGCCGGGGCGAGGAGCGCCTGCCGGCCGATCCGCCTCCCATCGTGCTCGGCACGTCCGGCTTCCTGCTCGCCAATGATCCCGTCAATAATCGGCTGGCACCTCTCGCGGACGCCGGATCGCGATGGACCGCGCTGCTCGATCCCGGCCGGGCCCTGCGCGTCCCCGCCGCGGACCGCGGCGAGCTCCTCGGCCACCTGCTCGCCAAGGCCCATCTCCCGCCGCTCGATCTGCCGGAATCGATGCGCTTCGAGGAAGCCAGCCCGGCCCCCCGGCCGCTGCTCCGCCTGCTCCCCCCGGCTTGGCCCCGCGGCTCGCCCCGCGCCGAGCTCTCCTTCCTCTATGAGGGGCACGAGGTGGCCTCCGGCTCGCCGCAACGGGGCTTCTACCAGCCCGGGGAGCGGCGGTTCCTGCTCCGCGATTCGGAGGCCGAGCGGTGGCACGCCGCGCGCCTGCGCGAGCTCGGCTTCCGCTCCGATCCGGACCCGCTCTCCCGGATGCCGTCGCTGCAGATCCCCTCCAACCGCATCCCCAAGGCCGTCGCCACCCTCCTCTCCGAGGGTTGGGCCGTCGAGGCGGAGGGGAAGCACTACCGCTCCGCCGGCCGCTTCCGGATGTCGGTCTCCTCCGGCGTCGACTGGTTCGACCTCCAGGGCGAGGCCGACTTCGAGGGGCGGACGGTGCCGCTGCCGCGGGTGCTCGCGGCGATCCGCCGGGGGGAGCGCTTCGTCCCCCTGGACGACGGCAGCCTCGGCATGCTCCCCGAGGAGTGGATCGAGAAATTCGCCCCCATCGCCCGGCTGGGGACCCCGGAAGGGGACCGCGTCCGCTTCCGCTCCATCCAGGCCGTGCTGCTCGACGCCTGGCTGGCGGACGAGCCGGAGATCGATGCCGACGAGACCTTCGAGCGCGCCCGCCGGCGACTCCACGAATTCTCGCGGGTGGCGCCGGCCGATCCGCCGCCGGGTTTCCACGGCGAGCTCCGCCCCTACCAGCGCGCCGGCCTGGGGTGGCTCCACTTCCTGCGCGACTTCGGCTTCGGCGGCTGCCTCGCGGACGACATGGGCCTCGGCAAGACCGTCCAGGTGCTCGCCCTGCTCGAAGCCCGCCGCGAGCGCCGTGCGGCAGAGAGCCTCCCTCCCTCCCTGGTGGTGGTGCCGCGCTCGCTGGTCTTCAACTGGCTCGCCGAGGCGGCCCGCTTCGCCCCGGCCCTGCGCGTGCTCGACCACACCGGCGCCGGCCGCGCCCGGGAGGGGGAGCCGTTCCGGGATTGCGACCTCGTGATCACCACCTACGGCACCCTGCGCAAGGACGTGGGCCTGCTGCGTGAGACGGAGCTCGACTACGTGATCCTGGACGAGGCCCAGGCGATCAAGAACGCCTCCAGCCAGACCGCCAAGGCCGCCCGCCTGCTGCGCGGCCACCATCGCCTCGCGCTCACCGGCACCCCGGTCGAGAACCACCTGGGCGAGCTCTGGAGCCTGCTGGAGTTCCTGAACCCCGGCTTCCTGGGCGCCTCCGCCACCTTCCGCCACTATCTTCAGGAGCCGCGCGAGCCGCAGGCCGAGAGCCGCGGCCTGCTCGCCCGCGCCCTGCGCCCGCTCATCCTGCGCCGCACCAAGGAGGCTGTGGCCAAGGAGCTGCCCCCCAAGGTCGAGCAGACGATCTTTTGCGAGCTCCCGTCCAAGCAGCGCCGGGTCTACGACGAGCTGCGCGACCACTACCGCGCCACCCTCGGCCGGCAGATCGGCGAGCGGGGGTGGGCGCGCTCGAAGATCCTGGTCCTCGAGGCCCTGCTCCGCCTGCGCCAGGCGGCGTGCCACCCCGGCCTGGTGGACCCCGGCCGCCGCGGCGACCCCAGCGCCAAGCTCGACCTCCTCCTCCCCCAGCTCCGCGAGGTGCTCGACGAGGGGCACAAGGCGCTGGTCTTCTCGCAGTTCACCAGCTTCCTGGCGATCCTGCGCGGCCTGCTCGACGAGGAGGGGATCCCCTACCTCTATCTCGACGGCCAGACCCGCGACCGCCAGGAGAGGGTGGAGGCGTTCCAGAACGATCCCGGCCGCAAGCTCTTCCTGATCAGCCTGAAGGCGGGCGGCCTCGGGCTCAACCTCACCGCCGCCGACTACGTCTACCTGCTCGACCCCTGGTGGAACCCCGCCGTCGAGGCGCAGGCGATCGACCGCGCCCACCGCATCGGCCAGGAGCGCCCCGTCTTCGCCAGCCGCATCGTGGCCCGCGACACCGTCGAGGAGAAGATCCTGGAGCTCCAGAAGTCCAAGCGCGACCTCGCCGACGCCGTCATCCAGGCGGACCGGAGCCTGCTGGCGGGGCTGGGGCGGGAGGAGCTGGAATTGTTGTTGTCCTGATCGATCCCTATACCCGTCCACACCTCTGTGCCCTCGGAGCGTCCTGCCCTCCGAAGCCTCACCCTCGGTCCCTCTCCACTTCGTGGAGAGGGAGGGCCCAGAGATCGAAATCTTCCAGATTCGGCAAGATCGGCTCAGCCACGTTCCCCCTCTCCACGAAGTGGAGAGGGGGCCAGGGGGTGAGGCTTCGAAGGGCAGGACGCTCCGAGGGAAAACCGCCACCCCTCCCGCGCACAACTTTTGCAAATCCAAATCCGCTCATAGGAGGAACCCTCAGCGGTCTCTCTCACCACCCAGCACGTACCCACGAGAAAGGAGAGCCCACCTTGCGAATTGTCCTGAACCTGCTCCTCAGCCTGCTCCTCTGCCTGTCCTTCGGGGCCGGCCTCGCCCCGGCGCAGACCCTCAACCTGCGCGCCGTCACCTACAACATCCATCACGACGACACCGGCTCGAGCCGCATCGCCGGGGTCATCGCCAACGCCGGAGCGAACATCGCCGGGATCCAGGAGGTGCCTCCGGGCGCCGCGGACGCCATCGCCGCCCAGCTCAGCCAGCTCACCGGCAAGACCTGGACGGCGCGCCAGACGCCCACCGGGGTCGAGGGGGACGCCATCCTCTCCTCCTACCCCGTCGTCTCCTGGACCTACATCACCATGTACGACTTCAACGAGTATTGGGTGGGCTCGGTGCGCTCCGTCGTCCAGGGCACCGTCGAGGTCCCCGACGCCGGCGGCCAGCCGCACCGGCTGCAGCTCTTCGTCACTCATCTCACCACCAACCAGCGGCACGACTCGAGCATCGTCTCGCCGCGCTCCCGCCAGGTCACCGAGATGATCGATTTCGCCAAGGCCTTCCCCGGCCCCCGCCTCCTGGTGGGGGACCTCAACCTCGACGACTCCCGGGGCGGGATCGATCTGACGGATTATCAGCAGATCACCGGCGCCGGCTATACCGACTCCTTCCGGCAGATCAATCCCACGGCTCCTGGCAAAACCATCGAGGCGCCCAATCCCGACCGGCGTTTCGATTACCTTTTCTATACGCGGACGAGCGGCTTCAACGCCACCGCCTCGCAGGTCGTGATCAATTCCGATACCGACACGGCCTCCGATCACTATCCCGTCTTCACCGATTTCACCTGGGACGGCTCGACCACGGCCCCGCCCGGCGCGGGGGAGCCGCAGGGCACGGGCGCGATCACAAGAGAGGTCTGGAACGGCATCGCCGGGAGCAACGTCTCCGACCTCACCGGCAACCCCGCCTATCCGAACAGCCCCAGCAGCACCGACCAGCTCACCCTGTATCTCCAGACGCCGGCCAACGCCGGGGACTCCTACGGCCAGCGCGTCCGGGGGTACGTCACCGCTCCGCAGACCGGCGACTACACCTTCTGGATCGCCAGCGACAACCAGGGGGAGCTCTGGCTGAGCACCGACGAGAATCCGGCCAACAAACGGCGGATCGCCTGGGTCGACGCCTACACCTATCCCAACGAATGGGCCCGCCAGGAGACCGATCAGGTTACGGTCACCCAGCGCTCGGCGCCGATCTCGCTCACCGCCGGGACCCGCTATTACATCGAGGTCCTGCACAAGGAGAGCAGCGGCGGCGATTCCCTCGGGGTCGGCTGGCAGCTCCCCAGCGGGCTCTACGAGCGTCCGATCCAGGCCCGGCACCTCTCGCCCGTGGACAGCACGGGAGGGGGAAATCCGCCGCCCGCGCCCTGGACGAGCGCCGACATCGGCGCCGTCGGCCCGGCCGGCAATGCCCAGTACGCCAACGGCACCTTCACGGTCGAGGCCGGCGGCACCGACGTCTGGGATACCGCCGACGCCTTCCGCTACGTCTATCAGCCGCTCAACGGCGACGGCGAGATCGTGGCCGACGTCTCGGCCCTGACCGTCCCCGCGGGCGCCGCCTGGTCGCTGGCCGGGGTGATGATCCGCGAGCAGCTCACGGCCGACTCGGTCCACGCCACGATGATGATCACCACCGAAGGCAAGGCCAAGTTCCGCCGCCGTACCTCGACGGGCACCGCCACCCTGAGCGACGGTCCCAGCGCCGGCTCGACCTATCCGCCCCGCTGGCTGAAGCTGGTCCGCGCCGGCAACGTCTTCACCGCGTATCTATCGTCCGATGGCACGGCCTGGACCCAGGTCTTCACGCCGCAGACCATTCCCATGGCCTCGTCGGCCTACATCGGGCTCGTGGCCCTGCGCAACGGCGGCGCCGCGCCCACGGCCCAGGCGACCTTCGACGGGGTGGCGGTCCGCAAGCTCCCGAGCCCCTGGCAGGAGAGCGACATCGGCGCCGTGGGCGCGGCCGGTCAGGCCGGCGTCAGCGGCGGCACCTTCACGGTGCAGGCCGGTGGCACCGACATCTGGGACACCGCCGACGCCTTCCACTACGTCTACCAGCCGCTCAGCGGCGACGGCGAGATCGTGGCCGACGTCACCGGCCTGACCGTCCCCGCGGGCTCGGCCTGGTCGCTCGCCGCGGTGATGATCCGGGAGAAGCTGACGCCTGATTCCATCCACGCCTCGATGATGATCACCACCGAGGGCAAGGCGAAATTCCGCCGCCGGACCACGGAAGGGGGCATCACCGCGAGCGACGGGCCCAGCGCCGGCTCCACCTATCCGCCCCGCTGGCTGCGGCTGACGCGGACCGGCGACGTCTTCACCGCCTACATCTCGAGCGACGGAGTAAGCTGGACCCAGATCTTCACGCCGCAGACGGTCCCGATGGCCTTGCAGGCCTGGATCGGTCTCGCCGTGCTGCGCAACGGCGGCAGCGGGACGGCCACGGCGACGATTCAGGGGGTGGGGGTGACGCCGTAGGCCCGGCTCCGAAAGCCAAGAGATCTGATGAGCCCCCTTTCGGGGGCTTTTCCAACGTCGGGACGTCCCCGCCAGCCCAGCGAGCTCACGCCCTCTCCGGCCGCTCCGCCCGCTCGATGATGTCGGGCCGCTCCGGTCGCTCGATGATGTCGGGCCGCTCCGGCCTCTCGATGATGTCCGGCCGCTCCGGCCTCTCGATGATGTCAGGCCGCTCAGGACGCTCGATGATGTCGGGCCGTTCCGGCCGCTCGATGATGTCGGGCCTCTCAGGCCGCTCGATGATGTCGGGCCGCTCCGGCCGCTCGATGATGTCCGGCCTCTCAGGACGTTCGATGATGTCCGGCCGCTCGGGACGCTCGATGATATCGGGCCGCTCGGGCTTCTCCGGCCTCTCGATGATGTCGGGCTTCTCCGGCCTCTCGGAACCATAGGACGATCCGTAACCCGCCGCGGACAGGCCTCCCGGCGAGGCGTGCTCTCCCGGAGGAGGAGTGAAAGGGTTCTGGACCTTGCTCGGGAATGATTCGGGATCGGTCATGAGAGACTCTCCTTGTGCCGAGAAAGGCGCGCGCCCTGCATGAGCGCGAGCAGGGTATGGCTCACGAAGTCGATGCGCACGTCGCTGTTGGCGCGCGAGCTGCGGACGCCACCCAGCGCCCGCTCCGCGTTCACCATGCAGAAGGTGTCCTCGCGGCGGATGATGAGCTGGTCGAGGAAGCGGACCGCCTCCCGCCACGAGCGCTCGTAGGCCTCGGCGCGGCGGCCGTCTCCCAGCTCCAGGGCCAGCGCCCAGGCGTCGGCGATCCCCTCGATCAGGAAGGCGGTGTGGAAGCTCGGCCCGGCCTCGTGGAGATCGGTGAGGAAGGCGCCGGTCCGCTCGTGCTGCCAGTCGAGGGCCCAGTCCGCGATCTCGAAGACGAAGGCGGCGTGCTCGGGGTTCCCGGTCAGCGCGTGGAGGGCCGTCCAGGAGCGGGTCTGCCAGCCCACCATGCCCCACGGCTGCAACATCCGGAAGCGGCGCCGGTACCACTCGAAGGCGCCGTCCAGCCGCTCCATCCCCCGGCGCTCGCCGCCCGCCATCCAGTACCGCGCCAGCGCGAGCAGCACCGCCCCGGGCAGGTAGTCGTGATCGGCGGCGCCGGTGAGCCGCTCGGAGATCCGGCCGTCGGGCCGCAGGAGCCCCAGCAGGCGGTCCGCCAGCGGAGCGGCCGGCGCGAGCAGCGACGCGTCCTCCAGGCCCGCGAGCACCTCCAGCAGGGTGGCCGCGGCCATCGAGCCGGCGGTCAGCCCCGGAAGGTCCAGGGCATCCCCCGCCGCACCTCCGAGATGGTCCACGCAGACGCGCAGACCTTCCCGGGCCGCCGCGGACAGCGCGGGATCCTCCAGGAACCGCCCGGCCTCGTCGAGGGCGCCCAGGGCGTGGACGATCCGGGCCGCCGTGCCGTTGCGGATCCGCCGGCCCTCGATGGGCAGGTATTCGTACTCGGGCAGGCCGTCCGACCCGCGGTTGCGCAGCAGGTACTCGGCGAGCAGCGCCACGTCGGCGCGCACCTCGTCCTCGCTCCGGGGCCGCTCTCCGCGCACGGGGAACCCGAGCCACAAGCGGCGGACGGCGCCGTCCCGCGCCCGCACCCAGGTGGCGGTCCGGAACGTCGCCCACTGGCAGGGCGGCCCCGCGATGCCCGCCTTGCGCAGGAGCTCGGCCACCAGCCGCTCCTTGGTCCAGTTGTAGTCGACCGCGACCGAGGGCAGGAACAGGGCGCCGAGCTTCCCCTGCTGCACCGCCAGCGCGTCGAGCCCCAGCCGCAGCTTGCGCGCCACGTTCGCGGTCGGCAGCTCGCCCACCCACTCGCGATCGTGCAGGATGGACACCACCAGATCGATCTCTGCGGCCGGCACGCCGGCCAGGAGCTCCCCGAAGCGTGGGTCGGCGAGGGCGCCGCGCGTCGCCCGCCCGAGGCAATCGTCGAGCGAGCCGCTCCAGGAGAGCATGCAGCCGCCCAGGCCGCGGTGATAGAGCGTGACCCCCACCGCGTAGACCGGTGCCGGAACGAGGTCGTCGCCGACCGGCGCGCCGGCGGCGGGCTCGCCGCGGATGGCCGCCGCCAGCAGCTCGCGGGCCCGCGCCGTCAGGCGCTCGCCGACCCCTGGGTCGTGGGCCCAGTCCCCCGCGTCCTCGGCGGCGCCGAAGGGGAGCCACCCGGCGCCGGGCTCGACGTATTTCTCGATCTCATGCCGGTACAGGTCGTACGGCTCGAACAGGGTGAGGTCGGCGTTGGTGAAGCGCGCGTGCCGGTACTGCTCCAACTCGTGGGTGAAGACCTGCGTATTGGGCAGCGCCCCGCCCACCTTGGTCGCCCAGGCGCGGCTGTGGACCACGATGCCGTAGCGCCAGTAGTCGAGCTGGCGCGGCGGGATCGATTCCAGCGGCCCGAGGAAGGAGACCGCGATCTTGAGCCCCGCCAGGCGCTCCCGCGAGATGGGACTCTCGGCATAGCGCAGCGTCTTGACGGTCGCCAGCACGAGGTCGCGGCAGGGGTCGGCGTCGGCCGCGTTGAAATGCCAGAAGCCGTCGCGGGCCAGCCGCTTGTCGCTGTCCGGCTCCCGGAAGCTGACGTACACGCCGCCGCGGCCGTCGACCGGGGCGGCGAGCCGCGCCGGCGGCCGGGGCACCTCGCCGTGGGCCAGGTAGAGCTCGGCCGCCTGGCGCGCCGCGAGCGCCGGATGCAGGCCGTCCTCGACCTGGCGGGAGCCCCAGCGCTCGGGCATCGCGCGCCGGAAGCCGGGGGTATACACCGGCTGGGGCATCTCCAGATCCTTCCAGACGTCGAAGATCCATTCCACGCGGTAGCCGAGGCCGAGCGCGCGCTCGGCGCCGCCCCGGTAGGGGAAGTACACCAGGGCCACGCCCCCCTCGACCTGCAGGCCCTCCTCCTCGAGCGCCTGGATCGCCTGGCGCATCGACGTCCCGGAGCTCAGGGAGTCGTCGAGCACGACCACCGGCCGGCTGCGGTCGATGTTGCCTTCGATGTGACGACAGGACCCGTATCCCTTGCGCTTCTCGCGGATGCACAGGCCCTCGTAGCGCCCGCCGCCCAGCAGGACGCAGGCCGAGAGGAGCGGCATCCCGGTGTACCCGAAGGTGGCGATCTGGGTGGACTCGAAGCCGCGCAGCCGCTCGAGGAAGCACGCCGCGGCGAGCTGCGCGCCGCGCGCGGTGAGGCTGATGCCCCAGCTATAGAACATCCACGGCGCGGACGAGCCGTCGCGCCCCACGACCGGCTGCTCCGGGCCCTCGTAGAGGATGGCGCGCTCCCGCAGCAGGAGCCGCAGCTCCTCGCGCGCGGCGTCCCTCTCGGTGCGAGCAATCTCCGTCGAAAGCGTGGCCCGCCTGCCTGACTGTCAGGAGATCCGACTGCTGTCCCAACCTTCCAAGACTAGCACCGGCCGCGCGATTCGCACAATCACCATATGTAAAACTTTTTCAGCGATGCGCCGGGGCCGGGTTCGAGAAGCACTGGATGAACGCGTCCCCCTCGGTCGCGCTGGTGTACCAGGTCGACGCGTAGGCCCGGAACGGCCGGCGCCGGACCACGACCTGATCGAAGAAGTGGGCGTACTGCTTGCGCAGCACCGGCCGCGTCGAGAAGGCCGGGATGAAGACCCCCTCCGGCCGCAGGAGGCGGACGACCCACGGCATGACCTCGTTCCAGAGCGCCTGGTCCTCCCAGATGGAATCGGGCAGGGCGGGATCGCAGAAGATGCCGTCGAAGCTCGCCGGCGGGAGCGTCCGGACGTGATCGAAAAAATCGGCGCACACGATCTCGAGAGTGGACGGCGGGTCGGGATGGCGCTCGCGGAACAGCTCGATCACCTGCGGGTACTTCTCGATCACCACATGCCGGCGGGTGTTGGGGTGGCCCGCGATCACCAGCGCGGAGATCCCGAGGCCCAGGCCCACCTCGAGGAGCTCCGAGCCGTGATTGCAGAGGATCTCGGCGGACTCCCGCATGAGGTCCCGTTCCCACGCCTGCATCGCCTGCCCGCCGTCGATGAACAGCGTGATCTCGCCGTTCTCCGTCTCCACCAACTGGATGTCAGGGTTTTCCCGTTGCCGTGGGTCCATGGCGCCCCCCATCCGGTGGGCTCGAGGTTGAGCCTTCGCCGGGACGCTTTCAAGGATACCAAAAACCCTCAGTCCGAGTAAGGCCGACGTCACCGGCCTGACCGTCCCCTCGGGCTCGGCCTGGTCGCCGTAGGAGCTCCTCCCGCGGAAAAATCGAGAAAAAAGGAAAAGGGCGGCCCCGCGAGGCCGCCCTCTCCATTGGGGCTTCACCGAACGGGCCGCTAGACGCCGGGGCCCTCGTCACAGTCGCCCAGTCTGTCGCCGTGCGCCAGGTGGGCCGGGATCGCGTTCACGCTCACGTTGATGGTGTGGGCGTTGTCCGGATTGCCCGGGGGGATGTGGCAGATGTCGACCTTGCCCTGACTGTCGGCCGAGACCACCGCGACTCCGAGAACGGCCAGCACTGCGAGGAGGACTGCCAACGTCAACTTTCTCTTCATGCCCTCTCTCCTTATAGATGGGGGACACCCGTCCCCCGCGTTGACGGAACACCTGGCCCCGCCACGCCCCCTACGCTCCAAAGCGCATCTCATAACGACATGTACAGCTTGAAAGTTGTCAATGATACTGACAGCTCTGACCTCACATGTCAACCCCCTCCACTCCCGCCCTCTCCACATCGTCTCCCTTCCACGCCCGCGCGTCATACCCCACGAACCGCGGCAGCAGGAACGCGCAGACCGCCACGCCTACCACGCACAGGACCCCGCCCGAGATGACAGAAACCTTTACATTGAAAGCCTTCGCGACGAATCCCGCCTCCGCGTTGCCGAGCAGCGGACCGCTCATGTAGCTCACCATCTCGATCCCCGCCAGCCGGCCGCGGAACGCATCGGGGATCGTCTGGTTCCAGAGCGTCATGCGGAACAGGCCGCTCACGCAGTCCGCGCCCCCCGCCACCGCCAGGAAGAAGACGGCGGGCACCAGACCCCCGGCGAAACCGAACGCCACGATGGCCAGACCCCAGACGGTGGCCGCCAGCATCACCGCCAGGCCGTGGCGGTGCACGCGCGGCGTCCAGCGGCTCGTCAGGGTGGCGACGATCGCCCCCAGGGCCGGCGCCGCGGTGAGCAGGCCCATGGCCTTCGCTCCTCCCCAACCCTCGGCGATCGCCGGGAACAGGGCCAGCGGCATGCCGAACACCATCGCCACGAAATCGATCACATAGGTGCCGATCAGCTCCTGGCGGCTGCGCGCGTAACGGAAGCCGTCGAGCACGCTGCGCAGGCTCGGGCCCCCCTCCTCCATCTTCGCGGGCAGCGCCGCGCGGATCGTGCGGATCGCGAAAAACGAGAAAACGTACGTCAGCACGTCGAAGAGATAGGCCGCGCCGAGGCCCGCCGAGGCGATCAGCGCGCCGCCCAGGGCCGGCCCCGCGATCATCCCCAGGCTGCCGCGGAAGGCCGCGAGCGAGGCGATGGCCGGCTGCTCGTCATGATCCACCAGCCGCGGCGAGAGCGCCTCCAGCGACGGCCGCTGCAGGCCGTTGAGCGCGGACATCCACGCGGCGACCACGTACAGCAACCATATGGGCGGATGGCCGGCGAGCGCGGAGAGGGCGAGCGCGCCGCTCCCCACCCCCAGGCCGGCCTCGGTCGCGAGTATCATCCGCCGGCGGTCCACGTGATCGGCGAGGGCGCCGCCCACGAACGCCGTCACCAGCAGCGGCAACAGCTCGGCCAGGCTGATCAGCCCCACCTGCAGCGTCGATCCGGTGAGATGGAACACCTGATAGGGCAGCGCCACGTACGTGACCATCGTGCCCAGAAACGACACGAGCTGAGCCGCGAACAGCCACCGGAAATCGCGATGGCGCCGGAGGGGCCGGAGGTCCATGATGGGGAGACGATAGCACCCTCTGTCCCCCCTCACCTCCCTCACGCACCCCTTCTCTATGAAAGGAGATCTGAATGAAAACCCAGACGACCCTCGTCCCGAAGCTCTGGAAGCTAGCCCTGCTCTCCGCGCTGTTCCTGATCCCGGCCCTGCACCCGGCGCGGGCCACCTCCACGAACCCCTGCCCGGTGAACGCCTGCAAGTACACCTGGGATCCGGTGGAACGGTGCTGCAATCCCGATCCGCGGTTCGACTGCTACAGCCTCTGCTTCTGATACGCCGTCACTCTGGAAATTCGGGATTCTGTAGGGGGCGGCCCTGCGTGGCCGCCCCTACAGAGACCTCTCGTTCGAAGGATTCCGCGAGGATTCCAAGACCACCAACGCTGCCCTTTGCAACACAAGCCCCCCCTTGCAGCACCGCCCGCAGCGCGAACGCACGACTCCGTCCGCCCTCGCGGCTCGGCGATCCCGGGTCCGCGACACCCCGGAGCCCCCGCGCGCAAGAGGGAATCGAGCCCTCGAAGGGCGATCTCCGCGCCAGCCGTGCCCAGCCACCCGGCTTGGCCGCCTTGGCCAAAACGGCTACTCTTTAGGTGTGGAAGATGAACAGATGAGCGACGATCTGCGACCCGAGTATGACCTGAAGACGCTTCTCAAGGGGGGCGAACGGGGGAAATACGTGGAGCGCTACAAGGCGGGAACCAACCAGCTCACCAAGCTCCCCGCGGTCAAGAAAGGGCGGAGCACCAAGCCTTAGTCGCATGAGCCGTATCATGATGGACATCCCTGACGAGAGCCTGCTGGCGCTGAAGCTCTCGGAAGAGCAGGCGGAGGAAACGCTCCGCATGGCGGCGGCCTTCAAGCTCTTCGAGCTCGGCCGGCTCTCCTCGGGAGCGGCCGCGCGCCTGGCCGGCGTCCCTCGGGTCGTCTTCCTCTCCCGGCTTGCGGATTATGGAGTGGATACCTTCCGGATGACCGCCGAGGACTTCCAGAAGGAAACGCGCCTTGCCTGAGGTCATCGGGACCTGAATTCTCCATCTGTCCTATGAGCCCCGCCACCCATCAGATCCTCCAGGCTCTCGCAGGGCACCGCGAAGCAATCCGAGCCTTCGGTGCACGCCGGCTCGGCCTTTTCGGCTCCCAAGCGCGAGGGGAAGCCACCGAGAAGAGCGACCTTGACTTCCTGGTAGAATTCGAGCCGGGAGCCAAGACGTTCGACAACTACATGGACCTGAAGGCGTTCCTCGAGGATCTCTTCAATCGTCCCGTCGACCTCGTCGTCTCCGACGTCATTAAGCCACGGCTGCGGGAGTCCATCCTCCGAGAGGCGATTTATGCCCCGGGATTTTAGGGTCTATCTCGACGACATCCTCGATCTAAGACGTGGTGACGAACAAACTGCCCGCTTTGGAAGAGAGCGTTTCTCAGCTCCTCGCCGAGTAAAAAGGCTCCTTGGATCGGAAGGTCAGGCTATTGGGTAAGCGGGAGGTCACAGGCTCTGGGCTGAGCTGACGCTCCTATGCTATAGGTATCCGCTGCCCGTGGATCGATGACCTTCCCGGCCGACTCTCGAAGGGACGTTCTCTCATGACGAAAACCAACGCCTACGCCGCCTACTCCGCCACCACCCCCCTGGCTCCCTATAGCTTCGACCGCCGCGATCCCGGCCCGCACGACGTGCAGATCGAGATCCTCTTCTGCGGCGTCTGCCACTCGGACCTCCACACCGTGCGCAGCGAGTGGGAGGGGACCGTCTATCCGATGGTGCCTGGACACGAGATCGTGGGCCGGGTGGCCCGGGTCGGCGCGGAGGTCTCGAAATTCAAGGAAGGGGACCTCGCCGCCGTCGGGTGCATCGTGGACTCCTGCCGCCATTGCGCCAGTTGCGCCGAGGGGCTGGAGCAGTACTGTGAGAACGGCATGACCGGCACCTATGGCGGCGTCGAGAAGGAGACCGGCCAGCCCACCCGCGGCGGCTACTCCGAGCGGATCGTGGTCAATGAGGATTACGTCCTCCGCGTGCCGGACGGCCTCGACCCGGCCGCCGCGGCTCCCCTGCTCTGCGCCGGCATCACGACCTGGTCGCCGCTGCGCCACTGGAAGGTGGGCCCGGGGAGCAAGGTCGGTGTGGTGGGCCTGGGCGGGCTCGGGCACATGGCCGTCAAGCTCGCCCACGCCCTCGGCGCCCACGTGGTGCTCTTCACCACCTCCCCGGACAAGGTGGCGGACGGCCACCGTCTCGGCGCCGACGAGGTCGTGATCTCCAAGGACGCCGAGGCTGTGGCGAAGCACGCGAACAGCTTCAACCTCATCATCGACACCGTCTCCGCGCCGCACAGCCTGGACACCTTCCTCGAGCTCCTGGCGCGAGACGGCGCCCTGGTCCTGGTCGGCGCGCCGGGCGAGCCGCACCCCTCCCCCGCCGTCTTCAACATGATCCTGAAGCGGCGCACCCTGGCCGGCTCGCTTATCGGCGGCATCGCGGAGACCCAGGAGGTCCTCGACTTCTGCGGGGAGCACGGCATCGCGTCGGACGTCGAGGTGATCCCTATCCAGCAGATCGACGAGGCCTACGAGCGGATGCTGAAGGGGGATGTGAAGTACAGGTTCGTGATTGATATGGGGTCGCTGAAGGGGTGAGGGGGGCGTCCTCGGCCGCCCAAAAGCGGCGCCCCTTCGGGGCGAGCCCTCACTCCCCAACCCCTCTCTCCCGGCCTCCCCCCTTCCCGACGGGAGAGAGGGGCTCAAGACCCCTTCGACAAGCTCCGGCTAACTTCTCCCTCTTCTCCCGTCAGGTCGGGGGGAGGCCGGGAGAAGAGGGCCGGGGTGATGAGGGCCAACGCTCCGAAGACGCCCAACCTCCCGTTCGGTTACCATCCCCTCATGCGCCCCAGCTACAAGGGCCTCCGGCCCGCCTCCCCGCGCGCCACCGCGGCGGCTCGCGGGAGCAGCAAGAAGACGGACACCCGCTGCGAGGTGGCGCTCCGGAAGACGCTCTGGGCGGCCGGGTGCCGGTACCGGAAGAACGTGCCGGGGCTCCCCGGGCGGCCGGACGTGGTGTTTCCCGGGGCAAAGGTGGCCGTCTTCGCGGACGGGGACTTCTGGCACGGCCGGGACTGGGAGGCGCGGCAGGAGAAGCTGAGCCGCGGGACCAACCCCGGATACTGGACCGCCAAGATCCGGCGGAACATCGAGCGGGACGAGCAGAATACCCGGCGCCTCCAGGAGATGGGCTGGACGGTGCTGCGGTTCTGGGAGTCCGAGATCCAGTCCGATCCCGGCGCGATCGCCCGGCGGGTGCGGGAAACGCTCCAGGAGAGGAAGGCTTGACCATGGGGCGGTCCGCGAAGCGCAAGGTCCTCAGCCTCTACACGGGAGCCGGCGGGCTCGACCTCGGCTTCGAGGCGGCCGGGTTCGAGACGGCGGCCGCGGTGGAGATCGATCTCGAGGCCGTGGCGACCCTGCGGCACAACCGGGACTGGCCCGTTCTGGACCGCGACGTCCACACGGTCTCCTCGCGGGAGCTGCTCGCGGCGGCGGGCCTCGCGGAGGGGGAGGCGGACACGCTGATCGGCGGTCCCCCCTGCCAGCCGTTCTCGAAGTCCGGCTACTGGGCCTCGGGCGACACGCTCCGCCTGGGCGACCCACGAGCCGGCACGCTGGGCGAATATCTGCGCGTGCTGCGTGACGCACTGCCGAAAACCTTTCTTCTGGAGAACGTCCCCGGCCTCGCCTATCGCGGCAAGACCGAGGGGCTGGTGCTGATCGCGCGGACGATCGAAACGATCAACCGGGAGCGCGGCACCCACTATATGCTGAGCGCCGGCAAGCTCAACGCCGCGGATTTCGGAGCTCCCCAGAGCCGGGAACGGGTCTTCGTGATCGGCTCGCGCGAGGGGACGGAATTCGCGTTTCCGGAGCCCACGCAGGAGCGCTATGCCACCGCCTGGGACGCGATCGGCGATCTGGAGGAGGACGACGATCCGGCGCTCCGGGTGCGCGGCAAGTGGGCGGACCTCCTGCCTTCGATTCCAGAAGGGCAGAACTATCTCTGGCATACGGAGCGTGGCTATGGCCTGCCGCTGTTCGGCTGGCGTCGGCGCTACTGGAGCTTCCTGTTGAAGCTCTCGAAGGCGCTCCCCTCCTGGACGATCCAAGCGCAGCCGGGGCCGGCGATCGGACCGTTCCACTGGAAGAGCCGTCGCCTCTCCGCCCGCGAGCTCAGCCGTCTCCAGACCGTGCCGGACGACTATACGGTGCTCGGGACTCTGGCTTCCGTGCAGCGCCAGCTCGGCAACGCCGTGCCCTCCGCTCTGGCCGAGGTGCTGGCCCGGGCGATGCGCCGCCAGCTCCTGGGCGACAGAGTCGATCTCCGCTCGCGGCTCGCTCCGCCGCCGCGGGGCCCGGTGCCCGAGGCGGAGCCGGTGCGGGAGGTGCCGAGCCAATATCTTGATCTGGTAGGGCGCCACGCGGCTCATCCGGGGACGGGAATGGGCCCCTTGGCCAGCGTTCGCGTCCCCGGTCCGTTGTCCCTCATCACCCCGGCCCTCTTCTCCCGCCCCCTCCCCCCTCCCGCACCGGGAGAAGAGGGAGAAAAACCTTTCGAGGCTCCATGGGCGGGTGGTTCCCCTCTCCCGGTGAGGGAGGGGGGAGGGGTCGGGAGAGGGGCCAAGGGTGAGGGTTCGGGCCAGGGGTGAGGGCTCATGGAAACCAAACAAAACCTTCCCATCCTCGCCTTCCCCTCCCAGAAAAAGTGGGAGGAGTGGCTCGCCAAAAATCATTCCACCTCGAAAGGCCTCTGGCTGAAGATCGCCAAGAAGGGAGCGGAGACGAGCACCGTCCAGTACGCGGAGGCGCTGGACGTGGCCCTCTGCTACGGCTGGATCGACGGTCAGAAGGGGGCTCTCGACGAGGAATTCTGGCTGCAGAGATTCACGCCGCGCGGCCCGCGGAGCCAGTGGTCGAAGGTCAACCGCGAGAAGGCGGACGCGCTCCTCGAGAGCGGCCGCATGAAGCCGGCGGGCCTCGCGGAGATCGAGAAGGCGAAGGCGGACGGCCGGTGGGAGGCCGCTTACGATTCGCAGAGCAAGGCCTCGGTGCCGGAGGACTTTCAGCGGGAGCTCGACGCGAGCCCCGACGCCGCGGCCTTCTTCGCCACCCTGGAGAGCTACAACCGCTACGCCATCCTCTACCGGATCCAGGAGGCCAGGAAGCCCGAGACCCGGGCCAGGCGGATCGAGAAGTTCGTCGCGATGCTGAAGCGCGGCGAGAAGGTGCACCCGTAGGAGCGATACCCGTAGGTTCCGCACATCTTTGCCCGCCCTGGAGGGGCGGATATTCACCAGCCTGGGGTTTCAACCCCAGGGTGTGGCCGGCGGGATTGGATTTTACCGCGCCCCCCGCCTGGGGTTGAAACCCCAGGCTCTTCAATACCCGCCCTTCCAGGGCGGCCCCCTCCGCCCCCCTACCGCATCGCCTCCATCGGCGACAGCCGGGCGGCGCGGATGGCGGGATAGAGCCCGAAGCCGACGGCGAGGACGAGGGCGATCCCCCAGGCGGCGGCGAGGCCGTAGGGATTGACCACCAGGCCCCAGGGGAACTTGTCGGAGATGGCCCGGCAGAGCGCGCCGCCGGCCAGGGTGCCGATCGAGGCGCCGATCGCCGCCAGCACCACGGCCTCGAGCAGGAACTGCACCAGGATCTGGCCATCGTCGGCGCCGATCGCCTTGCGCAGGCCGATCTCGTAGCGCCGGTCGGAGAAGGAGATCAGCATCACCGAGAGCACGCCGACGCCGCCCACCAGGAGCACCGTGCCGGCGAGGCTGAAGAGCACCACGCTCCAGCCGTGCATCTGACCCTGGAAGTCCGCGGAGGCGCGCGCCAGCTCGGCGTCGAGGTTCTTCACTTCCACGTCCTCGATCCCATGGTGGGCCTGCCGGGCGCGGCCGAGCATGGCGGCGGAGACCTCGTCGAGGTCCTTCTTGGACTTGAGCTTCACCGTGATCTGCGTGAGCTGGTGGTCCTTGTCCATGCGGTCCATGTAGGTCTCGAGCGGGATCAGGACGCCGTTCGCGTCCTGGTACATCTCCTCGTTGAACATCTGCCCCGAGGCCAGCACGCCCACGATGCGGTAGGGGGTGCCTTCGATCACCACGTCCTTCCCCACCGGATCGCTGCCGCCGAAGAGCTTGGAGGCGAGCGTCGCGCCCACCACCGCCACGGCCGAATGCCGCCGCTGGTCGTCCGCGGTGAGGCCGCGGCCGAGGCCGACGAGACGGTTCATCAGAAAGCAATAATCGGCCGTGACGCCGTTGACGAAGATGCGCTGGCCGCCGGTGGCCGTCTGCACCACGCTCCGCTTGGTGGCGCGAGGAGAGAAGCCGAGCACCTTCGGATTCGGCGCGGCCACGCGCGCCAAGTCCTCGTAGCGCAGGCCGGTGCTCATCGCGAAGCGCTTCTGCTGCTCGGAGGTCTTCGGCTGCCGGGGAATCAGGATCAGCGTGCCGTCCCAGCTCATGCCCGCGAAGCCGGTGGAGACCTTGTCCTTGACGCCGCCGAGCACCGAGGTCATCACCACCAGGGCGAAGACGCCGAGCATCAGCAGGGTCAGGGTGAGGATTGAGCGCAGCTTGTGCGACCAGAGCTCGATCAGGCCGCCGGCGATCACTTCCCACACCAGGGCGACCCGGGTGCCGAGGGTGCGGCGCCGGCGGGTGGTGCCCGCGAGGGCTAAGGCGGCCGGGCGCATCATCAATACGTCATTCGTTATCTCACTCATAACGCAGCGCCTCCATCGGCGACTGACGGCTGGCCTTGGCGGCCGGATAGAGCGCGAACAGGAAGCCGAAGACGAGGGCCATCAGGGTGGCCCAGATGAAGCTCAGCGGGGAGAGCGTCAACGGCACGCCGATCGATTTCGCGATCACCCAGGAGAAGGCGATGCCGACGACGTAGCCCACGGCGCTGCCGAGCAGGGTGAGCAGCAGCGCCTCGGTCATAAAGGATTTGAAGACCTCGCCGCCGGAGGCGCCGATCGCCATCTTCACCCCCACCTCGCGCACCCGCTCCTTGAGCGAGGCGAGCTGGATGTTGACGTTGACCATGCCGCCGCCGATCAGCGCCAGCACGCCGGAGAGCATGAAGATGATGTTGTAGACGTCCCCCTGGCTGAGCTGGCGCTGCAGGCGCTTGCCCACGTCGTCGAGCCGGTAGTCGTCCTGCAGGCGGTGGTTGGTCGTGACGAGCGAGCTCAGCTCCTTGGAGAAGTCGGCCATCGCCTTGAGGTCCGGGACGCGAAAGGTGACGCGGTCCACGCGGTGGTAGACGTCGCCGTTCATGCGCGCCGCGACCAGCCCTGAGGGGACGGCGACGATCTTGTTGCGCCAGGCGAAGATGTTCTGCTGGCCCTCGCGGAATCGAAAGGTTTTTTCGTGGAAGACGCCGATCACCGTCACCGGCACGTCGCCGATGCGCAGGGGCTTGCCCACGATCTCCCCGGTGGGGAAGAAGACGCTCGCCGCCTCGGAGCCGAGGACGGCCACGGCGGAGCCGGAGGCGAAGTCGTGGGCCGAGAAGTCGCGCCCCTGCTCGATCTCGTAGCCGTTCAGGGGCACGTAGTCGGCGCCGATGCCGCTGACGTCGCGGTCCTGGTCGGCGAATTCCGAGCGCACCCGGGCCCGCGCGTTCTTGAGGACGCTGGTGGCGTTGACCGCCTTGGCGCTGGGGACCTTCTCCCCTTCGATCGCGTCTTCCAGGCGCAGCCCGAGGTTGGCGCTGCGCAGGGCGCTCGGGGTGCCCTGGTAGACGGTGTCGGTGGGCAGGACGTTCAGCTTGTCGATGCCGCCGATGCGGGCGAAGATGTGCTCGGTCTGCCGCCGCTGGCTGTCGGAGATCGAGAAGCCTCCCAGCACCGAGGCGACTCCCAGCATCACGCCCAGGGCCTGGAGGAAGGAGCGTCCGGGGTTGCCGCGGAGCTCGGTCCACGCCTCGTGCAGACGCTCGCGGAAGGCGCCGGTGGTGCTCATGCCGCCTTCTCCTCGCAGTCCTGCAGGATGAGGCCGTCGCGCAGCTCGACGCGGCGCCCGGCGCGGGCGGCGATGCCGGGGTCGTGGGTCACCAGCACGACGGTGTTCCCCTGGGCGTGGAGCTCGTGGAAGAGCCCCAGCACCTCCTCGCCCGTCTTGGTATCGAGGGCGCCGGTGGGCTCGTCCGCGAGCAGCAGGGCCGGCCGGTTGGCGAGGGCGCGGGCGATCGCCACGCGCTGGCGCTGGCCGCCGGAGAGTTGGGCCGGCAGGACGTCGGCCTTCTCGGAGATCCCCACTTTTTCGAGCAATTCGAGGGCGCGCTGCCGGCGCTCGCGGCGCGAGACGCCGGCGTAGAGCATGGGCAGCTCGACGTTGCGCAGGATGGTCGCCTTCGGCAGCAGGTTGTACTGCTGGAAGACGAAGCCGATCTTCTCGTTGCGGATCACCGCCAGCTCCTTGCCGCTGAGGCCGTCCACCCGCTGGCCGGCGAGGGTGTACTCGCCGCCGGTCGGGACGTCGAGGCAGCCGAGGATCGCCATCAGCGTGCTCTTGCCCGAGCCCGAGGGGCCGATCAGGGCCAGAAGCTCACCCGCCTCGACGCTCAGGTCGATGCCGCGCAGGGCGTGGACGGCCGTGCCGTTGCTGCCGTAGGTCTTTTCGAGGCCGCGGGTTTCGATGATTTTCATGGTCGGCCTCCTAGTTGTTCTCGTCGTCCTTCTCGACCTTCTTACGGGTCACGTCCTCGAGGGCCACCTGCTCGCCGGGGCGCAGGCCCGAGAGGACCTCGACGCGCTCCAGGGTGGCGATGCCGGCGTTGACCGGCACGGGCTCGAAATACTGTTTCCAATTCTCGGAGAGCCAGACGAACTTGCTGCGGCCGTTCAGGGCCTCGCGCGCCTTGGCGACCTCCTTGTCGGGCAGACCGTTCTTCAGGCGGTAGACCACCGTCTGCCCCTCGCGCCGCTGCAGGGCCTCCAGCGGGATCGACATGGCCTTGGCGCGGCGCTCGCCGAGGATCTCGACGTTGGCGCTCATGCCGGTGCGGAAGGCGTCGTCGAGCTTGTCGAGCGCGACCTCCACCTCGAAGACCTTGATCTTGTCCACCACCTTGGCGGCCGGGGCCACGAAGCGCACCTTGCCGTCGAAGACCTTCTGCGGGTAGGCGTCGAGGGTGACGCGCACCGGCTGGCCGACCCGCACCTTGGCGATGTCCACCTCATTGAGGTTGACCCGGATGATCAGCGACTTGAGGTCGGCGACGGTGAACATCACCGTGCCCTCGTTGAACGAGGAGACGCCGGAGGTCACGGTCTCGCCGAGCTCGACACCTTTCTTGATGACGACGCCGGACATCGGTGCCGTGACGCGCGCCTGCTGGCTGTTCGAGGCGCCGGAGATCGGAATGCCGTGGTCCTCGACGATCTGATAGCGCGACTTGGTGCTGGCCAGGGAGTCGGCGGCGAGCTCGCGGGCGGTCTGATAGTTCTTCAGGGTCTGGCTGGGGATCAGCCCGTTGTCGAAGAGGGCCTTCTGGGCGGCGAGCTCGCGCTCGGCGTCGCGCAGCTTGATGTCGGCCTGGCTCACCGCCCCCTTGACGTCGGAGAGGGACTGCGCCTGGTTGACGTCCGGCTCGACCTCGGCCATCACCTGGCCGGTTCTCACGATGTCCCCTTCCCGCACGCGCAGGCCCATGACGCGGCCGGAGACGGCGGACTTGACGTCCACCTTGATGTCGGGGTCCACCACGCCCACCTCGCGCACGCTCACCTGGAGGTCCTCGGACTGCACCTTGCCGAGGCGGAACGGCGATTCGAGCACCTCGGGCTTCGACTTGGTGGTAGCGCGGGCAACGACCAGAGTCCCGGTCAGGATCACCACCGCGGAACCAGCGATCACCCACTTCTTCTTGCGCATATGTGGCCTTCCTTCTTCACGACCGCGGCTCCGGGTCGTTGTTTTTGGTTCGGGATCAACTGCCTTCCGACCCTCTCTACGCAGGGGGAGGGGAAAAGGTTACAGGGGGAGGGAAAAACTTGACCGCGCTCCGCCGTCAGGCCCGCTCCGGGATTGCAGTTGCGTCCAAGAGGTAGTACGCTTCTCCTCGACATGTCCAAACAGAACAAGATGTCGAGAAACGAAGCCCTCGATGTACTCCTGGTCCCCCAAGCCCTGAAGCGCGTCCGGCAGGCCACGGGCCTCCGCCAGATCGACGTGTCGGCGCGCAGCGGCCTGAGCAAGGCCATGGTCTCGGCGTATGAAGGAGGCAAGGCGCTGCCGTCGCTGCCGAGCCTCTCGGCTTACTTGGGCGCGATCGGGCGCGATCTGTCCGACCTCCAGGAGGCGGTCGACGACATCCGCGGCTTCCCCATCCACAGAGCCGACGACGTCGACGCCCGGGAGCGGGCCGTGGGCCGCGCGGTGATCAAGGCGCTCCGCGGGCTGGAGCTCGAGAAGATGGAGGAGAGCGCCGCGATGTAGGCGGTCACCCTTCTACAGCCCCTCACACCGGAGCATCCGCGGCCTTCCCGCCCGGGATTGAAATCCCGGGCGGGAGAGGCCACGGACGTTCCTTCAGACGCGGAGCCTGAAACGTTTTCGACCTTTTGGCATAATAGAAGGGAGGAAACAAATCCGGGCTCATGACGTTCAGCATCGGCGGCCTTTCGAGCGTTCTTGACGGGAAGTACCGTCTGGACGATCGCCTCGGGGAGGGGGCTGCCGGCGTCGTCTACCGCGCCACCCATCTCGGGCTCAAGAAGGTCTTCGCGCTCAAGCTCCTGAAGCCGGGCTCGGCCCTCGATCCCTTCTCGGTGGCGCGCTTCCAGCGGGAGGCCGAGGCGCTCGGACGGCTCCAGCACCCCCACATCGTGGGCGTCACCGACTCCGGGATCGATCCCGGGACGGGCGCCCCCTATCTGGTGATGGAGCTCCTGGACGGCGAGCCCCTCGCCGAGCTCTGCCGGACGGCGGGCCCCCTCCCGCTCGAGCGGGTACTCCCGATCCTCGACGCCATCGCCGCCGCCGTCGACGCGGCCCATGCGGAGGGCATCCTCCACCGCGACCTCAAGCCGGGCAACATCCTGCTGTGCGGAGAGGACGGCGGGGCTCCGGCGGTGAAGGTGCTGGACTTCGGCCTGGCGGAGATCGCGGGAGCCCCCCTCCCGCTGCCCGGGCCGCCGTCCGGAGCCGAGGCGGACGGGCGCCTGACCGCCACCGGCGACCTCCTCGGCACGCCGCTCTACGTGGCCCCGGAGGTGATCCGTGGCGGACGGGCCAGCCGCGCCTCGGATCTCTATTCCTTGGGCGTGATCGCCTACGAGATGCTCGCCGGCCGGCCGCCGTTCGAGGGATCGGCGCGGGAGGTCCTCGCCCGGCATCTCGAACGAGAGCCCCCGCGGGGAGCGTTTTCGGATGCGGTCTGGAGCGTCCTGCGGGACTGCCTGGCGAAAGACCCGGCCCTGCGTCCGGCCACGGCCGGCGAGGCCGTCCGCCGGCTCCTCGCCGCCGCCGGCCGTGAGCGCCGCGCCCGCTGGCTGCGGGCCGAGGCGCCGCGCCGGGCCCTCCTCTCCATCTTCCTCGCGGCGGCCGTGCCGGTCGCCGGCCTCCTCGTCTCCTCCGGCCTGCCGGCCGCCGAGCGCTGGGCCTATGACTTGCGGGTGCGCACCGCTCAGGCGCGCGCCCCCGATCCGCGGATCCTGCTGATCACGCTCGACGAGCGCTCCACGCCCTTCTCCGACCGTGGAGACGAGATCGGCGGCAAGCTCGAACGCATCTTCACGGCGGGAGCGCGCGGCGTGGCGATCGACGTCGTGCTGCCCGAGCAGTGGAGCAAATCCATTGCTTTCTCGGACCTCGTGCTTCGCCACCCGGAGAGCCTCACCCTCGCCGCCTTCTCTAAACCGGACGGAACCGTCGCCGGCTCCCAGAGCGTGGCCGGCCTGACGGCGGCAGCCCTGGGGTCAGGGAAGGCCGAATCGCTCTTTGGATTCGTCAACCTGGACGAGGACTCGGACGGCGTGATCCGTCACGGACGCATCCGCTTCCGCGATCGGGCCGGGAACGAGCGTCCCTCCTGGGCCGCGCGGGCGGCGGAGACGGCGTTCCCTCTCCGCGCCAACGATCGAAAGGGTTTCTGGATCGATCATCGGATCGATCCGGCGGGCTTCGACCGGATCTCCTGGCGGGAGATTCCAGGCGCACTGGCGGAGAGACCCTGGATCTTCCGCAACCGCCTCGTGCTGGTGGGTATCCAAGGCGAGGGGGACGACGTTCACCGCATCCCACGCCGGGCGGGCCGGCAGGAGAAGGTGTCGGGCCTCATGCTCCAGGCGTTGCAGGTCGCAACCCTCGCCGCCGGGATGCCTTTGCGCGAGGCGCCGCGGCCCCCCTTCCTAGCCCTCGCGGCCCTCTGGACCGCTCTGGCCTCGGCGGCCGCCCTGCTCGTCCGGCGGCCGGGGCCGGCGCTCGCCATCCTGCTCGGCGGCCTCCTGCTCTATATTGCCCTGTCCATGACCGCCTTCCAGCGCACGGGCCTGCTGTGGCCGATGACACCCCTTCTCCTGCCGTCCCTGATCGCGCTCGCCTTGGCGGTGATTCTCCGGCGGGCCCTCTCTCCGATCCCGAGGAACGAAGCAACATGAATGCAACTCTTCGATTGTTAAACCGACGTCACCGCATGAATGGCCGGCGCTCTGTAGGGGCGGCCCTGTGTGGCCGCCCTGGGCGGGGGCTCGTCCGGGCGGGAAATTCCCCCCACCCAGGGCGGCCACACTGGGCCGTCCCTACCTATGCGTCTCGTCTGATCTTCGGCTTCCTGCTCCTCGCCATTCTCTCCGCTCAGATTCTCAGCGCCGGTCCGCGCGAGCCCGTGGCGATTATTTATCAGAGCTCCGGCGAAGCCCTGCGGACCGCACCGGGCCGCTCCCCGGAGCCGTTGCGCCTCTTCGACCGCCTGCCGGCCGAGGCCACCCTGGAGCTTTCAGCCGGCGCTCGCGTCGCCCTGGCGTTCGTCACCGGCAAGCGCTACGAGCTCTCCGGTCCCGCCCGCGCGACGCTCGGCACGGGAGATCTCGCGGCCAGATCCGGTGGCGTCAAAGCGCTTCCGCCGGTGCCTCCCCTTCCCCGGCTTGTATCCATTGCGGAAAGCGAAAAGCCCGGGACGGCGGCGGGGGCGATCCGCATTCGTTCCGAAACCATTTCGGGGCTCCATCCAGATCTTGGAGAAGCTCGTCTGGCCTCGGCAGTCCGGTTACGGTTCGATCCAGCGACAGCGACACCGAAATACCATGTGCAGATCCTCGACCGGAACGGCAAAGATCTTTGGAGCCTCGATACCCAATCTACCGAGGTCAACGTGCCGCCGGACGTGCTGGCTTCTGGAGAGAGCTATCGCTGGACCGTCGAGACTCTGGACCGGCCTGGCGCGGTCGCCCGGGGAGAAGCGATCCTGATCACTCTGGATGCCGACCGGGCTCGTGCCCGCGACGAATTGCGGCGGTGGGTGCAGACCTCCGGAGCCACGGACGACCTCAGGCTGCTGGAAGGAGTGGATCGGGCCCTGGGCCTCTGGGAGGATGCTCCTCACTCCGTGAAGAACGGACAGTGTCCCTTCTCCACGCCCGGGCTGGTCATCGAGACCGTCACTCCTGAGTCCGCGGCCTTTCGCGCCGGGCTCATGCCAGGCGATCGACTCCTTTCATGGTGCAGGTCCTCTGGTGGAGTGGGTGGCTGCGCCGCGCGAGGAGATCTTCATACCCCGTACGACTGGCTGAGCGTGCAGATGGAGGACGTCCAAGTTGGCGGCGTGGCCGTCGAAGGGACCCGAGGCTCCGAGAGCCGCCGCTGGAGCCTGTTGCCGACCTTCCAGGGCCTGACCCTGGCGCCCCTCCTCCAGGGTGAGCTCGACCGGATCTACAAATCCGCCCGGGACCGTGAGCGGGCGGGCGATCCCGCGTCCGCCGCGCGGGAGCTCGAGCGCGCGGGGGAGTTGGCCCGGGAAAACCGCTGTGCCGACGCGGCGCTGTGGCTTGGAGCCCAGGCGGCCGAGCTCCACGGCAAGGCCCGACAGTGGCCGGAGGCGGACCATGGGTTCCAGGCGGCCCTGGGAGAAGCGCGGGCGCGGAAAGCCTCCCGTGTGGCAGAGCACATCCAGATGAGCTGGTCGGAAACGCTGAAGTTTCGCGGTGATCTCACACGGGCCAGAGAGCAGCTTGAGAACGCCCTGAATCAGGAAGAGCGAGAACATCCGGAAAGTCTGGGAGTGGTTGCGCTGCTCACCCGGCTCGGCAACGTGGCCGAACGGAAGGACGACCTGGAAGAGACGGACCGCCTGTACCGGCGGGCTTATGACCTGGCGGGCCGCCTCGCTCCCGGCAGCAGTGCGGAGGCCATTGCGCTGAGCAACCTGGCGATCAGCTCAACCAAGCGGAGCGATCTCGCACAGGCCGAGCAATATGCGACCCGCGCGTTGGCGATCCGGGAAAAGCTCACACCCGCGAGCGATGCGATCGTCCCGAGCCTCCTGACCTATGGCAGCGTGCTCTACTCCCGCGGTGACCTGGCAGGCGCCGAAGCGGCTTTCCTGCGTGCCAAGAAAATCCTCGAAAGGTTTCAGCCGGAAGGCCGCCCCATGGCCACGGCGCTGCACAATCTCGGCGAGATCGCCTTTCAGCGGGGTGATGATGACGCGGCCGAAAGCCTGTTCCGGCGGGAGCTCGCCCTCTTCGAAAAGTTGGACCTCAGCGGCAACCTGGTACGAGACGGTCTGATGGGCCTCAGCGAGGTGGCACTGGAGCAGGGCCGGGTGGAGGAAGCGGCCGAGCTCTGGCAACGCGCCCTCGCGATCAGCGAAAAGATCAAGCCGGGAGGGCCGAAGAGCGCCTGGTGTCTCCGCGGCCTGGCCGGGACGGCGGCGCTGCGGGGGCGCGGCACGGACGCCGAAGAGCTGTTGCGGCGGGCCCTGGCCATCTGGGAGACAATCAACCCCGAGGCCGTCGACGCCGCCTCGATCCATTTGAAGCTCGGCGCTCTTCTTCTCGAACGGGGCAATACGGACGCCTCGGAGACCGAGGTCCGGGCAGCGATCCGCATCAATGAGCGATACCGTGTGCTCCTGCCCGAGGGGTACCAGATCCTGGCCCGGTTGCAGGCGCGGAGAGGCTGGACCGAGGAGGCCGCGAAGAGCTATCAGGCGGCGATCGAGGCCCTGGAAGCGCAACGGGCTCGCCTAGGCGGGGCGCAAGAGTCGCAATGGCTCTATGGCTCTACCGAGGGCGACGTCTATCTGGAAGCCGCGGAGCACCAGATCGCGCTCGGGCGGGCCGCGGAAGCCTTCGGGCTCATCGAGAGAGGTCGCGGGCGGGGTTTCCAGAGGCTGCTGGCGCAGAGGGATTTGCGTTTCGCCGGAGAGCTCCCCCTGGAGCTGTACACCGAGCGCCGCCGGTTGGACCAGGAGTTTGACAAAGCCCAGGCGGTCCTGGGCGACTGGCTTCCGGCACAGGGCATGGACAAGCTGGAGGCGCTCCAGGGGCGCCAGCGAGACCTGCGGCTCGAGCAGGCGGCGGTCCAGGAGAAGATCCGGCGCTCCTCGCCGCGCCTCGCGGCTCTGGAGAGCCCCACTCCGCTCGACCTGGCCTCCGCTCGCTCCACTCTCGACTCCGGCTCCGTGCTCCTCGAGTACGCGGTGGGGACCGACAAGACCCGGCTCTTCGTCGTGCAATCCGCGGACACGCCCGGCCCGGGCCTCTCGGTCTTCCAGATCAACACCGGCGAGAAGGCCCTGCGTGCGGAGGTGGAAAGGTTTCGAAATCTCCTGAAGCGCCCGGGCTCCGACCGTGCGGCTCTCCAGAAGCGGGCGCGGCACCTGTACAACCTGCTGGTCCGTCCCGCCGCCGGACAGATCGCCCCGGCACGAAGGGTCATCCTCTCATCGGATGGGCCGTTGCACACCCTGCCCTTCGCCGCCCTGATGCGGGGTCATCATTACTTCGTCGAGTGGAAACCGATCCATTCGGTGCTCTCCGCCACCGTCTACGCGGAGCTCAAACAGTCGCACCCAGCTCGGCGGGATCTGCGGGAGGAGCGTCTCGACGCCTTCGGCGCTCCCAACTATCCTCGCCCGGCGTCGGGCGGGCTCGCCGATCCCGAGGTCGGCGAGGCCCAGCGAGGATGGACCCTGCTACCTATCCCCTCCACCCGCAAGGAGGTCGAGGCCATCGCCTCTCTCTATCCTCAAAGCCACGCCTATCTCGGCCGAGACGCCACGGAAGAGAAGGCCAAATCCCTCGGACCGGACTCAGGCCTCATCCATTTCGCTTGCCACGGCCTGCTCGACGAGCGTTTCCCGCTCAACTCCGCCCTGGCCCTCACCCTGCCCGAGCATCCGGCCGAAGGCCAGGACAACGGTCTCCTCCAGGCCTGGGAGATCTTCGAGAGCGTACACCTCGACGCCGACCTGGTGACCCTCTCGGCCTGCGACACGGCGCTGGGGAAAGAGATCGGGGGCGAAGGGCTCGTCGGCCTCACCCGTGCCTTCCAGTACGCGGGCGCCCGTACGGTCCTCGCCTCGCTCTGGGGGGTGGCCGACTACTCCACCGCCCGTTTCATGGAGCGCTTCTACCGCTATCTCCGTGATGGCAAATCGAAAGACGAGGCCCTGCGGGCGGCGCAGATCGATCAGATCCGGAAGAAGGGCGGATCGTCCCACCCGTTCTTCTGGGCGGCGTTCGAGCTCAGCGGCGACTGGCGGTAGGCCGTTCCAGATTTGGAACGGCCTGGCTCTTCGAGCGTTCCGGAAGTGGAGCCCCGGCGCGACCCTCCTCGGCTATGCCGTGACTTTTCAATGGGTTGGGACTTCCCTCGGCCAGGCCGCGAAATTGCTCCTCTCCAAGCCAGCAAGCAAGCTCTCTGGCGAGCTATCACAGGAAAGGAGCGCAGATGAAACGCGACGCGATCCCATTCGTTCTGGTCCCATTCGTTCTGGTGGCGGTGGCCATCCTGCTACCGGGCGCCGTCGGAGCGCAGAACAACTGCTGTAGCTGCTACGCCGACAACGGATTTACATCCTGCTCGACTTGCTGCTACGCCGATCAGACTCCCCGCTGCCTGAAGAACCTTCGCGACGGCTCCTGCTACGGCTGCACATGCGTGTCCGGTTTCCCTGGTGGTGGTGGCGCCGGCGGCTGCGGCAGTACGAAGCTCAGCTCCAGTACGTTCATGATCGGCTCGGATCTCAAATCCGAGCTCGCCGACTACCAGCTTCAATTCGGCCTCCTGCATCCGGGAGTCCGGCGGGAGGGGTCCTTCAACTTCGAGGAATGGGCGCTCGTGTCGTCAGCGGGCGACGTGCTGGGCGCCTCGACTGTCGAGTTCTCGAACCGTGTCCAGGAGGTAGCCGAGCGCTTTCGGCCGCGTGGGAAGCGCACCTCCACCGTCCTCGTTATCGAGGACGCGGAGCATCCCCACAACAGCCGCGAGATCCCCGTCCCGAAGGTGGCACCGATCGACATCGACGCGGGGCTGCCGGTGAACGCAGCCGGCCAGGAGACGTGGTTCCGGGCCGAGGTTGGTGAGGACGGGGTGGTCGATGAGGTGGCACTCTTGAATGTCCCCGAAGCGTTCGCGTCGGTCTCGATCAACGACCAACTGCGAGAGCATCTGAGCCTTCGCTACGCCGACGAAAGACGGCATCGCGTCGTGGTGTTCGGCGCGGTGCGTGTCAACGCGAAGGGCCATCTCGTGATGACGAGATCCCGGGTGGTCCTCCCTAAATGCTGCTGCGGCGGGGTTCACTGCGTTTGAGCGTTCCGTCCTTCCCCGGGATGGCCGGACCCGACCGGTGCGACGTGAGGCGGTCCGGATTCTGGGGGATTTTGTTGACCGCCGCCTCCGCCACAGCGCTCTCGTGACACAGTAGTAATAATGACCGGCGGCCCTGGGTCTTCCGAGCCGCCGGTCACTCTTTCCGCGCCTCTCCTCCCGTCGCGCGCGAATCAGTCCCGCCCGGACGTGCGGTAAGATCTCTCCCAGGAGAGACCCCCATGCCCCGAATCCGCACCGCGCTGACGCTTGGCGACTGGGAGAAGCTGGCCCAATCGATCGACGAGGAGACGGCCGCCGCGGCTCCTCCGCTCCAGCCCATCCATGAAACGCTGCAAAAGCTCCTTGCCGAGTTCCGGAAGCTCGCGATCGAGCAGAAGGAGCTCGACTCCCGCAAGCAGGCCGTGACCCGAAGGATGAACGAGATCCTGGAGGAGGGACGCAAGGCGGCGTCCGCCCTGAAGGTCAACCTGAAGCATCATTTCGGCAATCGGAACGAGGAGCTCCTCCGTTTCGGCATCCAACCGCTGCGCAGAAGGAGACGGCCAGCGAAACCAGAGCCCTCACCGGACGGCGAAGCTTCCGCTTGAGCGCAGGACTTTCCAATGTCTCGCCAGAGGAGGGAACGCCGTCTTCCCTCTCTCCGGCGGCTCATTGAAGGAGGGAATGCCGTCTTCCCTCCTCCTGACGCCTTGTCCGGGGAGGGAGCTCCGTCTTCCCGGTTTCCAATCAGGTGCCGGAAACAGGGAACGCCGTCTTCCCTCTTCCAATGTATCGTTTTGAGGAGGGAACGCCGCGTTCCCGGTCTCCAATACGCCGTTGGAAGAAGGGAAGACGGCATTCTCTCCCCGGATAAACCATCGGAGACAGGGAAGGCGGCATTCCCTCCTCCCAACGGCGCGAATTCAGTCCTGCCCGCCGGTCTCGATCCCCAATCGCTTCATCGTCCGGTGGAACGTCGTCTTGGTGAGCCCCAGGCTCTCCCGGGCGGCCTTCACGTTGCCGCCGTGCTGCTCCAGCCGTGAAAGGATCAGCTCGCGCTCGAAGGCCTCCACCGCCTCGGCCATCGAAACGCCTTCCGCGAGCAGCGGCCCCGCCTTGGGGTTCGGCGTGCCGGTCAGCAGCTCGGGGAGACAACGGGCGATCAGGTCGCGGTCGATCCAGGCTCCGGGCTGGGCGTGGATCACGAAGAGCGAGCAGGCGCGGGCCAGATCTCTCACGTTTCCGGGCCAGTCGTAGGACACCAAGGTCCGG
This sequence comes from Thermoanaerobaculia bacterium, assembly GCA_045807625.1. Lineage (GTDB taxonomy): Bacteria > Acidobacteriota > Thermoanaerobaculia > Multivoradales > UBA5704 > DATARR01. The sequence continues at coordinate 28,600 of JBJMHA010000041.1, read as the reverse complement.
AACACTTCGCGGGTGAAGCCGAGCGTGGGCTTGCGGTGCTTGCGCTCGTGGTGGCGGCGGAAGTGCTCCAGCAGCGGCGGGATATCCCAGGGGCGCTCTCGCAGGGGAAGGAGACGGAGCGCCAGCGTGCGGAAGCGATCGTAGAAGTCGGCCCGCAGGGCGCCTTCGCGCACCTCCTGGTCGAGATCGCGGTTGGTGGCCAGCACCACGGCCACGTTCACCTTGATCTCGCGGGTCTGCCCCACCGGGACGACGGTGTGGTTTTCCAGCACCCGCAGCAGATGGGCCTGGGCGCGCGGAGAGAGCTCGGCGATCTCGTCGAGAAAGAGGACTCCGCCGTCCGCGGCGCGGAAGAAGCCGGGCTCGTCCGTGAGGGCGCCGGTGAAGGAGCCCCGCTTGTGGCCGAAGAAGCGGGAGGCCGCCAGCTCGTCGGTGATCTCAGCGCAGTTGACCACGACCAGCGGGCGCTTGTGGCGCGAGCTGTAGGCGTGGAGGTAGCGGGCGATCAGGTCCTTGCCCGTGCCCCGCTCGCCGAGGACGAGGATCGGCTCCGGGTTCTCTACTTCCATCGCCGGAATGAAGGTCTCGTGAAGGACCCGCCGCAGGCCTTGAGTATGCGAGGAGTCGCCGAGGATCTCCGGCGCGTTGTCCGCCGCGCCACGGATCTCGCGCAGCTCCTGCTCCTGGAGCGCGTGGCGGAAGGAGAGACCGAACAGCCTCCCGACCGCCGTGGCGTAGCCTTCGAGCCAGCCGAGGTCGCCTTGGCCGTAGGCTTCCGTCAGGCCGCTGTTCTGGAGGTAGATCACGGCGAGGACGGCGTCGCGGATCGGATCGCGGATCGGCGCGCAGAGCACGCTGTACGCTCCTCCCGCCAGTGAAGGAGTGTGGGACGCGTCGGCCGCCAGCCGGGGGTCCTCGATCAGCTCGGGCCGGCCGCCCGCCACGACTCTCTGGATTAGGGAGGGGCTGACGCCGCGCACCGACTCCCCCTGCTCGCAGGCCTTGATCTGTTCCTCCGTGAGCTTGCCCAGCGCGTGGACGGCCCGCAGGCGCAGGGGGTCGACACTCTCGACGATCAGCAGCAGCGCCTTCTGGGCGCCGAACCCCCGCGCCGCGGCCTCGAACGAGGCCCGCAGCGCCGCCTCCTCGCCGCCGTCGCTCGACAGCACGGCGAGGAGCTCGTTCATGGCTCCGAGGAGCTGGGAGTAGTCGCGGCCGGGCGGCGGAGGGGCAGCGGCAGGCATGCCGGTAGCGTATCAAGGAGGGCGGCCACGCAGGGCCGCCCCTACAAGGAGGCGATCCGTAGGGGGTAGCCCGTTGCGCCCTGGAGGGGCGGATATTCATCAGCCTGGGGTTTCAACCCCAGGTGGCGAGCGGCCGCCCCTCCCGCCTGGGGTTGAAACCCCAGGCTCCTAAATAATCACCCCTGCGGGGTGAGCCCTCTCCCCCTACCAGATCCGGCAGACCTTGTCCGCCTCCTTCGCCATCGGCTGGCCGGGCTTGCAGTTGAAGGCCTGGGCGAACTCCGGCATGTTCACCACCACGCCGTTGATGCGGTACTGGTGCGGCGAGTGGGGGTTGACCCGCGCGGAGAGGCGCAGCATCTCGGGGCGCTCGCCCGCGCAGTCCCACTGGGCGAAGCCGACGAAGAAGCGCTGCTCGGGGGTCAGGCCGTCGACCGGCATGAGCTTCTGGTTCTTGGTCTCTTCCAGCCAGGCGAGATAGGCCAGGATGGTGCCCCCCAGGTCGGCCACGTCCTCGCCGAGGGTGAGCTTGCTGTTGATCTTGACGTCGTCCACCACCGTGTACTGGGCGTACTGGTCGGCCACGCAGGCGGCCCGCTGGCGGAACTCCTCGTCGTCCTTCGGGGTCCACCAGTTGCGCAGGTTGCCCTGGGCGTCGAACTGCCGCCCCTCGTCATCGAAGCCGTGGGTCAGCTCGTGGCCGATGGTGCTGCCGGTGTTGCCGTAGTTCGGCGCGGCGTCCATCTTGGGATCGTAGAGCGGCGGCAGCAGGACCCCCGCCGGGAAGTTGATGTCGTTCATGAAGGGGTTGTAGTAGGCGTTGACCGTGGGCGGCGTCATCCCCCACTCGCCGCGGTCGAGCGGCTTGCCGATCTTGGCGAGGTCGCGGCGCGTCTCGAAGGTGGCCGCCCGCTCGACGTTGCCGGCGAAGTCGCCGCGCCTCACCTCCAGCGCCGAGTAGTCCCGCCAGCGGTCGGGATAGCCGATCTTCTCGCGCATGGTGTGGAGCTTCACCAGCGCCTGCTTCTTGGTCTCCGGGGTCATCCAGGGGGACTGCTCGATGCGCAGCGCCATGGCGTCGCGGATCTCCTTGAGCATCCGCTGCGTGTCGGTCTTGATCCCGGCCGGGAAGACCTTGCGCACGAAGACCTCCCCCAGCGCCTCCCCCAGGTCGCGGTCGACCCAACCGACGCAGCGCTTCCAGCGCGGCGAGAGCTGTTTGACGCCTGTGAGATAGGCGTTGTAGAAGCCGAAATTGGCCTGCACGAAGGGGGACGAGAGATAGGGGGCCGCGTCGCTCGCCACGTGGAAGCGGAGGTAGGCCCGGAGGTCGTCCAGGCTGGCCGTCTTGAGCTGCCGGTCGACTTCCTGGAAGAACTTGGGCTCGGTGACGTTGAAGGTCTGGAGACCCGTCTGGCCGAGGGTCTTGAGATAGACGTCCCACTGGAACGAGGGGGTGAGCGCCTGGAGATCCCGGCGCTTCATCACGTGGGAGATCTTGTAGGGGTCGCGGCGCTCGGCCGGGGGCAGGGAATTCTTCGCCAGGGCGGTCTCCACGCGGAGCACGGCCTCCATGTCACGCGCAGCTTGAGGATCGCCGAGCAGCTCGAGGATTTTCTGGACGTAGGCACGGTAGCGCTCGCGGGTCTCCTTGGACTTGGCGTCGTCCTTGGTGTAGTCCTCGGGCGAGGGGAGCCCCAGCCCGCCGGCGCCCGCGACGCCGATCACCTCCGCGGCGTTCTTGGGGTTCTGGCCGGAGCCGAAGCCGAAGAGCGCCGAGCCCGACTCCCCCCGCAGGTGCAGCCGGGCGAGGAGGGCGGCCGCTTCAGACCTGGATTTCAGGGCGGCGATCGCCGCCAGATCGGGCTGGAGGGGGCCCGCTCCCGCCTTCTCGATGGCCGCCTCGTCCATGCAGGCGGCGAAGTAGTCGCCGATCTTCTGGGTGTTGGCGTCGCGGCCGGGCGTGGGGCGGGCCGCCTCCTCCAGCAGGCCCCAGAGGAACCGCCGGTTGTCGTTCCCGGTCTTGGCGTAGACGCTCCAGGCGGGCCGGTCGGCGGGGATCGGGTTCTGCTCCAGCCACTTGCCGCAGGAGAAGCTGTAGAAGTCCACGCACGGATCGACCGCGCGGTCCATCACGGCCGTGTCGAGGCTCGGAGTGTACGGGAGGGCCATGAGCGGACGCTCGGCCGCCGTGGGCGGGGCCGAAGGCGCGGCGGCGGCCGGCGGCTCCGCGGCACCGGCCGGGGAGACGGCGAGCCCGAGCAGGACGGCGAGCACGAGGATGGCGAGGCGGCGGTTCATGAGAGCTCCTTTGGGCAAAGAGGGGCTGAGGCGGCCGGGCCGCCGGAGAGAGTATCTACGAACGGGCGGCCGGAAGGTTGCCGGAACCTCACCCCTGTCCCCCTCTCCCATCGCCCTCCCCACCGACCGGGAGAGGGGGACTTGGTTGAAGCGTTACCGGTCTCATCGGTCGGATCAGTCGGATCGGTGTAGGATCAGGATGTAGCACGATGTCCCCTTATCAACGCAGTTTCTTCCTTGTTCAAGGAGGATCGCATGGCGAGCAACGACGAGAAGCCCGACTTCTCCGACGTAGAGGGTGGCGCGTCCTCCACCGCGCCCCTTGCGCAGCCGGCCGAGCAGACCCACACGGTCGCGCCGGGAGACAGCCTCTCCAAGATCGCGAAGCACTTCTACGGCGATGCCAGCAAGTGGCGGCGCATCTTCGAGGCCAACCAGGACGTTCTCAAGGACCCCGACCTGATCTACCCCGGTCAGACCCTCAAGATCCCTTCCGAGTGAGAGAGAGGAGAGAGCCCATGCGCTTCCATCGCACCACGACCCTGGTCCTCGTAGGCTGCCTCGCGCTGTTCGGCTGCAAGAAGAAGGAGGAGCCTCTCCCGGCCCCGGAGGTGTCGACCGCTCCGCAGACGTCGGTCGAGACCACTCCCGCCACCGTGCCGTTCAAGGTCAGCTCGGTCGACCTGGGCAAGGCGGTCGGGCCGGACAAGAAGATCACCGATCCGGCCACCACCTTCGGCCCCAAGGACACCGTCTACGCCTCGGTCGCCACGGAGGGCTCGGCGCCCTCGGTGAAGCTCCACGCCAGGTGGACCTTCGGCGACTCCGGCCAGGTGGTCAAGGAGGAGGATCTGGATCTCGCCCCCACCGGCCCCGCCAACACCGAGTTCCACATCTCGAAGCCCAGCGGCTGGCCGGTAGGCAAATACAAGGTGGAGATCTCGGCCGACGGCGCTTCGGCCGCCAGCAAGGACTTCGAGGTCAAGAAGTAAACGGGCGGTAAAAACTCATTTGTCAAGATAGATATTCGCTCCCCGCTATGAAACCATCCGCCCCGGTCGCGGAAGACCGGTGGTAGCGTGGAGCGATCGATCCGCGACGCCCCCGGGATTCGGGCGGCCTGAGAAGAGGGCGGGCGCTGTACGGCCCGCCCGATCCCAGCAATCCCGAAGAAGTACGGAGGTTTCACCATGAAGAAGTCCATCAAGAAGCTCACCCTCGCCAAGGAGACCCTGCGCAGCCTCGACGAGAACCAGATCGTCGACGTCGTGGGTGGCGTGAAGTCCAAGAACTATTCGGACTGTGGCTCGTGCGGCATCGCCTGCACGGTCATCGACTGCACGGTCTAAGAGCACGATCGGGGGGAGGAGAGATCCTCCCCCTCTTCCTTCCCGGCCGGCCCGCTGGAGATCCGGCTCCGGCTGCGTCATAATCCTCCCCCTCAGCAGGCAGCTTCATCCAACCTCTTGCCGCGGCCGGGCCTCGAGCCCTCCAGCCCGCAGGGAGGATTTCGCGATGCCCATGCGTGCCAAGCTGGCTCTCCGGCGGGTGCGGACAGAAGCGCGGTTCCGGGGAGCGGACCCCTGGAATGGAAACGTCCCGGCCGATCTCTCAATCGAGGCCTACTACCTCGTGCCCGAGCACGTGCGGGAGGTCCCGTCCCCCTGCCCGTGGGGGGACACCCCGGTCTACGCGCTCCGCTCCGGGATCGACGGCGCGGAGCGCTTCCTGCCCGACTCCCTGGGCCATCTCTGGAAGACCGGGAAGGTGGCCGCCGAGGCCCTCCCCGGGCTGCTCCGGGAGATGGAGCCGGACCTCGCCCAGGCCGACTTCCGGCCCGTCCTGGGGGCTCCTCCGGGGCGGCGGGTGACGGCCGTCCTGGTCCTGCTCCTGATCGCGATGGTGGGGGTGCTGCTGACCTGGCCCCGGGGGAGCGGGAGCTTCGGTGGGCCGGTCCTGCTCTGCGGAGCGGCGCTGGCGGGGGGGATCCTCGGAGCGCTGCTCACCTTCCCTCCCTACTGCGCCCTGTGGGGGCGCCGCCGCCGGCAGACCGTCTGGGTGATCGAGCGCCTGAGCGGGAGGGTGGCGCGTTCCGGCGTCCGCCCTCCCACCGTCTGGCGATCCGTGGAGGCGTCTAGCGGCCGTCGACCTCGGCCTTGATGGTCTGGGCGAGGAGGACGCCGGCCTGCAGGGTCCCGCGCGCCTCGGCCCGAGTGGGCTTGCCGGCGGCCACGGCGTCGGCCACCTGCTGGAGCGTGAAGAGATCGCCGCGGCGGTTCCACTGGGTCTGGGAGCTCACCGTGATCCGCTGGCCGCCGGCGAGGGTCAGGGTTGCGGCCCCCGCGTCGACCGCGGTAACCGCGCCTTCACGCTCGGCTCCGGCCCGCGGCGGGCGCTGCTGCTGGCCGCGCCCCTGGCGATTTCCATGATCGTCACCCGCCGGATCGTCCGCACCGCCCGCCTGCTGGCCGCCCCGGTCGTCGCCGGCCGGATCGTCGGCGCCATGGCGCTTGTCCTGGGAAGTGGCGAGGGACTTGGCCGCGACCGGCGCGTCGAAGGCCGGCTCCGTGGGGCTCTGGCCTTGGGAGCAGCCGAATGCGAGCGTGGAGAGGGAGAGCAGGGTCAGGGTCGAGAGAAAGCGATACCGAATCATAGGACCTCCTTGCGTCGGGCCCGGCGGCTCTCCCGGGAGCCGTGCCGCGCCGGTGTGCGTTCAGTCCTATGAGACAGGCGCCGGAGTCGGCGGGAACAGAAAATTTCGCGGGATCAGCCCTGGAGGCGGCGGGCGAGGTCCTCGGCCCGCTGCTGGAAGGAGGGCGTGGCGGGCCCGAGCTCGCGGCGGACGGTCGAGGCCACCTTGCGCTCCTTCTCGGGAGGCGGGAGGGAGTGGTCCTGGAGGGCGTCCCAGGTCTGGCTGACCACGATCGCCTCGAGGTTCTCCAGCCGTTCGAGCAGCGAGACGCGGTCCTTCCGCAGCTCGGCCACATCCCGCTCCAGCTCCCGGTTCGAGGCTCCCAGCGACTGCTGTTGCGCCTTGAGCTTCATCCAGGTCTTGATGGTGCCGGCGACGGTGCCGGCCACGATCGCCACGATCGGAATAAGAACTGTGAACCCTTGATCCATGTCGGACCCCCCTCAGGGGTATTCTACGCGTCCCGGGCTCCAGGGTTCTGGCACCTTTGACAGTGAACGGCTCATACGAAAGGAGAATCCATGAAAAGAGAGACCGGAATCAAGAAGCTCGCCCTCAGCCGCGAGACCCTGCGCAACCTGGCCGACGGGCAGCTTCGCCTCGCCGGGGGCGGCCCCGACACGTCCCTCCAGTACTCGCGCTGCGACCAGTCGTGCGGGATCGCCTGCACGGTGGCCCAATTCACCTGCACCTGCCAATAGACCGGCTCCGGACCGCGGACGGCCTTCCCCCAGAGGCCGTCCCCCAGTCCCGGATTCCTCCCCTGGACGCACCTCCCCGGCTATGGAGACCCGACTGCGAGAGCGCGGGGATGATGTACAGTTCCCCCTCGCCATGGCCGACTGGACCCCCACCTCGTGGCAGGAGAGGCCCGCGCTGCAACAGCCGGTCTACCCGGACTACGCCCGCGTCGAGGGGGCATTGCGCGACCTCGCCTGCCTGCCGCCGCTGGTGACCTCGTGGGAGATCGAACGGCTGAAGTCGCAGCTCGCCGAGGCGGCGCAAGGGAAGCGCTTCCTCCTCCAGGGCGGCGACTGCGCGGAGAGCTTCGAGGACTGTACCTCGCAGTCGATCACCAACAAGCTCAAGATCCTGCTCCAGATGAGCCTGGTGCTGGTGCACGGCGCGCGGCGGCGGGTGATCCGCGTCGGCCGCTTCGCCGGGCAGTACGCCAAGCCGCGCAGCGCCGACCTCGAGGAGCGGGAGGGGGTGAGCCTCCCCTCCTACCGCGGCGACCTGATCAACCGAGTGCCGTTCACGCTCGCCGACCGCACTCCCGATCCGGAGCTGCTGCTGCGCGGCTACGAGCGGGCGGCGCTGACGATCAACTTCATCCGCGCCCTGATCGACGGCGGCTTCGCCGACCTCCACCACCCCGAGTACTGGGACCTCTCCTGGGTGAAGCACTCGCCGCACGCCGAGGAGTACCGGCGGCGGGTGGCCTCGATCCGGGACTCGTTGCAATTTTTCGAATCGCTGGCCGGCACGCAGGCCGGCGAGATCAGCCGGGTGGACTACTTCACTAGCCACGAGGGGCTGCACCTGCTCTACGAGCAGGCCCAGACGCGGCGGGTGCCGCGGCGCGCCGGCTGGTACAACCTCTCCACCCACTTCCCCTGGATCGGCATGCGCACGGCACAGATCGAGGGGTCCCACGTCGAGTTCTTCCGCGGCATCGCCAATCCGATCGCGGTCAAGGTGGGATCGGCCATGACGCCCGAGGGGCTGGTCAAGCTCGCCGACGTGCTCGATCCGCACCGCGAGCCCGGGCGCCTCACCTTCATCCACCGCTTCGGCCAGAAAAAGATCGCCGCGGGCCTGCCGCCACTGGTCGAGGCGGTGCGGCGGGCCGGCCGCACGGTGCTCTGGGTGTGCGATCCCATGCACGGCAACACCGAGTCGCTGGCGAACGGCATCAAGACCCGGCGCTTCGAGCACATCCTCTCGGAGCTCGAGCAGGCCTTCGACCTCCACGAGGAGCTGGGCTCCTACCTGGGAGGCGTCCACTTCGAGCTCACCGGCGAGGACGTCACCGAGTGCATCGGCGGCGCCCGCGGCCTCACCGAGGAGGACCTCCAGCGCGCCTACCGCTCGCAGGTCGACCCCCGCCTCAACTACGAGCAGGCGCTGGAGATGGCATTGCTGATCGCGCGGCGGATGGGGCGGGGGGCGGGGTGAGGCAGAGAGGCCTGGCCTCTCTTCGGCCAGGCCTCGGGTGGGTTCGACGTAAGCGAGCGCTCAGTGCTGCTGAGCCGAGCCTCTCCGGGCCTGTGGATCTTTCTGCGCCCTCAGGAAAGCCCGAATCGCCTCCTCGTCCTTATAGCAGCTGCCCACCTTGTCCGTGGGATTGTTGCAGAAGCAGAAGCTGCCGCAATCGCTGGGATCGTTGCACGCGAGGCCGGCACAGGCAGCCAGGGCTTGATACGCCGGCTTCTCGGCGGCATTTCCAGACACCTGGAGCAGAGACACCAACGTGACGGTGATCACCAGGGCGAAGAGGACGGTACGGGTGACTTTCATCTTGCTCATCTTTCGTCTCCTTTGAAAAGGTGTGGTTATCTGGAGGTCAGCTTGGCGCTGATCTGTTTCGCGGTGGTATCGAAGTACGAAGCCGGCAGGCGAACTCCCAGGGTGCTCTCGATCTCCTGACGGTCCTCGGCGCTGAAGGCTCCCATCCAATTCTTCCTGACGGTTCCATCAGCATTCACCAGGATGGTCTGTGGGGTGAGTTGGAGCTTGTAGGCAAGCAGGTCGCGCGGCTCCGGCTCGACGATGACGGCGGCCTTTGAAAGGCCATGGTCGCGCACGTACTCCGCCGTCTTCGGGCGTGAGATCGAGATCGCCACGACCCGATAGCGATTTGAAGCCTGATCGAGGATGGCCTGCCAGTTGGGTAGATTGATTTTGCACCAGCCACACGACGGCGAGAGCACCAGCAGAAGAGTTGGTTTCTCGCCACGCCCGTAGGCGACGCTGGTGATCCTGTCGTCGAGGCCCAGACCCCGCAAGGTGGGCACGACCTCTCCCGCGCTAAGATATTGCGGCCCATTCTTCAGCACCTGGTGCCTCAGGGACCGGTTCTGCTTCACGATCAGGAAGTTTGCGATCAGGAGACTGAGCAGCAGAATGCCTGCCAGAGCGGCGGCGGACCTGCCCGTTCCCGCCAGAGCGGCTTGCCAGGCTCGTCCGAAGCTGCTCCGCCCCGGATCCAAGTAAACATTTTCTTGAGTCGTTGCGCTCATGGATTCAGCTCCTCTGACAAAGTGTGATTCGAAGACGCCGTTTGCTCGCGACCAGATCGATTGCAAAGGGTGGGCCAACCCTGATCGCTCGAAATTGTTGCGTTTTCCCCTTCTTTCTGCTGTCGTATGCGCGAAACGCGGGTAAGCGTTTACTCACGATGGGGTAACTGAGTACCCTTCGCCGCCCTCGCGGAGCCGCGGACCACGCGTGTCGAAAAGCATTTCCAATCCGGCGGCGGGCCGGCCGCGGGGAAAAAAAGGGTCAAGAGAATGTCTCAAGAGAAAACATCGGCCACGCCCGGGAGCCCCACCGCCGTGCGGCTGGTCAGCCAGCTCATCGGCTTCATCCAGGCGGCGCAGAGCGCCAAGATCAGTAAGAGAATCCGAAAGGGGCCTCGCGGAAGAGCTCCGCGGGGCCTTTCCTTTTTGGAGCGGAAAGAAACAGCGGGATCAGAGGGAAGCCGCTTCCTGGAGGTAGGCCTGGATCTCTTTCTGGGCAGCCGCGACGGCCTCGCCCGCCATCTCGGCCTTCCGGTGATGTGAGGACGTATATCCGAAACGGCGCTGGAAGGCCCGGCAGAACGTCTCCAGATGGTCGTAGCCGACCGCCATGGCGACCAGGTAGACCTCGAGGCCGCCGTCGCGGAGGAGGCGCTCCGCGGCCCGCAGGCGGAGGGTTTCGATGTACTCCCGCAACCCCACCCCCACGGCGACGCGAAACGCGGTGCTGACGTTGTTGTTGCGCAGGCCGCAGGAACGCCGGGCCGCCGCCACGTTGAGCGCGCTGTCGAACAGGTGGTTGTGGACGAAGCGCAGGATCTCGGCGATCTCGCGCGGCAGGGCGGCGAGATCGGGACGGGCCTCGTCCCGGAAGCGGTCCAATTCGTGATCGATCCGCTCCTGCTTGGCGATCAGCTCGGCGTCTCTTCTCCACGGGCTCTGCGCGATCATGCGGCTCTCCTTTCTCGGGCTGCGGGTCGAGGGGGGCCGGGGAGGTCATCCGGGCGGCGGTGGCGCGTAAACGTTGCAATTGAACTCGGTGCACGTGGGCCCGCCGCCGTGGACCCGGGCGAGAGTCTCCTCCAGAAGGGCCTCCCACCCGCCGTCGCGGAGGCGCTCGGCGCTGATGCGGAGCGCGGCGCCGTTGAGGCGGGTCATCTCACCAGAGACCGGGAATCTCTTCATGTCTCCTCCCTCCAATCGTTGAGCGTGCTTGCGTCAGGGGATCTCATAGATCGCAGACCCGCTGCGCCACCGTGGCCGGGCCGGCTCCGGAGACGTGCTCCAGATAGGCCTCGGCGATGCTGGCGCGGAAGCGGGCGGCGAATCCATCACAATAGTTCGACTCGAATTTTCCGTTCTTGCCGAGGGCGAGGACGGCGCAGCCACCGCCGCAGTGCAGGGCGAAGCGGCAGCGCCGGCAGACCGGGTTGCTCGCCACCGTGCGGCCGCGCCAGACCTGGATCTGGTCCTCGCGCAGCTCGACCTCTCCTTCGGGGGTGACGTGGCCGACGCGGACGTCGCGGTCGCCCGTCCGTTCCCAGCAGGCGTAGATGTCGCCGAAGGGATCGAAGATGTACATGCGGTCGTGGGCGCCGCAGAAGCTCGGGCGCAGGCTGGGCAGGACCTCGCCGCCGGCCTCGAAAATGCTCCGCGAGCGCGCCCGCATCCCCTCGTCGGGACGGGCCAGCACCCGCAGCGCCGGGTGCTCCTCGCGCATCGCCGTCAGCGTGCGGTCGAGCTCCCAGGAGCTCAGAGTGTCACGGGCCTCGGTCTTGCCGTTGCCGCCGCGCACGGGCGAGGTGTAGGCCGAGAAGCCCGGGCGGGCGTCCCAGCCGCGCGCTTCGATCTCCGCGGCGATGCTGGGAAGCTGGGCGAGGTTGCCGCGGTCGACGTTGAGCCGGATGCTGACGCCCACGTCGAGCTCGAGCGCCATCGTGATGTTCCGCGCGATCCGCTCGAAGGAGCCGCTGCCGTCGGCGTAGAGGCGCCGCGCGTCGTGCTGCGCCGGCGGGCCGTCGAGGGTGATCTGCAGGCGGGCGATGCCGGCCGGTCCGAGGAGGTCGCGGTAGGCGTCGAGCTCGGTGCCGTTGGTCACCGCCCAGAGGTCCACCTCCCCCATTTCGAAAGCCCGCATCAGGATGTGCTCGACCGCCGGCCGGTTGGCGGCCAGCAGCGGCTCGCCGCCGAAGAGACCGATGTTGCGGCGCCGCGGCGCCGCGGGGTCGAGCCCATGGCGCTCCTCGATGCGGGGGAGGGCGGCGAAAATGCGATCGATCATCGGCCGTCCCATGGTGCGCAAAAGATGATGAAAACCGCAGTCGCTCCGCATGTGATCCTGATAGCAATAGGAGCAGCGGAGGTTGCAGTCGTAGGTCGGCATGAAGATGTAGCTCGGCGCCTGGCGGAGGGCGCGCCGGTGGAGCGTCTCGGCGAGCCGCGCGAAGAAGGTCTCCTCCTCCTCCGGCGACAGATCGGTGAGATACCCTTGCGCCTGAAGGAGATCGATCGTGGCGTCCGAGACCTCGCCGGCGGCGGCCGGCTCCGGCTCCGCGCTCCAGTCGCCATAGAGAGGCCGGGACGAGCGCCGGGCCTCGCGCGAACGCAGATAACCGGCGACCTCCCGCGACACCCGGTCGTACGCTCCGGTGTAGCCGTGCACGAGCAGCATTTCGTGATCATTGCCGGGCAGGTTGACGAAGATCGTATAGCTGCTCGTACGAAACATGATTCCCTCGTCTTTCGTAAGTTTTTTTGCTCGATCCGACTCGCGCCGCAGCCAGAGTGCAAGGGGTGGGCCAGGTGCCGCGACAGGGCTGGGAGCCCTTGTGCAAACGGTTTTCAAGGGTGGACGGCGGGGCCGATGGGTAAGCCGTTACCCGCCGCCGGGTAAGCCGCTACTCCACGCCGGCCGCGCCGGCGGGGCAGCCCCGCGGGAAAGGCGAATGGCACGCCGGGTGCAGAGTCCACGGCTATACTGGGCTCACAAGATGATCAGAACGATGATGAACGCGGTCGCCAGAAAAGAGCTGCTCAATCATCTCGCGAGCTTCCGCTTCTGGGCCGGAGCCCTGCTCGCGCTGGTGCTCGCCGTGTCGTCGACGCGGGTGGCGGCCGAGGACTACAACCTGCGGCTGCGCGCTTACCGCGAGCGGCTGGCGAGCGGCGAGAAGGCGCTCGGCGCCGTCTCGGTCTATTCCTATCTGCACCCCCTGGCGGTGCGGCCGCCGGAGCCGCTGAGCGCCCTCGACCCGGGTTTCGACGCGCGCCTGGGGACGGAGGTGGTGATCCATCTGTTCGCCGTTCCGGCCGAGGCCACGGGAGAACGGCGGGGCAACGAGCTCTCCGCCAGCTCGCCGCCGGTGGGCCTGACGGCGGTGGTGAGCGTGGTCCTGGGGCTGCTGGCGCTGCTGTTGACCTGTGACGCGGTGACCTGCGAGGTCGAGGACGGCACCCTGCGGGCGGTCTTCGCCAACGGCGTGTCGAGGCGGGCGGTGCTGGCCGGCAAGTATCTCGGCAGCCTGGCGGCGATCCTCCTGCCGCTGGCCGGCGGGCTCCTGGCGAGCCTGGCGACCTTCCGCCTGTCCGTGGGCACCCCTCTCACGATCGATCAGTGGCTGCGCGTGGCGGGCATGGCCGGCGCGTACGGGGTCTACCTGTCGCTGATGCTGCTGCTGGGGCTGCTCATCTCGGTCCATGCCCGCGGCTCGGCGCAGGCCCTGGGGGTCTCGGTGCTGGTGTGGTTCGCGCTCACCATCCTCGTCCCCGCCATGGCCTTCTCGACGGCGGGGGACCTGGTGCCTTCGGAGAGGGTCGAGAGGAGCGTCCAGCGGCGGATCGCGGAGCTGACCGCCGGCTATGAGAGCCGCCTGGCGGCGAGGCGCCGGAGCGCCCCCCTGCTCGCCGCGGTCAGCGGGCACACCGCCATGGCCTTCACCAGCGGCGAGCATCACGCCGTGCGGTACCGGCACGGCTCCTCTCTCTATTACGACGCTCTCGCCGGCTACTCCCGCTTCGAGACGGCGAGCGGGCTGCGGTACGCCGGGGAGGTGTTCGCGCTGCACCGGCGCTACGAGGCGCGGCTGCGGGAGGGGGAGCGGCTCGGCACCGCGCTGGCGGCGCTCTCGCCGGCCTTCCTCCTCGACCGCCTGTCGGAGTCTTTCGCGGGGGTCTCCGCCGCCGATCACGACCGCTTCCTGGCGGCCTGCCGGCGCTACCGGCTGGATTTCCTCGCCTGGCTGGAACGGCGGGGTGCGCTCGGCTCCTGGCGCTGGTTCTCGGACGATCCGCCCGGCCGCCTCCTCCCCTGGCCGCTCTATCTGGGGCGCTCCCCCGAGGAGGTCGATCCGGCCGAGGTGAGCCGGCTCTTCAACCAGCTCAACGAGCCCGCGATGCAGGACCGCGTGCGCCGGGACCAGGAGAGCGTCGGGCGCGACCCCTCCCGCCGCCTCCGGCTGGAGGACATGCCGCGGTTCTCCTACCACCCTCCCGGCTTCGCCGGCGCCCTGTCGCGCGGGGCTCTGGAGGCCGCGGCCCTCCTGCTGCTCAACGCGGCGGCGGCCACCGCGGTCTGGGTCCGCTTCCGCCGCCTGGAGCTCGCGTGATGGGCGCGCGGGCGAGCTTCCGCGAGATCCCGGCGGCGGCGCCGCCTCCCCCGGCCCCCCTCCCCGGAGGGGCCGGTGAGGCGCGCCCCTGGCGGCCCGTGGCGGTGATCTTCCGCCGTGAGGTCCGGCGGGTGACCGGCGACTTCCGGTACCCCGCGATCGCCGTCCTGCTGCTGGCCGTGATGGCGCTGGCGGCGCTCGGCGCCCGGGCGCGCTACCGCGGCGAGCTCTTCGAGCAGCGGACCGTGGAGGAGGGCTACGCCAGGCAGCTCGCCACGCTCACGGTGGGCCAGGCGGTCGACCTCCTCCATCCGGCCGTGAAGCCCCCCTGGCGGCTCGCCCTGGTGGTGGACGGCGGCCAGACGGCCACCCCCAACGTCTACGCCCAGGCGCCGCGGGCCCTGGTCCCGCCCGAGATCCGCCGGGTCCACGGCAGCAACTACCGGCTGCCCGGACATCAGCCGCTCGACTGGACGTTCGCCCTCTGCGTGCTGCTCCCTCTCGCCGCCTTCCTCCTCGGCTACGACGCGATCTGCGGCGAGCGGGAGGAGGGGACGCTGAGACTGCTCCTCTCCTATCCGGTGGCTCCCTGGAAGGTGCTGGCCGGCAAGCTCTTGGCCCTCTGGAGCTGCCTGGCGGCCCCTTTCCTGGCGGGAGCGCTCCTCAGCCTGCTGCTCGTCCGGGCCCCAGGCGGCATCCCTCTCCAGGGCACCGACCTGGCCAGGGCCGGCCTGGTGGCGCTGCTGGGGCTCTGGGTGATCGGCCTCTCCACCCTGATCACGCTGCTCGTCTCCATCCTGTCGCGGGAGCCCTCGGCGAGCCTCAGCGTGCTGGCGTGGCTCTGGGTGCTGGGGGTGATCGTGGTGCCGGCCGTCGGCGGGCTGCTGGCCCACCGCCTGCGGCCGATCCCCGGCGAGGAGGAGACCGCGCGGCGGATGGCGGCGGTCGACCGGCGGATCGCCCGGGAGTATGCCGGCCGGGAGGGGCACTGGCGCCCGCCGGTGTGGGCGGCGGCCGACGGCTTCGCCTGGGAACGGATCTCGGCGGAGGCGGAGAACCGGCGCTCCGCCGGCCGCGAGGCGGTGCGGCGGCGGGTCCTGCGGCGCAAGATCGGCCAGGTCCGGCTGGCGAAGGCCCTGGCCTGGCTCTCGCCCTCCTCCCTCATCGCCGACCTCGCCGAGCGCCTCGCCGGCTCGGGGCCGGGGCGGGACGAGAGCTTCATCGAGCAGGCCTGGGCGTTCCGGAGCGGCCTGGAGGAACGGCTGCGGGCGCTCGACGCGAGCGATCCGGAGAGCCCCCACATCCTGTTCTTCAGCGGCTACGTCTCGGAGCGCCCGGTGCCGCCGGGAGCGCTGGCGCGCTTCGTCTTTCACGAGCCGCCGGTCCGCGAGGGGCTCCAGGCCGCCCTCCCCCTCCTGGCCCTCCTCGGTGCCGAGACCCTGGCGCTCGCCGCCGCTTCCCTGTTCTTCTTCTCCCGCTATGAGGTGGGCGAGACATGATCGAGGCGATCGACCTGAGCAAACGCCATCCGAATGGCCACTTGGCGCTCGACGCCCTCAACCTGCGGGTCGAGGCGGGGGAGATCTACTGCCTGCTGGGGGCTCAAGGGTCCGGCAAGACCACCGCGATCAACCTCTTTCTGGGCTTCACCAAGCCCACCGCCGGCAGGGCCTGGATCGACGGCGTCGACGTCGTCCGGGAGCCCCTGCGGGCCCGCGAGCGGGTGGCCTACTTCGCGGATACGACGGGGTTCTACGGCCGGCTCACGGCGCTCGAGAACCTGGCGTTCTTCGCCAGCCTGGGCGGCCGGCGGGCCCCCACGCGGCACGCCTGCGAGATGGCCCTGCGGGAGGTGGGGCTCCCCGAGGCGGCGTTCACCCAGCGGCTGGCGGGCTTCAGCCCGGGGATGGCGCGCAAGGTCGGCATCGCGGCGGCGCTGATGAAGGAGGCCCCCGCCCTCCTGCTCGACCAGCCGCTCGTGGGGCTCGACCCGAAGTCCGCCGCCGAGCTCGTCGAGCTGCTGGAGTCGGTGCGGGACCGCGGCCGGGCGCTGCTGATCACCATGCAGGACCTCTTCTGGGCGCGCCAGCTCGCCGACCGGGTCGGCATCCTCCAGGAGGGGCGGCAGGTGCTGACGCGCACTCGCGAGGAGCTGCAGTACGAGAATCTCGAGCGGCTCTATCTCGACTACATGCGGGGGGACCTGCGCTCCCGCCGGAAGATCGCGCCGCTGCCGGCTCCGGAGCCGGGCGGCGCGTAGTTCTACTTTGTCAGATTGCCCGCCCCCGCCCGGGCATGAATGCCCGGGCTACGCTTCAACCGAAAAGCCGGGTGAACCCGGCTCCTGGAGGAGCGGCTCTGACTTCGGAGCCGGCTTTAGCCGGCTTTTCGTTTCCAACGTAGCCCGGGCATTTATGCCCGGGCGGGGCGGGCGCTCGCAGTCTGACAAAGTAGAATTAGACCGCCCCCTCGTCGCTCTCGTCGCCGGAGAGGCCGTACTGGCGCATCTTGTTGAACAGGGTCTTGCGCGAGACGCCCAGGCTCTCGGCCGTGGCCGTGCGGCTCCCCCGGTGCTCGGCGAGGCGCGCCAGGATCATCACCTTCTCCAGCCGTTCCGTGGCCTCCGCCACCGCGTCCGCCAGGCTCAGGTGGGAGAGGTCGGAGCGCGGCGCCATCCCCTCCTCCTCGCCGCGCACCCGGCCGGGGAGGTCGGCGGCGGTGAGGACGCCCCCCTCGCAGAGGATCATCGTCCGGCAGATGGTGTTCTCCAGCTCCCGCACGTTGCCCGGCCAGGCGTACTCGATGAGGAGCTGCCGGACCTCGGGCGCCACCGACCCCACCCCCAGGCCCAGCTCGCGGTTGAAGCGGTCGACGAAATGATCGATCAGGATGGGCAGATCGGCCCGCCGCTCGCGCAGCGCCGGCAGGCGCACGTGGACGACGTTCAGGCGCCAGAAGAGGTCCTCGCGGAAGCGCCCCTCCCGGGCCTCCTTCTCCAGGTCCTTGTTGGTGGCGGCCACCACTCGCACGTCGACCGGCCGGGGAGCGCGCGAGCCGATGCGCTGGATCTGCCGCTCCTGCAAGGCCCGCAGGAGCTTGGCCTGGGCGTCGAGGGCGAGGTCCCCCACCTCGTCGAGGAAGAGGGTGCCGCCGTCCGCCTGCTCGAACTTCCCCGGCCGGCTGTCGCGGGCGTCGGTGAAGGCCCCCTTCTCGTGGCCGAAGAACTCGGACTCGACGAGCGTCTGCGGGATGGCGCTGCAGTTGACCGCCACGAAGGGACCCGCCGAACGGGCGCCGCGGCGGTGGATGGCCCGCGCCACCAGCTCCTTGCCGGTGCCCGACTCGCCGGTCACCAGGACGGTGACGTCCACCCGCACGACCTTGGCCATCAGGCGGAAGACGTCCTGGATCTCGCGGCTGATCCCCACGATCTCGTTGAAGCCGTAGCGGCTCTCGATCTCCTCGCGCAGCGACTCGTTCTCGGCGCTCAGCCGCCGCATCTCCAGGGCGCGGTCGACCAGGATCAGCAGCTCGTCGTTGTCGAACGGCTTGGTCAGGTAGTCGAAGGCGCCCCGGCGCATCGCCTCCACCGCCGAGGAGATGCTGCCGTGGGCGGTCATCATCACCACGTCCAGCCGCGGCTCCAGGGCGCGCAGCCGCTTGAGGGTCTCCAGCCCGTCGATGCCGGGGAGCTTGAGGTCGAGCAGCACGAGGTCCGGCTTCGCCTCCGCCGATTTCTCCCCCCACAGGGCGAGCGCCTCCTCCCCCGAGGCGGCCTCGGTGACGCGGTGGCGGCGCTCCCGCAGCAGCACGGAGAGAATGCGCCGGATCGGCCCTTCGTCATCGACGATCAGAATGCTGGCCATGGCTCCCCCTCGCTCTTCCCCTCGAGCAGGGGCAGGCGGACCGACACCGCCGTCCCCACCCCGACCTCGCTCTCCAACTGGATCTCACCCTGGTGCTGCTCGATGATGCCGTGGCAGATCGCCAGCCCCAGGCCGGTGCCGTCCCGCTTGGTGGTGTAGAACGGATCGAAGACCCGCCGCATCTGCTCCGGCGGGATCCCCGCTCCGGTGTCCTCGATCCGCGCCTGGGCCCACCGGGTGCCGGCCGGCTCGCTCCGCTCGTTCCGTGGCCAGGGGGCCGCGCCGACCGCGATCCGCCCCCCGGCGGGCATCGATTGCAGGGAGTTGATCAGCAGGTTCAAAAAGACCTGCTTGAGCTGGTCCGCGTCGCCGAGGACGCGCAGCTCGCCCACGCCGAGATCGCACCGGATCTCCACCCCCTGCTCGGCGGCGCGGGCCTGCAGGAGCCGCACGGCCTGCCCCAGAGGCTCCAGCAGGTCGATGTCCGACTTCCGCAGCTCCCCCGAGCGGCTGAGGCTGAGCAGGCCGCCTACCGTGGTGTTGATGCGGTCGACCTCGCGCAGCAGCTCGTGCACGAGCCCGTGGCGGGGCTCCTCAGGGTCGAGGCCGCGCAGCAAATACTGCATGGTCGAGCGGATGGCGGTGAGCGGGTTGCGGATCTCGTGCGCCACCCCGGCGGCGAGCTGCCCCACGGCCGCCAGGCGCTCGGCCCGGTAGAGGCGGTCGAGGCGCTCGCGCTGGGTGCGGTAGAGCTCGGCGTTCTCGAACGCCAGGCTGGCCTGCGACGCCAGCAGGTCGAGCAGCCCGACGTCGCCGCGGCCGATCCCCCAGCCCGGCCGGTCCGAGCCCAGCAGCAGGATGCCCGTGAGGCGGTTCAGGGAGACCATGGGCACGACCAGGCTCACCCGCAGGCGGTCCAGCAGCTCCCGCTCCGCCGGATCGAGATACTCCTGCACGCCGGGCTGGCGGTCCAGCACCAGACAGGTCTCGTTGACGGAGAGCCAGCGGGTGAGCTTGCCGCGCGCCGGCACCCGCAGGCCCGCCAGATCGGCCTCGTCGAGCCCGAAGGAGAATCCGGGCAGGAAGCTCAGGCTGACCCGGTCCGGCTCCAGGATGACCATGCGGTCGGGATCGAACAGCTCGCGGATGCGGGCCGCCACACTGGCCGCCAGGGCCTCGCGGTCGACGATCAGGGCGAGAGAGCGGCCGAATTCCTGGAAGGCGCGGCGGTTCACCCGCCGTCGCCGCAGGCGGTTGACGACCCCTTCGAAGATGAGGCTTCGCCGCATTTCCGAAGAGGATGATACTCCGGGGCGCGAAATCGGGAGGGGAGGAGCCCCGGGGGCGGAGCGCGAGCCCCGCCCCGGGGTAGCGTTCAGCAGGGCTGAGAATCCGGCACGCAGGTCTGGTTGCTGCCGTGGACGCAACAGTGGTACCCCTGGATGCAGAGCAGGGTACAGGCCTTCTGCGCTTCCGCGCGGTGAGCCGGCGTCGAGAGGGCGAGCACGGTGACCAGCAGACCTAGGATTCGAGCTGCGTTCTTACGCATGGTTGGTACCTCCTATCGGTCAAGCCCTCCATTTGGCGAAGGGCAGATGCTTATTAACAAAAGCACATATGGTGCCAACTCTGGATTTAGAATTGCCGTCATGAGCTGCGAGCACCGGCGTGACGGCTTCACCCTTTCGACCGATCCCGGGCGTCTGGACCTGGGCGCGATCCACGCTTTTCTCTCCACCTCTTACTGGGCGGAGGGGATCCCGCGGGAGATCCTGGAGCGGGCCTTGCGGAATTCCCTCTGCTTCGGCCTCTACGCGGGAGAGGGCGCGGGGGAGCGCCAGATCGGCCTCTCCCGGGTGATCACGGACGCGGCCACTTATGCCTATCTGTGCGACGTCTACGTGCTGCCGGAATGGCGCGGCCGGGGGCTGGGGACCTGGATGATGGAATGCGTGATGGCGCACCCGGACCTCCAGGGGCTCCGGCGCTTCTCGCTGGTCACCCGCGACGCCCACGAGCTCTACCGCCCTTTCGGCTTCACGGAGATCGCCAGCCCCGGAGGGTATATGGAGATCGTGAGGCCGGGGCTGTATAAAAACCCTCACCCCTGACCCCTCTCCCGACCCCTCCCCCCTCCCTCACCGGGAGAGGGGAACCGCCCACCCAAAACGACCCGGAGGGGTTTTCTCCCTCTTCTCCCGGTTTGGGAGGGGGGAGGGATCGGGAGAAGAGGGCCGGGGTGATGAGGGCCTACTTCTTCACCTCGATCTCCACCCCGATCTTCTCCGGCGGCAGGACGCCGGAGAGGAGCAGGAGCTTGCCGGACTCGGGGATGGTGACCGGCAGCGGCTTGATCCCGCCGACCAAGTCCTTCCGCAGGGTGGTCGCCATCTCCTTGAAGGCGTCGAAATCGTAGTAAGTCGGGGAAGAGCCGGCGGCGGCCTGGTCGGTGATGACTACCCCGTCGACGCTCCAGACCGCCTGATCCGCGGCGGCGCCGGGGCCCACGTAGCCCGCCTGCCCACCTTCCGTGCCGTCGCGCTTGGTGACCTGGTGGAGCACGACCCTTTTGGCCACCGGCCGCAGGTCTCCTGACCGGTACCGGTAGCGGGCGCCGTCCGGCAGGAGCAGCCGCCAGCGGTGCTGCTGCACCGGCACGGCCAACCGGGGGACGTCCAGCGCCAGCTCGGAGCGCCCCTTGGGGATCGCCGTCTTCTGCACGGAGACCACCTCCACGACGGCGTCCCGGCCGGCGTCGAAGCCGAGCGGCACGGAGATCCTCCCGCCCCCCCGCTCCAGCGGCCGCACCGGCACGCCGTCCACCCGCGCCGACCAGAGGGTCGCGGCGGCCGGCAGCGTCAGGTCGAGGGCGGTGCCGATGGCCCCCGGCCGCAGGGTGATCCGGTCGCGGTGCAGCAGGGTGCCGTCGAGGGTGATCAGGGTCGTGGTCTCCCGCAGGCTCGCCACCGCCGGCAGGCTCGGCGCCGCCGGCAGGGGGGAGACGGCCATGCGCGGGCCCGGAGCCGTTCCGGACAGCCGCCAGGCCGCCGCGAGGTCGATCCCGTTGAGGGCGTCACGCAGGACCGGCGGCAGGTCGTCGAGATCGATCCGCGACCAGGAGGCCTCCGGGAGCGGCTTCACGCCGGCCGCGATGGAGGAGGCCAGGGCCACATAGCGCGCCCGCACGGTCCCCTCCGGCACCACCGGATCGAGCGGCAGCTCGGAGCCCGGCTTCGGCGTCGAGGTGAGCACCAGGTAACCCACGCCGCGGAGTTGCTGGCGCCGCTGCACGGTCAGCCGCCGGGATTCGACCGCCGGCACCACCTCTCCTTCGTCGGTGCCCACCGTCTCCACCTCCAGCCCCGGAGGGAGGTCGACGGTGAAGCTGCCGATCCCTCCGCGAGAGACCTCATAGAGCACCACATCGTGCCGCCGGGGTCCGTCCGGCCGGAGCTGGACGAGGGTCAGCACCAGGCTCTGGGCGAGAAGCTTCTCGGCGTCGCCGCCGTCGAGCTTGCGCCGCACCTCCACCGTCTGCTCCTGCCCCCGGCGGGAGGTCAGGCGCACCGTGCGCCGGGCTCCCTCGACGCGGTCCTCCACCACCACCGTGCCCGGAGCGCTCCAGGCGAGGTCGGCCGGCAGCTCGATCTCTGTGAGCGACACCGGAGCGGCGGCCGGAGCGAGGGTGAGACGGCTGACGCCGCCGCCGGACAGCGGCACCGGTCCGGAGATCTCCACCACGTAGCGTCCGGCGGCGGGAGCGACCAGGAGCCACTCCCCCGCCTTGGCCCCGGCGCTGAGGGCGGCGCCGGCCACGTCGACGCTCGCCTCGCGAGGTACACCGGTGACCGGCAGGACGACCGGGCACCCGGGCTGGCCCTGGACCAGCACCTCATAGCGGGAGGCCACCTCGGCCACGTCCTCCTTCCCCAGCGTGACGCGCACCCGCTGGGAGACCACCTCGGCCACGGGCGCCTCGCGCGAGGCCTCCCGCCGCTGGCGTTCCTTCTCCGCCGCCTCGGCCTGCCCGACCAGGGCGAGGTAGTCCTTGACGGGGACGACCACCTCGTTGGGGCGCGGGGGCTCGGCGGCGCCGGCGTGGAGGGCGAAGAGAGCCAGTACAAGGGTGAGGGTGGCCTTTGAGCGTCCTGCCCTTCGAGGCCTCACCCCCTGGCCCCCTCTCCACTTCGTGGAGAGGGGGAAAGAGCCAGGCTTGCCGTTCAGAACCATCTCCGTCCCTCCTTCTCCCCCTTCACCTCGAGCTCGACGCCGATCCTCTCCGGCGGCAGGACCCCGGAGAGGAGCAGGAGCTTGCCGGTCTCGGGGATGGCGATCGGCAGCGGCTTGACCCCGCCGACCAGACCCTGCTTCAGGCTTTTCGCCTCCTCGGCGAACTCGTACGGCGAGGGGCTCGGCGGAGGCGGGGGCGCCTGTTTCCGCCGGCTTCCGCCGCCGGTCTTCTCGTCGAGGCTGTACGTCTCGGTCTTGCTGGTCCTGCGCTCGTCGAGGATGGGCGCCTCGGCGGTCACCGTGATGACGTCCTCGACGGCCGCGCTCAGCCGGAGCTCGACCGTCCGGGTCTGCCCGGCGCCGAGGGAGCTGACGTTGAACGACACCGTGGAGAACCCTTCGAGCTCAGCCTGAATCGCATAGCTCCCGGGGGCGAGCCCCTCGAACAGGAAGAGCCCCTCGGCGTTGGCCACCTTGACGGCCGAGGGCTCGCCTCGGGAGCGGCGGAGCGTCACGGTGACTCCCGGCAGGGGCTGGCCCTGGTCGTCGACCACTCGCCCTCTCAGGATCGCACCGGGTCCGATCGCGCCGGGCCCCACATACTGAGACTGCTGGCCCGTCTCGTTGCCGCCGACGTTGATCCGGTCGGTGAGGACGCCCGGCGTCGACATCAGGATCGCCCAGGGGTCCCGGGCCGTCGGAATCTTCTCCAGCTCCTCCTTGCTCACATACCTCCCGGAGCCCCGTGCCGCCGCTTGCCCGAACAAGAACCTGCGTGCGGGCCCTTTCGGTGCCTCGACCACAGGCCGCAGCTCGCCCGTGCGATAGCGATAGCGAGCGTTGTCCGGCAGCAGCAGCCGCCAGCGGTGCTGCTGCACCGGCACCGCCATCCGGGGGAGGTCGAGCGCCAGATCGGAGCGCCCCTTGGGGATCGCCTTCTCCTGGACGGAGATCACCTCGACGACCGCGTCCCGGCCGGTGTCGAAGCCGAGCGGCACCGAGATCTTCCCGCCCCCCCGCTCCAGCGGGCGCACCGGCACGCCATCCACCTTAGCCGACCAGAGGGTGGCGGAGGCCGGCAGGGTGAGATCGAGCGCGGTGCCGATCGCTCCCGGCCGCAAAGTGATCTGGTCGCGGTGCAGCAGCGTGCCGTCGAGGGTGATCAGGGTGGTGGTCTCCCGCAGGCTCGCCACCGCCGGCAGGCTCGGGGCCGCCGGCAGCGGTGAGACGGCCATCCGCAGGCCGGGGGCCTCTCCGGACAGCCGCCAGGCCGCCGCGAGGTCGATCCCGTTGAGGGCGTCGCGCAGGACTGGCGGCAGGTCGTCGAGGTCGATGCGCGACCAGGACGCCTCGGGAAGGGGCTTCACCTCCGCCGCCACCGAGGAGGCCAGGGCCATGTAGCGAGCCCGGACAGTACCCTCCGGCACCACCGGATCGAGCGGCAGCGCGGAGCCCGGCTCAGGCGTCGAGGTCAGCACCAGGTAGCCCACGCCGCGGAGCTGCTGGCGCCTCTGCACGGTCAGCCGGCGCGATTCGACCGTAGGCACCACCTCCCCCTCGTCGGTGCCCACCGTCTCGACGGCAAGGCCGGGAGGCAGGTCGACCGTGAAGCTGCCGATCCCTCCGCGCGAGACCTCGTAGAGCACCACGTCGTGCCGCCGCGGGCCGTCCGGCCGGAGCTGGATCAGGGTCAGCATCAGGCTCTGGGCCAGCAGTCTCTCGGCATCGCCGCCGTCGAGCTTGCGCCGCACCTCCACCGTCTGCGCCTGCCCCCGGCGGGAGGTCAGCCGCACCGTGCGCCGGCTCCCCTCGACGCGGTCCTCCACCACCACCGTGCCGGGAGCGCTCCAGGCGAGATCGGCCGGCAGCTCGATCTCGGTGAGCGAGACCGGGGCCGCGGCCGGAGCCAGGGTGAGACGGCTGACGCCGCCGCCGGGCAGCGGCACCGGCCCGGAGATCTCCACCGCGTAGCGTCCGGCGGCGGGAGCCACCAGGAGCCACTCCCCCGCCTTGGCTCCGGCGCTCAGGGCGGCGCCGGCCACGTCGACGCTCGCCTCGCGCGGCACGCCGGTCACCGGCAGCACGACCGGCCCCTTGGGCTGGCCCTGGACCAGCACCTCATAGCGGGCCACGGCCTCGGCCACGTCCTCCTGTCCCAGAGAGACGCGGACCTGCTGGGACACGACCTCGGCCACGGGCGCCTCCCGCGAGGCCTCCCGCCGCTGCCGCTCCTTCTCCGCGGCCTCCCCCTGCTCGACCAGCGATAGGTAGTCCTTGAGCGCCAGGGTGATCTCGGAGCGCGGCGGCTCGGCCCGCAGGGCGGGAGGGAGGAGGGCGAGTCCAAGAATGGGTAGGAGGCTCAGGCTTCCTGCCCTTCGAGGCCTCACCCCCTGGCCCCCTCTCCACTTCGTGGAGAGGGGGAAACGGTCCCGATCCAGCAGTCTTTTCAGAACCATTCCCGTTTCTCCTTTTCTGTCTCGGCGCGAACGGCGAGGGGCGCCGGGGTGGCCGAGAGAGCGCTCCAGGCGGCCTGCATCACGCCGAAGCCTGGAGGGACGGGGAAGAGGGACGGCGCGCCCGCCGGAGACGCGGACGGCTGGCCGGAGTTGATCTGGACGTTGGCCTGCTGCCCCAGGTTCGAGACGGGTTTGCGCGCCGCCGCCCCCGGCGGCGGGTTGACCGTGCCCGCCCGCGCCTTCTCCACCAGCTCGTAGGAGCGGCCTCCCGGCACCACCACCCGCACCTCGACCTGGGCCGCCGGAGCGGAGAGCGCCGGCAGCGGCACCGAGAAGGAGCCGTCCCCCTTCGGCAGCGACAGCGGGATGAGCCCTTCCAGATGAACGACCTGCGCGGCCTCCTGGGTCAACAGGGGGACGGCGAGCGAGCCGCCGGCCGCGCCCGGGACGACGGGAGTCCCGTCCCGGCTCCCCGCGGCCAGCTCGAAGCCGGCCGGCAGGGTGAGCGTGAGCTGCTGCGCGCCGCGGTTCCGCACCTGGGCCCAGAGCTGGTAGGAGGCCTTCCCCGCCTCCCCCACCGCGACGTCCACCAGCAGGCGGTCCACCTGGGCGGCCAGCACCTCGGTGCGCTCCGCCCAGGCGGCCTCCCACTGCGGCGGCCGCGCCGCGTCGGTCACGGCGAACAAGCGGGCTTCGACCGCCTTCAGGGAGTCGGGCAGGCGCGCCGCCTCGCGGTCCTCCGCCGCCCGCGCCGCTCCGGGATCGGCCAGAGTGAGGAGGCCGTCCCCCTTGAGCGAGGCCTTGGCGAGCAGCAGGGTGCGGGCGCTCCCCTGGGGGATCAGCAGCGGCGTGGGGAAGCGGTCTTGCGGCGCGCCGTTCATCTCGACCTCGACCGCCCAGGTGTCCTCGACCGGCGCGAGCGGCGTGACCACCAGCGTCCCGGCGTCCACCTTCCAGCCGGCCGAAGGGCCGCGGACGTCCGCCACCTCCAGACCGGCCGGCACCGGCACCCGCAGCGCCTCGAGACGCCCCTGCGCCACCCGGGCCTCGATCCAGCCGAGCACCTGGAGCCGCGTGCGCGAGAGGGTGGTGGCGGTGGCCGAGGTGGCCTCGTAGCGGAGCGGGAGCTGGGCCCGCCGCGGCACCACCGCCTTGCCGGAGAGCGTCCAGCGCACCTCGGTGGAAGGCAGGGCGACGAAGCTCCAGCCGCCGCCGGGAGAGACGGGGCGAACCAGGCCGGACCCCTCGGGATCGAGCTCCTCGACGGCCGGCGGCGCCTCGATCCGGCCGCGCACCACGGCCGCCGCCGGGAAGCGCAGCGCAAAGCTCCAGGTCGGCCGCGTGGCCTTGTCGTCGCGGGCGACCGGCACGGCGGATTCGAGGCGGACTTCGCGCCGGCCGCGCCCGCGCACGTGCATCTCCAGCCCCTTGTCACCCGCCTCGACCCGCCCCTCCGTGCCCTTGAAATCGGCGCTGATGAACGAGCCCGCGTCGCCCAGCGGCACGGTCTGCCAGTGGTCGTCGTAGAGCGTCAGCCGCAGCGTCTGCACGACGCGGGCGCTCTCCGGCCCCACCTTCACCGCGTACTCGGCCAGCTCCAGCGCGTAGGGGGCCGGCGGCGTGGCCTGCGCGCCCGCCTCCGGGTTGGCCCGGGTCCGCAGCTCCTCGTACTTCTCCAGCGGCAGCGTGACCTGCTGCGCCCGGGCCGCCAGCCCTAAGAGCGCGAGCCCGATGCTGGTCAAAATCCTGATCGCTGTCCACCTCATGACGGTTCCTCCCTGATGTCTACGGGAGGTTAGACACAGCAACACCTCTTCACCAAAACCGGGCGTTTCGTCCCGGCGAGCGGCCGGTCCGTCCCGGACGGGGCCGCGTCGCCATGACTCCATCTGTCCACATGCACAGCGAAAGATAAGCTTGACACTTTCGCGGATCGGCTCGACTATCGGAAACGGTGATTCAGTAATCAGTAGGTCACCGAGCCTGGCCAGGCGCACGGACGAGGAACGGATCTCAACTGCGGCGAAGCCGCCAGGAGGGTTTGTCCATGTGCGCCACGACCGCGTTCTCCCGTCCACGGATCGCAAGGATTTCCGGCAGGGTGCGGGCCCTGGGAGGGTCCGTGCTGCTGCTCGTTCTGTCAGGATTGTTATCCTTTTCCTCGCCACGGCCGGCCGAGGCCTGTCACGGCACCGCGCCGCCCCCGGTGTGCGGCATCACGGGCGTCATGGTGAAAGTGACGCCGTTCGTCTTCGTCGTGCCCCCGAACCCGGTCAACATCAACATCCCGGTGCAGGTGATCATGGCCTGCGTGCCGTCCAACTGCGCCATGCTGGGCCTGGCGACGGCGACGATCAACCTGGTCCCCTTCAACGGCGGCGCCCCCGTCGCCACCGGCTCGGTGATGTTCCAACCTTTGGGGTGCTCCGCGAACGGCACTACGACGGTGGTCAACGTGCCGATCACGGTACCGGCCGGGACCCAGGGCCTCTACCGCGCGGTCGGCACCACCACGGTGCCCACTACCGCGCCCAACCTGCCGCCCGGCACGGTGACGGTGTTCGGAGGGGATACCGTGGTCTCCTTCGTCCAGGAGGCACCCGGGCAGCCGGGGGTCCCCCGGCTCGACCTCAAGCTGATCAATCCCGATCCCTCGAACCCCTTCCTGGTGGCGGGGCCGGGCAGCCAGGTGGCCGCCACCTACCGGCTCGTCAATCACGACCCCACCTACAGCGTCACGGTGACGCTCACCGCCACCTCCAAGCAGAACGCGCGGCTCCCCACCGGCAACGCCGCCGTCTACTCGATCTCGGCGCCGCAGAGCGGGGACGACTTCCCCATCGCCTTCGACGCGCCGGCCTGCAGCATCGAGCTGCCCGCCGACCCCGCCAACTTTCAGCAGCCGCCGCTCACGAAGTCGGTCACTCTCGCGCCCGGCGAGACCAAGGACGTGAAGGTGAGCAGCCGCAGCTATCCGAAGTGCCCCAGCGGCTCGTGCAGCGAGCAGGCCATGCTGGCTGAAGGGACGTTCTCGAACGGCGACCCGGTGGAGGCCTGCGCCTCGACCGCCCACGTTGTCAAGGTGGGGTTGGCGAACACCTGCTGCGGCGTGGTGGACACGTCCTGCCCGCACTGCGACATGGCCGGACCGTTCACCAATGCCCAGGGACAGGCCTACATCAACGTGACCTTGCAGGACACCGAGAGCGGCCTGGGGTTCATCATCCCCACCCAGCAGCAGAACATCTCGCTGGCCGGTCCCTCTCTGAATTACGGCACCACCTCGCCCGTGGTCATCACAGGCACCAAGATCGATCAATCCCAGAAGGCCTCCGTGCAGCTCACGGTGGTGGACGCCTGCGGCAACACCATCATCTGTGATCCGGTGCTGACCGACGTCCTGCGAGGAACCGGCCAGCCGGTCGAGCAGACCAACCCCGGCCTCCCTCCCTCGGAGCGCTACGTGGCGATCACCAACGGCGCGCCGGGCCTCCGCAGCCTGGAGGTGATCGTCAACGGCGAGGTCTATCACGTCAACGGAATGCGGGATGGAGAGGAGAGGACACTCGACGTCGGACCCTCCATGTTCCCCGGCAACGCCAACGCCATCACCCTCCGGGCGACCGGCAAGCCGGGATCGACGGCGACGGTGATCATTCGCGATCAGCCGTAGGGGCCGCGCCCCGTCCCAGCAGGAAACCGTAGAGACGTCCCAGTCCGTTTCAGCACAGCGTTGGCAGGCCACCAACGTCGCCGGGTAGACCTGGGTGGTTGCCCACCCAGGCCCCCCACAGACCCGTACGTGCGGAACTACCGCATACGGTTCCTCAGATCACGGATTCGCTAAGCCGGTGCGCTATCCGTTGGCATCTCGTTAAGAGGAGATCAAGGTTCAGTGACCTTGGCCTCTTGCCCTCCAACGGGTCCGTGATCCGACACCCCTCTTCCCTCCGCGGGGTCCCTCG
>JBJMHA010000040.1:0-37418 GCA_045807625.1 Thermoanaerobaculia bacterium | reverse complement strand
TCCCACGACGTCGGCTCCCCGATTGAGGCTCTCGAGGCTGGTTACCACGGCCTGCACACTCGCTGTCTACGCTTCTCGCCATGGAGTTACCCCCATGCCTGCAAGACTCGCTTCCGGTGGGTGGCCAACCCTTGCCGGGTAGGATTCGGACCTACTGGGTCCACTACGAAGGGTTTCCGGTTCTGTCTACTGCATTTTCCTTCCTCCCTTCCCAGTCTTCGCCTGGCGCGAGGGACGTCTCTTCGGAGGGCACGCCGCTCCGTCCGCCCGATCCTGGGGTAGGCCACCACCTTACCCATCGGTTTCTTGGAATTGGGATTCGGTCCGTGCCGCCCCGGTCCGATCGTGATCTCGCGGCGACGGTGCCTCTGCTTTCGATTCAGTTTTCAAAGAACCCGATACAACTACCGTCTACTGCGTACTGCCCGGCCGGTTGCGGCTGCGGGGCCGGAGTGCCGGCCGGCGTCTTCTTCCGGCGCGGCCCTGCGGGCGGGCTTCTTGGCGCAAAATTCGCACGTATTCTGAAGTTGTCTGGCTTGGCTCTCCCGCCAACCAGAAGCCAGGAGGCATAGGACATGAAGACTTGTGTGACGATCCTCGCTCTGCTCGCCCTCTTCGCCGTGGTGCCCGCTTTCGCGGCGGAGAACGCGCCCTCGCCGGCGCCCCTGAATCTGGCGGTCTCTTCTCCCGCTCCCGCCTGCCCCTCGCTGGCTGCCAGCACAGCTCCCAGCCAGGGGGACGGCGAGCTGCCGTCCTGGCTCACGGAGAAGCCGCTGATCTGGACCGGGGAGGTTGAGAGCCTCTCCTGGCTCGGCTCGGGTTGCGCGGCTTATTGCCGGGAGTGCGGTGGATGCTGCGCCATCCTCGGCCCCAACTCCTGCGCCTGCTGCTAAACCCCAGAAGTGAGGCGTTCCTCCGTAGGGGCGGCCCTATGCGGCCGCCCCTACAAAACATCCGCGCTCCCGGTACCTCAAGGGCAGAATTCCGGAGGCCTGCCTGATCCATAGCGCTACCGGGTTCCGGGACGCCGGCCTCGTCGAAGGCTCTTTGCACCAGCACCTTGACCTCGGAGAGGGCCTGCTGGATGCAGTCTTCAATACCTCGGCCTTGAATCGGCTTTTCGCTTTCGCCAGAGAGTTGAAGGATATATTTGTGATGGATGCTGATGAACAGCCGGCAAGAACGGACCTTGGAGACGGCCTCCGCGGCCGAGCATCCCAGCACGGCCCGCAGATAGCCCGCCGCCAGGGCCGCGGACCGGTTCACCCCCAGCGCACAGAAGATCAGCACGCGTCCACCCGCCTCGCGGGCAGACTCGATGAAGGGCACCGCGGCCGCGAGAGCCGCCTGAAGATCCGATTCACCGTGGTCTGACAATGGCAGATGGAGGTGAGGCAGCGCGGCGATGGTCCCCGGAAGCTCTTCCAGCAGACAGACGGCGTGCGTGATCCCCGAGCCGGTCAATACCTCGGCCTGCTCGGCCGCGCCGTAGCTGCCGACGCAGAGGTGCGGGAGGACCTCACTGATCCGGTCGAGGTCGCCTGGCCTGAGCTTCTGCGGTATCTCCATGTGCCCCAATGATATGCCTCCTGGTAAATCTTGCCCCGTCAGGGGCAAAGGCATGTAGCCTAGGGCGTCAGCCCCATGTAGCCGGCCACAGGGACAGCAGGGACAAGAAGAATCTGGTATCGGTACCCTCCTTCCTTTGTCCCTGTTGTCCTTGCAGTCCCTGCCGTCCCTTATGTCCTTGCTTCAAATTCCTGGCGGAGGCTCGCCAGGAAATGCCTCAGCGCGGCCCGGTGGCGCCGCAGGGCCGGCTCAACGACCCGGTAGCCCACCAGCACCGGGAGCCCCTGGCGGGTGAACGTGAGGACCTCGGTGCGGATCCGCGCCTTGGGAGCTTGCGTATGAGACAACGCTCCCGCCTCGTCCCGCCGGTAGGCGACGGCTCCCCCACTCTCGACCGTCGCCGCGATCCGGAGGGCGGCGGCGCCGAGCACCTCCGTCGGCGACTCCGCCAAATCGAGGGTCCGGGTGAGGAGATCGCCGAGCGACTGCCGGAAGGTCTCCAGCGAGGCCGACTCCCCCCAGTGCACGAAGAGGGTGCCGGCCTCCTCCGGCAGGGTCTGGAAGACCCCGCCTCCGGTGGGGCTCTGCCAAGTCTCGGCGGGCAGGTCCGCGAGCAGCTCGACCGAGAGGCCGAGCGGCTCGACGCGGTGCCGGTGCCATCCCGGTGAGAGGCTCACGATGGAATCCCGAGATCCCGCTTGATCCGCCGCTGCTGGTCGGTGTCGCGGACGTGGCGCTCGACGAGATCCCGCCACGCGCGGTCGCCCCGCACCTGGGCCCGTTCCTCGTCGTTCAGCCGGCCTTGCGGCGGGGGCGCGGCCCAGTACAGCACCTTTTCGCGGAGAGAGTCGAAGTCGCGCCCGTCATACATGGCGATGATCTCCCGCAACTGAGAGAGCCAGATCGAGGCGATCAGGTTGATGCCGTCGGGGATCACGTACTGGTCGACCGCCTGGCGGAAGCCGTGGACGTTCTCGTCGTAATTCTCGCGGACGAAGGTATAGGTGGGAGAGCCGTAGAGGTGGTTGAAGATGGACCGCGAGCGGGGCGTCTTGGGGCCGGGCGGCGGCAGCTCCGCGCAGAAGCTGGTGTCGAGGCAGCTCCCGCCGAGGTCCGTGCACCGCGCCGGCGGCGTGGGACAGGTCCCTTGAAGAGGCGGCCCGAGGTGCCCGTCCATCCAATAGGCGCGGAACTCGGTCTTGTACCGCTCCAGCGGGGTGTCCTCGTTCGGCCGCACGTCGTACGCGTGCACCGCCTCATGGACGAGAAGCTGGATGATGGTGTCTTCCGGACGCTTGACCTGTGGGGCCCTCAGGTCGGGAGTGCGGTTCACGACAATGAAGCGCGGCCCGAAGTCGTGAAGGCTGAAGGCGTCCGCCGGCACCTCGACGAAGCTCTTGGAGTAGTCCGGGCCGACGAAGTAGCCGACCTGGGCGGGGTCCGGGTGGTGTAGCTGCCTCTCGACGTAGGCCCCGGAGTCGTGCCGCTCGGTCAGCGCGTGGAAGGTGAGATACCGCAGGGTGATCCCCTGGGCGACGTTGGCCGGGATGCCGCCCTGGGCCCTCATCCTCCCCAACAGGCCGGCCGGGCTCGCATCGTTCATGTATGTGTCGTCGGCTCGCGCGACCGCTTCGGCGGCGGCCTGCGTGAGGGCGACCTCGGCCTGCACCGTCACCTCGAAACGTTGGGGGGTGCCGCGGACGGTGGTGAGATCGCCTTCCAGAAGCTCCACCACGAAGACCAGGGCGTCCCCCTCCGCCGGCACGGTGGCGGGCTCCCGGACCGGGATGATGACCGGCGGCATACGGCTCTGCCCGGCCGGGAAGAGCTGGGGAGCGGGCGATGCAATCTCCGTGGAGCCGCGGCTGACGCGCACCCGCACGTAGAGCACCTGGCCGGGGTTGGCGATCGCCGAGGAGGAGTGGACCCGGAACAACTGTCCATGGCCCTCATAGCGGACCTCCGTCGCGGGGAAGAAGAACGGTTCGTTGAGACCGCGCTTGAATTGCAGGTTGGCCCGCCAGCGATCGAAGAACCGGCGGATCTTCTGCTCCTGGGTGAGCTGGTCCTCCGGAGTCCCCTCCGCGGCCGGAGCCTCGGAGGGCGCCACCGGCGGGTTGATGAGCCGCTGGATCTCCCGCCGCTGATCGGCGCCGCGGACGTAGCGGTTGATCTGGCGCGCCCACTCGTTCGAGACGTTGATGGCCTGGCGGTCCGCTTCGTCCAGGGCGCCCGCCGCAGTGGCCACCTCCTGCTTGAACCGGTCGTAGGTACGGCCGGAGACCGGCGGATGGAAGCGCGAGAAGACCTGCTCGAGCGCCCGCAGGCGGGGCGAGTTGATCAGGTTGAGTCCCTCGGGGCCGGTGTAGGTGTCGATGCGCTCGCGCAGCCCCCCCTTGTCGCCGTCGTAGGCCTCGCGCAGCTCGGCGTCCTCCAGGTAGAGGCGCTCGAAGATGGCCCGCGAGCGCTCGGTGCGGGGGCCCTTGTTCGACAGGCCGGGGTCGAAGGCGGCGGATTTCGACTTGTAGGGCT
The DNA here is from genome assembly GCA_045807625.1 of Thermoanaerobaculia bacterium. Taxonomy (GTDB): domain Bacteria; phylum Acidobacteriota; class Thermoanaerobaculia; order Multivoradales; family UBA5704; genus DATARR01. The sequence goes on along the minus strand of JBJMHA010000040.1, from coordinate 33,317 downwards.
CCTGGTTCCACAGCTCGTTGAAGCGCTGCTGATAGGGGAGGAACCAGCGGTCCGAATTGGGCGTGCAGCGCTGGAGGGCGAGCCCGGAGCGGAGCCGGGGCTGGGCCGGGCGCGGGAGCCCGGCGGGAAGAGGGCGCCCCCGGGCCCACAGGCGGGCCACGGCTCCGGCGGCGGCGCCGTCGGCATCATGTTCCAGGGCCCGCGAGCCGCTGCCGACGGCCTCCCGCTCCGCACCCTCCTGCTGCGCCACGTGGGCCAGCTCGTGGGCCAGGAGGGCGTCGCCCGCCGGCGTGCCGGGGCGGTACTCCCCCTGGTCGAAGGCGACGTGGCGGCCGACGGCGAAGGCCGGGGCGTCCTGGCTCCGGGCGAGGCGGGCGGCCGCCGGATCGGTGTGCAGGCGGACGTCGCCGAGGGGGGTCCCCAGGGCCTGCTCCATGCGGCCGCGCACCGCGCTTTCGAGGGGACGCCCCTCCCCCAGTTGGGCCTGGACGGCGGCCAGCTCGCGGGCCAGCGCGCCCACCAGCCCGGCGCCGGGCAGGCCGCGCGGCACGCCGGTCAGCTCGCCCGTGGCGGCCCACCGCCGCACGCTCGCCCGGACGTGCCCGGCCGCCGCCGCGAGCAGCTCGTCGGCGCTCGCAACGCCGCGCGCCGCCGGGACATAGTGCAGGAGATCGGCCTCGATCCGCTCGGCGCTCTGCCGCTCGTAGAAGCGGAAGTAGTGCTCGATCCACGGGCAGCCGCGGGCGGTGTGCCCGGTCCCGGCGAGCCCCTCCTCCGCGGCCTCGCGGGCGGCGTCGCGCATGGCGGCAAGGAACTCATTGCGGGTCCTCTGGCCGGGGGCGGGAACGGCGCCGTCGGGGATCAGGAAAGGACGAACAGGGACTCCAGGGACGAGAAGCATCCGGAGCAGCCAGGCTTCTTCCTGTCCCTGCTGTCCCTGGAGTCCCTTGGGTCCCTTGTCCGAGCCGAGCTCGCGAGCCAGCAGGTCGCCCGTGGCCCGGTTGCCGATCGCGGACTGGAGGTGGAGGAAGCTCGGCCGGGGCTGCGGCGGGCGCATGGCGACGCTCCGGCGCTCCGGCTCCGGTTTCTCCTCTTCCTCACGGCGGCGGGCGAGGAGCGTCACGGCTTGCCTCCGGGGGCCGGCTCAGGCCCCTCCTCCCAGCCGTAGAGGATCTCGTAGGCGCGCACCATCTCGGTGCCCCTGCCGGGCGCGCCGGGCAGCAGAGTGATCTGGCCGCGGCGGTTGACGTGGAAAGCGAAGTCGATCACCGTCACGCAATCGCGGTCGCCCACGCGCTCAAAGGTCGGCCGCTGCGTCGCGAACGGCGTGAGGATGTGGCGGATCGGGTGCTCGGGATCCAACCTCTTGCCGCCGAAAGAGGGCCTCGCGTTCTCCCAGGTGTGGTAGCTGACCGCCGCCTCCGGCACCGTCCGCAACGCATCCAGCAGTGGGCCGAGGGCCTTCAGGAACCGCGCGCGGTGGCTCTCGACGGCCGCCACCACCCGGCGAGCCTGCGGCCGGGTGCGGGTCATGCCCCCGTCGCCAATGGCGGTCCGGACCGCTTTGGAGAGCTTGGGATTGGGGCCGGGGAAGTCATGGAAGGAGCTCGCCTTGTCCCGCAGCTCCTTGAGGAGGGCGCTGTTCTCCAGCACGGCATCCGGCACGCAGACGTGCCCGTGGTAGAAGTCGGTCGCGTCGAGGCGCTCGGCGGGCGTATCAGCCATGCGGGAGTTGAAGAAGTCGCCCTTGGGACCTTCCGCCTGCAGATCCTGTTGCAGGGCCTTGACCTCGGCGATCCGGTCCGGGTTCTGCGGATCGAGCACGAAGCTGACCGTGGCGGCGATGTTGTCCAGGAGGAGCCGCTGGACGTCGTCGCCGAGCGGGGCGAGGCTGCCGTTGAAGGTCAACGACTGGCCTTGCTGGCGCAGATTCTGGAGGTCCTCCGTGCGGAAGCCGCGAGACTTGTCTTTGTTCTCATAGTCGGTGGGGATCTCCTCCAGATCCTCCTCCGGGACCGCCCGCACCTTTCCGGCCTCCAGGGCCTTTAAGTCCCCTTCAAAGCGTTGATCGAGGAAGGCCTTCAGCTCCGTGGCCCGTTCATCTTTGATCTTCCCGAGGAGCCGCTTGGAGGTGAGCCCCCCCTTGGTGAAGAGGAATTGCAGGCGCGCCGCTTTGGAGTCTTTCACCAGCTCCAGGATCGCCTTCTGGTCGTCCTCTCCGGTGGAGCCCTGGAGCATCTCCTCGATCATGTTCCGCACCTGGGCGTCCGAGAGGGGGAATTTACCCGGGTGGGCGAGGTTCTCCCGCACCACGGCGCGGGCTTTGTTGTCCCCCAAGAGGCCGCCCTCGGGCCCGGACGTGACGTGCTGGAGATAGGTCCTCAGCTCCTGGTCGCTGAAGTTTTCCTGGCAGCGGGCGAGGACCAGGCCACTGCGCAGGCGGGGCATTGTGAGTCCGGCGAAGCGGCCCGCCAGCGCTCCGGCCCCTCCCCAGAGGCGCGCCAACACGCCCGCCGCCGCGGTGTTGGCCTCGCCCTCCAGGCTCCGCGCCGGGGCCGCCGGGCCGGCCTCCGCGGTGGCCCCCCGCTGCTGGAGGGTGTGCGCCAGCTCGTGGGCCAGGACGGCGTCGCCGACCAGGGTGCCGGGGCGGTACTCGCCGTGACCGAAGGCCACGTGGGGCCCCACGGCGAAGGCGCGGGCGTCGAGCTCCCGGGCGAGGCGGGCGGCGGTCTCGCCGGTGTGGACGCGGACCTCGTCGAAGCGGGCGCCGAAGGCCTGCTCCATGCGGGAGCGGGTGGCGCTCTCGAGGGGGCGCCCCTCCCCCAGCCGGGCCTGGACGGCGGCCAGCGGGCCGGCGAGGGCGCCCACCAGCCCGGCGCCGGGCAGGCCGCGGGGCACGCCGGTCAGCTCGCCCGTGGCGGCCCAGTGGCGCACGCTCTCCCCGACGTGGCCGGCGGCCAGGGCCAGCAGCTCCTCCGCGCTCGCCGCGCCGCGCGCCGTCGGCACGTAGCGCCGGAGATCGGCCTCGACGCGCCCGGCGCTCTGCCGCTGGTAGAAGCGGAAGTAGTGCTCGATCCAGGGGCAGCCTTGGGCGGTACGCCCGACTTCGGCAAGGCCCCGTTCCGCGGCCTCGCGGGCGGCGTCGCGCATGGCGGCGAGGAACCCGTCGCGGGTCATCTGGCCGGGAGCCGGCGCGGCGCCGTCGGGGACGAGGAACCGGCGCGGCAGAAGAAGAGCAGGGACAGCAGGGGCTCCAGGGACAGCAGAGACGAGAAGCATCCGGCGCAGCCACTCTTCTTCCTGTCCCTGTTGTCCCTGCTGTCCCTTGGGTCCCTTCTCCAGCAGGCCGCTGAGAGCCCGGTTGCCGATCGCGGACTGGAGGTGGAGGAAGCTCGGCCGCGGCTGCGGCGGGCGCACGGCGACGCTCCGGCGCGCCTCGGATGCCTCCGGAGCGCGCTCCCGCTCCAGCTCCTCACGGCGGCGGGCTGACAGGGTCATCCAGGCACCTCGTTCCCCGGCTCAGGGTTTGGCCGCCTTCTTCTCGATCGCTTGCGCGCTCTTGGCCATCGCACCGATCTTGGCGTCCACCTGCTTCTTGAGCTTCCCCTTGGGACCGATCGGCTCGGTGAAGAATTCGGCTATATCCGGATCGAACGCCTTCAGCTTCGCAGGCTCTGAGACCGACATCTGGAACAGATCGGCGAACAGCTCGCCGGGCTTCTGCGGCCAGTTCTTCTTGGGGTAGTCCCGCAGGCTCTTGCTCGCCTTGACGTCGATCCCCTTCAGCTCGACGAGGGCCACCAGCTCCGCCAGCCGCCGCGTGCCGTCGATGACTTTGTTCTGGTCGGCCAGCGGGATCTTCGCCGACGCCGCCTTCTCCGCCGCCTTGTCGCTCTCGAGCTTCTCCTGGGCCGCGATCTGGGCCTTCGAGGCATCGATGAGCGCCCGGGTGGCTTTCAGGCGGTCCTGGAGCGACTTCTCGACGCCCGGCTGGAGCTTGGTGCTGCCCGGCCTCTTCTTGAGCACGGCGGCGCGCGACTTATCGATCGATGCCACGTCCTTCGCCGCGGCACCGGCCAGCTTCTCGATCTTCTGGGTGGTATCGGACAACACCTTGGACGACGGATCGTCGCCGATGCCTTTGAGGATCTCCGAAATGTCGGTGAACTGCTTGTTCGCGGCGAGCAGAGCCTCACCGTACTTCTTCTCCTCGCCGATGTCCCAACTGATCTGGAGCTTCCCCGTGGTGGAGGAGGGAGCCGCGGCGTTGAAGGCGTCGACCGCGGCGCCCCGCGCCTTGTTCTTGGCGATGGCCGCGATGTTGGACTTGAGCCGGGCCGATTCCGCGGCCCGGAAGGGGGCGGCTTCCACGGCGTGGCCCACCTCGTGGAGGACGACGTCCTCGACCGGCGGAAGCTGGGCCGCGGCCCCCTTGAACGCCTCGTCCGCGAGCTCGATGGAGTCCCGGCGCTCGCCCGTGTCGTTGTTGATCCGGCGCTGGAAGCAACCGGGCGGCGAGCCGTCGCAGGTGGTGGTCTTCACCCGCTTCAGGGTGATACCCACGATGGCCGCGCGTTGAGGATCGGAGAGCTGCGCGAGACCCTTGCCGACCTTCTCCAGCTCTCCCTTGGTCCAGCACGCCTTCCCCTCCTCCACCACGGCGGAGAGCTTGAAGGTCGATTGCAGGCCGGCCTTGAGCTTCGCGATCTCTTTGGCGTCCGTCGACGGGCAGGCCCCGGCGGTGGGCGACTTGACCTCCTTCTTCTTGTGGCAGCGCTGGAGGCTCAGGCCCGACCTCAACCGTGGCGCCATCGCGCGGGAGAGCCGTCCCGCCCCCGCCCAGAGCCCGGCGACCACCCCGGCGGCCGAGCGGTCGGCGTCGTGCTCCAGCGGTCCGCTGGCCGGCGAGGGGGAGGCCATGGCCGCGCCGTCCGTGGAGCCGCGTTGCTGCACCACATGGGCGAGCTCGTGGGCGAGCAGGGCATCGCCCGCCAGCGTCCCCGGCTGGTACTCTCCCGCGCCGAAGGCGACGTGCGGACCCACCGCGAAGGCGTGGGCATTGAAGCGGCCGGCGAGCCGAGAGGCGGTGGCGTCGGTGTGGAGGCGGACGCTCCCCAGACCGGTGCCGAGGGCGCCCTCCATACGCGAGCGGACGCCGGCTGTGAGCGGCCTGCCCTCGCCCAGCCGCGCCGCCACCGCCGCCGGCTGGCCGGGGTCCCGGGCGCCGCCGGAGCGCGCCTTGAAGAGCATTCGTCCGAGGCTGGCGAGCGAGCCGCCGATGGCCCCCAGCAGGCCCATGCCGGGCAGCCCCTTGGGCACTCCGGTCAGCTCGCCGGTCGCCGCCCAGCGGGTCACGCTCTCCCGGATGTGCTCGGCTGCCGGGGCGATGTAGTCACGGGCGGTGGTGGCGCCGCGGGTAGCCGGGACGTAACGCAGCAGGTCGGCCTCGATGCGGTCGGCGCTCATCCGCTCGTAGAGACGGAAGTAGTGATCGAGCCAGGGGCAGCCCTTCGCGCTGTGCTCGGTGCCTTCCAGCCCCTCCTCGGCGGCGGCGCAGGCGGCGGTATGGAGCTCGTCGAGGAAGGCGCTCTTGGTCGTCTGCCCCGGCCCCGGCTTCGCGTCGTCGGCCACGATCAGGCCCTTCGGGGCCCCGCCGCCGCGGGCCTCGGGAGCCGCCTCGGCGGATTTGCCCTCCGGCGCCGCCGCGGACTGCTCCTGGGAAACCGGCTCTTGGACGGCAGGCTCCTGCGCGGCCTGCGGCGCGGCCGCCTCGGGGGTGGCGGTCTGGGGCGGGGGTGTCTGGGGTGGAGGCGTCTCGGTTTCGGCCGGCTGCCGCCGCACCGCCGGAGGCGCCTGCTGCACCACGTGGGCCAGCTCATGGGCGAGCAGGCGGCGTCCGCCCGGAGTCGAGGGGGTGTACTCGCCGGAGGCGAAGACCACGTCGCTCCGCAGGGTGAAGGCGCGGGCCCGGGCGGCGCGGGCGGCCGCGTCGGCGGTGGAGCCGGTGTGGAGGCGGACGCCGCCGAAGTCGTGGCCGAAGCGGGGCTCGAAGTAGCCGCGCAGGCCGGGGGAGAGGGGCTGGCCCGCGCCCAGGGCGGAGAGGTGGGAGGCGACCTGCGCCGGCTGGGGGTCTCCGGCCGTCTCCTTCCGCTGCAGCTCCTCGTCTTCTTCCTGCTCGCACTTGGGACAGGGCTTGCCGCCCGCGGCGCAGGCGGCGCACTGCCGCTGCACGGCGGCGCCGGCGCTGGAGACGGATTCCCCCATGGCGCCCGCGGGTTGCGAGAGCACCCGGTCCGTCAGCCGGTCGGCCTCGCGCTCCAGCGGATCGTCGGCGGGGCCGATCGCCACCTTGCGCTGCAACAGGCCGCCCCCCAGGAGCGCCGCCGTGGCGCGGTTGCCCAGCGCGGTGCCGAGCTCCAGGATCTTGGGGACCTCTCCGGCGGGCTCCGGCGAGCGCTCCCTCCGGGCTCCCGGCCCGGAAGCCGGCTCGCGGCCACGCTTGGGTCCGGCGCTGCGCTGGGCCATGGCGCCCCTAGGCTCCCTCGGCGTTGGATGTGAGAGGGACAAGCAGGTGCCAGACGCCCCGCTCCCCGCGCCGCAGCTCGCCGCGCCCGCCGGCGCCGAGATGGCGGGAGAGCCGGCGGGCGAGGCGGGAGGCGGCGGGAGCGGCCAGCGGCGGTCCGGCGGTCGAGAAGCTGACCAGCCGCAGGAGCCGCCCGGCGTCTTCGACCAGGCCGGTGGACAGGTGCAGCCGGCGGGAGGTGGCGCGGACCTCGACCGGCCGCTCTTCTCTTTGCGTCAGACGGGAGAGGAGGGCGGCGGTCTCGGTCCAGTGGGCGCCGGAGAGCAGGCCGCCGGCCTGCCGGGAGCGGTCGGCGAGGGCGCCGGCGGCGAGCAGGAGGAGCAGGGCGAGCCCCGCCGCGACGCCGGCCCGTCCGAGCGGCAGCCGGCCGGCGGCCCCCAGCGCCGTCACCGCCGCGAGCGCCGCCAGCGCCGTCCACTGGGCCTCCGAGAGGCCGGCGAACGAGGGGCGACTGTCCCCCCTCCAGCGTTCGAGGAAGAAACGCGCGGTGGCATAGCCCGCCATATAGAGGGCGAGCGCCGAGCCGGGCTCGCGGCCCGCGATCACCAGGACGCTCCCTCCGGCAGCCAACGCGAACAGGGCCAGGGATTCGAAGGCCTGAACCGGCGCCAGCGCCACGCCTACCAGGCGATGGGGGAAGCCGTCGTCCGCGTGCTCGTGTCCGTAGCGCACCCCCCAGGGGACCGCGCGGCCGTGGCAGCAGCCGGCGCCGAGGCAGCCCAGCCGTCCCACGGCCTGGACCACGGCGAGCCCCACGGCGAGCACGTCGAGGCAGGTGAGGGCCGGTCCGCCGGCCCAGGCCACGACGGCGCCTCCCGTGGCCAGGATAGCGAGCTGGTAGTGGTAGAAGGTGAAGCGCTCCGTACCGAGGACCGCCCGGGTGAGGTAGGCGAGCGCCAGGGAGCCGGCGATACCGGCGGCGGCGACCGCCAGCGCGAGCAGGGGCGGGGCCCCGGACACGGCGGCCAGGGCGACCATCCAGGCGGCGGCCAGCACCGCCCCCGAGCAGACGCAGACGCCGTAGACCGGCCAGATCCGGCCGGCCAGCAGGATCCTCGGCCTTACGCGCCGGGTGAGGGCCTCGCCGAGAGCGGCCAAGGCGCGGGGTGCGGGACTCAATATGGCACCTCAGCTCCGGCCTCGATGAGCTTCTTGAGCGCCTCCTTGGCGTCGGGTTCGAGATCCGTGGAGTCTACCGCCTTGTCGATGAGCTTCTGGACCCCGCTCTTGATGGCTCTCTTCAGGAGCTCGCGCATCCATGCGCGCCGCTTGGGCTTCTTGACGCCGAAGCGATTGAGGAGGGTCTCGTCGAGGAAGGAGTCCAGCCGTTCGTCCGTCCGCTCCGCGAGCGAGGCTTTCTTGTTCTTCGGCAAATTGAATTCGCCTTCCTCGATCCTGCGCTGAAACCTCTGCTCCGGAGTTTCCGGAAAGAGCTTCAGCATCTCCGACTGCGTGAGGCGGCTCTTGAGGAGTGGGCTTTTATTGTTCTCGGGCAGCGGAAGGGGCGAGAACACTTTCGGAGCGGCGACGATCTCCACCCGCCGGTTCTGCGCCCGGAGCTGCTCCAGGGCCTCGCCTTCGCCGGCCTCGGCCACCGCGGGCTGGTCCTCGCCGTGGGCGGTGCCCCCGAAGGTGGGGCGGGGCTCGCGGTCCTTGCCCAGCAGGGCGATGACCAGCTCCCGCCGTTGCTCCGAGAGATTCTTGTTGTAGCCCGGCTCGCCCTCGGCGGAGGCGTACCCGTCCACGGTGACCGTGGGCTCCAGCATGTGCTTCAGCTCCCCGGCGAGAGCCTCGACCGCGTGGAGGTTGCGCGGGTCGAGCAGGAAGTGGTCTTTGCCAAAATAGATGGTGAGCAAAACCTTGCTGCCAAAGCGGAGCACCTTGGGCGCGGGGATCTTCGGGTCGAGGAGGCTTGGGGCACCCAGGCCCGGCGTCTGCCCGGAGAGCAGGGCACCCATTGCCTGGTTGCCGAGAGCCTGATTGAGGCCCAGCAACCGGCCGGCGGCGCCGGCCGGACCGGGCGATCCGGCCGGCGCGCGCCGCGCCACCGACGAGCCGGGCGTCCGGGCCTCGGTGGACCGGCGTTTCATCCCTCGCCGCCCCCCTCGTCCTTGCGGCGTTTGCGCCCGGCGGCGGGCGCGGGAGACGCGGAGGGGGTGGCCGGCGTGGCTCCCCCGGCGGGAGCGGGGGGTGCCGGAGGTGCGGGGGGAGCCGGAGGCGCTGGAGGATTGGCCGGCGTGGCGCCGCCGGCGCTCGGGGGCTGGGGCGCGGTGCCGCCCGGGGTGGCCGGCTGCGAGGTATCCCGCTGCTCGCAACGGCACCAGTAGGGGGCCAGCGAGAGCACGATGCGGCGGCAGGAGCAGTTGTCCGGCTCGCCGACGATGCCGTTGGCGTCGGTCTCGACCTTGGCGAGCACCACCCAGGGCTCGTCGGGGCAGGGCGGGCAGTCGGGGATCTCGCCGCTGCAGGGCCTGAACGGCGGCGGGTCCCCCTGGTGGCTCGCCGGGCAGTGGTCGAGGATGCCGATCTCGTAACCGTCGCGCAGGCGGGAGTACTCGCACTGCTCCCCCTCGCAGCCGCAGCCGGCCGGCTGGACGCGCACCGGCCGCGTCTTGCACTCGCGGTAGCGCACGGCCACATAGAGCGGCCCGGGCTCGCGCGGCGGGCAGACGCGGCTGCACCAGGGGTCGGCGGCGGACTGCTCCGGCTCTTCGCATGAGCTGCCCTCGACGCCGGCGGTCCGCAGGTCGACGGTCACCGCGGCCCCGATGACGATGTCGTCGCCGCAGGGGCCCAGCAGGTATCCGGGCTCGACCAGGACCTTCCAGGGGTCCGGCTGGCGGTTGGCGCCGTCTCCCGGCAGACGGCCGACTCGGGTGCCGCAGACGGTGCCCCAACCCCAGAGCAGGCGGTTGTGCAGGCGCATCTTCTGGCGGAAATACTGCTGCTCCAGGATCAGCTCGTCGGGGGTGAGGAGCTGGCGGGCGAAGTAGCGGGGCAGCTCCAGGAGGCCCAGGGCGCAGGCTTCCGGCTTGGCGTTCGATGCGTGTCTCATCGTCGTTCCCTCCTCACTCCTCGCGACGGTAGGAGCGTGCCTCGGTCACCGCCGAGAGGATGAGCTGGGCCAGCAGGTGGTTGGTGTAGACGATCGGCCGAACCGACAGGTCGATCTCCCGGTGGTGGCAGCACCCGGAGTCATGGTCGAGGTCGAGGTGCAGGTTGGCCAGGGGGACGCAGGGGTCCTCGGGGCAGGGGCACGGCTGGCTGACCGCCTTGGCCAGCTCCGCGTAGTCGACGCTGCCGTCGGACGCGATGACGTCCGGGATCCTCAATTTGAGCTGGCGCGGCGCCAGGCAGCCGGGGCGGAATTCGATCGTGTAGCGCTCGCGGATCAACCCGGGCTGGCAGGGCTCCTCGTCGCGGCAGTCGCCGGCCAGCACCGGAGTGGGCCCGGCGGTGCACTCGTGGTAGCAGAGGAGGACGTGGAGGTCGATCTCCCGTCCGCGCGGCCTGGGGCGCTTGTCGCCCCCGTAGGAGCCCTGGCCGTAGCGATCCTCCTTGCCTTCCCGCGGCCCGTCGTAGCCCGGCTCGCCGCTCCCTTCCGGCGGCCGCAGCAGCCGTTGGGGGATCACCAGCGGACCCACCTCCGCGTCCACCACGATCTCCCGCCCGCAGCGGTCGAGCGCCAGGCCGGGCTCGACGATGATGGAGGGCTCATCTCCTTCGCAGGCCCGGATGCCGAGCCCGCACACCACGCCCCAGCCGATCACCAGGCGGTTGATCAGCCAGCGCTTGTGGTTGTGGTAGTCCGTCTCCAGCCGGAAGTTGCAGTCGTACAGCATCTGACCGTGGAAATAGCGGTTGCGCTCCGGTGCCTCGAGACAGCAGGCGGCATCGGCCGCTCTCATTGCGCCCATGGCTTCTCCTCTCTGGCGGGGCGGGGCGCCCCGGTTGGAACCTTTACGCTGCCCTCACCCAGCCGGGTGGAGACCCCGATCCGGCTGGCGCCGGCGCGGCCGGCGGGGTCGCCGGCCAGCACCAGCCCCCGCGCCGCCGGCTCGCCCAGGCGGCCCGCGGGGGCGGGACCCCCGCCCAGCAGGGTGTCGACGCCCAGGAGGGCCTGGTAGCCGACCCGGATCCCCGGCTCGACGAGGCAGATCTGATAGCTGGTGTGGGCCGGCTTCTCGCGCTCGATCAGCCTCCGCACCGCCTCCAGGGTGGCCGGAGCCGAAGCCCCGGAACGAGGCAGGACGACGCTGAACTGGTAGGCGGTGCCGGTGAACAGGGGCTCGCCCAGATCCTCGTCCTCGATGAGGTGGGAGGCGTCGAGGACGGCGGAGCCGCCGAGCACCGCGCCCTGCGGCGAAGCCGGGGCCAGGCGGGTGGAGACGCCGAGCTCCCCGCCGGCGGCTCCATCTCCGGGGAGCACCCACCAGCCGGTCTGGGCGTGGGGCTCCTCCACGGTGGCCTGGATTCCCAGCCGGTCGGCCAGCGCGCGGGCGAGGCCGCGGGCGGTGCCGCGCCAGGCGTAGGAGGCGAAGGCCCCGGCCAGGAGGCGGCGCTTCTTCTCTTCCGGCCACCCCTCCTCCAGGTCCAGCGCCAGCCAGCCGGCCAGCCAGTCGAGCCAGGCGGCCGGCGCGGTGGCCGGGTCGAAGAGGCGGCGCAGGCCGCCGATCTCCCGCTCGGCGTCGGCGAAGAAGCTCTCGAAGAGGGCGAGGAAGCGCTCCAGGGTCTCGCGGCTGGCCGGCGGGGGCTGCGGCGAGACTTTCTGGGGCTGGCGGTAGATGACCGGCAGGTGCTCCGCGTACCCCTCCTCGTCGAAGGAGACGCGGAGCTGCTCGACCCGCGGGCCGCTCCGGCCGTCGCCCACCAGCAGCGCGCCGATCCACAGGCTCAGCGATCGCTCGCGCACCAGCACGTCGCCCACCCCTTCGCCGATCCGCCGCCAGTCCGCGGAGCCGAAGCCGCCGTCGGGGTCGCCGAGCCGGGCGGGGTCAGGGGCAGGAGGAGCGCCGGAGCCGGCGTGCACGAAGAAGGTGACGAGGCCACCGCCCGGGTCGCCGAGGGCTTGGAGCCGCTGCCAGGTGTGGGGCTCGCCGCCCAGCGTCACCGGCCCGCCCCACAGCACCCCCTGGCGCACCGCGGCGCCCTCGCGCTCCAGCCGCACCGGCGAGGCGCCGCCGCCCGGATGGACCCAGAGATCGCCGGCCAGCGCCGCCACCGGCCCGGCGAAGCCCCGCGCCTCGCCGAAGGTATGGCCATCGGCGGGATCGACGCGCACCAGGCGCCGGGTGGCGTTGTCCCCCACGTAGAGGGCGCCGCCGAGGACCGCCAGGCCCAGGGGGGCGGCCAGCGCGAGGTCGAGGCGATCGCCGCCCGAGCCGTCCAAGCCGAAGGCGAAGAGCGCGCGGGTGCCGGCATCCAGCACCCAGACCTTCTCCCCCTCCACCGCCACGGCGACGGGGCGCGCCAGGGCAGGAGCGGAGGCCGCCACCGCCGCCTCGAAGGCGGGGTCGGCCACTCCCGTGAGGTCAAGCTTCTGCACCCGCGGGCTGCCAGCCTCGACGACGTAGACGGCCCCCTCGCCGTCCACCGCCACGCCGGTCGGCCGGTTGAAGAGTCCCGGCGTGCTCCCGGGCCCTCCCCACTCATCGGCGAGTTGCCAGGTGCCGAGAGCGACGAGCAGCAGACGGTGCGAGCCGGCGTCGGCGATCACCAGGGCCCGCCGGGAAGGATGAAGGGCGAGCCCCCGGGGCTCGACCAGCCAGGCGTCGGGGTCGAGCGGCACCCGCCGTTCCACGCCATCGCAGGGGTCCCGCATCAGCAGCCGCGCCGCTTTTGCATCGGTCCACCAGACCGTGCCGGACGCCACCGCGAGCCCCGCCGGTCCGTCGGGAGAGGGCAGCCCCGCCAGCGTCCGGGCGGCCTCGCGGTCGGTCAGCGCGGGCAGCGAGGTGAGGCGGAGGGCGCCGTCCGGGCCGGCCTCCAGCGAGCGCCAGGCGAAGCCCGGCCAGCGGCCGTCGCGGTTCAGGTAGAGGAAATTGCCGCCTTTCGAGCTCATCCCTCGACCCCCATCCAGGCCACCGTCCAGGGGAAGGTGACCTGGGACCAGTCGGCGTCCGCGCCGGTATGCCGGTCGATGAGCAACAGCGGCAGCACGCGCACGCGGAAGCCCGCGGCGGTGGGGTCCTCGATGCTCACCATGCCGTCGGCGAAGACCTCCTGGCTCTTCCCGCCCGGCAAGGGGACGGTCAGGAGGCGCGGCCCCCTCAGACCCGCCGAGTAGCAGGGCGGGGAGCCGAAGCCGGCGGCCGAGGTGTCGACGTCGGCGACCAGGAAGAACGGCTGCTCGGTGTCCGCCGCGGCGAGGGAGGCCTGTCCCTGGCTGGCGGCCAGGAAGAGGCCGGCGTTGGCGAAGAAGATCGCCTCCTTGGCGATCGGCTCCACCCTCCAGACGGGGCTCGCGCTGCCGCAGGCGATGTAGGGCTGCACCGGCGGGCGGGCGTTGCGCCGCTCGGCGATGGACAGCGTCTTGAGCCGGCACTGCTCCACCTCGACGCGGGCGAGGCGGATCTTGAGCGCGGCGTTGATCTCGATCGCCAGGCGCGGATCGGCGGCGTGCAGGGCGCCCGTCGCGTCCTCCTCCAGGCGCACCCAGCAGAAGACCGGCTCCTCGGCCAGGCGCACCACGCCGCGGTCCCGGCAGACCCCCTCGCGGGTCTCCGTCTCCTCCAGGTCCTGCTCGCTGGGGTAAGAGACCGTCAGGTCGTAGCGCGCCGGGCCGCCCGTGGGGTCGCCGGCCACCGGCGGCACCGGCTCGACGCGGGCGCGGGTGGAGATGATCTCGCGGCCGTAGGCGTCGAGCGCGTAGCCGGCGCCGATCGTCACCTCGCGCCCTCCTATCTCGCCGGTGACGGCGAAGCCGTTGCCGATCCCCGGCTGGTGGAGGCTGCGGTTGTGCAGCTCGCGGCGCCAGCGGTGGTCGGCCACCACCTCGTCGAGGTCGGCCGCCAGCAGGCGCTGGCCGTCGAAGAAGCGCTGCCGTTCGAGGATCCGCTTGTCGTCGAGCGATGCCATCGGTCACCTCGGTTCCGGTTCGAGCGGCCGCACGGCGAGCGCGGACGGCTGAACGTAGGGGACGGTCGAGTCCATCTCGATGCCCAGCCAGCAGACGTAGAGCCGCTGGAGGGCGAAGTTGAGCAGCGAGCCCTGGGCCGCGAGGGGCAGGGACTGCCCGGCCTCGTTGGTGGCCGCCGGGGTCACCGTCGAGGACGCCGGGTCCCAGAGGCTGAAGGTGAAGCGGTCGCGGGAGGCTCCGGTGACGCGGTCCGGCAGCACGGTGGGCGCCAGCCGGTGGGGGACCTGCCACAGCCCGCCCTGCAGCCAGGCGAAGTAGCAGGGGGTGCGGGTGAAGCCGGCGGCCGAGGTGTCGACGCTCGCCTCGATGCCGCGCGCGCCGGCGGGGATGGCGATGCCCGGCAGCGCCGCACCCGTCAGATCGGTGCCGGAGGTCGGCCCCGGGGGCTCCGACCAGGAACGCCAGGGGGTGCCCCCCCGCGGCGTCTCGCCGTGGCCCAGGTGGGGCCGGGCGAAGGCCCGCGCGCGCTGGGGATGGAAGCGCTCGTCGGGACGGAAGAGCCAGCCGGCGGCGCCGCTGATCCACCAGCCGCGCGCCAGGGCGACGCCGTCCCTGATCCCGGCCCGCCGCGCCCGCCGCCAGACCAGCTCGCTGCCCGGCGCGCCGGCGCCGCCACAGCCGCAGCCGTCCGGGCCGGAGGCGCCTTCGCGGTGGCGCAGCAGCAGCAGCCAGATCTCGGCCGTCTGGCTGACGTCGCGCGGCGGCGGCACCGGAGTCTGGGCGAGCACCGCCAGCTCGCGGCCGTAGGCGTCGTAGGCCAGGCCGGGGTGGACGGTGACCTCGGGCGGCACCCCCGTGCCTGGATCCACCGCGAGGCCCACGACCACTCCGTAGGCGTCGTGCACCGCCCGGTTGTGCCAGAAGAGGCGCTCCTCCTCGCCGGCGTTGGTGTCGTTGAGGTCGCGGCTCCTCAGGAGCTGGCCGCGCCAGGAGAGATAGCGCTCGAGGTCCGGGCCGGCTAGCATGCTCCTCCTCCCCCCTCCACCTCGATCTCGTGGGCGCCGGACGCCGGGAGGCCGGCGGCGGGCAGGCAGAGGTTGTCGCAATGGGGCTCGCCATCGGCGCCGATCAGCTCCAGGGCGAGCACGTGGTCGGTGCCTTCGGTCTCGTCGAGCACCTGGTAGACCTCCGAGCCGTAGACGGCGCGGCCGAAGGGCCAGCCGCCCCCCTCGGGGCCGCCGCGCAGGGGGTGGAAGAAGCGTTCGAGGGCATCGCGCAGCCGCGCCGCCAGCGCCGCCCGGTCGACGCCGGGGAAGGCCGCGACGCGCGCCCGGACCCGCACCTCCACGTAGACCGGCCCGGCTACCTCGACGCGGGTGCCGAGCACCCGCCGGCGGTTGAGGTACGCGGCCACCGCCGCCAGCAGGCCGCGGCTGGGCGTGGGCCGCCCGGCGGGCAGGAAGGGGAGCACCAGCACCGTGATCACGCCCGGGGCGTGGTAGCAGGGGAAGGCCGGGTGCAGCTCGGCCCGCGCCTCGGCGCGCGCCAGGCGGGTCCCCGGCGTGGCCAGCGCCAGCCGCTCGTAGTCGGCCAGGGTGACCGCCCGTTCGCTGGTCTCGGCCGCCTCCAGCGCCCGCAGCGCCGCCCCGTCGAGGCTCTCGCCATTCGATCCCCCCTGGCTGGGCAGCGGGGCGTCGATGCCGGCGAGGCTGGCCACGGCGGCGGCGAAATCGGGGAGCAGCACCCGGTTGCTCCCATCCGCGAGAGTGAGGTGGGCGCCGGCGGGCAGCGCCCCCAGCCGCCCGCGCGTCGCCAGGTAGGAGGCCCAGACCGGCGCGGCCTCGGCCGGCGTACGCCCGTGCTCGCCGTCGCCGAAGCGGACCTCGGCGAGGGGGACGCCGGCCGCCGTATCCTCCAGCCGCGGCTCGACCACGAAGTCGGCGTCGGCGCGGCCCGAGGCGTCGAGGTCGGGCCGCCGCCGCCAGAGCTGCAGGCTGTCGTCCTCCCAGCTCCACAGGGTGAGCTCCTCCCCCGCCGGCAGCAGCTCGGGCAGGTCGAGCGCCTGCTCCGGCCGCCCGCTGCCGCGGCCCAGGAGCACCCCTTCCACCGTCAGGAGCCCGGCCGCCGTGGCGGTGGGCGCCTGCCAGAAGAGCACCGTGAGCGGTGGGGAGCCCTCGGCGTCCGTCATCAGGCTCTTGACCGTCCCCCTGGCGTCGAAGCTGAGGTCGAGCCGCTCCTCCTGGCCCGGTACCGGCGGGTCCCCCTCCACCTGGGCCCCCGGCGCCATCACCCAGGAGGTGCTCACCGGCACCTCCTGGCGGGCGCGCACGCCGTTGAGGATCACCGCCAGGAGCCGCGGCGGCGCGTCGTAGGCGCCGCCGGCAATACGGCAACGCAGGTAGGGGAATGGCGCGTCGAGCTCGCCTACCCTCAGCGCCTCTGGCGGCTCGGGAAGATATAAGGTCAGGCGGCCGGAGAGGGTGAGAGAACGGGTGTCGTCCTCGACCTCGCCGGTAGTATCGAGAGGCTCCCAGAAGCCGCCGGGAACCGCCACCTCCCAACTCAGGCGAACGGCAGGATGGACGAGCGGTGCTGCGAAAGTTTCCTTCTGGGTATGCTCCGCGCATTCCCCACAGCCGCAGCCCTGCGGGGATGGCCGGCACAGCGCCTCCACCTGCCGCTCCAGGAGGCGCCGCCGCTCCCCGGCGCCGCCCCCCTCCACCTCGAACCAGAGGGAGAGAGGCACCCCGGCGGGCGGCGGCTCGGAGAAGCCGAGGTAGAGGGCGTCGCCCGCCTTGGGGTCGTCGCCGAAGGGGGCGATCGGCTCCCCCCGTCGCCAGGCGGCGGTCAGGTCCCGGACCTCGCCCCCGGCCTGCGACTGGAGAGCGGCGAGGGCGCCGGGCACCAGGGTGACCGGCTCGGCGGTGAGGTAACCCACCCGCTCGCCGGCGGCGGTCGTGGCGTCGAGCAGCAGGCCCGCTGGCAGCGGGAGCGGGTCGCCGCCGCTCTTGAGCCGTGGCCCCACCACCGCCTCGGCCCCGGCCGGAGGGAGCGGCACGATGCCCAGCAGGGCGAGGAATTTCCGCACGTGGGCCGCGGGCACCCGGTCGAGGCGGTAGAGGTCCATCTCCGCGATCCAGGCGAACAGCTCCATCAGGGTGATGCCCGGATCGTGGAGGTTGTGATCGGTCCATCCCGGCGCGTAGAGGGGGAGCAGCGAGCGCCCCTCCTCCACCAGGTCGGCCCAGCGGCGGTCGTCGAGGCGTGGCAGGGTGAGGGCCATCGCTCAGCTCCTTGCAGCCACCAGGCTGAGACGGATCTCACCGGCGGCGACCGTGCCGCCGGGAGGTACGGGCACCACCTCGCCCCGCGGCACGCCGCCGGTGAGCAGCTCCAGGCGCTCGACCGCGTCGACCCCGGGCACCCCTTCGAGCAGGGCGGCGACGTCGGAGAGGTAGACCGACCGGCCGGGCTCCCACCCTTCGCCGTCGGGGCCGCCGGAGAGCGGGTGGAGGAAGACGGAGAGGGCCGTCCGCGCCGCGCTCTCGACGTCGGCCGCCGCGGCGGGATCGGCGGGGATGATCTCGGCCTCCACCTCGACGGCGAAGTAGTCGGGACCGGTGACGGTGAGCCGCCCGCCGGCCACCAGCCCCGCCTCGGCCCGCTCGGCGAGATAGGCGAGCACGCGCTCGCGCAGGCCCACCGAGGGGTAGGGGCGCGGCGCCTCGCTGGCCGGCACCAGGACCAGGGTGGCCCAGCCCGGCCGCCGCCGTCCGGCCGGGTCGAGGACGGGCAGGACGCGCGCCACCGCCACCGCCGGCGAGGCCTCGCGCGCCATCGTCTCCAGGTCGGCGGCGGCGAGGCCGCGGCCGCGGTGGGCGAGCGTGCGGGGGCCGCGGCGGGCGACGGCGGCCATGGTCTCGGCGTCGGAGCCCCCCTCGGCCGGCACCGGGTTCGCGATCGCCTGGACGCCGGCCAAGCCGGTCAGCGCCTGCTTGATGGCGCCCGCCGCCACGTTGCCCGCCCGGCCGCCGCCCGAGACGTAGCGCCGGGCCAGCACCCGCGCTCCCAGCGGCAGGACCCGGCCGTGCTCGCCATCGCCGAAGGCGAGGCGGCCCGAGGCGCGGTCCAGGGCGTAGCAGCGGTCCTGGGGGCCGCATTCGAGGAGCCGCCGCGCCGGGTGCCAGCGCACCCACCCCTCGACCACGGTCTTGGCGGCGTCGCGGCGCAGGCGCAGGTCCCCCTGCTCGACGTCGGTGGCGCCCCCCTCCTGGCCGAGCCGGCGCTCCAGGTCCCGGAGCTGCTCCTCGCCGCCGCCCAGCACCTCCAGGGCCAGGCGGCGCCACTCCACCGCGGCCCGCGGCCCTTCGAGCTCCCGCACCTCGACGCGCTCGCCCGCGAGCACCGGGAAGCGGCGGATACGGAAGCTCTCGTTGGGCAGGCCGCGGCTGGCGCCCACCACCTCCTCCACCACCGTCTCGCGCTGCTCGACCCAGAGCGCGTTGGGGAGGATGGCCGCCACCATCACCTCGGGCGGCGGGCCGTCGGCGGCGAGGCGGGCGCGCAGCCAGCTGCGCTCGGCGCCGAAGCGCGCGAGGGGGAGGGCGTCGCCCGGGCCGATGAAGGAGACGGTGCCCGGGAAGGCGAGGTGGCGGGTGCCGTCCTCCACCGCCAGCCGCCGCCAGCCGCCCGCCCAGTACTCCCAGACGAGGGCCGGCCGGTCGGCCCCCCGCTCCTCCGCGACCTCGAAGTAGAGGCTCAGCCGGTCGACCGGGAAGGGGGCGTCGAAGCCCAGGTAGAGGGTGGGGGTGCGGTCCGCCACGCCCGCGAAGGGGAGGAAAGGATCCTCCGGCCACCGCGCCGCGTCGGTGTGGTCGACGAAGTGGAAGTCGTTGTAGGCGAGGACCGTCTCGGCGTGGAGCGGCCCCTGCTCCCAGACGTAGGAGAGGCGCAGCGACTTGAGGGCCGGCGGCTGCTGAAGGACATAGGTGAGCTTGTTGGTGTCGGTGCCGACGCCAGTGCTCCAGGTGACCTCCTGGCGGACGCCGTAGGAGCCGTCGAGCAGGCGCACCCGCAGCCAGAGGTCCTCCACGCCGTTGACCGCCGTCTTGGCGGCGTCCGCCGGCATCACCAGATGGACCTCGCCGCCCGTGCTGAGGTCGTCCGGTCCGCTCGTGGCCACCCGCAGGGGGACCCAGCGGCGGCCGTCGTAGTACTCCCAGGAGACGGTGTGCTTGAGGAAGGACGACACGGTGGTGCCGGTGACCGACAGCTCGTCCTGGGGCGTCTTGGCGCGCTCGATCTGGACGGTGAGGCGCGCTCCCGGCTTGGCGAGCGCCTCCGGCGCCGCGAAGGCGAACGTCGAGCCCGGCTTCGGCGCCTGCCCCAGGGGGTAGAAGGGCTTCGAGAGGTCGAGCTTGTCGGCGTCGGCGAAGGCCTTCTCCGGCACCAGAGCGTCCAGCTCGACGGTAAGGGTGGCCGCGAGCCGGGTGAGCGCCCCCGACGGCGGCTCGTAGGGGAAGCGCTTGACGAGCGTGTAGGCGAGGGTCTCGACGGTCAGCGTCAGGTGGCGGGGATCGGCGTCGGGAAAATTCAGGGGGGCCAGGCCGGACTCGTCGGTGAGGGCGACGGCCAGCAGATGGCCCGTCTCGTCCGCGATCTCCACCCGCGCTGCCTTGACAGGACCGGCCGCGGAGTCCGTCAGGGTGAGCGCGACCCCATGGGTCACCAGGGTGTCGGCCGGCGCGTATTCCGCCGTGAAGGCGGCGATGCGGGCCGTCAGCTCGCGGCGGTGGACGGCGGTGAGCTTGATCCCCGACACCTCGGGCAGGATCTGGTCGGGGTCGAGCGGCAGCGTCTCGTCGAGGCGCGCGCGCACCCAGTGTGAGGTGAGGCCGGCCACCGTGGTGGGCTTCGCCTCGGCGCAGTCGCTCGCCAGCACCACCGTGCCGCTCTTGGTGAGGCCGGCGGTGCCGTCGGAGGCGCCCCCTCCGCCGCCACCGCACCCCGGCCGGGCGAAGGGGCGCCAGACCTCGCCGTCCCAGTACTCCCAGGCGAGCGTCAGGGGCTCGCTGCCCGGCTGCGCCAGCTCGAGCTCCACCTTCAGCTCCACCCGGCCGGCGAGCGCCAGCAGGACGTCGTGGGCGAGGTAGAGGTGATGGGGCGTGGGAGCGAGCCGGGCGTTGGCGAAGAGCCGGATGGGCTCGCCCGCGGCCACCGCGGCGCCGTGGTCGATGGATTCGTCGCGGCCCGGCCACAGGCTCACCACCTCGACCAGCCGGCCCGGCGTGAGGCCCCCGGCCCGCTCGGTCTCGAAGACGATCTGGCCGCCCCCCTCGGGCGGCGGCGGCGCGGCCACCCGGGTCCCCGCGGGCAGGTGCTGCGCCGCCGTGTCCTTGGAGAGCTGGAACACCACCGGGGCGCGCGCCGCGGTGGCCGGGATGCGGTCGATGCCCGCCAGGTCGAGGAAGGCGAGCCGGTTCTTCTCCGGCGCCTGATTCAGCCGGTCGAGGAGCGCCTCCAGGTAGCGCGCCCACACGCGGGCGAGGCCGTCGCCCGGGCTCTGGGGAGCCGGCCGCCAGGCGGCGAGATAGCCCGGGCGGCGGGCGAAAAGCCCGGCGGCGATCTCCGCCGCCCGGCGCGGGTCGAGCACGGGGCGCGCCTGGGACTTCACGGCGCCCCCTCCGCGAAGTAGAACGGATAGACCAGGTTGTGCAGGGTGTTGGCGGCGCGCACCCGGTACTCGATGGCGATGTCCAGGCGGTTGACCGGCGCCCCGCCCGGCTTGACCTCGACGCGCAGCACGTCGATCCGGGGCTCGTAGTCGATGAGTGCTTCCTGGACGCGCCGCCGCACCCGCTCGAGCGTGCCGGTGACGATGGGGTCGAAGAGGAAATCCTCCAGGCCGGCGCCGAACCGGGGGCGCATCACCCGCTCGCCCGGATTGGTGCCCAGGATGATGCGGATGGCCTGCTCGACATCCTGCTCGTGGCGGGCGGTGGCCGCCTCGCCGTCGGCGGCGAGGCCGAAGGGGAAGGCCCAGCCGACGCCGAGAAACGCCTTGGGATCGCGCCGCGTCTCCACGTCATCCTCCGATCAGCACGGTGGGCAGCCCGAGGACGATGGGGGCGCCGCAGCCGGCGAGGTCGCCCAGCCGCGCCGCCGGCCGGCCGCCGATGAGGACCGTGAAGCTCCCCAGGACGATGGGCGTCGGCGGGTGGGGTCCGGCCGGGGGCGGGAACGAGCAGGTGTGGAGATCCCCCACCACCGCCGCCGGCAGGCCGCCGATGAGCACGGTGAGCATGCCGGGCCCGGTGATGACGCCGGGGTGGCCGGAGAGGTCGGTGATGCGGGCGGCCGGAGGCATGGCAAGGTCTCCTCGATCAATTGATCTTCACCAGGGGCGCGGTCACGCTGCAGACCCCGGCGGACTGGACGTTGGTGGCGGCGGCGCCGTTGAGGGTGATGGTCGGCGCCGTGAGGGTGATCGCCGCGGTGGCGACGAGGTTGAGGTTGGGCGTGCCGGTGATGGTGATGCCGTCCGGCGTCAGGTTGATGATGTTGAGCCCGAAGAGGATCTGGATGCCGGCGGGCGACAGGATGACGGTGGGCGGCCCGGCCGGCGTGGGCGGGGCCGGGATGGTCACCGGCGGCGTCGGCCCGGACTGCAGGGTGACCGTCGGCGGCACCTCGCTGAACACGAGCTGGTTGCCGGCCAGGGTGCGGATGGCGCGGATCTGGGGCACCGGCAAAGGCAGCGGCGGCGGCGCCATGGCGCTCCACAGAGAGCCCAGGATGTAGGGGGCGGACAGCTCGCCGTTCTCGAAGGCGACCAGCACCTGGTCCCCCGGGTTGGGGATGAAGTAGAAGCCGTGGGTGATGCCGGCCATCGGCACCGCCACCCGCGCCCAGGGCGACAGCTCGATGTCGTCGATCATCGGGAGCTGCACCTGCACCCGGCCCAGGGTCAGCGGATCGAGCGGATTGATCACCCGGCCGACGGTGACGCCGTAGAACTTGCGCTTCACGTCCTCGACCGACTCCGAGAGCTGCGTCAGGGTTTCTTCCATTACGGGATGATCTCCTTGTAGACCTTGGCCGAGGTGACCCAGCCGCTGCCGTCGAAGGTCTGGGTGGCGCTCGCCACCCGGTAGTCCATGGAGAAGTCCGGCCCCAGCCCTTCCAGGCGTATCACCGCGCCGGCGCGGATCCTGGGGTCGCCGATGGCCGTGAGGTTGCCGGTGAGGCGCCCGTTGAGCTTGGTGCGCAGCTCGTGCTCGATCTCCAGGGCGCTCGACACCACGTCGGCCGGGCTGGCAATGGGCCGGTCGACGCGGGTCAGCGACTTGCCGCCGATCACCCCCTCGATCCCCGCCTTGGCCGCCGCCCCGGGGATGACCGACAGGCCCAGCGTCTCGCGGTCGAAGTCCCAGTAGACGGTGACCAGGAAGGAGAGCGGGATCTCGCGCAACGTGAAGCGGTAGCCGACGCCGGCGACCTGGCCGACGTTGCTGATGTGGGGCGAGAAGTCGATCAGCGACTCCCCCCACTTCAGGCTGACGCTCGGCTCGTACTCCTTGATGAAGCGGGAGAGGTAGAGGACGTCCCCCTCCACCCAGAAGTCGGCGCCGTACTTGGTGGCGATCAGGGTGAGCAGGTCGAGGTCGCTCATGCCCTCGGCCTGGCCCGCCTGCTCGAGGCCGGCGCCGGAGAAGATGAAGTTGATCGCCGCCAGGGCGGTCGAGGCGACGGTGACCACGGGATCGATCACCGGGATCAGCAGGTTCTTCGCCGCGGTGATCGAGGCGACGAGGAAGTCGGGCAGGAAGCCGAAGGCCTGGGCGCCGCTCCCCCGCGACAGGCGGTTGAGCTTGTCGTGGGCGACCAGGCGCAGGGTGGGCATGCCGCCGCCAGGGAAGGAGGCCTCGATGCCGGTCACCTCCCCCTGGAACATCAGCTCCAGCGGGCCGGGGAGGTAGCCCAGGGACAGGGTGAGACTGTTGTCGAGGTCGAAGGTCCCCGCCGGCGCCGCCTGGGCGACGCGCACCGGGCCGATGTCGAGGCCCGAGGGGGGGCGGAAGCCGAGCCCCCGGATGTGCCGCTGCAGCCAGCGCAGGTCGGGGTTGCCGAGCTCGATCTCCACCCGGTCGGCGGCGTTGCGGCCGTCCTCGTAGCGCACGCTGGAGACCGTCGAGCGCACGGCGGCGGGGAGCTCCTCGCCGTTGATCCGCACCTCGTAGCCGGGCACGTAGCGGGCGTGCGCGGTCATGCCAGGGCCTCACCCGTCGCGGGGTCGATGTAGGGCAGCCGGGGCACCGCGAGCTGGCGGCCGGCGAACAGGTCGGCGCGCGGATCGTCGAGGCCGTTGGCGAGCGCGATCGCCCGCCACTGGGCCGGGTCCTCATAGTAGCGGGTGGCGATGTCGGCGAGCGTCTCGCCCTGGGAGACCACGTGCAGCTTCGAGAAATCGGCGGTCTGGCGGTTGACCTCCCGCGACTCGCGCTCCGGATCGATCAGCTCGCTCCAGGTGACGTCGAGGCGGGCGCGCACCGGGCGGCCGTCGGAGAGGAAGCGGCTGAAGGTCTGGCTGACCGAGGAGAGCACGCCGGTGAAGAGCAGCGAGCCCCAGGAGATGGTCACCGGCGGCGGCGCGTGGAGCTGCGAGTCGATGGCGGCCAGCCGCACCACCTTCTCGGTCTCCTCCCGCACGTCGCGCGCGTCGTCGGTGGTGTCGAAGAACAGCTCCATGGTCAGCGTGCGCAGGTTGCCGTGCACGAACTGCAGGATGGGCGAGGAGAGGCCCGGTACGTTGTGGGAGGCGAAGTTGTTGTCCTTCGACAGCTTGTACTCCTCGGGGTTCAGGAGCACGTCGAACGCCTCGCCGGTCTGCAGGTTCTCGATGCGCGCTTTGGCCAGACCCATCGGCGGCTCCTCTATCGCACCCTGCCGGTGCGCTCGCGCCAGACGTCCATGCGCCGGTCGATGCGGCGGATGACCTGCTCGGTCAGACGGTCCAGCTCGCCCGGCGTGGCGGGCAGCCCCGGCGCTCCGGCGGGGAGAGCGGCGCCGATGGCGGGGCTCCCCAGGAAGGGGCGGTGGGCCTGCGCGGAGACCTCGGCTGGAGGCGGCGGCGCCGGCGGGCGCTGCAAGGTGGTTGCAGGCCGCGGGAGCGGGGTCTCGTGGCGCTGGCCCTGCGCGGCGACTCGGCCGGCCAGCACGAGGGGAGCGCTGGAGCTCACCCGCGGACGGTGCCGCTCGGCGGCGGCCAGGAGGAGGGCGGGGCCGGCGGGCAGGGCCGCCGGGCCGCTCCGCGCCAGAACGCGCGCCAGGGGCTCCATCCTAGGAACGGCATACCGCAGCGGGGCCGGGGACCCGCCGCGCCGCTCGGCGGGCCTCACGGTCCCACCGGCGGCCGCTCCGCGAGGCAGCGCCATCGGGCGCGTTCCGGTCTGTTCGCCGGAGCGCACCAGGGGAGCGATCGTGAGGTGCAGGCGGGGGACGAAGAGCGCCGTCCGCATCACCAGGGTACGCTCGAAGATCCGTTCGACGAGGCCCCCGCTCTGTCCTCCCGCCAGCCGGTGGAGGACGAGCTCCGCTCCCGGCCGCCGCGGCCGGCCCGCCCGGAAGCGGCCGGCCAGCGCGCGCGCCCAGCCGTCCCAGCGGCGCGGGCCGGGGGGCGGGGACGTGTTGCGGCCGGTCAGGGTCTTCGCTCTCAACTTCAAGGGTCGGTCCTCATTCGCCATTCAGGCGCTGGTTGATCCTCGAGATCTCCGCCACCCACCGGCGGCGCTCGCCATGATCGAGGTCGAGCACCGTCGCGAGCGGCCAGTGGAAATGAAAAGCCACGTAGGCTACCTCCTCGTACAGCGGGGCGAGGGGGTAGCCTAGGACCCCCCCGCGCCATCGAGCTCCATCTCGAAGGCGTGCTGGCACTGCGGGCACGACGCCGTGACCGTGGCCCTGCCGTTGTGGTTGATCCGGTTGTACAGCTCCTGCAGGTAGGCGAGGTCGGCGGCGTAGAGCCCCTCGATCACCTGCGGGTTGACCTGGCCGAGCGAGCCCAGCCGCTCGACCACCCGCGCCAGCAGGATCACCACCAGGTAGGCCTCGTTCGCCCGCACCCGCGGGTCCTTCAGGGGCTGGATCTCGTCGGCCGCCGTGGCCAGCCGCATCACTCCGTCGCGGTGGAGGTTGCCCTCGGAGTCGACGTAGCCCAGCGGCAGCCGGAACTCGTATTCGGTCTGCAGCATGACGCCTCCTTACGCCCTCTCCGTCCGCTCGCAGCTCACGGTGAGGGAGTCGATCGCCACCTCCTTGCCGGTGGCGTTGAGGCTCGCCCCCTCCCACTTGCTGGGCCAGGCGTCGAAGAAGTTCCAGCGCACCTTCTCCTGGCCGAGGTCGTCGAGCAGCAGGATGGAGCCGTTCTTGCGCTCCACCTTGCCGTTGACCGCGGCGCGGTGCCAGTCATAGAGCTCGCGGGAATCGGTGATCCCCCACTTGAGCGTGAGATCGTGGTAGGTGGTCTTGCCGGGGAGCTTGCGCACGGTCGACGTGTCGCCCCCCTCGCGGTACTCCACCACCTCGACGTCCGAGCCGAAGCCGCTCACCTCGGAGAAGCCGGCCTGGACGATGCCCTCGATTTCGACGAGGAAACGGAAATTCTTGTACGGGTCCACTCGCTGTCCGGTCGCCATGGGTCGTTGTCTCCTTGCGCCGCGTTCGGGTGCGGCCGTTCTACTCCTCGATGATCGGCTCACCCGGTTGCTGGATGATGCGGAAGACGATGAACTCGGCCGGCGTCGTGGGGGCCACCCGCACCTCGATGATGAGCTGCCCCAGCGCCCGCGTCTCCGGCGGGTTGAGCTCGCGGTCGATGCGCACGCGGAAGGCCTCCTCGGCGGTGGTGCCGACCAGGGCCCCCGAGCGCCAGACGCGGGTCAGGAAGCCGTTGATGGTGCGCTTCAGGGTCTCCCACAGGGCCTCGTTGTTGGGCTCGAAGACGGCGCTGAGCGTCCCCTCCTGGAGCGACTCCTCGACGAACAGCATCAGGCGCCGCACGTTGATGTAGCGCCACTGGGTCTGCGCGGCGGGGGCGATGGTGCGCGCCCCCCACACCCGGATGCCGCGGCCGAGGAAGGAGCGGATGACGTTGACGCCGATCTCGTTGAGCGGCCCGTTCTCGTCGTCCGAGAGCACCCGCTCGAGGCCGACCAGGCCGCGCAGCGTCTCGTTGGCCGGCGCCTTGTGCACCCCCTTCTGATCGTCGACGCGGGCGTAGAGGCCGGCGAGGTGGCCCGAGGGCGGGATCACCAGGAAGCCGTCGGCGAGAGGATCGGGAATGACGATGCGCGGGTAGTAGAGGGCCGCGAAGCCGCGGTCGGAAGAGAGCAGGGGATTGGTGCGCTGCGCGGTGATCGCCGCCGGATCGGCACCGGGCTGCGGGTCGAGGATCGCGAAGCGCTCCTGCATCTTCTCGCAGTGGTCAATGAGCGCCTTCTGCACCGTCGGGTCGACGCGGTCCGGGGCGAGCAGGATGTTGACGTCGTCGATCTTCTCGAGGGCGGTCAAGGCGCTCTGATAGTGGCCGGAGCCGATCGCGTTGATGTTGTCGTTGGTGCCACCCGCGAGGGCGGTGGCCGCGACTACCACCGGGATGTTCGCGGGCGGGGAGGCGGTGTTGGTGGGATCGGGGGTCACCTCCACGATCTGCGCGCCGGCGAGCACGCTGCGGTAGTACCGGGAATGCCGCGGATCCATCGCCAGGCCCAGGAAGCTCTCGGCCGCGGGCTTGCCGGGCGGGGGCGTGGGATCAGTGAGGAGCAGGTTGAATTCCAGGCTCTGCACCTGCACAGGGCCGGCGCTGAGGACATAGCCGTTGGTGAGGCCCTGGCCGAGCGTGAGATGGCCATTCACCGTGTCGACGGCGCTGACCACGGCCGTCTCGGTGGTCGACGTCGCCGCCTGCTCGATCCCGACGTAGCTGCCGGGCTCGATGCCCGCCGCGGCGTCCACCCGCAGCCGGGTGTCCCCGGCGTTGAGGTCCGCGACCTGGACAGTCCCCGTGGGAAACGCGTTGGCCAGGTTGGCCGCGAAGCGCAGGGTGTTGGTCGTCGTGTTGATGCTCGAGACCGTCGCCTGCTCGGTCGTCCCGCCCCCGTCGTCCAGGAGCACGCGGTCACCGGGGCGGAAGACGCTCGCGTCGTCGACCGCGGCCGTATTGCCGGCACCGCCGGCGCCGGTGAGGTTCGCGGAGTCATCCGCCACCGCCGTCGTGGCCAGGTGGGCGTCCTGCACCTCGGCGGTGATGTCGTTGCCGCCGGTGCCCTCGTAGCGGGCGGTGACACTGAGCGTGGGCAGGGGGTGGCCGGCGCCCGTCGTGCGGTCGAGAAGCGCCAGCGTCGAGCGCGCCGCCGTCCCCACCCGCACGAAGTAGAGGGTGGCCCCGCCGTTGGCGAAGAAGCCGTGCACCGCGTGGGTGGCGTAGACCGGCGGCGAGCTGATGTAGCCGCCGAAGGCAGTGGTGAACTGGGTCAGGTTGGTCAGGAAGGTCGGCACGCCGATGGGGCCCCTGGCCGCCGGCCCGATGATGCCCGCGGTGCTGGTGCCGACGCCGGCGATGGGACCCGGGCGGTCGATCTCCTGCACGTAGACGCCCGGGGTCTTGTTGAAGGCGTTGAAATCGGTCATGCGACGTTCCTCCTCGGCGCCGGGGCGCTCGTCAGGGGTTCGGAGTCAGGTTGAAGTCGTAGGTCTCCGCGGGGCCCGGCACGTCGAAGGCCCGCGTCGAAGGCTGGAATCCGACCGCCACGGCCCGCACCGTGCGGGTGCCGGCGGGAATCCTTTCGAACCGGTATTGGCCCAGCTCGTCGGTGGTGGCCCGCAGGCCGGCGTCGAGCACGTCGACCACCGCGCCGGCGACCGGCGCGCCGGGCGGCGGGCCGCTCGCGTCGAGCACCCGGCCGCCGATGGCGATCCATTCCTCCTCCACCGGCCCGGCCGGCCCGCGGTCGCCGAAGAGATTCCGCAGCGTGGTGACCACCGGGCCGGTGACGTCGGGGGCGTAGGGCATGCTGACGGTCACCGTCACGGTGAGCGAGGCGCGCAGCCGCGATCCCATGGCGGTCCAGAACTCGGCCGGGCTCTTGAGGCCGTCGAACTGGGGGACGATCATCGGCAGCGGCGGCGCCTGCCCGGCGAGGCTCCCCTGGAGGAAGCTCGCCGGGATGGTGGGGAGGCGGCTCAGGAGCTGCAGGACTTGGCTCAGCAGGCGGTGCTCCTGGAGGGCCAGGTCCGGCCCCCCCACCGGCCAGGCGGTAACCAGGTAGGAGCAGTCGATGCGCCGCGGCGGCTGGCGCAGCACCGCCTCGAACCCCCGGCGCTCGAGGCGCGGCTCGTTGGAGCGCAGCTCGAGGTTCTCCCGGATGTCGAAGAGAAAGAGGTCGATGGAGGTGGAGAGCGGCGCGAAGGTGTCGGAGGGGCGGTCGAAGACCACCGTCGCCGCCGCCAGCTCCGGGAAATCGGCCGTGAGCACCGGGCTGGTGAGCACCCCGTCGAGGGTGGCCGAGAGGTCGCGGATCATGACGCGCTCCCCCCGCCCGGCCCGGCCCAGGTGCGGCCCATCTTGGCGAACTCCCGCCGCGCCGCGTGCCAGAGATGGGGCATGCGGATCACCTGCCCGTCGGCGGCGGCCGAGAAGGCGGCGGCGAGCGAGATGTTCTTGATGTTGCCGCCGGCCAGGCGCACCTCGCGGGCGAGGCTCCCGAAGTCCATCTCGCCGAGCGGGGCGGCGGCCGGGAAGCTCACCCGCCAGATGCGCTCGCGGTCGGCGGCGTCGGGGAAGGGGAAATCGATGACGCTCGACAGCCGCCGCACGAAGGCGTCGTCGAGGTGCTGGCGCAGGTTGGTCGCCAGCACCGCGATCCCCTCGTGCTCCTCCATCTTCTGCAACAGGTAGCTGACCTCGACGTTGGCGTAGCGGTCGTGCGAGTCGCGCACCTCGGAGCGCTTGCCGAACAGGGCGTCGGCCTCGTCGAAGAAGAGGATGGCGCTGGAGTCCTCGGCGGCGGTGAAGATGCGGTCGAGGTTCTTCTCGGTTTCGCCGATGTACTTGGAGACCACCTGCGAGAGGTCGATCTTGAACAGGTCGAGGCCCAGCTCGGCGGCGAGGATGGAGGCGGCGAAGGTCTTGCCGGTGCCGGGCGGGCCGGAGAACAGCGCCGCCAGCCCCTTGCCGTAGGCGAGCTTCCGGCCGAAGCCCCAGGCGCCCAGCACAGTGGCGCGGTGGCGCGCCTGATCGCACAGCTCCCGGAGCTGGGCGACCTGGTCGGCGGGCAGCACCAGGTCGCTCCAGCCGGCCCGCGGCTCGACGCGGCGCGCCAGCCGGCCGAGCTCGGGGCTGGCCTGGGCGCGGGCGGCGTCGAAGAGGTCCTGGCTCTCGATGCGCCCCTCGGGCCTCCCCCGCCAGCAGGCGAGGTCGGCGGCGGTGGCGAGCGTGTCGTCGATCTGGCCCGGGGTGAAGCGGAATTCGCTGGCCAGGACCTCGGGGCTGGCCAGGGAGTCGGCGGCCGGCCGTTCCGCCAGGCGCCGGCGCCAGAGCTCCGCCCGCTCCGCCTCGTCGGCTCGTGGGAGGACGACCTCGACCAGCAGGGCCCCGGCGGGGCGGTCCAGGGGGCGCCAGCGCTCGCTGCCCAGCAGGAAGGTGAGGCGCCCGAAGGTGGCGAGCGCCTCCAGCAGCGCCGCGAGCAGGCGCCGGCGGTCGGGATCGTCGGCCAGCAACAGGTCGAACCCGGAGACGGCGAGCACCGCCGGCTGCAGGAAGGCCTCGCGGACGAGTAGCTCGACCGCCTCCGCGAACGGCAGCCCCGAGTCCGGGAGACGCTCGATCTCGACGGTGAGCAGCGGCCACCCGAGCTCGGCCGCCGCCGCCGCGGCCAGGGCCCGCCGGCCGCCGCCATAGGGGCCCCGCAGGTGGACGAGCAGGTGCCGGCGGTCGGCGACCGCTCCCTCGGCGATGCCGCGGGCCAGCTCGCGCACCCGCCCTTCCACCGCGGCGGCGGGCCCGGCGAGCGGCACGGCGCGGGGGGAGGTGAGGCGCGCGCAGCCGGCGAGGCGCGGGTCGAGCCGGTCGTCCCCCAGGAGGTGGGAGGCGAGGCGGTCGTCGAGCCGCAGGGCGCGCCCGAGCAGGGGTTGCGGGCCGTCGTGGCCCGCCTCGCCCACGCGCAGGAGGCGGTGGCGCACCAGGGTGGCGCCCTCGGTGAAGGCGGCGCGGCCGGCCAGACGCTCCTCGGGGGTCGCGCAGAAGAGGTCGAGGGCGAGGCCCACCGTGGGCCGCTTGCGGGTGACGTCGTCCTGCAGATAGGCGTAGAGCTTGTCGTATTTGCGGGCCACCTCGGGGGCGAGGCAGAGCAGCAGGGCCTGGTGCTCGAAGGCGGTGAGCTGGAAGCGGTGGGCGAGGCGCGGCAGAGCCAGGTCGCCCCCCTCCGCCGTCCGCGCCGCGATCGTGCCCTGGAGGGCGGCCAGGCGCTCCGCGACCGCCCCCACCTCGGGCTCGCCCCCCTCGGCGACCTCGCCGGCGAGCAGCGCGTCCACCTCCTCGTTGGTGACCACCAGGCCGCGGAGCTGCTCGAAGGGGTCGGAGCTCCTCGTCGCGCGGCCGGCGGCGATGGCGCGCTGGAGGAGGAGGTCGAGCCAGCGCAGCTCGTCGGTCAGGTGCTCCCAGCTCGACGCGTAGGGGGCCGTCACGAGGCATCCCCCAGCAGAGACGGGATCTCCCCGGCCCGGGCCGGATTGAGCCGGTAGTGGGTGGGCGAGCCGGCGTGGTGCCGCGCGACCAGCCAGCCCTCGGCCGCCAGCGCGGCGAGCGCGCGCTCGATGGCGGCCGACTGATCGCGGATCTCGCGCTCCAGCAGCCACCACTGGGTGATCCCCTCGGGCGTGTCGGTCGCCTCGGGGTTCTCCGCCAGATAGGCAAGGATGCGCAGTGAGATCTCGTCCATTGGCTCAGGTCGTCCGCGTTGGGCGAGCGCTCTTGGTGCAACGCGGGTGCCACGTGAGAAACCCTTCTGGATCAAGGGTTTTCGGCGCGGCGGGTAGGATGTTTTCGTCCTGGTCCGGCGCGGTCCGGCGGCCGGACCGCGGGCGGAAGCGCCACGTTTCCGGAGGTTTCGGAGATAGGAGGATTTTGTCCTAGCGGCGCGGGGGATCGTCCTAGGTCTGCTTTGTCAGGGAGAGGTTTGTTGCGTGTTGGGTGCGCTGTGCGCACCTGCGCCGGCTCTGGTGCGCACAGCGCACCCTACGACTCCTCCGTCCGATCGGACGGATCCGACGGATCGGTCGGATGATTTTCGTTTTTCTCCCTCTTCTCCCGTCAGGTGGGGGGGAGGCCGGGAGAAGAGGGCCGGGGTGATGAGGGCCAACCTGCCGGGTACGCCAGATCTGACCAAGTAGAGCTAAGCCCGGAAGCTGCTGGCGTCGATGCCGTGCTTGCGGATGAGCTCCCAGAAGGCGCGGCGGTTCTTGTCGGCGGCGCGCGCCGCGCGGCTGATGTTGCCCCGGTGGGTGGCGAGCAGCTCGCGGACGTAGGCCGCCTCGAACCTGGCCACGGCGTCGGCCTTGGCCCGCTGGAACGTCGCCGCGGCGGGAGACGCGGAGCGCTCGGGGGAGCGCGGCAGCACGACGTGGTGCTCGCGGATCAGCTCCTCGTCCTGGGAGAGGATGATGGCGCGCTCGACGACGTGCTCGAGCTCGCGGACGTTGCCAGGCCAGTCGTAGTCCAGGAGGGCCTGGAGGGCTCGCGGTGAGAGCTCGGAGCGCCGCTCCAGGGCGTGCTTCCGCAGGAAGTGGCGGGCGAGCCGCGGGACGTCCTCGCGGCGCTCGCGCAGCGGCGGCAGGCGGAGGGGGATGACGTTCAGGCGGTAGTAGAGGTCCCGGCGCAGCCGGCCCTCGTCGACCGCGTTCTCGAGGTCGCCGTTGCTGGCGGCGAGGATGCGCACGTCCGCCTTCTGGGCCCGCGCGGCGCCCAGGGGGCGGAATTCCTTCTCCTGCAGGAAGCGCAGCAGCTTGACCTGGGCGAGGAGAGGAAGGCTGTCGATCTCGTCGAGGAGGAGCGTCCCCCCCTCGGCCTCCTGGACCACGCCGGTCTGCTGGGTGAAGGCGCCGGTGTAGGCGGAGCGCTCGTGGCCGAACAGCTCGTTCTCCACCAGCTCGGTCGGCACGGCGCCGCAGTTGATGGCGACGAAGGGCTTCTTGGCCCGCGGGCTCAGATAGTGGATGGCGCGCGCCACGAGCTCCTTTCCGGTGCCCGTCTCGCCGCAGATCAGGACGCTGGCGTCGCAGCGCGCCACCAGCGGGATCTTCTCGATCGCGGCCACGAAGGCGGGGCTCTCGCCCAGGAGGTTACGGAGGCCGAGCCTCTCCCGGAGCCTGTCGAAATCGCGGCCGGCGGCGCGCGCCCTCTCCACCAGCCGCCAGATGCGGGGGAGGACGTCGCAGGCCCGCAGGGGCGCCGAGATGAAGTCGTGGATGCCGAGCTCGAGGAGGCGGAGGATGTCGGCCGGCTCGCCGCCGGCGGTGACGGCGACCACCGGCGCCTCGGGAGCGCCGCGCCGCACCGCCTCCAGGAGCGGCTCGGGGTGCTCCAGCAACGCGGCGGGAAAGACGAGGAGGATGACCTCAGGATCGCCGGAGGCCACCAGGCCGAGCACCTCGCGCGGGTCGACATCTCCCCCGCTCTCCGGCGTCCGCAGCTCGACCGTCGCGGTGCCGGACGACTCCAGAATCTCGCGCAGTCGCTCGCCGAGATTCGAGGCCGGATCGAGGTCCAGGATGACCATGGCTGAAAGGGCCGCTCTCCAATAGACGGCGTTCTCTGGATAATAGGCGAGCCATGCCCGAATTTGTTACACCGCTCAAATGACGGGCCGGGGCTTAGACTTCGGGGCAAGGGAAGACATCCCCTCCGAGGCCCGGCTGGACCTCCAGCTCGGCGGCGGCCACGAGCTCAGCGGCGTGGTGCTGCGCAACGGCGAGCCCCTCGCCGCGGCCGGCCTGGGCCTCGCCAGGGCCAGCGGCGCGGCGTCCCAGCAGACCGAGACCGACCATCAGGGGGGATTCCGGTTCAGCGGCCTGGAGGACGGCGCCTACCGGCTCCGGGTGCGGACGCCGAACGGCGCCTGGCACCAGGAGACGGTCGAGGTGACGGGGGACCAGACGATCCAGGTGGACCTGCGCACGGTGAGCCTCTCCGGCCGGGTGGGGCGGCGGTGGTGGAGCTGCGGTAGGGGCCCCGTGCCCTTTCATCGTCCTGCCCTCCGAATCCTCACCCCCTGGCCCCCTCTCCACTTCGTGGAGAGGGGGAACGTAGCTGAGCCGATCTTGCCGAATCCGGCAGATTTCGATCTCTGGGCCCTCCCTCTCCACGGAGTGGCATAGGCGCTAACTTATGAAGCAAGCTCCCTGGCTGCCTTCATGGCCCGGGGGGCCTGTTTCTTCCTTTGGCGGCGGGGAGAGTCTAAGAAATAGCGGCAGAGCGGCGAGGCTCTCTGCAGCAGCTCTTTAAGCTTCAGCGCACCCAAGATGGCGTGGGCCATCGCGCCGAGCAGAGCTTGTTGGATTCGCCAGAGGCTGGGCGGGCGGCTCTGGCAGAGGGAAGCCCCAGGG
>JBJMHA010000039.1:0-42472 GCA_045807625.1 Thermoanaerobaculia bacterium | reverse complement strand
CGGCGGGCTTGCGGCCCGGCGTTTGGGGGTGGCTCTTCGGCTCTCCCTTCGAGAACGGGGCGGCTTGCCGTTTGCCGCCGCGTCGCAATTCCTCGATGATCTTCTCCAACTGAGCGATCTGGCGCCCTTGCTGCTCGATGCGCTGCTCCTGCTCAGCGATCCGGCTCCGAAGCTCAGAGTTCTCTTGAAGGAGTTCCTCGTAAGTCGGCATGTCTGAAAAAGATTAGACAATGCCTCCAGGGAAAGAACAAGTCTCTTCCAGACGTGCCGTCAAGGCGGAGAGTATGCTTCAGCACCCCGAAAGGGCGGTAAACAGATACACTCGCCTTAACCATAAAGGCGGCTGACAGGTCTGGCCTCTTTCTCAAATCGCTGCCGAGCGTCGCCGAGACAAGCGCTCTTTGTTCTGAGTTCATGTCTTGCCAAGACAAAAAGGGTGGATTCATCAAGAGGAGATCTGCGCTAGGCCATGGGACGTCGGGATTCAACGAATTTTGGTGCTTCACCTCGAACTTGCCGGGAGACCCCTCGCTTATATCCCAGGCCAGAGCGAATTTGGCCATGGCGCAAGCTGCGTCCGAGATATCCCACCCTTCAAGCTCGATCTGGCCAGAAAATCCACTGAGCCGTAGTTGGCGGAGCGCCTCCCTCAAGAATTCACCGGAACCACAGGCTGGGTCGAAAATTTTAAGGTTCGAAATTTGTCGAAGAGGTAAGCTTGCTAGGCACTCCTCAACTAATGTCCGAGCCAGTGCTGGCGGTGTAAAGTGCAGCCCGATCCCAGTGCTTTGTTTGGTGAGCCGCGCCGGATCAGGAGGAAATAGTCCTAAACTTAACTGAAGGTGGGTGGGTAATAGAGCTTCATAGTGGGCCTCTTGGAACATAAGGCCTGATGCATGTCGCAAGAGGAGGTCTACTCTCAGGTTCAAGTCGTCCACAGATCGGCCACGGGCGAATTCAGAAACCAAGATTTCCCAGTCCTGCGGCGCTACCATAGATGCTATGTTGAGAGACTCTTTGTCCAGATTCCATTTGCTGAGATCGACAGAATCAGGCGAGGTGTGCTCTGAGGCTGAAGCCAACAGCAATAGGAAGGCTCTTAGCGCGTCGGTGCCGCTTGCCTCATTGCCCAGCGCTGTGCGGAGGCTCCGGAAGGCTCGTGCGCCATGGGTTACTACGGAGAGGCTGCTGTCAGGATTAGTGTTTTCAAGGTAGCCATGAAACTCTTGAAGTTTGTTGGTGACGTCCTGATATTTGTAGCTTTCTGTCTGCCCTAACTGACGATTCCACCTTTGAACTATGATGTGACCGCCCGAAAGAGTTAGGTAGTAGCCTACATTTGAAGACCACGCAATGCTTCTGGCGCTTAAGTAATCTAGCTGCGACTCTCGAAGATCGAGACAAAAGTTCCCCTTGACCCCGTTCAAGAGAATGAACTGAGACTCATCGTTCGAGTCGCGGAACAAGGGCACAGGCAATAGCCCCAGTTGCTTACGCCAGGTGTCTATGTCTTTCAGGTCCATGGCACCTCAATGTGGAGAGGGGTGTTTCTCAATCCTATCCTCGCAAAGTCTATCATACATCGGCGGTAGTTGGGCGTCAGTATGCAGATTTGTTCCCCGGGTGTCAAATTGAAGGACAGCAGCTTACCCGTTAGTATCTTCCCTAAACCTTGGGAGACTCCCTACGTACTACAGACTGGAGGGGCATTGTTCCAGCCCCCACCTCCTATAAGGAACCACCATGACACCCATTCTCGAGTTGCGGAACGTCCGCAAGGCCTACGGCGACTTCGTGGCGGTGGACAACGTCTCGATGGCCGTGCCGGCGGGGAGCATCTTCGGATTGCTGGGGCCGAACGGCGCCGGCAAGACCTCCTCGATCCGCATGATCATGAACATCACCGCCCCGGACTCCGGGGAGGTGATGGCGTTCGGCCATCCCCGGACCGCCGAGGACCTGCGGCGGATCGGCTATCTCCCCGAGGAGCGCGGGCTCTACCGGAAGATGACCGTGATGGACCAGCTCGTCTTCCTGGGCGAGATCCGCGGCCTCAAGGGACCCCAGCTCATCGCGGACATCCAGCGCTGGCTCGAACGGGTCGAGCTCACCCAATGGTCCAAACGAAAGATCGAGGAGCTGTCCAAGGGCATGCAGCAGAAGGTGCAGCTCATCGGCACCGTGCTCCACCAGCCCGACCTCCTCATCCTCGACGAGCCGTTCTCCGGCCTCGACCCGCTCAACCAGGAGCTCTTCCGGGACCTCCTGCTCGACTACCGGTCCAAGGGCAAGAGCGTCGTCCTCTCCACCCACGGCATGGAGCTGGCCGAGCGGATGTGCGACCATATCTGCCTGATCTCGCAGGGCCGCGCCGTGCTCGACGGCGAGCTCAAGAGCATCAAGCGCCGGATTGGAGGCAACTCCTTCCGCCTGGTCGCCGAGGGGGACCTCGAGCGCCTGAGGACGATGCCCGAGGTGGAGCAGGCGACGATCCAGGACAACGTCGTGAAGCTGATGCTGCGGCCGGACGCTCAAGGGTCCGATACGCTGCGGCGGATGGTCGAATTCCTCAACGTCCACGAGTTCCGCTCCGAAGAGCCGGGGCTGGAGCAGATCTTCCTGAAGGCGGTGCGCGATGCGGCTTAACAATATCGTCGTGGTAGGAAAGCGCGAATACCTGCAACGGGCCAAGACCAAGGCCTTCTGGGTCACCACGCTGATCCTCCCCCTGTTCGTGGTCGCGGTCTCGGTGGTGCCCTCGCTGCTGCTCTCGAAGAGCGGATCCACGCAGCGGATCGTGGTGGTGGACGAGACCGGCAAGCTGGGTCCGGACCTGGTGACGAGGCTGAATTCCCAGGAGACCCAGAAGCCGAAAGAGGAGTCGAAGGGGCTCAGGCGGCGCGACGAGGAAGGGAGCATCAGCTTCCAGGCGACCGCCGAGCCTCCCGCCGCCGACCGCGCGGCGCAGCGGGCCGAGCTCAACCGGCGGGTGCTGGACAAGCGGCTCGACGCCTGGGTCTGGCTCGGCCCCGGGGTCTTCGAGGACAAGCCGGTCGAGTACCACGCCCGCAACGTCTCCAACATCCTGACCCAGGCGGCGCTGCGGGACAAGATCTCCGCGGCGGTGCGGCAGGTGCGTTTCCGCGAGGCGGGGATCGATCCGGCGCGGGTGGACGAGATGAGCCGGTCGGTGGACCTGGACAAGCAGCGGGTCTCCGCCACCGGCAGCCGCGCCGAGAGCGGCCTGGGGGCGGCGGCCCTCGCCGTGATGCTGTTCCTGATCCTCTACATCGCGATCATCATGTGGGGGCAGCAGGTGATGCAGGGGGTGCTGGAGGAGAAGGGGTCGCGGGTGATCGAGGTGGTGATCTCCTCGGTGACCCCGTTCGAGCTGATGATGGGCAAGCTCCTCGGCATCTGCCTGCTGGGGCTGACGCAACTCGCCATCTGGCTCGGCACCATGCTGGTGGTGACCTCGCCCGCGATCGTCGCCACCATGGCGTTCCTGCCGGCGGGGGTCTCCCTCCCCACGCTGTCGGCCGTGACGCTGATCAACTTCGTGCTCCTCTTCATCCTCGGCTTCCTGGCCTACGCCACGCTCTACGCGGGGATCGGCGCCTCGTTCAACAACCTCCAGGAGGCGCAGCAGGCGGCGGGCATCGCCATGATGTTCGTGGTCATCCCGGTGATGGTGATGTACCCGGTGATCAACGATCCGAACTCGCGGATGGCCACGGTCCTGTCGCTGATCCCGATGTTCACGCCGCTGCTGATGCCGCTGCGGATCGCGATCGAGATGCCGCCGGCCTGGCAGCTCGCCCTTGCCTACGTCCTGACGATCGGCTTCGTGATCGGGATGGTCTGGATCTGTGCCCGCATCTACCGGGTCGGTATCCTGATGTACGGGAAGAAGCCGACGTTCGCGGAGATCTGGAAGTGGACGCGGTACGCGTGAGGGCCCGTCCCTACACGAGTTTGCTTTCGCCGTTCTGCTCCTGCAGCACCGCCTTGAGCTGGTTGGGGTCGACCGGCTTGGTCAGATGGAGGTCGAAGCCGGCCT
Organism: Thermoanaerobaculia bacterium; assembly: GCA_045807625.1. Classification (GTDB taxonomy): domain Bacteria; phylum Acidobacteriota; class Thermoanaerobaculia; order Multivoradales; family UBA5704; genus DATARR01. The sequence continues at coordinate 38,412 of JBJMHA010000039.1, read as the reverse complement.
CCTTGGAGCGGCGGCGGTCCTCGTCGCGGCCGTAGCCGGTGACGGCGATCAGCTTGGCGGAGCGGGTCTCCGGGTCCTTGCGCAGAGCCGTCGCCACCTCGTAGCCGGTCATGCCGGGGAGCCCGAGGTCGCAGAGCACCACCTCGGGGTGGAGCTGCCGGGCGGCCTGGACGCCGTCCGTGCCGGAGGCGGCCAGCTCGACCTCGTGGCCGGAGAGCTCCAGGAAGTCGCGCAGAGTGGCGGCGGCGTCCGGGTTGTCCTCGATGACCAGGATCTTCCGGGTCGCGGCGTGCGCGGCGGCGTCCGGGTGCGTCTCCTCGAGCGCGGCCTCCTGGGCCGTGGCGGAGGAGAGGGGGAGGAGGATGGCGAGCTCGGCCCCCTTCCCCGGCCCCGCGCTCGCCGCCTTCACCTCGCCGCCGTGGAGGTCGATCAACCCCTTGACCACGGCGAGGCCCACGCCGAGCCCCCCCTGGGAGCGGTCGAGGCTGTGGTCCCCCTGGGTGAAGACCTCGAAGACGTAGGGGAGCTCCTCCTGCGGGATGCCGGCGCCGTCGTCGCGCACGCGGATCTCCGCCCGCCGGCCGCCGGCCGCCGGGGCCACCCGCACCGAGACGTGGCCCCCCCGCGGGGTGAACTTGGCGGCGTTGTCCATCAGGTTGGAGAGGGCCTGGGAGAGGCGCAGGCGGTCCCCCCGGACTCGCAGGGGCTCCGCGGGGAGGTCGAGCCGGAGGGCGATCCCCGCCTCCTGGAGCGACTCCCGGTAGCCTTCGACGGTCTCGCGCACCAGCCGGGTGAGGTCGAGCTCCTCGCACTGCAGCTCGACCTGGCCGCGGGTGACGCGGGAGGCCTCGAGCAGGTCGTCGATCAGCATCGCCTGGTGGAGGACCTGGCGCTCGGCGGCGTCGATGGCCCGCCTCCAGGTGTCGTCCCCCTCCCCCTTCATGCGCAGCACCTGGAGGGCGTTGCTGATCGTGCCCAGGGGGTTGCGCAGCTCGTGGGCGAGCATGGAGAGCAGCTCCTCCTTGGCGCGGTCGGCGCGGGCGAGGGCGGCGCGCTGCTGGGAGAGGCGGTAGGTGACGTCTTCGAGCTTGGCCTCGTTGAAGCGGGCGCGCTGAAGCTGGGCCATCATCCAGTCGATCCGCTCGGAGACCGGCCGGTCGCCGAGCACCATGTCGGGGGGCTCGTAGTAGGCGTTGGGGCAGATCTGGTCCCCCAGCACGGCGAGCGGATGGGTCTGGAGGGCGTCCTCGATCAGCTCGGGCGAGGAGCCGTCGCGGGAGTAGCGGCAGAGCGCGCAGGTGCGGCTGCCGGCGAGGAAGCGGTTGAGGTGCGCCTCGTATTCAATCAGCCGGTCGGCGCCCGGGGTGCCTTCGAGCACCCAGCCCATGTTCCAGGTGGCGCGCAGGCCGGAGAAGCCGTCGTCGAGCGCCTGCTGCTCGGCCTGGCGGAGGGAGTCCATCATCGCTCCGGGGTCGAAGCGCCCGCCCGGGAGCCAGTTGTCGCGCTGGGTCACGAAGACCAGGGCGCCGCGGTCGCATTCCCCCTGGACGTCCAGGCCCGCTTCCACCAGGGCGTGCTCCAGCCGGCGCCCGCTGGTGCCGTGACCGACGAAGAGGCAGCGCTCGCCCGCCGCGAGCCCCGCCTTGAGATAGGGGACCAGCGCGGCCGTCTGCTCGGCGGCGCTGCGATAGACCAGACAAAGGTGATCGCCCTGACGCAGGCGGGCGATCCGCCTCTCGAGCTCACCGTCCACGAGAAATCCTCCAGCCTCTGCATTCAAACGCCGCAACGATGCGGCTGCCCGGCCATCGGTGCAAGAAGCGTGCGCGGGGTCGCGCAGAGAAAGGAAGGGCTTCAGGAGACGAGGAAAGACGGCGCGCAGGGCGGCCCGGGGGCCGCCCTGCCTCAGCCCGGCTCTTCGTCCGGCGCGGGCTCGCTCACGACGGGCGAGATCATCCCGTGGAGGTAGCGGACCAGCTTGTGGAACCCCTCCAGCATCTCGCTCAGGGCCTGCTCCTCCAGCGGCGGAAGCTGGCGCTTGAGGCCGAGGACCCGGTAGACGCTGCCGCCGGAGTCGCCGCCGCCCCCCTCCTGGCCGGAGCCCGTCGCGTACCCCTGCCAGGGATCCCGCCCACCCGGCGTGCGGCGGATCGCCTCCGGCCGCTCGTTGACGATCTGGAGGGCGTTGTGCAGGTCGTTGAGGTCGCATTCCAGGGAGACCAGGATCTTCTCCAGCGTATCGAGCGACGGCTTCTGCTTGCCGGTCTCGTAGGCGGAGAGCATGGCCTTGGTGATTCCGGCGGCGTCGGCGACCTGGTACTGCCGCTTACCCTGACGGTCGCGTAGCCAGCGTAAGGCTCTTCCAAGTCCGTTGAAGATTGACATGGGCGGAAATGTACCTTCTCCCGGGCTGCGTGGCAAGCCACAAACTTATGTGGATCAATGACTTGGCCGAAAAAAAAGATTCTGTGGAGGCATACTGATGTTACGCCCTGCCGTGTTCCAGGGCGCCGGGGATTGCTCACTCCGACAAAATATGCTCTATACTCACCTCGGAATGTGGTATTGAAGTTCTCTATTCACGTGCGCGAAATGAACCGTAGTTCCGGGTGGAGGGACCTGGAAGGCATGCCGGAAGATCATCCTGACCCGAGGCTCCTGGAGCGCTTCATGCGCAACGAGGCGGCCGGGGAGGAGCGGCGCTGGATCGTGCGCCATCTCCTGGCCGGCTGCGCGCGGTGCGGCGCGATCACCCGGCGGCTCTGGGCGCTGGGCGAGCCGGGGCCGGAGGTCTCCAGGGAGGGCGGGAAGGCCGTGGAGGGGACGGCCGCCGAGGGCTCCGGGTCTCCGGCCGAGGCGGAGGCCGCCTTTCTCCACGCCTACCGGAGGCTCCTCGGCGAGGGCCGGGGGGCCGAGGCGGCGGCCGCGTTGCTCGACCTCGCGGTCCTCTACGCCCGGGAGGGGCGGGCCGCAGAGATCCTGCCGTTCGCCCGGGACATGCTCCCCATCTTTCGGACGCGGGATCTCCGGAAAGGGGTCGCGGCGGCGCTGGTCTGTTTCCGCTCTCTGGTCGAATCGGGGCAGGCCGACGTGGGCCTGCTGACGGAGATGGCCCGGTACGTGGGCCCCCGGCCGGAGGAGCGGGCGTTGTAGGGGAACAACCTCCCCGCCCCCGCTGTTATGCTCCACTTGGTGAGCGAAGCGGCTTTTTCCTCTTCTTCCATCCTCTCTCAGGCAACCGCGCAGGCGCTGGAATTCCCCAGCCTCCTGGCGGTGGTCGCGCGTTTCGCGGCGAGCGACCTGGGGAGGGAGCGCGTCCTCGGGCTGGCCCCCTTCGAGGAGGAGGCACCCTTGCGGGCGCGGCGGACCCTCTTCGAGGAGGCCTCGCGCCTGGCCGGCGAGCGGGCCCTGGTGCCCGACTTCGACATCCCGCTCGGCGGCCTCCTCCACCGCATCGCCACCGGCCGGCCCCCCGTCGAGGGGGGGGACCTCGTGCGGCTGGCCGATCTCGGCAAGGCGACCCGGACGGCGGCGGCGCGCATCCGCGAGGCGGTCCCCCCCTGCCCGGCGCTCGACGCCCTGGCCCGCGGGCTGCCGGACGTCGATCCCCTGCTCAAGAAGATCGAGCGCACCCTCGACCGCCGCGGCGAGGTCCGCGAGGACGCGAGCCCCCGCCTGGCCGCCCTGCGCCGGCAGATCCGCACCGTGCGCGAGCAGATCTACCGCGATCTGGGCGATTTCGTCTCCGGCCACAAGGACGAGCTGTCGGAGGAGACGATCCCCATGCGCGGCGGGCGGCTGGTGGTGATGCTCCAGTCCGGCGCCCGTGGCAGGAGCGGCGGCCTGGTCCACGGCCGCTCGGCCACCGGCCGCAGCTTCTACTTCGAGCCGCTCCAGGTGGTGGAGCCCAACAACAACCTCCAGCAGTCGGTGGAGGACGAGGAGGCCGAGCGCCGGCGCATCCTCATGGAGCTGATCGAGGATGCCCGGGCCGCCCTCCCCGCCCTGCGCGAGCATTCGCGCTTCCTGGGGGAGCTCGACCTGCTCCAGGCCTCCGTCCGCTTCGGCGACCGCTGCAACGGCGTCCTGCCCGAGATCGGCGCCCGGCACGACCTGCGGCTCCTGGCGGCCCGCCATCCGCTGCTCGACCCCTGCCTGGCCGAGGTCCGCGAGGCGGCGCTGGGGCAGGCCGGGCACGAGGGGGACATCGTGCCGCTCGACGTCGAGCTCAGGGCGCAGCGGCGGATCCTGGTCATCACCGGTCCCAACGCCGGCGGCAAGACGGTCGCGCTCAAGACCACCGGCATCCTCGCCCTCATGGCCCTGTGCGGCCTGCCCATCCCGGCGGCGCCGGGGAGCCGGGTGCCGCCGCTCCGGCGTCTGGTGGCCACGGTGGGGGACGAGCAGGACCTGCTGGCCGACCGCTCCACCTTCAGCGGCCGGCTGCTCCGCCTCAAGGAGGCCTGGGACTGGGCCGGGCCGGACAGCCTGATCCTGCTCGACGAGTTGGGCTCGGGAACCGACCCCGAGGAGGGGGCGGCGCTCGCCGAGGCCCTGCTCGAGGGGCTGCTGGAGAAGGGGAGCCTGGGGGTGATCACCACCCATCTCGCCCAGCTCGCGGCGGCGGCGCTGGAGCTTTCGGGCGCCTCCTGCGCGGCGATGGAATTCGATCCCGCCACCGGCCGGCCCACCTTCCGGCTGGTGCCGGGCCCTCCCGGGGCGAGCGAGGCCCTGGCGCTCGGCCGCCGGCTGGGGCTCCCCGCCGAATGGCTCGACCGCGCCGAGGCGCGGCTCGGCTCCGAGCACCGCGACCTCCGGCGGCTGATCGCCGAGGTGGAGCGGGTGCGCCAGGAGCTGGCCGAGACCCGCGAGCGCCTGGAGACCGAGCGCTCCGACGCCGAGAAGCTCCGCCGCCGGCTGGCCGAGGAGCGGGTGGCCCTGGAGGACGAGCGCCGCAACGTCTCCGGGCGGATGAAGGCGGAGCTGGAGCAGTTCCGCCGCGACACCACCGAGCGCCTGCGCCGGGAGGAGGCCCGCCTGCGCGAGCGCTTCGAGGAGGGGCGGCGCAAGGGGCTGGCGGCCGAGGCGGTGGAGACGCTGTTCGCGGGTGCCCCCGCCTTCGGCCAGGAGGAAGAGGTGCCGGACGGGCCGCTGGTGGTGGGCGAGCCGGTCCGCCACCTGGGGCTCGGCTGGCAGGGGGTGCTGGAGAAGCTGGAGGACGGCCGGGCGGAGGTGCTGGTCCGCGGCAAGCGCGTCCGCGCCAGACCCGAGGAGCTGGCTCCCGCCGGCCCGGTGAAGGCACCCAGGAAAGAGAGGGAGATCCCGCCGCTCCGGCCGGCCGCGGTCCGCGGGCGGGAAGGGGACCTGGAGGAGCCGGTGGCCCAGGAGATCAACCTGATCGGCATGCGGGTGGAGCCCGCCCTGGAGGAGCTCGACGCCTACATCGACCAGGCGCTGCTCTCCTCGCGCAAGGAGGTGCGGGTGATCCACGGCCACGGCTCCGGCCGCCTGCGCGACGCCGTGCGCCAGCACCTGCGGTCGCACCGCGGCGTCGCCGAGATCCGCTCGGGGGCGCCGAACGAGGGGGGAAACGGGGCGACGGTGGTGACGTTCCGGGGGGCGTGAGGAGGATCTCCATGGCCTTTTGCGAACCGGAACGCCCTGCCCTCCGAGGCCTCACCCCCGGCCCCTCTCCACACAGCGGAGAGGGGGGGCGATGCAGAGCCTTCGGTGCGCGTAGGCAAGGATGCCGGCATGCGTTCCCCCTCTCCACGCAGTGGAGAGGGGGCCAGGGGGTGAGGCCTCGAAGGGCAGGCCGCCCCAGCCGGCAAGACACCGTGAACGAGCGCTGACCATGCCGCTGGGCAACGTCCACATCACCCCCCAGCTCGTGCAGGCCGTGCGCGACGCGGTGGACATCGTCGCCATCGCCTCGGACCACACGCGGCTGCGCAAGGCGGGGCGCCGCTACCAGGGGCTCTGCCCGATCCACAAGGAGAAGACCCCCTCGTTCAGCGTCGATCCCACGCAGGGGCTCTTCTACTGCTTCGGCTGCGGCGCGGGCGGCGACGCCATCAAGCTCCACATGCTCACCACGGGGGACGACTTCCCGGCGGCGATCGAGAACCTGGCCATGCGCTACGGCATCCCGCTCCCCAGCCGGACCGAGGCGCGCTTCGCCGGCGGCAGCCCTGAGCGGGATCTCGAGGGGGCCCTCCAGGCGGCGGCCGAGTTCTTCAAGGACCAGCTCCGCAAGTCCGCCTTCGCGCAAGAGTACCTGCGGGAGAAACGGCGCATCCCCCCGGAGCTGGTCGAGCGCTTCGGCCTCGGCTACGCCCCCGAGGGGTACAAGAACCTCCTCTCGGCCCTCCACCCCCGGGTGTCGCACGCCGACCTGGAGGCGGCCGGGCTGGTCGCGCGCTCCGAGCGCAGCGGGGACCTCTACGACCGCTTCCGCCACCGGCTGATGTTCCCCATCCACAACGCCGCCGGCCGCCTGGTCGGCTTCGGCGGCCGCACCCTGGGGGACGACAAGGCGAAGTACGTCAACACCAACGAGACCGACCGCTTCCACAAGGGGAGCCTCCTCTACGGCCTCCACCTGGCCAAGCGGGAGATCCGGGAGAGCGGCCAGGCGGTCCTCTGCGAGGGGTACTTCGACGTCATCGGCACCGTGGCCTGCGGCCTGGAGGGGGCGGTGGCGGGGATGGGCACCGCCCTCACCCCGGAGCAGACCAAGCTCCTGGCGCGCTACACGGAGGGGGTGGTGGTCGCGTATGACGGCGACAGCGCGGGGGAGAACGCCTTCCGCCGCGCCCTGCCGCTGCTGCTGGCCGAGGGGCTGGGGGTGCGGCGGGCGCGCTTCCCCGGCTCGCACGATCCGGACTCGCTCCGCATCGAGGCGGGGGAGGAGGCGGTGCGCGGGGCGGTCGAGGGGGCGGAGGACGCGGTCAACGCCGAGATCGGCCGCCTGATCCCGGACGGCGTCACCGCCGAGCCCCAGTTGCAGGCCCGGGCCGCCAAGGAGATCGCCGACCTGCTGCGGCCGATCCCGGACGCCATCCTCCGCTACAGCTACAGCCGCGTCGCCGCCGGCCGGCTGGGGATCCCGGTCGAGATGCTGGCCCGCCGGGCGGGGACGGGCGACCGCCCGGAGCCTGGACGGCAGGCGGGTCCTCCCGGTCCCCAGGACAGGCCCGCCGCGCCGCCCCGGCTCGTCCGCACCATCGAGGAGCAGGTCCTGGAGCACCTGTTCCCGGAGGAGGGCACGCCCCAGGTCCCCCCGCTGGAGGAGCTGCCGTCGCCCGAGGTCTTCCTGGACCCCGAATGCAGGAATATTTTCGACGCCTTCCGCGCTCTATATGCAGGAGCCGGCGTCCCGCCGGACCTCGCGGCGGTGAGGCCCAGGCTGGAAGGGGACGACCGGGCGATTGCCCGATTGGCGAAAATAATGGTAGAAAGGGGGGTTGCCTCCGGGAAGATCGGGCTCCTGGAGTCCCTCGACAGGTTGGTCGACCGCTGGCGCAAGCAGCGGCGGCAGGAAGTGCAACGGGAGATCGCGGAAGCGCAGCGCACGGGGGATCATGCGCTGCTCGACCGTCTCCTGGACGAGAGAGACCGTTTGAACCGCAGCCACTATCGGGGGTCCCGGCCGGGAGCGAATCCCGGGCTCGGCTGAGCCCTGTTTCGCCCCGGCACGATCGTGCTGCCAGGAGAGGACATTGACGATTTCGAGCCTGACACCCGTCGAAGAGAAGTACAGCTCGGTCAAGCAGCTCATCGAGCTGGGCAAGGAGAAGGGGTACCTTCTTTACGACGAGATCTACGAGATGCTTCCGGAGGAGGTGGTGAGCCTCCCGGACGAGCTGGACGAGATCTATCTCCGGTTCAACGATCTCGGGGTCGACGTCATCGACCGGCCCGAGCGGTACCAGAACCGTGACGATTTCGAGTCCGGCCCGAGCGAGTTCGACAAGAAAGAGGACGAGACGACGGAATTCGGCCTCGCCACCCACGAGAAGACCAACGACCCCGTGCGCATGTACCTGCGCGAGATGGGGACCGTCCCCCTGCTCGACCGCGAGGGGGAGGTGGAGATCGCCCAGCGCATCGAGCAGGGCGAGTGGATGATCTACGAGGCCCTCTGCGAGAACCCGGTGGTCCTGCGGGAGCTCCTGCGCCTCAACGAGATGGCGGCCAAGGACAAGCGCATCCTGCGCGAGCTGGTCGACGCCGATCCCGACGAGCCGCTCGACCCCAAGTCCGCCGACCGCATCAAGGGGAACCTCAAGATCTTCGAGCAGATCGCCGCCAACGACCACGAGATCGGCGAGCTGCGCAAGCGCCAGAAGCGCTGCAAGCCGGACGGCGACAAGTACCTGGAGATCGAGCGCGAGATCGACCGGCTGATCGCCAAGATCGCCAAGGACATCCGCACGGTCGACTTCAGCGTGCAGACGCGCAACCGGCTGGTCGATTTCCTCAAGGACATCGACAAGCAGTTCTCCCGCTTCGAGGCCGACATCAAGCGGGCGCAGACGGCGCTCAAGCGCGAGACCAACGAGGAGCTCAAGGCCCTCCACCGCCGCCGCATCGAGAAGTACCGCGGCAACCTGCGGGAGCTGGAGGAGCGCTACGGCACCACGCACGCCGAGATCGCCGCCACGATCAACAAGATCCGGCTGGGCGAGGCGACCTGCGAGCGGGCCAAGGAGGAGCTGATCGTCGCCAACCTCCGGCTGGTGGTCTCGATCGCCAAGAAGTACACCAACCGCGGGCTGCAGTTCCTCGACCTCATCCAGGAGGGGAACATCGGCCTGATGAAGGCGGTGGAGAAGTTCGAGTACCGCCGCGGCTACAAGTTCTCGACCTATGCCACCTGGTGGATCCGGCAGGCGATCACCCGCGCCATCGCCGACCAGGCGCGGACGATCCGCATCCCGGTGCACATGATCGAGACGATCAACAAGCTGACCCGCACCAGCCGCTCGCTGGTGCAGGAGCTGGGCCGCGAGCCGACCGCGGAGGAGATCGGCGAGCGCATGGACCTGCCCGCCTCCAAGGTGCGCAAGATCATGAAGATCGCCCAGGAGCCGATCTCGCTGGAGACCCCCATCGGCGAGGAGGAGGATTCGCACCTCGGCGATTTCATCGAGGACAAGAACGCCGTGTCCCCCATCGACTCGGTGATCTTCGCCAACCTCAAGGACCAGACCCGCAAGGTGCTCAAGACCCTGACGCCGCGCGAGGAGCTGGTGCTCAAGATGCGCTTCGGCGTCGGCGACGGCTCCGAGCACACCCTCGAGGAGGTGGGCCGGTCGTTCAACGTCACCCGCGAGCGCATCCGCCAGATCGAGTCCAAGGCGCTGCGCAAGCTCCGCCACCCCAGCCGGGCGACGAAGCTGAAGCCGTTCCTGGACAATACCGTCTAGGCTCCGGTCCGCCCGCCGCGTTGACAGCGGCGGGCGGTCCGCCTAGAATTCCGCCTCCCGGGTCAAACCGGCGGGCTCTTTCCATTCCTCGGTAGCTCAACGGTAGAGCGTTCGGCTGTTAACCGAAATGTTGGGGGTTCGAATCCCTCCCGAGGAGCCATTCCTTCTCTCTCCCCTTCAGACCAGCTCCTGATACCGCGCCATGAAGCGGCGGTCGATCCGGTCCTTGAGCCGCCAGGCCCAGCGGCTGTGGGAGACGACCCCCTTGTAGTCGAGCAGGGCGCGGCCGTCGCCGGTGTTGAGGATCGAGAGGAACCCGTGCTGCGGCTCGTAGCGCGGCGGCTCCCCTCCCCGCACCGCCGCCTTCAGGCTCTGCCAGAGGACCGGACCCTCGCGCACGGCGTAGACCCCCGCCTTGGGGGTGTCCGGATGGCTGGCCAGGGTCCCGCAGTCCCCCACGGCGAAGATTTTGGGATCGGCCACCGAGCGCAGGGCGTCGTCGATCAGGAGGAACCCCCGCTCGTCGAGCGGCAGGGCGGAATCCCGGAAGAGCGGCCAGGCCACCGCGCCGGTCAGCCAGATGGTGAGGCGGGACGGGATTCGGACCCCCTCCTCCGTCTCCACCTCTTCTTCGTGGACCGCGGAGACCCGCAGGCCGGTCCGGACCTCGATCCTCCTCTTCCTCAGGATCTTGCGAGCCCGCTCGCGGAAGCGGCCGCGATAGCCGGAGAGGATGTCCTCGCCGGATTCCAGGAGTGTAATTCGGCGCGCCCGCCCCCCCTTCTCCAGCACCGCCGCGATGGCGAGGGCGACCTCGACCCCCGCCGCGCCGCCGCCGACCACCGCCACCGGGACCTCCTCCGGGCCGTCCGCGAGAGCGAGCAGGTGCTCGCGGAGGGCGTGGACCCGCTCCAGCGGCTTGATCCTCTGCGCCTCCCCGGCCACCCGCGGCGAGTCGATCCCGGCCGTATTCGAGCCCACCGCGAAGGAGACGAGGTCGTAGGGGACCTCCCGCGCCCCCTCCGCGGTCTCCACCCTCACCCGCCGTCCGGCCGGGTCCAGGCTCACGGCCGTTCCCTTCAGGAAGCTCCCTCCCGCCCTCTCCACCAGGTCCGGCGCCCGGACGGCGATCTCCTCCTCCCGGTAGGTCCCCTGGAGATAGCCCGGCACCATCCCCGAGTAGTGGTGCAGGGGGCCGACCGAGACCAGCGTCAGCTCCACCTCCGGCAGGGGCTCCAGGATCAGCCGCCGCAGGATCTCCAGATGGGTGTGGCCGGCTCCTGCCAGCAGCAGCTTCGTCTTCTTCATGCCGCCATCAGGATCCGCCGCAGCAACAGCAGCAGCAGGGCGACGGCGGCGAGCAGGGTCAGCGGCCGCATCCAGCGGCCCCACCAGGGTAGAGCCCGCGCCGGGGCGCGCCCCTGGCTCAGCTCGGCGGGCTGCCAGGGGTAGCTCAGCAGGGCGTCCCCCAGGGCCTGCAGATCGTAGGATGGAGCCGTCAGGGTGCCGGGCCCGGCGACCAGGCGCACCGGCTCCTCGGCGTCCGGCCAGACGAAGAGGAGGACGTCACGGCGGCGCCAGAGGTCCGCGCCGAGGGCGGCGAGCGGCGGGTTGTCGAGGTCGTGGAAGCTCACCTCGACCACCGACGGGGCGCGGCCGGGGAGCGGCAGCAGGTCGCGGCAGGGGAGCGGCGGCTGCGGCCGGCACTCCCAGGTGTCCTGCACGAGGGTGGGGCGCCCCCGCCGCCGGACCTCGCGCACGGGCGTGGTGGAGGGCTCCAGGTAGCGCAGCGCGGTGGGGCGCCGCAGGGGGACGGAGGGGGCGGTGAGCGCGATCTGGGACAGGGGGAGGCCCGCCTGCGGCAGGTGGATCTCCACCGAGCTGTCCCCCGACCGCCGGCCGCCGCTCCCCTGGAGGCGCAGGTCGCGGTCGGCGAGCGCCAGAGCCGGCTCCTCCGGGGACCAGACCTGGAAGGGGACCTGGCGGTCGCCGGACAGCACCCGCAGGTTGCCGAGGTCGGCCCGCGCCTGGGCGTAGACGAGAGGGGGGAGCTCCAGGCGGACCAGGAAGCCCGGTCGCGCCGAGGGGGCGGCGATCCGCCAGGCCGCGGCGGTCCTCCGCTCGCTCAGGCGGACGCCGGGCCCGGTGGCGACCGCCGGCAGGGCCGGCAGCCCGTGCTCGCTCTCGGGCCCCGGCTCCACCCAGAGGGGGTGGACGCCGGCCGGAGGCTCCGCCCGCCCCGTCTGGCGGGCGCCGCCGTAGGCCAGGGTGTAGCGCCCCGGGCCGTCGGCGCGGAAGAGGACGGCCGGCGCCGCGAGGTCGGCCCCCCAGCCCGCGAGCCGGGGCCGGCTCCCCACGGCGTGGAGCTCGAGCCGGAGGACGGCGCCCGCCACCGGCTCCGGCCCGGGGGTGATCTCATGGCGCGTCCGGCCACCGGCCGGCTGCCACACCCCCTCGGCCACCGGCAGCCAGCGGGCGTCGCGCGGGGCGTAGAGGCGGAAGCCCACCAATCCCTTCGCCTCGACCTCCAGGGCGATCCGCCGCGGGGTCTGGCCGGCGGCCGGCAGGGGCAGGGCACAGAACACGGCGCCCGGGGGCCCCGGCGTGCAATCGGCCTTGGCCGTGGGGACCGGCAGCGCCGGACCGGCGACGGCCTCCACCGCCGCCGCCGAGACCCGGGGCGTCTCCTGCCGGCGGCGGGGCCAGTGGAGGCGTAGATAGCGGTCCGTGGTCAAGGGATAGGAGATCGCCGTCTCCCCCTCCGCGCTCGCGGGCTCACCCCCGGCCAGCGGCCGCCAGGCGGCGCCGTCGGCGCTGCTCTCGACGTGGTCCGGACGCGAATGGGCGGCCGGCGAGAGGAAGAGCCGCTGGTGGGGGAGGGGGCCGGCGTCCACCAGCAGGAGCCAGCCGTCGCTCGCCGCCTCCAGCCGGAACGAATCGGCCGGCCGGCGCTCGGGGCTCGGGGGGGCGGGCTCGATCCGCGGCGGTACCTCGCCGCCCGCCGGAGAGAAGACGTGGAGGTCGGCCCCCCCGGGCGCCATATGGCGGACGGCGGCGAGGTCGAGCGGCACCCGCACCCAGCCGGGGGCCGGCACCGCGACGTCGCGGGTATAGTGGAATCCCTGCACCTCGCCGCGGGCGCTCGCGGTCCGCAGACCCGCGATCAGCGCCAGGGCGAGGAGGGTCCGGGCACCGCGCTGAGGGGGGAGCACGGGGGGATCATCCCCGCTTTGGCCGCCCGCGCGCAAGGCGGAACGTCGTCTTGACCACCCGGAGGAACGGCTTCGGAAACAGCAGGAGAATGAGGAGAGCCAGGGCCGCGATCTCCCAGCATCCCATGGCCCGCTTCTTGCTCTGGCTGTGGAGTGAAGATACTGAAGTGAAGCTCCGTCCACCGGGGCCGTGCCAGACCGGAGAGATGGGGCCTCATATGAGGAACTGACATGAGTCTAGCACGCCCCGAGGCGGGGGGGAATCCCCCCCTCGCCTTATACGTGCCGGGCGCGGTGATCGTCTACCAGCTTCTCCACCACGGACGGATCGGCCAGGGTGGTGATGTCCCCCAGCTCGTCGTACTCGCCGGAGGCGATCTTGCGCAGGATGCGGCGCATGATCTTGCCCGAGCGGGTCTTGGGGAGGCCGGCGACGATCTGGATGTGGTCCGGGGTCGCGAAGGGACCGATCACCTGGCGCACCTGCTGCTTGAGGGCGCCGGCCAGCTCCTCGCGGTCGGCGTTCACAGATTCCGCCGTCGGCTGGACGTAGGCGAAGATACCCGTCCCCTTGATGTCGTGCGGGAAACCCACCACCGCCGCTTCGGCCACCGCCTCGTGGGCCACCAGGGCGCTCTCGATCTCCGCCGTCCCTAGCCGGTGCCCCGAGACATTGAGCACGTCGTCCACGCGGCCGGTGATCCAGTAATAGCCGTCCTTGTCACGCCGGCAGCCGTCGCCGGTGAAGTAGAGGCCGGGGAACTGCGAGAAGTAGGTCTGCTGGAACCGCCGGTGGTCGCCGTAGATCGTGCGCGCCTGCCCCGGCCAGGTGCCGCGCAGGCAGAGGTTTCCCGACACGTCGTTGCCGTGGAGCTCCTTTCCCTGTTCGTCCACCAGCACCGGCCGGACGCCGAAGAACGGCAGCGTGGCCGAGCCCGGCTTGCAGGGGGTGGCCCCCGGCAGCGGGGTGATCATGATGCCGCCGGTCTCCGTCTGCCACCAGGTGTCCACCACCGCGCACCGCCCCTCCCCCACCACGTCGTGGTACCAGAGCCAGACCTCCGGGTTGATCGGCTCGCCCACCGATCCCAGGATGCGCAGCGAGGTGCGCCTGTGCCTCTTCACCCATTCATCGCCGGCGCTGGCGATCGCCCGGATAGCGGTCGGCGCCGTATAGAAGATGTTGATCCCGAGGTCGTCCACCATCCGCCAGTAGCGGCCGGCGTCCGGATAGGTGGGAATCGACTCGAACATCACCGTGGTCGCGCCGTTGGCCAGCGGCCCGTAGAGGATATAGCTGTGGCCGGTGACCCACCCGATGTCGGCGGCGCAGCAGTAGATGTCCCCCGGGTGGTAGTCGAAGACGTACTTGTGGGTCGCGGCGGCGTAGACGAGGTAGCCGCCGGTGGTGTGGAGCACCCCCTTGGGCTTTCCCGTCGACCCTGAGGTGTAGAGGATGAACAGCGGGTCCTCCGCAGCCATCCACTCGGCCGGGCAGGTCGAGCGCTGCTTCGCCGTCTCCTCCTCCAGCCAGAGGTCGCGCCCGTCGCGCATCGGCACCTCCTTGTCCGTGCGGCGGACCACGAACACCTTCTCGACCATCGACAGCCCCTCGACCGCCTGATCGACGGTGGCCTTGAGCGGGATGCGCCGGCCGCCGCGCAGCCCCTCGTTGGCGGTGAAGACCACCTTGCAGCCGGCGTCGAGGATGCGGTCGCGCAGCGACTCGGCCGAGAAGCCGGCGAAGACGACGGAGTGGACGGCCCCGATGCGGGCACAGGCGAGCATGGCGTAGGGGAGCTCGGGGGTCATCGGCAGGTAGATGGCGACCCGGTCCCCCTTCTTGACCCCATGGGCCCGCAGGACGTTGGCGACGCGGGCGACGTTGTGCTTCACCTCCCGGTAGGAGATGTGGCGGTACTCTCCCGGCTCGTCGCCGGCCCAGATGATGGCGGTCTGCTCGCCGCGGGTCGCCAGGTGGCGGTCGACGCAGTTGTAGCAGGCGTTGAGGCGTCCCCCGGAGAACCAGGCGAAGTCCACCTCCTCGGAGTCGACGTCCATGATGTTGCGGGGCGGGTAGTACCAGTCGAGAATGCCGGCCTGCTCGCGCCAGAAGTCCTCCGGCGACTCCACCGAGCGCCGGTACATCTCCTCGTATTCCTTGAGATTCTTGACGTAGGCTCGTTCCGCGATCTGGGGCTTGACGGGGATCATGGGCTCCTCCCGGTAGGTGCGGCGGATGGGGATTCTATACCGCGCGGCGGAGAGGGGGGACTCCCCGGAAGGGTGGGGGCGGGGTTGCCTGAGCGCTCTGACCGGGCTAGGATGTCTTACCAAGATCTTACTTCTGGAGCTCCCATGGTCAAATCTTCAGCCCAATCCACCCGCCTCTCCACCAAAGGGCAACTCATCATCCCCCAGGAGATCCGCAAGCGTCATGGCTGGACGGCCGGGACGGAGCTCCTCGTCGAAGACCATGGAGACTCGGTGATCCTGCGCCGGGCTGAGGATCTCCCCACGACTACGCTGGACGATCTGGTGGGTTGCGTCGGATACAAAGGTCCCGCCCTCAGCCTCGAGGAGATGGACGCTGGTATCGCCCGGGGAGCACGGGAGCGCCGGTGATCGCACTCGATACAAACGTCATTGTCCGAATCGTGACGGGAGATGACCCTGAGCAGGTCAAGATAGCCCGAAAGATCTTCGAAAGCGAAAGCCTGTGGGTCTGTAAGACGGTTCTGCTTGAGACCGAGTGGGTGCTGAGGTACAGCTACCAACTCAGCCCGGAGCCCATCCTTCTGGCTTTTCGTAAGCTCCTGGGTTATCCCCGGCTCCAGGTTGAAGACCGGGAAGCCGTTCTCCAAGCGCTCAGGCTTTTTGAGGGGGGGATGGACTTCGCGGATGCCCTTCACCTTGCCTCCAGCGGGGATGCGGAGCGATTTGCTACGTTCGATCGGCCACTCGCGAACGCTGCGCGCGAGTTGGAGGCCGGACCCGTCGTTGACCTCCTTTCGCCGTCCCGTCGTTGATGACGGTGACGACCTTTTCGATCAAAAAACGCCTCCTGTGATTGGAGCAGTATCGATCATCAATCACGGCGGCCCTTTTTCACTGGGGGCCGCTCTCAAGGAGGCACTATGAAAACCTTTCGGATTCCGATTCTGGTTTTGCTGTTCCTCGCGGTTCCAACCCTTCTGTTCGCCCAGCGCCCCCTGGGCGGCGACCTCCCGGTGAGCGCCGGCGCCGGAGCGGCCCAGCGGTTCCCCCACGTGGCGGCGAATGCCCTCGGAGAGTTCGTGGTCACCTGGGTCGGGGCCCATGCCCAGGACAGCGGTTATTCGCTGTACGCGGTCCGCTACAACGCCAACGGCACTCCCGGCACGGACCGGATCGTCGTATCGAATCAGGCCCAGAACATCGCCGCGAATTCCGCGGTGGCGATCATGGAGGACGGCTCCTTCGCCGTGCTCTTCCCGAAGGCCGACGGCGTCGGCCAGGCCCTCGCGGCCCTCTGGTACACCCCGGACGGCGACGTGGCCGGGAGCGACGTGGTCGTGACCCGCAATTTCGCCCCCGACTTCTCGCTCTCCACCCGGGGAGACGGCGGCTTCGTGGCGGTCTGGGAGGGGAGCACGCCGTCAGCCCGGGCCCGCGTCTTCAAGCCGGACCACTCCGCGGGGTCCGAGATCGTGGTCGACGCGGCGGGGATCGATCCCGTCGTCGCCGTGGGACCCCAGGGCGGCTTCGTGGTGGCCTGGCGGAAGGGGCAGATCCTGGCGCAGCGGTTCACCCCGCAGGGCGTCACGGTCGGCGGGATCGCCGTCGTGGATTCCGGAGTCACAGGAGCGAGCCCGGGCGCGGGCAACAACCTCCGCATCGGCAAGGAAGGGGACGGCAACTTCCTCATCCTCTGGAGCGCCGGCTCGACGGTCTTCGGGCGGCGCTACAGCGCGGATATCACTCCGCTCGACGGGCTCCTGCGCATGCAGGCCGGCGCCAACTACGACGCCGCGATCGGCGGCAAGGGCAATTTCGTCCTGGTGTGGGAGGCTCCGGACCCCGGGTCCCAGGGCACCAACGTCTTCGCCCGCCGCTTCAAGTCGACCGGCGCCCCCCTCGGACCGCAGCTGCGGGTCAACCAGCACGCCAAGGGCTCCCAGGCCGCGCCCCAGGTGGGGATCGGCGCCGACGGCGGTTTCGTGGTGGTCTGGCAGAGCCTGCCGGACGCGACCCCCAGCGGCATCTTCGCCCGGCGGTTCGACCGGAAGTAATCGACACCTCGGCGGGGGGCTGCGTATGTACCCTTTCGACGGCAGCTCCCCGTCCTGCTGTTCCTGCCTCGGAAACGATAGGAGCCTCTCATGAAAACCGCTCAACGGCTGCTGATCGCGCTGCTGCTCCTCTGCGATTCCGCCTCTCTGCGCGCCCAGCTTCCCCTGGGGCCGCAATTCCGAGTCAACCACGATCCGACGGCGGATCTGATGAGCCCTCGGGTGGCGATCAATGCCAGAGGCGATTTCGTCGTCCTCTGGTACGGCTTCGGCGACTCCAGGGGGGGCATCCTCCACGCGCGCCGGTTCAGGCCGGATGGCAAATCCGCGACGGATGACATCCGGGTCGCCGATCAGATCGTCAACAACAACGAGAACGTCGATGTGGCAATCCAGGACGACGGCTCGTTCTTGGCGATCTTCTCCGTGTCCGGCGCCTTGAAGCTCCGGCGCTTCGCGCCCGACGGTACCCTCCTGCTGGAGGAGCAAGTGGCCAGCGACTCGCCCTATGTCCCGAATGCGTCGATCTCCGCCCGGAGTGACGGCCGGTTCGTGGTCGCCTGGAGCCTCTTCAGTGGAGAAGTTTCAGCTCGGGTGCTCAGCCCGGACGGAATTCCCCTGGGGCCGGTGGTCACGGTCGACACCGCCAGCGGAGTGGACTTCGGCGCGCGGGTCGCCATGGGCCCCAAGGGGGATTTCGTCGTCGTCTGGCGGACGTTCCTCGGGGGCGATCCGTCAGGCCGCCTGCTGGGGAACATTCAGGCGCAGAGGTACGGTCCGGGAGGCCGCCCCCGGGGAGGGAAGATCCTGGTGAGCGATCACTTTGGCGGGATCACCCACGTCGCCAAGGACGGCGCCGGAAATTTCCTGGTGATCTGGACCGAGCTGCCGGGCACGAGCGGCCTGCAGGGGATCTATGGCCGGAGGCTCTCGGCCGCCGGAGTCCCCCTGGGCGCGGCGATGCCGCTCGTCCCCACCTTCACCACGGGCTACGCGGCCCTCGCCATGGCCCCGGATGGGAGCTTCGTGCTCGCCTGGGAGCTTCACGACCAGGATATTTCCGCTCAGGTGTTCGCGGCCGACGGCGTGCCGCCCCGGCCGGCCTTTCCTGCGCCGCAGGTCGTCTCCGGAATTCAGCGGTACCCGAGGGTGGCGATCGACGGCATGGGCCGGTTCGTAGTGGTCTGGGAGGACGGCGGCAACCTGTTCGGCCGTCTTTTCAAGGAGCGGCGGCCGTAGGCCCGGCTACAGAAGATCGTCCAGCGACTCCCCCGTCCCCCGCTCCTCCGGCTCCTCGCCGCGCCGGAAGATCCGGGCTCCACGGACGCCGCCCAGGGTGGCGCGGTCCCCTTCGACCCGCAGCCAGGCCCCCTCGCGCAGGCCCACGACGGGAGTCCCGTTCTCCTCGTGGAATTCGCGGATCCGCTGCTCGCGGGTCTCCCCCATGTGGGTCGAGCCCGGGTCGGCGTCCAGGTAGTGGGGGTTGATCTGGAAGGGGACGAGCCCCAGGGCCTTGAAGGAGGCGGGCTGGACGATCGGCATGTCGTTGGTGGTACGGATGGTGAGCGCCGCGATGTTGGTGCCGGCGCTGCTGCCCAGGTAGGGCATGCCGCCGAGCCCCCGCTCGCGCAGGATGGGGAGGAGCTTCGCGGCCTGGAGGGTCTTGAGCAGCCGGAAGGTGTTGCCGCCGCCGGTAAAGACCGCCGCCGCCTCGCGCACCATCCGCCGCCCCGCCTCGTCCGCCGTCAGCGTCGAGACCTCGACGCCGATCGCCGCCAGCCGCTCCCGCACCCTGGCGCCGTACCCCTCCCGGTCCTTGAGGGCGAAGGGGACGAAGACCAGACGGCGGACGGGTCCGAGAAAGCCGTCGATCTCGCCGAGGACGTGGTCGAGATAGCCCTGGCCGTGGTTGGTGGAGTTGCTGATCAGGAGGAGTCGGCGCGGCATCGTTTCCCTTCCGAGAGCAGGTATCCTACTCGACTCCGCGATCCAGCATTTCAGGGTGAGATATTTCCCTCGCGAACGGCAGTTAAAGCTCAGGCTCCATGACGGAGCGCTCGTAAACGACCTATGAGACAAGGAGAGCTTATGAGCCTGACCTTGACCTTGAAACGGGAGAGCCTCACCAATGTGGACGATGCCGCCGGACGCTGGCAATTCGAGGGCGGCGAGGCATTGCAGGAGGGCAGGCACGTCGCCGACTACGCCAGCTCCAAGCGGGTCGTGCACAAAGGCACGGAGGCCCAGAACACCGCGATGCTGACCCTGACGCTGTTCTTCCTGGGCCACAAGCCGGCCGAGAACATCACTCTCCAGGGGGATCACGACTTCAACTCCGGGGGGGAGATCGGCAGCGTCAGCGCGGCCTCCAGCACGCAAGCCGCTCACATCGGCAAGCAGTTCAAGCGGACCGGCGACACGCTCGTCATCGGGTGATTCCTGCCCCCGGGGATCGGGGCGGCTCAGATAGAATTCGCGTCATGCTCCTCTACCGCGTGGCACCCGAAGGCTTCTGGGCCGCCGCCGATCCCGGGGATCCGGACCGGCTGCGCGTCCTCTACTCGGACCCGTTCGAGACCCTGCCGGGCGGCTGGGAATTCGGCCGCGACCTCGACCGCTCCACGGCCGCCTTCCTCCTGCCGGTGAGCCCGAGCAAGATCGTGGCGATCGGCCGCAACTACGCCGAGCACGCCAAGGAGCTCGGCAATGAGGTGCCGCCGGAGCCGCTCTTCTTCCTCAAGGCCCCCTCGGCGATGATCGGCCCCAACGCGCCGATCGTGCTGCCGCCGGAGAGCCAGCGGGTGGAGCACGAGGGGGAGATCGCGGTCGTCCTGCGCCACCGGCTCCGCCGCGGCGCCTCCGCCGAGGAGGCCCGCGACGCCGTCCTCGGCGTGACCTGCGCCAACGACGTCACCGCCCGCGACCTCCAGAAGAAGGACGTCCAGTTCACCCGGGCCAAGGGGTTCGACACCTTCTGCCCCCTGGGGCCGGCGATCCGGCTGGGCGCGGACCTGGAGGACCTGGAGGTCGTCACCCGGGTCAACGGCGCCGAGCGCCAGCGCGGCCACACCCGGATGATGGCCTACTCCATCGTGGACCTGCTCCTCTATGTCTCCAGGATGATGACCCTGGAGCCCGGCGACGTGATGCTGACCGGCACCCCCGCGGGGGTCGGACCCTTGGTGGACGGCGACCGGGTGGAGGTGGAGGTGCCGGGGGTGGGAACGCTGTCGAATCCGGTGGAGGCGCTCCGGGGCTAGCACGGCGTCCTTGAAGCTCGTACCTTCCGTGTGTTGAGACCCGGCGGTCCCGGATCTCCCGGTCTGATCTCGCGGCCTCTCGCGCCCGTCCATTCTCAATAGGACCCCGAATCGCCCGGGGTGGACCCCGTCAATTTGCAGCAGCATGGACGGCGGTTGTTGTCAAAAGCGGCCCGTTCCGAGGCCCGGAAGATTCGTGGCCTCATCCGGAGAGCTCGCGTGTTGCAGGACCCGGGAATTATGTTGCTTGACCCGATCAACTCTCAGCTTTTGACCCTTCCGACAGGTAACACCAGAGAACAGGAGGTCCTGATTCCAATCAATTCGCGACGAAAAGGTCTATATAGGCAACGTATTGGCGTCAATTCGCAGCGCCAAGCCCGAATCCTTGGCGGTGCTTCGAGTTATTGGCAACGTATGACTCGCGCGGGAGCTTTCGCGGGCAATGATTCGTAACAAGTTAGCGTCAGCGGGAGGGCCCGCGGAGCTGACTCGCAACTCACGATCCGGGTCGGAAGTCTTGACCCTGATGGGTCGCAACAAACGCAGATACGTTCCCCCTGTGCTAGACCGCCTTCCAGGGGAACAATCCCAGCGCCCCCGCCAGCAGCAGGTGGACCCCGCCTCCGAAGGCGAAACCCCAGAAGAGCAGCGCCATCCAGCCCGAGAAGAGGAGGAGCGCCAGGGCGGCGCGGAGGACGGGCGAGCGCATCGCCGGTGATCTTACCCCCGGCCGGCCCGGAGGGATATCCTCAAGCCATGATCGAGGCTGTGACCTTCGACGTCACCCACACCCTGATCCACAGCCCTCGCCTGGGGGAGATCTACGCCGAGGTGCTCAACCGCCACGGCCTGGAGATCGACGCCGAGGAGACCCGGCGGCTGATCTCGGTGGTCTGGCAGGAGCTCTCGTGCAGCGCCGACCCCGGGCGCGACCGCTTCGCCAGCCACCCGGAAGGGGAGCGCGGCTGGTGGTCCCGCTTCCTCGAACGGGTCTGCGAGCTGCGGGAGGCGCCCCCGCCGTCGCGGTTCGCGGCGGCGGAGCTCTTCCACCGCTTCGGCACCGCGGCGGCCTGGGAGGTCTATCCGGAGGTGCCGGGGGTGCTGGCGGCGCTGGCCCGCCGGGGGGTGCGGCTGGGCGTGGTGAGCAACTGGGACCACCGCCTCCCCGGCCTGCTGGCGGACCTGGGGCTCGCCCCCTTCTTCGGCACCATCACCTACTCCGAGAAGGTGGGGGTGGAGAAGCCGGACCGGCGGATCTTCCTCCACGCGCTGGCCGAGCTCGGGGTCGGGCCCGGGGCGGCGCTCCACATCGGAGACGGCCGCCTGGAGGACGTCGAGGGGGCGGTCGCGGCCGGCATGCGAGCGCTCCATCTCACCCGCAACACCGGAGGCGGCGACCTCCGCGACCTCCGGGACCTCCCCGACCTCGTCGAGGCCGAGCGGGCCGGGCGCGCGGGCCGCCAGTGGGCGGGCGGTGTGTTAGACTTTTGACGGAAACCTGTCATGAAGATCTCCACCAAAGGTGAGTACGGCATTCGGGCGATGCTCTACATCGGCATGCACGCGGACCAGGGGCCGGTGACGAGCCACGAGATCGCCCAGCGCCAAGGCATCCCCGAGCCCTATCTGCGCCAGATCCTGGCCCTGCTCTCCAAGGACCGGCTGATCCAGTCGAACCGCGGCCCCCAGGGGGGGCACGTGCTCGGCCGGCCGGCCTCCCAGATCAGCCTGCGCGACATCATGGTGACCTTGGAGGGGCAGACCACGGGGATCGACCAGATCCTCGCCCTCCCCTGCACGATCGACGTGGGCACCGAGTTCTGCGCCATCCGCGAGGTCTTCCTGGCGGTCAAGAAGGAGGTCGAGCGCATCCTCTCGCAGATGACGCTCGAGGAGCTGGTCCACCGCCAGCAGGAGATCCTGACGCAGCGGATCTCGGTGCCGCTCGACCTTCCCATCCCCTCGCTGCTCCCCGTGATCCGGGGCTGAAGGCCCAGCCCCGACGGTCCGCTTGTGAAGGTCTTCACAAGCTCGCCCGAACCTGCTATGCTCCACCGCGCTTGGGGGAGGAGTGGGCGTCCGGTGTAGCGGTCCTTCGTAATCGCGAGCTCATCATGGCTGAGGAACCGAAGCCCGGAAGCGATTGGACCAAGCTGTCCAGCATCGGATTTGAGCTGGTCGCGGCGGTGGGCGGTTTCATCTTCGTGGGATATCTTTGGGACCGGCACTTCGGGACCTCCCCCTGGGGGCTCCTGACCGGCGCCGTCCTGGGCCTGATCGGCGGGATGTACAACCTGATCCGCCAGTCGTTGCTCGCCACCCGGGGCGAGATCAAGAAATCGAACGGCGACGGGACGCGATGAGCGCCTCCCGGCCGCCAACCGCTGAGTACCTGCGGTTCCTGGTGTGGGCGGTCGCCGCCGCGGTGGCCGCCGGCCTGTTGGGGTACGTCCCGACCCGGCGCCTGGGAGGGGAAGGCGCTCTCCCGGCCCTGATCGCGGGGTGCGCGATCGGGGTGATCGCCTCGGCGGTGGGCGCGCTGCCCATCCTGCTGGCCCGGCGGTCGGGGGCGGCCCCCTCGCCGGTCCAGGGGCTGCTCTCGACGGCGATCCGCCTCGCGGTGCTGGTGGTCCTGGGGGTGTCGGCGGGGCTCTCGGGGGTGTTCGAGACGCGCCCATTGATCGTGTGGATCGCGTTGGGGTACGCGGCGCAGATCGCGCTCGACGTCCGGTACGCGGTCCGTGGTTTCTGAATCGGAATTGGAGACGTTATGGTCCTGGCATTTCTGGCGGAGAACCCGCTCGAGCACATCGTGACGCATCCGATGATCCAGCGGCCGCTGCACCTCCCGGGGAAGTGGCAGGCTCTGGCCCAGGGCGGTCATGTCACGCTGCTCGACAGCCACATCGTGATGATGATGCTGGCGGCGCTGCTGCTGATCCTGCTGGTGCCGGTCTCGGCGCGCCGCCGCCGTGGCACGGGCGAGGTCGACTCGCTAGTGCCCACCGGGGCCGGCAACGCCGTCGAGGCGATCTGCGAGTACCTCCGCAACGAGGTCGCGAAGCCCAACCTGGGCGAGTACACCGACCGCTTCATCAAGTTCATCTGGACGGTCTTCTTCTTCGTGCTGACGGTGAACCTGCTCGGCCTGCTGCCGATCAATTCGATCAAGCTGCTCGGCGCGCACCTCGGCGGATCGGCGACCGCGAATCCCTGGATCACCGGCGCGCTGGCCCTGATCACGCTGGGGATGGTGACCGTCAATGGCATCCGGCTGGGGGGCAAGCAGTTCTTCGCCCATTTCGTCCCCGGTCCCCTGTGGCTGTCGCCGCTGATGATCATCGTCGAAGTCGTCGGCTACTTCGCCCGCATCTTCGCGCTGATCGTCCGCCTGTGCGCCAACATGGTGGCCGGCCACGTGCTGCTGGCGGTGCTGCTGAGCTTCATCTTGACGGCCGCGGAGAAGAGCGTCGCGGGAGCTCTCGGCGTCGCCATCCCGGTGGTGCCGGGCAGCATCGCGATCAATTTGCTGGAGATCTTCGTCGCCTTCCTACAGGCGTTCATTTTCACCTTCCTGACGACCCTGTTCATCGGCCAGTCGATCGTCTTCCATCACCACGACGACCACGCCACAGGGGCGCAGGCGCACTGATTGACACTGACTCGGAAAGGACCTTTTCGATGAGCAAGAGAACGGCCAAGCTCGCGTTGATGATGATTGCGTTCGGTTTCGTGCTGATGTTCGCCTCCGTGGCCCCGGTCCACGCGCAGGCGGCCCCCGCGACCGCGGTGGTGGACGGCAACCACGACGGCGGCCTGCTGACCACGAACGGCGCCCGCAAGCTGGGCGGCTCGCTCGGCGCCGGGCTCGCCCTGCTCGGCGGCGGCCTCGGCATCGGCCGCATCGGCGGCAGCGCGGTGGAGGCGATCGCCCGCCAGCCCGAGGCGGCCGGCCAGATCAGCACGGCCATGATCATCACCGCCGCGCTGATCGAGGGCGCCATGCTGTTCGCGGTCGTCGTCGGCCTGCTGGCGTCCCTCGGTTGAGGCGCGGCACCTTCAGAGATCTCGCCCCTCGTCCATCGGGTGAGGGGCATTGAACGTGAGCACACGAATGATCAAAAGATCGTTGTTTCTACTGGCCGTGCTGATGACCCTGGCGCTCCCGGTGCTGGCGGCCGAGGGTGAGAAGGCGGAGCCCAGCCTGCTGGCCGGCGACGTCGGCAACGTCATCTGGACGGTCCTCATCTTCGTCCTCGTGTTGGTCGTCCTCGGCAAGTTCGCCTGGGGGCCGATCCTCAGCACGCTGCAGGCGCGCGAGAGCTTCATCCACGAGGCGCTCGCCAAGGCCAAGGCCGACCGCGACGCGGCCGAGGAGCGGCTCAAGCAGTACGAGGAGCGGCTGGCCGGGGCGCGGGCCGAGGCCACGGCGATCGTCGAGGAGGGGCGGCGCGACGCCGAGGTGGTGAAGCGCAAGATCGAGGCGGCCGCCAAGGCCGAGGCCGACAAGATGATCGACCGCGCCCGCCGCGAGATCCAGATCGCCACCGACACCGCCACCCGCGAGCTCTACGACCTCTCCGCCCGCCTCGCCACCGACATGGCGGCGCGCGTCATCGGCCGCGAGCTGTCGGCCCAGGACCACGAGCGCCTGATCGCCGAGGCGATCGACGGCATCAGCAACGGCCCGGGTGGCCCGCAGGCGCACTAGCCATGGCGAGCATCGACGAACGCGAACGCGAGGTCGGACGCCTGTATGCCGAGGCGATCCTGCACGTGGCCGAGGAGCAGGGGCAGGCCGAAGAGCTGCTCGAGGAGCTGAACGGCCTCGTCGAGTATCTCGACAAGAACCCGGAATTCGAGCGGTTCCTGGCCAGCCCGCTGATCGAGGAGGAGCCCCACGCGCAGGTGATCGAGGACGCCTTCCGGGGGAAGGCGAGCGACCTGCTGGTCGACTCGCTCCTCGTGGTCAACCGCAAGGGGCGGCTCTCCGCGGTGCGCGCCATCGCCGTGGCCTACCGGGCGGCGCTGCGCGACCTGCGCGGCTGGATGGACGTCCACGTCCGCACCGCCGTGCCGCTCACCGACGCCCTGCGCGCCCGGCTTACGGCCGCCCTTGCCGCCACCACCAGCCGCAAGCCGTCGCTCGTCGAGCACGTCGATCCGGCGGTGATCGGCGGCCTCGTCATCCAGATCGAGGGGCGGAAGATCGACGCCAGCCTGGCGTCGCGCCTGCACCATTTGAGCGAGGCGCTGCACGCGCGCGCCTCGCGTGAGATCCATAGCGGCAAGGCCTACGTCGCCGAGTCGTAGAGAGCCAAGCCAAGGAGCTTTCATGAGATTCAAAGTCGACGAGATCGCGTCGGTCATTGAAGAAGAGATCCGCAAGTACCGCACCGAGGTCGACCTCTCGGAGGTCGGCAAGGTGCTGGAGGTGGGCGACGGCATCGCCCGTATCTACGGCCTCTCCGGCGCCATGGCGGGCGAGCGCCTGGAGTTCGCCAACGGCGCCCAGGGGCAGGTGTTCAACCTGGAAGAGAGCTCGGTCGGCGCCGTCGTGCTCGGCGACTACCTGGGGATCAAGGAGGGGGACGAGGTGCGCCGCTCCGGCGAGCTGCTCTCCGTCCCCGTCGGTCCGGAGCTGATCGGCCGCGTCGTCGATCCGCTCGGCCGGCCGCTCGACGGCAAGGGGGACATCAGCACCCCGCACCGCCGGCCGCTGGAGTTCAAGGCCCCCGGCATCGCCGAGCGCCAGCCCGTCACCGAGCCGCTGCAGACCGGCATCAAGGCCATCGACGCCATGATCCCGATCGGCCGCGGCCAGCGCGAGCTGATCATCGGCGACCGCAAGACCGGCAAGACCGCGGTGGCGATCGACACCATCGTCAACCAGCGCGGCAACCCGCCCGAGGAAAAGGTGATCTGCGTCTACGTCGCCATCGGCCTCAAGGAGTCGACGGTCGTCGGCCTGGTCGACAAGCTGCGCGAGGTCGGCGCCATGGACTACACGATCGTCATCTCGGCCTCCGCGGCCGACCCGGCGCCGCTGCAGTACATCGCCCCCTACGCGGGCGCGGCGATGGCCGAGTACTTCATGTACCAGGAAGGGAAGGCCACCCTCTGCGTCTACGACGACCTGTCGAAGCAGGCGCAGGCCTACCGCCAGCTCTCGCTGCTGCTGCGCCGGCCGCCGGGCCGCGAGGCCTACCCGGGCGACGTCTTCTACCTCCACTCGCGCCTGCTGGAGCGCAGCGTCAAGCTGCGCGACGAGTACGCGGTGGTGCCCAAGGACACGCCGGAGAGCAGCACCGACCGCTCGCTCTCCGTCAAGCACCCGCAGGGGCTCGAGGCTCCCGCCGACCAGCGGCCGGACGACGTCAACGGCGCCTTCCACCGGCCCCACGGCAAGCACAAGGCGGAGGCGTTCCTGGCGACGCTGCCCGACCGCGACAAGTACCGGGTCCATCACTTCCCGGACACCGGCGGCTCGATGACGGCGCTGCCGATCATCGAGACGCTGGAGGGCGAGGTCTCGGCCTACATCCCGACCAACGTGATCTCGATCACCGACGGCCAGATCTACCTCGAGCCCGACCTCTTCTTCGCCGGCGTGCGTCCCGCGATCAACGTCGGCATCAGCGTCTCCCGCGTCGGCGGCAACGCCCAGCGGAAGGCGATGAAGAAGGTCGCCGGCTCGCTGCGCCTCGACCTCGCGGCGTTCCGCGACCTGGAGGCGTTCGCCCAGCTCGGCACCGAGCTCGACGCCGCCACCCAGCGCCAGCTCGACCGCGGCCAGCGCATGGTGGAGCTGCTCAAGCAGCCGCAGTACCAGCCGTACAACGTCAACGAGGAGGTGCTGTCGATCTTCGCCGGCACCCGCGGCCACCTGGACGACGTGCCGGCGCGCGAGGTCGCCCGGTTCGAGACGGCGCTGCTGAAGTTCTTCCGCGACCAGCACCCGGAGATCGTCGACGAGATCGACCGCACCAAGGACCTGTCGAACGACCTGGCCGAGAAGGTCACTCAGGCGATCCGCGAATTCAAGTCGCAATACAACAAGGCGGCCTCCCCCAAGGGGAGCGAGGTCGCCGCCTAAGGCGGAGCTGAAATGGCGAACCGGCGAATTCTCGTCAAGCGCCGCAAGGCGGTGCGCAACATCCGCAAGATCACGCGCACCATGCAGCTCATCGCGACCGCCCGCTTCCAGGCGGCGTTCAACCGCGCCGTGGCGACGCGTCCCTACACCGAGAAGCTGGCCGAGCTGGTGGCCGACCTCTCGCGCGCGGCCGGTGACGTCGACCACCCGCTGCTGAGGACCAACGAGGGGGTCGACCGCGCCGCCCTCGTGGTGCTGACCAGCGACCGGGGCCTGGCCGGCGGCTACAACGCCAGCGTCCTGCGCACGGCCCTCGGCCATCTCGACCAGCAGCCGGCCGGGACGACCACCGACGTGCACATGGTCGGCAAGAAGGGGATCTCCTACTTCCGCTTCCTGCGCCGGCCGGTGGCCGAGCAGACCTCCGGGATCGGCGACCGCCCCCGCTTCGACCAGGTGGAGCCGATCGCCAACGCCCTGATCGACCGCTTCGTGCGCGGCGAGATCGCCTCGGCCCACGTGGCCTACACGAAGTTCCTCTCCGCCGGCCAGCAGAAGCCGGTGGTGGTGCAGCTCCTGCCCCTCCAGCCCGAGGTGAAGGAGGGGGAGGAGAAGGCGAAGCCGGTCGAGTACGAATTCTCGCCGGAGCCCAAGGAGCTGCTCGACGAGCTGCTGCCGGCCACCGTGCGGATCCGGCTCTTCCAGGCGTTCAACGACGCCGCGGTCTCCGAGCAGGTCGCCCGCATGGTGGCGATGAAGGCGGCGACCGACGCCGCGCAGGACATGATCAAGGCGCTGACGCGCGAGTACAACCGCGCCCGGCAGACGCAGATCACCATGGAGCTCCTGGACATCGTGGGCGGCGCCAACGCGCTGTCTTGAACGAAAAATCCTAGGCTCGTTCAAAGATTGGAAAGCATGATGGAAACCAACGGCAATACCGGCAAAGTGACGCAGGTCATCGGCTCCACGCTCGACGCCCAGTTCGCCGAGGAGCACCTGCCCCTGATCTATAACGCCCTCCGCGTCGAGGTGCCGCGCACCGTGCTCGGCCAGACGACCACCGAGACCCTCTGGTGCGAGGTCGCCCAGCACCTGGGCGGCGGCCGCGTCCGCGCCGTGGCCCTCGGCTCGACCGACGGCCTCCAGCGCGGGGTGGACATCCTCGACACCGGCGCGCCGATCTCGGTGCCCGTGGGCATCGAGACCCTCGGCCGGGTGTTCAACCTGGTCGGCGAGACGATCGACGGCCTCGGACCGATCGCCGTCAAGGAGCGCCGGCCGATCCACCACGAGCCGCCGGAGCTCGACGAGCTCTCCTCGAAGACCGAGCTGTTCGAGACCGGCATCAAGGTGATCGACCTGCTCTGCCCCCTCGTCCGCGGCGGCAAGGCCGGCCTCTTCGGCGGCGCCGGCGTCGGCAAGACCGTCATCATCCAGGAGCTGATCGCCCGCCTCGCCCGCTTCCACAGCGGCTACTCCTGCTTCGCCGGCGTGGGCGAGCGCACCCGCGAGGGGAACGACCTCTGGCTGGAGATGCAGGAGGCGAAGATCGGCGACACCGGCAAGAGCGTCATCGACCAGACCGTGATGGTCTTCGGCCAGATGAACGAGCCCCCCGGCGCCCGCCTGCGGGTCGCCCTCTCGGCGCTCACCATGGCCGAGTACTTCCGCGACCAGACCGGCGTCGACACGCTGCTCTTCATCGACAACATCTTCCGTTTCTCGCAGGCGGGCTCCGAGGTGTCGGCGCTGCTCGGCCGCATGCCCTCCGCCGTGGGCTACCAGCCTACGCTGGGCACCGAGATGGGCGAGCTCCAGGAGCGCATCACCTCGACCAGCCGCGGCGCCGTGACCTCGATCCAGGCGATCTACGTGCCGGCCGACGACTACACCGACCCGGCGCCGGCGACCGCCTTCACCCACCTCGACAGCACGGTGAACCTGGAGCGCAGCATCTCGGAGAAGGGGATCTACCCCGCCGTCGACCCGCTCGCCTCCAGCAGCCGCATCATCGCCCCTGAGTACATCGGCGAGGACCACTACCGGGTGGCCCGGCGCGTGCAGCAGATCCTGCAGCGCTACAAGGACCTCCAGGACATCATCGCCATTCTCGGAGTGGATGAGCTGTCGGAAGAGGACAAGGTCATCGTCCGCCGCGCCCGCAAGATCGAGCGCTTCCTCTCGCAGCCGTTCTACGTCGCCGAGCAGTTCACCGGCTTCCCCGGCGTCTACGTCTCGCGGGCCGACACCATCCGCTCCTTCGACGAGCTGTGCGACGGCAAGTGGGACCACCTGCCCGACCAGGCGTTCATGTACGTCGGCACCATCGAGGAGGCGGCGGCCCAGGCGGAGAAGCTGGCGAAGGCCGCGTAAGCGGGAGATCCCATGGCGCGGAACGACACCTTCCACTGCAGCGTCATCACTCCGGAGCGGGCGGTGCTGGAGGCCGACGCCACCTTCGTCGCCTTCCCGGCGCACGACGGCGAGGTCGGCATCCTGCCCAATCGCGCCCCCCTGCTCTTCAAGATGGGGGCCGGCGAGCTGCGGGTCGAGAGCCCGCAGGGCAATCAGGTCCTCTTCGTCGACGGCGGCTTCGCCCAGATGGTGGAGAACCGCCTCACCCTGCTGACCGAGGTGGCCCGCAAGATCGAGGAGATCGATCCGGCGGCCGTCGAGCGGCAGCTCGCGGAGGCGCATAGCATGCCGATGAGGACCGACGCCGATTTCAAGGCCCGGCAACGGGTGCTCCGCTCCGCCCAGGCGCAGCGCCAGATCCTGGCGCGGCGCGGCGCGGGGCGGGCCGCCTGACCGAATACGATCCGCTGTTCTCGCCCTCTTCCCGGACCGGCGCCGACGACCTCGAGCCGGTCCGGGACCTGTTTCGCGCGGCGAGCCGCCCCTTTCTGCAATCCCCTGTCTCCTGGCTCACCTGGGCGATCCTGCTCCCCGGTGCGGCCCTGGCCACGCCGGCCGCCTATCAGCTCCGCGGCCCGGCCGGCGTCCTCTTCGCCTGGTCGGCGGTGATCCTCCTCGGCGGCGCGGTCGAGGTGACGATGATCCGGCGCTCGGGTAGGAAGGAGGCCGGCAGCACCCTCGCCGCCTGGGTGCTGAGGCTTCAGGGGAATCTCTCGCTGGTGGCCCTGGCCCTCTCGGCGCTGCTCGTCTGGCAAGACCTCGCCTGGGTACTCCCCGGGCTCTGGCTGCTGCTGCTCGGCCACTCCTTCTACATGCTCGGGGGGCTCGCCTTCCCGCCCTTCCGCGCCTGCGGGCTCATCTACCAGTTGGGCGGCCTCGTGGCCCTCTGGCCACAAGGCAACCCCCTGCTCGCCTTCGCGGCGGCCACGGCGGTGGGGAACCTCTGGATGGGGATCGGAGTATGGAGGGAAAACCGGAGAGAGCGAGCCAGCTCGTAGGGTGCGCTGTGCGCACCTGGAACCTGCGAGGTGCGCACAGCGCACCCTACTCTTCCTCATCAAACGGGTAGGTCGCCGAGCCGCTGATCCAGTCGGTGAGGGTGCGGCC
Source organism: Thermoanaerobaculia bacterium (assembly GCA_045807625.1). Taxonomy (GTDB): domain Bacteria; phylum Acidobacteriota; class Thermoanaerobaculia; order Multivoradales; family UBA5704; genus DATARR01. Next base: position 7,614 of record JBJMHA010000039.1, on the reverse strand, counting down.
GCCGAAGGCGAGGAGGAGCGGCAGCCCCACCAGGGCGAGCGTCAGGAGCCCTCCCAGCCAGCGCCGGACGGTCTGGTCGAAGCTCAGCGGCTCGCCGTCCCGGTTCCTGGAGGTGATGGCGGCCCAGGCCATGCCCGGCGTGTGCCCCCAGAAGGCCAGGGGGAGCACGGTGTAGAGGAAGGAGAAGGCCAGGAGGAAGGCGGCGAAGGCCGGCCACTCCCGGACCTCGGGCCGCACCTGCAGCCACCGGCAGCCGAGCAGGGCCAGCACGCCCACCGCGGCGTGCACGATCAGGTCGGCGAGCCCGGCGGCGATCCGCCGCACCGGGCCGGCGAATTCGCTCCGGGCCTTCTCGGGCGCGGCCTCCCGCGCCCCGGGCTCCGGCACAGGGACGGGGACCGGTCCCGTGCGCCGGGTCTCCCGGGAGACCCGCTTCGGCGCCACGGGGAACAGCTCCTCCTCCGGCTCCTCGGAGCCGGGGGCGGAGAGCGGAAGGTCGAAGAGCAGCGGCTCTTCCGGCTCGTTGGGCTTGCCCGGGCGTCGCATCAACGGTACGGCAGATACTTGACGTAAATCTGGTACAGCAGGTCCTTCGAGCGCTCCTGATACGTCTGGGCGAACAGATAATCCCGCTTCAGCGTCTCGTCGTCCTGGCGCAGGTTGAGCGCCTCTTTCAGCTTCTCGGTCGCCTTGGCGGCGTCGGCCCGCTGGAGATCGCGCACGGCGAGATTGTAGTAGCAGTCGACGATCAGTTGGGTGATCTCGCGGTTTCCCGGATCCCCTTCGTGCAGGCGCCAGAGGTCGGGGAGGGCCCGGTCCCATTCGTGCTGCTGGTAGAGAGCCACCTGGGCGGCGAACGGCTCGAGCTGCTTCCGGATGCCGTCGGCGAGCTTGGCGTCCTCCCCCTCCAGCCTGGCGATCTGGCCGGCCTGCTCCAGGCGGCCGAGGGCGCGCACGGAGCTGTGGTCCGCGTGGAGCTTGCGGGCGGCGGCGAGCAGGGCCGCGCGCCGCGCCAGCGCCTCCGGGTCGGGGGGAGCCGTGCCCGGAGCGCCTGGAGCCGCGGTGCCCGTGGAGCCCGCCGCTGCCGCTCCGCCGCCCCACTCGGCGATCAGCTTCTGCGCCCGCTCGAAGTTGGGGTCCCCCGGCGGGATGCGCTTGAGCTGGCCGAGGGCGGTGGGAGTGCGGCCGGCCTGGTGGAGCCGCTCGGCGCGGGCGATGGGGTCCGATGCCGAGCCTTTCGGGGCGGCCGCCGCGGGCTTGGCCTCCTCCCGCGAGTTGGGGAAGAGCTGGTCGCGATTGAGCAGAACGTAGCCGCCCACCGCCAGGACGACCAGCAGCACGGCGCCCCCCACCAGCAGGAACAGGCGGCGGCTGCGCCCGCTGTCACCGCGCTTGGCGGTGCCGGCCCGCTTGGCCGGCCGGCGCTCGGCGGCGGCCTCCTCGAACGGATCGGGCGGCACCAGGATCTCTTCCTTGAGGTCGTGCCCGGCGGCCTCGCGGGCCGCGGCCCTGGAGGCGGGGGGCTCGGCGGGCACCGCCTCGCGCGTCCCGGTGGGGCGGGGGGGCGGCGCCGGGCGGGCGGCGTCGAGCTGTTGCAGGTACTCGCGGGCGGCGAAGTAGCCGGGTTGGATCTCCAGCACCCGCTGGAAGGCGGAGCGGGCCGCCGAGGCGTCGCCGGCCTCCAGGCGGGCCACGCCGTCGTGGAAGATCTCCTCGGCCTGCCGCTCGGACTCGGCCTTGAGCTTGCGGGCCATCTCGATCCGCCGCGCCGCCTCCTCGTGGTCGATGTCGATCAGGAAGATGCGCGACCAGGAGTCGATCGCCCCCTGGGGATCGCCGGAGTCGTAGGCGGCCTGCCCCTCGTCGAGCAGCTCGCGGATGCGGCGGTCGGTCTCGGAGTCGGCGCCGGTGGGCAGGGTGATGGGCATCGGCCCGGTCTTGATCGCTGAGGGAATCTTGAGCGGCCGGGCGGCGCTGGCCCGGGCCTGCTCGACCTCGGCGATGCCGGGGTGGGCCGGATCGAGGGCGCGGGCCTTCTCGAGCAGGCGGGAGGCCTCGGCGGTGTCGCCGGACTGCAGCGCCTGCCGCGCCCCGGTCAGGAACTTGAGGACGTAGGGCTCCGCCTCCATCTTCTCCTGGGCCTCGCCGAGGAGGCGCTGGAGCTCCGGATCGGCCATCACCGCGCCCCTCTCCCGCTGGGCGGTGGCCATCAGCTCCTGGAACCGGCGCTGGTCGAGGAGGGACTGGAGCTCGGCGCGCAGGGCGGCGGCGCCGCCACCGCCGCCAATGTCACCGAGGCCGAAGCCGCCGGGGAGCGCGTCCGGAAGGTCGAGGCTCAGGCCGTCGAGGCTCGCGAACGGGTCCTCGATGCCGGGAGCGGCCTGGAGGTCGTCCACCCGGACCGGGCCGGTGGTGGAACGGAGCCGCTCCTGGAGCCGATGGGCGGGCTGGAACTGGGGATCCATCCGCAGCACGAAGTCGCAACCCAGGAGGGCCTCCTGGCGGTTGCCTTCGCGGGCCAGATCCATCGTCTGGTCGAAGGTGCTGAGGATCCGCTGCTTGACGTCGGACGAAAGCGCGGGATTACCGGAGTAGCTCATCTCTCTCAGGCGAAATGGATTTGGACTGATTCTGAAAAAGCGAGACGTATCGTAGCAGAGGAATGCTTCGGCGTACAGCGGGGGCCCGAGCGTCCATGGCTTCGGGTCGTCCTGCCCTCCGAAGCCTCACCCTCGGTCCCTCTCCACACACTGCGTGGAGAGGGAGGGCCCAACGATCAGCGTTCTTCGAATTCGGCAAGGCCGCGCGGATACGTTTCCCCCTCTCCACGAAGTGGAGAGGGGGCCAGGGGGTGAGGCTTCGGAGGGCAGGACGCCCCGAAGGCACGGACGCCATTGGTACACTTCCCCGATGATGCCGCTCCTCGAATCCGTCCCCAACCTCAGCGAGGGCCGGCGTCCGGAGGTGGTGGCGCGACTGGCGGCGGCGGCCTCGGCTCCAGGGGTGCGGCTGCTCGACCTCTCCTCCGATCCCGACCACAACCGCTCGGTGCTGACCCTGGCGGGAGAGCCGGAGGAGCTCCACCAAGGGCTGCTGGCCCTCTATGAGACGGCGCTCGCCGAGATCGACCTCACCCGCCATCAGGGGGTACACCCGCGGGTGGGGGCCGTGGACGTGGTGCCGTTCGTCCCTCTGGGGGACACGCCCATGGAGGTCGCGGTCGAGGCTGCTGAGCGCCTGGCACCTGAGGTGGCGCGGCGTTTCGGCCTTCCCGTGTACCTCTATGAGCGGGCGGCCCGGCGTCCGGAGAGGACGCTCCTGGCGGATATTCGGGGAAATAATCGGCGCGGCGGCTTCGAGGGGCTGGGGGCCAGGCTCGGCGATCCCGCCTGGGCTCCGGACTTCGGCCCGGCCCACCCCCACCCCACGGCCGGGGCCACGGTGATCGGCGCCCGCTTCTTCCTCATCGCCTTCAACGCCGTGCTGGCGACCGCGGATGTTTTCACCGCCCGCGCCATCGCCCGCCGGGTGCGGGAGTCCGGAGGCGGGCTGCCGGCGGTGCGGGCCATGGGGGTCCACCTCGCCAGCCGCGGTCTCGCCCAGGTGAGCATGAACCTGGTGGATTACCGCCGGACGCCGATCCTCACAGCCCTCCGGCGGGTTGAGGAGGAGGCGGCGACCCTGGGGACGGGGGTGGTCGAGACCGAGGTGATCGGCCTGATCCCGGAGGAGGCAGTGCGGGGGGTGACGGCGGAGATGTTGAGACTGCCGGGGGAGATTCCGGTATTGGAGGAAAGGCTGGGGTGATCGGGCGTCCTGCCCTCCGAAGCCTCACCCCCTGGCCCCCTCTCCACTTCGTGGAGAGGGGGAACGTAACCGCAACGACCTTGCCGAATCAAGAAGATTTCGATCTCTGGGCCCTCCCTCTCCACGAAGTGGAGAGGGACCGAGGGTGAGGCTTCGAAGGACAGGACGCCCGATTCAGGCAGGGCCCCGCAACGCCTCCATCAACTTATAAGGCATCCCCTCGAACGACCCCGACGACATCGTCACCAGCACGCTGCCGTCGCGGGCCTCTTCCAGGGCCTGCCGGAGCAGCCCGGCGTTGTCCGGATAGACCTCGGCCCGCACCCCTCCCTCGGTGAGCGCTGCGGCCAGGGCGCCGAAGTCTAGGCGCTCCTCGGGGGCCAGGCGGCCGTTGTGGAAGATGGGGGCGAAGAGCACCCGGTCGGCGCCGGCGAAGGCCTGGCGGTAGGGCTCGAAGAAGAAATGGCGGCCGGCGGTGAGGCTGCGCGGCTCGAAGAGCGCCACCAGGCGGTGGCCGGGATAGCGCTGGCGCAGGGCCTCCAGGGTCTTCTCGACCGCCGTGGGGTGGTGGGCGAAGTCGTCCACCACGGTGACGCCGCGCGCCGTGCCGAGCTCGTCCAGGCGCCGCCGGACCCCGTGGAAGCGGGCGAAGGCGGCGGCCACCTCCGCGGCGGGGATGCCGTCCCGGCGCGCCACGGCCCACACGGCCAGGGCGTTCGAGACGTTGTGGCCGCCCGCGAGCGGCAGGGTGATCTCGACCTCGCCGGCCTCCTCGTCGTGGACGCGGAACCGGCTCGCCTCGGGCAGGGTCTCGATCCCACTCAGAGGGTGGAGGTCGTTGCCCGGGTCCAGCCCATAGAAGAGGACGCGGCAGCGGGCGCGCCCAGCCAGCTCGCGCACCTTGGGGGTGTCGCCGCAGGCGACCAGGAAGCCGCTCGCGGGGAGCAGGCCGATCAGCCGCTCGTAGGCGCTCCAGAGCGCCTCCTCGGTGGGATAGAGGTCGGCATGGTCGTACTCGGCGCTGGTCAGCAGCAGCGTCTCGGGCTGGTAGTGGAGGAACTTGGGGCCGCGGTCGAAGTAGGCGGCGTTGTACTCGTCCCCCTCGACGATGAAGCGGTCCCCGGCGCCGTCGTGGAAGCTCGCCGGCAGATCCTTGGGGGCGCCGCCGATCAGATAGCCGGGGTCGCGGCCGCAGGCGGTGTAGATCCAGGCCGCCATGGCGGTGGTGGTGGTCTTGCCGTGGGTGCCGGCCACCACCAGCGAGCGGTGGTGGTCGAGGAAGAAGCGGCCGAGCGCCTGGGGCATCGAGACGATCGGGAGGCCCAGCCGCTCGGCCTCCACCGCCTCCGGATTGTCCCGGTGGATGGCGTTGCCGATGATTACGAGATCCGGCCGCGCCAGGTCCGGACCGGGCGCGAGATGGGCGGGGTCGTACCCCACGGAGGGGTGGATGCCGGCCCGCTCGAGCAGGGTGCTCATGGGGGGGTAGAGGGGCCCGTCGGTGCCGCGCACCCGATGGCCCTGCTCTTGCAGAAGGCACGCGAGCGGAGCCATCCCGGTACCACCGATCGCCATGCAGTAGATGTCGAGCTTGGATCGATTCACAGCGGAGATTCTCGTTTAGATTTCTCGTTTTAAGGGCCCGGAGTGTACCATTGCCGGAGCTTTCATCCACACCCAAGAAGGAGCAGGACGTATGCACCGTCAAATAAAAACCGCCATTCTGGCACTCTGCGCCGCCCTTTTGGTCGCGGCTTCCCTGTGGGCGGCCGGCAAGCCCAAGGCCACCGTGGCCGAGCCGGTCAAGGACGTCGGGACCGTCCCCAAGGGGGAGAAGATCACCAACGACTTCGTGATCAAGAACGAGGGGGACGCCGACCTCCAGATCACCAACGTCCAGCCGGCCTGCGGCTGCACGGTGGCGGAGTTCGACAAGATCATCAAGCCGGGGGCCACGGGCAAGGTGCACGCGGTGGTCGATTCCAGCACCTTCAACGGCCCGATCGCCAAAGGGGTCACCGTCTTCACCAACGACCCCGACCACCCGCAGATCGACCTGACGGTGAAAGCCAAAGTCGAGCCCTACATCTCGGTCAAGCCCGGCTACGCGCGCTACATCACGGTGCAGGGGGAGCCCCAGGAGGGGAGCATCACCCAGACCGTCTGGGCTCCGGACGGCTCCTCGTGGGACATCACCGGCGTCGACTCGCCGTTCCCGTACCTGTCCGTCACGTATCACGAGGCGAAGCCCGAGGAGCGGATCCCCGACGCCAAGGGCAAGCAGTGGAAGGTCGAGATGAAGCTCGCGAACAACGCCAAGGTGGGCCCGCTGGCCGACTATGTGACACTCCACACCAACCACCCGAAGCAGAAGACGGTGCAGATCCCGGTCTCCGGCTTCGTGCGCCCGGTGATCGCCGTCACGCCGCCGGCCGCCGACTTTGGCAACATCGAGCTCAAGGAGCCCCTGAAGCGGTCGCTCGACGTCCGCAACTTCGCGACCGAGCCGATCAAGGTGACCGGCATCGATTCGACCCTGCCGAAGGGGATCGAGACCAAGCTGGAGCCGATCACCGAGGGGCGGGAGTACCAAGTGCGGGTGGTCGTCACCCCCGGGCTCGCCAAGGGCCCGTTCGCCGGCAAGCTGACGATCCACACCGACAGCCCCAAGGTCCCGACCCTCGAGGTCGAGCTCAAAGGGATCGTCATCTAGACACTTTTCACCTCCAGGCGGTATCTGGTTTGCAACGGGTTCCGTCCAGGGAGATCTCCCCGCGCGGGGTTCTCCCTGGAAGGAACCCGCGATGCACCGCACCCACATCTCCTCCTCCGCCATCTCCTCGGTGGGCTACGACGGCCGCTCCTCCGTGCTGGAGGTGGAATTCGCCAGCGGCGCCGTCTACGACTACCTCGACGTCCCGGAGAAGGTCTACCGCGCCCTGCTCAAGGCGCCGTCCAAGGGGAGCTTCGTCTCCCGGCGGGTGCGCGACCGGTACCCCTTCGTGCGGCGGGATTCCTAGAAAGGGTGGCGAAGCCCCCCGCCCGAACCCTCCAACCCCCATCCGGAGCCTCCCGGACCTGAACCGAGCGGCGCCGCACCCCTACGCTGATCCGCCCTCCCCGTCCACGGCCATGGTGGACCGGGGCATTCAAGCAAAACCCGCGTTCCGCGCTCCGCTTACCCTGTGCAACGGGCCGCCGTCGTCCTCCGTATGCCGATGGACCGGTCCTACGTCATGGCCTCCGGCTACGGTGTGATCCCGGACCTATCCGAGGCCCTCCACCCCCGTCCAGTGCCTGGATTCCCAGGGATCGCACGGCGCTCTCCCGCTCCAGCAGCACTCAGCCCCCCTGCGAGACGAGCCAGCCCCGGGACCGAGATTCCAGAAACCGGTCCCTCGACCTGCTGTCAGAGGGCTTGACATCTCTATCCGGATACAAGATCATGATGCACATAGATACGCCTCGTCTCCAGCGGCGGCAGGATCTCCGAACGGGACTCGGAGCCGGCGCGGGAGGAACCGAAGCAGAACGGGATTCCGGCGCCACGGAGGCGCCGGAGACAAGAGCCGCGAGGCTCAGGAGAGAAAGACCATGCCCAGACGACACACCACCCAGGCCAGCATGCTGGGAGACCTCCAGATCCTGCTGACGGCGCTCGCGGCGAGCGGCGAGGACCTCCCGCACCTGGAGACCTCGCGAGCCAAGCTGGAGAAAATGCTCGGCCAGGCCCAGGACGCCGCCACCCAGCAGGCGAACGCCGCGGCGGTCAAGCAGGAGGCGACGAAGCGGCTCCAGGCGCTGATG
>JBJMHA010000038.1:0-163618 GCA_045807625.1 Thermoanaerobaculia bacterium | reverse complement strand
GATCACGGAGCCGTTGGAGGGCAAGAGGCCAAGGTCCCTGAACCTTGCTCTCCTCTCCACGAAACTTCAACGGATAGCGCACCGGCTTAGCGAACCCGTGATCTGAGGAACCGTATGCGGTAGTTCCGCACGTACGGGTCTGTGGGGGGCCTGGGTGGGCAACCACCCAGGCCTACCCGGCGACGGTGGCGGCCTGCGAGCGCCGTGCTGAAACGGGCTGGGAACGTCTCTACGGTTTCGCTCAACGGAACGATCAGGTTTCGCGGACGTCCCCGCTCCCCCCCGCCCGCCACAACATCCCCGCCACCCCCAACACCAACAAAATCCCCAGAACCACCCCCGCCGCCCCCGGAATCCAAGCGAAGTCCTTCCCTGCGAAGTGCGCGGCGTCGAGCCACCGGCTCCATCCCGAATCCGGCCAGCTCCTCTTGGCAGCCACCATCAAGGCGATCGCCACGCCCACGAGCCCCTCGCCCGCAATCATTCCCGAGGCGGCGAGGACGCCGGGGTCCCCTTCTTTCGATCCTTCCTTGCGGCGGGATTCGACTATGCGGCGGACGGCTCCTCCCAGGAAGATCGGGGTCATGCTGCCGAGGGGGAGGTAGATGCCCACGGCGAAGGCGAGGCCGGGCAGGCCGGCGAGCATCGCGCAGAGGGAGAACGCCGCTCCTGTGCCGACCAGGCCCCAGGGGAGGGTGCCGGTCAGAACGCCGTCGATCACCGTCTTCATCAGCGTGGCCTGGGGGGCGGGGAGCTCCGGGGAGCCGAAGGTGTAGGCCTTGCCGAGGAAGAGCACCGTGGCGGCCACCGCCCAGCACGCGAAGGCGGCGCCGAGGAACTGGCCCGCCTGCTGGCGCGCCGGGGTCGCTCCCACCAGGAAGCCCGTCTTCAGGTCCTGCGAGATGTCCCCCGCCTTGGAGGCGGCGATGCAGACCACCGTGCCCACCGTGAGGATCGCGGCGCGGGCCGAGGGGTCGGTCCAGCCGCAGAGGACGAAGAGGAGCGCCACGCCCAGCAGTGTGACCAGCGTCATGCCCGAGGTCGGGTTGGAGGAGACGCCGATCAGCCCCACGATCCGCGAGGAGACCACCACGAACAGGATGCCGAAGAGGCCCACCCCCAGCGCCGAGGCCAGGCGCGGCAGGAACCCCATGTCCCCCGCGATCAGCCCGGGGACGCCGACCAGCGCCAGCACCACCACCGCCGGACCGGCGAGGACGACCCAGCCCGGCAGGTCGCGGTCGGTGCGGGGGAGGGGTCCCGAGGTTTCGAGACCGGCTCCGTGGCGGCGCAGGCCGCGCAGGACCGCCCCGAGCGATTCGGCCATTACGGGGAGCGCCCGGAAGACCGTCACGATGCCTGCGGCGGCCACGGCTCCGGCGCCGATGTAGCGCACGTAGCGGGCCCAGATCTGCCCGGCGGTGAGCGCGCCGATGGTCAGCTTGGTCTCGGGGAAGAGCGGCGTGGTCAGCCCGTTGCCGACCAGGGCGATGAGCGGGGTGAGCACCAGGGCCGAGATGAGGCTCCCGGAGACCATGATCGACGACTGCCGGTAGCCCAGGATGTAGCCCACGGCGAGGAGGGCGGGGGCGATCTCCAGCGCCACCTCGGCCTTGGGAAGGAAGGCGAGCTCGGTCGAGAGGGTCGGCGCGATCAGGCAGAAGCCGCCGATGGCGAGCTTGATGGCGGCCCCCACCGCCAGCCCGCGGAAGATCCAGCGCCCGCCGCTCGCCTCGGCGGCGGTGGCCCGCAGCACCTCGGCGCAGGCCGTGCCTTCCGGATAGGGGAGCTCAGCCGCGCTCTGCACGATCAGCAGGCGGCGCAGCGGTATCATGGCCGTGATCCCCAGGATGGCGCCCAGGAGGGCCAGCCCCGCGATCTGCCAGTAGGGCGGGATCACCCCCCACAGGAAGAGGGCCGGGATGGTGAAGATGGTGCCGGTGGCGAGCGAGGAACTGGCCGAGCCGATCGTCTGCGCGAGGTTGGCCTCCAGGATCATGCCGCCGGGCCGGCGGTCCATCAGGCGGAACAGGGCCACGGTCAGCACCGCGATCGGGATCGACGTCGCCACGGTGAGCCCCACCCGCAATCCGAGGTAGGCGTTGGCGGCCCCGAAAACGATGCCGAAGCCGATCCCGGCCAGGGCGGCGCGCAGGGTGAATTCGACCACGGATTCGTCCCGCGGAGACGTCGGCGCGATCATCGCTCCCTCCTCTAAACGATCATCCTGCCAACCATTGATAAATCTCCACGTACTCCTTCCCCTGCACCTCCCACGAGAAATCCCGCGCCATGCCGCGCGCCATCAGGTTTTCCCAGACGGGGTGCTGGTGGTACGTGTTGAGGGCGAGGTCGAGCGCCCAGCCGAGCCCCAGGGGCATGAAGTGGTCGAAGACGAAGCCGGTGCCCTGGCCGGTGGCGGGATCGAAGGGCTCGACCGTGTCGGCGAGGCCGCCGGTCTTGTGCACCACCGGCGGCGTGCCGTAGCGCAGGCTGTACATCTGATTCAAACCGCAGGGCTCGAATTTCGAGGGCATGAGGAAGATGTCCGCTCCGGCTTCGATCTGATGGGCGAGCTTTTCGTTGTAGCCCCGGTAGAACCAGGCCTTGCCCGGAAAGCGCCCTTCCAGCGACTGGAAGAATTCCTCGTAGCGCGGCTCGCCGCTGCCCAGGCCCACCAGCCGCAGGTCCCGCTGGGCGAGGAAGGCGGGGAGCGCCTCGAAGCAGAGATCGAAACCTTTTTGCGGCGTCAGGCGGGAGACGATGCCCACCACCGGCGCGGCCGTGCGCTCGTCGAAGCCGATCTCGCGCAGCAGGGCCCGCTTGCAGCTCCGCTTGCCCTGGATGTCCTCGGCCGAGTAGTGGTAGAAGAGGTTGGGATCGGTCGCCGGATTCCAATCCCCGTAATCCACTCCGTTGACGATCCCCGCCAAGCGGTCGGCCCGCGCCCGCAGCAGGCCGTCGAGCCCGAACCCCTGCTCCGGCGTCTGGATCTCGCGGGCGTAGGTGCGGCTCACGGCGGTGATCGCGTCGGCCTGGAGGATGCCGTTGCGCATGAAATTGAGGTGCCCCGGCGAGAGGTCGAGGCGGTGCGCGTGCGGCGCCAGCCCGAGGTCGGTCAGCCGGCTGACGTCGACGATTCCCTGGAAGCCGAGGTTGTGGATGGTCAGCAGGGAGCGCGTGCGCCGGAAGATCTGGTCCCAGTCGAAGAAAACTTTTAAATAGACCGGCGCCAGGGCGGTGTGCCAGTCGTGGCAGTGGACGACGTCCGGCGGCCAGCCCATCCGCTGCGCGCACTCGAAGGCGGCGACGGTGAGCAGGGCGAAGCGCACCGAGTCGTCGCGGTCGCCGTGATAGATCCCGCCGCGGCCGAAGAGCGGCGGGCAGTCGATGAAGTAGACGCTGACCTCGCTGCCGGGCAGGAGCGCCGTGCGCGCGGTGTAGGTGAAGCGGTGGGGGCCGAGCCGCACCGGCACGTCGCGGATGAAGTCGACCGGCACGTAGCGGTGGTCTTCCGCGGCGAGGTGCGGGTAGTAGGGAAGGAAGATCCGCACGTCGTGCCCGGCGCGGCCGAGGAAGCGGGAGAGCCCGGCGACGACGTCGCCGAGGCCGCCGGTCTTGGCGAACGGCGTGGCCTCGGCGGCGAGCTGGAGGATCCGCAACGGCGCCACGGTGTCAGACGATCGTCCCGGGGGGGATCACGGCGTTCTTGTGGACGATGATGATCCCGTCGCGGATCGAATAATTCTCGTTGTCGAAGTGCTGGACGCCGTCCTCGTTGACCAGCTTGCAGCCGTCCCCGATGTGGGCGTTGAAATCGATGATCGCGTTGCGGATGGTGCAGTCGCGGCCGATGCCGATCGGGATCTGATCGCTCCCGTCCGGGAGGACCTCCAGGACGTTGGCCCCCATCACGATCGAGCGTTCGATCACCGAGCCGGAGCGCACCATCGAGCGGATGCCGATGATCGAATCGGCGATGTGGCTGCCGGAGAGGATGCTCCCCTCGTTGAGGATCGAATAGCGCACCGAGCAGTCGTTCACCTTGATCCCCGGCAGGAAGCGGGGGTGGGTGAAGATGCGGAGCTCGGGATCGTACAGGTTGAGCGGCGGCAGCGGCAGCGTCAGCTCGAGGTTCGCCTGGTGGAAGCTCGGGATGGTGCCGATGTCGGCCCAGTAGCCTTCGTGGGGGAAGGCGAAGACCCGGTAGTCGTGGAGGGCCTGGGGGATCACCTCGCGGCCGAAGTCGGCGGTGGAGGTGCCCACCAGCAGCTCGCTCAGCACCTCGGGGCGAAAGATGTAGATGCCCATGCTGGCGAGGTACGAGCCCTGGGACTCGGAGGCGCCGAGCACGGCCCGGGTCTGCTCGTCGAGCGCGATGGCGTCGAGTTGCGCGGGCTCTTTCGGCTTCTCGACGAAGTCGACGATCCGCCCGGTGGCGTCGAGGCGCAGGATGCCGAAGGCCGAGGCCTCCTCGCGGGTGACCAGCTTGACGGCGATCGTCAGGTCGGCCTGGCGCTCGCGGTGGGTGCGCACGAACTTCGAGATGTCCATCAGGTAGAGCTGGTCGCCCGAGAGGATGAGGATCTCCGGGGGATCGAACTCGAGCAGCCGGAGAAGGGTCTGGCGCACGGCGTCGGCCGTCCCCTGATACCAGTCGCGGTTCTCCAGAGTCTGCTCAGCCGCCAGAATATTGACGAAACCGTTGCTGAAGGCGCTGAAGCGGTAGGTCTGCGCGATGTGGCGATGCAGGCTGGCGCTGTTGAACTGGGTGATGACGAAGATGCGGTCGATCCCCGCGTGCAGGCTGTTGCTGATCGGGATGTCGATCAGCCGGAACTTGCCCCCTACCGGTACGGCCGGTTTTGCGCGGTCGCGGGTCAGAGGCCAGAGGCGGGACCCTTGCCCTCCTCCGAGAATGGCTGTGACGATTTTCTCCATGATCCCCTCCCCGCCAAGCGCGGGTATCTTATCTCAGGGAGGAGGCGTGGAGGTCTACTCGGATCGTGGTCTTAGGACGAAATCAAGCACCGATCGCCGTCCGGACCGCACCGTCGCTTCGCCCATGGCCGTTTGATGGCCCTCAGCGGACACCGAGATCCGGTAGCTGCCTGGAGAGAGAGGCCAGAAGTACCGGCCGTCCGGAGTGGTGAAGATCGCGATTTCCGGGACCAAACGGGATGGATTGTCCAGGGATTCCGCCCGGACGAAGGCCCCCGCGAGAGGGCCGCCGCTCAACGATGTGACCCGGCCCGCCAGCCCCTCCCGGGGCGCTTGGCCGTTCTGGTGACGGTCGGTCCCGCTGACCGGCCGCTGGGGATTGCGGCAGTCCGCCGCGCCGAAAGTCAGGACAGCCAACATGACCAACAGCGCGACGGGCCGGGCCGCACGGGCACCGGCTTGCCGGAGGCCAACTCCATACAGGTCTGTGATCGATCGCACCGGAGCGCCTAGGAGGCGTTCTTCCAGCTCACCAAGTTGTTGAAGACGGGCTGGGAGATCCGCACTCCATGATTATAGGAGCTGTGTGGGAAGAATCCATGCAGACCGTGGCCATGAATGGCCATCGAGCACTGGCCGCAGCCGCTACGATTCTGGAAGACGGGGGCTCCGCTGTCTCCCTCGACGGAATCGTCCGGATAATAGATCTGGAGATCCTGCGTCCATGCGACGGTCCCGGTACTTTTCCACTGCGTAAGCAGTTTGTCGCCCGGATACCCAGCGAGAGTGGTCGACAGGCCCGTGAGGCTGGCGGACTGCCACCAGAAGCCGAAATATCCTGTCGTGTTGCCGACAGTGCAGTTGAGCTTAATCGCCCCGTAATCGTAGTTCTCGTCCTTGCTGGCAGTCCAGCCCAACACCGAATAGAGACGCTTGGCGGTGCAGGAGCCGTAGGGTGAAGAGGAGCCGTTACGCCCAGGATAGACGCGCACGTTCGACATCCAGGTGCCGCTTGACCCACCAGTATGCACGCAATGTCCGGCCGTGGCCACTACGTCCGAGCCAAATAACCAGCCGGTGCATCGCCCACCCGTGAAGGTCACCAGGACGATCGCTCGCCAGGGGTAGCTGGTCGTCGTCGAAACAAGGGTCCGGTTGTCCGTACCAATGATGGACTTGGCCTCCCCCAAGCCGTTGACCGGCCGAAGATTGAGGATCTCGGCGAGGTCAACGGCATCTTCCTGCACGGGCTCGGCACGGTCCACCGCGGCCCCCGTCTCCTCGAACCGGTCCGCGAGAGGGCCGGTCGGTGCGTATCCCTGGAAACCCTCCACGAGATTCCGGCTCGCCTTGACTGGCGTGATGATCTGGCCATCGCTCGAGACTCCGGCGTGCGCCTTGAACGGAACCAGATGTCCCTGCGCCAGAGCGGGAGCTCCAGCCAGGACCAGCAGTAGCGCCACAATCCACATCGCGGAATGAAGCTTCTTTACATCTCTTTTCATCACATCCTCCTCTGGGGTAGAAGAAGACCCCAAGAAAAGCTATTGTTTAGCTTAGCTTCCCTAGTTCATCAGGATGTGATCCGGAAGTCAAAGCATTTCATGGATATTTGGCAATAAGGCAGGAAGATGCCGGGATTCCTCTTCGGCGGCTTGCCGTCCGGCGCTAGAATACGGCTGTGAGCCATCCCCCACGCCGCCCCCTCCATTGGGACTACCTCGGCCGCGTCCCCTACGCGGAGGCGGTGGAGAGGCAGCGCGCGGCGCGCGCTGCCCTGAAGGCGGGGGAGGGGCCGGAGCGTTTCCTGCTGCTGGAGCACCCCCACGTCTACACCCTGGGCCGCAACGCCAGCGCGGAGGACGTGCTCGCCGGCCCCGAATGGCTGGCCGCCCGGGGGATCGAGGTGGCCGAGTGCGACCGCGGCGGCCAGGTGACCTATCACGGGCCCGGGCAGCTCGTGGGCTACCCCGTCGTCAACCTCAGCCCCGACCGCCGGGACATCCGCCGCTATGTGCGCGACCTCCAGGAGGTGCTCATCCGCACCCTCGCCGAGTACGGCGTGGCGTCGCGGCCGGGCGAGGAGCAGGCCTTCATCGGCGTCTGGGCGGGAGAGGCGAAGATCGCCTCGATCGGGGTCCATCTCTCGCGGTGGATCACCACCCACGGCTTCGCCCTCAACGTGTCGACCGACCTCTCCTACTTCTCGGGGATCATCCCTTGCGGCCTCCACCAGGTGAGCATGACCTCGATCGAGCGGCTGGTGGGACAGGCCCCGCCGCTCCCCGAGATCGCGGCGGTCTGCGCCCGCCATTTCGGCCAGATCTTCGACCGCGAGCTGGTGGCGGCGGTGTCTTCCGGCAGGGAGCCGGCCGCGGTGGGAGCCCGTTGAAGGTCAATCTCGGTCTCAACGCGGTGATCGTGGCGGTCACCGAGGAGGTCCCCCGCATCCTCACCGTCCCCCGCGCCGGCGGCTCCGCGGACCGCGAGGATGCCCTGCCGTTCGGCCCCCTGGAGCCGGAGACCGACCGCACCCTCGACCTCGGCCTGCGCCGCTGGGTGCGCGAGCAGACGGGCCTGGAGCTCGGCTACGTCGAGCAGCTCTACACCTTCGGCGACCGCTACCGCGATCCGCGCGAGACGCAGGGGGGCCCGCGCGGGGTCTCCGTGGCCTATCTGGCGCTGGTGCGCGAGGCCACCGTGCGCCGCGGGGCCCGCTGGCGGGACTGGTACGAGCTCTTCCCCTGGGAGGACTGGCGCTCCGGCCGCCCCGAGGTGATCGACCGCGTGATCGCCCCCGCCCTCGACGCCTGGGTGGAGGCCGCCCCCGAGCCCCCCTTGCGGAAGGAACGGCGCCAGCGGGCGGACATCGTCTTCGGCCTCGGCGGGGTCGGCTGGGACGGCGAGCGGGTGCTGGAGCGCTACGAGCTGCTCTACGAAGCCTATCTGGTGCCGGAGGCCTGGCGGGACCGCGCGGAGACCGGGGGCGCCCACGAGGCGCGGCGGCCGGCCCCGCCGGAGGTGCCGGAGCTGCTGGCGGGGCGTCCCATGGCGCTCGACCACCGGCGCATCCTGGCGACCGCCCTCGGCCGGTTGCGGGGCAAGCTCAAGTACCGGCCGGTGGTCTTTGAGCTCCTGCCCTCCACCTTCACGCTGCTCCAGCTCCAGCGGGTGGTCGAGGCGCTGGCCGGCGTGCGCCTCCACAAGCAGAACTTCCGCCGCCTGGTCGAGACCACCGGCCTGGTCGAGGGCACCGGCCGCCAGGACGCCCAGACCGGCGGGCGCCCCGCCGAGCTGTTCATGTTCCGCCGCGAGGTGCTGCGGGAGCGCCCGGCGCCGGGGGTGGGGCTGCCGGGGAAGACGAAATCAAGGGCATAAAGGACCGCGGGAGCGTGTATCATCAGGAGACCGCCATGCCGCCGACCAAGGAGAAGAAGAAGCGCCTGCGGGCGATTGGGGAGCTGATCGCGGGGGACCGGCCCATCGGCTCGCAGGAGGAGCTCGTGGAGATGTTGCGGGAGAGGGGGATCCGGGGGACGCAGGCGAGCGTCAGCCGCGACCTCCAGGAGCTCGGGATCCGGCGGGTCAAGGGGCGCTACGTCGTGAAGCCCTGGGGGGACGCCGCGAAGGACGTCGAGGGGGTCCTGGGCTTCGTGCGGCAGATGAAGCGGAACGGCCCCTGGCTGACGCTGATGACCACGGTCCCCAACGCCGCCGAGCTGGTGGCCGGGACGATCGACGCCGCCGACTGGCCGGAGGTGGTGGGCGCCCTGGGGGAGAACGAGATCGTCTTCCTCGCCACCGCGTCGCAGGAGGACCAGGACGCCTTCTTCAAACGCATCGCCGCGATGAAGAGCGGTGCCCGCCTCGCTTTTCAGAGCCAGTAGGCGCTACGGCTTCCCCTCGAACAGCGCCTCCGTGGGCAGCGTTTGCGGCCCGTTCTCGGTGCAGACGGCGTACTTCGCCGGATACATCGAGACCCCCGCGTGCTCTCCCCGCGCGTTCAAAACATAAAAGTTGAGCCCGAAGTTGGGCTGGCGGCGGTCGTTCAGCAACCTTTTTTCGACGGTGTTGGCGACCACCCGCTTCAGCGCCTCCATCCCCGCGTCCTTGGGATGGGCGCCGCGGCGCAGAGCCTCGACGATGAGGAACGAGGAGAGATTGTAGAGGTTCGCCTCGCCGCGTCCGGTGGAGCCGGCGGCTCCCACCGCGCCGTCCACGTAGAGCCCGGCGCCGAGGATGGGGGAGTCGCCCACGCGGCCGGGGATCTTCCAGGAGAGGCCGCTGGTGGTGGTTACGCCGCAGATCTCCCCCCTGGCGTTGACGCCGTCGCAGTTGATCGTCCCCCAGAGATGCTCGGGATCGATCAACCCCTCGCGGGCCATCTGCATCGCGGCCCGCAGCCCTGCCTCGGCGCGGTCCTTGGGATCGAGATAATGGGACGGATCGGTGCGGCGCTTCCATTCCAGCCAGAGCTGGCGGGAGTGCTCGGTGTTGAGGTCGTCCTCGATCTTGAAGCCCATGGCGCGGGCGAATTCCTGGGCCCCCTTGCCCACCAGCAGATGGTGGTCCGTGGTCTCCATCACCGCCCTGGCGACCAGGGACGGCGTGCGCACCCCTTCGAGGGAGGCCACGCCGCCGGCCCGCTTCTTGGGGCCGTGCATGCAGCAGGAGTCGAGCTGCACCACCCCCTCGGCATTCGGCAGGCCCCCGTAGCCGACGCTGTCGTCCAGCGGGTCGAGCTCGACGAGATTGACCCCGGCGATCAGGGCGTCGAGCACGTCCGATCCTTGCGTGATCATGGTGAACGCCTTCTGGACGCAAGTCACGTCGCCGCCGTTCTTGAACACGTTGCCGTTGGCGGACGAGATCACCACGGGCTTGACCCCCTTCGGGGCCACCACGGCCGGCGCCTCCCCGAAAGCCCCCTTCGGCAATGCCGTGGCCAGACCGGCGGCGGCGCCGGCGCGGATGAGGTCACGGCGGCTCAGCTTGTCGCTCATGGATTGTTCCTCCTCCAGAACGGTCAGGGAAACATATCAGAAAGCGGTCGCCGCTCCAGAACGGCCTGAAACATCGCGTCGTAGCGGGCCGCCTGCCGCCGCCAGTCCCACGGCTCGACGGCCGCGCGCGCGGCCTCTCCGAGGCGCGTCCGCAACCCGGGATCGTCGTGCAGCCATCGGAGCTTTTCGGCGATGTCGGCGACGTCCCGCTCGACGAAGAAGCCGTTCTCACCGTCGCGGATCAGCTCGGGCATGTTGCCGACCCGTGTAGTGACCACAGGCAGCCCGCAGGCGGCCGCCTCGAGGCAGGGATTGGGCGTCCCCTCGCTGCGGCTGGCGCAGACGTAGACGTCGAGCGACCGATAGAAGTCGAGCATCTCTTCCTGATTGCGCCACTTCTCCTCGCGGATGGCCAGGCACAGCTCCGCGCCGGCCACAGCCGCGACGGCGGGAGCGATGAATTCGTGCACGCCCCGGTGCTCCGCTCCGTGATTGGTCAGGCTCCCCGCCCAGCCGACCCGCAGAGTGGGCGCGGGCGGGCGCGGCGCCGCGGCCGGCCGGAAGAATTCCGTATCGACCCCGTTGGGCGTGTAGTAGACGGGCCGCTTGAGCTCCGGCCCGAACTCAGCGAGCAGCAGCCGGTTGTTCACGAACACGGCGCGCGCGAATTCCTCCAGCGTGGCGAGCCCGGGCTCCCGCCACGCGCCGCCGAGCTCGAAATGGCTGCAGATGCCGACGACCAGACGCTCGCGGAGCCGCCGCAACACCTCCTGCAGCGGGCTCAGCCGCTCGATCTGGAGCCAGTAGTAGAGGAGCACGCAGTCGGCGCGTTCGAGGTCGTTCGCCGAGACTTCGGCCTGGTAGCGCTTGACGATCTCGTAGGAGCCGCGAAGCTCCCGCGCCAACGCGTCGGTCTTGCGGTCGTGCGCCCAGCCCGGGCGGTCGACGACGCAGAGGACGACCGGACGGCGAGCCGGGCTCAAGCGTCTTTCCACAGCAGCCAGTGGGTGGTCCGCGGCGACGAGGGGTCGAGGTCGTCGTCGAGCAGGGCCGTCCGCAGCTCGGCCTGCGACGGCAACCGTACGTTCTCGGCGGCCAGGGTGGCGCGCCAGCCGTGCCAGCCATCGCGCAGCTCATCAGGGTCGTAGACCTTGCCCACGTATTTGCGCGCCACCTGCTCGCGGCTGAGGAAGATATAGTGCCGCAGCCGGAAGCGCGTGGGGCAGAGGCGCCAGCCGGGGAACCGCACCACGTGCCCTCCCGTGGTGGCGAGGTCGACGGGCCCGGGCTGCCACTTCCAGGCGCGCACGAGATGCAGCTCGGTGGGGGCGAACGGGTAGTACCAATGCATGGTGCGGCGGAAATCCGGGTGGTCGTGATCGGGCGCCTCGCGGGTCGGCACGAAGGTGAACTCCGAGAATTCCACGGCGTTGTAGCCGCCGGCGTCGGCCTCGGCCAGCCCCTCGGCGAGCGTCTGGCCGGACCGCGGCGGCAGCGGGATCTCGTCGGCGTCGAGATGCAGGAACCAGTCGGCCGGAAGCTCGGCGGCGAGCGCCGCCTTGCGCCGCAGGATCCGGCGCCAGCGGTAGATGCCGTCGCGGGGAAACTGCTCGATGCCGCGCAGCCCGGCGCCGAGGTAGCGTGAGGCGATGGCGACGGTGCGGTCGGTCGATTGGTTGTCGATGAGATAGGCCTCGATACCCTGGGAGAAGAGATGCTCCAGGCAGCCGCCGATGAACCGCTCCTCGTTGTAGGTGGCGATGATGGCGATGACCCGCATGCGGTGAAGCATAATCGAGCCGGCGACATGCCCACACCCCGCTCGCGCTTCGCGTGGCTCCTGGCCGCGGCCTGCGTGCTCCTGACCGTGCCGCGCCTCCTCCTGCACGAGCTCTGGCGGGACGAGGCCTGGCTCTGGATCGTGGTCCGGGAGAGCCGCTCGGTCGCCGAGCTGTTCCAGCCTCTGGCCCGGAGCGGCCAGGGGTATCTCTTCCCCCTGCTCTGCTATTGGGCGGGGCAGTTGTGGGCGTCGCCGCGGGCGATGCAGCTCGTCCATCTCGTCCTGGTGGGAGCCGGGGCCTTCGTCTTCGCCCGCCGGGCGCCGCTCGGCCGCCGGGAGCGCGCGCTCTTCCTGCTCGGCTACTTCCCGTTCTACGAGTACGCGGTGATCAGCCGACACTACGCCGCCGGCGCCCTCCTCGTCTGGATGGCCTGCGCCGCGGCGCGCGGCCGCCGGCCGGCGCTCGCCCTGGTAGTGGCGCTCGGGCTGCTCTGCCAGACCACCGTCTACGGCTACATCCTGGCCCTCGCGATCCTCTGTGGCTGGCTGCTCGACCGCCGGCTCCGCCGCCGTGAGCTGGCGCCGCTGCCGAGGGGCGAGGCTGCGGCCGGCCTCGTCCTGGGGCTGGCCGGCGCCGCCGCGGGGCTCGTCCAGCTCATCCCGGCGCCCGGCACCAGCTTCGCGCCGGCGTGGCGCTTCGGCTGGGATCCGGCGCTGGCCCTCAAGGTGCTGAGCATGCCCTGGCGCGCCTTCGTGCCGCTGCCGGACCCCAAGCTCCATTTCTGGAACACCAATCTGCTCGACGCCTGGCCCGGCCTGCAAGCGGCGGCGGGGCTGCTGACGCTCGCGCTGGCCGCCGCCTTCCTTCGGCGCTCGCGGGTGGCCCTGGCGACTTTCTGCGCCGGCGCGGCGGGCACCCTCGTCTTCGGCTACGTCAAGCTGGTCGGAGAGCAGCGCCACCAGGGGCATCTGTGGCTCCTCTTCGCGGCGGCGCTCTGGCTGGGCGTGGGCCTCCAGGAGGACCGCCGGTCCTGGCGCGCCCGGGCCCTGCTGGTCCTCCTGCTCCTCCATTGTGCCGCCGGGGCTTACGCCAGTTGGATGGATCTCCGCCACCCCTTCTCGAACGGCGCCGCGACCGCGGCGCTGATCCGCGGCGAAGGGCTGGACCGGTACCCCCTGCTCGGCCATCGCGAGCCGCCGGCGGCGACGGTCGCGCTCTTCCTCGGCCGGCCGCTCTACTCTCCTTCGCGGAAGCTCCTCGTCACCCATCCCGACTGGGGGCCCCGGCAACGGGAGGTCAGCCCGGCGGAGCTGCGCTGCACCGCCCGGGATCTGGCCCGGCGGGAGGGCGGGGACGTCGTCCTGGTCATGAATTGGGAGCTGCCGCCGTGGGAGGAGATCACCCCCGCCGGATCGAGGACCGGCGCGATCGTGGCTTCCGAGGACTATCACCTCTACCGGCTGCTCTACAGCCGGCTGGACGCGACGGCCCCGGCGGCGCGATGCGAAAGCCGGTGATCAATCCTCTTTGGGCTCAGCGCCCTTCCGCCACTGCCGGACCTCGGCCATCAGGCGGTCGCGGCGCTCGGGGGAGCTGATCCGCGATCCACCGAGGAGACTTCGCATCACCGTGGTGGCGGCGCGGCCGATTTGCCAGCTTCGCGAATCCAGGGTGGCCGAGAAGATGGCGTCGAGCTCGTCGAGCCAGGAGAGGGCGCGGTGGAGATCCGCCTCGCCCGAGGCCAGCGCGCTCTGGCGCGCGGCGGCCAGCTCATCCTGGGCCTGCCGCAGGCTCGCCACGAGATCTGTCTGCACGGCGAGGTGGTCGCGCAGGAGGCGTATCGTGGCGATCTGGTCCTGATGGGCGGTGAGCAGATCCCGCGCCCCGGCGGAGAGAGGAGGGACGGGGTCGAGGCCGAGCGCGGAGCCGTCCGCCAGCGCGTCCAGCAGATCGAGCTGCGGAGGGGTGAGGTAAGAGCGCTCGGCCTCGGGCTCGCGCGCATGGTGCACGAGAGCCGGATCCAGGACGGCGCGGATCTCCCCGGCGGCCGGGACCCGGAGGCACGCGAGCTCCGGCCTGTGCCGCGCCAGATGGTGGTGCAAGCGGTGGAGGGTGGCCGCGGGGTCCGCCATCAGCTCCCGGTGGGAGATCAGGACCCGGGGCAGGCCCCGGGTGGCGGCGAGCGCCTGCCGTGTGTACAGCTCCCAGAGCGCGATCCCGTAGGGGATCGGAAAGCCGTCGCGCGCGGCCAGCGAGCGGGCGACCGGCAGCGGCTCGCGGTAGATCAGGACGCAGAACGGGCGCTCCAGGATCTCCCGCCAGAACGGAAAGAGCAGGCAGAGCCGCGGATCCTTGACGACCCAGGGGCCATGCCGGTCGAGGTCTTGGACGATCTCCCGGGCGCGTTCCCGAAAGAGGCCGCGTAGCCCTTCTCCCAGGCTCGAGAGGTCGAGGTCTGCGGCCCCGGACCAGCTCGCGCCGAGCGTCTGGAGAATCGCCTCATCGATCGACCAGACGCCCCGGTGCTCCCAATATCCCGCCTGGTTGTGATCGTCCGGGGGCGGAAAGTCTTCCTCCTCGCCGGCCCAGAGCCCCATCAGCCGGAGGAGGCTGGTGAGCGCGGAGGTCCCGGAACGGTGCATGCCGAGGACGGCGACCTGCGCGGCCGGAGCGGCCGGCGGAGCAGGCCTTTCCCGCGCCTGCCGCGCGGGGGCGGGCCGCCCCTCCCTCTCCTGGCGCAACCGCCGGTTGAAGGCTTCGATCCGCACCTGGGCGAACGGATACGGACTATGGAGGAGATAGCCTTCGGAGTCGACGTGGTCGCCGTAGCGCAGGATGGCGGGGTCGATGGCGAAGATGCCCTCCGGAGGCGATTGCGAGAGATCGAGCTGGAAGTCGAGCTCCACCGGCGCCTCCGTGAAAAGGAAGGGAGACGCGTCGAGGGGAAGGCTCGCGGACGGCACCAGGGTCAGCCCCGAGTCACCGCGATGGAACGAGCCCCGGCGCATCCAGGGGAGCGGGTCCTGGACCACCACCGCGCCGGGGTCGAGCAGCAGGAGCATCTCGCGGTCGGTCTCCCAGTCCGCCGGGAAGATCCGCCGCTTGCCGTCGACGCGATCGCGCGAAACGGCCCGCACCTCGGCTCCATACCGCTCGAAGGCCCGCCGGAAGCCCCTGCCGATTTCTCCCTCGACACAAACACGCACCTGCGCCTCCGCGAGCTCGCCGCCGAGCCAGCGGACCGACTGCACGAGCCGCAGCGCCTGGCTCAGGGATCTGGGATCGTTCTCGGCAACACAGCCAACGAGGACATCCCCGCCTGTAAGCCCAGTCTGCGCGGGAGAGGGGGACAACGCCAGCATGGCTTGAGCTTTTACCAGAAGAGGGGGTGAGCGTCTATGCGGTCAAAACGTTCCTGAAGTGTCCGATTCCGGAGCCCTCCTTCCCAGAGGTCGTCTCTTCGCGATATCTTTTGATGCTCAGCCGGTGACTGCCTATACTCGAAGCCATGGGCGAGCCCGCATGGAAGACGCCTCCTGGGGAGAGCGGCGAGCCGGACGGCGACTCTACCGGCACCGTCCTGCTCCAGCGCTGGGTCGAACGCCCGGACGGCAGCTTCGAGCTTGTGGAGAGGCCTCCGACGCTGGAGGACTATCTCGATCCGCAGCTCGAGGACAAATCGCCCCAGGGAAACCCTCACGGACTCGTCCGTCGCACTCTCGCTGACATTCTGTTCTGGTACTTCCAGCCGGATGAGGACGTCTTGGTCCTGGAGGACGTCAAGATCCTGCTCGGACCGGGGCTGCCGGGGCCGGCCCCCGATGTCGCGGTGATCCGGGGAGCCCGGGACCGGGATCCCGACTTCGAGAGCTTCGACGTGGTGAAGCAAGGGGCTCTTCCCTGCCTTGTGATCGAGGTCATCTCGCCCTCCGACGCTCGTATCCGTCGCATGGACGAAGTGAACAAGAAGGACCTCTACGAGCGTGTCGGCATCCCTGCTCGTGGACACCCCGCGCCGGGCCACGGGCCATCGCTTCCGGATCAAGGGGTACCGTCTGGGTCTGGGCAGGCGTTACAAGGCGCTCGAGCCGGACGAGGAGGGAGGCATCCTTTCCGAGACGACCGGGCTCCGCTTCGGCGTTTCCCAGGATGGACGGAAGATCGAGATCTTCGACTCTGCCGGAAAGCGGCTCCTGACCTCGGAGGAGGCGCGCGAGCAGGCTGCCCGCGAAGCGGAGGCCCGGAAGGCGGCCGAGACCGAGCTCGCCCGCCTGCGCGCGGAGATCGAGCGGCTCAAAAAACAAGAGTGACAAGAACGCCCGGGGCCTTGCCCGGAAGCTCTCTCTGCCGCGCGTGACGCGGCGTGGATGGCGTACGCCGGGAGGGCGAAGGCTCTGGCGATTGGGGTGTCCGTCTTGGCGGTTGGGGGGAAGGTCCGCTGGATTGGGGGAAACGCCGCTGGCGTTGGGGGAAACGCTCCAACCGTCAGGGTGGAGGTCCCGCCGGTTGGGGGCACCCCCCGCTGCGTGGGGGCGGAGGCGCCTGGAGGTAGGGGAAACGCCCCGGCGCTGCGGGGAAAAATCCAGCGCGCTGGGGGAAATCTCCAGACGAATCGGGGAGCGGCGGCTCAGGCTCCGCGGCTCTCAGGAGACGGCGCCGAGCTTCTCTCGAGCCGCCCCCTCCAGTTTTTTTACGAGCGTGCGAAGCTTGGTGTCATCAAGCACGGCAAACCTCATAAAAAGCAGGTCCAGGGAGAGAACGTCTGGAGCATCCTGTAAAATCCCGCCCTTCGCCATGCTGCTGACGATCCGCACCACCCACGTCCCGGCCACCGATCTGGGGTTCCTGCTGCACAAGCACCCGGACCGGATACAGACGTTTGAGCTGCCGTTCGGGGCGGCGCACGTCTTCTATCCGGAGGCCTCGGAGACCGCCTGCACGGCGGCGCTGCTGCTCGACGTCGATCCGGTGGGGCTGGTGCGCGGCGCGGGCGGGACGATCGACCAGTACGTCAACGATCGCCCCTACGTGGCCTCGTCCTTCCTGGCGGTGGCCATCGCGCGGGTGCTGGGCACGGCGCTGGGGGGCCGGTGCGACCGGCTGCCGGAGCTGGCGGCGTCGCCGCTGCCGCTGGAGGCCCGGATCGCCGCCCTCCCCTGCCGCGGCGGGGAGGGGCTCCTCCGGCGCCTCTTCGAGCCGCTGGGCTACACGGTCCACGCCAATCCCCATCCGCTCGATCCCACCTTCCCGGCTTGGGGAATGAGCCGCTATTTCACGGTGACCCTGCGCGCCTCCTGCCGACTGAGCGACCTGCTGGCCCATCTCTACGTGCTCGTGCCCGTGCTCGACGACGACAAGCACTACTGGGTGGGCGATCCGGAGGTGGAGAAGCTCGTCCGCCACGGCGAGGGTTGGCTCGGTGCGCACCCGGAGCGGGAGACGATCGCCCGGCGCTATCTCCGCCACCAGCGGGGACTGATGCGGGAGGCGATGGCCCGCCTGGCGACCGAAGGGGAGTCCCAGCCCGAGGAGACGGCCCGGATGCGCGACGCCGAGGAGGCCACGCTGGAGAGGCCCCTCCGACTGCACGACCAGCGGCTCGACCTCGTGGCGGCGGTCCTCCACGAGAGCGGCGCCCGGCGGGTGGTCGACCTCGGCTGCGGCGACGGCAAGCTGCTCAAGCGCCTGCTCGCCGATCCGCAATTCGCCGAGATCGTGGGGATGGACGTCGACTCCCGCTCCCTGGCCATCACCCGCGACCGGCTGGACCTCGACCGCCTGCCCCCCCGGCAGCGCGAGCGCATCCAGCTCCTCCACGGCTCGCTCCTCTACCGCGACCGCCGGCTGGCCGGCTACGACGCCGCGGCGGTGGTGGAGGTGGTCGAGCACCTCGATCCGCCCCGCCTCGCCGCCTTCGAGCGGACGGTCTTCGAATTCGCTCGCCCGGGCACGGTGGCGATCACCACGCCCAACCGCGAGTACAACGTCCGCTGGCCGGCCCTCCCCGCCGGCCGCTTCCGCCACCGCGACCACCGCTTCGAGTGGACGCGGGGGGAATTCCACGTCTGGGCCGTGGCCGTGGCCGCGCGCTTCGGCTACAACGTGCGTTTCCAGCCGGTGGGGGAGGAGGACCCGGAGGTCGGGGCGCCGTCGCAGATGGGGATCTTCTCCCGGTGAAGATCGACCTCCCGCAGCTCTCGCTCGTGGTCCTCGTGGGCGCCTCCGGGGCCGGCAAGTCCACCTTCGCCCGGCGGCATTTCAAGCCGACGGAGATCCTCACCTCGGACTTCTGCCGGGCCCTGGTCTCCGACGACGAGAACGATCAGTCGGCCACCGCGGACGCCTTCGCGGTGCTCCATTTCGTCGCCGGCAAGCGGCTCGCCCGCGGTCTGCTCACCGTGGTGGACGCGACCAACGTGCGGCCGGAGGCGCGCGCGCCGCTGGTCGAGCTCGCCCGTGCGCACTACGTGCTGCCGGTCGCCATCGTCTTCGATCCGCCGATGGCGGTCCTGGAGGAGCGGAGCCGCACGCGGACCGACCGCGACGTCGGCGCGCACGTGCTGCGCAACCAGCGGAGCCAGCTCCGGCGCTCGCTGCGCGATCTCCAGAAGGAGGGGTTCCGCCACGTCTGGGTGCTGCGCTCCCCGGAGGAGGTCGAGGCGGTCACGGTGGAGCGCCGCCCTCTGTGGCCCGACCGGCGGTCCGACCCCGGCCCCTTTGACCTCATCGGCGACGTCCACGGCTGCGCGGACGAGCTCGAGGAGCTGCTGGGGAAGCTCGGCTACGCGCCGGACGGGGACGGCGTCTGGCGCCACCCCGAGGGGAGGAAGGTGGTCTTCCTCGGCGACCTGGTGGACCGCGGCCCGCGCGTGCCGGACGTCCTGCGCATCGCCATGGGGATGGTCCGGGCGGAGACCGCGCTCTGCGTGCCCGGCAATCATGACGAGAAGCTCCTGCGCTGGCTGCGCGGCAAGAAGGTGCGGATGGCCCATGGGCTGGAGCGCACGGTCGAGCAGCTCGAGGGGGAGACCCCGGAATTCCGCCTCGACGTCACCGCCTTCCTCGACGGGCTGGTGAGCCACTACGTGCTGGACGGCGGCCGGCTGGTGGCCGCCCACGCCGGCATGAAGCAGGAGATGCAGGGTCGCGCCTCCGGCCAGGTGCGCTCGTTCGCCCTCTACGGCGAGACCACCGGCGAGATGGACGAGCTGGGCCTGCCCGTCCGCCTCGACTGGGCCGCCGACTACCGGGGCTCCGCCATGGTGGTCTACGGCCATACGCCGGTCGCCGAGCCGCGCTGGCTCAACCGCACGATCAACGTCGACACCGGCTGTGTCTTCGGCGGCGCCCTGACGGCCCTGCGCTACCCCGAGCGCGAGCTGGTCTCCGTGCCCGCCCGCGAGGTCTACGCGGGCACGGCGCGGAATTTCCTCGCTCCGGCCGAGGGCCTCACTCCCCAGCAGGAGCACGACGACGTGCTCGACCTCGCGGATGTCGTTGGCAAGCGGATCGTCCACACCCGTTTGCGGAACAACGTCACAATCCGCGAGGAGAACGCGGCGGCGGCCCTGGAGGCGATGAGCCGCTTCGCCGCCAATCCGAAGTGGCTGATCTACCTGCCGCCCACCATGTCCCCCTCGGAGACCAGCCGGCGGCCGGACCTGCTGGAGCACCCCGCCGAGGCCTTCGCCTACTTCCGCTCCGAGGGGATCGAGCGCGTGGTCTGCGAGGAGAAGCACATGGGCTCGCGGGCGGTGGTGATCGTCTGCCGGGACGAGGAGGAGGCCCGCCGCCGGTTCGGCATTGCTCCGGAAGGGGGGGAGGGGACCGGCGTCTGCCTGACCCGCACCGGCCGGCGCTTCTTCGACGACGAGCGGCTGGAGCGCGCGCTCCTCTCGCGCCTGGGCGAGGCCCTCGACCGCTCCGGCCTCTGGGAGCGGCTGGCCACCGGCTGGATCTGCCTGGACGCCGAGCTGATGCCCTGGTCGGTGAAGGCCCAGGAGCTGATCCGCGAGCAGTACGCCGCGGTAGGCGCGGCGGCGCGGATCGCCCTCCCCAAGGCGGTGGCGCGGCTGGCCGAGACCGGGGCGCGCGGGCTCGATGTCGGCCGCCTGCTCGCCCGCTACCGCGAGCGCTACGAGCTGTCCGGCCGCTTCGCCAGCGCCTACCGGCGCTACTGCTGGCCGGTCTCCTCGGTGGCGGACCTCCGCCTCGCCCCCTTCCACCTCCTGGCGAGCGAAGGGGCGGTGCACGTGGACAAGGACCACGTCTGGCACATGGAGACCCTCGCCGCCCTCTGCGGCGCCGATCCGGACCTGCTCACCGCCACCCCCTACCGGGTGGTGGACCTGGCGGACCCGGCGAGCGAGGAGGGGGCCACCGCCTGGTGGGAGGAGCTCACCGGGCGCGGCGGCGAGGGGATGGTGGTGAAGCCCCTGGGCTTCCTGGCGCGCGGCCGGCGGGGGCTGGTCCAGCCGGCGCTCAAATGCCGGGGGCGGGAGTACCTGCGGATCATCTACGGCCCGGACTACACCCTGCCGGAGAACCTGGAGCGCCTCCGCCAGCGCGGCCTCGCGGGCAAGCGCTCGCTCGCCCTGCGCGAATTCGCCCTGGGGGTCGAGGGGCTGGAGCGCTTCGCGCGGGGAGAGCCGCTCCGCCGCGTCCACGAATGCGCGTTCGGGGTGCTGGCTCTGGAGAGCGAGCCGGTGGATCCGCGGTTGTAATTGCAACGCTTAGCGGTAGATTTATTGAGAGGACCGAGCGCTGATCAACCGACGAGACTGGCTGGCCCGCCAAGGGCAAAGGGGCCGCAACGCGGCACGCCGCCTCAGGCGAGGGCTGCCGCTCCACGCCGAGTGCGTCTCCCCCGAGGTCCCCAACGACCTCTTCGTGGCGCATCTCTCGATCTACGAATTCGCCTCCGGGCTCGTCCGCGGTAGAGATACCCTGGACCTCGGGTGCGGTACCGGTTACGGCTCGGCGCGGCTGGTGAGTGCGGGAGCCGCCTCCGTGGTCGGGTTGGACCGGGATCGGCGATCGATCGCCTACGCTCGCGCCCGGTATGGAGCCGCAGTACGTTTCCTGGAGGCAGACGCGCAATCTCTGCCCGAAGGCCTGGGACCGTTCGGAGCGATCGTGTCGTCGAACGTCTTCGAGCATCTTCCCTCGCCGTCTACGGCGCTCGATGGGGTCCGGTCGCACCTCGCTCCCGGGGGAGTGTTCGTGCTGGTCGTGCCGCCCATCGTCGATCCAGCGTCGCTCGCGGCGAACCGGGCGATCCCGTTTCACGTCTCCAATCTCTTTGTCCAGGAATGGGCCGATCTCCTGAAGGGGCGGTTTCAGGAGGTGCGAGCTTTCCGTCACCTTCCACCCGACGGGACGAATCCGGACTTCACCGATCCGTTTCCCTCGCGGTTGAAGGCTGAGGAGTTCCGGTTCGTGGAGGTGCCTGTGGCCGCCCTCGGATCGGAGCTGACTCTGGGAGCGGTCTTCGTAAGCCTTAAGTAATCAACCCCCGCAGCAGGTGCATCATCCGGTCGGTGACGAACGCCCCCTGGATCTCCTCCAGCGGATAGAGCTCGGACTCCCGGTTCCCGGTGCTCCAGCCGTAGTCGACCTTGACCTTGGGCTCCGAGGGGTGGAGCGAGATCTCGATGGCGCCGCGCTTGGGGATCCGGGTCTGGATCTGCACGTCGAAGCGGACCTTCTCCTGCGTCTTCTCGTAGAGCCGCGTGAGATGCCCCTTGCGGTCGAGGTCGACCATCAGGGCCCGCAGGGTGGGGAGGATGACCTCCTTCTTGAGGCCCAGGAAGCGGTAGACCTGGCGGTTCCGTTCGAGGAGACGGTCGCGCTCCCCGAGCTGGTCCTGCTCGTCGTTGGCTTCGAGAGTCGTCAGCAGTCTGCGGAATTCTTTGATCTTTCCGTCTTCCAAGTAAAGTTCTCCACGCTGAACGGGGACGGACCTCATTTTATCATCCGGCGCCTTCGGGGGACTGCGCCTTGAAAGAGACGGCCCTCGTCTCGCTCAGGGGGAGCCCCTCGTCCTTTTTGGGGAAGGGCCCGTCTTTTTGGGAAGACCCCTCGTCTTTTTGGGGAGAGGCCTCGTCTTTTTTGGGAGACCCCTCTCCCCAATTGGACGAGGCCCCGTCTTTTTAGGGGGTCGTGTCCTAACTCAATGTGGGTGCTGAGCGGAGAGGGGCCCTCCGCGAAGGCCGGAGGGCAGAGAGATTAGCAAACGGCGCAAGCAGAAAAATCGATGCTGTCATCTGGGTAACAGAATCGACAGGAGCCTGTGCCGCCGCACCCCGCACATGTAGCCTGCCAAGTTTGACAGGGAGAACCGCTTTCTGAGCCGCCCCGTACTCTTGCCAGATCTTCCAAGCTCCGCACCGTCTCCTTCGCCAGAACCAGCTTCTTCGCCCGCTTCTTCATGGATGTCTCCCTAGTAGCACCGGGGAACCGCCCCCTGGTCCGAGCATTCTAGCTCATCCTGAAGTTCCGGCGGATCTCTACGCCCCTCCCGCTCCCCGGGTTTCAGGCGCCGCGCTATCCCGCGCGCTTTATCCGGTAATTCCGTGCCGTCCAAGGCGCCACTCGCCACGCCACGATTGTCCATCACTGCCCACGAAAGTACACGATAGACCACGAATGCACCGAATTCATGGATGCTCGTTCCGGTAACTTTTTGGCAGTTTTTCCCCATGGTAAGCCCATCTAGCATGAATTAGTGGCCTGTTGACAAAACAAAGTGCCTGTTTCATCATGGGTGCATGAGGCCAGCAAACACGCTAAGTCAAGTCACTGCTTCATTTACGAAGCGTTACCTTCAGCGAAGGGATTCCAGAGAGTGCGTCCTGAAAAGCGAAACGCCCACCGTTGGCGCGGTAGGCGTTTCAGAGACTTTAACCAGATCGGGGATCTGGCGGTCCCATTCACCCGCCATCCTACGCCGTAGGCGATCTCCGGTCAATACGCCGGAGGTACGCCCATGGCCTACCTGTACGGAAGTACTGCGCCCCTCTTCCGCTTCCAGCGCGGGATGCTCCTCCCGGGCCTGCCCCGGGCCTGGATACCAGGAAGCCGGGCCTTCAGCGGGCCGGGGATCGCTTCCCCTTGCCTTCCCCTAGCTCCGCCGTAGCGGCCTTTAGGAGGCGGTCCCGCATCCAGTTGGACAGGGGCCGCCCGTCCTGGTCTGCCGCCCTCTGAAAAAGCTCCTTGTCCCCGTCGGCAAGGCGTAGCTCAAGACGTGAGGTGAGCACTTTGTCTGCCATACGGACAGTGTACGGAAAGATTCCGGCAACTTCAAGGCTCAAACCCCTTGACTTCACCGTGCCATGTCCGTACAATGCACGTATCAGGTTAAGCCATGGACGCCTTCACTCCCAACCCCGCCATCCCGGTCTGCCGCACCTGCGGCGGTCCTACCATTGGATGGGGACGGGACAAGGACGGCAACCCCCGCCGGAAGTGCAACGCCTGCAAGAAGACGTTCGGCATCATCCCGGAGCGGCCTCTCGGCGCCATGCGCCTGGACATGGACCGGGCCGAGCTCTGCCTCAAGCTTCTGACGGAAGGCAGCTCTATCCGCACCACGGAGCGCGTAGCTGGCGCCCACCGCGACACGATTTGCAGGCTCCTCCGGAAGGCCGGGGCGAAGTGCGAAGCCCTCATGAATCGGATCGTCCGCCGGGTCCCCGTCGAGGACGTCCAGGCGGACGAGCTCTGGTGCTTCGTGGGAATGAAAGAACGCACGAAGAAGCTCAAGAAGAACACGGACCCCGAGATGGGCGACGCGTACACCTTCGTAGGCCTAGAGAGGGGCTCGAAGCTGGCGCTCGCCTTCCACATGGGCCGCCGCACCTCGGAAGATGCTTCGATCTTCACCGCCAAGCTGGCCGCCGCCACCTCTGGCAACTTCCAGTTGAGCACGGACGGATTCAACGCCTATCCCGCCGCCGTCGAGGAGCACCTCGGTGGGCGAGTCGATTACGGCCAGATCGTCAAGGTCTTCGGACCGGAGACGACCGATTCCGAGCGCCGCTACTCGCCCCCCGCGATAATAAGCGCCGAGAAGCTGGTCATCTCCGGCGCGCCAGAAGAGGAGCGGATTTGCACGTCGCATGTCGAGCGGACGAACCTACACATCCGGATGCAATGCGCCGCTTCACCCGTCTGACGAACGCCTTCAGCCGGAAGCGGGAGAACCTGCGGGCCGCGCTGGCGCTCCACTTCGCGGCCTACAACTTCACTTGGATGCACCGGACGATCCGCTGCACGCCCGCCATGGCGGCAGGGATCGCTCGGGCGCCGTGGACGGTGCGGGATCTGCTCACGGCTCAATAAGCACGCTTGTTGTAGAGTGCGTACTTCACATCCCGGAGCAAGCTCTCAACGATCTGCCCGATGCGCTCTTCAATAAGCTCGGATGGGGGATGCACAAGTAGGTTACGATCTCGGTTAGGCAATCGATCAATGCGCTCCTCGCGAAAAATTTGGCGGCGATCAATATCGGCTCTATATCTCAAATGTCCAGACACCGACTCTGCCTCACCCTTTTTCATGTAGACATCTAGACCAATAAGGTCTGACCTGTTATCGAGCTTGATCGTAACTGAATCAGACTTCAAGAGAACTGCCTCGAATACAGGGCGGATCTCCCTATCGGCTAGATCCCGGAACTCCTGCAAAAAGGCCTCGCGAGCCGCTCTGTAGTTTTGCGCTGCTGCAAGAGTGGCCTGATGCCCGGCGTCAGCGTCGGCGTTTAGCTTCTTGACGAATTCTTGCAGATCATCTAGCGGCATGGCATGGGTTTCCTTTCCGCACGATTTTGCGCGATAACGTGGCTCACTCCTTCGGAAGGAGAGGAAGAGTCTAAGCTCCACATGCGGAAGTGTATCACCATATTGACACAGCGTAAACGGGCCGGTACCTAGGCGGCACCGGCCGTGTCCTCACACGTCCTCCCGCTGGAACCGCTGGAGGAGCGGCGCGGGATCTTCGGTGGGCTCACTCCCTCCCCAGCGCACCCAGAGGCGCGCCAGCTCGGAAGCGAGGGCCTTGCAGTGGGCGAACGTCCGCAGGGTAGCCAGGACGCGGGCCTGCGGCATGTAGACGAGCGTGTAGCGCCATCAACCCCGGGGGAGGGGACCCGCCTCTGTCCCTCGGAAGGCTCCGAAGGGGGGCGAGACATGGCCCCGGACCTCGACCTCCCGGCCCTCCAGCGCCACGCGGAACCGCCCCCGCCTCCATGCGAGGGGGAGTGGCTTCCCGACCCGCTGGAGGGCGTCTAGGTGGCGGTCTGCGGCTTCCGCGAGCCACGTTCCCACGGAGCGATGCCCCTCCGCCTCAGCGGCTCGATTCCAGCGAAGGGACTGCCGCTCCGTGGCCCGCACGGTGTAGCTGGCCGTCTTCAGCTTCACCGCTCGCCCTCCCGCCGCTTGGCCCGCTCCTCCTGCCGCCGCGCTTCCTCCGGCGGGCTGGCGGGGTGGAGGGCGTCGTAGTGGGCATCGTTGGCCTTCAGATAGGCGTGATACATCGCGAGGTAGAGATCCGTCGCGAAAGCCAGGAAGCCGCCCGCTGATAGGCCGTGCCTCTGGCCCGCCACTTCCCAGGTGCTCTTCTGCTCGGGGGTGGCCTTGACGGCTACGGTCCGCGTGGCGCCCGGAGGATAGGAGGGTTTCGCCTCCCCGCTCATGACTGCGGCCCCGCGAGCTCGCGCTCGATGCCGTCCGCCGCGTGCTTGATTTGGCGGGCCAGCCGGGCCGCTGTGTTGGACAGGTAGGCGTCCTCCGGGTCGAGGCTGGAGAGGTCTTTCTCCCGGCCCACGGAGGCAAGGAAGCCTTGCAGGTGGCGGAGATCGGCCAGCGCGGCGCGCATCTCCGTCCGGGTGCTCGACTCGGGCCACCCGGGCCACGGGTCGTAGCTCTCCAGGATCATGGTGTGGAGCATCTCGCCCACCGTCCGCAGGGCTGCGGCGTAGCCGGGGGGCGTGAAATACATCAGGAACGTCTCCCGGAACGCTGGGTAGTCCTCCCAGGCGGCGGGATCGATCACCGGCGGGGTGGCCGCGAGGGGCGGGTCCTCCGGCGGGATCGGCGGGAGGCCGGGAGGCATCGGGGGCGGGGCGGGCGCGGTAGACTGCTGAATCAGGTCCGGCATGGGGAATGCTCCTGTGCTGGGCTCAGGTCCGGCGGCGTGTTGGTAGCACCCGCCGGGCCGTCTGTGCGAAACTGAGGGAGGGCGTCTCCCCCTTCGGAGAGCACCCTACCTCAGTCTCTTACGCCTGAGAACCGCCCCTTACCACCTACATTGAATTAGGACACGACCTTTTAGGGAGAGGCCTCGTCTTTTTGGGGAGACCCCTCTCCCCGGAATTCCGGGCGTCCATCCTGGAATGGCCGGGTCCCCCTTCGTTGTACGATGCGCGATCGAGGAGGTTCCGATGATTCAGGTCCTCGACCACGGGCCCATCCGCGAGCTACGGCTCGACCGGCCGCCGGCCAACGCGCTCTCCCCGGAGCTGATCTCGGCCCTGCGTCAAGCCGTGGAGTCGGCCCCCGGCGACGGCGCCCGCGCCCTGGTGCTCTCCGGCTCCCCGCGCATGTTCTCGGGCGGCCTCGACGTCCCCCATCTGATCTGGCTCGACCGGCCGGCCATCGCGACGACTTGGCGGGATTTCTACGCCATGATGCGCGCCCTCGCCACCTGTCCGGTCCCGATCGCGGCGGCCATCACCGGCCACGCCCCGGCCGGCGGCGCCGTGATCTCGCTCTTCTGCGATTTCCGCGTCATGAGCGAGGGGGACTTCAAGATCGGTCTCAACGAGGTTCCGGTGGGAATCCCCCTGCCGCCCGTCATCTTCAAGGCGATGCGAAGGGTGGTGGGGAGCCGGCAGGCCGAGCGGCTCTGCGTCGGGGGTATGCTGGTCTCCGGGGACGAGGCGCTTCGGGTGGGGCTGGTCGACGAGCTGGCCGCTCCCGAGCGGGTGGTGGAGCGGGCCGTCGAATGGTGCCGCTCACTCCTCGCCCTGCCGCCCCGGGCCATGACGGTCACCCGCGGCCTCGCCCGCGCCGATCTCGCCGCCCTCTTCGAGGAGGAGACCGGCGCGGAGGTCGAGGGCGTGCTGGAGGACTGGTTCAGCGAGGAGACGCAAGGGACGTTGCGGGAGCTGATGGAGAAGTTGGCGAAGCGGAAGGGAGAAAGTGGGCGGTAGACCCTCTCCCATCCTTGCGGGCAGGGAGACGGCGTGCCGAAGGATGGCTCCGACGCGACAATGGAAGGAGGGAACGCCGCCTGCTGCCGCCGTCTCCTTCCCGGAAACCCGGGCCGGGAAATCTCGTACCTCCTTTCCAGGTCCCCTTGTCCCGGGACCGGTGTCTGTTGATACCATAGGCCCCGGGTCCGAGGACCGTACCGGATGACGACCTCCCACACCCCCACCTCCCAGCCCTCGTGGCGCCGCGCGGCCTCGGCGTTCCTGGCCTGCGCCGCCTTGGTGCTCGGGATGGCCGTTCCGCACGACATGGCGGCGGAGCAGGCGGGGTCCGTCAAGGTGGAGGTCGCCGAGACCGCGGTCCACCCCCACAGCCCGGCGCACTTCGAGGACGCGGAATTCAAGCTCCACCCCCCCTGCGTCGCCTGCCTGTTGCAGGCCCAGGCCGGGACCGTCCTCTGCCCGCCCCCCTCGGCGCAGAAGCCGCTGGCGCGGAAGGCGGGCACCCCCGCCGTAGCATCGCTCCTCGCGTCCGGCGAGATCCCTCTCACCGGTCCGGCCCGCGCTCCTCCATCTCTCTCTTCCATCTCCTCTTAAGTCAGTCCGGTTGCCCTCACCAGGAGGCGCAGCCGTAATGGACATCCTAGAGGATCGGGGGATTCCCCCGATCGGGAGAGACGACATGGACCCTGATTTCTGGTTTCCCCGCGGAGCCCGGCGGCGATCCGCGTTGACCCTTGCCCTCGGGCTCGCCGCGATTTTCGCCATACCGGCGGCGACACCCCTCATCGCCCAGACCCCGGCGCCCCCAGCCGCCCAGTCCGCCGCGGCCCCGGCGCAGGACCCCGTCGCCGATCTGCGTTCCCAGTTCGAGGCGCTCAAGGCCGACTACGAGCGGCGGATCGCAGACCTCGAAAAGCGCCTGTCCGAGCTCCAGGCCCAGGGGCAGGCCCCGGCACCCGCCGTTCCAGAGGCTCCTCCGGCCTCCGCCGAGGCGGCTCCGCCTCCGCCTCCACCGCCGGCCCCGGAAGCGGCGCCCTCCCAGCCCGCCGTGCCCGAGGCCGCGGCGGCCGGATCTCCGACCGAGCCCGGTCCCGGCGCGGGCGGCGCCGGCGGAGCGTCACAGACCTCGAACTACTTCAATCCGAGCATCTCGGTGATCGGCAACTTCCTCGCGGTGGGCGGCCAGAACCGGGTCGAGAACCTTTCGTCGGCGGAGCTGCGTGAGTCCGAGCTGGGGATCCAGGCGATCGTCGACCCCTACGCGCGCGCCGACTTCTTCCTCTCCTTTGGCGAGGCGGGAGTCGACGTCGAGGAGGGTTTCGTCACCTTCACCGCGCTCCCGCAGAGCCTGCTGGCCAAGGTCGGCCGCATGCGGGCCTATTTCGGCAAGACCAACACGCTCCACCTGCACGTCCTCCCCTGGCCGGACGAGCCGTTGCCGGTCGTCAACCTGCTGGGCGGCGAGGAGGGGTGGATCGGCACCGGGGTCTCGGTCGCCCGGCTGTTCCCGGTGGGAGACACCTTCACCGAGGGGACGCTGCAAGTCTTCCGCGGCGAATCGGAGGGGCTGTTCGCGGGGGAGCGGCGCGGCGACCTCGCCTACAACGGCCACTACCGGGTCTTTAAGGACCTGACCGACGCCTCCAACCCGGATCTCGGCCTCTCCTATGCGGTCGGCCCCAACGGCACGACGCCGTCCGCCCGCACCCGTCTCCAGGGCTTCGACGCGACCTACCGCTGGAAGCCGCTCCAGACCGCCACCTACCGCTCGATCACCTTCCGCTGCGAGCTGTTCCGCAGTCAGCGCGATCAGCCGGGCGGCGAGCAGACCGCGATCGGCTGGTTCGCCTCCGGCGACTACCAACTCGCCAAGCGCTGGTTCGTGGGGGCCCGTCTCGAAGCCTCCGACCTGCCTTACAACGCCGCGATCCGGGACACCGGTGTCGCCGGCACGCTGACCTTCTGGCCGAGCGAGTTCTCACAGCTCCGGGGCGAGCTCCGGCGCCGCCACTACGGCCTGACCGACACCACCGCCAACGAGCTCCTCCTCCAACTCCAATTCGCGATCGGCGCGCACGGCGCCCATCCGTTCTAGAGGTACGCCATGAAACGAATTCTCCCCGCCGTCTTTTCCCTTCTCGCGCTGGTAAGCCTCGGCTCCACAGCCCAGGCGGCGAAGCTCCGCGTCGTCTCCTCGCTCCAGGATTTCGCCTCGATCGCCCAGTCGATCGGCGGCGACCGCGTCGAGACCTTCGCCCTCGCCAAGGGGTATCAAGACCCGCACTTCGTCGACGCCAAGCCGTCCTTCGTGCTCCAGCTCTCGCGCGCCGACCTGCTGATCGTGGCCGGGCTGGAGCTGGAGATCGGCTACCTGCCGCCGCTGATCGATCAGAGCCGCAACGACAAGATCCACCCCGGCAATCCCGGCTATCTGGACGCCTCGGTGGGCTGCGACATCCTGCAGCGGCCGACGACGCAGGTGACCCGTGCCATGGGCGATGTCCACCCCTACGGCAATCCGCACTACTGGACCAACCCCCAGAACGGCCGGGTGGTGGCGCGCGCCATCGCCGCCCGCCTCTCGCAGCTCGACTCCGCCGGCGCCGCGACCTATCAGAAGAACCTCGCCGCCTTCGAGGCCCGGCTGACCCAGAAGGAGGCGGAGTGGAAGGCGAAGATGGCCCCGTTCGCGGGGACCAGGATCGTCACCTTCCACGACTCCTGGCCCAATTTCGCCAAGGCGTTCAACCTCAACATCGTGGGGCATGTCGAGCCCAAGCCGGGCATCCCGCCGACGCCTAGCCATACGCTCGAGATCGTCAACCTGATCCAGGCGCAGAAGGTGCCGGCGATCCTGGTCGAGCCCTACTTCGACCGCAAGACCCCCGACTACATCGGCGGCAAGACCGGCGCGGCGGTGGTGACCTTCTACCCCTCGGTGGGCGGGACCCCCGCGATCACCGACTACTTCTCCCTGTTCGACACGAACATCAACGCGTTCGTCGCGGCGGTGAAGGGCAAGAAATGAGAGGAGACCAGTGAGCATCTTCCAACTGCTGTTGCCGGCTTTCGTGGCGAGCCTGATCCTGACCGGCATCCACGCCTATCTCGGCGTCCACGTGGTGGAGCGGGGGGTGATCTTCGTCGACCTCTCGCTCGCCCAGATCGCCGCCCTCGGATCGACGGTCGCCTACCTCATGGGGTATGACCTCCACTCCACCGCCGCCTATCTTTTCTCGCTCAGCTTTACTTTCCTGGGCGCGGCGATCTTCGCGCTTTCGCGGGTGCACCGGCAGACCCGCATCCCCCAGGAGGCGGTGATCGGCATCGTCTACGCGGTGTCGGCCGCGGTCGCCATCCTGATCATGTCGAAGGCCACCCAGGAGACCGAGCACCTGAAGGAGATGCTGGTCGGCAACATCCTTTCGGTGACCTGGCCCGAGCTCGCCAAGACGGCGATTCTCTACAGCCTGGTCGGCGTCTTTCACTACGTCTTCCGCCAGCGGTTCCTGATGATCTCGATGGACGAGCAGGCGGCGGAGCGGCAGGGGCTGAACGTCCGCTTCTGGGACTTCCTCTTCTACGTCTCGTTCGGCTTCGTGGTGACCTCGTCGGTCGCCATCGCCGGGGTGCTCCTGGTCTTCTGCTTCCTGATCGTCCCCTCGGTGACGGCGATGCTCTTCGCCTCGCGCCTGGGGCCGCGGCTGGCGATCGGCTGGATCATGGGCGCCCTGGTCTCGGCCGGCGGCGTCGCCCTGTCGTTCGTCCTCGACCTGCCGACCGGCGCCACGATCGTGGCCACCTTCGGCCTGGCGCTCCTCCTCCTGGCGGGGGTGAGGAAGGCGTTCTTCAAGCCGATCACGGCGTAGCGGCCGTCCCTGAGATCCGGCGCTGGTTGTTTGAGACTGGCGCCGGACGACCGGCACCGGCTCGGCGAGGAGATGAAGAGGACGGCGCGCCGAAAGACGGCTCGGACACGGCGATGCAAGGAGGGAAAACCGTCTTCCCTCCTTCAGACGGCTCCTCCAAGGAGGGAAGGCGATCTTCCCTCTTCAGATAGCTCCGTGGAAGGAGGGAAGATGATCTTCCCTCCTTCTGACGGCTCAAAGAAGGAGGGAAGGCGACGTTCCCTCCTTAGAGGGTGTTTGGGAAGAGTCATTTCGGGGCCAACCGTCCGAGCATTAGCCGTATCATGGCTATTCTGATCATTGCTTCGCTGGTCTCGGTAAAAGCTTCGTAGTCCTTACTCAGCCTGCGATAGCGTCCAAGCCATGCAAAAGTCCGCTCAACAATCCAGCGATGCGGAAGAAGCTCAAACCCCTGGGCTTTATCCGACCGCTTTACGATCTCCAACACCCATTTGCCCCACTCCTTCGCCTTCTCAAGCAACTGTCCGGCGTAACCTCCATCGGCCCATACTTTTCTCAGCCTGGGAAACCGATCCGCTAGATCTTCCAGGACCAACTGGGCCCCGTCACGGTCCTGGACGTCAGCAGGGTGAACGACACAACTCAGAATCAGGCCCAGCGTATCTACGACGATATGACGCTTGCGCCCCTTTACTTTCTTGCCGGCGTCGTAACCGCAAGAGCCCCCTTTTCTGTCGTCTTCACGCTCTGGCTATCGACAATCGCTGCACTGGGGCTCTTCTTGCGCCCCTCTTTATCTTGGATGCGATTGCGAAGGATGTCATGGACCTTCTCCCAGGTCCCATCGTCTCTCTACTGCTTGAAGTACATATAGACCGTCGAGTACGGGGGAAAGTCGTGCGGCAGCATGCGCCAAGCACAGCCGCTACGCAAAATGTAGAAGATGGCATTGACCACCAACCGGAGATCGGTCGCACGAGGCCTACCTCCAGGCTTGGTGGCCGGAAGCAAGCGACCGATGATCCGCCATTCCATGTCACTGACATCACTCGGGTATCCCATAAGAGTATTTTATCACGACTTCTGGGACTTCCCAAACACCCTCTTAGACAAGCCAGAGTAGAGCGGGAAAACCGTCTTCCCTCCTTGGATAAGCCAAGACAGAGAGGGAAGACGGTCTTCCCTCCTTCCATCGCCTTGTCGGAGGAGGGAAGGCGGCGTTCCCTCCTTGAGAGGAGCCGTGGAAGATCGGAAGGCGGCGTTTCCTCGATCCAACAAGCCGGTCAAGGGCTCGCCGGAAGGCGGCAAGCTTTCGGCGTCTGGTGGGAATCTCCGCGTGCTTCGCTGGTCGCGCGCGAGTGATCGGCATCGTCTACGCGGTGTCGGCGAGGTGTGGGGATTATTGATCAGGAGCCCATCTTCCTTGCGATCTCTGAAAGCATGTACCCGATCTGACGCTTGACCCATTGTTCCAGTCGTAGAAGAAAGTTAGGTGCCAGCTCCGGATTAACATCTTCGAGGCGAGCTTCGAGGCTGTCGTCGTTGCTGCCGCTTCTAATTAGTATGGGAAAGGGGTTAGGATCGGTAGCGTAGAAGACAAAGACAATCATGCCGGTTCCGGATAGAGTCGGCTGAGAGTCTCGAATCCGAATCAAAACCGAAACGCTTGCAGGAGAAGCATCTCGATAATGGGGTGGCGCTGGTGATGATCCGCCTACGAAGTCTACCTGTGCCCATAGGCTCGGCATCTTTAGATCTTCAATCTGGCCTCGGAATTCTTCTTGGACCACCCTTGAGATTCTTGTACCGATCGCGTCGATTTCTGAATCATAAAGGCCGCTCCAGCTTCGGACAGGATTGCCGATCCGCGCTTTAAGCTCCTGAATCGTCGGCGATTCCGCCGTTCTCAGGCTCTCCGATACAAGCTGCATCGTGTCGATCCCACGGTCCAGGAAGAACGAGATCACCGGCCTGAAATCTCCGCGATCTGCCGCACGCAACGCATCGAGATACGCCGGCCGCTGATATGCAAAGATCACCAGCGGGATCGACTGTGCCCTGTAGAAGAAAGTCGAAGCAAGCGCCCGTGCCACCCGGCCGT
Source organism: Thermoanaerobaculia bacterium (assembly GCA_045807625.1). GTDB lineage: Bacteria > Acidobacteriota > Thermoanaerobaculia > Multivoradales > UBA5704 > DATARR01. Next base: position 130,709 of record JBJMHA010000038.1, on the reverse strand, counting down.
TGCCATCCGCGAAGGGGTGGATTACCACAAAGGCATAGTGGCAGTAGGAAGCCTGTAAGACGGGATGGGCCGCCTCGAACTCGGGCGTCCGGATCTGCTCGATGAGGCGGTGCATCTCGTCTGGAACCCGGTCGACGGGCGCGTAGGCGTGGATGGTGCCGTCCGTGAGAAGAACATGGTTGGGGCGGGTTTTGTACTGACCTTTCGGAAGCTCCTGCTCCTGCCATCCCATGTCGGTGAGGACCCGGAACGTCTTCCGGGGCGCGCACAGAGTCTCATGGAGATGGCGAATCCAGACCTCGGTGATCGGCCGCTCGCGGGTGACAGCGTCGAGGACGAGCTCGTAGGCCGCGAGTTGGGCCTCGAACAGCTCCCGAACCCCGGCCCCGCGCTCCTCGATCATCTGTTGCCAGGCCAGCCCCTGGACGGCCACGGTCATGGTGAAGCCGCGATCGACGTTGTAGAGTCCCTCGATCGCCCCGGTATCCAGAGCGGCGGCGCGGACGGCCACCTCTAAGGCGGCCTTGAGGGTCTCGGGAGAGGCCTCCCGCCTGCGCTCTTCCAGGCTCGCGGCGAAGCGGCTCCAGAGGTCGACATCCCCGGGAGGCGGCTCTCCCCAGGCGGAGAAGTCGGGGAAGCCCTGATAGAGGCGGTCCCCCTGCGCGAGCGAGGGCGGTGCCATTCGGGAGATATCCTCGGGCATGGGAGCCGATCCTTTGACGGCCTGATCTTACAGCCTTCAGCCATCTCCGCGTCTCACCTCCCGGCCCAGGCGGCACTCTAGCCTGTAAGGACCCTGAATCGCCGGGCGCCTTTCGCCGTCCGGCGATTCGTAACCGAGAGGTAATCGTCATGAAGAAGAGAATGAAGAAGCTTCAGTTGAGCCGGGAGACCGTGCGCGCGCTGACCGATATGCAGGCCACGGGCGCCCTGGCGGCTCAGCAGCAGGCCGCCGGGAATCTCAGCATCAATCCGTGCACCAACGTGATCTCCGACTGCCTGTCCTGCACCGGGAAGCTCGACACCTGCCCCGATCCGACGGTCGTCGCGGTGTGAGGTCTGCCCAAGGCCCCTCTCTCGGGCCAGGGAGAGGGGGAGCTTGGCGACCAGGCTACTCGGGCGCCCCCGCTTCCAGAAGCTCCAGAACCAGCCGCTCTTTGAAGTCCTCCAGATCCCTGGCTTCCTGTTCGGTGAGGCCCGCCAGATGTCCCAGGGCTCTCGGCCGAACGTCCCGCAGCACCCAAGCGAGCGTCAAGGGAGAGAACCCGGCGTCCTTGCGGGGCGCATCCGCGAGAGCGCTCTTGAGATCGGCTCCCGAAGCCAGGAGCCCCTGGACATCCACGAGATCCCGCAACTCCGCTCTGCCGAGCAGCGCGCAGAGCTTGTTGACCAGGATTTCTTGAGGTGAATCGACGGCGATGGATCCACCATGTAGAGCGATCCGCAGAGGAGCCTCAATGGGGGGGACCGGATCGGCGACGAGATCCACGATGCAGACACCAATTCCATCCGTGACCCGGAGCTGGAAGAAAGCTGATGCGGTCTGGAGAACGGTCGTTTCCAGGCCGGCTGCCGACAGCCTGTCCCTGACTGTCCGGGGAAGATCTCCGAGTTGATCCTGTCCGTGCCAGAACAGATCAAGATCTTTGGTGACACGGTGCTTCAGATGAACGCCAGCCAAGGCGCCGCCCCCAGTCAGCGTCCATCCCGGCTGGACGTCCGCAAGCACGTCCAGAATGCGCCACTGCAAGGGTGTCAGCTTATCGCCAGACATGCCCGCGCGACTCCCAGGTCTCGAACAGCCAGGTCCAGAATTCCCGGGTCTTTCCCAGGTAGCGTTCGAGGCGAGGCCAGAGCTGCCGGATCTCGCGGGCGGAGAGGAAGGTGAAGACGTCGTCCGGCTTGGCCTGCCGCATGAGCTTGCCGGCCAGATAGGCGCGGATCTCCGGGTCCGGATCCTGGAGCCCGGAGCGGAACTGCTCCAGAGTCATCTCGGAGTCCCAGAGGAAATAGGGCTGGCCTTCCGAGTTGACGAGGCGCTCCGGAGGTGTCGGGTTGAGCATGAGGGGACGTTCCTTTCTCGCAGGGGAGATCTTAACGCCCTCCTTACCTCTTGCGCCCTCCGGACGTGATATAGGAAGCGCTGCAAGAGAGGAAGGAGGGACGCCATGCGAGTCGCTTTCATCGGCACCGGCCTCATGGGCTACCCCATGGCGGAGCGGGTCCTCGCCGCCGGCCACGAGCTGATCGCCTACAACCGTACCCGCGACAAGGCCGAGCCGCTGGCGCGCAAGGGGGCCCGGATCGCCGGCAGCGCCCGCGAGGCGATCGAGGCCGGAGAGTGCGCCGTCTTCATGGTCAAGGACGGCAGCGTGGTCCGCGAGCTCCTCTCGGACGAAGGGTTCATCCCCAGCCTCGGCGGCCGCACGGTGATCCAGATGAGCACCATCGGCCCCGCCGAGAGCGTCAAGCTGATGGAGGACGTCCGCGGCGCCGCGGGGGACTACCTGGAGGCGCCGGTGCTGGGGAGCGTCCCGCAGGCGGAGGAGGGGAAGCTGCTGGTGATGGTGGGGGGGAGCGCCGAGCAGCTCGAGCACTGGGGGGACCTGCTCCGCTGCTTCGGGCCGGAGCCGCGGCTCATCGGCCCGGCCGGCCACGCGGCGGCCCTCAAGCTCGCCATGAACCAGCTCATCGGCTCGCTCTCAGCGGCCTTCTCGCTCTCCCTCGGCATGGTGCGACGCAAGGGGATCGAGGCCGGCCTCTTCATGGACATCCTGCGCCAGAGCGCCTTCTACGCCCCGACGTTCGACCGCAAGCTCCCGCAGATGCTGGCCCGCGATTTCTCGAGCCCCAACTTTCCGGCCGCCCTGCTGCTCAAGGATCTCGACCTCGCGCGCGGCGAGGCGGGCACGCTCGGCCTGGATACCACCGCCCTGGACGGGGTCCGCGATGTCGTCAAGAAGACGGTCGAGGCTGACCGGGGGCGGGAAGACTACGCGGCACTCTACGAGACGATCGATCCGGCGTCCTGACACCCCCGGCCGTCTCCGGTTTCTCCTTCGGAGCAGCCAGCGCCGCGATCTCCCGCCGGACCTCCTCGAGCTCCTGGACCCGGTGCTGCCAGGGCCGGGCTTGCAGCCCCAACCGGTGACGGCGGGCCACCTCCTGCTCGATGTTGCGGATGCGGCGGTTGATGATCCTCAGACATTCGTCGAGTCTCACAGCTCACCTCATGATTCTGTGAACGAATCTAAATCGAGTATACACCCGATTTCGATCCGCAAGGGCGAAACGTGAGATCGCCGAAGAGAGATTTTATATCTCCAGGCGATCGATCCGGTTCTTGGCGATCGCCTGGGAGGCCGTATGGCCGAGGATTCGCACCGCGCCGATCAGCGACGCGAATCGCTCATCCCGGGTGAGGCCCTGGGCGTAGCGGTAGTAAATCTGCTGTGCGATCACGGCGATCTTGAACAATCCGTAGACGTAATAAAATAAAATCTGCGAGACGTCCCGGCCGGTCCGCGCGGCGTAGCGCTCTACGACCCCGGCGCGGCTCAGGTTGCCGGGGAGGGTGGTCGGCCCCGCGGGCAGCAGGCGGAGCTCGGGAGCGTCGTCCGGGTCCATCCAGTAGCCGAGGCTGGTGCCGAGGTCCATCAGCGGGTCGCCCACCGTCGCCATCTCCCAGTCGAGCACGGCCACGACCCGCTCGAGCTCCTGGGGATGGAGGACGAGGTTGTCGTATTTGTAGTCGTTGTGGATCAGCGCCGCGCCGCTCTCCGCAGGCAGGCTCGCGGCGAGCCAGGCGGCGGCGCGGTCGAGATCGGGGACGTCTTCCGTCCTGGATTTCCGCCAGCGCCCGGTCCAGCCCTCGACCTGCCGGGCGGCGTACCCCTCCGGCTTCCCGAGGTCCTCCAGCCCGGCGGCCCGGTAGTCCACCGCGTGCAGGTCGGCCAGGCCGTCGACCGCCGCCTCGCTGATCGCTCGCATCCGCTCCGGCGGGAGGTCGATCCCCTGGGGGGCCCGCGGATGGCGGAGGATCACTCCGCGCACGCGTTCCATGATGTAGAACGGCGCGCCGATCACCTCCGGGTCGTCGCAGTGGAGGAGGGCGCGGGGGGCCTTGGGGTAGACGGTGTGGAGGCGCGAGAGCACGCGGTATTCCCGGCCCATGTCGTGCGCCGTCCTCACCTGGGAGCCGAAAGGGGGGCGGCGCAGCACCAGCTCGGAGTTGCCGAAACGGAGGAGATAGGTGAGATTCGAGTGGCCGCCGGGGAACTGCTCGACGGTGACGGGCCCTTCAATCCCTAGCAGCTTTCCCTTCAGCCACGCCGCGAGCGCGGTGGCGTCGATCTCCTCGCCAGGACGGACGACCTGCGCGGAATCGATCATTCGTCCCCCCTCTTCATGCCGTGCTCCGCCAGGATCCGCCGCGCCACGGCCGTCTTGTGGACCTCGTCCGCGCCGTCGTAGATGCGGGCGCCGCGCTCGTGGCGCCACCAGAAGGCGAGCGGTGTGGCCTCGGTGAGGCCGAGGGCGCCGTGGGTCTGGATCGCCCGGTCGAGCACCCTCTGGAGCACGGCGGCGGTGTGGAATTTGATCAATGAGATGTCGTCGCGCGCCGCCGCGGTCCCCTCGTGATCGATCCGCCAGGCGGTGCGCAGCACCAGCAGGCGGGCGGCCTCGATCTCGGCGCGGCTCTCGGCGATCCACTCCTGGACGATCTGGCGGCTTCCGAGCGGTTTTCCGGGGCTGAGCTCGCGGGACGCGGCCCGCTCGCACATCAGGTCGAAGGCCCGGCCGCAGATGCCCAGCCAGCGCACGCAGTGGTGGATGCGTCCCGGTCCCAGCCGCTCCTGGGCGAGCAGGAACCCCGCCCCCTCGTCGCCGATACGGTTGGAGACCGGCACTCGGGCCCCCGTGAGCCGCACCTCGGCGTGGCTCATCCACCCCTCGCCGCGCTCTCCCATCACGGGGAGGTTCTGGACGATCTCGAAGCCCGGCGTGTCCGTGGGCACGATGATCTGGCTGGCCCGCGCGTGGGGCTTGGGGTGGTCGGGGCTCGTGACCGCCATCACCACGCAGAAGGCGGCCCCCTCGGCGGAGCTGGTGAACCATTTGTGGCCGTCGATCACATAGGCATCCCCCTCCCGGCGGGCGGTGGTGCCGAGCAGGACGGGGTTCGAGCCGGGAAACTCGGGCTCGGTCATGCCGAAGCAGCTCCGGATCTTGCCCTGGACGAGCGGCCGCAGCCAGCGCTCTTTCTGCTCCGGGGAGCCGTGGTGGAGGAGGAGCTCCATGTTCCCCGCGTCCGGCGCCTGGACGTTGAAGACGTAATGTCCGATCACGCTGCGGCCCAGCGCCTCGCCGATCAGCGCGAAGTCGCGGAGGGCGAGCCCGCCGCCACCCCATTCCCGGGGCATATGAGGCGCCAGGAGGCCCATCTCGCGGACGCGCTCGCGCAGGCGGGCGATCTCGGGACCGGCGGCGCCGAAGCCCCGCTCCAGCACCCGCCGCTCGACGGGGAGAACCTCACCGTCCACGAAGCGACGGACGGTGGCGACGAGGTCGCGGATGCTCTCGGAGATGGCGAAGTCCATGGGCCAAGTCTATCTCCCTTCTTGACAGCCGCCCCGCCTGTTATATCCTGGTTAGTGAAGACTCACTAACTCGACCGCCATGGCGCCCACCGACCCACCTTCCACCCCTCGCCAGGAGGAGATCCTCGACCGTACCTTCGAGCTGGTGCGGGAGTCCGGGCTGGCCAACCTGACGATGAAGAAGGTGGCGGACCGGATGGGGTTCACCGAGCCGGCGCTCTACCGGCACTTCCCGAACAAGCAGGCGCTCGTCCTCGGCCTGCTCGGCCGGCTGGAGTCGCTGCTGATGCCGGCGATCGACGCCGCCGCCGATCGGGAGGATCTGCAGCCGGCCGAGCGGCTGGAGAGGATCGTGCTCCACCATCTGGGGCTGATCCTGAAGTCGGATGGCCTGCCGTTCCTGATTCTGGCGGAGGCTTCGGCCACCGGGGACGACGTGGTGATCGGGCGGATGCGATCGATCGTCCTCCGTCTGCGGGCGGCCATGGACCGCGTCTTCGACCAGATGCCGGCCGTACCGGGGGAGCCGCCGCGGCGGCGCATGGCGCTGCCGCTGATCGGGTTCTCGATCGCCACCGCGATCCAGCGGCGGGTGCTCCCCGAGATGAGCCTGCCGGAGGAGGAGACGCTGGAGCTCGCCCGCTTCCTGGTGCGCCGGCTCCTGGGCTCGCCGGAGGATGGAGAGGAGGGAGGCGAATGAAACGCGGTTTCCTATGGATGCTCGCCGGGCTCCTGCCCTTTCCCGCCGCTGCCGCCGGCCTCACCCTTCCGGCGGCCGTCGAGCGGGCGCTGGAGAGGTTCCCCAGCGTCGCGGCGGCCCGGGCGCAGCAGCGGCAGGCCCAGGAGGGATTGGCGGCGGCGGAGGGGGCGCGCGGGCCGCGCGGCGTGCTCAACGGCTCGGCGATCCAATACGAGAAGCCGGTGGCGGTGACCCCCATCCACGGCTTCACTCCCAGCCAGCTTCCGGACTTCGACCGCACGATCCTCCAGGGGCAATTCTCCACCAGCTATACCCTCTGGGACGGCGGCGCCACCGGCGCCCGCGTCGCGGCGGCCGGCTCGCAGCTCGGCGGCGCCGAGGCGGCGCTGGGAGCGGCCGAGCAGGATCTCGCCGAACGGGTGGCCGCGGCCTATCTCACCGCCCTCGGCAAGGCGCGCACCCTGGCGGCGCACGACCAGCGGCTGGCGGCGCTGGAGGCCGAGCTCGCCCGTGCCCGGAAGCTGCTCGACGCCGGCAAGGCTCCGCAGGTGGAGGTGTTCCGCGCCGAGGCCAACCTCGCCGGCGCCCGCTCGCAGCGGGTGAGCCTGGCGGCGGCGCTCGACAACGCCGAGCGGGACCTCGCCCGCCTGCTGGATGCGCCGGTGGAGGAGACCCGCGCCCCCCACCTGGCCCCGGCCGGGCTCAAGGACCCCGCGGCCCCCGACCGGGAGGCGCTGGCGCGGGCGGCCGTCGAGCGGAGCCCGGCGGTGGCGCAGGCCCGCGCCGAGCTCGCCCTGGCCGCGGCCAACGTCGCCCTGGCGGAGAGCGTCCTGCGGCCGGAGCTGCGCGCCGTGGCCAACCTCAACGACTGGGCATCGTCGAAGGGGCACGGCGCCACTGAGTGGAACGCCGGCTTCCAGGTGACCGTGCCGCTGTTCGACGGCGGCACCACCCGGCGGCGGATCGCCCAGGCCGAGGCCGGCCGCGCCGCCGCCGCCGAGCAGGTGCGGCTGGCCGAGGCGCAGGTGCGGGAGGCGGTGGACCGCGCCGCCGCCGCCGCCGAGGAGGCGCAGGCCCGCATCGACAGCCTCGCCCGGGCGGCGGACCGCTTCGCCGAGGTCGCCCGCGTCCAGAAGCTGCTGCTCGACAACGGCGCCGGCACCCAGACTGACTACCTCGCCGCCGAGGCCGACCTGCTCGCCGCCCGCGCCAGCCTGGCCGAGGGGGAGCAGGCGGTGGTGCTCACCCGCGTGGACCTCGCCCGCGCCGCCGGCCGGCTCACCCTCGACTGGCTGAGCGCCAATCTGGAGACCCGACCCTTGGAGACCCGGCCATGAGCCCGAAGAAGCGCCTCATCCCCATTGCCGTACTTCTCCTGGTGGCGGCCGGCGCCGGCGCCTGGTATCTGCGCGGCCGGTCCCAGGAGCGGACGGCGCCGTTCGCCGCCTCGGGCACGGTCGAGGCGACCGAGGCCCAGCTCGGCTTCCAGGCTTCGGGACAGGTGGCGGAGATCGCCGTCCACGAGGGGGACCGCGTGCGCGCCGGCCAGGTGCTGGCGCGGCTCGATCCCGCCGAGGCCCAGGCCCGGCGCGCCCAGTCGGAGGCCCAGGTGGCGGCGGCCCGCGCCGCCGTGGCCGAGCTGCTGCGGGGCTCGCGCTCCGAGGAGATCGGCCAAGCCCGCGCCGCCGCCGCCGCCGCGAAAGACAAGCTGAACGACGCCGAGAGCGACTACCGCCGGGCGAAGGTGCTCTACGACGGCGGCGCGATCAGCAAGGAGTCGCTGGACAACGCCCAGACCGCCCGCGACGTGGCCAGCGCCCAGGCCACTCAGGTGGAGGAGCAGCTCCGGCTGGTCCGCAACGGCCCCACCCGCGAGCGCCTCGACCAGGCCCGGGCGCAGCTCGCCCAGGCCGAGGCCGCCCTGCGCGCCACCGGCGTCGTGCTCAGCAATCTCACCCTCACCGCGCCGTTCGACGGCTTGGTGACCGTGCGCCACCGCGAGCCCGGCGAGATCGTCGCCGCCGGCTCCCCCGTGCTGACGCTGATCAATCCGGGGGACCGCTGGGTGCGCATCTACGTCAAGGAGGACCGCGTCGGCGCGGTCCGGCTGGGGAGCCGCGCCGCCATCTCCTCGGACACCTACCCCGGCAAGACCTACCCCGGCGAGATCGCCTACATCGCCTCCGAGGCCGAGTTCACGCCCAAGAACGTGCAAACCACCGAGGAGCGGGTGAAGCTCGTCTACGCCGTCAAGGTGCGCATCCTCCAAGACCCCGCCTATGAGCTCAAGCCCGGCCTGCCGGCCGACGTCCGGCTGCCGGAGATCAAAGCGTCTGTAAGGGGATAAACCCGTGGCCGATCCCCTCCTCCGCGTCGACGGCCTCACCCGTGCGTTCGGCGACCTCACCGCCGTCGCCGGCGTGAGCTTCGAGGTCGGGCGCGGCGAGCTCTTCGGGCTCGTGGGGCCGGACGGCGCCGGCAAGACCACCACCCTGCGCATGCTCGCCGGAGTCCTCCGGCCCACCTCGGGGGACGCCTTGATGGATGGGATCTCCATGGCGCGCGACCCGGAGCGGGCCAAGCCGCGGCTGGCCTACATGTCCCAGCGCTTCGGCCTCTACGCCGATCTGACGGTGGAGGAGAACCTCCGCTTCTACGCCGACCTCCACTTGGTCCCCCGCTCCGAGCGCGCGGCGCGCCTGGAGCGGCTCTACCGCTTTTCCAATCTCGGTCCCTTCAAGGACCGTCTAGCCGGCAAGCTCTCCGGCGGCATGAAGCAGAAGCTCGGCCTCTCCTGCGCCCTGATCCACCAGCCGGAGCTGCTGCTGCTCGACGAGCCCACCTTCGGCGTCGATCCGGTCTCCCGGCGCGACCTCTGGCTGATCGTCCACGAGATGGTGGAGCAGGGGGTGACCGCCGTGGTGAGCACCGCCTACATGGACGAGGCCGAGCGCTTCGACCGACTGGCGCTCCTCCATCAGGGGAAGGTGCTGGCGGTCGACACCCCCGCGGCGCTTCAGAAAGGTTTGGAGGGGGAGATCCTGGAGCTGCGCACCGACCGCGTGCGCGAGGCCCGCGATGCGGCCTCGAAGCTCCCGGCCGTGCGCCGGGCGGCGATCTTCGGCGACCGCCTCCACCTCACCGTCCCCTCGGCGGCGGAGGGTCCCGCGGTGGAGGCCGCGCTCCGCCAGGCCGGCTTCGCGCCGCGCGAGGCCCGGCCCATCCCCCCCTCGCTGGAGGACGTCTTCATCGAGCGCATCGCCGCCGCGGAGGCCGCCGCCGCGTGAGCACCGGGAAAACCGCCGCCGTCGAGGTCGAGAAGCTGAGCAAGGTCTTCGGCGATTTCGTGGCCGTGGACGCCATCTCCTTCGCGGTCGAGACGGGCGAGGTCTTCGGCTTCCTCGGTCCCAACGGCGCCGGCAAGACGACCACCATCAAGATGCTGACCGGCCTGGTCCCCCCGAGCTCGGGGCGGGGGATGGTGGCGGGGCTCGACATCCTCCGGCAGGGCAAGGAGATCAAGCGCCACATCGGCTACATGTCGCAGCTCTTCTCGCTCTACGCGGACCTCACGGTCGAGGAGAACATCGCCTTCTTCTCCGGCCTCTACGGGGTGCCGCGGGAGCGGCGGGCGGAGCGGCGGGACTGGGTGCTGGAGATGGCCGGCCTCAAGGACCAGCTCCGGCGCTTGACCGGCGAGCTCTCCCTCGGCTGGAAGCAGCGCCTGGCCCTCGGCTGCGCCGTGCTCCACGAGCCGCCGGTGCTCTTCCTGGACGAGCCCACCTCGGGGGTGGACCCGATCTCGCGCCGCGGCTTCTGGGACCTGATCTATGCCCTGGCCGCCGCCGGGACCACCGTCTTCGTGACCACCCACTACATGGAAGAAGCCGAGTTCTGCCACCGGCTGGCGCTGATGAACCGCGGCAAGCTGATCGCCCTCGACACCCCGGCGCGCCTGCGCGAAGGGCTGCGCGAGCCCCTCCTAGAAGCCCGCACCAGCGACGGCACGCGGACGATTGAGGCCCTGGAAGGGGCACCCGGAGTCGGCCAGGTAGGCCTCTTCGGCCGCGCCGTCCACGTTGCCCTCCAGGAGGGAGAGGACGTCGAGCGCGACCGCGCCCGCTTGGCTGAGCTCCTGGCCGGGCGGGGGATCGAGGTGGAGAGCATCGAGCCGATCGAGCCTTCGCTGGAGGATGTTTTCATTGCTTTGGTGGAGAGGACAGGAGGGGCGGTCGTTGATTGAAGACAACGTGCCCTCGGGGCGTCCTGCCCTTCGAAGCCTCACCCTCGGTCCCTCTCCACTTCGTGGAGAGGGAGGGCCCGATCCGGCAGGCTCAGACGACCGGAAGGTCGAATTCCCCCTCTCCACGAAGTGGAGAGGGGGCCAGGGGGTGAGGACTCGAAGGGCAGGACGCTCAAAGGGCAGGGTCTGTCGAAAGGCCTGGGAATCACCATGCTGAGCCCCACCCGCCTCCTCGCCGTGGCCCGCAAGGAGGTCCTCCAGCTCCGGCGGGACCCCCGCAGCCTGATGCTCGCCTTCGCGCTGCCGGTGCTGCTGCTGATCCTCTTCGGCTACGCCATCTCCTGGGACGTGCGGGACATCCGCGCCGCCGTGCTCGACCAGGACCACTCGGCCTCCAGCCGCGAGCTGGTGGACGCCTTCCGCTCCTCCGGCTACTTCACCATCGTCCGCTTCCTCGGGAGCAGCGCCGAGACCGGCCCTCTGCTCGAACGGGGGGACGCGCAGCTCATCCTGGTGATCCCGCCGGGTTTCGAGCGCGATCTCGGCACCGGCCGCGCCGCTCCGGTCCAGGCGATCCTCGACGGCAGCGACGCCAACACGGCCACCATCGCCCAGGGGTACGCCGAGGCCGTGGTGCAGACCTGGTCCGGCCGCGCCGTGCTGCGCGGGCGCACGGTGACGCCGCCGGTGAGCCCGGAATCCCGGGTCTGGTTCAACGAGGAGCTGGCCAGCCGCAACATGATCGTCCCGGGGCTGGTGGCGGTGATCATGATGATCATCGCCGCCATGCTCACCTCGCTGACCATCGCCCGCGAGTGGGAGCGGGGGACCATGGAGCAGCTCGCCGCCACCCCGGTCACCCGGCTGGAGGTGGTGCTCGGCAAGCTCCTGCCGTACCTCGCCATCGGCCTGATCGACGTGGTCGGCTGCAGCGTCCTCGGGGTGCTCCTCTTCAAGGTGCCGTTCCGGGGGAGCGCCGCCCTGCTGATGCTGCTATCGGCCTGCTTCCTTACCGGCGCCCTGGGGCTCGGCCTCTTCATCTCGGCGGTGGCCCGCTCGCAGGTGCTGGCCACCCAGCTCGCCATGATCGCCACCTTCCTGCCCACCCTCCTCCTCTCGGGGTTCATGTTCTTGATCAGCTCCATGCCGCCGGCCCTGCGGGCCCTCTCCTACCTCGTGCCGGCCCGCTACTTCCTGGTGGTCACGCGGGGGATCTTCCTCAAGGGGGTGGGCCTGGAGGTGCTCGCCCTGCAAGGGCTCCTGATGGCCGCCTTCGCCGCCACCGGCCTCGCGCTCGCCGTCCTCCGCTTCCGGAAGGAGCTGGGATGAGCGTCCCCGCGAGCCTCGAGCGGATCCGGGAGATGGTCCGCAAGGAATTTCGCCAGATCTTCCGCGACAAGCGGATGCGCGGCGTCCTCTTCGTGGCGCCGCTGCTCCAGCTCATCGCCTTCGGCTACGCGGTGTCGACGGACGTGCGGGACACCACCACCTTCGTGATCGATGCCGACCAGACCCCCGCCTCCCGCGAGCTGGTGGACACCTTCACCGCCTCCGGCTACTTCCGGGTGGTGGGGAGGTCGCAACGGCCGGCCGACCTCGTGCGGGCCCTCGACCGCGGCGACGCGCTGGTGGGGCTGGTGATCCCGGTCGGTTTCGAGCGCGACGTCCAGAGCGGCCGGCCCACCAAGGTGCAGCTCCTCTTCGACGGCACCAATTCGAACGTGGCGACCGTGGCCCAGGGGTACGCCGGGCGGATCGTCCAGAGCTGGGCCGCGCGGCGGGTGCCGCAGCGGACCCCGCCGGGGGTCGACCTGCGGGCCCGCGCCTGGTTCAATCCGAACCTGGAAAGCCGCACCTACAACGTGCCGGCGGTGATCGGCGCCATCCTGACCCTGATCTGCCTGGTGCTGACCTCGCTCGCCATCGTGCGCGAGCGGGAGATCGGCACCCTGGAGCAGCTCCTGGTGAGCCCCCTCACCCCGGGGGAGCTGATCCTGGGCAAGACCATCCCGTTCGCCCTCATCGGCCTCGCCGACCTCGGGCTGATCACGGCGGTGGCCCTGCTCTGGTTCCACATCCCCTACAAGGGGAACGTGCCGCTGCTGCTGCTGGCGAGCGTGCTCTACATCCTCTCGGCGCTGGGGGTGGGGCTCTTCATCTCCACCATCTCGCGCACCCAGCAGGAGGCCTTCATGTCGGCCTTCCTCTTCTTCATGCCGACCCTGCTGCTCTCGGGATTCATGTTCCCGGTCACCAGCATGCCGGCCGTCTTCCAATGGCTGACCCTGATCAACCCGGTGCGCCACTACATGGAGATCGTGCGCGCCCTCTTCCTCAAGGGCGCGGGCCTCGAAGCCCTCTGGCGGCAGTTCCTGGCCCTCTCTCTGATGGGGATCGGCATCCCCTGGCTGGCGGCGGACCGGTTCCGGCGGCGGGCGGGGGGGTAGGCCCTCAGTTTGATCCCCTGGTTGGCCCGGCCCTCTTCTCCCGATCCCTCCCACCCTCTCCAGTTAAATCCGACGGATCTGTCGGATCCGTCGGATGAGAAAAACCCTGAGGGCTCGGGCGGGCTAAAGCTCGATCTCCCCAAACGACCCCACCACCCGATCCGCCCTCCCCAACAGCTCCTTCCCATGGGTGGTGGCCAGCCCGACCACCGGCATGCCGGCGCGGCGGGCAGCCTCGATGCCGCGAGGGGAGTCCTCGATCACCAGGCAGCGGTCCGGAGGGGCTCCGAGCTGGCGGGCGGCGTAGAGGAAGAGGTCCGGCTCCGGCTTGGCCCGACCTCCGACGTGGGTGGGGAAGTAGACGCGGGAGCCGAAGAAGCGGGAGATCCCGAGCTTGCGGTCGGCCACCGCGAACAGCTCCTCGGGCATCGAGGTGGCGATGCAGGTGGCGTAGCGGCTCCGCACCTCCCCTTCGAAAAACTCCGGGAACCCTTCCGTAAATCGCACCTCCCGCTCGAACATCCCGCGGATGATCTCCAGCCGCTCCGCCACCAGGGCCTCCGGGTCCCCCTCGACGCCGTACTGCTCCTGGAGCAGGAGGACCCCCGCTTGCTGGCTTAAGCCCGTGATCAGGGGCTTGGTGCGCGCCACGTCGAAGGCGATGCCGCGCCGGCGCAGGAATTCCTCCTCACAGCGGTCCCAGATCGTCTCGCTGTCGAGGACGACGCCGTCACAGTCGAAGAGGATGGCTTCGATCACGCTCGAAACGGGGGGATTCTTGGCGGCGGCGGATGAGGATCAGCCGCCGTTGCCGCCGCCCTGCTGCTCGGACCGCAGCCGCTCGGCCTCCTTCTTCCCGCGGTCGGTGAGCCGCAGCTCCACCTCGCGGTTGGCCGGCGGCAGCGTCTTCTGCTCGAGGAGCTTGTGGCGCCGCAGCTCCTCGAAGTCTCCAGGGTTGCTGACCAGCCGGCCGGAGAGCCTGTACTGGGGCATGCCCCGCCTCTGGGAGCCCATCAGATAGGCGCCCGCATCCATCGCCAGGAGCCCCGCCCGGGCCCCCTCGGAAAGCTTGATCTCATCCATCCGCGTATTCTATCGCGGGCCGGGACGGGTGGGGAGGGGGGCTATCGCCCCGCCATGCTGAAATGCTCCCCTCGTTTTCCCGCTCCGCCGGATGCCGTTTGCGTCGCTTCGCAGTGAGGTTGCGGTGCTGCCCAAAGCTCTGGCGTGGGGACGCGAGGAAATCCGCAAGGCCGGACCGAGAGGGCGGCCTCCGAGACTCCGGATCACGGCTCGGCCCACTTCCTGGCGGGTATCCGCATCGCGGATTGCCTCAGGGGAACCGCGGATTGCCATGCGCTCCCTAGAGATTGCCATGCCGCCCCCTCGAATTGCGACTCTGTCCCTCGCAATTGCGTCATCGGATTCACGGATTGCCACGCGGTCCCCGCGCATTGCGCTACGCGATTCCGAGATCGCGACAGTGTCCCCGGGAGGGGCGTGACGCGTTTCTCGGGGACGGCATGGCAATTCGAGGGGGCGGCATGGCAATTCGCGGGGATAGTGCCGCAATTCGAGGGGGCGGTATGGCGATCCAAGGGGACGGTATCGCAATCGTCGTGCGGGGATACGCTGCGGTGGAGGGCGCGGTCCCGTCAGCGCTCGCCCGTGGCGTAACCCCGATTCGGGGAGACGCGCGAGAGCTTCGCCGTCTGGCGTCACGGAGGGGGCCTGCCGCGGCAGCGCTGGGGCGTATCGTAATTCGGCGGGGGGGATGTTCGCGTCCTGCGTCGAGAAGCCCCCGATGTGCTCACGCTTCAGACGCCCGAGCTCCTCCACGATTGGGCCCATCTTTCCGGAGCTTCAGCGTCCGCGATCACCCGGGTCCTGCGCTCTATCGAGCGGCGGGCGCGGTTCCGCCCACGCCGCGGCTCTCCCGTCCGCCCATCCTCTCCATCTCCCGGTCGTGCGCCCGCGCCAGCGTAATCTGGGCGGTGAGGGCGCCGATCAGGGCGCAGAGCATGTCCCACTGGGTGTCCCAGGGGTCCCCCTGGGTGCCGAGGAAGTCGTCCGCGGCGCCGCCGCCGATCACGGCGGAGGCCCATTCGAAGAATTCGTAGCAGGCGCTCAGGGAGAGGCAGACGCAGGTGACCAGGAAGAAGAGCCAGCCGCCGCGCCGCACCACGCCCCGGCGCAGCAGGATCTCCCGCGCCAGGATGGCCGGCACGAACCCCTGGGCGAAGTGGCCGAGACGGTCGTAGGGGTTGCGCGCCAGCCCGAGGAGGTCGCGGGCCCAGAACCCGAGCGGCACTCTCGCATACGTATAGTGACCGCCCACCATCAGGATCAGCGCATGGAGGAAGAGGAGGCGGTAGGCGAGCGGGGTGAGCGGGAACCGGCGCCGGGTCGCGATCAGGAGGGGGACCCCGAGCAGGATGGGGAAGACCTCCAGGACCCAGGTTCCCGGTTCGTAGGCGCCCACCGCCGAGACGGCGAGGGCCAGGAGACAGAGCACGAGCAGGACGGCGGGCTCTTTCCGCATTCTGAGCTTTCCCCTTTGGGCAGCATGATAGAATAAGGAGAGTCGTAATGGTGGACTTCTTTAGACACACCGAGAGGGCAGAGCGGGTTTTGCCGATCCGAATCCCATCCACTCCATTGCCCCAGGAGATCCCAAGATGAGTAGACGCTTCTTCTTGTCCGCTTGCGCGGCGGTGGCCACGTGCCTTCTGGCGGCCGGCGCCGCCGGCGCCGCGACCGCCAAGGCCGCCTGGCCTTCCCTTCAGAGTCAGTTGGCCCAGGACCGCGTGCCGGCGGGAAGCCCCCTCGCCAAGCTGATCGCGGACAACCAGGACTTCAAGCTCCTGCGGGCCGAAGAGGCGTACGACAAGATCCCCGTGCCCCCCTGGCTGCGCGTGCTCTGGCGCAAGGACCATCCGGACATGCGCTACGTCCCGGGCGACGGCTCCGGCGGTTACCCCCTGGTGCTCAAGGAGGCTCACGAGTGGATGGTGTCGCACCCCGACCTGAAGCCGGGCAGCCCCGGCCGGGACTTCGTGGAGAAGAAGAAGCCGGCCGGCGGCCCCAAGCCGGTCCCCGGGCCGGACTTCAGCATCTCGGGCGTGCAGGCCAGCCCGCGCTCCGAGTCGGACATCCGGGTGAATTTCTGGGACCCGAGCCGCATCGTCGGCAGCTCCAACAACCTGCACGGCGGCGGGTCGCTGGCGATCTTCTACTCGTCCGACGGCGGCGCCACCTGGAAGCAGACGGTGCTGCCGCGCGAGATCACCGAGTCCTTCCAGTCCGATCCGGCGGTGGACTGGACCTCCGACGGCACCGTCTGGGCGACCACGATCAGCGTCTACTTCTCGCCGACCCGGCTCTTCCTGCACTCCTACAAGTCGACCGACGGCGGCGCCACCTGGAAGCAGGACCAGACGATCTCCAGCTCCGACCAGAGCGCGGCCGACAAGCAGATGATGTGGGTCGACCACAGCGAGCAGTCCCCCTTCAAGGACACCATCCACGTCATCTGGCATGACGGCCGGGCGGTATTCGTGAGCCACCGCTCGCCGGGTAGCGGGTGGTCCGACCCGCTGCAGATCAGCGGCGGCGAGACGATCGGCACCGGCATCGGCAGCGACATCAAGACCGACGCCCTGGGCCGCGTCTACGCCTTCTGGCCGGACACCAGCAGCCGCAAGATCTACTTCGCCAAGTCGACCGACGGCGGGCAGTCGTTCTCGCGGCCGGTGGCGGTCAGCCCGACCTTCCAGTCCTTCCAGACCGTCCTCCCGGCCCAGTTCTTCCGCGGGGCGCTGCTCTACACCACCGGTGCCGTGCAAGTGAACGGCAAGAGCGCCAACGTCTACGTGGCCTGGACCGACCTCGTCGGTGGCCGGGGGTGCAGCACGCCGTTTGACGATCCGCAGGACAACGTGAATTCCGCCTGCAAGACGCGCATCTGGTTCTCCCGCTCGATCGACGGCGGCACCAAGTGGAGCAAGGCCAAGGCGATCAACAACCCGGCGGGCAAGAACGACCAGTTCAACCCGTGGCTGGCGTTCGACGAGGGCACCGGCCTGCTCGGGCTGATGTACTACGACACCGTGGGCGAGAGCCGGACGCGGGTCAACGTCTTCTTCCAGTCCTCGGCCAACGGCGGTGTCACCTGGAGCTCCCCCGTGCGGGTCTCCTCGGCGTCGAGCGACGACAATACGGATGCCAACGATCCCAACCAGTTCGGCGACTACAACGCCCTGTCGGGCTTCGGGGGCACCTTCTTCCCCTCCTGGACGGACCGCCGCGATCCCAACGGCAAGGAGGAGATCTGGACGGCGCCGATCCGCTTCCAGGCCAAGTCCTGCCAGGGGACCGATTCCGGAGCCTCGGGCCTGAAGATCTTCGTGGACGGCCTCGACGACCTCTTCGCGGGCTCCTGCGCGCCGTAGCCTTTCCCGGGAGGCCCTCGCCGCGGGCCTCCCCCTCGATCTACTCCCCCCGCAGCCGCTCCAGGAGGGCGCGGACCTCCCCTTCGGCCCGTTCCGCCAGGGCGGGCCGGTCCGCGCGGTCGAGCCCGGCGGTGGGGATCGGCTCGCCGAAGAGGACTCGGATGTGCCCGGGACGGGGGTGCCACCCTTCCGGCGGCAGGGCGCGTCCGGTGCCTTCGATCGCCACCGGCACCACGGGCACGCCGGCCTCGATGGCGGCGGCGAAGGTGGCGGTCTTGAAGGAATGCACCTGCAGGTCGCGCGAGCGGGTCCCCTCCGGAAACGAGACCACGCTCCACCCCTGCCGCAGGCGTTCCGTCGCCTGCCCCACGCTGCGGGCGGAATCCTGCCGGTGGCCGCGGTCGATAAATACCATCCCCATGGCGCCGATGTAGCGGCCGAGGAAGGGGACGCGCGCGAGCTCCCGCTTGGCCACGAACAGCACCGGCCTGCGGAGGGCGACGAACAGGGCCGGCACGTCCAGCCAGGACTGATGATTGGCGACGAAGAAGAACGGCCCGCCCTCGGTGAAGCGCTCGTTCCCCTCGATTTCGAGCCGGGTGATCGCCGCCCAGAGGATGCCGGGAGACCAGATCCGCCGCGCGAAGGCGAGCCCCACCTTCCGGTCCCGCGCCACCAGAGAGGAGAGCAGGGCGAGGGGGATCCACAGGGCGCTCCACACCACGGTGAACACGGCCTGCGAGGCGTTGATCAGGGGCCAGAGGAGGCGCATAGGCTGGCTGCGGGACGATAGCACCCCCGGCGCCGCGCGGGAAAGCTGGCCACGGTGCTAGAGTCCGGGCCGCCATGCGAGCCATGCTCCTCCGCGCCCTTTCCAATCTCGAGGACAATCCCAATCCCCTGGAGATGGCCGAGCTGCCGGTGCCGGTCCCGGGGGAGGGGGAGGTGAGGATCCGGGTCTCGGTCTGCGGGGTCTGCCATACGGAGCTGGACGAGATCGAGGGGCGCACGCCGCCGCCGCGCCTGCCGGTGGTGCCCGGCCATCAGGCGGTGGGACGGGTGGACGCCGTGGGTCCGGGCGTGCGGGACCTCCGCGAGGGGGACCGGGTCGGCGTCCCCTGGATCTTCTCGGCGTGCGGCCGGTGCAAATACTGCCGGGAAGGAAACGAGAACCTCTGCCCCTTCTTCGTGGCCACGGGGCGCGACGCCGATGGCGGCTACGCGGAATTCATGACCGTGCCAGCCCCCTTCGCCCACCCCATCCCCGAGGTCTTCGCGGATGTCGAGGCGGCCCCCCTGCTCTGCGCCGGAGCGATCGGCTATCGCTCGCTGATGCTGACCGGGTTGGAGGACGGCGAGGCGCTGGGCCTGACCGGGTTCGGCGCCTCGGCCCATCTGGTGCTCAAGATGGCGCGGCACCGCTATCCCGGCACCCGCGTCTACGTCTTCGCCCGCAGCGAGGGGGAGCGGGCGTTCGCGCGCGAGCTGGGGGCGGTCTGGGCCGGGGACTCCTCGGAGGAGCCGCCCGAGAGGCTGGCGGCGGTCATCGACACCACCCCCGCCTGGCAGCCGGTCGTCGAGGCGATGCGCCACCTGGAGCCGGAGGGGCGGCTGGTGATCAACGCCATCCGCAAGGAGGAACGGGACAAAAACGCCCTTCTGGGCCTCGATTACCCCCGGGATCTCTGGCTGGAGAAGGAGATCAAGAGCGTGGCCAACGTGGCGCGGAGCGACGTGCGGGACTTCCTGGCCCTGGCGGCGGAGATCCCGATCCACCCTGAGGTCCAGGAGTATCCGCTGGAGTCGGCCAACCAAGCCCTGCGCGAGCTGAAGGAGCGCAAGATCCGGGGCGCCAAGGTGCTGAGGGTAGGCGGAACGCATCCGAGCGATCTCGCCGAATTCGAAGAACGCTGATCTTCGGGCCCTCCCTCTCTACGAAGTGGAGAGGGGACCGAGGGTGAGGCTTCGGAGGGCAGGACGCCCCAAGGGCACCGTCGCCCTGAGCCCCGCCCGCCCTGGTGTATCATCCGGTCCGACCGCGCAAACACCGACTTCCCGATGTCTCGCCTCCGGCGATCCCTCCGCCTTCTGGCCTGGACGGCCCTCGGCGGAATCGTGCTCGCCGCCGCCCCGCCCGCGCTCCTGAGCCCCGGACAATCCTTGGAAGGCGGCCTCTCCTCCGGCGAGACCCACACCTACCGGGCCGAGCTGGCGGCGGGGCACGCGTGGCGGATCGCCGTCGAGCAGCGGGGGATCGACGTCGAGCTGGCCGCGCAGGGGCCGGACGGCCGGCGGACCGTTGTGGATAGCCCGTTCGACCGCCAGGGGACCGAGACGCTGGTGGTGGAGCCAGCGGCCTCGGGAGTCTTCGAGATCGCGGTGACCGCCCGCGAGCCGGCGGCCCCGGCCGGGCACTACGAGATCCGGCTCGATGAGTTGCCGCGCGCGAGCGACGGAGACCGCCACCGTCTCGCCGCCGAAATCGCGATGTCCCGGGCGGGCGAGCGCTACCGCGAGGGGACTCAAGGCCGGCGGCAGGCCCTGGCCGAGTACAAGAAGGCCGGTGAGGAGTGGCGGGCCGCGGGGGACAGCCGACAGGAGGCGCGCGCCCTTTATGCCGCGGCGGTGCTGGCCCGGCTGGCGGACGACACCCGCGAGGCGCTGAAGCTAGGGGAGGAGGCGCTCCCGCTCTGGCAGGGGCTCGGGGACCGCCTCTGGGAGGGGGCCACCTGGAACGAGACCGGGCTCGACCACTGGCAGCTCGGCGAGACCGCCGCGGCCCGGGCGGCCTTCGAAAGGGCGGTGGCCCTGCAACGCGAGGCCGGCGACCGCTACGGCGAAGGGGCCGCGCTCGCCAATCTGTGCGTTACCGATCTGGGGAAGGGGGAGCTGAAGGCGGGGCTCGCCTGCTACGAGCGGGCCCTCCCCGTGCTGCGCGAAGTGAAGGCCGAATCGCTGGCCGTCTCCGCGCTTAACAACGTCGGCCGAGTCTACGACATTCTTGGGGAGCCCGACCAGGCGCTCGACCGCTACCGGGAGGCCCGCGAGCGCATGCGCGCCCTGGGAGACCGGACCGGGGAGGCGCGGACCCTCAACTACATCGGCTTGCTTCACCAGGAGCTGGGGGACAGCCAGGAGGCCCTCGCCGACTTTGGGGTCGCGATGGATGTCTTCCGCGCCCTGGACGACCGCCGCTGGCTGGCGTTCGGTCTGCACAACTCGGGGTCGGTCTATCAGGGCCTGGGCGAGTGGCCGCGCGCCGCCGCGGCCTACGAGGAGGCGCTACGCCTGCGCCGCGAGGTGGGCGACAAGGCGGAGGAGGCCTCGACCCTCTCCAACCTCGGGCGGGTCTACGCCGCACTCGGCAGGACCCGCGAGGCACTGGAATGTCACCAGCGGGCCCTCGCGCTCCGCCGCGATACCGGCGACCGCTGGGGGGAGGGGGTGGCGTTGACGCAGGCCGGCCGCGATGCCTTGGCGCTCGGGGACACCGCCGGGTCGCTCTCCTATTTCGATCAAGCCATCGGGCTGCTCCAGGCCGCCGGCTCCCGCGCCGACGAGGCGGAGGCCCTGCGCGGCCGGGGGGAAGCCCTCCTCAAGACGGGGCAGCCCGCCAAGGCGTTGGAGAGCCTGACGGAGGCGCTGCGGCTGGCGCGGGCCGCCGGAAATCGGGGGAGGGAGATCGAGGTGGAATATGCGATCGCCTGCGCCGAGCGGGCCCTGGGCCATCTCACCGAGGCGCGGACCCACGCCGGTGCGGCCCTGGACCTCATCGAGACCCTGCGCGCCCGGATCGTCGGCGCGGATCTGCGGGCTTCTTTCTCCGCCCTGCGGCATCGGGCGTACGAGCTCGCCCTCGATCTCCTCATGGAGAGCCACCGCGCCGAGCCGGCCGCGGCCTGGGACCGCGCGGCGCTGGAGACGGCCGAGCGCGCCCGCGCCCGCACCCTCGTCGAGCTGCTGAGCGAGGCCGGCGTGGACGTCCGCCAGGGGGTGGACCCCGCGCTGCTGGAGCGCCGCACCTCCCTGCTGCACCGCCTGAGCGCCAAGACCGAGCGGGCCCTGCGGGAGCATCCCAAGGGAGCCGACGAGCGTTCTGCGCTGGAAGGGGAGCGCCTGGCCGTGCTGCGCGATCTGGACGCCGTGGAGGCCGAGATCCGCGAGCGGAGCCCAGCCTTCGCCGCGCTCACCCAGCCGCAGCCGCTGAGAGCGGCCGGCATCCAGGCCCTCCTCGATCCGGAGACGCTCCTCTTGAGCTACTCCCTGGGCGAGGAGCGGAGCTACCTCTGGGCCGTCTCTCCGGACCGGATCGAGAGCTTCGAGCTGCCCGGCCGCGCCCGCGTCGAGGAGCTCGCGCGCAAGGTCCATGAGGAGCTGAGCCGCTTCGACGTCGAGGACCGGCGGCGGGAGGCGGAGGACGCGGCGGCGCTCGGCCGCCTGCTGCTGGGGCCCGTGGCCGGCCGGCTCCCGGGGAAGCGCTTGGTGGTGGTGCCGGACGGCGCTCTGGAGTACGTCCCCTTCGGCGCGCTCCCCTCGCCGGAGGGCCCGGAGGCGGCGCCGGCGCCGCTGATCGAGCGGCACGAGATCGCCGACCTCCCCTCGGCCTCGGCCCTGGCCGTGCAGCGGCGCCTGCTGGCGCGGCGCTCGCCGGCGGCCAAGCGAATCGCCGTGATCGCCGATCCCGTCTTCGATCTCCGGGACCCGAGGGTGACCGCGCGTGGGGCCGTGCGCTCCACCGTCCGGTCAGGGGATGGCGATCCTCCGGTCTTCGAGCGCCTGCCGGCCTCGCGCCGGGAGGTGGAAGCCATCGCGGCGCTGGCTCCCGCGGGGGAGTCGACGCTGGCGCTGGATTTCGACGCCGCCCTGCCGCGCGTTCTCGGCGACCGGCTGAGCGGCTTCCGGGTCGTCCATTTCGCCACCCACGGCGTGATCGACGCCGAGCGGCCGGCCCTCTCGGGGTTGGCCCTGTCGATGGTGGACGCGGCGGGCCGTCCCCAGGAGGGGTTCCTCCACCTGCACGACATCTACAACCTGAAGCTCGACGCCGACCTGGTGGTCCTGAGCGGCTGCCGCACGGCGCTTGGCAAGGAGGTGCGCGGCGAGGGGCTGATCGGCCTGACGCGGGGGTTTCAGTACGCCGGGGCGCCGCGGGTCCTGGCCAGCCTCTGGCGGGTGGAGGACCAAGCCACGGCGGCGCTAATGACCCGCTTCTACCGCGCCCTCTGGATCGACAAGCTGCCGCCGGCCGCGGCGCTGCGCCAGGCCCAACTCGGCCTGCGCGGGCAGCGGCGCTGGCGCGACCCGTACTTCTGGGCGGGGTTCGTCCTGGAAGGGGACTGGCGTTGACGGGGGGATGCGATAAGCCGCGTTCCCGTCCCACTACCGTGATGAAGGGAGGAGAGCATGAACATTCACGATTTCGTCGGCACCTGGTACATCCAGTACAAGAGCGGAAACCCGAACACGCCGTTGCAGAACGGCTGGGTCCTGGAGATCGGCACGGGCAAGCTCGGGGCGCAAGAGCCCTTCCTCTCCGCGGAAGGCGTAGTCTGCGTGGGCTTCTCGCTGATCGATCCAAAAGATCCCTCGAAACCGGTCGTGATCTCCACGGACGGCCACGAGGGCAACCAACCCGCGGTGCTCCACCTTACCGGCGAGCAACTCTGTTGGACGGGGGATTACGAGCAGCAGCCTGCCTACATCTACATCTCCGCCGCCCAGACAGAGACGCCGGCAGGGAGCTACGTCTACCTGTACGGCTCGACGACCTATGGCGATCCGGATCAGGTCGCGGTCTGGGGGGGCAGCGCCACGCCGCCGGCGACGCCGGAGCCACCGACTCCCAAGACGGGGACGTAGAGGCGGGCACGGCGCCGGCCGCGTGTTAGAATCCGCCCGCATCCAAGGCGGGGACATCGCGTCTGGCCAGTCAAGAGAAGAACCCTGAAGGGCCGGAGGATCTGGTCGCGCGCGTCCAGGCGGGAGACCCCCGCGCTGAGGAGCGGATCGTCGAGCTCTACGGTCGCGGTGTGGCGGTCATCCTCGACCGCCACACCAACGGCCGCCCCGAGGCCGAGGACCTCTTCCAGGACACCTTCCGCCTCGGCCTGGAGAAGCTCCGCCAGGGGGAGCTGCGCGAACCGGCCAAGCTGCCGGGCTTCCTGGCCCAGATCGCCCGCAACCTCGCCATCGAGCACTACCGCAAGCTCGCCCGCCGCAAGACCGACGCGGACACCGACGCCGTGCTCGACGCCGCGGCCTCCGGCGAGAGCCCGCTCGCGGCCCTGATGGCACGGGAGAGCTCGGCGCTGGTACGCCTGGTCCTTCAGGACCTGACCAACGAACGGGACCGCCAGATCCTTCTCCGCTTCTACATCGCCGAGGAGGACAAGGACCGCATCGCGGCCGATTACGGCCTCTCCAGCCTGCAGCTCAACCGCGTGCTCCACCGCGCCCGGCAGCGCTACAAGGAGCTGCTCACCGAGCGGCTGGGCGGGGACCGGATGGCGCAGGTGGCAGGTGCGATAATCCTCCTCCTCGTCACACTCTGGTGGAGAGAGCGTTTCGGCGGGGGAGCCTGACCTCATGGATCACGCCTACATCGAAAGCAACGGCCTGGTGGAGCGCTACCACCGGGGCCTGCTGCCGCCGGACGAGGAGGCGCGGTTCGAGGAGCACTTCGTGGGCTGCTCCGAGTGCACGGAGCAGCTCGAGCTGGCCCGCGGCTTCCAGCGGGGGCTCAAGGCGATGGCGGCCGAGGACGCGGCCCGGGCGGTGCTGGGGGCGGGGCTCTTCGCCTGGCTGGCCCGGCGGGGGCGCCTGGCGCAGTGGGGGACGGCCCTCGCCCTGGTCATGGTGGCGCTGCTGCCGGCCCTCTGGCTGCTCGCGGGTGGCCGCAGCGACCGGCGGGAGCAGGAGGCGCGCCTGGAGGCCGCGCGCCGCGCGCGGCAGGAGCTGGAGCATCGCCTCATCGAGAGCGAAAGCCGCCGGAGCGCCGAGCGCCGCGAGCTGGAGGCGAGGATCGCGCAGGCGAAGCCGCCCGAGCCCTCCCGCGGCCTCGCCGGTCCGCTGGTGAACACCCCCGTCTTCCTCCTTGCCGCCGTGCGGAGCAACGACGCGAAGCCGGCGACGATCGACCTCTCCCGCACTGGGGACGCCCTGGCCCTCGCCGTGGACCTGGGGGAGGGGCTCCGCTTCGACACCTACCGCGCCACGATCACCCGGGCGGGCGGCGGCAAGGTCTTCGAGAAAGCCGGCCTGAAGCCGAACGCCCTGGAGACCCTGATGATCACCTTCCCCTCCAGCTTTTTCGCGCCGGGCGATTACCGCCTGCGGGTGGAAGGGGTCAAGCCGGACGGCTCGGCGGCGGAGGTGGGAGGGTATGCGTTCCGGGTGACGGGGAAGAAACAAGGGACATAAGGGACAGCAGGGACATTGGCGTCTCCCGCCGGAGGCGCTCCCTGGAATCACCCGAAGGTCTCTCGTTCGCATCCCGCTCGCCGGGATCACCGCCGGGGCGCTCCTGGGCTTCGCCCTCTGGGCCGGATTCGTGGACGCCAACCGGTCGACGAGCGCCCCGAGGTGGCGGCCGTCCTGAAACGGCGGCTCTGGCGCTGGATGGCGAACGGCGGCCCCGCCGCTCCGGCCCCCGCGGCGGTGAGCGTCGACGGCGAGGCGGGGGACCAGCTCCGCTCCCTGGGTTACATCCGCTAAGAATCCCTGCGATAGCAGACCTCTCCGTCCCACTGTGGGGGACTCGCACCCTTCACAACTTTCGGAGGAGAGAGCCATGCTCAGAAGGTCCCTTGCTTGTGCCATGGGCCCTCCCTCTCCACGAAGTGGAGAGGGACCGAGGGTGAGGCTTCGGAGCGCAGGCGGGACCGGGGGCACGCACGCGCGTAACGCCCCCCTCGCCCCTGCTATCCTTCCTCCCCCATGGAAACCCCCGACACCACCGCCGGCCTCCGGCGCGAGGAGGAGCGGATCGAGGCGCGGAGCGGCGTCTTCAAGAAGGAGCTCGGGCTCGCCGACCTCGCGCTCACCCAGGTGCTGTTCATCGTCGGGCTCCCCTGGATCGGCGTCGCCGCCAAGCAGGGACCGTCGCACGTGGTGCTCTGGCTCCTGGCGATGCTCTTCTTCTATCTTCCCTCGGCGGTGGTGGTGATCTACCTCAACAAGGCCATGCCGCTCGAAGGAGGGCTCTACCAGTGGGCCAAGCTCGGCTTCAACGAGCTGCTGGGCTTCCTGGTGGCGTGGAACCTCTGGCTGTTCGCCATCCTCAACACCTCCGAGATCGGCCTCCAGGTGACGCAATACCTGCGCTACATCCTCGGGCCCTCCAGCGAAGGATTGACCAGCAGCAAGTGGCTCATCGGCTTGGTCAATCTGATCATGATCGGAGCGCTGATCCTGCTGACCACGGTGGGGCTCGGCGTCGGCAAGTGGGTCCACAAGGCCGGCGGCGCACTGATGATCGCGACCTTTTTCGCCATCCTGGTCCTCCCCTGGCTGAACTTGGCGCATGGCTCCCTGCCCGCCTACCACCCGCTGGCGATCGAGATGCCCGCGCTCTCGCTCCTGAGCTTCAACCTGCTCGGCAAGATGGGGTTCGGCGCCCTGGGCGGCTTCGAGTATGTGGCCATCCACGCGGGGGAGTGCCGGGACCCCGTGCGCTCCATCCGCCGCTCGGTAGCCTTGGCGGCGCCGGTGATCGCGGGGATGTTCATCCTCGGCACCAGCTCGGTGCTGGCGCTGATCCCGCGCGGCGAGATCGACCTCATCGCCCCCATCCCACAGGTGCTGAGCGTGGGGTTCCATTCCCTCGACCTCGTGGTCCCCATCGCCACCCTGGCCATCGTGGCCCTGCTGGGGATCCGCGTCGCCCAGTCGAGCGTGATGTTCGCGGGCAACACCCGGCTCCCCATGGTGGCCGGGTGGGACCGGCTGCTCCCGGGCTGGTTCACCCGGCTGCACGCCCGCTATCGGACGCCGGTCAACTCGATCCTCTTCGTGGGAGCCGCCACGCTCGTCCTGGGGCTGGTGGGGCTGATCGGGGTGGGGAAGCAGGAGGCCTTCCAACTGCTCTGGAACGCCTCGGGCGTCTTCTACGCCCTCACCTACCTGGTGATGTTCGCCATCCCCCTCTTCGGATTGCGGGGCGTCCAGCCCCGCCCGCCCCTCTGGCTGAGGGTCTGCGCCCTCTCCGGCCTCCTGATGACGGTCCTCTACGTGGCCCTCTCGATTGTCCCCATCATCAACGTGGAGAGCCCTCTCCTCTTCGCCCTCAAGATCTCGGGGCTGATCGGGGTCACGAACATCCTGGGGCTGGGGATCTACCTGGCGGCGGCGCGGCGGCGGGGAGCGGTTTCGTTGTGATAATTTGCTCCTGTCCAGACGCTTGACTCTGGAAGGGAGAGCACTTTGCTGACCCGGCTCCGCGTCCAGGGATTCAAATCCCTGCACGATGTCGACATCGAGCTCGCGCCTCTGGTGGTCTTGATGGGACCCAATGCGGCGGGCAAGAGCAATCTGCTGGAGGCGCTTCTCCTGCTCTCCCGGCTTGCGACAGAGCAGACCCTCACCGCAGCCTTCGAGCCCCCCCTGCGCGGCTACCCTCTGGAAGCTTTCAGCCTGCCGGAGAAGGGGCTGGAAGGACTGCTCCAGCAGGAACGGGCCGATCTCAGCCTGGAAGCGGAAGTCCAGCTCGCGCGGCGGGAGCCCCTTCTCTACCGCGTGGGTGTACAGACCCAGCCCAAAACCGGCGCTCTCGAGATTTCCGACGAATACCTGGTGCGCCTGAAAAGAGATAAGACTCCCAAACAGAAGCCGCGGATCGAGCGCTCTGGAGAATCCCTGATCGTCCGCCAACTCGGGGAATCGGGACATCCGCGGCACGAGCCTCTGGGCCTGAATCACACTCTCGTCTCGAACCGCCAATTCACGGGCGAGCATCGGTATCCCGATTTCGACCGCTTGCGCGGCGAGCTCTCCGCCTGGCAGACCTACTACCTCGACCCCCGGGTTTCCATGCGCGAGCCCCAGCCTCCGCGCGAGGTCACCGATATCGGCCCCCGAGGCGAGTGGATCGCTCCCTTCCTCTACAGGCTCAAGGAGAGCGAGACCCACAGAAAGCACTTCCTGGCGATCGGACGCGCGCTGCGGAGCGCCATTCCGACGGTCGAGGACCTCGATGTGGACTTGGACCCGCGCCGGGGCATCCTGGACATCCTCATCACGCAGGACGGCACTCCCTACTCCTCCCGTGTGGTTTCGGAGGGGACGTTGCGGGTCCTGGCCCTTTGCTGTCTCGCGGGGAACCCCTGGCCGGGAGAGCTGATCGCGTTCGAGGAGCCGGAGAACGGCGTCCACCCCCGGAGGATCGAGGTCGTGGCCGAGCTCCTCGGCTCGATCGCCGAGCGGGGACAGAGTCAGGTCGTCGTCACCACGCACTCTCCGACCCTGATCGCCGCCATGCTCCAGCGGGCCATGTCCGACCCGGACCGGGTCAAGCTCTTCCGCTGCGCCCAGCGCGGGCGGGAGACGAACGTGCAGGAGCTCGTCCCGATGGGGCCCCTGTTCGACGACGAGGAGGTCCGGGCCTCTCTCACCGGTCCCGAGGACAACGCCCTCGTCGAGGCGATGCTCCTGCGTGGATGGCTGGATGGCTGAGCGGCCGAGCATCGTCCTCTATTGCGAAGACAGTGGCCACGAGCAGTTTGCTCGGGCCTTGTTGGGCCGTATCGCCCGCGAGCTCGGTGTCCGTGTGGACATCCGCACCGCGAGCGGTCGGGGTGGCCATGGGCTTGCGCTGACGGAGCTCCGAGCCTGGCAAAGGGCCATCGCTGGAGCAGGCGGTATCCACTTCGAGATCCCCGACCTGCTGGTGCTGATGATCGACGCCAACTGCAAAGGTTGGGCTGCCGTCCGCCGCGACCTGGAGGACGTGGTAGATCATCGCATCTTCCCGCACTGCGCGATCGGCTGTCCCGATCCCCACGTCGAGCGCTGGTGCCTCGCCGATCCGCAAGCAATTCAAGTAGTGCTTGACGCTCCGGCTCCCGCGGACCCCGGGAAGTGCGAGCGGCAGCTCTACAAAAATCTCCTCCGGCAGACGATCCTGGGGGCGGGGCAGCCGATCCTGACCACGGCGATGGAATACGCGCCCGATCTGGTTGCCGCCATGGACCTCTTCCGGGCCGGGAGAAACCAGCCCTCCCTCCGGCACTTCGTGGACGAGGTCCGGAGCAAGCTGCAGCGAGCCGTTTCTCCTCCCGGCCTGCGATAACCCGCCCTCCCGTCCCACTACAGGGTTGAAGCGGAGCTCGAAACGGTTTGAGCCCGCGAACTTCAACCCATAGGGAGGGAAAATCATGGGCAACATCGACTTCTTCGAAGGCAACAACTGCTCGCAGGACAAGCTGGGCTCGGTGTCGTATCTCAAGGCGGCGTACGATCTGCTCGGCGGCGGCGGCCCGATCCCCAACGACGAGGCGAGGTCGTGCCGGCTCTATAACCTCACCCCCGGCTCCATCAAGCTCTTCAATTCGCCCGGCGGCAATCTGGACGACGACTGGACGGAGATCAAGGTCCTCCAGAGCGTCTCAGTCTTCGACGTCAACTCCTTCAATAGCCCGGTCGAAACCCCCCAGGTGCAGGTGATCCCCTACGGCGCCAAGCTCGACGGCAAGGTCTCCCGCATCGAGGTCTTCCCGGCCTGACCTCCCCGCGGCCGGCGGTCCGGGAACGGAGCGGACCGCCGGCCCCCCGCCTTTGCCCCTCCATTGTCATATGCTCTCGGGTTGGTGGGGCGGAGCCCCGCATGGAACCGAGGGAGGCAACGGGAATGAGCAAGCCGTATCAGGCTCCACTCAACTGGTACACGGGTGGAGAGGCGGATAGCGACGTCAACGAGACCGAGGAGTGGCTGACCGCCTTCGAGCAGGTCGTCCAGATCGAGGGGCGGGAGCGGGCCTGCTTCCTCCTCAAGAAGCTGCTGGAGAAGGGGTATGAGACCGACGTCGTCCTCCCCTTCACGGGCAACACCCCCTACATCAACACCATCCCCCAGAGCGAGGAGCCGGCCTACGGCGGCGACCGCGCCATCGAGCGCCGCATCAAGAGCATCGTCCGCTGGAACGCCATGGCGATGGTGGTGCGGGCCAACAAGAAGTTCGCCGGCATCGGCGGCCACATCTCGTCCTTCGCCTCGGCGGCCACCCTCTACCAGGTCGGCTTCCACCACTTCTTCAAGGGCCGCGGGGAGAGCGGCTTCGACGGCGACATGGTCTACTTCCAGGGGCACTCCGCGCCGGGCATCTACGCCCACGCCTTCCTCGAAGGGCGGCTCTCGCTGGAGCAGTTGAACCACTTCCGGCGCGAGCTGGAGTCGGGGGGCGGCCTCTCCTCCTACCCCCACCCCTGGCTGATGCCCGGCTTCTGGGAGTTCCCCACCGTCTCGATGGGCCTGTCGCCGATCTCCGCCATCTACCAGGCCAAATTCAACCGCTACCTGCGCGACCGCGGCCTGCGCGACCCGCAGAACCGGAAGGTCTGGGCCTTCCTCGGCGACGGCGAGACCGACGAGCCCGAGACCCTCGGCGCCATCACCCTCGCCTCGCGCGAGAAGCTGGACAACCTGATCTTCGTCATCAACTGCAACCTCCAGCGCCTCGACGGCCCGGTGCGCGGCAACGGCAAGATCGTCCAGGAGCTGGAGACCGCCTTCCGCGGCGCCGGCTGGAACGTCATCAAGGTGATCTGGTCGAGCGACTGGGACCCGCTGATCGAGGCCGACAACACCGGCCTGCTGATCCAGCGGATGAACGAGACCCTCGACGGCGAGTACCAGAAGTACGTGGTCGAGACGGGCGGCTATCTCCGGCAGAATTTCTTCGGCAAGTATCCCGAGCTCGTGGAACTGGTGAAGGGCTATTCGGACGAGCAGCTCCACACCCTGCGCCGCGGCGGCCACGATCCGGCCAAGGTCTACGCCGCCTTCAAGGCCGCCGTCGAGCACGAGGGGTCCCCCACGGTGATCCTGGCCAAGACGGTCAAGGGGTACGGCCTCGGCGAGGCGGGGGAGGGGAAGAACGTCACCCACCAGCAGAAGAAGCTCACCGAGGAAGAGCTGCGCCTCTTCCGCGACCGCTTCGAGATCCCGGTCTCGGATGAGGACTTCGCGGAGGCGCCGTTCTACCTCCCGCCCGAGAACAGCCCGGAGATCCAGTACCTCCGGGAGCGCCGGCGCGCCCTGGGAGGGCCGGTGCCGGCGCGACGGGTGCGCAAGGAGCCGCTGGCGATCCCCGAGGGGAAGGAGGTCTGGGGGCGCTTCTTCGAGGGGGTCGACCGCGACGTCTCCACCACCATGGTGTTCGTCCAGATCCTCACCCAGCTCCTCAAGGACAAGGAGATCGGCAAGAAGATCGTGCCCATCGTCCCCGACGAGGCGCGCACCTTCGGCATGGAGTCGCTGTTCCGCCAGTTCGGCATCTACTCTCACGTCGGCCAGCTCTACGAGCCGGTCGACAAGTCGATGCTGCTCTACTACCGCGAGGCCACGGACGGGCAGATCCTGGAGGAGGGGATCACCGAGGCCGGCTCGATGGCTTCGTTCATCGCCGCCGGCACCTCCTACGCCACCCACGGGATCGACATGCTCCCGTTCTTCATCTTTTACTCGATGTTCGGCTTCCAGCGGGTGGGGGACCTCATCTGGGCCGCCGCCGACCAGCGCACCCGCGGCTTCCTGCTCGGCGCCACGGCGGGCCGCACGACGCTGAACGGCGAGGGCCTTCAGCACGAGGACGGCCACAGCCACGTGCTGGCGAGCGTGGTGCCCAACCTGCTCGCCTACGACCCCGCCTTCGCCTACGAGATCGCGGTGATCATCCGCGACGGCATGAAGCGGATGTACACCCAGCGCGAGGACGTCTTCTACTACATCACTCTCTACAACGAGAACTATCCGATGCCGCCGATCCCGGTCGGCGCGGAGGAGGGGATCCTCAAGGGGCTCTACAAGCTCCGGCCGGCGCCGCCGGGACGGGAGGACGTCCCCGACGAGCGCCCGCGCGTCCACATCTTCGGCAGCGGCTCGCTGATGCCGGAGGCGATGCGGGCGCAGGAGATCCTCGCCGAGCGCTACGGCGTGGCCGCGGACCTCTGGAGCGCTCCCAGCTACAAGGCGCTCCGCCGCGACGCCCTGGAGGCGGAGCGCTGGAACCGGCTCCACCCCGATCAGGAGCCGCGCAAGCCCTACGTGGTCAGCCTGTT
The DNA here is from genome assembly GCA_045807625.1 of Thermoanaerobaculia bacterium. Taxonomy (GTDB): domain Bacteria; phylum Acidobacteriota; class Thermoanaerobaculia; order Multivoradales; family UBA5704; genus DATARR01. The sequence goes on along the minus strand of JBJMHA010000038.1, from coordinate 98,997 downwards.
CGAAGGGGACGACAACCCGATCGTCGCGGTCTCCGACTACATGAAGCTGGTGCCGGACCAGATCGCCCCCTGGCTTCCAGGCAAGCTCTGCTCCCTCGGCACCGACGGCTTCGGCCGCAGCGAGACCCGCGAGGCCCTCCGCCGCTTCTTCGAGGTGGACGCCGAATGCGTCGTCCTCGCCGCTCTCCACCAGCTCTCTCTCTGGAGGCGGATCGACCGCGCGGTGGTGGCGCGGGCGATCGGAGAGCTGGGGGTGGACCCGGAGAAGCTGGACCCGATGGTGAGCTGACCCCTCATCACCCCAACCCTCTTCTCCCAGCCTTCCGCCCATCCTGCCGGGGAGAAGAGGGAGACCTTACGCGGCAGGGTTTCGTAGGGGCGGTATAATCAAGTAGCCAAGCCTCGATGATTCCTCGAAGGGAGGCCCCGACCGTGAAGAGGCATCTGTCCCTGCTGGCCCTGGCTCTCCTGCTGCCCGCGATGGCGGCGGCCGATTCCACCGTCTATCGGGTGGACGCCGACCACAGCGGTATCAACTTCAAGATCCGCCACTTCGTCTCCAGCGTCTCGGGCCGGTTCCGGGATTTCGACGGCGTCATCCGCTACGACAAGCAGAGCCCGGCGGCGAGCAGCGTCGAATTCTCGGTCAAGGCGGCGTCGATCGACACCGCCAGCAACGACCGGGACGAGGATCTGCGGTCCAAGAGCTTCTTCGAGGTGGCGAAGTACCCCACCCTGAGCTTCACCAGCACCCGGGTGGTCCCCAAGGACGCGGACACCCTGGAGGTCACGGGCAACCTGACGATGCACGGCGTCACCCGGGAGATCACCTTCCCCGTGCAGCTCCTGGGGACGGTCGCCATACCCGGCGGCGAGAAAGCGGGCTTCGAGGCCTCCTTCACCGTCAACCGCAAGGAGTTCGGGATCAACTGGAACAACATCCTCGACTCCGGCCCCCTGCTGGGGGACGAGGTGCGGGTGACGATCGAGATCGAGGCGAACCGGGTGGGGGAGCGGGTGGGGAAGTAGATTCGCCACCCCAGAATCGGAGCCTTAAACCGTAGAGACGTCGCAACCGCGGGAACCCCGGTAGGTTCTGCCCTCCTGGGAGACGTCCCGACGGGTTAAACAAAGCGGCCTGAGAAGGGGTCTCGCAAGGCGGATGGAATCTCTTCCGTGAGCGAGCCCAGCGACTACGAGAGCTTCGATCTCCACATCGAGAAGGCCGGCCGCGGCTTTCGGGTGATCGTGTCGAGGTCCCCGGCGGGAGAGGGTCGATCGGTTTTTCACCCCCCGTATTCGGAGGATGAGCTCCAGGCGATCCTGGCGCGGTTGGCGGCCCCTCACCGGGACCTCCATTCGGCCGGATCTCCCCGTGAGACCGTGGAAGCGATCGGAAAAAAGCTGTTCGAGTCCTTGTTCCATGGCAGGGCCGGGGAGCTCTGGGCCCTGAGCCGGGCTCAGCTCGACGCGGTCAACAAGGGTTTGCGTCTGCGTCTCCGGTTCACGGACGCTCCCCGCTTCGAGGCTTGGCCCTGGGAGCTCCTCTTCGATCCTGCCCGGCGGCGTTTCCTCGCCCTGTCGGTCCGGACGCCGGTCGTGCGGTACCTCAACTTCCAGACCGGACCGGCTCCGCCTCCCGCGGAGCCGCCTCTGAGGATGCTGGTCGTAATCTCCCGGCCGTCCGCCGCCGGACCTTGCCATGGCTTTCGTCAAGATCAGGCCCGGGACCTTCCTGATGGGGAAGCAGTCGGGCCACGAGGTCACGTTGACCAAGCCGTTCTGCCTCGGACGCTTCGAGATCACTCAGGGGCAGTGGCGGCGGATCATGAAGAGGTCCGTGCGCCGGAAGGAGGCCGGGGACGACCTTCCCGTGAGCAACGTCTCATGGGACGAGGCCCAGGAGCTTCTCGCCCGGCTCAACCGGCTCGACCCGGGAGCGCGGTATCGCCTGCCCACCGAGGCCGAGTGGGAGTACGCGTCCCGTGCCGGCGCCGAGACCCGCTACAGCTTCAGCGACGATCCGGGCGATCTTTCGCAATACGCCAACTGCAAGAACGAGACTGGGAGCGACGGTTTCGAGAAGCTCGCCCCGGTCGGTGTCTTCGGGAAGAATCCCTGGGGTCTCTTCGACATGTACGGCAACGTCGCGGAATGGGTGGAGGATTGGTACGCTCCCCTGCCGGACGGGCCCACGACCGATCCCAGGGGACCCGCTTCGGGGATGGAGAAGGTTCGGAGAGGCGGCAGCTTCCGGTTATCCCGCGAGTGCGGCTCCGACTTCCGGCCCTCCTCCAAGCCGGATCGCCGCAACGAGGATACGGGCTTCCGCGTCGTCCGGGAGCCCAAGTAAGGATCGGGGTTGGCGGGCTCCGGCCTCCGCATCGTCGCGATCGAAAATTTCCTCTTTCCCAAAGCAAGGGCTGCCGCGGCCCCGGTGAGGGTTGCCTCTGCCCCGATCGGGTACGCCTCTGCCCCGGTGAGGGCGGGCCTTCCCCTCATGGAGACCGTCACGGCCCCTATAGGGGGAGGGCTCGCCCCGGTCCGGGCGGGACAAGCCTCGGTGAGGGCAGCCGTGGCCCTGGCGGGGGCCTCGGCGGCCCCAGGCAGGGCAGAGCCACCCCCGGCCGGGGGAGCCGCGGCCCGTACCGGGGGCGCGGCTGCCCTCACCAGGGGAGCAGCGGCCCTCGCTACTTCCCCTTCCGATCCACCGCCGCCAGCGACTTCTTGCGCACCGCCTCGAACTCGTCGCCGGGGTTCCAGGTGGGCATCTGGGTGCTGTTCGCCACCACCAGACCGGTGTAGAAACCGAGCTGGGCGTCCTCGATCATGCCCTCGTAATTCCACTTCGGATCGAATTCGTCGCTCGGCTGGTGATAGCGGTGCTTCTCGTAGTCCGCCGCCTGCTCCTTGCCCCAGCCCGGCGGACGGCCGACGAAGTCGGTGCCCGCCGAGGGGTGGATCGCCGGGACGCCCACCTTGGCGAAGCTGAACTGGTCGGAGCGGTAGAAGAAGCCGCGGTCGGGGAACTGGTCCCCCTTGAGCTGCCGCCCCTGGCGGGCGGCCACGGCCCGCTCGATGGCGTCGAGCGACGACTTGCCGAGGCCGACCTCGCTCACGTCGCGCGTGCGGCCGAGCACGTTGGCGCTGTCGTAGTTGATGTTGGCCGCGATCCGGCCGGCCGGCACGGAAGGGTGGGCGGCGAGGTAGGCCGAGCCGAGGAGCCCCTGCTCCTCGCCGGCCACGAAGGCGATCACGATCGAGCGGCGCGGCCGTTGCGGCAGCGCGGCGAAGGCCTTGGCGATCGCCACCAGCGTGGCGCAGCCGGAGGCGTTGTCCACGGCGCCGTTGTAGATCTTGTCGCCGTTCTTGTCCGGCTGGCCGATCCCCAGGTGATCGTGGTGGGCGGTGTAGATCACCACCTCGTCCTTGAGCCTGGGATCGCTCCCCGGCAGGATGCCGAGGACGTTGGCGGTGCGGGTCTTGGAGACCTCGTTGTTGAAGGTCAGCGAGGTGGTGATGCCGAGGGGGACGGGCTTGAAGTCCCGGCTGCGGGCCTGCTCGATCAGCTTCGAGAGGTCCTTGCCCGCGGCCTGGAAGAGCTTGCGGGTGGCGTCCTCGGTCGTCCAGGCGCGTACCTGGACGCGGGGCTCGCCGGCGGCGGGGATCTCAAACTGCGTGCCGCTCCAGGAGGTCTGCACCACCTGCCAGGGGTAGCCGGCCGACGGGGTGGTGTGGATGATGATCGCCCCGGCCGCGCCCTGGCGGGCCGCGCTCTCGTACTTGTAGGTCCAGCGGCCGTAGTAGAGCCGGCGGTCCCCCGCGAAGAGCTTGGGGTCCCAGTCGGGATCGTTGTTCAGCATCACCAGGACCTTGCCCTTGAGGCTCATCCCCTTGAAGTCGTCCCACTGGTACTCGGGCGCCTGGATGCCGTAACCGACGAAGACGAGCTCGGCGTCCTTGAGGGTGGAGGCCGCCTCCTGGACGCCGCTGGCGGCGATGAATTCGTCCCACCATTTGAGGTCAACCGTCTGGCCGCCGGCCTTGAAGGACCAGGTCTTGGGCGGATCGGCCTTGACGCCGACGAGGTCGAACCACTGCTGCCAGCCGCCGCCCGGCGCTCCCGGCTGATAGCCGAGGAGCTCGAGCATCGAGGCGAGGTAGATCTGCGCGGTCTCGTCGCCCCGGCTGGCCGGCCCACGGCCTTCGAGCAGGTCGTCCGAGAGGAAGCGCAGGGGCGCTTCGAGGGTGGCGCGGTCGATCGCCTTCGCCGCCTTCTCGGCGCCCGGCGGGAGCTGGATCCCCCCTGCCGGGGCCGACGCCTTGGGCGCGCCGGTCAGCATCGAGGGCAGGAACAAGGCCGCGGCCGCCGCGAGGACGATTCCCAGGGTCCCCATCCAGGCCTGTCTTTGCGAGCTTTCCATAAGAGATGAAACCTCCATCGGGTCAAAGACTTCCGGGTATGGACTGTAGCACTGTGGTCTCGTCGTTTTGGGCGGCCGGGGGGACCGCCCTGGAAGGGCGGGTATTCACCAGCCTGGGGTTTCAACCCCAGGTGGCGGGGGCGGCATTGGGCGGATCGTGCAACGCGGGACCGCCCCTGCCTCCCCGCCTGGGGTTGAAACCCCAGGCTATGCAATATCCGCCCCTCCAGGGCGCCGGGCGGCTCCCCCGACCTTCCGGAGACGCTTGCCCCCCACCTCCCGCCCACGCTATGGTTGCCTGGACGGTGGAAGCGATGCTGCGCACGACGGTACGAGACTGCCTTTACCTCAACTGGGCCTTTCCGGCCGAGTCCCTGCCGCCGCTTCCGGCGCCGCTGCGCTATCAGCGCCATCCGTGGCAGGGAGGGGACTACGTCTTCGCCTCGGCGCTGCTGTTCCATCAGGACGCGCTCCACCTCACCGCCCTGCCATCCCTCAAGTTCGGGTATCCGCAGCTCAACGTCCGCCTCTACGTGCTGGACGACGAGGGGGTCCCCTCCGCCCTGTTCCGCCGCATGCTGATGCCCGGCTGGGTGGCCCCCGGGGTGCGGCTGATCACCCATCAGCCGGCGGCGCGGGCCCGGCTCCGCTTCCCGCACCCCTCGCGCAACGGCGGCGGCCCCTGGCAATGGAGCGCCGAGCGCAAGGGACGGCTGGAGGTGCGGGCCTGGCCGGACTCCCCGGCGGTCGGCGAGGGGCCACGCCTCGGCTCGTGGGAGGACTCGGTGCGCTACTTCCAGGAGCGGCCGCGCGGGTACGCCCTCGCCTCGGGGGAGCTGCAGCGGATCTCGACCGCCGATCATCCGGCCGTCACGACCTGGCCGATGCGGGCGGAGGTGGAGGGGGACGGCCTGCTGCCGCGCCTGCTCGACCTCGCGCCGGGGACCTGCCTGCCCGGGCTCCACTCGGCCTGGCTCTGCCCGGAGATCCCGATCGTCTTCGAGCTGGGGCTGGTGCTGCGGGTGCCGGTCCCCCCGGCGATGCCCCAGCCGGCGGCCGGCCGCGTGGTGAGCATCTTCCGGCGGGATGCCGGCGAGGGGGCCCCGCCTGAACGGCGCCGGGCCTCGTGCTAGCATCCGCCCGCCATGAACCCGACCCCCCCCTCAGACCGCAGGCCGCAACGCATCGCCGTGCTGCCCGGGGACGGCTCCGGCAAGGACGTGACCGCCGAGGCGGTGAAGGTCCTGGAAGCCGCCGCCGGCACCTGGAGCCTCCCGCTGGAGCTGGTCCACCTCGACTGGGACGCCGACCGCTATCTCAGGACGGGCGAGACGGTCCCCGCGGGCGCCTTCGACGACTTCCGCGACAACTACTCGGCGATCCTGATCGGCGCCTTCGGCGACCCCCGGGTAACGGACAACAGGCACGCCGCGGACATCCTCCTCGGCACCCGCTTCCAGCTCGACCTCTACATCAACCTCCGCCCGGTGAAGCTCTACGACGCCCGGCTCTGCCCGCTGAAGGGGCGCACGGAAAAGGACGTCGACTTCGTGGTCTTCCGCGAGAACACCGAGGGGGCCTATGTCAGCGTCGGTGGCAACTTCAAGAAGGGGTGGGCGGACGAGGTCGCGGTCCAGGAGGAGATCCACACCCGCAAGGGGGTCGAGCGGATCATCCGCGCCGCCTTCGACTACGCGGTGACCCACGGTCGCCGCGAGGTGATGATGAGCGACAAGTCGAACGTGATGCAGTACGGACACGGCCTCTGGCGGCGGGTGTTCGCGGAGGTGGCGAAGGAGTACCCCCAGATCCAGACCCGCACCCTGTTCGTCGACGCCCTGTGCATGGAGATGGTCCTGCGGCCCGAGGGTCTGGACGTGATCGTGACCAACAACATGTTCGGCGACATCATCACGGACATCGGCGCCGCGCTTCAGGGTGGGCTCGGCGTGGCGGCCTCGGCCAATCTCAACCCCGGCCAGACCTCGATGTTCGAGCCGGTCCACGGCTCCGCCCCAGCGCTCGCCGGCACCGGCAAGGCCAATCCGGTGGGCGCGGTGCTCTCGGCCGCCATGATGCTCGACTACCTCGGCCACAAGGAGGCCGCCCAGGCGGTCGAGGCGGCGGTGGCCCGCTCGATGCGCGAGGGGCAGACCACCCCCGACCTCGGCGGCTCGCTCACCACGTCCCAGGTGGGGGATCTGCTGGCGCGGGCGGTGGGGTAGGCCCCCTCACTCCCCGGCCCTCTTCTCCCGACCCCTCCCACCCTTCCGGCCAATTAGATCCGACCGATCCGTCGGATCCGTCCGATCGGTCGGATCAGAAAAACCCTTCCCGGTTCCCCTCTCCCGGTGAGGGAGGGCGGGAGAGGGGCAGGGGTAAGGGTTCGGGGAGAGGCTTATAATCGGTTCGCTTTGGAGGATTCCCATGCAGCCAAGTGAGTCCGAGCTCATCTACGACTGGAACAACGCCGGCGGCTCCGAGCTGCGCCCGGCCCGCGGGCGGGTGGAGCTGGACGACGAGACTCTGCGCGATGGATTGCAGTCCCCCTCCGTGCGCAACCCTGCGATCGAGGAGAAGCTCCAGATCCTGCACAGGATCGCGGAGCTGGGGATCGAGTCCGCGAACATCGGCCTGCCTGGGGCGGGGCCGCACGTGGTGCGGGACGTCGAGCGCCTGGCCCGCGAGATCGTGGAGCAGAGGCTGCCCATCGCGCCGAACTGCGCCGCCCGCACGGTGGCGGCGGACATCCTGCCCATCGCCGAAATCTCGCAGCGCACCGGCCTCGCCATCGAGGCCGCCTGCTTCATCGGCTCCTCGCCCATCCGCCAGTACGCCGAGGGGTGGACCATGGACCGCATGCTCAAGCTCACGCGCGAGGCGGTGGAGCTGGCGGTCAAGGAGGGGCTGCCGGTGATGTTCGTCACCGAGGACACCACCCGCGCCGCGCCGGACGACCTGCGCCGTCTTTATAAGGAAGCGGTCGAGGCGGGGGCGAAGCGGGTCTGCGTGGCCGACACGGTGGGACACGCCACCCCGAACGGCGCCCGCAACATCATCCGCTTCATCCGCGAGGTGGTGGGCGAGGAGGTGAGGATCGACTGGCACGGCCACAAGGACCGCGACCTCGCGATCATCAACGCCCTCGCCGCGGCCGAGGCGGGCGCCGACCGGCTGCACGGCACGGCGGTGGGGATCGGCGAAAGAGTGGGCAACTGCCCGGTCGACCTGCTGCTGGTCAACATGCAGCTCCTGGGCTGGATCGACCGCGACCTCCACCGGCTCGGGGAGTACTGCCGCTACGTGGCCGAGGTGACCGGGGTGCCGCTGCCGGACAACTATCCGGTGGTGGGCAAGGACGCCTTCCGCACCGCCACGGGGGTCCACGCCTCGGCCATCATCAAGGCCCGCAAGCGGGGGGAGGACTGGCTGGCCGACCGTATCTACTCGTCGGTCCCGGCGGGGATGATCGGCTGCCAGCAGGTGATCGAGGTGGGTCCGATGAGCGGCGAGTCGAACGTCGTCTACTGGCTCCAGGAGCGGGGGATCGAGCCGTTTCCTGAACTGGTGAAGGAGATCTTCCTCAAGGCGAAGTCCTCGCTGGCGGTGCTCCAGGAGAGCGAGATCCTGGCCATCTGCTCCGCCCGGGGGATCACGCCCGCGGCCGCGTCCCAGGCCGTTTCGTGACCCCCGTCCCTCCCTGGCGGCGGGTGCTCGACCGCTATCTGGAGAGCCTGGCGGTCGAGCGGGGCCTCGCGCGCAATACGGTCGACGGCTACCGCAACGACCTCTCCCGCCTGGGGGAGGCGCTGGCCAAGAAGGGGGGGCGGGATCTGCTGGCCGCCCTGCCCGCCGACCTCTCGGCCCACATGCGGGACCTCCAGCGCCAGGGGCTCTCCCCCCGCTCCAGCGCCCGCGCCCTCTCCGCCATCCGCGGCTTCTACGAGCACCTGGTCACGGCCGGCGAGCGGAAGGACAACCCGGCGGTCAACCTGCTGCCGCCCAAGCTCTGGAAGCCGCTGCCCAAGGTCCTCTCCGAGGACGAGGTCGAGGCCCTGCTCGCGGCCCCGGATACCGGAACCCCGCTCGGCCTGCGGGACCGGGCCATGCTGGAGCTGCTCTACGCCACCGGTCTGCGGGTGAGCGAGCTGGTGGGGCTCACCCTGCCGCAGCTCCGGCTCGACGTCGGCTTCCTCATCGCCTTCGGCAAGGGGAGCAAGGAGCGGGTGGTGCCGGTGGGGGAGCAGGCGGAGGCGTGGGTCCAGCGCTACCTGCGCGAGGTCCGCCCCGAGCTCGCCCGGGGGCGGCACCAGGCCGTCTTCGCCAACAAGGACGGCGATCCCATGAGCCGGGTCGGCTTCTGGATGATGATCAAGAAGCACGGTCTCAAGGCGTGCATCCGGTCGGAGATCTCGCCCCACGTGCTGCGGCACAGCTTCGCCACCCACCTCCTGGAGCACGGCGCCGATCTGCGGGCGGTGCAGACGATGCTCGGCCACGCCGACATCTCCACCACCCAGATCTACACCCACATCCACCAGCAGCGGCTGAAGAGCCTCTACGACAGGTTTCATCCGAGATCGTAGAAAAGCTGTGTACAGCACACCGGGCTCCTCGGGTCGTCCTGCCCTTCGAGGCCTCACCCCCTGGCCCCCTCTCCACTCACGTGGAGAGGGGGAACGTGGCAGGAACGATCTTGCCGAACCAGGAAGACTTCGATCTCTGGGCCCTCCCTCTCCACGAAGTGGAGAGGGACCGAGGGTGAGGCTTCGGAGGGCATGCCGCTTCGAGACTTCCGCAGCCTGGAGCTCCTGGCCGTAAAATACCCCCGCCCTTCCAAATCGCGCCGGGGAGTGGGGGCTCTCAACTGGAGGCTCTCGAATGAACGACCAGACCGAGACCGTCCCCCTGCACGGAGAAGGCCCGCGGCCGGAAACGCCCGCCGCCGACGCGCTCGACCGTGGCGCCACCGTCGGCCGCTATGTGGTGCTCGACCGTATCGGGGCCGGCGGCATGGGGGTGGTCTACGCCGCCTATGACCCGGAGCTCGACCGCCGGGTGGCGGTCAAGCTCCTGCGGCCGGACCGCTTCAGCAGCGAGGCGGGCCGCCTGAGGCTGTTGCGCGAGGCCCAGGCGCTCGCCCGGCTCACCCATCCCAACGTGGTGGCGGTCTACGACGCCGGCACCTTCGGCGAGCGGGTCTTCGTGGCCATGGAGCTGGTGGAGGGGGAGACCCTGCGGCAGTGGCTGCGGGCGGAGCCCCGGTCCTGGCGCGAGGTGCTGGACCGCTTCCTCCCCGCCGGCCGGGGCCTGGCCGCAGCTCACGCCGCCGGCCTGGTCCACCGCGACTTCAAGCCCGAGAACGTGCTGCTGGGCAAGGACGGCCGGGTGCGGGTGGTGGATTTCGGGCTCGCCAAGGCGCTGGCCGACGCGGCGGAGGAGCCGCCGGCAGGAGGAGAGGAGGCGGAGGAATCCGGCGGCGCGCTGCTGACGCCGCTCACCGAGTGGGGCGTCGTCCTGGGCACGCCGGCCTACATGGCGCCCGAGCAGCTCCGGGGGATCGCGGCGGACGCCCGCTCGGACCAGTTCAGCTTTTGCGTGGCCCTCTACGAGGCCCTCTACGGCGAGCGGCCGTTCGCGGGAGAGGGGCCCCGGGAGGTCGCGGAGGCGGTGGCCCGCGGTGTGGTGCGGGAGGTGCCCGCGGGGAACAAGGTGCCGGGCTGGCTGCGGGCGGTGGTCCTGCGTGGTTTGAAGGTGAGCCCGGAGGAGCGCTATCCCGCGATGGACGATCTGCTGCGGGACCTGGAGCGCGATCCGGACGCGGTCCGCCGGCGCTGGCTGGCGGCGGCGGCGATCGTGGCGCTGGCCGGAGCGGTCTTCGGCAGCCTCGGCTACTTCCAGGCCCGGCGGGCCCAGCTCTGCGGCGGGGCGGAGGAGAGGCTGGCAGGGGTCTGGGACGGGCCGCGCAAGCAGGCGGTCCGCGCGGCGTTCCTCGCCAGCGGATCGCCGGTCGCTGCAAGCGCTTGGCCGATTGTCGAGGGCTCTCTCGACCGCTATGCCGCGGACTGGGCCGGGATGCGCCGGCAGGCCTGCGAGGCCACCCGGCTGCGGGGCGAGCAGTCCGAGGACCTGCTCGACCGGCGCATGCTCTGCCTGGACCAGCACCTCCAGGACGCCGCCGCCGTCACCAAGCTCTTCGTGGAGGCGGACCCGCAGATCGTCGCCAAGGCCGTCGCCTCGGTCGGCGCGCTGCCTCCCGTGGCCGACTGCGCGGACGTCGAGAGGCTGACGGCGAAGCTGCCGCCCCCGCGCGATCCGAGGCTGCGGGCCCGCGTGGAGGCGGCCCGGGCCCTGGTGGCGGAGGCGCGGGCCCTGTTCGTAGCCGGCAAGCGGCGCGAGGGGCTGGCAAAGGCCGTGACCGCCGAGGAGCGGGCGCGCCCGCTCGGCTACGGCCCCCTGGAGGCGGAGGCGCTCTTCCAGAAGGGCTTCCTTCAGGATTCCATGGGCGATTTCAAGGGGGCGGAGGAGACGCTGTTCGATGCCCTGACGGCCGCCCAGGCGTCGGGGCACCAGGAGGTGGCGGCGCGGTCGGCGGCCCAGCTCTCCTGGGTGACCGGCCACGAAGAGACCCTTCCGGCGGACGGCGAGAAGTGGGCCCGCATGGCTCAGAGCCTCGCCGACGGGGCGCGGGGCGGCCCCGGCCTGCGCTCCGAGCTGCTGGTCCAGCAGAGCGCCCTCCGCGCCCACGAGGCCAGGTTTCAGGAGGCGGCCGACTTGGCGACCCGCGCGCTCGCCCTCGCCGAGCAGGCCGGACGCGACAACCCGAAGACCCCCTCGATCCTGAACGACCTCGCCGAGTATCAGAACCAGATGGGACACCGCGAGGAGGCCCTCCGGAACGTGCGCCGCAGCCTCGCGATCCGGGCGAAGACGCTGCCGCCGGACCATCCGGATTTCGCCAACGCCTACAACACCCTGGGGAACATCGAGTCCAACCTCGGCCGGCAACCCGAGGCGGTGGCGGCCTTTGAGCGTGCCATCGAGATCGAACGCAAGCAGTACGGACCGCAGCACTGGCTCGTCGCCGGCGGGCTGATGGGCCTGGCGACCGCCCACCAGGCCCAGGGTCATCTCGACCTGGCGCTGCGCTACGACCGGGAGGCCCTCGATCTCTTCCAGGCCCGCAACCCCGAGGACCCCAACATCGGAAAGGTGCTGGTCAACATAGGGGAGGTCCTGATGCTCCAGGACAAGCCTGCCGAGGCCCTGGAGCCCTACCGCAAGGCGTTGGCGATCTTCGAGAAGACCCTGGGCGCCGACAATCCGAACCTGGCATTCCCCTTGAGCGGGATCGCGCGCGCCCTCCCCAGGCTTGGCCGCGCCACCGAGGCCATCGCGCCCGCGGAGCGCGCCATGGCCCTCTTCGAGAAGGGGCAGGGCGACCCGCACTATCTCAACGAGGCCCGCTTCTTCCTGGCCGCGGCGCTGTGGGACGGCGGCGGGGACCGCGCCCGCGCCGCCCAGCTCGCGCGCCAGGCCCGCGCGGGGCTCCAGGCGGCGGGCGCCGCGGACGACCAGCATGAGGTCGAGGCGTGGCTGAAGAAGCGGGGCCTGACCTGGTGAGCGGCGCGGGCTCCGGCTTCCTCCTCAAGGTCCTCGCCCCGGACGGCGCCTCCGTCCGGCGGTTCCATCTCGGGCCGGGGGAGCACCTCGTGGGATCGACGCCCGAGGCGGCGGTGCGCATCGAGGAGGCCGGCATCTCCCGCCGGCACGCCCAGATCCAGATCCTCGCGGACGGCGGCGCGACCCTCCGCGATCTCGGCTCCAAGAACGGCACCTTCTTGGGGGGCCGGCGGGTGCGCGAGGCGGCGGTCTGCGGCTTCACCATGATCGCCTTCGGCTCGACCCAGGCCGTGCTCCAGCCGGCCGATCCGGCGCGGACCGATGTCTTCCTGGGCTCCGGGGAATCGGCTGGCACCTCTCCCAAACAATCGGCTGGCACCTCGCAGGAGGGGCTCACCACCCAGGGGCTCCACCCCCTGGAGCGGCTGGCCGAGAGCCTGGAGGAGATCCTCCCCTCCCTGGCTGAGGGGCTGGCGACCCCCGAGGAGGCCGCCTCCGAGCTGGTCCACCGCTGGATCGCCGTGCTCCCCGTGGGACGGGCCGAGATCCTCCGCCGCGGCCCGGCGGGAGAGTCGGTGGTGGCCGCCGCCTCCACCCAGGACGCCGTGCCGCGCAATGCCGTCACCCTGGAGGTCGAGGGCCCCGACGGCTGGAAGCTCCTGCTGCGGGCCCCGTCCTCGGTCCGGCTGGAGCCCCTGCGGCCGCTGCTCCGGCTCGCCCTCGCCTCGCTCGCGGCGCGGCGGCGGACGCTCCGCCCCCTCCGTCCGGCGCCAGCCCAGGAGGAGACGGCCGAGGCCGAGCTCCCGGCGGGGTTGGGGCGCGAGATGGTGAAGCTCTACCGCCGGGCCGGCAAGGTGGCGCGCGGGGACGTGCCGGTGTTGGTCCTGGGGGAGTCGGGATCGGGCAAGGAGGTGCTCGCCCGCTGGCTGCACGCCCGCTCGCGCCGCGCGGCGGGCCCCTTCCTGGCCGTCAACTGCGCCGCGCTGCCGAAGGAGCTCCTGGAATCCGAGCTGTTCGGCATCGAGAAGGGGGTCGCGACCGGCGTCGAGGCCCGCCCCGGCCTGCTGGAGCGGGGGAGCGGCGGCACCGTCTTCCTCGACGAGGTGGGGGACATGGCTCCGGAGACCCAGGCCAAGGTGCTGCGGGTGCTGGAGAACCCGGTCCTCTACCGGGTCGGCGGGCGGATCCCGGTGCAGGTGGACGTCCGTTTCCTCGCCGCCACCAACCGCGCTCTGGAGGCCCTGGTGGAGGCGGGGGGCTTCCGGCGCGACCTCTACCACCGTCTCGCCGCCTTCGAGGTGAAGCTCCTGCCGTTGCGCGAGCGGCGGGAGGAGATCCCCTCGCTCGCCGCCCGCTTCCTGCACCGCGAGGTGGCGAAGGGAGGCGGCGCCGCGAGCTCAGGGGTCACCCGCGCCGCCCTGGGGGCCCTGGTCCACTACCCCTGGCCGGGCAACGTCCGCGAGCTCCAGAACGAGATCGCCAAGGCGGCGCTCCTCCTGGAGACCGGCGAGCCCCTCGACCTTCACCACCTCTCCCCGCGCGTGCGCCAGGAGGCGGCCGCCTCGCGGCTCCTCACCCTCGAGGAGACCGTCCGCCGGGCCGAGCGCGAGGCCTTCAACGTCGCCCTCGCCGCCACCGAGGGGGACGCCGGCCGCGCCATGGAGCTCCTCGGCGTCTCCCGGACGACCTATTACCGGAAGCTCAAGGAGCTGGGTCTGGGGTAGTCCCGGATTCGGGACTCCAACCCCCCGCCCTCGCCGGTTCCAGTCCCGGGACCGGGACCGCGGTTTTCCTCTCAATCCTTTGTTTTCATAGATTTACCCTCTGGCAGCGCCCTTGCCCTATAGGCGCGGCGAAACGGAGGTGGAAACACCTCAAACGCCACAGAGTTGGCAAGGAGATGAGGTCATGAAGAAGGTCGTTCTGTCCGCGCTGCTTCTCGCTACCGCCGCCGCGGCCGCCCACGCCCAGTCACCGTACATGGTCCCGTTGTCCGGTCAGTACTACTACTGCACCTACACCAACACCAATCTGCACGAGGTCAACGGCGAGGACGGCGGCTTCTCTCGCTTCGACATCTCTCCCATCACGGCGGCGAAGGACTGGTACCAGGGCCGGGAGGTCTTCCTGGCGACCTACGGCCCCGACCAGCGCAAGGTGACGTTCGCGAAGCCGTTCAACGTCTTCGTCATCAACCCCAGAGGGGAAGAGGTCTGGCGGGGGACCCGCTGGGAATTCACGATCAACCCTTACGGCCCCCAGTGCAAGAACACCGTGGTCCAGAATTGGGGGCAATTCATCTCCTTCCAGAATTGCACGGACGGCAGCTCGCGCTACTGCACGCTCTACTAAGGCTCTCCCCCCGGGCCGCCCTTCCGGGGCGGCCCGTCCCCTTCCCCGGAATTCCCGGGCCCCCGCCCCGGTTGGAACCTGCTGAGAGCAATCCCCTTGGGAAAGGCCTAGGCGTTTGCGCCTGCCGTTCCGTACAATAGAGCGGACCTGTCGACGACCCGGAGTGGAGATCCTCGTTCTGATGAAGCACAGCTCCCGGCCTTCCCCGTTCCCGCGGCTCTTCGCCTGTGGCTTCCTTCTGCTCGGGCTCGCGGCCCTTCCGGCCCGCGCCGAGCTGGTGATTCTCATCGACGGCAGCGTGATGAAGGTGGCCGGGTTCCAGGCCGAGGGCGACCAGGCCAAGATCCTGTTCGCCGCCGGCGGCATGATGACGCTGCCGATCGACCGGATCGACCGGGTCCTCGACGACGAGTACACCCCCCCGGAGCCCGAGCCGCCGAAGACCGCCGCCGAGGCCACGGCCGAGGCGCTGAAGGCGGCGGCGGTCTCCCTGCACTTCGAGGAGGCCCAGGCCAAGGTGCCGGACGGCCCCTATGGTCCGATGATCTTCGAGGCGGCGAAGCGCCACTCGCTCAATCCGCAGGTGGTGGCCGCCCTGATCCGCGCCGAGTCGGCGGGCAATCCGCGGGCGGTCTCCCACAAGGGGGCCCGCGGCCTCATGCAGCTCATGCCGGCCACGGCCGAGCGCTTCGGCCTCCGCCGGGAGCGGCTGCTCGACCCCAAGGAGAACCTGGAGGCCGGGGTCAAGTATCTGAGCTGGCTCATCGAGCAGTTCCCGAACGACCTCTCCAAGGTGCTCGCCGCCTATAACGCCGGCGAGAACGCCGTCTGGCGCTACAAGGGCATCCCTCCCTACCGCGAGACCCGCGAGTACGTCCGCCGCATCTTCGGCACCCTGGGTCTGACGGCTAAGGTCGCGGGACTGTAGCGGCCCACCGCATCACCATCAACGTCCGGTCGTCGCTCAGGGGCTGCCCGGCGGTGTGCCCTTCGACCGCCGCCAGCAGGCGGTTGCGGATGCTCGCGGCGCTCTCCCCCTGCGCCCCCGCCAGGGTTTTCTTCACGTTGTCATAGCCGAAGGGCTCGTCCGCCGCGTTGGTGGCCTCGATCAGGCCGTCGGAGAGCCAGACCACGGCGTCGCCGGGCTGGAGCTGGAGGGTCGACCGGACGTAGTTGTGGCCGAGGCCGCCGAGCGCCGAGCTGGGGAGGAGGATCTCCTCGACCTCAGCCCCCCGGATGCGGTAGGTCGGCGGGTGGCCGGCGTTGGTGAGCCGGAGGAGGCCCGTCCGCGTGTTGAACAGCCCCAGGGTGGCGGTGACGAAGAAGCGGCGCTCCCGGTTCGAGCGCACCACGGCGTCCAGGCGGCTCAGGATCTCCTCCGGCTCACGCGTCTCCTCGACCAGGATCAGCAGCGCCGCCTTGAGCATCGCCATCCGCAGTCCGCTCGAGAGCCCGTGCCCCGAGACGTCGGCGATGATCACCGCCAGCTCGTCGTCCGAGAGGCGGAGGACGTCGAAGTAGTCGCCGCCGATGGCGGCGCTGGGCTCGAAGAGGGTGGAGAGCTCGACGCCGCGAACGGTCGACAGGTCACTCGGCAGCAGGCTCTTCTGGAGGTTGCGGGCGAGCTCGAGCTCCTTCTCCAGCGACTCCTTCTGGGCCGCCGTGGCGACCAGGGACTCCAGGTTGCCCGCCATCTCGTTGAACGAGCGCTGGAGGTCCCCCACCTGGTCGCGCCGCCGCACGGGGATGCGGACGCCGAAGTCTCCGCGCCGCACCGCCTCGGTCCCCCGGCTCAGGCGGTTCACGGCCCGCGACAGCCCCACGATCATGAACACCGCCATCAGCGCGGCTGCGGCGTAGACGTCGAACAGCAGGAAGCTCACCAGCAGCAGGATGCCCCAGGCCAGGGCGTCGATCTCGGCGGCGGCGGAGAAGAGGTGGCGCAGCACGATGTTGGGCGTGGCGTTCAGGTTGGCCGCCACGTACTCGGACACCGTGCGGCCGGTGGCGAGGTCGAGGAGGGGGCCCGAGATCTCCCCCCACCAGAGGGAGGGGGAGTCCCAGTACCGCTCGCCGTGCGCCAGCCGCTTGAAAAAGCGGGCGGCGTCAGCGGCCTGCTGGTCCTTGCGGACGCGGTGGATGGGGACCTTGCGTCCGCGGACCGTGAGGCTGATGGAGTCGAGGTCGGGATCGTCCGAGCGGTAGAGCTCGATCCAGACGTCGGCGCGCCGGCTGATCTCACCGTCGAGGTCGCCGCCGTAAAGGGCCACCACGCCGTTGCCGTTCCGCGCCGCCGCCGAGGCCAGGGTGGGGCGCCCGCCGGGGACCGAGATGAAGCGGGGCGCCCCGTGCGGCGGGCCGGGGAGCTCCAGCCAGGCGGGCCAGGCGGCGGGCAGGCGCAGATCGCCGGCGAGCTTTTTACCGCCCCGGTAGTAGCCGAAAGCCACGTCCCCGCCCGCCGCGGCGCGGGGCGAGGAGCCGGAGGGGAAGGCCGTGAGGCGGCTCTGCGCCGCCGAGTCGAGCTCCCCCTGGAGGGACTGCACGGCGTCGCGGTAGAGGTGCCCCAGGAAGAAGCCCGAGAGCAGGTAGGCCAGCATCGCCAGCACCACGAGCAGCAGCGGAATCGGCAGCACCCCGAGGAGGAAGTAGGAGAAGGCGAGGCGGCGTCCGACCTTCCAGAGGAAGGCGTGGTAGAGCCGCCAGAGCCCCCAGAGCAGGGCGGCCACGCAGAGCCCGGCGAGCAGGACCTTGGTGAGAGAGCTGAGGAACGGGATGCCCGCCAGCGCGAGGAGGACCAGGACCGCGAGCACCGCGGTGACAGTCAGGGAGCGGCGGAGGCGTTCTTTCACGGGATCGGCCGGGGGCGCGCGCAAGGGGCGCTCCCCGAAAGCTCTACGGGGGCGCGGGGGCAAAGTTTCCAGGAGGCGGAGCCGCTCGGAGGCCCCCCGGTTGGACAACCACTCCAACTTCCATAGAATTGCTCCGCCCTTCCCTGGCGGACAGGCTCATCCGACGAGCGCCAGGGCATCTTAGCGCGAACCGGAGGAGAGGAGAGATATCGTGTCGAGGATTCCCCGTTTCCTGGAGCACCTGAAGACCGGCTTCACCACCGAGGCGACCAGCGCCGCGCGCTACCGCGCCTACGCCGACCGCGCTCAGGCGGACGGCCTGCCCCATCTCGCCCAGCGCTGGCTGCGCGCCGCCGCCGCCAAGGACGCCCTGGCTGTCGAGATGCTCAAGGCCGCGGAGCAGGTCCGCGGGCTCGACGCCGACATCGGCAACGCCGTCTCCGAGGAGCGCTACGAGAACGACGTCCTCTATCCCAAGATGATCCGCGACGTCGACCAGGAGACCGCCAACGTCTTCCTGCGGGTGGTCAACGCCCAGAAGGAGCACCTGCGGCAGCTCGAGGCCCTGCGCTCGGACCTCAACGCCGCCCAGGGGGACGTCGCCCTCCCCCCCGAGGTCGACCGCGGCACGGCGCCGTCCGCGCCCGAGTCCTGAGGTTTCGGGAAGTCGTCGGGGCGGCCCCGCAGGGCCGCCCCCTACAGTTACAGGGAATTCAGGAAATCGAGAAGGGCCTTGCGGTCGATGTCGTTCAGGCCCTTGAAGGCCGTGACCGTCGGGGCGGCCTGACCGTCATGGCGCAGGATGGCGTCCTTGATAGTGAGGGACTGGCCGTCGTGCATCAGGCGGGTGCGGGTGCGCAGGCCCCAGAGCGGCGCCGTGCGGATCAGGGCGCCCGAGGTCTGGGCCTGCACGATGCCGTCCCCCGTCTTGATGTCGTGCAGCATGAAATCGCCGTAGGGGTGAATGGTCTTGCTGCCCAAGTGCGAGTCGACGATGAAGGTGCCGCCGTTGAAGGAGGTTCCCTCCGGCGCGGTGGTGATCGAATCCGTATGGCAATTCACGCAGCCGATGTTGTCGAAGATCACTTCCCCGGTGTCGGAGGACGTGCTGGGGGCGCGCGGCGGCGCCTTGGTGGAGCGCATGAAGCGGGTGAAGGCCTCGACGTCCGGGCCGAACGGATGCTCCGTCGTCTTCGCGTCCTCGGGATCTGGAACGTGGTCGAACGCCGCGACGGAATTGCCGTTCGAGGTGTTCTCGGCCGGGAAGAGCGGATTGGTGATCCCCATCTCGTTCAGGTAGGCGTCCGCCGCGAAGGAGAGCAGGCTGGCGTGCTGGTTCTTCCAGCCGAAGCGGGCGATCCGCGCGAAAGGGAGGGAGCCGGCAGGGGAAGCTTCCAGGACCGCCACCCGGACGATGGTCCCCTTCATCCCAACCGGCTGGGCGTTCTGGATGCGGGTGAACTCGCTGTCGGGAAGCGCTTCGACGAAGCCGTCGCCCAGGACGTTGAGCGCGGTGCGGAACGTGCGTACGTTGTCCGAGTCGAAGACGTGCTCCTGGATGGCGGGATCGATGGCGCGGTCGTTGATCAGCGAGCCGCCAGGGTGATCGGTGAAGCCTGTGCCGGTGGCGCTGATCTGGCCCGCCCGCAGCTCGTTGGCCTGGGCTTCCGACCCCGAGACGGGGTTCTGATGGCATTCCCGGCAGGCCTGGGCGTTGTAGACCGGGCCCAGGCCGTCCTCGATCTGCTCGATCGAATCGAACTGCGCGCGGTCCAGATCGAAATTCGTCTGGCCCTCGAAACCGTTGGTCAGATTGTCGAAACCGGTGGGAGCGTCCACCGCGGCCAGCACCAGCGGGACCCCGATCAACAACGTGAGAACCCCACCGGCAACCAGAGACGACCTCGACTGTTTCCTCCTCCTCGACATTTACCGTCCTCCTTTCCAGCGCCGGTCGACGGCGCATTGATGCCATGTCAGGTGCGAGAGGCACTGAAGCTTTGGGAAGGGGAGGTACAGCTAGAGCCCTTCAGTAAATTCAGTGCTCGATCCTGGTGAAACCGCGCCGCCCTTGACAGCGGAGGCGCTTCTCCCATAGGTTGAGCAATGTCATGCGGCCCCTTCCCGCCACCACCACCTGCTGTAGCCTGCGAATGTCCATGGGCATGCGCCGGCCGGGCGCTGGTCTGTTCGCGGACGCGGGGCGCATCGATCTGTAAAAAATCCCGCCGAAACAGCTTCATCCAAGCGAAAGACCACCGCCCGGCGCACCCGGCGGTGGTTTTTTGTTTATACGCACCCAAATCTTTCAGGAGAACGTCATGACGATTCCGATCGATGTCCAGACCGAGGATGAGCCGTCGTTCGATACCCTGGCGCTGCACGCGGGGGCCTACCCCGACCCCGCCACCGGCGCGCTGCTGACGCCGATCTACCAGTCCACCACCTACGTGATGGAGGCGGTGGGGAGCCATAAGGGGTACACCTACTCTCGTACGGCCAACCCCACCGTCACCGCCCTGGAGCGGCGCCTGGCGGCGCTGGAGGGGGCCGAATACTGCACCTGTTTCGGCACCGGCCTCGGGGCCACCGCCGCGCTCGCCCTCGCCCTGCTCCAGGCCGGCGACCGCGCCGTGCTCTCCGACGTGGTCTACGGCGGCACCGTCCGCCTGTTCCAGCAGGTGCTCTCGAAGTTCGGCGTCGAGGCCGAGTTCGTGGACACCTCCAACCCGCTCGCCCTGGAAGAGGCCCTCCGCCGGCCGGCGCGCCTGCTGTTCATCGAGTCCCCGGCCAACCCCACCCTCAAGCTCACCGACGTCGAGATCGCCGCGCGGCTGGGCCACGCGGCGGGGGCGATCGTGGTGGTGGACAACACCCTGCAGACGCCGGTGCTCCAGCGGCCGCTCGAGCTCGGGGCGGACATCTCGCTCCACTCGACCACCAAATTCATCGAGGGGCACAACGCCACCCTGGGCGGCGCCCTGATCACCCGCGACGCCGAGCTCCACGAGAAGCTCTCCTTCCTGCGCAACGCCATCGGGGCGATCCAGTCGCCGTTCAACGCCTGGCTCACCCTCCAGGGGGTGAAGACGCTGCCGCTGCGCATGGAGCGCCACTCGGCCAACGCCCTCAAGGTCGCCCGTTTCCTGGAGGGGCATCCGAAGGTGACGAAGATCTACTACCCGGGGCTCGAATCGTTCCCGCAGCACGAGCTCGCCCGCCGGCAGCAGAAGACCGGCGGCGCGCTGATGGCCTTCGAGGTCGAGGGGGGGACCGAGGCCGGCATCCGCGTGATGAACAACGTCCGCCTCTGCTCCCTGGCCGAGAACCTCGGCGCCGCCGAGACCCTGGTCACCCATCCGGCCTCGATGACCCACTCCGCCGTGCCGGTCGAGCAGCGGCTGGCGACGGGCATCACCGACGGCCTCATCCGGATCTCCGTCGGGCTCGAGAGCCCCGACGACCTGATCGAAGACCTGCGCCGCGCTTTGGAGGCGTGAGCGCTTTTTGAAAGAGGAGGAGACATCATGTCCCAGATATCTATCCTGAGATTCGGCGGCTCTGAGCCTGACCTGCCGTCCGCAGTACACGAGATCTATCGCGAATGGCGGCGGGGCCGCCGCGTGCTGGCGGTGGTCTCCGCGTCCGGGTGTACCGCCGACGACCTGCTGAAGCGAGCCCAGCAGTTGGGCCTGCCGCCGCAACGGGAGGGGCTGGCCGCCCTGCTGACTCTCGCCCTCGACCGCTCCGGCATCCCCGCCACCCTCCTAGATCCCAACCAGACCGGCCCGATCACGGACGGCGATCCGCTCGACCTCCCTGGCATTCAGGACGAGCTCGCGCGCGCCATCGTGGTGGTCCCCGGTCGGAGCGCCTGTCCGGGCCGCCCGGCGCCGCCCGCTCCAGCGCGCCCACCCCTGCGCGTGGCCCTGCTCGGCTGCGGCACCGTGGGCGGCGGAGCCCTGGCGCGCATCCTGGCTCAGCCCGCGTTCTTCTGTGTCACCGGCGTCGCCGTGCGGGACCTCGACCGCATCCGCGTTCCCGCCGTGCCGCGCGGCCTGCTCACGGACGATCCCGCGGGCCTGGTGGAGGGGGAGGCCGACGTGGTGGTGGAGCTCCTGGGGGGGCGCGAGCCCGCCCGGAGCCTGATCGCCCGGGCACTCGACCGCGGGCGCCACGTAGTGACCGCGAACAAGGCCCTCCTGGCCGAGGAGGTGGAGGCCCTCTCCGGGCTGGCGGCCCGGCGCGGCGTCTCCCTGCGCTTCAGCGCCGCCGTGGGGGGCGCCCTGCCGGCCCTGGAGACGGTGCGCCGGGCGGCGTCGTCCGGCCGCGTTCGCGGCGTGGCCGGAGTCCTCAACGGCACCTGCAACTTCGTCCTCGACCGCTGCGCGGCCGGCTCCTCGTTCCCCGAGGCGGTGGCCCTGGCCCGCGACGCCGGCTACGCCGAGGCCGACCCCACCCTCGACCTCGACGGCTCCGACGCGGCGCAGAAGCTCGCCCTGCTCGCCCGCGAGGCCTTCGGCGAAGCCGTCCCCTGGGAGAGCATCCCCCGGAGAGGGATCGCGGGCCTCGACGAGAGCGCCCTGGCCGAAGCGGTCCGCAAGGGCAAGCGGGTGCGCCTCGTCGCCTCCTGCGAGCGCACGGAAGGAGGGCTGCGGGCGAGCGTCCAGCCGTTCGAGCTGCCGCCGGATCACCCGTTCGCGGAGACCGCGGGCGCGGAGAACGCCCTGCTGGTCCAGCTCGAAGGGGGGGACCGCATCCGGATCGCGGCCCGCGGCGCCGGCCGCTGGCCCACCACCGAGGCGGTGCTGGCCGACCTCCACGATCTGGCCGTTGAAACCGCCGAAATCGAGGAGGTGGTGGCATGAAGACCTCCACCCTCTGCGTCCAGCTTCCGCCGCGCCACGATCCCTACGGGGCGATGGCGCCGCCCATCTACCAGACGGCGACCTTCCGCCAGCCCGGGGCCCTCCAATTCGGCGAG
The DNA here is from genome assembly GCA_045807625.1 of Thermoanaerobaculia bacterium. Classification (GTDB taxonomy): domain Bacteria; phylum Acidobacteriota; class Thermoanaerobaculia; order Multivoradales; family UBA5704; genus DATARR01. The sequence continues at coordinate 76,765 of JBJMHA010000038.1, read as the reverse complement.
TACGACTACTCGCGCACGGCGAACCCGACCCGTTCGCTCGCTGAGGAGCAGATCGCGATCCTGGAGGGCGGGCGCTTCGCCTGCGCCTTCGGCAGCGGCATGGCGGCCCTGGCCGCCGTCACCCGCCTGGTGAAGGCGGGGGAGGAGATCCTCGCCGGGGACGACCTCTACGGCGGCACCGTCCGCCTGCTCTCGCAGGTCGCGCCGGGGCTGGGGATCCGCGTCCGCCACGTCGACGCCTCCGACCCGTCGGCGGTGGCGGCGGCGCTCACCCCCGCCACCCGGCTGCTGCTGGTGGAGACCCCCACCAATCCGCTCCTCCGCATCGCGGACCTGGAGCGGCTGGCCGGGATCGTCCACGCCCACGGGGCGCTCCTGGCGGTGGACAACTCCCTCCTCTCCCCCTGCTTCCAGCGGCCGCTCGCTCTGGGGGCCGACCTGGTGATCCATTCGGCCACCAAGCTCCTCTGCGGCCACGGCGACGTCTGCGCGGGCGCCGTGGTCACCGACGACGCCGACCTCCACGAGCGGCTTGCCTTCCACCTCAACGCCGAGGGGACGGGGCTGGCGCCTTTTGATAGCTGGCTGCTGCTGCGGGGAATGAAGACGCTCGCGTTGCGCGTCGAGCGCCAGTGCGCCACCGCCACACGGATCGCGGAGTTCCTCGCCGCACATCCAAGGGTTGAAAAGATTTATTTCCCCACCCTGGCGCCGCCGTGCGTCCGCGCGGTCCACGAGCGCCAGGCGAAAGGGCCGGGCCAGGTGGTGAGCTTCACCACGGGGAACCCCGAAATCTCGCGGCGGATCGTGGAGTCCGCGCGCCTGTTCGCCATCGCGGTCAGCTTCGGATCGGTGGGCTCCTCGATTAGTCTGCCCTGCCGGATGTCCCACGCCAGCATCCCGCGAGAGCTGCGGGGGAAGCTGGGCCCGCCGCCGGACCTCATTCGTTTGTCGATCGGGATCGAGGACGCGGACGATCTGATCGCGGATCTGGAACGGGCGCTGGGAGCATGAAAAAGGCCCGGGCGTCGCCGCCCGGGCCGTCCTGCCAGGTGAGAGAGGCTCTGTCCTAGGGGGTGATCTGGACAGGCATCGCGTTGTAGTAGGCGGCGAAGCCGTAGCCGTTCATGGTGGAAGGCGTGGCGCCGTCCTTCACCCAGATGATGATCTCCCAGGTGCCGGCGTCATTCGCGCTCGGGGTCCAACTGAGCGTGTTGCTCGACTGCCAGTTGGGAGCGGTCACGTCCGGGATCCAGGCCGAGGTCCCGGCGAGGCGGCGGAAGAGCGCGTACTGCGTGGTCGCCGGGTTGCCGCCGCTGGCGGTCGCCGTCCAGTTGATGGTGGTGCCGGCGGGCGACGACGACGGGCTGCCGGTGCCCGAGACGCTCAGAGGCGCCGTGACCAGCAGGGTCCCCGCGTTGTAGTAGGCGCCGAAGCCATAGCCGTTCTGGGAGGAGGGCGTGTTGGCGTCCTTGACCCAGACGATGATCTCCCAGGTGCCGGTGTCGGCCGAGGTCGGGGTCCAGCTCAGGGAGTTGCCGCCCTGCCAGGCCGGAGCGGAGACGTCCGGGGTCCACGGGGTGGTTCCGAGGCGCCGGCGGAAGAGGGCGTACTGGAAGGTCCCCGCGGTGCCGCCGCCGGGGTTGGCTGTCCAGTTGACGGTGGTGCCGTAGTTGGCCGACGACGGGCTACCGGTCCCCGTGAGAGAGATGGGGTTGTAGACCTGCACCGGTCCCGCGTTGACATAGGCGGCGTACCCGTAGCCGTTGGCGGTGGATGACGTGGAGCCGTCCTTCACCCAGAGCACGATCTCCCAGGTGCCGGCGTCAGACGCGGTCGGGGTCCAACTGAAGGAGTTGCTGCTCTGCCAGTTGGGAGCGGAGGCGTCCGGGGTCCACGGGGTTGTCCCGGCGCGCCGCCGGAAGAACGCGTAGCGGGTGGTCGACGGATTGCCGCCGCTGGCGTTGGCCGTCCAGGTGATGGTGGTGCCGGCGGGCGAGGACGACGGGCTCGGGGTGGTCGAGAGGCTCATGGGCGACGTGACCAGCAAGGTGCCCGCGTTGTAGTAGGCCCCGTAGCCGTAGGTGTTCTGGGTGGCCGGCGTGTAGGCGTCCTTCACCCAGACGATGATCTCCCAGGTGCCGGTCTCGGCCGAGGTCGGGGTCCAGCTCAGGGTGTTGCCGGCCTGCCAGTCGGGAGCGGTGACGTCCGGGGTCCACGGCGTGGTCCCGAGACGACGCCGGAAGAGGGCGTACTGGAAGCTCCCGGCGCCGCCGCTGGGAGTAGCCGTCCAGTTGACGGTGGTGCCGTAGTTGGCCGACGACGGGCTGCCCGTGCCGGTGAGGGTCATGGGGCTGTAGACCTGGATCGGCCCCGGGTTGCAGTAGGCGGCGTAGCCATAGGTGTTCATGTTGTACGGCGTGGTCCCGTCCTTGACCCAGATGATGATCTCCCAGGTGCCGAGGTCGTTCGAGCCGGGGGTCCAGCTCAGGACGTTGCCGGACTGCCAGTTGGGAGCGGTGACGTCCGGAGTCCAGGCGCTGGTCCCGAGGCGCCGGCGGAAGAGCGCGTACCGCACGGACGACGGATCGCCGCCGCTGGTGCTGACCGCCCAGGTGAAGGCGCTGCCAAACGGGCCCGGCGATGGGCTCACGGGGCACGTCATGCCGAGGGGCGTCACGACCTGCACCGTCCCCGCGTTGTAGTAGGCGCCGAAGCCGTAGCCGTTCAGGGTGGAGGGCGTGTAGGGGTCCTTGACCCAGATGACGATCTCCCAGGTGCCGACGTCCGACGAGGCCGGGGTCCAGCTCAAGACGTTGCCGGTCTGCCAGTTGGGAGCGGTGACGTCCGGGGTCCACGGCGTGGTCCCGAGGCGCCGGCGGAAGAGGGCGTACTGGAAGCTCCCCGCGCCGCCGCTGGGGGTGGCCGTCCAGGTGATGGTGTTGCCGTAAGTGGCATTCCCCGGGCTGCCGGTTCCCGTGAGGGTGACGGGGACGTAGACCTGCACCGGTCCCGCGTTGACGTAGGCGGCGTACCCGTAGCCGTTGGCGCTGGCTGGCGTGGTGCCGTCCTTGACCCACATGACGATCTCCCAGGTGCCGGCGTCGATGGCGGCCGGGGTCCAGGTGAGGACGTTGCTGGTCTGCCAGTTGGGAGCGGAGACGTCGGGGGTCCAGAGGGTGGTCCCGGCGCGGCGCCGGAAGAACGCGTACCGGAGGGTCGACGCGTCGCCGCCGCTGGCCGTGGCCGTCCAGTTGATCGCGGTGCCGGAAGGCGAGGTCGACGGGCTCGCGGTGGTGGTGAGGGTGATCGGAGCCACCACGTTCACCGTGCCCGGAAGGACGGAGGCGGCGACGCCGAAGCCGTTGGCGGTGGGCGACGTGAGGGAGTCCCGCACCCCGATGCCGATCGTCCAGGTGCCGACGTCGGCCGCGGTCGGAGTCCAGCTCAGGGTGTTGCCCGACTGGAAGACCAGGGGAGAGGGGAGCCAGTTGCTCGTGCCGGCGAGCTGCCGGCCCAGCGTGTACTGGACGGTGCCCGGGACGCCACCGGTCGAGCTGACCGTCCAAGTGAGCGTGGTGCCGTAGGTCACCGTGACCGGGCTCGTGGGGGTGGAGGTCAACGTGAGCGGCGCCACCACCTGCACCGGGCTCGCGTTGGCGTAGGCGGCGAAGCCGTAGGTGTTCATGGTGGCCGGCGTGTCGCCGTCCTTGACCCAGATCACGATCTCCCAGGTGCCGGTCTCGGCCGCGGCCGGGGTCCAGGTGAAGGTGTTGCCGGTCTGCCAGACCGGGGCGGTCACGTCCGGATTCCAGGGCGTGGTCCCGGCGCGGCGGCGGAAGAACGCGTACTTGATCGTGGACGGGTTGCCGCCGCCGGCGGTCGCCGTCCAGGTGATGGCGTTGCCGGCGGTCGAATACGCCGGGCTCGGAGTGACCGACAGCGTGAGAGGAGGCGTCGTGACCTGCACGGGGCCGGCGTTGGCGTAGGCCGCGTAGCCGTAGGTGTTCATACTGGCCGGCGTGGTGACGTCCTTGACCCAGATGATGATCTCCCAGGGCTGGCCGCCTTCGTCGGCCAGGGCCGGGGTCCAGGTGAAGGTGTTGCCGGACTGCCAGGCCGGAGCGGTGACGTCGGGCGTCCAGGTCGCGGTCCCCGCGCGGCGGCGGAAGAACGCGAACCGGGTGGTCGCCGGATCACCCCCGGAGGCGGTGGCGGTCCAGTTGATGGCGTTGCCGTAGACCGACGACGCCGGGCTCGGGGTGACCGAGAGGCCGAGCGGGGCCACGACCTTGACGGTGCCCGGCAGGGTAAAGGCGGAAACGCCGTAGGCAGCGTTGGGCGGCGTGTTGACGTCCTTGACCCCGACGCCCATGGTCCAGGTGCCGACGTCGGCCGCGGTCGGAGTCCAGGTCAGGACGTTGCTCGACTGGAAGACCAGCGTAGAGGGGAGCCAGTTGCTCGTACCGGCGAGTTGGCGGCCCAGCGTGTACTGAATGGTCCCCGGAGTGCCGCCGGTGGCGGTGGCGGTCAAGGTGATGGGGTTGCCGTAGACCACCACGGCCGGGCTGGGAGAGGTGGCGGTGACGGCGAGCGGGGGCACCACCTGCACGGGGCCCGCGTTGACATAGGCCGCGTAGCCATAGGTGTTCTGGGTGGCCGGCGTGTCGCCGTCCTTGACCCAGATGATGATCTCCCAGACGCCGACGTCGGCCGCGGCGGGGGTCCAGGTGAAGGTGCCGCTGGTCTGCCAGCTCGCCGCGGTGACGTCCGGATTCCAGGGCGTGGTGCCGGCGCGGCGGCGGAAGAACGCGTACTTGGTGGTCTTCGGATTTCCGCCGGTCGCGGTGGCGGTCCAGGTGATGGGAATGCCGTAGGTCGCGGACGCCGGGCTCGGGGTGACCGTGACGGCCAGCGGCTTGACCTGGATGGTGCGCGTATACGCCTGGTTCAGAGCCCGGCCGTGCTGGTCGCTCACCGAGGTGGCGGTGACGACCGGGCTGCTCTCCGTGGGCCAGGAGTGGCTGACCTGCACGTCCGTGGCGGGCGCTCCCTGGGACGTCGCGTCCGCGCCGCCGTCCCCCCAGTTGAGCTTGTAGGTCATCTGGTCGGTGTAGGGCCAGCACGGGCGCATCCTCAATTTGTATTGGCCGGTGGCGCCGGGGGAGAGGCCCGCCGGGCCCTGGAGCTGCGGCTGCAGCGCGCTCGAGCCGATCAGGTCATAGAAACCGACGTGCTTGACCGTTCCAGGGTGGATTACATGGTCCCAGGTGTTGCTGCCGAGGATGTCCATCTTCCCCACGAAGTCGATGCGGCGGTCGAGATCGAAGGTGAGCGCGCGGACCGTCTCGTTGACGGCGTCGCCGTCCGCGTCGCCGCAGGCGTTGCCGTCGTAGCCCCACAGGTCCCCCAGGAGATGCCCTCGGGCTCCCACCTGGGCGGAGATGATCGAATCGCTATAGATGTAGGCGCGGACGGACACGTCCAGGTAGGGGTCCGGCTTGATGTGGCCGCTCAAGCCCCCGGTGATCTCCTGATTGCTGCCGTCCGGGCTGTTGTCGAAGGTGTGGGTGCCGGTGCAGTCGCTCAGCGTGCAGGTGTAGTCGAAGCTGCCGGTGGCGACGTGGGTGCCGTTGAAATTGAGGGTCCCGGTGGCGGTGGCGTTCAAGCTGAGGCCGCTGGTGATGGGCAGGTTGAAGCCGATCTTCACCGGCACCCCGTACACGGAAACCCAGAATTCGGCCAGGGTGGGCTTGGCGAGCTCCCACGGTCCGAAGGTGCCCGAGTAGTTGACCGTCCCGGTGAGGTCGATGCCGCCGTTGGACGTCGCGTTGCCGTAGGCATGGAGCGTCTTGAATTTCACGCCGTACGGCACGCAAAAGCCGAGCACATTCTTGCGCTTGACGTCGAAAGCGAGCTCGCCGTTGACCGTGCCCGTGATATGGCCGGTCAGGGAGATGGAGCCCGTGAAGCCGCCGCTGAGGGGAAGGTCTTTGGAGTAGGTCTTGTCCGCGAGGTTGATGCTCCTGCTGTAGGACTGCGGTTTGGGGGAGCAACTGCCGCCGAAGATCGAGGTCGGGGTAGGCCCGTAGGAGGAGGCTTCGACGTCACCCCCATCGTCGAGCGGCTCGGCGATCGCGGCGATCTCCGGAGTCAGCTCGCCGGCCGCCTCCGACGCGTCGATCCCCTCGGCGGTCTCCTGGCTGACGAGGTAGACCGAATCCCCGCCACCCTCCTCGAGGCTGATGATGCCGCCGCCGTACGGGTCCTGGGCCGGCAGGAGATCCTGCTTGATGCTGTCCGAGAGCGGCGAGCTGTTGATGCCGGCGTCGCCGTGGAGGACGTAGACGTGCTGATCGGTTTCCGAGGTCACGGTGATGGACTGGCCTTGCACCTGCCCTCCCGTGCCATTGTCCGAGGAAAAGGCCGTGCCGGCGGGGACGTCCACGAGCTGCCAGCTCCCGTCGTCGAGGGTGATCGTCCCGCCGCCCCCTCCGGGGCCGGGATCCGGGGGCGGTTGAACGATCTTGGTGTTCAACGGAGCCGCCGCGTGGGCCCGCGGGCTCCTGGGGGGTGTCTTGGGGTGGGCCGGCGGAGGTGCCGCCCACGCGGAGACGGAAAGCAGTGTGAGTAGGCAGACGGACGGCAAGAAACGAGATCGTAAGCGATTCATAAGACTCTCCTTTGGAGTCCGCAAGCTATGAGTGTGCTTGAGCTCCAAGAAGAGATGCGTCAACGCCGCGAAAACTCCGTCAACGCGTGAAAACCCCTCCAAAGAAGAATGCGACATCGGGGCGCCAAGCTCGTCATCGCCTGAACGCTTCATCGACTTTTCTAAATGCCGAACATCCTGGCGCCGTGATGTCTTCCGCGCGTCCGGCACCGTCAGCGACCGTCAGCGACCGTCAGACGGTAGGGATCTCTCACTTTTCTCCTGGGCAGGCACGTGGCACATGTCTTGCTCTTTCAGAACGTCGAGCGATCAGAAAAAACGGCCGGCGATCAACGCCGATCGATTCAAAGGGAGGGAATTCTCATGACTGACGCGCCGATCCCTGTGACGGTGACTCCGGACCCTTCGGCTCTCAGCGGGTTTAGCTGGCAGTTCCCCACCCCCCTGGCGACCTGCGACCCGGGCAGCAACAGCATCGAAATAATCCTCGTCGCCGGGCAATCGGGTGACACGTGCGTGTTTCAGACCGGTCTGGGAGGCCAGCAGCCTCCGCTGACGTTCTTCACGAATTGGACACTGACGGAGACGTTCACGCCTGTGTGGTTCCAGAATCCCCAAATATCCACCCCCTCCACCTTCACCTTCACGGATGACAATATGAATGTGAAGGACCGGACGTACCACCTCGTGATCAACGCGGTATATACCGACAACTCCGTCAACCCCCCGGTCTCCACACCCATCACCTCTCCCGATCCGACGATCGTCAACGCGGGGACCGATGGGAATGTGCACGTCGGGGATGTCGCGAAGGGTCTCACCGCGTCGCAATCGCCGGTTGAGCCCGCGGCCGTGGCGGTGTAAGCATTAACCGAACAACCAAGAAGCGATCGGCGATCGTGCCGATCGATTCAAAGGGAGGGAAATCTCATGTCCGACATTGCGATCGTTGTAGTGGTAACTCCGATCTCCACAGGTTTTGACTGGGTGTACCACGTCTACGGAACGGGCTTCGAAGCGACTCCCGGGAGCCAGACCTTGGTGATCCCCAAAGAGAGCAGCCGCGAAATCATGGTGACTCTCGTGTCGGGTGGGCAGCCGGGCGACACGTGCGTCTTTGCGGAGCCCCCGCTGACTTTCACCGACGAGCAGGGGCATCCCATTGATCCTCCCGCATGGTTCCAGGGCCTGCAGAGTCTCGCCCCTTTCATCATCCTCTTCACGGACGATAATACCAATCTGCACACGAGGGACTACTTCGTCAAAGTCAACGCGAGTTACAACGGAGGAGCGACCATCACCTCTCCCGATCCCACGATCGTCAACGCGGGAACCGATGGCAATGTGTCCGTCGAGGATACCGCGAAGGGCCTCACCGCATCGCGATCCCCGGTTGAGCCCGCGGCCGTGGCGGTGTGAGCAGGGCGCGAAATTCCGGCGAGCCCTGCAGAGGTGCGAACCACGGGAAGCTGAACCATCGTGGCGCGTATCCCAACCGCAGGGCTCGCCCGGCGTTGTACCGCGAGGAGGCTTGGTCGCCCAGCAGGACGTAGGCCAGGGAAATCTCGTAGGCGACCTGAGGGTTGTCGGGAGCCAGGCGGAGGGCCTCCTGGACGGCGGCCACCGCCTCGTCCCGCCGCCCCAGATGCGCCAGGGACTGGGCGCGGACCGAGGCGAGCTGCCAGTCGGACCCCGCGCTCGGGTCCTCCTCAGCCAGACGGATCGCTTGCGAATACAGCGACGCCGCTTCCGCGCCGCGGCCGGCGAGCAGGGTCGCGTCGGCCAGGTTCAGGACGGCTAGCGAGCTCCGGGGTTGCAGCGCCACCGCCTGGCGATAGCTCCGCTCTGCCTCCGCGAAGTGCCCGAGCAGGAACTGGGCGAGGCCGAGATTGGAGAGCTCTCCGTACTGGGGAGAGCGCTTGACCAGATCGGCGAAGATCTCCGCCGCGCGCTCGGGGCTGCCGCTGAACAGCTCGAGCTGGCCCAGCAGGGATTCGCCCATGTAGTTAGCCGGCGAGCGCGCGAGGAGCTGGTGGAGGTGGCCGCGCGCCCCTTGGACGTCGCCGGTCTTGTATTCGAAGTCGGCCAGCCAGAAGAGATGGCGCCAGGAGGGCAGCCGGCGCACGGCCTCGGTCATCAGGGCAATGGCCTGCTTGCGGTCGCCGCGCTTGTCGAGCAGGCGCGCGCGCTGGGCCAGGACCCGGGCATCCCCCGGCTGGAGGCGCTCGAGCTCCCGCAGGGGCTCGTCCGCCTGGTCGAGCCGGTTCCCGAGCAGGTCCGCGTCAATGGTGCCGAAGAGCGGCCGGGGGTCGGCCGGATCGAGAGCCCGCGCCTGGCGTAGCACCGCGAGCAGGCGCTCGAGGTCCTCGGGCCGGCGGCTGGAGCGGTACTGGTGCTTGAAGATGTAAGACTCGAGAAGGAAGGCTTCCATGAACCGCGGCGAGCTGCGGTGGATCGCGGCGAGCCGCGCGAGGATCTGCTCCACCGGGATCTTCTCGCCGCGCCGGAGATCGAACTCCTCGTAGAGGCGGAGGTACTCCTTGTAGTCCTCCGCTCGCACGTCCAGGCGGGCCGTCCGGCCGCGGACCGGGCGGTCCGGATAGGCGCTCTTCAGATGGCCGAGCACAGCTTCCGGCAGCACGTAGGGCTCCTCGATGAGCACGGAGAAGCTCCGGGCCCAGAGCGACGCGCCGTCCCGGCCGCGGACGCGGCTGAGAGAGACCTGGCAGATCGAGGGGTTGCAACCGAGCTTCGCGGTGACCACCTCTTCCGCGCCGTAAGCCCGGGCCAGCGCCTTCGGGCCGGCCGCCGTCCCTCCCGGCTCCGGCTCGACCGGCAGGACCGCGTCGAGCGCCCCGAGCTGGCTGAGCAGCGCGCTGTGCAGGCCCGAGGAGATGGCGCCTACTCCTGGAAGCTCGGCGCCCTGGCTGATCTCCACGGCCGGAACGACCACGTAGAGGGGCTTTTGCCGGGGTCCAAACAGTTGCCACGACGCGATTCCGAGCCCCACGACCAGCAGCACCGCGGCGGCGGCCAGGACCGCTCGGAGCGTTGACCTCTTTTGTAGGGGCGGCCCTGTGTGGCCGCCCTGGGATACAGGAGGGGTAAGGGCCGGGGGCCTGGGGACGGCCAAGGGCTCCTGCCAGGTCGTCTCTCCCGCCGTTTCCGGGAGGTGGACGGCGCCGCTGCCGATCTCCGCCAGCTCCGCCGCCACCCGGCGGGCGCTCGCGGGCCGCAGCAGCGGGTCCTTCCGCAGCAGGTTGTCGATCAGGCGGGAGAGCGGGAAGGGGATCACGGGGCGGACCTCCGAGACCGGCCGCTGGCCATGGCTGCAGACCCGCGTCAGGGTCTCCAGCGCCGTCGGGCCCTGGAAAGGCGACAGGCCGGTCAGCATCTCGTAGAGCAGGACGCCGAGGGAGAAGAGGTCCGAGCGCGCATCGAGGGGGAGCCCCTGCGCCTGCTCCGGCGACATGCACCGGTAGGTGCCGACCACCGCGTCCGTCTGGGTCAGGGGGGCGTCGCCGGTGAGGCTCCGGGCCAGGCCGAAGTCGAGGATCTTCACGTGCCCTTCCGGCGTGACCATGACGTTCTCGGCCTTGAGGTCCCGGTGCAGGATCCCCCGCTCGTGGGCCGCCCCGAGCGCCTCCGCGATCTCGCGGCCGAGCCGGACGCTCGTCGATACGTCCAGGGGGCCGCGGTGCAGGAGCCGGGAGAGGGGCTCCCCCTCGACGAGCTCCATGACGATCGCCTCCCCCTCGCCGCACGGGATGATGTCGAAGACCTGGACGACCTGGGGATGGCTCAAGCCGGCGGCGGCGCGGGCCTCGCGGCGCAGCCGCTCCCGCGCCCGCGCGTCCCCCGAGGCCTCGGGACGGATGAGCTTCACGGCGACCGAGCGTCCGAGCCGCTGGTCGTAAGCGCGATAGACCTCGCCCATGCCACCGGCCCCCAGCCGCTCCTCGATGTGGTAGGGGCCGATGTCCCGGGGGGTGCGCGGATCCAGCGCGACACCCGCCATGTCATCCCTTGCCCAGGCCGAGCTGGGTCATCCGGATCTGGAGCCCGCGTTTGGAGACCTCGAGTCTCTCCACCATGGCGTCGAGATCACCTCCAGCTTGTGCGAAGCACGCCTCGATCTCCTGCCGGCTGAGGTCGGCCGCCTTACGGATTCTGGCGCTTTTCTCCATCTTAGCGTAAAGCGACGGCCGTGAGACGCCGAGCTGCTCGGCCGCCGGTTGCGGGCGCCAGCGATGGGCCCGCAGCACCGCCAGCATCTCCTCCTCGCCGACCTCCTCGGGATTGCGGTAGAGCTTCCGGGGCGCCCGCTTCGGCTCCCGCGGGGCCGGCGCGGCGGGATAGGCGTCGGTGATGCGGTCCAAGGCGGGACGCGCGACCTCGCGCAGGGCGGACTCCACCTGCACCCACATGCCCTCCTCGCCGGCATCGCGCCCCGCGAGCACGAGCTGGCGCACGACGTTACGGAGCTGGCGGACGTTGCCCGGCCAGTCGTAATCGGCGAGATAGGCCACCAGGGGGGCCGGCACCCAGGGATGCCCGGACGGGAGGAGCCGGTGCGGCTCCGCGAGCTCGCTCAGCTCCTGGCGGAGGAAGTGGAGCAGCAGCAGGCCGAGGTCCTCGCGCCGCCGGCGCAGCGGCGCGGCCTGGATCTGGTAGCCCCCCAGCCGGTGGAGGAGCGGCGCGCGGAACCGGCCGGCGGCCGCTTCGTCCTCCAGGGGGGAGTCGGTGGCGGCGATCCAGCGGACGTCGACCTGCGTGGGGCTGCCGCCCACCGGCTGGATCTCGCCGGTTTCGAGGGTGCGCAGGAGGAGCACCTGGACCTCGGGAGGGGTCTCGCCGATCTCGTCGAGGAAGAGCGTGCCGCCATGGGCGCGGGCGAAATACCCGTCCCGCGGGCGGTCCGCGCCGGTGAACGCTCCCCGCGCCGCGCCGAACAGCTCGGCGGCGGCCAGGCTCGCGGGGATCGCCCCCATGTTCACCGCCAGATAGGGTTTCTGCGAGCGCGGGCTCGCCTGGTGCAGGGCGCGGGCGATCAGCTCCTTGCCGGTGCCGGTCTCGCCGCGGACCAGCACCGGCGTGGCCACCGGCGCGACGCGGAGGATCTCGCGGCGCAACTGGATGGCGGACGGCCCCTCGCCGACCAGGCCGAACCGGGGCAGCCCCGCGGCGGAGACCGGCGTGAGCGGTGAGAGCAGGAGCACCACCCGGTCGGCGAGGAGGAGGACGACCCCCCGCTCGACTTCCACGGCGGAGAATGTCCGCTCCTCGGCCACGTGCTCGCCGTTGGCCGCCACGGGGGTCCGGCTGCCGGCGCGCGCCAGGCGGACAGAGCCCGGCTCGGGTCCGGGCAGCAGGTGGAGCGGCTGGCGGCTCAGATAGGTGTCTTCCAGCGGGCGCCGCAAGGGGCGGTCCGGCGGCACGAAATCCGGCTGGCTCCGGGAGAGGAGCTCCTCGCGGCCGCTCGCGAGCCCCGGAAGCAGAGCGCGCTCACCCGTCCGTTCCAGGTCGGGATGGTAGAGCAGCGTCAGCCCGGGGACGAGCAGGGACGCGGCCGTCTGCCGTTGATATCCGCTGGCGCGGGTATCGGCTTCGAGCGGGTGCCCGGGGCACCCCTTGTCGTCTTGCACATGGAAATTCTAACGGATTCCCCGGCGGGCCGGTCGATCGGCCGGAAAAGGTACGCAAAGGACGTCAAGGATCCCCCTCCCTCCCGATCTGGGGTAAGCTACTCCCCGCAGTAACATTTCTGTGACAGTCCGCGGAGGGCTGGCAGGCGGACTGTAGCCGGGCCAGCAAGCACCACACGCCGTACGTTCACCTCCCTGGGAGGAGGCGACGTCCCATCGAAAGGGTGAATTTCATGTCCACAAAACTGAAGAAGTTCTGTAGGGCAGTCTGTCTGTTGAGCCTGGGTCTGGTCCTGATCCTCGGCGCGGCGGCGCCGGCGGGCGCGGCGGCCCGGCACAAGCGACACCACGCGCACCACACCGTCAAGGTCAAGCCCCCGTGCAAGAACGTGCTCCATACCCTCGGGCGCCATCCGCAGAGCCGCCTGCTCCGGGATGTGCCTTTGAGCACCGGGGCCAAGCTCAAGAAGGCCTTCAACGACAGCAAGACGATCGTCCAGCGCGTCTTCGAAGAGGCCAGGCTCGGGAAGCCCGTGGCGGATGAGCTGATCGCCGCCGTGGCCGCGCTGCCGGACGACGCGCGGCCCAGGGACGTCCCCGTCGGGACGAAATTCGACTGGATGGGCTACCGCAAGCACGGCAAGGCGCGGGTGATGTTCGACGCCTGCTGGCTCGGCAAGGGGCCGTTCCAGGCGTGGACCTTCTCGGTGCCGGGTGGACCGAACGGAGACGTCGACGTCATCGTGCCCGTCCCCTGCGGCAACATCTCCCGCGTCCAGCCCCCCACCTGTGTCCTCAACAAGATCGACCAGGGCGACGGCACGGTGATCCTCGACCTGACCGGCAGCAAGGCCGGTAGCGCGCCGATCGCCTCCTATGGCAGCAATCCCGAGCTGCCGCAGAGCCCGCCGGGCCGGTTCCCGGTGACCACGCCGAAGTGCGAGCCGGGCGCCAACTGCACCTCGGTGAAGGAGGAGCTCTGGGTCGAGGACGTCCTCGGCTTCCGCTCCGCGCCCGGGCAGTGCCCCTACGAGATCACCGGCGGCACGCCGGTCCCGCCGCTCTGCCAGCTCAAGGTCACCTATGACAACGGCGTCTTCCACGTCGACGCCACGGGCACCGGCGTGGCGGTGCAGTCGATTACGGTCACCGGCAACGGCCCCGACGGCGCCACGGCGCAGGGGACGATGACGGGCGGCCAGCGGACGACCGACATCTCCTTCACCCCCACGAAGTCGGGGGACTGGACCTTCACCTCCGACGTCCTGGGCGAGAACGGCCTGCACGCCAACTGCACCGCCACGGTGCGGGTCTGCGTGCCGCCCGTGGCCAAGCTCGCGCCCCTGGCCTACAACTGCGAGACGCGCCAGCTCGGCATCGACGTCTCGGGCAGCTCTGACCACCGGGTGGTGACGGTGATGGGCGAGACGCTCTCCGGCAACGGCCCCACCTGGACCTACGACGTCAAGCACTCCGGCACCTACACGGTCGAGCTGACGGCGGACGACGGCATCTGCCCGGACAAGGCCACGGCCACGGCCACGGTCGACGTGAAGCCCTTCGGCGATACGGCGCGGTGGACCTTCCGGGCCTTCGGCGCCTACGTGCGGGCCTCGGCGGACGACGACGCGGTGACGCCGGCGTCCGGCGTCGACCTGCGGCGCAAGATCAACCTCGGCGCCCACCACGGCGGCTTCGGGGCCGGCTTCGAATACCGGCCGCTCCACGTCTGCGATCTGTCGCGCTGGGGCATCGCCGTCGACGCCATCAGCTCGGAGCTCGACTCCCACTTCCTGGTCGACCGGCCGGCGGCCTGGGGCCGGGTGCAGGACAAGGTCAGCTTCACCCCGGTCCTGCTCAGCCTCAACTATCATCTGACCCCCGGCAAGCCGGTGGACCTCTTCATCGGACCCTCGATCGGCTACGCCTTCCTCGACAGCGTGACCTACAACACGCTGGGCTCGAGCTACAGCGAGAAGTTCAAGGACGACTTCACCTATGGCCTCAACCTGGGGATCGACGTGCCGTTCGGGACGGAGCACAACTACGCCTTCACGGCCGGCCTGCGGCAGCTCTTCTTCAAGGCGAAGGGGAGCGGCACGCTGAGCCACAGCTTCGACCTCAACCCCACCATCGCGACCGCCGGCATCGCCTTCCGGTTCCGCTGATCGCGCGCAACGCCGCCCCGCTTCCCGGGTTCGTTCCCAGGGAAAGCGGGGCGGCAGCCTCCGCGATATTTCCAACATGCTGTAACGAATCCCCTCCCCGGCGCGCCTATCCCGGACAGACCCGAGGTGCGAGTGGTGTCAAGGCTGGAACCACCTCGAGAAAGAGGGAGCCATGCACAAGTACGTCACTCTGTCCTGCCTGCTGGGGATCGCGCTGGCGGCGAGCGGCCCGTTGAGCGCCGGAGTCCCGCCGCAGCCCAACCCCCTGTCACGCCTCACGGTGCGCAGCGAGGTGCTCGCGCCCTCCCAACCGGTCACGCCGCTGGAATCGTTCCAGGGCGCCGCCCCGTCCGGCGCGCGGAGCGGCTGGGAGGCGTTCAGCCGCGCCAACGCGGGTTGGAAGGCGTCGGTCGATCAGCGGACCGGGCTGATCGCCTCGGCGACGGGCCGCGGCATCCCCTGGATCCCCGGCCGCGGCAATTCGCTCAACTCTGCCGAGGCCTCGCCGTCCGCCCAGGGAACCGCGCGCGAGCCCGGCCTGGCGGCCTTGGAGGCGCTGGCGCGGCGCGAGATCGATCTCCTCGGCCCGGCCCTGGGAGTCGGCAACCAGGATCTGGTCCTGAATCAGGGCCGGTCCGGCCATCCCGCCGAGCACCTCTGGGTGGTCGATTTCGACCTCGTGCTCGACGGCCTCCCCGTCGAGGGCGCGCACGTCCTCTTCCGCGTCAACAACGGAAACCTGATCTATTTCGGCAGCGAATACCTGCCCTCGCCCGGCACCCGGGTTCCGCCCACGACGTTCGATCGCGAGAAGGCCCGGGCCGTGGTGTCGAGGCACATTGGAGGCTTCCGGCGCTCCGACGAGATGCTGGACCCGGGCAGCCTCCATCTCCTGCCGGCCAATACGGGCGGCCCCCGCGGCTATCAGCCCGGCCGGGGGCGCGGAGTCGTCAAGGTGTGGCAATTCACCTTCCGGCGGCCTGGGATCATCGGCACCTTCCAGGCCCGGGTCGACGCCACCACCGGCAGGCTGCTCGAATTCCAGGACATCAATCAATACGCCCAGGCGACCGGCGGCGTGGCCGCGAGCTCCGCCGCCGGGACCGAGGTCACGCGGCCGCTGCCGTTCATCGACCTCGGGGGCGGCGTGTTCGCCAACTCGGCCGGGATCTTCGATTTTTCGGGCACGCCGCTCACCTCGGTCCTGAACGGCCAGTTCATCCGCGTCACGGACGACTGCGGAGCGGTCTCCCAGACCACCGAGGTCTCCGGCAACCTCCGCTTCGGCACCGCGGGGGGCCACAACTGCGCGACCCCGGGCTTCGGCGGCGCCGGCAACACCCGCTCCTCGCGCACCGCTTTTTATACGATCAATCGCGGCAAGGAGCTGGCGCGCGGCTGGCTGCCCGGAAATACCTTTCTCAACGGCCAGTTCACCGCCCGCGTCAACCAGACCGGCACCTGCAACGGCTTCTGGAACGGCTCGGGGATCAGCCTCTTCCAGGCGGTCGGGGGAGGGTGCGGCGCCAGCGGCGAGGAGCCGGGCTTCATCCTCCACGAGCTCGGGCACGGCATCGACCAGAACGACGGCACGCCGTCGGAGAATACCGGCGAGGCCTACGCCGACGTCAACGCCGTGATGAACCTGCACGACTCCTGCGTCGGGCCCGGCTTCCGCCTCGGCAACTGCGGCGGGTACGGCGACGCCTGCACCGCCTGCACCGGGCTGCGCGACGTCGATTTCGCCCGCCACGCCTCGAACACCCCGGCCACGGTGAGCAATTTCACCCAGGTGCATTGCGGCGGCGGCGGGGGGCCCTGCGGCAAGGAGGTGCACTGCGAGTCCTACGTGGCCACCCAGGCGGTGTGGGACGTCGCCAACCGCGACCTCCCCAACCCGGGCACCAATGCCGCCTGGGCGGTCCTCGAGCGCCTGTGGTACCTCTCGCGGTCGTCGTCCACCTCTGGATTCACCTGCACCACCGGCGGCACCTTCACCTCGGACGGCTGCAGCGCCGGCTCCTGGTTCGAGGCCATGCGGGCGGTCGACGACGACGACGGCGACCTCACCAACGGCACTCCGCACGGCGGCGCGCTGTTCGCCGCCTTCAACCGCCACGGCATCGCCTGCCCGACCGATCCCGGCGCGAACGTCACCTTCGCCGGCTGCGCGCCGCCGCCGGTGCCCACGCTGTCCGTGGCCGCCGGGGACAACCAGGTGGCGGTGACGGTCTCCGGCACCGGCGTCTTCGACATCTTCCGCAACGAGCTGGGCTGCAACGCCGGTTTCGTCAAGATCGCCAGCGACTTCGCGGGCGGCACGTTCATCGACAACGGCGTCGCCAACGGCACGGCCTACTTCTACCAGGCCGTGGCCCACCCGGCCGGCAACGACTCCTGCGCGTCGGCGCCGGCCTCCTGCCGGTCGGCGACCCCCACGCTGGTCCCCCAGATCCAGGTGCCGGGCAACCTCAACCTCGGCAAGACCTGCGTGGGCGACACCGGCGCGGGGACGCTCAACGTCTGCAACACGGGCAAGACCGATCTGATCGTTTCGGCCATCACGTCGTCGAACCCGAAAGTCGCCGTGACTCCGCCCTCCGCGGGATATCCGGTGACGATCAGTCACGATTTCTGCTTCCCCTTCCAGGTGACCGCGCAGCCCGGGGCCAAGGGGCCGCTGACGGCGACGGTGACGATCCCGAGCAACGATCCGGTCCGGCCTTCCGTGATGATCCAGGTCTCCGGCGAGGGCACCGAGCCGGACGTCCAGGTCACGGGCTCGACCGACTTCGGCACCGCCTCCGCCTGGAAGCCCGCCGAGCGGACGCTCGCGGTCTGCAACACCGGCGGCTGCCCGCTGTCCGTCACCTCGGCCACGGTCGGCTGCCCGGACTTCACCCTGATCCAGAACCCCTTCCCGGCTGCCGTGGCGCCCGGCTCCTGTCTGGACCTGGTGGCGCGCTTCACCCCCGTGCTGCCCGGCTCGAAGAGCTGCGCCCTCACGATCGCGAGCAACGATCCGGACACGCCGGTGGTCAACCGCACGCTGACCGCGAGGACGCCCCCCTTCCTGAGCCTCCACGCCGGCCTCGCCGAGCCCCATGGCGCCCTGAAGAGCAGCGTCCGGCAGGGGTCGGCCTTCCACCTCGACTTCGTCTATCCCTGGAAGCCCCGGTGGGCCTGGGACGTCCGGCTCGGCTCCAACCGCTTCGACGGCCGCCCCTGCTGCGTGGACGTCTCCGTGGCGACGCTCTCCTCCAACGCCAAGTACACCTTCAACCCGGCGTCGGCGGTCCACGTCTTCGTCAACGGCGGCCTCGGCCTCTACCACTTCAACCCCGGGAGGTTCGAAGGCGGAGGAGATCTGGGCCTCGGCCTCAACGTGCCGGTGGGACACCGCTTCGCCCTCGAGCTGACCTACAACCACGACTGGGCGTTCACCGCCTCACCGACCCTCCATTTCAGCCAGGTGCAGTTGGGGCTTCTGGTCTCCTTCTGAGCCGCTCTCTCCACGATCCCCCCGAGTGCCAGCAGGGCTCGGGGGATCGGGCCGGTGCCGACCTCATCCCCTCCCGGCCAAGGCCTGCTCGTCTTCGCGCGGGATCTGGGGGGGATGGATAGCTCGTCACTTTTTCTCGACAGTCCACTTCGTGTTCACTTCGTCACCCAGATCCTCTTTGAGGAAAACTTCTTCTACCGCCTCATAGTGGTGCTCGAGCTCGAAACGGAAGGCAGCCACAAAGTCCTGGCTGCTCGGCTCCCACTCGATGACGGTCTCCCGCTCGCCGTAGGCCTTCTCTTTGGTGATTTTCTCAAACTTGCCGCCCGGCCACCAGGGATCGAAGATATATTCACCTTCTTCGTCCTCCATGTAGGCCACCCGGTGAAAGGGGTACTCTCCAGGAGGGGTGATGTCGTATTCGTCGTTCGACACCGGTTTGTATTTTTCAATTTTTATCTTGGCTTTTGGGCGAGCTTTCGTGAGGATGAAGAACATCTGGGCCGAATGTTGATCGCAAGATCCTCCTTTGGTTTTCTCGCGAACGAAATCATAGATCACTATCTCAGCCAGACCGCGCAGACTTACTGCCGTTTGCTCATGCTCCTTTGTGTACTGGACGATCTCCTTGACCTTTTCCCCAGGAGTGCTGTCGTCATTCCAATATGCGAAAACGGATTTTGTGGTGGGGATACCATCAATCCCGATCCGGCACAATGCATCGAGGATTGCCTTCTTTGTATCGCGGTGATCGGCCAGCCAGAATCTAAGCCTCTCGGCGCGAAGGAATCGCCGCCGGGCCTCCTTTGAGCTGTCCCGCAGATTACCGGGTCCAGCCTCCATCCCGGAACGGGCAATTTCGACGAGCTCCTTTCCCTCGATCTCGCCGATCCGCTGGATGACCGCTGAGATGCCGCCGTGAAAGGCGGGAACGCGGGCCTGGACGGTCCGCGCGCCCGGCAACCGGGCACTCTGGAGCGCCGGTGAAGCTCCCGATGCCCGGCCGACGGCCGGCCGCGCGTGAGGAGCCGGAGGCCGGGGGCCGGGAGATTGGGGCTTCGCCTGAAGACCGCCTTGCAAAGCCGCTTGGACGTGGGGAGCGGGCTGCCGGGCCACGGGAGCCGACCGCTGAACGCCGGCCTGTGGCCCTCCCCGGAGCGCCGCCTGGACATGGGGCGCCAGCGAGCGCTCCGCCGAAGCCGGTTTCACCTTGGCCTGCACGGCCGTGACCGCTTGCTGCACGTGAGGCGCCGGGTTGCGTGGCGGGAAAGCCTGTGCCGGCTTGGGTTGGGCCGCGGCGACGGCCCGCTGCACATGGGGAGCCGGCCGAGGGCTCGGGAGGCTTTCCTGGACCATGGGAGAGGACGGTCGCTTGGGTGGCGGCATCCACGTCAGTGTAGCAATTTCCTCGATGGTCGGCGGCCCGCGGCCCACTCACTCCACCAGCGCCAGCACCCGCAACGGACTGCCGCTGCCGTGGACGATTTTGAGCGGCGCGGCGATGACCACCGCTCCCGTCGGCGGGAGCTGGTCGAGGTTGCGGAGGCTGGCGAGGCCGAATTTTCCCGCGCCGTGCATGAGCGTGTGGGTGGGGAAGGGGGGATCGAAGGTGCCGGCCTGGCCGGCGTCGGTGCCCACGGTCTCCACTCCCACGCCGAGAATGTCCCGCTCCTGGATCAGAAAGCAGATGGCCTCCTTGTGAAAGCCGGGATTGTGCGGGCCGTCCGGGCCGACGTTGAGAAAATCCTTCGCGCTGGTGCGCCGGCTCCAGCCGGAACGCAAAAACACCCAGGCGCCCTTGGGGATGCGGCCGTGCTCGGCTTCCCAGGCGAGCAGCCCCTCGCGGGTGAGGAGGAAGTCCGGATTCGCCTCCACCTCGGCCGTTACGTCCACCACACAGGCCGGGCCGACGAAGCGCCGCACCGGGATGGTGTCGCAGGCGTTGTCCGGCAGATCCTTGCCGGTGATCCAGTGGACTGGAGCGTCGAAGTGGGTGCCGGTGTGCTCGCCGAAATGGAGGGTGTTCCAGTACCAGCCCGGGCCGTTCTCGTCATAACGGGAGATCACCTCGATCGTCACCCCCGGCGAGGGGGCGAACTGCGGCGGCAGGCCGATGACCGGCGTGTCCGGTCCGAGGGCTTGAGTGAGATCGACGACGCGGACGCGGCCGGCGTCGAGCTCGGCCACGAGCTGTTGGAGGATGCTCATCGGCGGTCTCCTTCTCCCCGCGCCGCGCTCCCTTCCTCGGCGAGCCGGCGCAGGTGGCGTTGGAACTCGAAACGGCTTTCCAGGTAGTGCAGATCGATGAAATAGCTCGGCGGCCCCTGCGGCTCGACCTTAGCCACCAGGCAGGCGAGCTCCCGGGCGGCGAGGGCGTCCGTGAAGGCTTGGCGCAGCTCACCCTCGGTGCGGCAGGTGCCGGTGCGGGGCACCCCCGAGGCGGCGGCGATGGCGGCGAGGTCCGATCCGGTGGCCGTCGCGGTGGTGAAGCTCCGGCCCACGGAGAGCAGGA
Organism: Thermoanaerobaculia bacterium; assembly: GCA_045807625.1. Lineage (GTDB taxonomy): Bacteria > Acidobacteriota > Thermoanaerobaculia > Multivoradales > UBA5704 > DATARR01. The sequence goes on along the minus strand of JBJMHA010000038.1, from coordinate 56,265 downwards.
CCTCGTTGTCGAACACCAGATGGATGAGGTTCGCCGGGCGGTACCGGGCCAGGGTGGTGAGGCTCCCGAGGTTCATCAGCAACGAGCCGTCGCCGTCCACCACCACCACCTGGAGCTCGGGGCGGCTGAGGGCGATCCCTAATCCCACCGAGGAGGCCAGACCCATCGAGTGCCAGAGATAGAAGAAGCCGGGCTGGTGCCCCAGGGAGTAGAGCTCGGCCGGCGCGGCCCCCATGTTGGTGACCACGATGCACCGCGACAGCTCGGGGTAGATGGCGCGCAGGGCATCGACGCGGAGCATGATTCTCTTCCCCCTCAGTCTTCCCACATCAGGCCGCGGCAGAGCAGCAGGGCCACCGGGCGCAGGCTCGCCTCGGCCAGGGCCATGGCCTGGCGCACGCGCGCGGCCACGTGCCCCGGCTCGTCGAGCATCACATATTGAATGCGCAGGGCGTCCAGGACGTGCTCGGTGACGCCGCCGCCCTCGGTCTGCCAGGGGTGCTCCTCGCCGAATCCGCCGCGGTGGCTGACCAGCATGAGCAGGGGAATGCGGTAGAGCTGGGCGAGGGAGACGATGCCGTTGATGCTCGCCAGCAAGCCATGGTTCTGCATCAGCATCGCCGACTTGACCCCCGCCAGATGGGCCCCGGCCGAGATCCCTACCCCCTCCTCCTCCTTGGCCAGCCGCACCAGGACCATCTCCGGGTCCTCCTCCGCCAGGCTCACCAGATGCACGAGCCACGTCTCGGGAAGCACCGAGAGCAGCCGGATGCCGTTCGCCTTGAGGGCGTCGTAGACCACTTGGGAGCTGGACACGGAGACGGGCATGGCTCGATTCCGGAAGACGCGGCGGGGGAAGCATACACGATCGTGGAAGGCCTCATGGCCGATCGGCTCCCGGTCCCAAGGATGCGAGGCCCAGCAGCCTCACGGCGCCTGGGATGACGATACGGCGAACCATCGAGAGAAGCTCGCGTCATCGGCCGAGAACGTCGCGACCCTACTCAAAACCGGCGCAAGCCAGGTCTGGCTGGCGCGAGCTAAGCCCGCAACCTGCCATTCTAAGCTTGTAATGCCGCGACCTAAGCTTATGTTGGCGCATCCTAAGGATAAGATGGCGCGATCCATCCTTACAGCGCCATCTCTTTCCGGCGCGGCGTCCTCTCTCCGTAGTTCATTGCCGCGAGATCGCGCCGTTACACGACATTGTTGATGCATTTGACGCAACATTCCAATGCATCGTCGCGATCTTGGCCTGTTTTGTCTCCATTCTAAGACGCATTGGCGCGAGATGAGGAGATCTTGCGTCTTAGTGGATCAACGTCGATGCAAGATAGAGATGTGTCGCGACAGTTCTTGCGGGTTCCTCGCGAGATGGCGCCATCTCGCGACGACGCTCTCTCCTCTCGTCACGTCATAGACGTAGGTTGCGGCGAGCTGGGCTCGAGATGCCGCGAAAGATCCGAGAACTGAGGTCTTGCCGGCAGGCCTCACACCATTTTCTACCTGCAACGAGATCAAGCGCTGAAGGGTGTTGCGAGAATCTCCCGCATTGCGACAAAATAAGGTCTGGTTGCGCCGTTGTCGTGTTATCCTCCCCGGAAGATCTCCAGATTGCCGCATTGCGAGCCGGCGTCGGCGCAAGATGTCGCAACGTCGCGGGCCTGCAAGGAGAGCCTTGACCATTGGTTCCCTATAAGGAGACGAAGATGAGCACTTCGCTTTCGGTAGCGGAGATCCTGGCGAAGCTGGAGGCGAGGATCGCGCATCACGAGCAGCAGGTGGTCTTCCACAAGCAGCAGGAGGTCCATCACTGCGAGGAGAGCGCCGCGCACGCCGCCGAGCTCGACAAGGTGAGGCAGCATTTCGAGTCCTTCAAGGCGGCGGCGCTCCCGGCGGCGGATCTGGCCGGGGTCCCGGCGGCCTCCGCGCCGGCGAGGGAGGAGGAGCCGGAGGACCTCCGCGAATTCGTCGGCAAGCGGCTCATGACCAGCAAGCTGATCGCCCGCGTGGTCGACAGCCTCGGCAAGGATCAGACCTTCGGAGCCAGCCGGATCGCCGAGGACGTCAACCGCCGCTACCACCGCAACCTGAAGAGGCCGGTGGATGGGCGCACCGTCTCGACCGTCCTCCGCCGCCTCCGCGACGCCGGCGAGCTCCACCAAGTCCGAGCCGGGAGCGCGGCTCATGAGGCGCTGTACTCCAAAGGCGGGTGACGTTTCTTAGCGCAGCCCTTCAGGCCGCCTCGGGATGGACCTTCCGCCCTGTCTCCCAGGGCGATGCCCTGGGCTGAGGAAGGGCGGCCCCTTCGGGTCTCAAGCCGACCTCGCACCGGAACGTGATTCAGCGCCGGAGCCGACTCAACCCGAAGCTATCGCTTGCCTCCGGGCCGAAGGTCCGGGCTCCCTCAGCCTAGCCCAACGGGCTGGGTTGCGACCGGCCCAAGTCCTGCTTCGAGCCCCAACGGGGCGCGATAACCGACCTCGTCGCCAAGCCAGACGCTGACATACTCTTACGCCACCTTATTTATGGTGGGCAGGACTAAGGAGAGGCTCGCGTGAAAAAAGGGCCGACAGTGAGAAGGAATGAACGTATCGCGGCACCTCCAGCGGACGCTTACCGCCGTTTCAAGCTATAATGGTCTGTGGTCGGAATCACTTCGAGGAGCGTGTGGAGCCTGCGTCCAAGCGCCGCTGAGTTGCTACTCCGGTGGGCGGAGGCGGACTATGCTAGCAAGGAGATTGTAGGGTGATCGAGCAACGGCATGTCTCCCGCTTTCGGATTGTTTGGGCCGTCCTAATTGGTATGCTTGCGACAATTTACACTGGCCTCGTCGTGCTTGGAATGTTACCTAAAGACCATCAAATTGATGCAGTTCACCTCGCCTTAATTGCTCTCTCGGTATTTTGCATAGCTTTGCTTCTATCTCCTGAGATCTCCGAACGCCTAAAGATCCTTGAGGTTAAGGGCTTCAAAATCGAGATGTTAGAGGAGGTCAAGGAGCGGCAAGCCCAGCAGGAGAGTAGGTTAGAGGATATAGCCCTCATGCTTCCCTTGCTGTTGCCAGAAACAGAGCGTAACCATCTACGAAATCTGGCACAGGGAACCACCCTCAAATACAAGGACAGAGACTCTCTCAAGGTAGACCTCAGGCGCCTACGATCTATAGGACTTATAAGATCACGCTCAGGTCAAGCAATTGGCGATATACCGCATGATTCTTTGTTCGATCTTGCTGCATTTGTTGAGCTCACGGAACTGGGAAAGCGCTGGGTCAAAAGAATACAGGATATTGAGCGCTTCGAGCGTGAGGAACGACAAACGCCCAACCAGACACCTGCACCGGACGGCTAACGCCGCTCGGTGAGGTACAGCGCCGTTGGGCGCGGGAGCCTGAATTCCCGGGCGTGTGCCGGCGCTCTCGTGGCTTGCGGCTCTCGATCAGCTCCATGTTGTTAGCAGCGGGCTAACTTTGCTGGGCTACCCATCGGCAGTACTCTTACGTAATGCGACCCCTTCGGTATTCCATCAACGTCACATTGGACGGGTGCTGCGATCATCGTGCAATGTTCGCGGACGAAGACTTGCATCGTCACGTGGTCGAGAACCTCGCCCGGGCCGATGCCCTCCTCTTTGGCCGGGTGACTTACGAAATGATGGAGGCAGCGTGGCGGCCGCCGGCGCGGACGGGAGCGAGGCCTGATTGGATGGAACCCTTCGCCCGGACGATCGACGCGGCGAAGAAGTACGTCGTGTCGAGCACCCTGGACCGGGTCGATTGGAACGCGGAGCTCGTGCGCGGGGATCTGGGGACGGCCGTTCAGCAGCTCAAGTGGGAGTCGGGTAAGGGACTGTTCGTGGGAGGCGTGAAGCTCCCGCTGGCGTTGACGGAGCTGGGATTGATCGATGAGTACGAGCTCGTGGTGCAGCCCAGGCTAGCGGGTCATGGGCCGACGTTGTTCGCGGGGCTATCGAAGTATGTCGACTTGAAGCTCGTGAGCCGGCTGGAGCTCGGCTCGGGGGCGGTGGCGATGCGGTATGAGCCGAGAAGGTAGCCATCGGGCGGGCTGGTGTTCTTGCTGCCCGCACCGGCGCAGCGGGAATTGATCCGGCGAGTCGCATCGGCGTTGAAACCCTCGGGGCAGCTCCTGTTCACCGCGCCCGAACAGGAATGCAGTTGGGCGGACGCGCTCACGGGCCGCTGACGAGCGCGATGCGAGAGCCTTGGACCGGGGGGCGGTGCCGGGCGTCTCGTCAGTCAGGGCCGTGGAAGCTGGAGCCGGGCGCGCGTCCCGCCGAGCGGCGAGGTCTCCAGCGTGACAGAGCCACCGTAGAGCTCGGCGAGATCGCTGACGATCGCGAGACCGAGCCCTGATCCCCGGACCTGCTGGTCGGCCCGTGCTCCTCGTTGCAGCACCTGAGCGCGCATGGATGGATCGAGACCCGGCCCATCGTCATCCACCGAGATCGAGAGCTCGTCGTGGTCGATGGCTGACGAGATGGCGACTCGGGAGCGTGCCCACTTGCACGCGTTATCGAGCAGATTCCCCAGCATCTCGTCGAGGTCTTCCCTGCGGCCCCGGATCTCGTGCGCCGGCGAGACCTCGGCGTCGATCCTCAGCTCGCGTCCCGCGTGCAGGCGCCGCATCGTGCGCGCGAGACCCTCGACGGACGGAAGGACAGAGCACCGGAGCCCCAGCGTTGCGCGCGCCGATGCGGTCGCACGGGCTCGCGCCAGGTGATAGTCGACCTGCCGCTGCATCCGCTCGACCATCTGACCGAGCGTCGTCGCGAGATCGTGATGGCCCGCGGCGCCGGCCCGTTCAGCCTCCTGCATGAGCACCGCGAGCGGCGTCTTCAATCCGTGCGCGAGATCTCCCGCCGTGGCGAGGGCCCGGGCGACCGCGCGCTCGCGATCCTCGAGCAGCCCGTTCAGATCGTTCACCAGCGGCTGCACCTCGGTCGGATAGTCGCCTTCGATTCGCTGGCTGCGTCCCTCTCGCACCGAGGACAGGCCGGCGCGAAGGCTCCACAACGGCGCCACCGCTCTGCGCACGAGGGACAAGCCCCCCACGACGAAGGCGATGGCGAAGATTCCCATTACAACGTGATACGTCGCGCCGTGTATCCCGAGCTCCGGATGATTCCGGGTGAGCTTGAGCAGCAGAGCGGTGACCACGACGAACACCGCGGTCATCCAGACGAGCGCTCCGGCGAAGAGGCGGGCGCGGAGAGAGCCCTTCATGGCTCCGTCCCGATGCGATATCCGAGCCCGCGTACGGTCTCGATCGTCGAGGCGCCGAGCTTGCGCCGAAGACGCGCGATGAACACTTCGACGGTGTTCGAATCGCGGTCGAACGTCTGCGCGTAGATGTGCTCGGTCAGCTCGGACTGCGAAACGACGCGGCCGCGATGGTGCATGAGGTACGAGAGCACGCGAAGCTCATGACTGGTCAGCTTCACCGGCTGTCCGTCGAGAGTGACCTGCGACGTTCTCGGGTCCAGCACCACGGCGCCGTACCGCAGCTCGGGCGTGAGCTGTCCGCTCGATCGCCGGATCAGACCGCGCAACCGCGCCAGCAGCTCTTCCATCTGGAAGGGCTTGGTGAGGTAGTCGTCCGCGCCGCCGTCGATGCCGCGTACTTTCTCGCTCCAGCTTCCGCGGGCGGTGAGAACCAGCACCGGCACCGCGATTCCGCCGGCGCGCCAACGCGCGAGCAGCGTCAGCCCGTCGACACGCGGCAACCCGAGATCGAGAATGATCGCGTCGTAGTGCTCGGTGCTGACGAGAAAGTCGCCGCGCTCTCCGTCCCTGGCGACGTCGACCGCATAGCCGCGTTCACCGAGTGTGGTGGCGAGCCGGTTGGCCAGCAGAGACTCGTCTTCGACGATCAGGATTCTCATTCTCGACCGCGGTCCTCAGGCCACGACGGGCGGCGCCATTATATGCGTTCCCGGGCCGGCGCACGGCTCGCGTCCTGAGCCGCGGATACCCCTGGCAGCCTCGGGCGCGCCTGCTGAACGGCCGCTGAACAGGCCGTTCAGCGGCCGTTCAGCAAAGCCTCGCCACAATGACGGCGTAAACGAAATCCTCACCAAGGAAGGAATCTGGAGGGTATCACCATGAACCTGCTCCTACCGGTCCATATCGCCGCGGGAGGGCTCGCCATCGTTCTCGGCGCCGTCGCTCTAATCGTGAAGAAGGGTGGGACCCTCCACCGACGCAGCGGGCTGCTGTTCGTCTGCGCCATGCTCGCCATGGGCTTCAGCGCCTCGATCCTGGAGCTTCGAAAAGGTACCAGCAGCGTGAATCTGATCGCCGGTTTGATGACCGCCTACTTTGTCGGCACGGCGTTGACGACCGTCCGTCCCGTGTCGCCATGGACCCGCCGTATCAATGCCGCCGCGCTGGCGGTCGTCTTAGGGCTCGCGCTCGTCTCCATCATGGGTGGCGTGAAGGCCTTCAACAGCCCTCGCCTGTCCCCCGGCGGCGTCCCGTTTCGCACGATCGGTGTGATGTCCTTCGTCCTCGCCACCGTCATGATCCTGGCGGCGGCAGGCGACGTGCGCGTCCTGCGGTCCGGCATGCCTCGCGGCGGGCCGCGCCTGGCGCGCCATCTATGGCGCATGTGCTTCGCGCTGTTCATCGCGGCCGGATCGTTCTTCTCGATCCGCGCGCGCGTCGCGAAAATCCTCCCGGGGCCCTTCACGAGTGGGCCGATGCGCACGCTGCCCATCCTGCTGCTGTTTGGCGCGATGTTCTATTGGTTGTGGAGGGTCCGCGCCCGCCGCACGTTGCCCGTGCTCGTCCGGCACGATTCGATGCCGCTCACCCCTCCCGCGGACAAGGAGAGCATCCAATGAAACAAAACCGTATGTTGACCATCTCGTCTCTGCTCGCGATCCTCTTCTTAACGCTTCATCTGGCGGACGATATCGTCCGCGGGTTCGAGCCGGGAGGGTTCAAGAACGTCCAGGGGGTGCTTACCGTGGCCGTCTGGCTGTACGGAACGCTGGCGCTCGCCGAACGGCGTTCGGGGTACGTCATCATGCTCCTCGGGTCGCTTCTTGGGTCGGTCGTCCCTCTCGCCCACATGAGAGGGGCGGGACTTGTCGGCGGCAGGATCGCCAATTCCAGCGGAATCTTCTTCTGGGTCTGGACGCTCCTGGCGCTCGGCGTGACCGCGATCTTCTCCCTCGTCCTCTCGGCGCGCGGGCTGCGGAGCCTGCTACGGGGCCAGCCCCCGGTAGCCCGGCAACCCGTGGACATCAAGTAGACGACCGCCGGTCCTGCCGCGGGGCGCTCAGGAGCCTTCCCGCGTCAACGTGACGCTCGGCGCTCCCGGCTGCTCGAAGACGACGGCGGTGGACCGTCCCTCCGAGAGCTGGAAGGTCGCGGTACCGGTCATGCTCTCGATGCGGAAGCGGGTGGGCGAGGTCGCCACCAGCACCAGGGTGCTGTCCTCGCCCACTTCCACGGCCCGCAGGCGGTTGCCCAGGGTTTCGACCCGGACCGTGTACCCGCTCTCCCGGTCCTTGTAGGTCCCGGTCAGGCGGGCGAGCTGATCGGCTGGCACCTCCACGTCCGGATCCCGCCGCAGCACGAACTCCGGCCGTTTCGTCCGCGCCAGGCAGGAGGTGTCGAGCCCCTTCACCGTGCCGGTCTCGACGAGCTGGATCATCAAGCGGTTGACGCACTCGCCGGCGCCCGCGATGCCCGCGTAAATGTGACCGCCGTCCGGCACCACCACCTGGAGGCTGTTCCTCAGCGTCCGCGCGGCCCGCTCCGCGTTGGCCGGCGGGGTCACGGGATCGCGCTCGCCCGAGGTCAGGAGCGTCGGCACGTCCGAGGTCACCGTGCTCAGAAACTCGCGGCTCACCGGGGGGACCGGCCAGACCGCGCAGGCCGCCTGCTGCTTGCGGATGCGGAAGTCCCCCAGGAAGGTACCCTGGACGGCCGCCGGGATCTCCTCCTCGCGGATGAAGGGGAGGTCCTCCGCGCAGGTGAGGGAGAAATAGTAGCCGTCGGCCAGCGCCGTCCCGCCGCGGGCGAAACGGCGGGCGTACTCTGCCACGGGCGTCCAGTTCCCCTGGGCCGCCAGGTGGACCTCGAGGGGGATCAGGGAGGCTCCCAGGGAGTTGTAGAGCCCGTAGCGGAGGATCTGCGCCACCCCGGAGCGGGTCAGCCGGATTTCCACCGGCTTGCCCGTCTCGCCGTCCGTCAGCGCCACGGTCACGGGCTCCTTCTCGACCTGACGGAGCACGTCGGCGACCTCGTCGCGCAGCTTGGGGAAGGCGGCGTGGCAGCCCTGGTCCTCCGCGCACTCGGCGATCAGGCCGTCGAGCGCCCGCTGGGCGTTGCGGGCCATGGGGAACGGCCCGCGCTCGTCCGTGGGGGCCACGCCCAGGAGGATCAGCGTGCGCACCGTCTCCGGGTGCCGGCGCAGGTAGACCAGGGCCGCCCGGCTACCGCCGGAGGCGCCGAAGATGTTGAGCTTGCCGTAGCCGAGGGCGGCCCGCACCTCGTCGATGTCGTCGACGCTGGTGTCGTTAGTGTACTGGCTGAGGTCGGCGGTCTTCGCCAGGCGCTCGGCGCAGGCCTTCACCCGGTCCGGCGGGTAGAAGTTGTCCAGGAAGTCCTGGCGCCCCGCGTTCCCCCGCATCTCGGGGCAGAAGAGGCCGGCCGATCCGCCGGTCCCCCGGAAGTCGACGAGCAGGATGTCCCGCCGCTTGCGCAGGGCTCCGAGATCCTGAACGACCCAGGGAGCGTTCGCCACCGAGGATTGTCCCGGGCCGCCGTCGAAGTAGATGAAGGGATCGGGAAGCCGGTCGGGACCCTGGGCGGGGATCACTACGACGCGGAGCGGGATCTTGCGGCCGGACTTCGCCGTCCGGTTCTCCCACACCTCATAGGTGCCGCACCGAGCCTCCGCCGCCAGGCCGGGGAGGGTGCAGGGCTTCAGCGCCAGCTTCGGGGCCGGCGTGGCGCCCGCCGCCGCCAGGGCCAGCCCGGGGATGCAGACCCAGGCCAGGATCGTGAAGATCGCTGCTCGTCTCATGAAAGTCCTCCCCTTTGTATCCGGTGGCGGCTGAACAAAGTTGAAGTATAGCCTTCTGGAGGGTGCGCGACCTACCTCGCTTGGCCCACAGCCTTGGCTCCGGCATGAGATGATGTCCTTCGAGGTGGCCCCCGGGTAGGCTCGCTGAAAAGGAGTGACGATGATGAGACTTCGCGCTCGCCGTGTCTCGACCGCGCTCGCGGCGGGAGTCGTCCTCTGGCTGGGAGGGCACCTTCCGGAGCTCGCCGCCGCCGGGCTCACGATCTCGGTCGGCGCCGCGCCCTCCCTCAAGACCGGCTCGCCCGCGGTCGTGCTCATCGAGGTGTCCGACTTCCAGTGTCCCTATTGCGGCCAGAGCGCCCGCGAGGTCCTGCCGCGGCTCGAGGAGAAGCTGGTACGCCCCGGCAAGGTCGAGGTCATCTTCCTCAACCTGCCCCTGCCGACGCACCCCCACGCCTTCGAGGCCGCGGAGGCGGCGATGTGCGCCGGTTACCAGAAGAAGTTCTGGGAGATGCACCACCTCCTGTTCGCCAACCAGCAGGCGCTCGCTCCCGCCCAACTGCAGGGCTACGCGGAGAAGCTCGGCCTGGACGCCGCCGCTTTCCAGAAGTGCCTCTCCGGCGGCCAGCCCGCAGGGGAGATCCGCCGGGAGATGCGGCTCGCCGAGGATCTGGTGGGCGCCGCCACGCCGATCTACCTGCTCGGGCGGCGGGTGCCGGGGAGCGACAAGATCCAGGTCGTGGAGACCGTCCGCGGCGTGCGCCCCTATGAGGAGCTGGAGAAGAAGCTCAACCTCCTCCTGGATGTCAAGTAGAGGCCCGAGGGCGCTCCGCGTGTTCCGATGGCGCAAGGTCCTCCAGGCGCTGAACCGGCCCTACCCGGTGACCATTCCCATGGTCGTGCTCGTTTCGCTGGTCCCCTTCTACATTCTCATTCCCGAGCTGTTGACTGACCGGACGCTGCACAGCCCCGAGCTGGCTTTGGACCTTGCCATGCCTCTGCGGCCCGCCTGGGCGCTGGTCTATGGATCGCTCTATCTGTTTCTGATCCTGCTGCCGGTGTTCGTCATACGCCAGGAAGGGCAGATCCGCCGCACGGTCCGGGCTTATCTGATGGTTTGGATCACGGCCTATGTCTGCTTTCTGGTGTATCCGACCGCGGCCCCACGCCCGGCCAAGGTGATCGGAGAGGGGTTCATCGCCTGGGGCCTGCGGTTCCTCTACTCGGCCGACCCGCCGTATAACTGTTTTCCGTCTCTCCACGTCGCTCATTCCTTCGTGTCGGCTCTGGCCTGCTATCGCGTGCACCGCGGGGTTGGGATCGCCGCGACGTTCTGTGCCGTGCTCGTCGGAGCCTCGACTCTGTTCACCAGGCAGCACTATGTTCTCGACGTCATCGCGGGGATCTTCCTGGCCTGCGTGGCGTATGCCCTGTTTCTGCGCAACCCTCCTCGCGAGGAGACACCCGAGCTCGACCACCGTCTGGCGCCGGTCTTCGCTCTGGGGCTTCTCGGAATCCTCGGCCTCGGGGTCGCCTGCTGCTGGGTGGCGTACCAGGTGAGCGGAGGAGCCTGAGCCCCGCCACTCCAAAATATCCGCCCCGCTCCTTCGTCTACAGTAGTGGATGAACGCCATGCTCACCCTCGACGACAGGACCGCGGAGCAGGACCGGCGCATCTCCCAGGCGGTCGCCCGGGAGGGGGGCCGGCTCCGGGCCTTCATCCGCCGGCGCGTGGCCGACGCGGGCGATGCCGAGGACATCCTGCAGGAGGTTCTCTACGAGCTCGTGGAGGCGGTCCGGCTGACGACGCCGATCGAGAAGGTGGAGGCGTGGCTGTTTCGCGTCGCCCGCAACCGCATCATCGACCTTTTCCGCAAACGGTCGCCGGAAGCGCCGCGCGACCTTTCTGTCGAGGATGAGACCTTCGCGCTCGAGGACCTTCTCCCCGCCCCCGGCGGCGGGCCTGAGGCGGAGCTCGCGCGCGGGGTATTGCTGGAGGAGCTCGAGGCCGCGCTCGACGAGCTACCGGAGGAGCAGCGCAAGGTCTTCATCGCCCACGAGATCGAAGGGCGCAGCTTCAAGGAGCTCGCCGCGGAGACGGGGGTGAGCGTCAACACTCTGCTGTCGCGCAAGCATTACGCGATCCTTCACCTGCGCCGGAGGCTGCGCGACATCCATGACGAATTTCAACGACTAGGAGCGTTAGTGCCATGAATAGCAGACGGACATCGCGCGTATTGAGACTCGCCGGAATCGTGCTCGTTGTCGGACCCATAGCCTTGGGGCTGTTCGGGCTGGTGGTGAAGAGCCTCTGGAACTGGCTGATGCCGGAGCTGTTCGGCGTGCGATCGATCACGTTCTGGCAGGCCCTCGGGGTGTGGCTCCTCGGCCGTCTCCTCTTCGGCGGCTTCCACGGCCGCCACAACGACCGGCACTGGCGGGCGCGGCTGATCGATCGCTGGGAGAAGATGTCCCCCGAGGAGCGGGAGAGGTTCCGCGAGGGGCTGCGGCGCCGCTGGGGAGCCCGCGAAGAGGAGGTACCAGAATCATGAAAGCGATCGTTCATCACGGCTATGGTCCGCCCGAGGTACTCCGCTGTGAGGAGATCGAGACGCCGGTCCCTGGGGACGGCGAGGTCCTGATCGCCGTTCGCGCGGCCTCGGTCAATCCGATGGACTGGCGCTTCCTGAGAGGCACGCCGTACATCGCCCGCTTGCAATTCGGGCTGCGGAGGCCGAAGTCCCCGCGTTTGGGCGCGGACGTGGCCGGCCGGGTCGAAGCGGTCGGCGGGAACGTGACCCGGTTCAAGCCTGGCGACGAGGTCTTCGGCGCGTGCCGCGGCGCCTTCGCCGAGTCTGTGTGCGCGTCCGAATCCGACGTGGTCCTGAAGCCGGAGAACGTGACGTTCGAGGAAGCGGCTTCGGCGCCCGTGGCAGGGTTCACGGCCTTGCAGGCTCTCCGTGACAAGGGGCGGCTGCGGCCGGGGCAGACGGTCCTGATCAATGGCGCGGGAGGAGGCGTGGGCACGTTCGCCGTGCAGATCGCCAAGTCGTTCGGCGCGGACGTGACCGGCGTGTGCAGCCCGAGGAACGTGGAGAGGGTCCGGTCGATCGGCGCGGACTGGATCATCGATTACACCCAGGAGGATTTCACCCAAGGCGGGCAGCATTACGATCTGATCCTCGACTGTGTTGGGAACCATTCGTTGTCGGCCTGCAGACGCGTCTTGAATCCCCAGGGGATCTACATCATGGTCGGAGTGCCGGACGGCGGCCGGTGGACCGGCCCGCTCGCTCGTCTGCTTCAGGTGCTCGTCTTGTCGCGGCTCGGGAGCCCGAGAATGGTCCCGTTTCTGGCGAGGCGGAGCCAGAAAGATCTGGCCGTCTTGCGCGACCTCATGGCGGCCGGAAAGGTGACGCCGGTCATCGACAGGTGCTACAGGTTGAATGAGGTCCCCGAGGCCGTCCGGTATCTGGAAGCAGAGCACGCTCGGGGAAAGGTGATCATCACGGTATGACCGGCTTCGACAAGGAGCGATGATGCCGAAGGGAAAGCTGACCCTGGCGGGTCTGCTCGCCGGGCTCGCCTTCATCCTGCCGAGCGCGCCTCTATACGCGGGCGATCCGCCGCGGTTCGAGGATTTCGCGGTCCCCCTCTATGACGGAACGGTCCATCCGCCCAAGTGGATTCAGCACCAGGAAAGGTGGTGGACCGATGAGCTTGGCAAGATGGTCGAGGCGCCGGTGATCAATTTCGCTGGAAAATACTTCATCGCCGCTCACAGTTGTGGAACGGGTTGCAGGTACTACACGATGACGGATCTGTCGACGGGGCGCGAGAGTCGCTTGTTGGACGGGTTCGCGACCGCGGAGCCGGCTCCGAAAACGCGGGACGGCCGCGACTATCTGACGATTCTTTACAGCCGGTCCGGCAGCAGGATGCTGATCGCGCAGTATCACGTCGACTTTGCGAAGGAGAAAGAAGAGTGTCGGGAGCGCGTTTTCCTGCTGGAAAAGAACCGGCTCAAGCCGATTACGGGCACCCGGCGCGGCTGCAGAGAGCTTGAGAGCCAACCAGGATTATGAGATCGGTCGACGACTGGTACGACGTCATCGCCGCGGATTCCGAGCTGCCGCCGGAGGCCGCTCGGCAACTGATCAATCTCGGCTTCGTGGTCCTGCCGGGCCCGGCGATTCCCGGCGGCCGCGCGCGGCTGTCCGAGGCCTACGACCAGGCGGTGGCGGCGGCGGATCCTCAGGATGTATCCATCCGATCCTCGACGCGGGTCAGCGATTTCGTCAGCCGGGGACCGGAATTCGACGGGATCTACGTTTATGGTCCCGTGCTGGCGGCCTGTCGCCGGATCATCGGCCGGCCTTTCAAGCTCAGCGCGATGCTCGCCAGGACGCTGGAGCCGGGCGGGCCGGAGCAGGAACTCCACGTGGACGTCCAGCATCAGGCCGATGGCTGGCCGCTGGTGGGCTTTATCCTCATGGTCGACGAGTTTCATGCCGGGAACGGCGCCACCCGTTTCGTGCCGGCCTCGCACTGGCTGGACCATGGACCGGACGGGGATTGCGGAGAGCCGGCGCTGGCCTGTGGTCCGGCGGGATCGATCATCATTTTCAACGGGTCGGTCTGGCACGGGCACACCGCCAACCGGTCCGCCGGACGGCGGCGCTCGATCCAGGGAGCCTTCATCCCGCGGGAGGCCAAAGCGGCGACCGATCAGGCCGCAAGGATTCGCCCCGAGACGTTGCAAAGGATCGGGGATCTCGCGAGGTATATCCTGAGCGTGTGAAAGTCGCCGCGTACCAGGCTCCGCTGCAGGCCATCAGCTCACCCGCGGTCCTTGACCTGATCCGCGAGCAGGTCGATGGGTGCGAAGCGAACGGTGTGGAGATCCTGTGCTGTCCCGAGGGTGCGCTGGGAGGCCTTGCCGATTATGCAGACCAACCCGCCGAGATCGCGATCGACGTGGCGTCGGGCCAGTTGGAAGCGTTGTTGTCGCCTCTCGCGAGCGACCGGGTTACGACCATCCTGGGATTCACGGAAATCGATCGTGGCCGGCTCTATAATTCCGCGGCGGTCTTTCACCGGGGAAAGGTCGCCGGCATCTATCGCAAGGTACATCCGGCGATCCACCGATCGGTCTACATGGCTGGAGACGAGGCACCGGTCTTCACGGTCGGCGGCCTGACCTTCGGGATCCTCATCTGCCGCGACTCCAACTTTCCGGAGCCGGCCCGAAGCATGGCCGCGCAAGGAGCGGCGGTCCTGTTCGTGCCGTCGAATAATGGCCTCCCTCCCGCCAAAGGAGGGCTGAAGCTGGTTGATGAAGCGAGGCAGGCTGACATCGCCCAGGCGACCGAGAACGGCGTTTTCGTGATCCGCGCCGACGTCGCGGGGCATGCCGGAAGCCTCGTCTCCCATGGCTCCTCGGGGATCGTCGATCCCAACGGCAGGGTTCTTCAGTCGGCGCGGCAACTGGTCCCGGATCTCCTCATGGCCGATATTGAAACGGCGCCTCGCGAACCGCGGGGTGGAGAAGAAGATGGTAGTATGATGAGATGAGCATGGACCCGCATGCTAATCAGCGGTGGCTCCGGATGGCATTGCTTTTCGCCATCCTGTACCCCGTCGTCGGTATCGCGTTCGCCGCGCTCGCCAATCCTTCTGTCTCCAATATGATGCGTATCACTTGGCGGCTGGCCGCGTGGGTGCTCAGCGCTGCGGCGTTCGCAGCCCACGTGGGGTACGAGCATTTTCGGCTGCGCAACCCACCTCTTCGAGCGGCCTTGCACGTCTCGGCGGCGGTCGCCCTGGGAGCTTTCGCTCTTGCCGTCTGGGTGATCGTTCATGGGCGCTGGAGTGGTGCTGCAAGCCACCAGAGCCCGCTCGCGCCCCTGGCGCTGATCGCATTCCCGGCGGTGACCGGGGTGCCGGCGTTCGTCGTCGCGCTGGTTGCCGTTGCTATACTGGCCCGGATGCGCCGACCTGATCACCATCCAATCCCATAATCCTCCCCGTAATCACTCGACCCGCCCCACATCGTGCCGTGCTCGTGATCGATCAGGATGGCGTTGATCGGTCCGGAGTTCCTCTCCTCGACCTCGACTTTATAGCCCATCCGCTGGAGCTCCTGGCGCACCCAGGGCGGAGTGCTCGAAACGACTGTCAGGCGTCCCGGCTCGGAGGCGTGGTCGCCGAAGGAGCTGTGCATCTGATAGCTCGTGATGTTCGGGCCCTCCGATGCCTCCTGCACGGTCATGCCGAACTCCACGACGTCGAGGAAGAACTGGAGGAGGTTCTGGTCCTGGGTGTCTCCCCCCTGGACCGCGAAGGCGAGATAGGGCTTGTCCCCCTTCACCGCCAGGGTGGGGGTGAGGGTCACCCGCGGCCGCTTGCCGGGGACGAGCACGTTGAACGGGTCCTCGGCCTCGTCGAGCACGAAGCTCTGCATGCGCTGGGAGAGGCCGACGCCGCTGCGGCCGGCGATGAAGGCCGGCACCCAGCCGCCGCTCGGCGTGGCGGAGACCACCCACCCCTCCTCGTCCGCGGCGAGGACGGAGGTGGTGCCGGCGCGGAAGGCCTCGTCGAAGGTGAGCTGAGAATTCTGCGGCTGCGTCCATTTCTTCTGGGCCCGCGGCGTGCCCCAGGTCTTCAGGAGGTCGAGGAAGGGATTCTTCTGCCCCTGGAACGGATAGGGGTCGCCGGGCTTCACCGCCGGATCGTTCCGCTTGTCGTCGATCTGCTGCCGCCGGGAGCTCGCGTACTCCTTGGAGAGCAGCCCCTGGATGGGCTCCTCGGGCGGGAAGTAGGGGTCGCCGTAGTAGAAGTCGCGGTCGGCGAAGGCCAGATTCATCACCTGGTAGAGGGTGTGGATGTAGCGCGTGCTGTTGAGCCCCATGCCGCGCAGGTCCATGGGCTCGAGGAGATTGAGTGCCTGGAGCATGGCGGGACCCTGCGTCCAGGCGGTGAGCTTGTAGACGTCGATCCCCTTGTAGCTGGTGTGGACCGGCTCCTCGATCCTCACCCGCCAATTCGCCAGATCCTCGCGGGTGAAGAGGCCCCCCTGCTCGCGGGTGCCGCGCACGATCTCCTCGGCGATGTCCCCCTTGTAGAAGCGGTCGTAGGCGGCGTAGATCGCCTCCTTGCGGCTCTTGCCAGCGGCGAGGGCCTTGTGCTCGGCCTCGACGAGCTTGCGCAGGGTGGCGGCGAGGTCGGCCTGCCGGAACACCTCGCCGGCCCGGGGGGCCTCGCGGGGCTCGCCCAAGTGGGGGAGGAAGACGGCCTGGGAGGCCGGCCACTTCTTGATCTCCCCCTTCTGCCGCTCGATGGTGTTCGCGAGCTGGGCCTCGATGGAATAGCCGTCGGCCATCTGGATCGCCGGGGCGAGGACGTCGGCCAGGGAGAGGCGGCCGTATTCGGCCAGAATTGTCAGGAGGCCGCCCGGGGTGCCCGGCGTCACCGCCGCCAGCGGGCCGTACTCGGGCGGATAGGCCATCCCTTTGCCGTGGAAGAATTCGGGGGTGGCTCCCGTGGGGGCGACGCCCAGGGCGTCGATAGCGATCACCTTGTGCGTCTTGGGGTTCCAGATCAGGACCTGGGTCTCGCCCCCCCAGCCGAGGGTGTCCCACATGGTGCAGGCGGCGGCGAGCATGGCCGCCGAGGCGTCCACGGCGTTCCCCCCCTTCTGGAACATCATCGCCCCGGCCGTGGCCGCCAGGGGCTTGCCGGTGATGGCGAGCCAGTGGCGAGCGTGGAGCGGGGGCTTGTTGGTGCGGGCCGCTGCGGGTTGGGCGAGGCAGAGGGCGGCGATCAGGATGATGAGATGCCGAAGGCGGGGGTGGGTGGTCATGGAGGGCTCCTCCTTGAGGGGGGAGTGTAGCGGAAGCTTGGAACGATACAATCCCGGGCGGCGGAGGCCACGGACGCTCCGGGTGAAGCTCAGAACGGGAGGGGAGAATGCAGCCACTGAAACAACCCTGCGACGAAGGCGTGCTCCGGGCCGGCAAGGCCGCGTCCCCCTGCGGCCCCGGGGCGGAGCGGTGGGTGCTGGCGGCCACCATCCTGGGATCGGGGATGGCGTTTCTCGACGGCACGGCGGTGAACGTGGCGCTGCCGGCCTTGCAGGCGGGGCTCGGCGCCACGGTGGCGGACGTGCAGTGGGTGGTCGAGGCGTATGCGCTGTTCCTCTCGGCCCTGCTGCTGGTGGGGGGCTCGCTCGGCGACCGCTTCGGCCGGCGGCGGGTGTTTTTGATCGGCGTCTGCGGGTTCGCTCTCGCCTCGGGGGCTTGCGGCCTCGCTCCGGACCCTGGAGCGCTGATCGCGGCGCGCGCCGTCCAGGGGGTCGCCGCGGCGCTGATGGTGCCGGGGAGCCTGGCCCTGCTCTCGGCCTCGTTCGACGAGAAACGGCGGGGGAAGGCGATCGGAACCTGGTCCGGCTTCGGAGCGATCACGGCGGCGGTGGGACCGCTGCTCGGCGGCTGGCTGATCGATCACGTTTCGTGGCGCTGGGTGTTCTTCCTCAACCTGCCGCTGGCTGCGGCGGTGATCGCCATTTCGCTCCGCTTCGTGCCCGAAAGCCGCGACGAGCAGAGCTCCGGACGGCTCGACCTCCTGGGGGCCCTGCTCGCCACCCTGGGATTGGGCGGTGTGACGTTCGGCCTCATCGAATCGCAGCACCGGAGTTGGGGCAATCCGTGGGTGGTCGGGGCCCTGATTCTGGGTCTGGCGGCGCTGGCCGGCTTCCTCGCCGTGGAGGCCCGGTCGGCGGCGCCCATGATGCCGCTCTCGCTCTTCCGCTCGCGCACCTTCACCGGCGCCAACCTCCTGACCCTCTGGCTCTACGCGGCGCTGGGAGGAGCGCTGTTCTTCCTGCCCTTCGATCTGATCCAGGTGCGCGGGTATTCGGCCACGGCCGCAGGCGCGGCGCTGCTGCCGTTCGTGCTGCTGATGTTCACCCTCTCGCGGTGGGCCGGCGGGCTGGTGGACCGCTATGGCGCGCGGCGGCCCCTGATCGTGGGTCCGGCGATCGCCGCGGCCGGGTTCGCCCTCTTCGCCCTGCCGGGCCTGGGCGGCAGTTACTGGACGGCGTTCTTTCCCGCCATCCTGGTCCTGGGGTTGGGGATGACGATCAGCGTGGCGCCGCTCACTACGACGGTCATGGGAGCGGTGGAGGAGCGCCGCGCGGGCATCGCGTCCGGGATCAACAACGCCGTCTCCCGCTGCGCCGGGCTCCTGGCGGTCGCCGGGTTGGGGATCCTGATGCTGGGCCTGTTCGAGCGGGGGCTGGACCGCCGGCTCGCGGGCGTCGAGATGCCGCCCGCGGCGCGGACGGCGATCGCGGGGCAGCGGGAGAGGCTGACGGCCCTGAAGATCCCCGCCGGGATTCCGGAGCCGGTACGGGCACGAGCGCGGTCCGCGGTGGACCGTGCCTTCCTGGACGGCTTCCGCGGGGTGATGTGGACCGCGGCCGGGCTCGCCCTGCTGGCCTCGCTCAGCGCGGCGTGGCTGATCCGCGATCAGGTGGTCGCCTCGCAGGGATCGCAGGTCCGCCAGTAGGTCGGCCCGCAGAGCGGCGAGTAGCATTCGACCTGCTCGGTGTCCCGGCCGGTGGCGACGGCGGCGGCGCCTCCTCCGAGGGCCGAGTCGTTGAGGCGCAGGATGGTTTCGCGGTTGAGGGCAAGACGGCGAGAGTGCTTTTTCATGGATCTCTCCTTTTGACGGGGCCGGGTCTGCGGCCGGCTCTCTCAGTAGAGTGCCTCCGGAGCCGGCCTGGGGGACTCGGGCGGGTGGGGAGATTCAGGCCGCCTCCGAAGAGGACGGCGGCCCCTCACCTCTGCCCGTCTGGGGTCAATTGACCAAGAAGTATCCGTTATCTGAGGCGCTATATTTCGTCCCGCTGCAGATCGAGTCTCCCGAGGCATTTCCAACGTTGTTCTGCTGTCCGGTCGAAGACGCTGGATAGTCATATATGCAAACAAAGACTTGAGAGGGAGACAATGTGGCAGGGAGGACACACCCGCCGGTTCCGCCCAGTGCATCCGAAAGCTTGAGATTTTTGAGCGACACATTGCCGTTATTCGTTACCGTGTGCCTGAAGCGGACCACGTTCAAGCCTGGGAGGAGTGTAGAGACAGGCAATCCGGGTGGGCTATCGGCGGATGTGAAAGAGTTGGTGGCGGCGTACGCCAGGTCCGTTCGGACGGCGATGCTGCCATTTTCGGTGCTCTGGGTGTTCTTGTAGTAGCTGTTGTCGCTGGCGGTGACGGTGCCGCCGTCGGGGGTCGCGCCGGTGGCGGTGCCGGTGTTCTCGTAGTGGTCGCTGCCGCAGAGCTGCTGCGCGACGCTGCTGCCGGTGCAGACCATGGAGTCGCCCGGCTGGAGCGCGCTCTGCGGGCAGGTCACCGCGACCCCCTGATTGTCGCCGACCACGATCGACTTCAGCGCCAGGCTGCCCGGGTTGCTGACGATGTAGCTCCAGGCGATCGGGGTGCCGGGGGATAGCGCGGGCCCGGGGGACTTGTCGACGTGCTGCCCGTTGAGCAGCTTGGTGATCTGGATCTGCGGCTCCTTGCCGAGGTAGTAGCTCGAGTCCTGGGCCGAGACTTTCGCGCTCGAGCCGCTGCCGCAGAGTGGCTTGCCGGTGGCGGTGTCGGTGTTCTGGTGAGTGCCCTGGACCACCATGCCGAAGGCGGTGCAGGTCATGGTCGCGCCGGGTATGAGGGTATCCTTCGGACAGCTCAGACCGGTCGCTCCGTTTGTGCCACCATGGTCGTCGTCCTCGACTTTGATGTCGCTGAGCTGGACATCGCCCGTATTCGTCACGACGTAATTCCAGTGCACCGGATCGCCCACGTTCAGCGTCGGCCCCGGGGGCAGGTCGGCATCGTCGTTGGTGCCATTGACGACGATGTAGGTCTTGATCGCGATTTCGGGATGCGACTGCCCCTTATAGAAGCTGTAATCGGTGTCGGTAACCGTTTTACCGCCGAGGGTCACGCCGGTGGCGGTGCCGACATTCTCGTAGTCGCAGGCCTGCGCGACGCTGCTGCCGGTGCAGGTCATGGAGCCACCCGGCTGGAGCACGCTCTGCGGGCAGGTCACCAGGACCCCATGGTCGTCGATGACGGCTACGGTCAGCGCCAGGCTGCCCGTGTTGCCCACAATGTAGCTCCAGGCGATCGGGGTGCCGGGGGAGAGCTGCGGAGCGTCCGTTTTGGACGTGATGTGATTCCCGTTGAGCAGCTTGGTGATCTTGATCTGCGCCGGCTCGCCGTCGTAGTAGCTGGAGTCGCTGGCCGAGACGCTCATGCTCGTGCCGCTGCCGCAGTCGGGCTTGCCGGTGGCGGTGCCGGTATTCTGGAACAAACCCGTGAGCACGGTGCCGGCGGTGGTGCAGGTCATGGCCTCGCCGGGAACAAGGGTCGTCTTCGGCGGACAGGCCACAGGGAACGACAGTACTCCAATGTCGTTATAGCCTGTGCCGGTGACGCCGACGCCGGTGAGCTCGACGTCGCCCGTATTCGTCACCACGTAGCTCCATCGCACAGTGTCTCCCACGTGCAGCGTCGGCCCCGGGGGCAGGTCGGCATCGACGTTGACGCCGTTGACGACGACGTAGGTCTTGATCGCAATTCCGGGATGTGACTGCCCCTTGTAATAGCTGTTGTCGCTGGCGGTGACCAGGCTGCCGTCGGAGGTCACGCCGGTGGCGGTGCCCTTGTTCGTGTAGTCGCAGACATGAGCGAAGCTGCTGCCGGCGCAGACCATGGAGTCGCCGGGCAGGAGCGAGCTCTTCGGGCAGGATACCGCGACCCCCTGGTCGTCGACGACGGCGACGGTCAGCGCCTGGCTGCCAGGATTTCTCACCACATAGCTCCAGGTGATCGGGGTGCCGGGGGAGAGCTTCGGGCCGTCTTCTGGTTTCGTGACGTGATTCCCGTTGAGCAGCTTGGTGATCTGGATCTGCGCCGCCTGGCCTCCGAAGTAGTAGCTCGAATCCTGGGCGGACACCTGGGAGCCGCAGGGCGGATCGGCGGTCACGCTGCCGACGTTGTGGAACTGGCCGGCGGCCACCTTTCCGCTCGCCGTACAGGTCATCGACTTGCCGGGGTCGAGGGTCGCCGGCGCCTGCGGACAGATCACCGCCGCGCCCTGGTCGTCCAGGACCTTGATGTTGCTCAGCGAGACGTTGCCCAGATTGGTGACCTTGTAGGTCCATGTCACGTCCGCGCCCACGTTGAGGGTCGGTCCGGGAGCTGCCGTGGCCCTCATTCCGTTGACGGTCAGCACCATCTGGAGGGCGGCCGTGAGCTGGCCGACGTAGAAACTCGCGTCAAACGCGGAGATCGCGCCGGTGGGGCTCTGGGCGGTGGCTTTGCCGAGGTTGATCTGCTGGCAAGCCTGGGCGTTGTCGCGATTGGTCGCGGTGCAGGCCGTCGACTCCCCCGGCTGGAGGGAGGTGCGCTGGCAGGTCACGTTGGAGCCGTGGTCGTCGGTCACCGCGATCCCCGAGAGGCTCGCCTGGCCCACGTTGGAGACCGTGTAGCTCCAGAGGATGGGCGTGCCCACCGTCAGCGAGGGGCCGGGCGCCTGCGGGACGTCCTGGCCGTTCAGGAGCGTCTGGATCTGGAGCCCCGGTGTGCCTTGGCCTAGGTAGTGGCCGCTGTGCTGGGCGGTGACCGGATCTCCGCAGGGCGGAGTGGCCGTCACGCTGGCGGTGTCGTCGAATTGTCCCTCCGCCGCGGTGCTGACGGCGGCGCAGGTCATCTGCTCGCCCGGCTGGAGGCTGGTCAGAGGGCAGGTCACCGACGTGAGGTGGCCATCGCTGATCCGCACGGCGGTGAGGGGGACGTTTCCCGTGTTGGTGACGAGATACGACCACGCCACCGTGGAGCCCACCGGGATCGTGGGGCCGGGAGCCGTGGGGGCCGTCTGTCCGTTCACGCCGAGCTGGAGAGTGACTGCCGGCTCGATGATGCCGAAGTAGAAGCCTTGAGCGACCCCGGTGACCCGCTGGCCGTTGGCGGTCTGGCCGGTGGCGATGCCCAGGTTGTCGTACTGGCAGGCCTGGGCCGTGCCGGTGCCGGTGCAGTCCATGGAGTCGCCGGGCTGGAGGGTGCTCCGCGGGCAGATGACCGAGACGCCGCGGTTGTCGGTCACGCCGACGCTGGAGAGGGAGACCTTGCCGGTATTCTTCACCGTGTACTTCCAGGTGACCGGAGCACCGAGCGCAATCTGGAGGCCCGTCGGCGTGGGTGTGAGCTGTCCGTTGGTGCGCTTCTGGAGCTCGATCGACCCGTCGCCGCCGCCGGTGTAGAAGCCCGAATCCTGGGCCGAGACCTGGATACCGCAAGGCGGGGTGCCGGTGGCGGTGGCGGTGTTCTGGAACTGCCTTTCGACCGCGGTGCCCTGGGCGGTGCAGCGGATCGACTCGCCGGGTGCCAGGGTCGTCGTCGCCGGACAGATCACGTTCGCGCCCTGGTCGTCGCTGACCTGGACCTGGGTGAGGTTGACGTCGCCGGTGTTGGTCACGGTGTAGATCCACGTCACCGTGGAGCCCGTCTGGACCATGGGCCCGGGCGCGGCGCTCGCGTGCACGCCGTTGGTGGTCAACTGGATCCGCAGGCTGGCCTGTGGCTGGCCGACGTAGTAGGCCGGATCGATCGCGGTGATCGATTGGCCGCCGGGGGTCTTCGCGGTGGCCTTGGCGAAGTTGCTCGCCTGGCAGGCCTGGGCCGTCCCCGGGCTGGCGCAGGTCATCGAGGCTCCCGGCTGGAGCGAGGTCTGCGGACAGGTGATGAAGCTGTCGAGGCTGTCGCTGACCGCCACGTTGGTGAGGGGGATCGGCCCGGTGTTGCTCACCACGTAGCTCCAGGCGATCGCACCGCCGACGGCGATCGAAGGGCCGGGCGGCGTGTTGGCATTCTGGCCGTTGACCAGCGTCTGGAGCTGAATTCCCGGGTCTCCGCCGCCGACGTAGTTGGTGGCGCCGGTGGCGGTCACCGCGGAGTTGCAGGAGGTCGTGCCGGAGGCGATGCCGCGGCCTGTGTAATAGCCGGACACGGCGGTGCTCGTGGCGGTGCAGGTCATCGACTGGCCGGGCTGGAGGCTGCTCTGCGGGCAGCTCACCGCCGTGACCCGGTCGTCGGTGACCTTGACCGAGGTCAGCGCCACCTGGCCGGTGTTGGTGACCCCATAGGACCATTGCACGGGGGTGCCGGTGGCGATCGCCGGGCCGGGGGGCTGGCCGGCGCTCTGGCCATTGGCGTACGTCTGGACGTCGAGCGCGGCCTGGCCCTGGCCGACGTAGTGGCTGGCATCGCTCGCGGAGACCGGTCCTTGGGAGGTCTGGCCGGTCGCCGTGCCGAAGTTGCCGTACTGGCAGGACGCCGCCACGCCGCGGGCGACGCATGTCATCGACTGACCGGGCTGGAGCATGCTGAGCGGACAGCTCACGGCGACGTCGTGGTCGTCGGAGACGCTGACGTCGTTCACCGTCAGCTTGCCGGTGTTGGTGACCACGTATTGCCAGGTGACCGGGTTGCCGGCCGGAATCGAAGGGCCGGGCGGGAGGTTGGCGTCATAGCCGTTGGTGAGCGCCTGCAGCTTGAGGCCCGCGCTGCTCTCGCCGAAATAGTGGCTGCCGTTGCTGGCGGTCACCTTGGCGCAGGTGCCGGTGGCGGTGACTTTGCCGATGTTGGAGTACTGGCCGGGAACGGCGACGCCGCTGGCCGTGCAGCTCATATCCTCGCCGGGGCCGAGGCTGATCCGCGGGCAGCTCACCGCCACGCCCTGGTCGTCCCGCACCGAGATCTGGTAGAGGCGGACGGTACCGGTGTTGACGACCAGATAGGTCCAGCTCACCGCCGATCCGGTCTGCACGCTCGGGCCCGGAGGGGTGTCGGCGTCCTGGCCGTTGGTGGAGACCGTAATCTCGACTGCGGCGCCGTCGTCGCCGAAGTAGCTCGCGGAGTCCTGGGCGCTCACCGGCGTGTTGCGGACGCCGGTCGCCGAGACGGTGGCGACGTTGGTGTGCTGGCACCCCTCGGAGAGCCCCGAGCGGGTGCAGGTCATCGACTGGCCGGGCTTGAGGAGCCGCTGCGGGCATTTCACGGCGCCGGCCACGCTGTCGCTGACCCGCACCTGGGTCAGGTTGCCGCTGCCGGCGTTGCTGACCATGTATTGCCAGACGATCGGCACGCCCACGGCGATGGACGGTCCCGGAGGCGAGGTCGCATGCTGGCCGTTGATCAGCGTCACGATCTGGACCTTGGGTTGCGGAGCGGGGGGTGGCCCCTGCCCGCAGGCGGAGGTGAACACGGCGCTGCCGCCGGCGCGGACCGTGGCCACCGAATTGTTGCCGGTGGCGATCTCCAGCCGGCCGAGCGACTGGGTCAGCCCGAGATCGGCCGCGGAGATCCGCGCCACGGGGAGCAGCCGGACGGTCTGGCGCCGCAACAGAGAGCCGGCCGCCGAGTAGGCGGACACCGTGACCTGCAGCCGCCGGTCCTGGGGGCTGGGAGAGGGCAGCGCCAGGCCGGCGGTGTCTGTCCACAGGATCACCTGCGAGACGCCGGGCGCGCCGCCCGCGATCTGCCGCACCACATGCTGGGCGCAGAGCTCGGCGGGAGCCGCGACGGCGGCGATGTCGTCCAGATTCTGGGCCTGGGAGGAGCTGTGGCTGGGATCGATCAGGTAAAACTGCCCCTGCAACGCCTGCGGCCGGTCTCCCAGGGTGCGGATGGCGATCGCCCCCACGGCGTGGTCGGGAGCGGTCGCGGTGGAGTAGTAGAGCCCGTCCCGCGGCGACGGCTGGCCGCTCAGGGCCGCCTGCAGGTGGAGCAGGTCGGAGGCGGACAGGGTGACGCCGGGAACCTTTCCGGCCGCCAGCCAGTCCCGCAGGTCGACCGTCAAGATCTGATGCGCCTGCAGCTTCAGGGGGATGCTCAGCACCGGCACCCCCCAGTTCGAGGAGAGGGTCGCCAGCGCGCTCACCGGCTTGTCGAGGGCGTTCGAGACGGTGAGGAGGGTGGTGGTGCCGGCGTCGGTGAGACCGACGTCGAAGTAGGGGAGGAGCAGATCCGACGAAGGCCGGGCTTGAGCCTGCGCCCGCCCACCCGCCGCCAGCAGGATGATGGAAATCCAGCAGTAGAGCCCCGCCCTCCCGGTCCTTCTGAGCATGGTCTTTCCCCCTCCGGAGCCGAAAGAAACCAGGATTACCTGTCGACGATTCAGAGGGATGATACAAGAAAGTAGTAATAGATGAATTGTAATAGGGATTGCTATCAGCTACTAATTGTCTTTGAGGTCTCGCCGCCTGCTCCGAATTACCCTATACTCTGGAATCCAAGCTCCAAAGAAAACGCCGATGTTCCGCCGCCTGCTCGTCCTCGCGTCCGCCGCCCTGCTGGCCCTCGGCTGCAACTCCACCAATCCCGTCGAGCCACCTCCCAACGGCTCCGGGAACGGGTCCGGCGCCGTGGTGGTGACGGTGAAATCGGATCGCAACCAGATCGAGGCGGGCTCCACGCAGGGGGCCAACCTCACGGTCACCGCGCAAGAGAACGGCGCGCCGGTGGCGGACGGCACCGAGGTCGCGCTCAGCACCAACCTGGGAAATTTCGGCGTGGACGGCGCTGGCAAGCCGGTACAGCTCGTCAAGAAGACGCTCTCGGGCGGGACCGCCACCGCCCCCTTCTACGCCGGGTCGGACCTGGGGACCGCCAACATCCTCGCCCAGGTCGGCACCAGCGTAGGCAAGCTCAACCTCCCCCTGGTATCGCCGTCGGCCCCGCCGGTGGCGAATTTTTCCTTCGAGGCCAGCGCCCTCTCGGTGCTCTTCCAGGACACCTCGACGGGCACCCCGACCGCCTGGGCCTGGGACTTCGGCGACGGCGCGGCGACCTCGAAGCAGAACCCGATGCACACCTATGCGGCCGCCGGCACGTATACGGCCTCGTTGACGGTGACGAACGCGAGCGGCCAGACCAGCACCAAGCGCCAGTTCGTCACCGTCGAGGCCGGCGATCCGCTGCTCGCCGCCTTCACCTTCACGATCAACGGCCGGACCGTCCTCTTCGCGGACGCCTCGGCCGGCACCCCTACCAGCTACTCCTGGGACTTCGGGGACGGCAAGTCGAGCACGGCGCGCAACCCCAGCCACACCTACGCCAACACCGGCACCTATACCGTCACCTTGACGATCGCCAACGCCTTCGGGGTGACCGACGGCACGAGCCAGTTCGTGACCCTCTCGGCGGGCGATCCGCCGGTGGCGGACTTCGCCTTCCAGGCCACGGGCCTCAGCGTGGTTTTCGCGGACCAGTCGACGGGCAGCCCGTCGAGCTGGACCTGGAGCTTCGGCGACGGCGCGTCGAGCACGCTGCAGAACCCCCAGCACGCCTACGCCCAGGCGGGGACCTACAGCGTGACGCTCACCGTGGCCAACGGGGCGGGGAGCTCCTCGAAGACCAAGCTGGTGACGGTCTCGGCGGGCGATCCGCCGCAGGCGGCCTTCAGCTTCCAGGCCAACGGCCTCAACGTCGTCTTCGTGGACCAGTCGACGGGCAACCCCACCAACTGGAGCTGGGACTTCGGCGACGGCGCGACGAGCACCCAGCAGAACCCCTCCCACACGTACGCCAAGGCGGGGAGCTACACGGTGACCCTGACCGCCTCCAACACCGCGGGCTCGAGCCGCGCGACCAAGCTGGTCACCGTCAGCACGACCCCCTCTCCGCCGACGGCCGCCTTTTGCTATCAGAGGAACAAGCTGGTGGTGATCTTCACCGACATCTCGGCCAACAGCCCCACCTCCTGGCAGTGGAATTTCGGCGATTGCGCCACCTCGGCGACCTGCCTGAGCACGGTCCAGAACCCCGGGCACACCTATGCGGCGGCGGGCACCTACGCGGTCACGCTCACGGTGATGAACTCGGCGGGGCAGAGCACCCTGAGCCGGTTCGTCACGGTGGACACGACCACCGTGGATTCGCAACCGATCTGCTTCTGAGGCGTGCGCTACGGATTCTGCAGAACGGCCAGCTTCCCGTTGAACGAGCGCAGGAACGGCACGTCCGGCTTGTAGTAGAAGGTGCCGATCGGGCAGGCGTCCTTGCGGCCGCAGAGGGAGTCGACCGTGTGGTCGGCGGCCTCGTCGTGCTGCCAGCCCGGCCCCTCGCGCAGGATGCGGGAGAGCTCGGCGCGGAAGCGGTTGTAGGCCTCGCCGTGCCAGACCTCGCGCACCGTCTGGCGGTAGACGTTCCCCAGCTCCTTGCCCTGGAGGATGCAGCAGGGGGCCACGGCGCCGGTGGTGCGGATCACCATCGAGTGCCAGCCGATCAGGCAGTAGCTGTCCAGCCCCTCGCTGGCCCGCGACGCCCGCCGCATGCGGACGCGATCGCGGAAGTGGCCGACCTTCTCCGGCAGGGTGAAGCCGTCGCGCAGCAGGAAGCGCGCGGCCTTCCGGGGGAGCGAGAGGCGCGAGCGCTCGGCGCCCAGGCGGTGGCTCATCTCGGCCACCCGGGCGGAGAGGTCCTGCTCGAAGCTGTTGATGGCGGCGACCGTCCGGTACTCGTCAGCCCGCACGACCTCCTCGTAGAGGCCCATCATCTCGTCGGTTTCCGCCGGGGTCATCTTCTTTTCC
This sequence comes from Thermoanaerobaculia bacterium, assembly GCA_045807625.1. Classification (GTDB taxonomy): domain Bacteria; phylum Acidobacteriota; class Thermoanaerobaculia; order Multivoradales; family UBA5704; genus DATARR01. The sequence goes on along the minus strand of JBJMHA010000038.1, from coordinate 28,551 downwards.
GGCGGCAGGAAGGCGAGGCCGTTGAACAGGATGCGGTCGACGCCCATCTCCCGGGCCAGCCGGTACATGGCGGGGATCTGCCGGTAGTTCTCCTTCCAGACCAGGAACTGGAGGAGGATCAGGGGGCTCCGCGATTTGCGGGCCCGCCGCAGGGCGATCAGCGCCTTGATGTTGTCTACCACCCGCTGGAAGTTGCGGGGGTTGGTCTGCATCATCGAGGCGTAGGTCGCCTCGTCCGCCGTGTTGAGGCTGACCGTGACCTGGTCGCAGGTGGCGGCCAGGAGCTCGGCGACCTCGGTCCGCAGCAGGACGGCGTTGGTGGTGACGTTCTCGATCGGCAGGCCGCTCGTCCGGATCGCGGCGAGGAACTCCTTGATCTTGCGATGGAAGAGCGGCTCGCCGCCCCCGGCCAGCCGCAGCGATCGCGTGCCGGCTCCCTTGAGTTCGCCGAGCAACTCCTCGAAGCGGGGCATCGGCACCTCGTCGGTGCCCCGGAGCGCGGCGGTCGAGCAGAAGAAGCAATCGATGTTGCAGCGGTCGGCAGGGTGGATCTCCACGTGGTACGGGCCGCCATGGGCGGTGCCGTCCTCGATCCCCCGCAGGATCGACTGTTTGTCTTCCGGGGTCAGGTACTTCCAGCCGAGCTCGCTCACGGGGGAAGGATAGCAGGCGGGCCTACAGCGGCGCGATCAAGGCCGCCTCGTCCCCCGCGGGCTGGAAGAGCGAGACCGACACCACCCCCGGGCCGGCGTGGGTGCCGACCACCGGGCCCACCTCGGCCTGGATCAGCTCGCTCACCGGGAAGGTCTCGCGCACCAGCTTCTCCAGGCGGTCCGCCCAGGCGGGGGCGTTGCCGTGGCTCACCCCGGCGACCACCGGCCGGCCGGCATCGACCCGTCCCTTCAGGATCTCCAGGATGCGCGGGTGCGCCGCGCGCCCGCCGCGCACGCGGTCGACCGGCGCCACCTCCCCCTCGACCATGCCGAGGATCGGCTTGATCCCCAGCAGGCCGCCGAGCAGCGCCCGCGCCCGGCCGATGCGCCCGCCGCGGGCGAGGTATTCGAGGGTGTCCACCACGAACAGGGTATGGATGCGCGGCGCCATGGCGAGCAGGCGGCGCCGGATCTCCGCCGCGGTCTCGTTGCGGGCGGCCATGCGGGCGGCGAACAGGGCGAGGAGGCCCAGCCCCAGGCTCACCTGCCCCGAGTCGACCACCGCCACCGAAGGGGCCGCGCCCGCGCGCTCGGCGGCTCCGTTCGAGGAGAGGGCTGCGGCGGCGCCGGTCCCGGCGTTGTCGAAGGTCTTCGAGAGGCGGGCCGAGAGGTGGACCGACACCACGTCGTGCCCGCGCGCCAGCCAGCCGCCGTAGCGTTTGGCGAATTCGTCCCCGGACGGCGGGCTCGACGCCGGGTGCTCCTTCTTGGTCTGCAATCGGCCGTAGAAGGCCCCGGGCTGGAGGTCGACCCGGTCGCGGAACGACTCCTTGCCGAAGGCCACGGTGAGCGGCACCACGTCGATGCCATGGGCGCCGGCCACGTCGGGAGGGAGGTCGGCGGTCGAATCGGTGACGATCTGCACCGCGGGCTCGCGCCGCACCAGGAACCCCCGCTGCTCCAGGCTGAGCACCTCGGCCACGATCTCGCCGTCGCGGTCCGGCAGGCCGTCCAGGATCTGCCGCAGGGTGGCGCCCCGCTGGGCGGCGCCGAGGATGCGCTGCTGGAGCGGCGAGAAGGGGGAGGCGAAGAAGCCGGGCCCGAGCTCGACCTCCAGGCGGACCCGGGGATCGGGGAGCTCGCCGAGCGAGTCCTCGATGGCGGCGAGGACGAGAGCGTCGAGGTCCTCCTCGATCTCCCGCCGGGCGGGGAGCTCGCCGGGCACGAAGCGGAACGGCCCCTCGTGCAGCCGGCCGAGGCGGCAGAACGCCTTGAGCCCGCGCGCCGCCCCCGCCGCGGCGGCGATCACCGCGCCGCGCTGGAGGAGCAGCGAGCCCCCCCGCAGGTCGATCCGGCCGCTGGTGCCCGCGGCGTCCAGCCCCCGCAGCAGCTCGATGAGCGGCGTCTGCGCGAGGTCCCCCACCAGGGTCGCCAGGGTGGCGTCCGGAGCGGCGCCGATCTCGCGGCCCAGCAGCACCAGCAGCAGACGGCGGGCGATCTCCGGCGGCTCCAGCCCGCCCACGGAGAGGAAGGCGACCTCCTCCGGGAGCGCCTCCTCTTCCTCAGGGCTGGCGCCGAGCACCACCAGCGTGCGGCCTGTGGAGCCGCCGAGCAGCGCCGCGGGATCGATCCCCGCCGCGAGGGCCTGGGTGGTGGTCACGATCACCGCCGCGCTGAAGCCCTCGGCGAAGCGCCGCGCCCGGGCGGTGTCCGCCACCGGCACCACCTCGTACCCCTCGGCGGCGAGGCGGTTGCCGAGGTCCCGCAGGCGCTCGGCCTGGGGATCGATCAGCAGCACGGTGGGGTGGGCGGGCATGGCGGCGGCGCTCTATCTGGCGTCCGGATGGAGGAGCCGGAGCAGGCCGAGGAGGCTCTGCGGCTCGTGCGGGGTGCTCCGCCAGCGGGCGGTGCCGCGCAGGAGGTCCGAGGCGTCGGCGCGGGCCACCAGCACGCCGGCGGCGCCCCGGGACGCGCTCGCCTCCAGCCGCTGCACCACCGCGCGCACGCTCTCCAGGGTCTCTTGCCCCCGGACCCAGACGAAGATCCCGGCGCAGCCGGGGACGATGGCGTTCACCTGCGGCTGCACCGTCTCCGCCAGCACCTGGACGTGCAGGGAGAGCTTGCCGCGGCGGCTGGGGAAGGTGGCGCTCCCGGCCTTGCGGAGCTCCACCTGCTCGACCAGCCGGCGCAGCCCCTCGTTCTGGCGGAACCCCGGCGACTGCTCGATCAGCCGGCGGAGGTCCGGCCAGACGGCGGGCTCGACCAGCAGGAGGAAGGGGAGGGCCGACGCCGCGAGCCCCGCCCCGGCCGCCGCCTCGATCAGGTCCTCGATCGCCACCTCGAAAAGGATGGCGCTGGAGATCTCGCGGGTGTTCTGGAGCTCATGCGTGGTCTCATCCGACTGCGCCGCGAGGGCGCCGTGCTCGGCCAGCAGCACCGTGGCGAGCCGCGTCGAGATCGGCGCCTCGGCCTCGTCGGCGATGAGGTCGAACAGGCGCACCCCCGGTTGCTGGAGCACGCGCTCGAAGACCCGCCGCAGGGGGAGGGAGTGGAAGCCGTCGACCGGCGGCAGGTTGGGGGTGAGCGCCTGGAGCGGCTGCCCGGTGGGGGGCAGGTGGTGGCGGCGCTTGCCGATCTCGTCCTTGAGCCAGGCGGACTCCATCAGCAGCTCCTGGAGGGGGAGCGCCCGCGCGTCCGAGCGGGGGACGCCGGGCATCATCGGATCGAACCGGAACCCCCCCTCTTCGAGCGACAGGAGGGCGAGCAGGGCCTCCTTCCCTCGCAGCCGCTCCTGCCAGCGGGCGTCGACCGGCTCCCCCTCGCGCATCTCGATGGTTCCGGCGCCGCTCTCCCCCTTGACCCGCAGGATGCCGCTCTTGCGCACCTGGCCGAGGTACTGGAGCAGGGCCCAGAGAGGGTGGTTGGCGAGGTCCCCCTGGAGCACCTGGAGGGCGGCGGTGCGGTTGGCGAGCAGGCGGTCGAGCCGGAGCAGCAGCTCCTCCAGGTCACAGGGGCGGGAGAGGTAGTCGTCCGCGCCTGCCCGCAGGGCGGCCACCCGATCGGCGGGCGAGCTCTGGGCGGAGAGCATGAGCACGGGCACCGACCGCGTGGAGGGCTGCCCCCGCAGCGCCTCGACCAGCCCGAGCCCCACGTTAGGTGACTCGCCGAGCACCACCAGATCCACCTGCTGATCCTGGGCCGTGGCGGCCACCCGCGCGCCGTCGCTCAGCCGGCGCACCTCATGTCCGGCCACGTGGAGCCGGTCCGCGAGCACAGCCGCGAACACGGAATCGCTGTCGACGACGAGGACCTTGGCCAAGGTGGATCTCCCGGGAACGGGGACCATTCTATGCCGGATGGCGGCGGGCAGGGGTAGCCAAAAGTCTACGCGCCAGAAAACGCTCGGCGGAGAGGGTAGAGACGTCCCAGTCCGCTTCAGCACGACGCTCGCAGGCCCCCCAACGTCGGGACGTCTCCCTCCCGAGGCCCTCAACGCTTCCTATCGCGCCGATCGGGTCGAGGTGTGCTCCTGAAAGGTGGGGTGCTCGCCAGGGCGCACCCTCCGAAGAGACGTCCCTCGCGCCAGGCGAAGACTGGGAAGGGAGGAAGGAAAATGCAGTAGACAGAACCGGAAACCCTTCGTAGTGGACCCAGTAGGTCCGAATCCTACCCGGCAAGGGTTGGCCACCCACCGGAAGCGAGTCTTGCAGGCATGGGGGTAACTCCATGGCGAGAAGCGTAGACAGCGAGTGTGCAGGCCGTGGTAACCAGCCTCGAGAGCCTCAATCGGGGAGCCGACGTCGTGGGACGAGCGGAAGGCAACATCCTCGGCGCTGTAAGTGGCCTGGCGTCGAGGGTCCCCCGGGGTACCCGCCCAGGGCATGCACACAAGGGGGTCCGCCCAGGAACCTGGGAGAACCCTGAAATCTCCGTGGTCCAATCCCGGCTGGGCTCCGGGTGACCCATCGTCCAGGCCCACAGGCGAGGGCGTCCGTAGCCTGTGGGAGCAAAGAATCGGGCGCACCCACGGTACCGCCAAGCGAAGGAAACGAAGTGCGGCGGGATGGACTCAGGGGAGTCGTAGCACCTCGATAGTACCGAGGAAGCGGGGGAACCACGCCGAGGGACCCCGCGGAGGGAAGAGGGGTGTCGGATCACGGACCCGTTGGAGGGCAAGAGGCCAAGGTCACTGAACCTTGATCTCCTCTTAACGAGATGCCAACGGATAGCGCACCGGCTTAGCGAATCCGTGATCTGAGGAACCGTATGCGGTAGTTCCGCACGTACGGGTCTGTGGGGGGCCTGGGTGGGCAACCACCCAGGTCTACCCGGCGACGTTGAGGGCCTGCGAGCGCCGTGCTGAAACGGACTGGGACGTCTCTACACCTTCGCCGCAGGTGGGTGGATGGTTTCTGCGGCGTGGCTCCTAACTCGCCTCCGCCCGCCCCGGCACCCAGCGCTGGAAGAACGAGGAGATCTCGGCCACGGAGAGGAGGGCGCTGGAGTTGCGGAACTCGCCGTCGCGCTGGGAGACCACCAGCGAGCCGTCCGGCTCCAGGATGGCCACCGAGGGGATGCCGCTCCCCACGTTCATGCCGTAGTCGGCCATGAGGTCGAGATTGCGGTCGCGGTTGCCCACCGAGACCTTGACGATTACGAAGTGGGGATCGACGATCGGCGCCACCAGCCGGTGGCCGAGGGCGCGCTTGAAGGCCTCGCAGTCGGGGCACCAGTTGGCGCCGAAGACCACCGCCACCCGCTTCCCCTCCGCCGCGGCCTGCTGGCAGGCCGTGGCGATGGCGGCGTGCGCGTCTTCTTGACCTGGGTGGGACCGTGAAGTTTCCATCTCGTGCTTATTGTGCCATCAACGCGGGATAGCGGGACTCTCCTGGGGGGAGGCCTATCCCTCCGGCGTCACGTAGGCCGCCGTGATGCCGCCGTCGACCAGGAAGGTGGCGCCGGTGGTGAAGGAGGACTCGTCGGAGGCCAGGAAGAGGGCGGCTTTGGCGATCTCGCCCGCCTCACCGAAGCGGCCCATGGGGATGTGGACGAGGCGCCGCCGGCGCTTCTCCTCGGTGTCCAGGTACTTCATCAGCAGCTCGGTGCGCAGCGGGCCGGGGCAGAGGGCGTTGACCCGGATGCCCTCGCGGGCGTGGATCACCGCCAGCTCGCGGGTCATCGCCAGCACGCCCCCCTTGCTGGCGGTGTAGGCGAGCTGCGGAGTGGCCGCGCCCAGGATGGCCACGAAGGAGGCGGTGTTGATGATCGAGCCCCCCCCGGCGCGGCGCAGGGCCGGGATGCCGTATTTGCAGCCCAGGAACACCCCCTTGAGGTTGATATTCATCGTGAGGTCCCAGACCTCCTCCTCGGTCGCCACCGCGTCGTCGTCGCGGGCGTGGGAGATGCCGGCGTTGTTGAACAGCACGTCGAGCCGGCCGAAGCTCTCCTCGGCGGCGCGGACCATCCCTTCGGCATCGGCCGCCTTGGAGACGTCGGCGTGGACGTAGACCGCCTCGCCGCCGGCGGCCCGCAGCTCCTCCACCACTGCCCGGCCGGCGGCGTCGTTGACGTCCGCGACCACCACCCGGGCCCCCTCGCGGGAGAACAGCAGCGCCGACTCGCGTCCGATCCCGGAGCCGGCGCCGGTGATGAGGGCGACCTTGTTTTCGAGACGCATCCGATCCTCCTAGGCCCGTTCGAAGTACCGCGCCCGTTCCCAGCAGGTCACCACCTCGTCGAACTTGCGCTGCTCGGTACGCAGGAAGTGGAGGTAGTGCCCGGTCACGTCCTCGCCGAAGGCCTCGCGCGGCAGGCCGCTGCGCTCGAATTCGTCAATCGCCTCGCGGAGGGTGCCGGGGACGCGCGGCAGCTCGCGGGCAGCATAGAGATCCCCCTGGAAGACCTCCGGCGGCTCGGTCCGGTTGCGGATGCCGTCGAGGCCGGCGGCGATGGCCGCGGCGTAGGCGATATAGGGGTTGGCGTCCGCCCCCGGGATGCGGCACTCGATGCGCAGCGACGGTCCGTGGCCGACCACCCGGAAGCCGGCGGTCCGGTTGTCGTAGCTCCAGGCGATGGCGGTCGGCGCCCAGGAGCGCGACTGGTACCGCTTGTAGGAGGAGACGTAGGGGGCGTAGCAGGCGGTGAGGGCGCGCGCGTGCCGGATCCAGCCGCCGAGGAACCAGCGGAAGGTGTCGCTCGCCTCCACCGGCCCCGTCGGCCGGTCCCCCGGGAAGGCGTTGTCGCCGCGTTCCGCGTCCCAGAGGCTGACGTGGACGTGGGCGCTCGACCCGGTGTGCTTCTCGTCCCACTTGGCCATGAAGGTCACCGCCTTGCCCTGCGCCCAGGCGATCTCCTTGGCCGCGTGCTTGTAGAGGACGTTGCGGTCGGCCTGGGTGAGCACCTCGCTGTAGCGGAGGTTGATCTCCTGCTGGCCGAGCCCGGCCTCCCCCTTGCTGACCTCGATGGGGACGCCGCTCCTGCCTAGGTGCCGGCGGATGGCCCCGATCAGCTCCTCCTCCTTGGTGCCCTGGAGGATGTGGTAGTCCTCGTTGTAGGCCCCCATCGGCTTCAGATCGTGATAGCTCTTCGCCCGCGCCCCCTCGAAGCTGTCGTCGAAGGCGTAGAGCTCGATCTCGGTGCCGCCCATCACCGAGAAGCCGGCCTCGCGGGCCCGCGCGAGCTGGCGCTGCAGCATGCGGCGAGGCGAGACCTCGACCGGCTTCTCGTGGCGGTCGAGGAGGTCGCACAGCACCAGGGCGGTCCCCGGCAGCCAGTCGGCCCGGCGCAGGGTGGCGAGGTCGGGGACGCAGTGGAAGTCGCCGTAACCGGTCTCCCAGCTCGTGTACTTGTAGCCGGGGATGACGTCCATCTCCATGTCGCAGGCGAGCAGGTAGTCACAGGCGTGCATGCCGCCGCGGGCGACCTCCTCCATGAAGAAGGAACCGGTGATCCGCTTCCCCACCAGCCGGCCGTACATGTCGGGGAAGACCGCCAGCACCGTTTCGATCTCGTCCCGCTCGACGAGGCCGCCCAGATCTTCGAGGGTCAGCATGCCCTTCTCGCTCATCCCGTTGTCCTCCAGTTACTCCGACGAGATGAATACGCTCTTCCACTCGCTGTAGTGCTCGAGCGCCACGGGGCCCAGCTCGCGCCCGACGCCGCTCCGCTTGACGCCGCCGAATGGCATCTCCAGGTGGACGCTCCAGCTCGAGTTGACCGAGATCACGCCGGTCTCGACGGCGCGGGCCACCCGCAGCGCCCGGCCGACGTCGCGCGTCCAGAGGGAGCCGGAGAGGCCGTAGATCGAGCCGTTGGCGAGCCGGATGGCCTCCTCCTCGCTGTCGAAGGGCAGGATGGAGACCACGGGCCCGAAGATCTCCTCCTGGGCGATCGCCATCTCGGGAGAGACGTCGCGGAAGACCGCCGGCTCGTAGAAGCTGCCGCGGTCGTAGCGGTCCCCCGCCATGGCCCGGCCGCCGGTGACCAGCTTCGCCCCCTCCTCGACGCCGCGCCGCACCCAGCCGTCGACCTTCTCGCGGTGCTCGCGGGAGATCAGCGAGCCCATCTCGGTCGAGTCGTCCAGCGGATCGCCGACGCGCAGGGCGCGGGCGTGGGCCACGAAGCGCTCGACGATCTCCTCGTAGACGGGGCGCTCGACCAGCACGCGGCTGCGGGCGCAGCAGTCCTGGCCGGCATTGCCCAAGGCGCCGGAGATCGACTTGCCGGCCTTTTCCAGGTCGGCGTCGGCGAAGATGAGGTTGGCGGACTTGCCGCCCAGCTCCAGCGACACCCGCTTGACGTCGCCGGCCGCCGTGCGCATCACCTCGCTGCCGACCTCGGTCGAGCCGGTGAAGGCGACCTTGCGTACGTCCGGATGCTGGGCGAGGGCCGATCCGGCGGCGCCGCCCGGGCCCGGCACCACGTTGAGCACGCCGGGGGGCACTCCGGCCTCGGCGGCCAGCTCGGCCAGGCGCAGGGCGGTCAGCGGGGTGGCGGACGCCGGCTTGACGACTACCGAGTTGCCGAGAGCCAGGGCGGGAGCGACCTTCCAGGTGGTGATGGCGAAGGGGAAGTTCCACGGCACGATGAGGCCGCAGACCCCCACGGGCTCGCGGAAGGTGAGGCCGGTGCCGGGCGCGCCCACCGGGACGGTCTGGCCGCCGAACGCCGGGATGAGGCCGGCGTAGTACTGGAAGCAGGAGGCGCCCATCTCGACCTCGCCGCGGGCCTCCTGGATGGGCTTGCCCACGTTGCGCGATTCCAGCGTCGCCAGCTCCTCCGCCGCGGCGCGGATCCTCTCCGCCAGCCGTAGCAGCACCCGCGCCCGCTCGGAGGAGGTGGCCCGCCGCCACTCCCCCTGCTCGAACGACCGCTTGGCCGCGGCCACCGCGGCGCCGACGTCCTCGGGGCCGCCCTGAGCCACGCGTGCGATCACCTCGCCGGTGGCGGGATTGAGCACTGTGTCATACCGGCCCGAGCGGGCGGGAATGGGCTTGCCGTCGATCCAGAGGTTGGCTTGGGGTGAGTCGTGATCGGCCATGGCGGGCCGATCATAGCGCTTGGGGGGCTGCTCCTAGCCGGAAAAGATCTCGGAAACCGCGATCCGCAGGCCCGGCAGGACCCGTGAGGTGACCCACTCCCCCCGGCCGCCGCGGCTCAGCTCCAGATAGCGCTTCCGGTCCTCGCTCAGACCGTGGACCCAGATCGTCTTCGCGACAGGATCGGCGAACCAGACCTCGGGGATACCCGCTTCCAGGTAGGCGCCGAGCTTGGTGCCCAGGTCGTACCGGCGGGTGCTGGGCGAGAGCACTTCGACCACGAGGGCCGGCACACCCTGGAAATTCTGGTCTTGATCTTCCGGCTCCTCGCCAGCGCGGATGAAGACCAGGTCGGGTTGAACCGGCTCAGCGATCCTATCGGGAAGGAGGATGTCGAAAGGGCTCAAAAGAACCTCTCCTGAACCGTGGTCGAGCACAAAGCCGTCGAGCTTCCGGAGAAGACGGCCGAGTGCGCGCTGGTGGGAGATCGGAGGAACAGGGCTCACATGGAGGTAGCCTCGGATGACCTCGTAACGCCGGCCGTCGTCGGGGAGGCGCCGGTAGTCGGCGTAGGTCCACTCCCCCGGGGCGGGCCAGGGACCACCTTCCGGCTCAGGAAGAATCTGGGGAGGTGGTGCCGAAGATACCATCAGAGCCTCCTCGCTGCGAGATAAGCTAGCCGCCGCTCCAGGCGCTGTCAACGGGGTCCGTCGCCAGAAGTGGGAATTTCTGGTTCTTCAGCCGCGAAAAAAGCATGGAATCCTAGGTGCGCCGGCAAAGGAAGGCCGGGATCCCCCCTTCGGCCCGCGACGCGCAACATTGGTCGGCCGGGGCCTGTAAGAGCCGTTCGAGCCGGAGACGCGTAGTCCTCCGTCAGCCGCGCGCAAGCACTCCGTGAATTCAAAGATTCCTCTCCAAGTGGATGGCAAAGGGGGGTATAATTCCTTAAGACTTTCATGGAACTGGGTCGGTTACCTCACCCGAGGAGATGGACATGACCGTCAGACCATTGCTATCACGACGGCGAATATGTTGGCTCTTCGCCCTGGCCGCAGCCCTTCCGTTGTCCCTTCTAGCCGAGGAGCGTATCCTCGTACTTCACGCCGAAGACATGAAGGGGAATTCAGTCGCCGGTGTAGTATTCGCCCCGAAAGGCGACGGCGCGGCAGGACCGCCTACTGACACCTGGGGGAAGACCCGCCTCCTCCTTGCTCCTAACACACGACCGGGACAGATGGTGACGCTTCAGATTCGCGGTCGGGAATGGTTCTTCGTCAGTCCTTACCACCAACGGACTCCGGTACCGGAGTTCACCAACGAGTCGGACAATTTCGTTGAGATAGTGCTTGCAAGGTACAAGGATAAAAGTCTGCTTTCGAGCTATCGGGCGATAGAAGCCATAACATCTCGTATCCTGGAGCAACTCGGTCCAAAGCTCGACAGAAACACGACTTTCGAGGAGGAACGAAACGCAATCCTGGCCGAGCAGGCGGCAGAGCTCGGACTCAAACCCAGCAAAGTCGATCGGGCGATACGCGACTGGGGTGCGAAGGCGCAAATTCATTACGCCGTCGGTCTGGCTGCGTTGTACAGAAGTGATAATGCCAAGGCGGAAGAGCAGCTTTCGGTTGCTCTGGAGACTCGGAGGAAGGAATTGAGGGAGGCCCGGGAATCCGCCGCTACAGCCTCGCTTTCGGAATATGCGCCGTGGGTAGCTGAATCTCGAGAACCCAGGAAACGTGCGCTGACAGAGGCTAGCAGCAAGGTCGCCGAGGCGGCTTTCTTCCTGGGACAGGCTCTCTACGAGCAGGGCAAGTTTGGAAAGGCAGCCGATGCATATCGAGAGTCGGTAGAGGCTGGTGGAGAGGACTATGTTACGCTGACCAACTTTGGTATTTCCCTGATCAAGGCGGGCGATCTGCGGGGTGCCATCTTACCTCTCCAACGATCGCTCCAGTTGAAGGAGATGAGCTTCAGCGCTGAGGACCCGGCTTTGGGGAGAGGCCTTACCAATCTCGCTGTGCTCTATGCTGTTCAGGGTCGTTACAAGGACGCGGAGCCGCTTTTCCAGCGCTCCTTGGAGATTCTTAAGAAACGCCTTGGGCCGGACCATCTGGATGTGGCCCGGAACCTGAACAACCTGGCAGAGCTTTATCGCGCACAGGGCCGCTACTCCGAAGCAGAGGCTCCCTATATGCGCTCCTTGGATATCCGAGAGAAAACCCTCGGTCCGGTGCATCTGGATGTATCAACGAGCCTCAACAGCCTGGCGGCGCTGTACCGAACACAGGGCCGCTTTCAGGAAGCGGAAAAATTGTACAAGAGATCGCTCAGCATCCGAGAGAAGCTCTTGGGCCCAAAGCATCCATATGTGGCAACCAGCCTGAACAATCTTGGCGAGCTCTATGTCATACAAGGCCGCTACGCAGAAGCGGAGCCTCTTTACCAGCGCTCCCTGAAAATCCGGGAAAACGCCTTGGGACCGGAACATTCGAATGTAGCAACGACCCTGAATAATCTGGCAGAGCTCCGTGACAAGCAAGGTCAATACTCGGAAGCGGAGCGGCTGTACAAACGTTCCCTCGAGATTCGGGAGAAAGCTCTGGGCCCGGAGCATCCAGATGTGGCGACCAGCCTTGACAATCTGGCGCGACTTTACTACACACAGCAGAAGCTCGAAACCGCTGAAGATCTTTCCAAACGCGCTGTGGACATCGCAGAGAAGAGTCTCGGCCGATGCCACCCTACTACGGCTGCGATGATAGAGAACCGAGCGGCGATCCTGGGAGCTCTCGGCCGGGCCGAGGAGGCCCAACAGTTGTCTGAGCACGCGAAGAAAATCCGAACCGGCGAGTGCAGAAACCCGGATTAACTCTCGAACTGAGATACCATGACGAATCCAGAATCTCAGCCGGAAACTCCGGCACCCAAACCCGCACGCGGGCCGTTGACCCAGACACGAAGCCGGTCCCTCGCGACATGGATCTTCGGTGGCCTGTTCATAGCGTTCCTGCTGGCGGTATTCGCCTTCGCGCCTCCAGTCCTGCCGGCATTCAAGCAGCGCATCTTGGCAGTCGTCTCGGCGCTCCTGGCGGGTCTTTTCGCCTATTTCTTCACTGGCGATCTAGAGGTTACGGGCAAGGCCGGAAAGGGGATCCTGGGACAATTGGCGATCAAGGGCTCGGGCGGTACGGCGGCGTTTGTGATCGTCCTCGCTTGGTGGCTGAGCCCTTTGTCGCCAGTGGAGACCACCGATCTGATCCGGCTGCGAGTGCTGGTCCTCGATTCCAAGGAAAATATGGTGGATGACGCCAGGGTCTGGACCACCGTGGGCGGCGAATCCAAAAAAATAGCTGGCGGCTGGGAGCTCGACATTCCCCGCTCCAAGATCCCAGCGGACGGTCGCATCACCGTATACGCGGACCAAGTCACGGCTTTTCTTTCCGGCTCGAGTGCGGTGCGTCTGGGGGACGATCTCGCGCCGTCAACGACGGTACGGCTGATCGCACCCACGTCCGCCAAGGTCCGGGGCATTGTCCTGAACGGAGCGGGGAAAGCGCTCGAAGGTGTGCAGGTGAGCGTCGTCGGCTATGAGGAGGGGGCGGTGACCACCGGGCCCAGCGGCCAGTTCGTCCTGGCCGCCCATGCGGCAGATGGCCAGCAGGTGCAGCTACACGCCGAGAAGGACGGCTACGGGGCCATTACTCAGTTCCAGCCTGCTGGCACCTTCCCAGCTATGCTTATTCTTGAAAACACAAAGAAACCTGGCTAGCCCGAAATGCCCCTACGCTCGCAGATGCGCTTGCCGTCGATCCGGAGGTTTTCTTAGAGTGAGTCGTGATCGGCCATGGCAAGCCGATCATAGTGTCAGGAAGGATATCAAGGACGGCTTTGTCCTTGTAGTCCTGGTGTCCTTTGGGTCCTTGTTTTACCGCTCCCGCAACCCCCGAATCAACCGCAGCCCCGGCCGGGTGTTGTACCTCTCCCGCCAAGCGCGGTGGGCGGCGTCGTCCGGGAAGTGCTCGGCCGCGGGATAGGGGTAGCGGCTCATGCCGTGGAAGGGCAGGGGCTCGACGCTCTGCCCGAAGGCGGTGTTGGCGTCGGCGTCCTTGGCCCAGCCGTCCACCTTGAGCAGGAAGTCGCGGCGCCAGCCGTCGGGGAGCGGCGGCAGGGCCTTGGCGTCGAAGCGGAGCCGGATCTCGTCGCCGGAGCCCATGACCACCATCTCGTCGTCCACGTCCGCGAGAAGCGGCCGCACGTCGCCGTAGCGGGTGTAGAGGCCGGCGGTGGGGTTCCACATCGAGAGCGGCATCCAGGTCTGGTAGTCGAAGCTCTCGGGCTGCTTGCGCTCGGGGTGGATCACCGGCCGCGAGAACCCCCGGAAGCGCAGCTCGGCCGCGGCGGGAGGCTGCTCCGTCAGCGCCACCGGCGGCTCCCCCGCCGCCTCGGAGAGGAAGATCTCGTCCCAGTAGACGCAGAGGTTGGTCTCGATGCGGACCTCGCGCGAGGCCGAGCGGAATTTGCCGGTGAGGTCGTAGACGATGGTCTTCGGCTTGCCCGCCGGGATACCCATGTCCTCGTCCACCGTCACCCAGCGGCCGGCTTCGTCCTTCACTTGGAGGCGCGGCATCACCAGCCCGCCCGCCCCCTGCGCGCTCCCCAGGAAGGTGCTGCCGTCCGCCCAGTCGACCCAGCCGGAGAGGACGAGGACGGCGCGGCCGTCCGGCGCGGCTTTCCCGAAGTCGAGGTCGAGATGGTGCATCTCGGCCACTCCGGCGGCGTCGCGGCGGAAGGAGTCCGGATAGCGCCGGTCGCGGGCGCACAGGCGGTCGAGCACGTCGTGCCCCTCGGAGTCGCGGGCCGTCCTGGGATAGACCCGGCGCTCGACGCCGAACAGCCGGAAGTCGGGGAACGGCGGCCCTTTGAACTTGTCGTTGGTGAAGATCTCGACGTCCGACGGATGATCGACGGCGATCAGGTGGATCTGGTCGAGGAAGGCGACCTCGCGCAGCTCCTCGGTGATGCGGACCTGATAGGCGCCGTCCGCCTCCACCAGCGCCTCGCCGGGGATCTGGATGTACTCGTCGTGATCGACGGGGAAGTACTCGCCGTCGCCGGCCGAGGCGCCGAGCGGGGCCACCCCGAGCACGTCGGTGATGAACTGGAAGCGCTCGCCGTTCCAGGTGAAGATCATCGGGCAGGAGCCGGAGAGGCGCGGCGCCTCCTTGACGGCGGCGAGCTGGCCCGCCGGCCGCCTGGTCTCGTTCTGGATCAGCCCGTTGGGCCAGGTGACGCGCACGGTGTCCGCTCCGGTCTGACCGCCGAGGCCGAAGACGAGCGGGACCCCTTGATAAAGTTTCTTCTGATAGATCTTCCCGGCCTTGACCTCGATCTCCGAGCCCGGCGCGAGCTTCACGTTCTTGACCCCTTCGAGCGACACGGCGAGCCAGCGGTTATTGGTGGAAGTGACGTTGCGGAAAAGCCGGAGCGTGCCGTCCTTCCCCACCGCCGCGAGGTCCACCTTGCCGTCGGAGTCGAAATCGGCCTCGGCCAGCGCCGCCGCGGGGCTCCCGGGAGCGGCGACGGGCGCGGAGGCGCCGCGGTTGGCGGGATCGGCGAAGACGAAGGGTGGCGGCACAGCGGCCTTCTCCACTTTCCAACCCTTGTCCTTCTGATTGATCAGCAGGGAGCCGCCCGCCGCGAGGTCGGTCCAGATGTCGGCGTCCGCGTCGAAGGCGGCGAGGGGGACCGCGCCCGCCGTCAGCTCCGGGGTGGGCACGGCCTCGTAGGTGCCGCCCAGGCGGTCGCGATAGATCACTCCGGGGTGGTCCGCGTAGGCCACGGCGAGATCGAAGCCCTGGGTATCCGAGTGGACGTGCAACAGGGCGGCGTCGAGAGCCTTGCCGGGGACGAACGGGAAGCGGGCCGTCTCGTCGTGGAAGCCGGCCGTGCCCTCGTTGCGGATCAGGGCGGCCGAGTCGCCCAGCAGCAGGAGGTCGAGGTCGTAATCGTGATCGAAGTCGAGCCAGACGGCCTTGCGGAACGCGCCCGCGGGGAGCTGCACGGCGGCCTTCTCGAAGCGCCCGCCCCCGGCGTTGCGGTAGAGCGCCGCGGCGCCGGCCGCCACCACGCAGAGGTCGGCGCGGCCGTCGTTGTCGAAATCCCCGGCGGCGACGGCGGTCACATCCTTAAGTCCTTCCAACCCGGTGGCGGCCACCCGGGAGGTGCCGCCCAGGTTATTACCTAGAAATAATGCCACGCCGGAGGCCGAGGCCGCGAGGAGGTCGGGCTTGCCGTCGCCGTCCGCGTCGAGCAGGGTCAGCGAGGCGCTGGCGGGATCGATCCCCTTCATCAGCTCGCGGGGCTCCCATTTCGCGGGCACGGCCGGCGCGGGGCCTCCGCCCGGCTCGGGCTCGTCATAGATCTCGGCGTACCAGCTCCACTCCAGGTCCTCGGGGACGGCGGCCCCCTCCTGGCGCTTCTTGATCGCCTGGAAGGTCTTCAGCTCGCGGTCCGCCTCAGGCGCGCGGCCGGCGGCCTTGTAGGCGCTGTAGAGCTGGAAGTGGGGGCCGGCGAGCCCGGGAGCGATCCGCGCCGCCGCCTCGAATTCCTGCAATGAGAGATCGGGCTTGGCCGTGAGCTTGTAGAGCATCCCCAGGTTGAAACGGGTGACCGGCTCGTCCGGCGCCAGCTCGGCCATCTTGCGGAATTGGGTGATGGCCCGCTCGTAGTCGGCGTCGCGCTTGTAGGCGATGCCGAGATTGAACCAGGTGTGCGGGATGCCGGGATCCTGCTTCTGGGCCTTCTCGAGCTCGGCCACCCCCTCGGCGGTCTTGCCGGCCTTGAGCAGGGCGAGGCCGTAGTTGACCCGCTCGCGGACCGAGTCCGGCGCCAGGTCGAGCGCCGCCTTGAATTCCTGCACCGCCTGATACTGGGTCGTGGGGTTCTCGTAGAACGCCTTGCCCAGGTTGCGGTGGTGCCAGAGGAGGTCGGCTTTCGAGGGTCCGTCCGGCGGCGCCGCCGCGGCGAGCAGGAGCGCGAGGGCCAGGGCCCTCACTTCACGACCCCCGCTCCCTCCTTGATGGTGGTGACCCGGTCGATAGGAACCGTCACCTTTTCGGTCTTGCCGCTGGGCCAGCGGATCTCCAGCGACTCGATCGCCGCGGCCTTGCCGAGGCCGAAGTGGAGCCGCGCGGTGCTCTGGCCGGCGTAGCCGTTGCCGCCGTTGACCTCGCGGATCATCACGCCCCCTGCGGCCTTCAGGGTGGCGCGGGCGCCGACGGCGTCGCGGTTGGATTTCGTGCCGATCAATTTCAGCTCGATCCAGTGGCCGGCGGGCGTGGAGACGTTGTGATAGAGCAGGGAATTCTGATTGGCGTTCGTCTGATAGAGGTCGAGCCGGCCGTCGTCGTCGAAATCGGCCACGGCGATCCCGCGGCCGTCGAGGTCGTTGTCGACGCCGGCCTCGGCCGCCATCTCCTTGAAGGCCTGGGTGCCGAGATTGCGGAACAGCTTCTTGCGCTGGTAGCCGCTCCAGCTCATCTTGCCGATGGCGGGCCAGTTGTTGACGTCGGTGAAATCGATGTTCGGCGTGATGATCATCTCCAGCAGGACTGGGATGTAGTTCTCCTTGCTGGCCGAGCGCAGGCCGTCCACCGCGAAGAGGTCCTCCCAGCCGTCGTTGTCAAAATCACCGAATTTGGCGGCCCAGCCCCACAGCGTGTTGCACGTGCCGGTCTCCTTGGAGAGGTCGGTGAACGTGCCGTCGCCGTTGTTGTGCCAGAGCATGTTGCACTCTTTCATGTACTCGTCGGTGATGTTGGTCACGTAGACGTCCAGCCAGCCATCGCGATCATAATCGGCGATGTCGACGTTCATCCCCTTCTTGGTGTCGATCCCCCCCAGGGCCGATTGCGTGGCGTCGCGGAAGGTGCCGTCCCCATTGTTGAGGAAGAGGCGGTCGGTGCCGTAGTCGTCGGCCAGGTAGAGGTCCTGCCAGCCGTCGTTGTTGAGATCGCCGTGGCCGAGGTCCAGCGTCCATCCGGTGTGGCGGGCGAGGCCGGCCCTCTCGGTCACTTCCACGAAACGGATCTTCCCCGAGCCCGGCTCGGTGACGTTGTGCCAGAGCGTGACGCCGCCGCCGTTGGTGGCCTGGTCGAGGTTGTTGGGGAGCACGTGCGGGTTAAGCAGATCGATCAGGTTGACCGGCGGAAAATAGTTGCCGAGCAGCAGGTCGAGGCGGCCGTCGTTGTCGTAGTCGAAGGCGATCGCGGCGATCGTGTTGCCGAACTTGGTGAGCCCCGCCTCCTGGGAGATGTCCTTGAATTTCCCGTTCCCCAGGTTGCGGTAGAGGAGGGGGGTGCCGAAGCGGGCCACCAGCAGGTCGCGCCGGCCGTCGTTGTCGGCGTCGAGCCAGACCGCGTCGGCGACGATCGTCTTGGGATCGTTGCCGCCTTCCACCCCGGCCTCCCTGGTGACGTCGGTGAAGGTGAGCTTGCCGGTGGGGCGGAATTCGTTGCGCAGCAGGTGGCAGGGGCGGCCGGCGTCCGAGTCGGTGACGAACAGGTCGTCGTCGCCGTCGCCGTCGAAGTCCCCCACCGCCACCGAGGCGCCGCCGGAGGTGAACATGCCGAGCACGTCGGCGCTCTTGCCGTGGAAGACCCGCGTGTGATGGAGCAGCCGGGCCCCCGCCTTCTCCGAGATCTCCTCGAAGCGGATGGGAGGCGCGGGCTTCGCCTCCTGGGCGGCGAGAGGCACGGCCATGAGCGAGAGGACGAGGAGGGCGTAATGGAGGACCTTGCCCTTTCGCCGTCCTGCCCTCCGAAGCCTCACCCCCTGGCCCCCTCTCCACTCCGTGGAGAGGGGGAACGCATCGTCCATGACCGAGCCCGTTTCGGCAATTCCGCCCGCAGGAGGCCCCCCTCTCCACGAAGTGGAGAGGGGTCGGGGGTGAGGCTTCGGAGGGCAGGACGACGAAAGGGCAGAATCATATCCAGCGCTCATCTCAATCCTCCCACAGCGACGACAGGTTGGTGTCGACGCGCTTGTTGGGATCGAGTTGATCGTAGATGTATTTCTCCAGGTCGTCGCCATTACGGGAGAGACGGGCCTGGAGCTGCGCGTCGCCTGGGAAGAGCTGAAGGCCCTCCCGCCAGGTGGCCTTCGCCTTCTCCGGCTGGTCGGTCTTCCAGTAGCCGTCGCCGAGGGCGATCCAGCTCCGGACGTAAACCTTTCTCTTCTTGGGCTCGGCTTTCGCGATCGCCACCGCCTGCTCGAGGTCCGCGACCCCCAGCGGCGCGCGGCCGAAGATCTTGGGCCAGTAGAGATAGCTGTTCCCCCGCGTGTAGAGGGCGATCCAGCTCTTCTTGAGCTCGATCGACTTCGAGAAGTTGGTGAGCGCGCTGTTGGCCAGGATCACCTGGGTGATCGAGCCGGCGTCCGGGATCTTGTCCACGTAGGTGTAGCCGTAGTTGAGCCAGGCGAAGGCGGCCTGCGGATGGCCGGCCGTGAGCTTGCCGTAGAAGTCGATGGCGCGGTCGTACTCCTTGGTGCGGATGACGGCCTTGCGGTACTCGTTCGAGGCCTGGAGGTTGTCCGGCTCGGCGTTGAGCGCGGACTCGAACAGCGGCAGCGCCGCGGCGTCGTTGTGGGCGGAGACGGCCTTCATCGCCTCCTCGAACGCGGCGGCGCGGAGGGCCGGCGCGGCGCAGAGGGCGAGCAGCAGCAGCGTGCAGAGACGTTTCATTTCTTCCTCAGCTCGGCGGTGAAAGGTTTTGGATTCGGCTCCCCCTCCACGATCCGGTAGAAGCGGCCGGCCGGGAGGTTGGTGAAGGTCTGGCGGAGGCCTGAGGGCCAGCGCACCTCCAGACGGTCGATCGCGGCGGCCCCTCCGAGCCCGAGGTGGACCCGGCGGCTGCTCTGGCTGGCGAAGCCGTTGCCGCCGTCCACGAAGCGGAGCTGGGTGCGCCCGCCGGCGGTGGCGCGGAGCTGCGCTCCCACGGCGTCGCGGTTGGACTTGCGCCCCTCCAGCAGGAAGGTGGCCCAGTGGGGGCCGGCGGGGCGCACGTTCCGGTACAGATAGGGCTCGGCGTTGGCGTTGGCCACGAAGAGGTCGAGCCGGCCGTCGTTGTCGAAATCCGCCACCGCGATGCCGCGGCCGTCGCGGGTGGAGTCGAGGCCGTGGCGGGCCGCCACCTCGCGGAAGGTGCCGGCCTCGTTGTGGAACAGCCGCTTCTTCTCATAGCCGGAAAGGCTCTTGTTGCCCATCGGCGGCCAGTTGCGGGCGTCGGCGAAGTCGATGTTGGGGCGGGTGACCATCTGGAAGACGTCCGGCACGTAGCTCTCCGGGCCGGCCGAGACCCAGCCATTCACTACATAAAGATCGAGCCAGCCGTCGTCGTCGTAGTCGAAGAACTTGCCCCCCCACCCCCAACCGGTGTCGTAGGTGCCGGTCTCGCGGGCCACGTCGGTGAAGCTCAGCTTCCCCTTGTCGTCCAGCCCGTTGTTGCGCCAGAGGAAGTTCCCCTCGCGCATGTAGTCGTCCGTGATGTTGGTCACGAAGACGTCGAGCCAGCCGTCGTTGTCGTAGTCCCCCCAGTCGGCGTTCATCCCCTTCTTGGTGTCGATGCCGATGGTCTCCTTGGTGGCGTCGCGGAAGGTGCTGTCCCCGTTGTTGAGCAGGAAGCGGTCGGTCCCGAAGTCGCAGGCCATATAGAGATCCTCGTCGCCGTCGTTGTCGGCGTCGGCGTGGCCGAGGTCGAGCGTCCAGCCCGAGAGGCTGATGCCGGCTTGGCGGGTGACGTCCTTGAAGGTGCCGTTCCCCTGGTTACGCCAGACGGTGAGGCCGCCGCCGTTGTTGGCGGTCTCGAAGCTCTCGGGGAAGAAGCGCGGGGTGTTGGGCCGGAAGAGGTCGACCGGCTGGAAGTAGCTGCCCACGAAGAGGTCGACCCAGCCGTCGCGGTCGTAGTCGAAGGCGACGGCCGTGATGGCGTTGGCGTAGCGGTCGAGCCCCGCCTGGCGGGTGACCTCCTTGAAGGTGCCGTTCCCCTCATTGTGGAAGAGCTGGTTGTGGCCGAAGCGCACCACGAAGAGGTCGGGCCGGCCGTCGTTGTCGTAGTCGAGCCAGAGGGCGTCGGCGGTGGCGTTCGAGGCGTCGTTGCCGTTCGCCACGCCGGCCTTCTCCGCCACGTCGGTGAAGGTGAGGCCGCCGTTGTTGTGGTAGAGGTGGTTTTTGCCCGCCTCCCCCGAGTCGGTGACGAAGAGGTCCTCGAAGCCGTCGCCGTCGTAGTCCGCCACCGCCGCCGAGGCGCCCAGGGCCGTGTAGCCGGCCATGATCTCCGCGTAGGGGTTCTTGAAGACCCGGTTGTGATGCCGGGCCGCGACGCCGGCGCGGGCGGTTACATCCTCGAACCCGCGCTCAGACGGCCCCGCGGCGGCGCTGGTGGCGATCAGCGCGGCGGCGAGAAATGCCAGGGGGAGAAGGAGGTTGCGGCGCGGTACGGGCTCGAGAGGCTTCAATCCGGTTCCTCGACGGGGATCTGAAGCTTATTGAAGCAAGCTCCGGGCTTCCACCGTGTGCCCCGGGGGAACTAAAAAGGGTTCAGCCCCGCTCATTGTAGATTTCACTTCGCCCGCAGCCGGTCGAGAAGAGTGAGGAAACCCTCTCCGGCATCGAGGTCCAGCCCGGCCATCTGCTCGACGAGGCCCAGGACGTCCCAGCTCACCCACCCCTCGGCGATTTTGCCGTCCACGATCCGCAGCATGTCGATGCCGGTGGTGACGATCTCCCGGCCGGTGGGTGGCAGGCCGGGGACGTGGCCGGTGTGGCGGCCGCGGGCGGTCCAGCGGACGGCCACGGTCTCCCCCTCGGCCACGATCTGGTCGGCGGTGACCCGGATCTCGGTGAAGGCCAGGTGGTAGAAGAAGACCAGATGGCGGACGGCGTCGGGTCCGCGGGCGAAGTCGATCGGGAACGGGACGTGGGCGTGGATCACGCAGTCGCGGGTGACGAGGCCGTCGACGATCGCGAGGTCCCCGGTGTTCCAGAGGTCCTCGCGGAAGCGCCGGGCGATCTCCTTCGCCTCCTCAACGCGCGGCGACGGCTCCGGGGACGTGGGCTCCGTATCGCTTCTCAACCAGGTTTCCTCCTTCCGTGATTTGCAGGATACGATCGATTGGGACATCACGGAAGCTCTGCGTGGTCTTCGAGGCGGGCCAGCGCACCGTCAGCTCGTCGACGCGCCCGGTGTTCCCAAGGCCCCCTCCGAGGCCAAAATGGAGGCGCAGCATGCTCTGCGAGGCGTAGCCGTCGCCGGCCGAAACCTCGCGGGTCAGCGTCTTCCCCCCGGACCGCAGGGTGACCCGGGCGCCCACGCCGTCGCGGTTGGACTTCGTGCCTGTGAGCTCCAGCTCCAGCCAGTGGCGCCCCTCCCCCACCTGGTTGCGCAGCAGGGCGTGGCGGTCGCCGTTGGCGGCCACGGCGATATCGAGCACGCCGCGGTTCCAGAAGTCGGCGAGGGCCACCCCGCGGCTGTTGGTCAGCAGGTCGGTGCCCGCCGCGCGGCCGATCTCCTGGAAGGTGCCGTCCCCCCGGTTGAGGAGATGGCGGTTGCGCTCCCAGCCGTGCCAGGAGAGCTTGCCGAAGTGCTTGGGATCGAAGAAGCGGCCGCTCTTGTACCCCTTCTGGTCCCCCACGACGCTGTTCAGGAACGACATCTCGATCTCGGTCTTCTTGTCGTTGTAGACCCAGCCGTTGGCGCTGTAGAGGTCGAGGAAGCCGTCGTTGTCGAAGTCGCCGAAGTTGGAGCCCCAGAACCAGCCGATGGGGTTGGCGCCGGCCTTCCAGGAGGCGTCCTCGAAGGTGCCGTCCCCCCGGTTGCGCAGCAGGTGGTTGCCGGCCGCCATCTCCTGGAAGACCTCGACGAAGCGGGTGCCCGACTGGCGGAAGATCTGGAAGTAGAGCGGCATGTCGGTCGACCAGACCCCCTGGCGCCAGGAGTTCGCCATATAGCGCCAGACGGTGGGGGACTCGGCGAACCAGCCGTGCTCGGAGCGGATGTCGGCCGTGTAGAGGTCGAGCCGGCCGTCGTTGTCGTAGTCGGCGAACGAGGCGCTCATGCCGGCGCCGTAGGCCAGGGCCCCCGCCTTCGTCGTGACGTCGGTGAAGGTGCCGTCCCCCTCGTTGTGATAGAGGGTGCTGCGGCCGAAGTCGTTGACCACGAAGAGGTCGGGGTTGCCGTCGCCGTCGTAGTCCCCCCAGGCGGAGCCCAGGCAGAGGCCGGTGTCCCCCACCCCGGCCTCCTCGGTGACCTTGGTGAAGGTGCCGTCGCCGTTGTTCCGGTAGAGCTGGTTGGGCTCGCCGTTGCGGGCGTAGAAGGTGGTGGGGATCTTCTTCCGGGGATCCAGATAGCGGCCGACGTAGAGGTCGAGCTTGCCGTCGTTGTTGTAGTCCCCCCAGGAGGCGACCGTGGTGCAGCAGTCGGCGCCGATCCCCGAACGGGCTGTGACGTCGGTGAAGTGGATCCGCCCGGAGGCGTCCGGCCCGTCGTTGTGGAAGAGCTGGTTGGGCTGGAAGGTGCGGCTCACGAAGAGGTCCTTCCAGCCGTCGTTGTCGTAGTCGGCGAAGACCCCTACGGAGGTGCCGTCGATCCCGGCCAGGCCGGCGACCGCGGTGACGTCCTCGAAGGTGCCGTCGTGCCGGTTGTGGAACAGCCGCGACTGGACGCCGTCCGGGATGAGCAGGTCGTAGAAGCCGTCGTTGTCGAAGTCCACCGCGCTGATGCCGCCCGGGCCGTAGCGGATCATGCCGAAGCGGAGAGGCTGGTTGAGGAACGGCGGATAGTAGCGGTTCTGGAAGGCGATCCCCGCCGCCTGGCCGATCTCCTCGAACTGCGGACGGTCGCTCTCCTGGCGCTCCCCTTCCAGCAGCGAGGCCTCGGCGATCTCCAGCTTCCCGTCGACCGGCTCGAAACGCATGCGGAACAGCGCCCGGTCGATCCCCGGCCGCTGGCGGCCCCTGGGGGTGCCGATGGCTTCGAAACGGACCTGGGCCGTCACCTCCCCGGCCGGCTCCCAGGCCTCCACCCGGTGGACGTGCAGGCCGAGCTCCTCGATCGACTGGAAGCCGTCGAGGTAGGCGCGCCACTCGTCGAGGGCGGCTCCGCGGTCGGAGCTCCCGGGGGCCGCGGCAAAGGCGGCGGTCTCGATGCCGTCCCTCTCCCCCGCCTTGCGGAAACCGGCGAGGCCCAGCGGCGAGCCTTTGAACGCCGGGCTGTAGAGCGCTTCGGCGGTGGCGAGGTCGTGGGCCTGGAGAGCCTGGCCGAGGCGGCCCAAGGCTTCGACGGCACCGCGGCCGGCCGCAAAGAACTCACGGCCGTTCCGGTCCATCTGGTTGAGGGTCACCAGGGTGCCCGTGACCAGGACGATGGGAGCCAGCGTCAGGCCGAAAAAGGAGGATTTTCTACGCAGCCATCGGGGTATTGGGGGCACCGGCACATCCTTCGAAGATGGTTTGGCCTTCATTCAAACAAATCCTGCGGTAGCGGAGTGTAGGCAGGGAGAATCAAAAAGGATTCAAGACGGGCCCGGAGAAACCGGCCATAATGCCGCCAGCCCGAAGAGGAGGAGACTTTGAGCAAGGACGAGCTCCGTTACGCCGCGGCGGCCTGCCAGGTGGACTTTCCCAACCCCGCCGACCGCGCGGGGATCAAGCCGCACACGGACCGCATGATCGACATGATCTCCCAGGCGGTCGAGGGGTACGCCCCCTTCCTGCCGGTGAAGCTGGTGGTCTTCCCCGAGTTCGCCCACGCGGCGCCGGTCTATTTTACCGCGCGCGACCTGCTGGACAAGCTGGCGATCCCCATCCCCAACGAGCATACCGAGCGGTACGCTGCGAAGGCGAAGGAGTACGGGATCTACATCCAGAGCGGGAGCTTCCTGGAGCGGGACGACAAATATCCGGGAGTGGTGTTCAACGCCACCTGCCTGATCGGGCCGGAGGGGATCCTCACCAAATACCGCAAGGTGAACCCCTGGATCCCCTGGGAGGTGCACGCGAGCCCGCACGACATCCCGGGCTACGAGGAGGAGATGTTCCCGGTGGCGAAGACGCCGATCGGCAACCTGGGTGTGGCGATCTGCTACGACTGGCTCTTCCCGGAGGCGCTGCGCCAGCTCACGGCCAACGGCGCCGAGGTGCTGATCCGCGTCTCGGCCTACATGGACCCCTGGGGGGCCACGCCGCCGATGGACTGGTGGACGGTGGTCAACCGCTGCCGGGCGATCGAGAACGTGGCCTACGTGGTGGCCTCCAACCAGGCGGCGAGCCTCTCGCACTACCCCCCCTTCTCCTGGCCGGGCGGGAGCATGATCGTCGACTTCGAGGGGCGCATCCTCCACCAGGCCGATCCCGGCCCCGGCGAGAAGATCGTGGTCGGCCCGATCGACATCGCCGCCCTGCGCCACGAGCGCGCCGTGCGCCGCGGCCACCAGACGCTCGGCCACCTGCGGGCGGAGTGCTACCCCATGTACCGGCGGAGCTTCTACCCGCCGGGCCAGCAAGAGAAGCTCAGCATCGAGGGGAACGACGAGAAGATCGCGGAGGTGAAGAAACGGATGGGGTACGAGTAGGAAGGCTCAGACCACCGCAACGTCACCGCGACCCGCAATACTCTTCCGCGATCAGGAGCTCCCACAGGCTCAAAATACCGCACACAGAGAGCATAAAGCGGTATTCCCTCCAGGGAATGCCGCAAATAGAGCTCTCAGTGCCGCTTGACCTTGGGGGAATGCCACGAGGAGATCTCATCCATAGGCAATAAGGGACTCTGAGATCTCTCGAAGGACTCTTATCGCAGCGACTCGCCCCCTCATTGCCGCTTAATTTCTACTTAGCTCAGCAGAAAGTCGCTTTTGGCAGCAATCATCAAACAACACGCGCCATTAAGTCTCCCAACCGCCGCTTTAAGGTCACAAAATACCGCTTCTATTTCCATTTTTGCCGCTTCTTTTTCTAGGATCACCCTCTGACGAGGCCAAGACGCCGGACTTTATCTCTTTTCGATCATCCGGGAAGGAGGGAATACCGCAAGTCTTCTTCATCGAGAGGTCCGAAGGGGACAACTCTCCGCATTCATGGCTTTCCCAGGAGGGGCCACGGCCGAAGTTGCAGCAAAGTCAGGGCTCGACAGCGAAGAAAGCGTGAAATCCGAGGTGCAGCGGCCGCTCCAGAGGGAGCACCGCCACCGGCCCCGCAGCGACGTCGAAGGCGTCGAGCACCAGGAAGGCGCTCTCCCCCTTCTCCGCGTCGAAGCGCTGGCAGATCACCGCTCCACCACCCGCGGGGTTGGGCGCGAAGGCGGGCTCACCTCCCAGGTAGTGGCCCGGCGGGGCCTGCCAGACGTCCGCCTTCTCGGGGTGAGCCCAGGAGAGGTGCACCACCTCATCGAAGAACTTCCGCCCCGGCCGGCCGGTCTTCGAGATCCCCAGCATCCAGAGGTCTTCATAGGGGAGCCCCACGCGGCTGGGATCGATCGCCGGAAAGTCCGGGGCGCGGTCGTAGGCGATCTCCCGCGTCTCCAGCAGAGCGCCGCCCGGCAGATCGATCTCGAAACGGACGGGCCGGCCCGGGCCCACGTCCGCGAAGAGGTCGTCGAGCATGTACTGATCGTAGATCGGGCGGTCGAGCTCCACGGCGTCGACCGTCAGGCGGTCGCCATCCTCGAAGGCGTTGATGCCGTGAAGGACGTAGCGATTTCCCACCGGCACGGAGGCGGCGATCTCGCCGTCCTCCCGGCGGACGACGAGCAGCCGGCTCCCCCGCTCCGGCTCCCAGCGCAGGGCGTCCATCAGCGTTCCCCCGGAGGCCAGCCGCGACATGTCCACCAGGTAGGGGCCGACGTGGAAGATCACGTGGCGCTCCGAAAGGCAGAAGTCGTGGATCGAGGCGGGGATGCCGAGCGGCACGCGCCGGCGGTAGACCAGGGCGCCGCCGGCATCGAAGCGGTAAAGGTTGAGCACCGGCTCGGCGGCGGCGAAATTGATTCCGAAGTTGAACAGCTCCCCCGTGACCGGATCGATCTTGGGATGGGCCGCGAAGGGGCTCAACGGATTGAGCGCGCCGCCGAAGGCGAAAGGGCCGCGGGTCTCCAGCGTCCGCGGATCGAGCTCCCAGGGGAGCCCCTGCTCGCCGAAGGCGAGGAGCCTGCCGCCGAACGGATAGATGCTGACGTTGAGCGGCGACTCCAGGGCGACGCCGCGCACCAGCTTGTCGTCCGGGAACGCGGTGCCGAACGAGCGGTAGAGCGGCCGGCCGGCGGCTTCCTCTTCGGTGAACCGGGTGCCCCGCACATAGCGGGCGGTCAGGTGCGGGCCCTCCTCGCCGAAGCGGAGGGCGCACACCATGCCGTCGCCGTCCAACCAGTGCCGGTAGCGTTGGCCGCCACGCTCGAAGCGGGCTGGGCCGTTCAGGTAATAGGTGCCACGAAGGAAGGCCGGGATCTCCCCCTCGACCTTCGGCGCGCAGCGCTGATCGGCCGGCGCCACGAACGCCCGCTCGAGCCCCGGCGCGTGATCCTCCTTCATCCGACCGCCTCCAACGCCGCATCCTGTATCAGCCGCTCGGTGCGGAAACGGGCCATGCACGGGACGTCGAAACGCCAGGCATAGGTCTCGGAGGTCTCGCGGCAGGCCTCCTCCAGGCGAGCGGCCATGGCTTCCGGATCAAACTGGAGATTGTCGACGTCGATGCCGCGGATGAAAGCGGCGTTGGTGACCGCCCGGGGGTCGTCCAGCACTACCGAGGTGATGTGGGCGTAGGTCCAACGCGCCAAGTCGCGGAGATTCTCGAGCTGGTCGTCCAGCACCCGCTTGGCCTCGTCGACGCCGACGCCGACCTTGTAGAAGGTCAGCTCCGCCGCCGCGAGGGCCCCCACCTCGGTGAACTCGAAGAAGACCGGCTCCGGCGTTTCGAGGATCACGTTCTCCTTCTTCCACCGGTAGAAGGCGGCCAGCACCCGGTGCATCCCCTGGTTGATCGGCCCGAGCTGGCCGAAGCGGCGGAGGAAGGCGGGGAGGAATGCCTGGTTGGTGAGGAAGTCGTTGATGAACGGGAAGACGTAGAAGGCGAAGTAGACGGTCAGCTCCCAGACATAGCGTAGCGAGAAGCACTCCTGGTCCCCCAGAGTGCAGTAGCTCACGGCGAAGCTGGGCACGTAGGCCTCGTAGATCGCCCGCGCCAGAGGCTCATAGAAGCGGATCTTGGACTCCAGCTCCTTCTGGCCGGACGTCAGGATGCAGTCGGCGACCAGGGTGTTGTAGGTCGAGATCAGGTCGCCGCCTGGGCTGTAGAGAGGATCGGTGAAGCGGCAGGCTTCGCCGACCAGGGCCCAGCGGGCGGGGGAGATCGTCTGGCCGTTGTCCAGGGCGAAGCTGGTGAGCCCCGAGTGATGGAGGATCTTCCGCTTGGGCAGGTCGCGGGCGTAGAGCGGATACTCGCGGCAGATCCACTCGACGAGCTTCTCGGGCGAGGAGACGTCCTTGAAGGCGACGTTGGCGGAGTCGAACACCAGCCCCAGGCTGGTCTTGCCGTGGAGGGGGATCTCCCAGAACCAGTAGCCCTCGCCGCAATAGTGGTTGGTGGCGAGGAAGGTGGGGAAGTGCCCCAGGATCCCCCGCTCCGGCCGCACGCGAATGGCCTTGCGGTCGAGGTCGGTGCACTTCTCGGGGTCGAGCAGCCCCTCGACCCACAGGAAGGAGGAGCCGTGCTTGATCGGGCTCGGGCGGTCGAGCTTCTCGCGGCGGACCAGGAAGCGGCCGCGGCCGGAGGCGTCCACCACCCAGCCGGCGCGCCCCTCGACCTGCCGTCCATCCGCCTCGAAGCGGAAGGAGTGCGGGCCGCCCGTCTCGCTCAAGCTCACCTGCAGATTGGCCATGGGATGGATCAGCTCGAACCCCGGGCTCTGGCGGTTCTTCTCCAGGACCGCGGCCTCGAACTTGTTGCGGTCGAGCTGGTAGGTGGCGATGTTGGAGATCTTGCGGATGTAGGACTGGCTGAGGTCCTCCCAGACCTCGCCGCCGCGCTGCGACTTCCAATAGAAGCGGAGGTTGTACTTGAGGTAGTGCTCCATCAGGAGGTGCTCCTCCATCTCGAGCACCCGGGAATAGTAGTAGCCGCTCACCTGGACCGTGGCCTCCCCCACCTTCTGCTTCGGCGACGGGATCTCCGCCAGGCGGTCCAGCATCAGGATGCGGAGCTCCGGCCTCTCCAGCAGCAGATGGCGGGCGAGCGTCA
This sequence comes from Thermoanaerobaculia bacterium, assembly GCA_045807625.1. GTDB lineage: Bacteria > Acidobacteriota > Thermoanaerobaculia > Multivoradales > UBA5704 > DATARR01. Next base: position 70 of record JBJMHA010000038.1, on the reverse strand, counting down.
GCCCCGCCAGACCGGCACCGATGATCAGGACGTCGACTTCACGCAAGGTCGCCTCTTCCATGGACAATCT
>JBJMHA010000037.1:0-64565 GCA_045807625.1 Thermoanaerobaculia bacterium | reverse complement strand
GCAGCTCAGGCCACGGTGGAAGAACAGGAGGTCGAGGGCGAAGTCACGATTCCCAACCTGCACCGGATACTCGGAGCCCACGAAGCAGAAGTCGCGGCCCAGCTCGATCAGGAAGTCCTTCAGCCTGTGAACGAGCTCGCGATGCAGGTCGCTCTCGGAGTGGTCTCCCGGCAGCGCCAGGAATTCGACCACGTAGGAGTCTTTGAAGACGCCCAACGCCTCGGGGTGCATTTGTGCCACCAGTGCTGACACTTTTGCCGGGCTGAGGACCGCCCGCTCGAACGCTGCGGTCCGGAGCTGGCGTTCGAGCTCCCGCTTGCTCCAGCGTTCGCGAATGGCCAGGCGCAGGTAGAATTCCCGCTCTTCCGGACGCTTGGATTGCCCCAGGATGATGAGATGGTGGGTCCAGGGCAATTGTCTCACCAGTGGTGAGACTTTTTCGTCGCCCTTGTAGGCCTCGAAGAACTGGCGCATCCGGAACAGGTTGGGGCGGGTAAAGCCTCTGAGGTTCGGGTAGTGCCGCTGGATATGGCGCGCCAGGGCCTCGATCACGCCTTCTCCCCAGGCCGCGGATTCCAGCTTGCGTGAGATGTACTCACCGATCCGCCAGTAGAGGTCGATCAGGGCCGTGTTGACGGCCGCCACCGCCTGGCCGCGGGCGGCCTGGATCATCGCCACGACTTCGGAGAAGGCCTGTTCCTCGGGTGCCGGGCAAGGTGGAGGCCGGCGGGCGCCGTTTGCCCCTGGGTTTGGGCTCTCTCATGGGAAGGTGCCGGTGAGAGAAGGGAGAAGCGCGAGCGGTGCCACAAATGAGGTAGGCGCTCCTGAGGACAGGATTTCCGGTTCGGTGAACACGTCCTGACGCCCCGGGCCAAAGACCTCGTTCCCGGAACTTGGACCCGTGGTCGCCGCTCGCAAGAAAAAGGCTACCACATGACGACATTGGAAGGGAGCTCGCGGTGGGCCTCTTTCTCCGGAGCAGGTCGGAGATCCTGTACCGGGTCAACGCCGATGACGGCTTTGCCGGGCGAATCGCGCATTCCGAAGAAAGATAGGTCAGGATTTCCCGGACCCCTTCACCATGGTTGGCATTCTGAAAGGAACGGGCTATGAGCAAGCGAAAGGTTCTTCTCCTGGCATTGATCGGATCGATGGCGCTCGTCATTCCGGCATCCCGGGCGTCGGCTTACGGCACCTTCTACCCGCCGTTCGAAAGCAGTGGCGAGCTCAGCAACACGTGCGCGGTCCAGTGCCCCGACGGCAGTTGGTCCGGGATCGGGTGCAACTCGGGCGAGATCGCCCGCTGCACATGCAGCGGCTCTCCGGTCCAGGCCGATCCGCACTGCATGACCCTCTGAGGTGCCGGCCCACCCCGGGCATGGCCGGCCGAGGTGCCATGCGATTCGCGGGCGCATCGCGGTGCACGTTCGCGCCCTCAAGGTTCCCGTGAGGACGGAGACGGTGCGCGCTCGCGCCCTCAAGGTGCGCGTGTGGACGGACGAGGGGTCTGGTTGGACGGATTCCCTCGCTGTTTGGACCCTCCCGGGACCCCATCGCGCCCTCACGGTGCGCGCGTGGACGAACACGGTACCTATATGGATCCCCGAGTTTTTTATATGCGCCCTCTTTGGGGAAGGTTGCATCCCCGCGAGGGAAGGTACCGTCCCCGGCGGGGACGGTACCTTCCCACAAGAGGGTCCTCACGATCCCTAAGGGGGAAGGTACCTTCCCCCTCGGGGACGGAGCCGGGAAGCTCGGGGACGGTACCTTCCCCAAAGAGGGTCCTTACGATCCCCAAGAGGGAAGGTACCTTCCCTCTCGGGGATAATCAGCGCCCCAAAGAGGGTCCTCACCGTCCCCTCGGGGGACGGGACAGGTACCGCGTCCGTCGTTCCGTGACGAGAGGTCCCCGATCGCGGGGAGAGCGGGGGAAATCGCCGCTGGGCGGAACCGCTCTCCTACGGCGTCCACCTCCACAGCCCCTGCCCCGCGAACGCGGCCGGGGGCGCGAGGTGCCAGCCGATTCGCGGCGGCGGGACGGGCAAAGATCTCACCCCTCCGACCGCGACGGCGCCACCGGCGCTTCCGCGTAGAACGCCTCCAGGTTGTCGAGGAGCTCGGTCCACCCCCGGGTGACGGAATTGCGGTAGGCCTCGCTGGGGAGGCGTTCGTGCTTGAGAGTCAGCTCGGTGAGGCCTGGGCTCAGCTCCCGGAGCTCCACGGTCAGCAGCGTCTCCTGGCCGACGAAGTCGGGGAAGGGGCCCTCGTAGACCCAGGTCTGGACCAGCCGCCGGCCCGGCTCCAGCTCGTGGTAGACGCCGGTCGTCACGTGGACCTGGCCGTCGGGGGTCTTCATCTCCATGCGGTAGCGACCGCCGACCCGCGCGTCGACCTCCCAGGAGGCGGTGCCTCCGGGGCTCGACATCCAGCGGTGGAGCAGCGCGGGATCGGTCCAGGCCTTGTAGACCTCCTGGGCGGCGGCTTGGAGGGTGCGGACGAGGGTGAGGGTGGGCTCGGGGGTCTGCGTCATGATGTCTCCTTGTCGGGTGGGGTGAACAGGGCGGCGAGGGCGTCGAGGCGCTCGTTCCAGAAGCGCTCGTAGACGCGGAGCCAGTCGTGGGCCTCGGCCAGGGGCCCGGGATCGAGCCGGCAGACGTGCGTGCGCCCCTGGACCGTGCGCCGCACCAGCCCGGCGCGCTCCAGGGTCTTGACGTGCTTGGAGGCGGCCGCCAGCGACATCCGGAAGGGCTCCGCCAATTCGGTGACGGTGTGCTCCCCCGCGGCGAGGCTGTGCAGCATCGCCCGCCGCGTGGGATCGGCCAGGGCGTGGAAGACGGAGTCGAGGTGCGCGGACTGTTGCTCAACCATATGGTTGAGTATGGCGGGGTTGGCGAGGATTGTCAACCGGGTGGTTGAATGATCTTGCGCGGCCCCCCGCCCCGAGCCCTCACCCCTGGCCCCTCTCCCGCCCCCTCCCCCCTCCCTCACCGGGAGAGGGGAACCGCCACCCAATTTCCAATTCAGGGGTCTTTCTCCCTCTTCTCCCGGTGCGGGAGGGGGGAGGGGTCGGGAGAAGAGGGCCGGGGTGATGAGGCCCGGGAGGGCGGGTTCTACTACCCCGTCTGGTCGTCCACCGTCGCGTCGGGCGCGTTCTTCTTCACCGACTCGATCCCCCCTTCCATGGCGGCGGTGGAGGAGTAGGTCTCGCTCTGGCCGACCACCTGGCCGTTGGAGGCCTTGAGGACGAAGTAGGGCTCGCCGTTCTTGGCGGTCTTGCGCTCGTAGCGCTCGTCGATGGGGGCGTTGCGCTTCACCGCCTCGACGCCGTTGAGGGCGCCCCGCTTCTCGGTATACAGCTCGCTGGTCAGGATCGCCTGCCCGTTGCTCGCCTTGAGCACGAACCGGTACTGCCCGTTGCTCGACGTCTTCAGCTCGAATTTGCCGGCCATCCTTGCTCTCCTTTCCACCGGGCGGGCCGCCGGCCGTCGCCGGATCCCGCCGCAGGAAACCTTCGTTCAGGAACGCTGTAACGAATGGTACCCCAAAGTCGGCTCAGTGGACGACCGGGATTTCCAGGGCGCTCGGGCGCTCCGCGTCGTGGAAGAGGGTCACGTGGGCCGTGCGGGCGTCTTTCGCGGTCTCGTCCGCCACCACGCCGCCGGAGTTGTAGTTGTTCTCGAGCCCGGCCGAGCCCGGGCTGTAGACCACCAGGCGGAGCCGGCTCCCTTTCGCCACCTTGCGGGAGAACCAGGTGAAGCCGGCGAAGTCGTAGCGCACGGGCTTGTTCGGCGGGACCAGGGACTCCTTCTCCAGCGACTCCCGGTAGCGGGCGCGCAGGTAGTCCCGGGTGAGCAGGACGCTGCCGCCGTCCGGCTGGATCTCGTAGAGCTCGGCCAGGAAATCGGTGTCGGGGACGTCGAGGGCCATCCAGAGCGCGAGCTTCACCTGTCCGGAAACCTCGGCCGCCTCGGCGAACGGCTCGCTGTGGTAGACGAGCCCCTTGCCGAACAGGTTGAGAGCGCTGAATTGAGAGGTGAGATAGCCCTTGTCGTTGCTCTGGGCGTCGAGCTCCGCCAGCCCCGGACGGGTGTCGAGCGGGTCGTAGACGAAGCGGTCGGGTCGGGCGGCGCCCGCGGGCTTCGCGTCCGCGAGGTGGCCGGAGTGGAAGGCGTCCCCGGCCTGGCCGTCAGAGCCCAGATAGAAGGTGCGCCGCTCGGCGCCGATCGACTCCAGGGAGTCGGCGCGCTTCCACTGCTCGTCCGGGCCGGTCACGTAGTAGGAGACCTTCTTCTCCAGGAATTTGGGACGGGGGCCGTCCTTCATCGTCCAGTCGTACCACTCCTTGTGGAGGGCGTTGAGGTCGAGGACGCTCGCCGCGGCGAAGGTCAGCCCTCCCGTCTGGGCGGCGGGCGTGCGGGTGCCGGCGTGGTCCCACGGCCCGATGATCAGGAAGTGGCGGTCCTGGGCCTCTTTCGAGGCGTAGCGCTGGTGGGCGCGGTAGTAGGTGAGCGCGCCGGTCTGGTCGCCGTCGAAGTGGCCGGTGATGGTGAGGATGGGCAGGTCGATCCGCGCGTACTGCTCGGGGGAAGGCACCATGGCCTTCCAGAAGTCGTCGTAGGCGGGATGGGAGGCCCACCTCTGGAACACGGGGCTGGGATTTCCCACCACGCGGTCGAGCTGGCGGAAGGGGAGATGGCCGAGATACATCTCGCGGTCCTTCTGGCTCCAGAACGAGCCCTCGCCGAACAGCATCGTGTTCTTCGCGCGGCCGCTGGTGTAGGTCAGCCACTGCATGTCGTAGAGATAGAAGATGCCGTGGAGCATCGGGAAGTCGATCCCGGGAGAGACCGCGGCGGCGGGGACGATGGTGGCCAGGTGGGGCGGGCGCTCCTTGGCGGTGGCCCACTGGTCATAGCCGGCGTAGGAGCCGCCCCACATCGCCACCTTGCCGTTGGCCCACGGCTGGCGGGCGAGCCACTCGACGGCGTCATAGCCGTCCCGCGCCTCCTGGGCGAAGGGATCGAACACCCCGCCCGAGTCGCCGCGCCCCCGCACGTCGACCAGGGCGTAGACGTAGCCGTGGCGGGCGAAGTACAGGGCCCGGTCCTGGTAGCTGTCGCCGATGTAGGGGGTGAGGGTGAAGATGACCGGCAGCGGCTCCTTCTGTCCCGCCGGCCGGTAGACCGTGGCCGCGAGCTCGACGCCATCGCGCATGGGGATGTGGACGCCCCACTGGAGGTCCACGTCCTGGGAGACGTCGGCCGCGAGCGCGGCCGCGGCCAGGGAGAGCAGGAGAGCGAGGAGCAGCACGGCGGAGCGGCGGGCTTGCGCGGGCACGGGGGCCTCCTTGGGATCGAGATGGTCTGGGGAGGATTGTAGAGCCGCATCCTGCCTCTCCCGGTCCGTCCGGGAGAGGGGGCTTCAGATCTGCAACGAAATTGAAGGGGGATTTCCCTCAAGAGTGCCGCCCCTTCGGGGCTGACCCTCACTCTCCCAACCCTCTCTCTCCCGGCCTCCCCCCCGACCTGACGGGAGAGACTCCCATGCCGCAAGCGGCACCCAAAGAAGGGTGAAAATTCCGTAGGGGCGGCCCTATGTGGCCGCCCTGGGAGGGGGGCCTGCTCCGGCTCTGCGACCCCACCCACCCAGGGCGGCCACATAGGGCCGCCCCTACATGCCCCTCCCTATTTCAGAACAGAGGGGCTCAAAACGCCCGTAGGGTGCGCTGTGCGCACCAGAGCTGGCGAAGGTGCGCACAGCGCACCCTACACACTCCCAGCAAGCCAAGCTAACTTCTCCCTCTTCTCCCGTCGGGAAGGGGGGGAGGCCGGGAGAAGAGGGCCGGGGTGATGAGGGCCAACGCTCCGAGGACGCTGACGCTGACTCCCGGCTATGACCATCCCTGTGTCACAATCCCGCATAGAGCAGATATGAGAATGCTTCCAAGGAAATCAGCCGCCCCTCTGATCGCTCTGATCGCTCTGACCCTCCTCTCCCTCGGGCCAGCCCATGCGCGGACGATCGAGAGGGAGCCCGTGCCCGGGACCCTGACGCGGAGATTCTCCGTGCCGGTGATCGACTCCGTTCTCGGGCCGGCGGGCGGCCGGAGCTACGCGCTGGCCTTGGACCGGCTCCCCGGCAGCGGCTCGACGCCGCGCAGCCTCTGGTGGACCCGCGCCCCGGGCGAGAGCCGCTGGACCCTGCTGAACGCCAAGCTGTCCCCCTACTACCCCTGGTCCCTGGCTCCCGATCCGGTCCGGCCCGACACTCTCTACGTGGCGGATCCGCGGGGGACCGTCTTCCGCAGCCTGGACGGGGGCGCCACCTGGGAGACGCGCGGCACGGTGCCGGGCGGCAACGTCCGGCAGATGCTGGCCGTGGGAATGGATCTCCTCCTGATGGGAGAGCCCCGCGTCTGCTCCCCCTGCCGCTCGGAGGACGGAGGGCGGAGCTGGGAAATGTCGACGGGGATCTATGCCAACGAGCTCCTCGCCCCCTCAGGCGATTCTGGCGTCGTCTATGCGTTCTCGACCCTGGTGATCCATCGTTCCCCGGATGGCGGGCGCTCGTTCGCCGACGTGTCGCCGGCGCCGTCGCAGGGCGCGAGCGATCTCGCGGTCGCCCCGTCCGACCCGGACACCGTCTACGCCCTGGCCGTCGATCCGGCCGCCGGCTTTCTGAGCCGGACCGAGGACGGCGGCGCGTCCTGGACGCGGCTCGCGGCGCCGGAGGCCGGGCTGACCTGGAGCGGCCCGGCCGTGGACCCGGCGTCCCCCCTGCACGTGGCGGTCCTCGGCGGACCGGCGGACGCGTCCGTCCCACGCCGCCTCTTCGAGTCGTTCGACGGCGGGCGCACCTGGACGCCGCGGGCGGGAGCGGTGGACGCCACGAAGCTGCGCTTCTCGGATGGGGCGATCGAGGCGTTCGGCCGCCGGGGGCTCTTCGCGACCGCCGGCCCGGGCGACCCCTGGGTCGAGGAGGACCGGGGCATCACCGCCGACGCCCGGCTCCTCCTGGCGGGGGCGGGCGACGGGGGCCTCTACCTGACGAACCCGGAGAGCGGCGGCGTCTGGCGCAGCCCCGACGCCGGCCTCACCTGGGAGCCGCGGGGCTCGCGGCCCGGGCTGCAGTCGCTCGCCGCCGACCCCTTCGACCCCGCGCGGCTGGTGGGGATCGACCCGGACGTATCGAGCCTCTCGTGGAGCGACGACGGCGGGCGGACCTGGACCTCCCGCAAGGGGCCGCGAAAGGCGCGGGACTCTCTGCCCATCCTCAGCGTGGCGTTCGATCCGCACCGGCGGAACGTCGTCTACGCCTCCACCCTGGAGGACGCCTGGCGGTCCGCGGACCGCGGGGCCACCTGGAGCCGCTTCACGGGCGCGCTGCGCTCCGCAACGGACTGCACGACCTTCCACTGTTTCAAGATCCGCGACGTGGAGTCGATCGTCCCGGACCCCTTCGTGCCGGCCCGTTTCTACGCGGTGGCGCACACCTACGACACCTTCCGCACCGAGAACGGCGGCGCCACCTGGAAGCTGGTGAGGGGCCCGGAGCTCGCGGCCTCGGCCGGTCCGCGGCTGCTCCCGGACCCCCGGGTCAAGGACCACCTCTATTGGGGGGTGGGGATCGAGACCAAGGTCTTCGAGAGCCTGAGCGCCGGCGATCCCCCCTGGCGGGCCCTCCTGCGGACCTCGAATTTCGGCGCGTTGCCGTATACGTGGCTCAACTTCGACCCGCGGGGGCGCCTCGTCGTCCAGATCAAGGGAAACCCCGCCACGATCCTGCGCCGCCTGGAGGATACGGCCGACACGGACTGGGAGAGCTTCCAGGCCGTCCTGCCCATCAACACGGACGCCCAGCTCCTCGATCCCCTCCTGCCGCTCCCCGGCGATGGGACCCGGATCTTCCTCTTCGTTCCCGGGCTCGGGCTCTTCCGGGCGGACCTGCCGGCGGCGCCGTGAGCCCTCACCCCTGTCCCCTCCTCTCCCCCTCACCGGGAGAGAGGAGGGGGCCAGAGGCTGTCCGCCGTCCGCTTCCTGCCGGCAACCAAGCGGATTGTCTAGGACGTGATGTCCAAGCCTTGCGGAGGCAGCTGTGCGGGAGCGGGCTGGATATTGTCCCAGTTGAATCCGTATTCACCAAAGACCTGGGGAGATACGATCCAGCAGAGCTGTCCCCAACTGGACAGACAGACCTGCGCCCCGTTCTGCACCAACGTTGCGCCACTCGTCACCGGCGGTCCGCCGGGGATGGCGTTGAGCTGCGACTGTAGGATGGGAATCACGTTTCCCGCCGCCGCCGAGGTAAAGAGATTAGTTATCGTCGTGGAGTCAGGGAGCTGGCAAGCCTGTCCCATCAGGATGAGGTACTGGGCCTCAGCACCGGAGACCTGCACAATCATCCCGTTGGTAATCTGGGTAGAGACCGTCCAGGTGAAAGTGAGGGCGTAGTCGCTGTCGCCGGTGGGGCCCATCGTCTGGTTGACAGAAAGATTGGGGACGGTCGTCGAGCTCGAGCAGGAGCCGGAGCCGCTGAATGGGTCGCTGAAATTGAACGTCGTGGTCCCCGACGGTTGCGTAGCCCCGGGCAGGTAGCAGCCGTACGTCACGGTCCCCACAGAACCCGTTGCCGTCCCGTTGACACCCACCGCTTGAAAAGCGAGAAGACTCTGAGCATCTGATGGTATTGGCTGCGGAGAGGTCTGCCAATTCCCAGAAGACAGGGAATATACAGGATACGAAAACTGATAGGTGCTGTCATTGCTGACGTAGTTCGTCGCGATGCAAAGTCCGCTCATTGTGATTCTCCTTGTAACCGAGGTTCCTGTGTTTGCCGGCGGCAGAGAGATTGGCAAAAACCATGCCGCATCAATTTCAGCTTGATCATTGCCGCGGTGGGTCAAACCCTACCGTCCGGACGCTCTCCCCCACCGTCCGACGGTCCGACGGTACCGTCCGACGGTACCGTCGGACGATCACATCGAGCTCCGGATGGGAGGAAAGGTGATCGGAACGAATTCGAGCCCGCCCGAGCAGACCTCTCGGCAGGGGCGGGAAAAGATGGCCAGGATGAGGGTCTTCAGGCCCCCTGGAACAGCGCCGCCACCGCTCCCGCCGGGTCCTGGATGACGCAGAAGCGCCCGGAGGAGCCCGCCGACCTGGCGGGGGCCAGGATCTTGCCGCCCAGCTCCACGCAACGGGCGGCGCTGGCGTCGAGGTCCTCGACCACCAGGTAGACCAGCCAGACGGGCAGCAGGCCGGCGTTGCCGCCCCGGGCGTGGCAGACGCCGGCCCTGCCCTCGCCGCCGGGAGAGGCCATCACGAAATCCTCATAGCTGCCCATGTCGAGCCCCTGGGCCTTCCAGCCGACCACCTGGGCGTAGAAGTCGCGGACCTCCTCGGCGTTGGGGACGGTGAGGTCCACCCAGCCGATGCTGCCGATCTCAGGTCTGCTCATGGCTGGAGAACCTCCCCCGTCGTGGTGTTCTGGATCACGTCCGCCGGCCGGTAGATCCACGGGTGATAGTGATTGGTCAGCCAGAGCGGGAGCTGGTTGGGGACCCGGCCGTCGTCGCCGCCCGGGATCACCTCCTCGGCCACGGGGCCGGTCGTCTGGAGGGTGCCCACGAACCGGCGGGCCGGGCCGCTGCCGAACAGGAACGAATTGGCGTCCGCCGCCCGCACGTCGTGCGCCGCGGCGTCGATGGTGCCGAAGCCGCCCGCGCGGGCGATCCCCGGCAGGTCGGGCGAGAGGTCGGTGAAGCCGCCGCCCGGCGGGATGTTGAACGGGCCCCCCAGCGGGTGCTCGAAGACGATGCGGTGGAGCTTCCCCCACCGATAGTCGTTCTGGCTCATCGAATGATTGAAGGCCGGGGCGAAGGGGTCGCCGGCCAGCAGGTTGAGCGCGCCCTGGAGGCTGAGGAGGAGGGCGGTGTCGCGCTCGGTCTCGGGCGTCGGGGCGCCCGTGAAAGCGAAGAAGTCGACGCCGGAGGAGCCGGGGCCGTCCTCGGTGGGGAAGGCGTCGAGCAGGTTGCGCAGGTCCGCCAGCGCCACGTCCCCGGGGGGCAGGAAGCTCCCGAGGCCGAGCGTCTTGAGCGTGTTGTCGAGGATCCGGGTCACCGCCTGGCCACGCCAGACCGAGTAGATCGTGGCCGCCACGCTGTTCGCGATCTCCTGCGAAGAGGGGGCGGGGAGGGCGGCCGGGTTGTCCCCCGGATCGAACCCCTCGGGGATGCCGGTGGGCGTGCTGAAGTCCCAGGCCTTCAGGCGGTTGATCGCCTCGGCCACCCGGGGGTCGCCGGCGAGGGCCGCCAGGGGGGCCGGCGCGCCCGCCGCCCGGGCGTTGTTGAAGGCGGCGGCGATATAGGGGACCAGGACCTGCGCGTCCAGGAGCTGGTTGTTGGCCTGGATGCGCTCGAAATCCTGCATCGTGAACGATCCCTTCGCCTTCAGGGTCGCCTCGAGCTGTTGCCGGATCTGGCCGGCGCGGTAGCCGCGGTCGTAGCCGAAACCGAGATAGAAGACGCCGCCGTCGTGGCGGAGCTGGTCGAGCGGATCGTTGTCGTTGCTCGTCCCCACCGGATCGTTGTTGGCGTTGTAGATGTACCCCTGCGGCGGATTGACCGTCTGGGGCATCTCCGCGAAGGGGAGGATCTGGTAGGGGATTGCCTGCCCGGGCTCCGGGGTGGAGCCGGCGGGGAGCCACTCGTGCTTGAGCGTGTGGGTGCCGTCGCGGATCAGGAAGGGCGGGATGCCGCCGTCGGGCGCGCCGAGGGTCTGGAGGTCCTCCCGCAGGGGGAGCTCGCCGCTGGTGAAATAGGCGATGTTGCCGTCCACGTCCGCGTAGGCGAAGTTCTGGGAGCCGAAGTCGAAATACTGGAGCCCCTGCTTGAATTCGTCGAGACTCCCCGCCCGGTTCCAGGTCCGGAAGGCGTCGAGCTCGCGGGTCGGGCCCCAGCCGGTGTACTGGACGCTCAAGGCTATCGGATTGGCCGGATCGGAGAGGTCGACCGCCACGATCGGCCCTTGATTGCGCCGGGGGACCACGAGGGTGACGCCGCCGGCGAGCGGGCCGATCCCGGCGTTGACGAGGTCGTCCGGCGTGCCGTTCCCCGGCTGATTGATCAGGAAGGCCTGGGGGATGATCGTCAGCGGCTCCGGCTTCCCTTCGAAGACGGTGGCCACGGGGAGCCCCGAGCCGGGATCGAGCACCAGCTTCTCCTGATAGACGTCGGTGACGTCCATCTCGTTGGTGGTGGCCCCCCAGCAGATGCGGGTGTTGCAGCCGAGCACGATCCCGGGGATGCCCGGGAAGGTGACCCCGAACGAATTCATCGCCGGCCGGCTTCCACCGGTGATGCGGAGCTGGGCTTCATAAAAGATGCTGGGATTGCCCAGGGAGAGATGAGGGTCGTTGGCGAGGATGGGCCGTCCGGAGTCGGTGACCTTGCCGCTCGCCACCCACCAGTTGCTGCCGCGTCCGCTCTGCCGCCGCTCGAGGGCCTCGCGGAGCACGGGGACCTGGGCCGCCTGCGCCCGGTAGCGGGCGGCGAGGGCGGCCGTCCGCGGTGAGAGGAGGAGGCTCCTGGCCTCGGACTTGATCGCGCGCTTATCTCCGGTGGTGGGGCCGCCGGACCCACCCGGCGGCTGGGAGGCCGGGAGAGAGTGGCTGGGATCGAAGGGGGCGGCGCGGTAGACGTTCTGGAAGAAGAGGGTGGTGCCGTCGAAGGTGGTGGGGGAGCCCGCAGCCTGGAAGGCGGCGAGGGCGGTGGTGAGGTCGATGTCGCTGAGGTCGAAGGAGAGCTGGAAGGCGAGCCCCTTGGCGATGACGAGGCTGTCGACGGAGGTCCAGGGGCGGATGCTGGCGCGGGTCAGCTCAAGGGCCGCGTACTCGGGCGGCAGGGGGTTGGCCGGGTCGAGGACGTAGCTGTTGACGCCGCGGGCATAGGCCTCGAGCCAGACCCGGGTCTCCTGGGACATCACGGGGAGCGACGCCTCGGCGGCCCGGCGCAACCCGAGGGTGCGGAGCTGGACGTCGGAGGCGAGCCCTGCCTGGCCGACGAGCTCGCCGAGGGTGCCGCTGAAGGTACGGCGGAGCACGTCCATCTGAAAGAACCGGTCGCGGGCATGGGCGCGGCCGAGGGCATAGAGCACGTCGCGGTCGGTCGATCCGAAGATATGGGGGACGTCGAGGCTGTCCCGGCGCGCGCGCACGGTCGCCAGCACGCCGGCCTTGTCGAGGGCCTGGGCCGCGCCGGAAGGGGGGGCGGCGGCGGCCATGGCCGGGGGGAGCAGCGTGGAGAGGGCCAGGGCGGCGAGGGGGACGAAGGGGGATCTCCTCACGGGTGCTCCTTTCTGCAGAGCCGGCTTAAGGATAGCTGATGGGAGGGGGGTGTGTCCTCAGCTAAAGGATATCTCGGCGGGGTCGACTCCTGCGGCAAGCAGCCGCGGAACCTCCTCTTGCCCCCCGACGGCCAGCCCCATCTGCGCGGTGCCCATTTCGAACGCCATTTTGACCGTCAAGCCGTATCCCAAAGCATTGTAGAAGGCCCAGGAAAAGCGGATCGCCGCCGCGTCCGTCACGGACTGTGACATGCCGATGACGCACCCGACCTGCTGTGCGAGGGCCCGGGCGACCGCCTCGGAGTGGCAGGCGTTGAGCACTACACAACGGATGCGCCCTCGGGCCGCCGCAAAGACTCGGGCCAAGGCTTGGACTTGAGGATCCTCTCCACGCTGAGCGGCTTGGCGCCCAGGGCTGCCCAGATCCCGGAAGGTGGCGGTCCCTTCCAGCATGAGCCGGCCTTCTCGGGAGCCATGCCCGCTCAGGTGAACTATGTCGGGTTGCCAGCGTAGCAGACTGTCTTGGAGTTCTTTGTCCCCTACCGCCCAACTCTGTTGCAGCTCAAAGCGCGGGCCCGAGCGCGAGCACCGGAGAGCCTCGTCGATGGCTTTGACCTCCTGATCGAGCCGCAGCGCCGCCGTACCCTCCGGGTTGGCGGCAAGGAACAGGACCCGGACCGGCTCGGGAGCCTCGACCGGGGTGCTGCGCTCCACTTCTGTCACGATCTGGTTGTAATCGCCGATGTTCACGCCAGTGCCGCCGGTAATATTAATTCCCTTGACATTGCTCATGATCTAAGCTCCCACTGCCGGATTTTGGATCGGAGGCCGAGCCGCTGGACGGGCTTGCGGTGCAGGCCCTGACGACTGCGCTATGTTGCCGTTTCCGATGTTGACGTTCGAAGAACCGCTAATCCCTATATGGTTGTAATTGTTAATATGATTGTGGATCTGCTGTCGGATATCCTCGGTCAGCAGATGTGCCTCTTCGAGCATCTTCTCGGTCTCACCGAACACAACTCGATGGACCACGCAGAACATTGTAAGCAGGTCGATTTCATCAAAAGAGCTCTCCCGAAAGTGGCTGCTGCTGGCGATGATGCTGTACCGGTTGCGCAGCCAAGGGATGAGCCAGAACCAGATTGTCAGGGGGCTTGCCAGGATGAACTTTACGGCGTCCCAATCATGGTGAGCGCCCCGCCTGTAGGTGTAATAATGAGCCGTGATGGTGTGACCGAAGACGGCGTAGTGCACGAAGAAAGTCACCATGCTCCCGAAGGAAGACCGGACCCACACTCGGATGAATGTTTTATGCTCGCTGGTCTTGCGATCGGTAATGACGTTGTCGCCGATCACTTGCACGGACTCCGCAGGCAATCTTCTAACAATGCGCTGCGCCAGGGTAGCCCTCAGAGTCTGAGCTGATACCTGAGTTGCCTGGAAGCTCCACTCCTCCCGGACCGGGATCGAGATCACGGCTCTATAGAGTAATTGGCCATACCGGAAGAATAGCCGGCTGCCCTTGAAATCATCCATGGCGTACTCTTCGCGGTGGCGATCCCTTAGATAGGCGATGCTGGCCACCGCAAGAAAAAACAAAGGGCCTAGGAGCAACCGGAAATCGTGGAACACCGAGGCCGCCACCCACAGACTGTAATAGTAGCCTGCGACGAAGACCCACTTGAGCCTCCGACATACTTGGATTGCGAGAAGTAGGTATCTCGTCAGATCGTCGGGAAACATCGGTATCCTCCTTCAGAATCCCTCGCCGTTGGCTTGGAGACCGAGTCTGCTCAGTCTCATCGATGTTTGAGAGCGTCGCTTCGCGGAATCCCAAGATCAGACCCGGACGGCGCATGAATGTTTAGCCCCGACCCTTCCCTCTCTGTGCTTGGACCGACTCCCCCGATTCCGTCTGCGAGGTGTCTTCGACACTTGCCCAAGGCCTGACGAGGTGTAAACGAAGCGCTCAAGGAGGATGCTGCAGCAACGAGCCATGGCGTTCACCCTGTTTGCTTCCGCCCGGGTCTATCTCGGTAAGTCTCATGACCTGAACCCAGGAGAGTTCTTGGAACCAAGAGTGATGACTGACCATCCCATCGTTGCTCGTGAAGTCCATGTGCTGTCCGTTTGCGGCCCCGTGCGCGAAGAGAACCAGGACGCCGGGGTCGCTTGGCGAGGCGAAGACGGCGAGTGGGTCGTGATGATTTCGGATGGCATGGGCGGCCACGCGGCAGGGCGGGAAGCCGCTGAGATCGTAGTCCGTGCCTGCCTTGATGCCATCCGCAAACGGACGGAAGGGCCCTGGGAGGAGGTGCTACGAACGGCGGTTGGTGCCGCTCATGCGGCCGTCCTGAAGGCGGCGCGCAATCTACAAGGCCGCTCCTCCATGGGAGCCACGGCGGCCTTGGCGGTCGTCGACGGCGGCCCGTCGTCTCCGCGGCTCCACATCGCTCATGTCGGAGACAGTCGTGTCTATCTTCATCGCGGCCGCTCGCTCTATCGCCTGACGTCCGATCACTCGCTGGTCGCTCAGATGGTCCGGGACGGTTTGCTGAGCGAGGAGGAAGCTTTCGGCCATCCCGACAGCAACGTGATCCAGCGGGCGATCGGTCAGGAGGCCCGGCTGGAGGCGGAGGTCCAGGGCCCCATTCTTCTCGATGACGCTGACGTCGTTCTGATCTGTTCCGATGGTCTTCATGGCGCCGTCCCGGACGAACAGATCGGCGAGGCGATCGACAGATCTTCGAGCGTGGATAAGATGTGTCACAACCTGCTGACCGCGGCTTTTGATGCCGGTAGCCAGGACAACATCACGATCGGTTGCATCCGGCTGGTCGCCGACCGGCCGCAACGCCGGCCGACCCGTGTTCACGATTAGCCGAGAGTCGAAACATAGCCCGTGAGGGCCAGAGGGAGAGCGACGTGATCGAATGCGCGAGTTGTCACACGTTGAACCCGGACGCCGAGAAAACCTGCCTCGCCTGTCGTGTGGCGCTGTCCCAGCCTGAGCACACAGAAAGTGGGCCCGCGGAGCAGACCGGGAATGGGCCCGCCGGGATGGCGCGCTGCCCGGCAGGGCACCCTATCGATCCTTCATGGAAAAACTGCCCCTACTGCGAGCGTCTTCAGGCTGGCGGCCATGCTCCGCAACTTCAGCGATCGCCCCCTCTCCCGGTCTCTCCGGAGCGTCTGTCCCCTCCTCAGCGGACTCGCCTGGAGACCAATGCGACGCCGTCCTCCCTTGAACAGAGTCGTCGCACCCGCCTCGCGGGGGAGACCTCCTGGCCGGAGTCCTCTCCTTCGTCTCTTTCGGGAGCGCCGCGGCCGACGCGAGTGGAGGAGACTGGACGATTGCAGGGCGGCCGGCGGACTACCCTCCAGGAGACTCTCTCAGGTCCTCCTCCCCTGCCCTCCGTCCCGGAGCCTCTACGGGCAGAATCCAGCCCGGCCGTATCCTCCACCTCTGGGACCGACCTTCCGGTCCGCAAGCTTCTGGCGGTTCTCGCGGCGCCCAAACTGGGCCACGGCGGATCAATCTTCCCGGTCCGTGCGGGAAAGAACGCCATCGGTGCTGACCGTGCGAACGACATCCTACTGGCCGGTGATTCCGAGGTCTCCGGTGAGCACGCCGTCATCCTGCATCGCAATGGAGCGTTCCATCTGACCGATCGTTTGTCGACGAACGGCACGTGGGTGAACGGCCAGGAAGTAACGGCCAACGGCACGGTGGAATTACACGATCGGGATCGTGTCCGTTGCGGCCGGACCGAGCTCGTGTTCCTGATGATCGAGCCCGCGGAGAGCTCTGCGGTCGGTACGGACGACGACAGCTCGTCAAATGCCTGAAGGCGGAAGGGAGAAGCATACGTGTCCATGATTTTAATGATCCGGCACTTAAGCGGCTCGCTGGCAGGAATGAGCCAGAGAGCCACATTGCAAGAAGGCCAGGCGTTGCGCTTGGGCCGTGCCGCGGAGAGCGACCTCAAGTTCAGCGATGCCACAGACGACAGCGTCAGCATCGTCCATGCCGAGTTGAGCGTGAAGGGAGGGCGTCTGTTCATCGAGGACAAGCGCAGCTTGAACGGCACCTTCGTCAACGGCGCCCCCTGTCCACCCTTCCAGAAAATCGAGGTACCCGATGATTCGCGCATTCGCCTGGCAAGGCTGGGGCCGGAGATGCAGGTGACCGCAGAGATGGCTCCGGAGGCTGACGTTGCGGAGTCTATGGAGACCGGTGCCGGTGCCATGGTCCTGCCGCCCAAAGAGTCGGTCGGCCGGGTGACGATGCTTCGCGAGATCGAACGAGCCCGGCAAGAAGAGCGGGGCGTGCTGGCGAGCGAGGTGGAGAAGGCCAAGAAGAGGGTCGGTTTATGGGTGAGTCTGGGGCTCCTGCTTCTCACCGTGGGCGGCGGGATCCTGTGGTGGAATCAGGCAAAGCTCCGCAACCAGCAGAACCTCTGGTCCGACGTCGAAAGAAAGGTCAGTCCAGCGGTGGTGTATATCACCTGCAGTTATCGAATTCATATTCCGCTTCCCGCTGGTCAGCACAGAACCCGGGGGGAATTTTTGCTGGTCGACCACGTGAGCGGCTCGGGTGTGCTGATTCGCCCAGGGCTCATTCTGACCGCGAAACATGTAGTGGAACCGTGGAAGGTGAAGCTCAAGGGTTGGGAAGAGGTGGCGGAGACGTACTCCGCGCGGGCAGAGTACGATTTTCTAACCCTTCAGTTTCCCGGTCAACAACCCGTCCATGCGACGCTGGTTGCCGTTGCTGAGCAGCAGGATCTGGCGCTGCTCCAGATCCAGCCGACTACCACCAATAGTGTGCCCATCGCCAAGTCCAACTCCACTGTCCGGATCACCGACCGGATCGCCATCATGGGATACCCGTCCAGTCTCGGGCAGCGACCGATCAAGGTAAAGAATTTAAGCGGCTTCGGTGATGAATGGACGAGAATCACGCAGGTGACGCCGACCTTTGTCATGGGCGCAGTGTCCCAGCCCTTAAACAGAGTTGCGGGCCCGAATTACTTGCATTTCGACGCCTCGGTGACCCATGGCAACAGTGGCAGAGCGGTTGTGAACGAGCGTGGTGAGTTGATCGGCATCGTCTCGGCGCAGTTTCAACAACGGGATATCATCAGAGCTTACGGACTAAAAATTCCGGTCCAGGTGCCGGTCGGCGCGGGAAACCTGGCGGTGAGCCCCGACGACATCCAAGCTTTTCTGCGGAACCGCGGCATTTTCTGAGACAGTACGATGAGCTACCATTTGATCCGTCGACTCGCGACGAGCGGCTAAGGAATAGTATGACGGGAACAGGTAGAGAATCGCGGGAACACTTCATTGGTCCCTACAGGATTCTAGCGCCGCTTGGCGAGGGGGGCATGGGCGTCGTCTATCTCGGGATTCATGATCATCTCAGGCGTGAGGTGGCAATCAAAGCGCTGGCGCCGGAATTGACGCGGCACCCGGAGTTCGCGGAGAGGTTTTTCATCGAGGCCCGGACTCAGGCACGGCTGCAGCACACGAACATCGTCACCATTTATGATCTGATCGAAGAAGAGGGGAGCTTCTTCATCGTCATGGAGCATGTGCCGGGAGACACTCTCGAGGCTTTGCTGACGAAGAGAAATCGAGAGAGTTGGGATTTGGCCCACTCGCTCCGCCTCTTTCAACAGATCCTCGCCGGCCTCGACTACGCCCACTCCAAGGGTGTCATTCACCGCGACGTAAAGCCTTCAAACGTCATGATCGCCGATAGCGATCTGGTCAAGCTAACCGACTTTGGAATTGCATTGCTCGTCGGTGATAAGCGGCTGACCGCTTCACATTCGACGGTCGGGACGCCGATCTATATGTCGCCGGAACAGATCCTGCGGCCGCGCTCGGTCGACCATCGGACGGACATCTACAGCGCAGCGGTTGTCCTCTTCGAGATGCTCGCCGGCAGGCCGCCGTTTGACGCGGAAACCGAGTACGAGATCAAGAAGCTGCAGGTCGAAACCCCCGCTCCCGACCTACGCGAGGTGAATCCCGGGATCCCCGAGCGGATGGCTCATGCGCTGACCGTCGCGCTACGCAAGGATCCCGAGGAGCGGTTTCCGAGCGCTGGCGCGTTTGCCCGCGCTTTGTCCGCCGAACCGGCTCCCACGCCATCGTTTCGAGTCTCAGCGCAGGCTGAGCCGGCCCCTTCGTCGTTGGCGGCAACGAAGCCCGCCTCAGAGGGTTCCCCGGCGACAAGCCCTCCGCGTCTCCGCGACCGGCGTGTGATGGCCGCCGTTGCGGTAGGACTTCTGCTCATCGCCCTGCCGGTGATCTTTCATCTGACCTTCTATCGTGAGGATTCCTCGCGATCCGCAACTTCCCCGCGGCAGCCGGTTCTCGCTCTCCCCACGCCCCTCCGGCCAGCGGAGGTGAGGGTGCCGGTTCTCTCGCCTTCTACCGTAAGGAATGCCCTAGAGCGGGCTCCCATGAGCAAGGCCTCGCCGCAGCCCCCAGTAAAACGTCTGATCACCCCTACGCCTGGCGACCGGCAGCCAACTCCGTCTGTCCGCGAGACGCGAGTGAACAAGGCCGCTGACCGCGCTGCGGCGACCGAGAAGACGCCCCGCGGGACGGAGATTCCACCGCCTGCCGGCATGGCGCATCGAAAGATCGAAGCCAAAGATTCCCCTGAGGCCGTCCAGATCCCACCGGCCGCAGCGGAGCATGCTTGGGAGGATAAGCTGCGATGGGCGCATGAGGTCATCGCGAACAAGAACTACGTCGGGGCTCGGGCGATCGCCCAAAGCCTGCTAGACGCGCCGGATCTTCCTGCGCCAATCGCTGTCGAGGCTCGCGCTCTGATCGAGGAGAGCCGGAACCTGGAATCCGCGTCACAACGAGCCAAGCCGACGTTTCGGATCGAGCGGGTCGAACTCCTGTCCGAGCGCGTGCAGCGGGGCAGTCGCATCATTGCCGTCGTGCATGTGACGGTGGAGCCACCGCTCGAACGTCCGCTTGTGGTTACGATCCGCGCCCAGATCTTTAAGGATCAAAATTCGATTTCGTCACCGATTCAACAGGAAGTGACCTTGCCGACGAGCAGTCCCTCGTTGAGGGTGCGTATTCCAATCGAAGTTCCCGTGCAGCTTCACGCGGGAGATTACTATATTCAAGCCGGCTTATGGAATACGGCCAACGCGATTCAGAGTCTGGGGAGAATTCGTTTCAAGATTCCGTAGAGGAGGACCCATGAAAACCCATGTCGGAGTGTACCGGATCGAGGCGCCGCTGGGGCGTGGAGGGATGGGCGTTGTCTATCATGGCGTGCACGAGCACCTCGGCCGTCCAGTGGCCATCAAGGCGCTGGCCCCGGAGCTCACGCAGCAACCGGAATTCAAGGAGAGGTTCTTCGCCGAGGCCAAGACCCAGGCGCGTCTGCAGCACCCGAACATCGTCGGCGTCTACGATCTGATCGAGGAGGGCGGCGAGTTCTTCATCGTCATGGAGTTCGTTGCCGGAGTGGCCCTCGACGACCGCCTGAAGACGCTGACGGGCCGTGGTATGGATCTCAGGGAGGCGATGGGGATTTTCGGCCAGGTGCTCGCCGCTCTTGACTATGCTCACTCGGAAGGGGTCATCCATCGCGACATCAAGCCTTCGAACGTCCTGATCACAGAGAATGGCCGTGTAAAGCTGACCGACTACGGCATCGCTCTGTTGGTGGGCGACAAACGGTTGACCGCGTCCCAATCGGCGATCGGAACCCCTACTTACATGTCGCCCGAGCAGATTCTGCGTCCACGTTTCGTGGATCATCGCACAGACATCTATAGTGCAGCGGTGGTCTTCTACGAGATGCTGGCGGGACGGCCGCCGTTCGACGACGACACGGAGTACGGAATCAAGAAGCTGCACGTGGAGGCGCCGCCACCGGACCTCTCGGCCCTTCAGCCTGGACTCCCCGTAGGAGTCGTCCAAGCCGTCGCGACGGCGCTCGCAAAGAATCCCGAAGAACGGTTCGCCAGCGCGGGCCTGTTCCTGCGGGCGCTCCAGGATGCCGCCCCGATGACTTTGCCGACGGGGGCCACTCCGCTCCCTACTCCCGTTTACCGACCCACGACCATGGAGCCCGCGTGGACGGACTCGGTGCCGGTCCAGACCACGAAGTCCGCGTCTGCCGCGTTCCCGGCACCCCAGGGCGGTAGCCCCAAGGGTTCAAGGACGTTCTTGCAAGGCATGAATCGCTGGCTCGTGCTGACGGCGCTGGTCCTATTTCTGGTCGTCTGCTCCGGTGCCGTCTCGCTGTTCCTAACGGCGAAGAGGCCCAGAGCTGGTGAGCAGGCCGCGAGCGTGACGCCGAGCTCGGCAACCGCAGTTCCCGGCCCTGGAACTGTGCCCGCAGCTTCGGTCCCGGCAGGGACTCCTGCCCCGAGTCCGGTTCCGGCAGCGGTAACCACAAGCTCTACCATCCCGACGAATGCGGTGCCTCTAGTCCAGCCCGTTGCCGTTCCCCAGCCGGCGGCGGTGCCGGCGCCGGTCAAAGAGCCGCCAACGCCGAAGCCGACAAAGAAAACCGTCAAGACCGAGCCCCCGGCTCCGGCCGCTTCGTCCTCCGCAGCCTCCGCGTCCCCCGCGCCCCGCGAGGACACGTCAGTGGAGAGCCTACCCTCGACGAAGCCCGAAGAGCCGATCGTTTCCTCTCCGGCAAGAGGAAATGGGATCGATCAGACCGAAGAAACGGGTCAAGTTGTCGGCAACCTCGAGAAGCTGAGTGAGCAAGCCAAGGATGCTTACGAAAAGGAAGGCAAGGAGGACGAGTTGGCGATTCGCCTCGGCGCGTTCCAGGATCTCGCCTCCGAAGTGCGCGCGGCGTTCAAGATCGCCGCAAAGAGAGGAATCAAGGGGATAACTCACCGCATACTGAAATTTGGACGTCAGGATGAAGAGGCGGAGAGGCAGGATTACAAGATTAAAGCCAAGGATCTGATCAGGCGCGGAGGAGAGATCGACCGACTGATGCAGAGCCATTCGCCCGGTACTTTGACCCTGGAGTACTGGCGGGAAATTCGGAAAAACCTGAAGCGCCTGGCCAGCCTGATCTGAGCCGGAGCCCTTGTCCGGCCCGGCGGAACTCCACCGGGCCAGACGTTTTGATTTAGATTCCCCCATACCGCATCACCACCTCCCCCCCCTCCGCATCCACCGTCGCCGTCCCCCCGTTCTCCAACTTTCCGAACAGGAGCTCATCCGTCAGAGGCCGCTTCACCTTCTCCTCGATCACCCGGCTCAACGGCCGGGCGCCGAAGGTGGGGTCGAAGCCCTTCTCGGCGAGGAGCTTGCGGGCGGCTTCGGTGAGCTCGACCTTCACGCTCTTCTCGGTGAGTTGGGCGGCGAGCTCGCGGATGAACTTGTCCACGATGCGCTCCATCACCTGCGGCGAGAGGGGGTTGAAGCGGAGGCGCGCGTCCAGGCGGTTGCGGAACTCGGGGCTGAAGAGACGCTCGATGGCTTTGTCGGCGTCGGTGTCCTTGGGGGTGCGCAGGGGCAGGCCTTCTCCATGATCGCCGTGATCGGAAAAGCCCAGCGCGCGGGCCGCCAGCTCGCGGGCGCCGACGTTCGAGGTCATCAGGAGGATGACGTGCCGGAAGTCGGTCGGCTTGCCGTTGGCGTCGGTCAGGGTGCCGTGGTCCATCACCTGGAGCAGGATGTTGAAGATGTCCGGATGGGCCTTCTCGATCTCGTCCAGCAGCAGCACGGCGTGCGGATTCTTCGCCACCGCCTCGGTGAGCAGGCCGCCGCGGTCGTAACCGACGTAGCCGGGCGGGGCCCCCACCAGACGCGAGACGGTGTGCGCCTCCATGTACTCGCTCATGTCGAAGCGCAGGAAGGAGATCCCCAACACCTCCGCCAGCCGCTTGGCCACCTCGGTCTTGCCCACCCCGGTGGGACCGGTCAGCAGGAAGGCCCCCACCGGCTTCTGCGCGTCGCGCAGGCCGGCGCGCGAGACCTTGATCGCCGAGACCAGCCGCTCGATCGCCTCGTCCTGGCCGAAGACGTGCGACCGCAGCTCCTCTTCCAGCTTGCGGAGCTGCTCCTTGTCGTTCCCCTTCACCCGCCGCGGCGGCACCTGGGCCATGATGGCGAGCACCTCTTCGAGATCCGCCTCGGTCACCTCGCGAGGTTCGGTGCCCCGCAGGGCCACGGCGGCGCCGGCCTCGTCGAGCAGGTCGATCGCCTTGTCGGGGAGCTTGCGGTCTTTCAGATAGCGCTCGGCGAGCAGGGCGGCGCTCCGGATCGCCTCCTCGGTGTAGGTGACGCCGTGGTGCTTCTCGTAGCGGTCGCGGAGGCCGAGGAGGATCTGGGTGGTCTCCTCGGCGGAGGGCTCGGTCACCTCCACTTTCTGGAAGCGGCGAGCCAGCGCCTGGTCGCTGGTGAAGGTCTGGCGGTACTCCTCCCAGGTGGTGGCGCCGATGCAGCGCAAGGAGCCGTCCTGGAGGGCGGGCTTGAGCAGGTTCGAGGCGTCCATGGTGCCGCGGCCGGCGCTGCCGGCGCCGACGACGGTATGGATCTCGTCGATGAAGAGCACCGGGCTCTCCTGCTCGGCGAGGGCCGCCAGCACCGCCTTGAGCCGGTTCTCGAAGTCGCCGCGGTAGCGGGTGCCGGCGATCAGGGAGCCCATGTCGAGCCGGAAGACCTTGGTGTCGCGGAACGCCTCGGGCACCTCGCCGTTGGCGATGCGCAGCGCCAGCCCCTCGACCAGGGCGGTCTTGCCGACCCCGGGGTCCCCCACGTAGATGGGGTTGTTCTTCCGCCGCCGCTGGAGGATGTGGAGGGTGCGCAGGACCTCCTTGTCGCGGCCGATCAGCGGGTCGATGCCGCCGCGGCGGGCGAGGTCGGTGAGGTCCTGGGTGAAGGCCTTGAGGGGGTCCCCCTGCGGCGCGCCGCCGCGCCGGCCCATCTCCTCGTCGTCCTCGTCCTCCTCCTCGCCGGCCGGCTGCCCGGAGCCGCTGAAGTAGGGGGGATCGAGGCGGGAGACGCCGTGGGCGATGTAGCTGACCACGTCGAGCCGGGTGATCCCCTCGCTCTCCAGCACCTGGATGGCGTAGGAGTCCCCCTCGTCGAACATCGCCACCAGGACGTCGGGCCCGGTGAGCTCGTCGCGGCCGGCGCTGTCGGCCCGGGCGGCGGCGAGCGAGAGGACCCGCTGCACGCCCAGGGTGAGGCGCGGCTGGCGGCCGTTGTCCTCCAGCGTCTCGAGCTCCTCGGAGAGGTACTCGGTGAGCGTCTCGCGCACCCGGTCGAGGTCGGCTCCCGATTGCCGGAGCACCTCGGCGGTCTCGTCGTCGAAGGTCAGGGCATAGAGAAGGTGCTCCAGGCCCGCGTATTCATGACCCATCCGTCCCGCCTCGGAGACGGCGACGGTGAGGGTGATCTGCAGATCGTCGGAGATTTTCATTCCTCGTCGTTTCCTTCCGCGGGCTCGGCGGTCACCTTGAGCGGCATGCCGTTGGCCCGGGCCTCGTCGGTGACCTCGGCCACCTTGGTCTCAGCCACTTCCCTGGAGTAAACACCGGCGACGCCCACTCCCTTCCTGTGGACCTGGAGCATGATCTGGGTCGCCTCGGCCGGCCCCTTGTGGAAGTGGTTGACCAGGACGTGGACGACGAACTCCATGGTGGTGAAGTCGTCGTTGTGGAGCAGCACCCTCCACTTGCGCGGCCGCCGGACCTTGCGCCGCTCCTCGACGGCGAATTCCTCGTCGCGCTCGAAATCGTCGTCCCAGGGCTGCGCCATGCTCCTAAAGGTATGCGAGCGGGGCGGGGGAGGCAAGGAAGGAGGAGCCTGGAAGGTTGGGGGTACCGCCCTGGAGGGGCGGGTATTCGCCAGCCTGGGGTTTCAACCCCAGGCGGGGGTGGGGCGGGCGTCGCCTCTTTCCGGTCGATATACGATGTCGGGCCATCCTTTCGGGATCGTGTCCCGTCGTAGCCGGGCCGCACCACCTGGGTTGAATCCCGGGCGGAGGGGGCGGGCGTTTTCGCTCCGGCACCTTCCACACGGTCCCGCCGCGCCATCCGCCGCACGGTCCCGCCGCCCCCGCCCCACCTGGGGTTGAAACCCCAGGCTGGTGAATATCCGCCCCTCCGGGGCGGTCCCCCAGCCCCCTAAAAGCAGAAAAGGCCCGGGGATCTCTCCCGGGCCCTTCATTCACCGTGGGAACGATCCCCCTCAGTGCGCCCGCACCCAGTCCAAAATCGGCTGCCAGACCAGCGATTCGGCCTGGTTGGCCAGGAAGAGGTCGGCGTGGCCGAAGTCGGCGATCCGCACCGGCGCCAGGCTGACGATGTGGGTGCTCACGTCCGTGCTGCCCAGCAGGCTCGTGGTGTAGACGCCGGACTCGCCAAAGCCGCCGCCGGCGCCCACGTAGAGGACGGGGACGGTGATCTCGGAGAGGTGGTCGTCGAAGGCCACGTCCACCTGGCCGCAGGTGGCGTTGTCGGCGTCCGCCAGCTCCCGGTTGGGCTGGAAGGGGGAGGCGCCGATCTCGAAGTGGAAGAGGTCCCCCTCGTTCGAGTAGAGAAGGCCGGAAGGGATCCCCTGGGCGTCGAAGGTGCCGCCAGTGAAGTGGTAGAAGGGCACCGGCTCCAGACCGCCGAGCAGCGCGAAGGTCGCCTCGCCCACGAACAGCCCCGCCTGGCGGTTATTGAATCCGGGAACCACGGCGGACGGGCCGTTGGGGTCCGCCACCGCCGCGCCGCCGATCGCCTGGACCAGCGCTCCGGAAGTGGCCGCGTAGCCGCCGGCCGCGATCGTGGCCTCGGTCCCCTGGGCCCGCTGGCAGGCCTTCGCCTGGAAATCGGCCACGTTCGTCTTCAGATAGATGTCGACCGGGATGAACCCCTTGACCTGGCGCAGCCCCGGCGGGACCTGGGTCTCGCCGTTGAGGTAGGCGTAGCCGATCTGGCCGCCGCGGCTCCAGCCGAGGAGGAAGACCTTGTCGAAGCCGCTGCCGGTGATGGCGCGGGTGAAGCGGGCCACGCCGATCGCGAAGCCGAGGTCGCGGGCGTCCTGCTCCAACCCCCAGTCCTGCAGGAACGAGAGGTCGGTCACGCTCGCCGGCACCGAGGTCCAACGGTAGTCGATCCCCCAGACGTCGAGCCCGTTCTGGGCCAGGAAGACCGGGATGGGATGGGCGCCGGTGAGGAAGGCGGCGCGGAAATTCCAGATGTCCCCCGGGGCGAGGAAGACCGCCTCGGAGGCGCGGGCGGGCACGTTCGGCGCGGTCTCCCGGACCACCCGGTGCAGGCCGATCTGATCGTAGGGGCCGGAGCCGACCCGGACGGTGAAGAAGTATTCGGCGATGCCGTCCGCGAGGACGCGGCGCTCGACGTTCGAGAAGGAGTGGGCGGCGGCGGCGGCCGGGGTCTCGGCCGGGGAGCTCTGGGCGGCGGCGAAGGCGGGCAGCGCCAGGGCGCCGGCCAGGATCAGCAGGGTCATCTTCTTCTTGAGCGGGAACATCCGTTGCAATCTCCTTGAGGTAAGTCGCGGGACCGTTTTCGCGTCCCGCGGCTGGAACGATGGTGGATGGAGGTTTCCCTCACAAAAAAGCGTGTGGCGTCTTTGCAAAAGGGGGACGGCGGGGCCCTCATCACCCCGGCCCTCTTCTCCCTTCCGCCCAAGACCCTCATCACCCCGACCCTCTTCTCCCACCGCACTCCCCCCGACCGGGAGAAGAGGGAGAAAACCGAATCAAGCTCGAAACGGTCCTTCTCCCCTCTCCCAGTGGGGGAGGGCGGGAGGGGATGGGAGAGGGGCCGGGGGTGAGGGTTCGGGCACACCTTTCGCAATACCCTCCCGCATGGCCGATCTCCGCCTGCGGGTGATGTCCTACAACGTCGGGGGTCACGGGGCCCGGTGGTCGCGGCGGCACGTCGAGAATGTGGCGCGGGCGATCTCCGAGGCGGCGCCGGACGTGGTGGGCCTCCAGGAGGTCCACCGGGGGACGAAGCACTCCCGGCTGGAGGACCAGGCCGAGGCGCTCGGCCGGCTCACCGGAATGGCGGTCCATTTCGGACCCAGCTTCCCGATGGGCCAGGGCGAGTTCGGCAACGCCCTGCTCACCCGCGGAGAGGTGCGCTCGGCGCAGGTCCACCCCCTGCCCGGGCCGGGCGAGCCGCGCACCATCCTTCACTCCCAGATCGCCCTCGCGGAATCCGAGATCCACTTCTACGTCACTCATCTCGCCGCCTGGGGGCGATGGGGGCGGTCGGCACGGACTATGCAAATCGCGGGTCTCGTCGAGCGGCTCAAGCAGTCGGACGGGCCCTTTGTCCTGGTGGGGGATCTGAACGCCCCACCCAACGCCCCCGAGATCGGGACCCTGATGGCCGCCGAGCTGTTCCGGATGTGTGGTGACGACGTCGCATTTACCCACAGGTTCATGCGGCAGCGCATCGACTACGTCTTCGCCGACCCGGGGTGGAGGACCACGTCCTACCAGGTGATCCGGACGGGACCCTCGGATCACTGGCCGGTGCTGGTCGAGCTCCACCGGGAGATCGCGGACGAGACTGCGCTGGCCGGGAGGTCGAGCGATGAGTCTTCCGCTGCGCAAGGCTGAGAAGCCCCACAAGCCCGAGAAGAAGCCGAAATCCCGTCTCGCCCGCTGGCTGGCGCGGACGGTCGAGGTCTCGCACCTGGCGTTGATCCTCTATACCTTCATCGTCGTCTTCCTGTTCGTCATGATCTGGTCGGTCCTGCACGAGCGGCAGTCGCACGTCACCGTGCCGCGCATCGCCGCCTTCGAGCAGGCCCTGCCGTCGATCGCCAACCTCACCGGCTCGCCCATCCTGCCGGGCAACGCCGTCCAGGTGCTGCAGAACGGCGACGGCTTCTTCCCGCCGCTGTTCGCCGATATCGCGCGGGCGCGCCAGAGCATCCACCTCGAGACCTACGTCTGGTGGGAGGGAGAGGTCTGCGACCGCGTGGCGCGGGCCCTCGCCGACAAGGCCCGCCAGGGGGTCGAGGTACGGATCACCCTCGACGCCAGCGGCTCCCACCGGGGGGACGACAAGCTGTACGACATGATGAAAGAGGCGCGGGTGAAGATCGCCCTCTACCACCCCTTCCGCCTGGGCGACCTCGCGCTGCTCAACAACCGCACCCACCGCAAGCTCGCCATCTTCGACGGCAAGGTGGCCTACGTCTTCGGCCACGGCATCGCCGAGGAGTGGACGGGGAACGCCCAGGACAAGGACCACTGGCGCGACACCGGCGTGCGTCTCGAGGGGCCGATCGTCAACAGCGTGCAGGCGGTCTTCGCGCAGAACTGGGTGGACGAGACCTCCGAGGTGCTGGCGGGAGAGAAATATTTTCCCCACCTCGGCGCCGCCGGTCCGGTGCGGGCGCACATGACGGCGAGCGCCCCCCGCGGCGGCGTCTCGGAGATGGAGCTGCTCGACAAGCTGGCGATCGCCACGGCGCAGAAAGAATTGATCATCCAGAACCCCTACTTCATTCCCGACAAGGAACTGGTCGACCTGCTCGCCAACGCCGTGCGGCGCGGCGTGCGCGTACGCCTGATGATCCCGGGCCAGATCACCGACAGCTCCGTCGTCCGCCACGCCGGCCACAAGCAGTTCCAGGCGTTGCTGGATCATGGGGTCGAGATCTACGAGTTCGAGCCCACGCTCAGCCATCAGAAGGTCATGATCATCGACGGCCTCTGGTCGTTCGTCGGCTCGACCAATTTCGACGACCGCTCGCTCGACACCAACGACGAGGCCAGCGTGGGGCTGATCGACCCGCAGGTGGCCGCGCAGCTCAAGGCCGCCTTCGACGCCGACCTCCAGCGCTGCAAGCGGCTCGACGCCCGCGCCTGGAGCCAACGCTCGCTCTGGCACAAGATCGAGGACAACGCCTCCTACCTGCTCAACGAGCAGCTCTGAGCCATGATTGAGATCCACACCTGGCTGTTCGTCACGATGATCGTGACGATCGTCCTGCTCGGGATGATGCTGTGGAACAACCTGCGCGAGCGGGAGTTCCACGTCCGCGTGCCCGACCTCGAATGCTTCGAGCAGGCCCTCCCCTCGATCGCCGGCATGACCAAGGCGATCATCCTGGACGGCAACCGCGCCGAGATCATTCAGAACGGCGACTTCTTCACCGCCCTCCTCGAATCGATCGCCGAAGCCAAAGAAACCATTCATTTCGAGACCTACGTCTGGTGGACCGGCGGCATCTGCGGCGAGGTCGCCGGAGCCCTCGCGAAGCGCGCCCGCGAGGGGATCGAGGTGCGGGTCATCGTCGACGCCATGGGCGGGATGAAGATGAAGCGCCGGCTCCGCGATCAGATGAAGGAGGCGGGGGTCAAGCTGGTCCGTTATCATCCGATCCGCCCGCGGGACATCGGCCAGCTCAACAAGCGCACCCACCGCAAGCTCGCCATCTTCGACGGCACCACGGGCTACATCTGCGGCCACGGCGTGGCCGACAAATGGACGGGGCATGGGCAGGACAAGGACCACTGGCGGGACACCGGCGTCCGGCTCCACGGCCCGATCGTCAACGCCGCGCAGTCGGTCTTCTCCCAGCACTGGATCGAGGAGACGGGGGAGGTGCTGGTGGGGGAGAGGTACTTCCCGGCGATCGACCTTCAGGGCGAGCTGAAGATGCACATCCTCGCCGGAGCCCCCCTCGGCGGCGTCTCCGACCTCGAGCTGATGTTCAAGATGGCGCTCGCCAGCGCGCAGAAAGAGATCATGATCCAGAACCCCTACTTCATCGCCGACGAGAAGACGGCGTCGCTGCTGAAGCGCGCCGTCAGGCGCGGAGTGGACGTGAAGATCATGGTTCCCGGCAAGATCACCGACAGCCCGATCGTCAACCACGCCGGCCACCGCCATTTCAGCGAGATGCTGAACGCCGGGGTGAGGATCTTCTGTTTTCAGAGGACGCTGATCCATCAGAAGATCCTGGTGATCGACGGCGTCTGGTCGCACGTCGGCTCGACCAACCTCGACTCCCGGTCCTTCGACATCAACGAGGAGGCGGGCGTGGGCATCATCGACAAGGGGATCGCTGGCGAGCTCAAGGCCGCCTTCGAGGAAGACCTCAAGGCCTGCGTGGAGATGAAGGCCGAGTCCTGGGACCGCGGCTACCACCTCTGGCACCGCGCCCTGGACCGGGCGTGCTATATGCTGAGCGGGCAGCTCTGAGCGTGGGTGAGGCCGCCGCCCCGGGCGGTCGAGCGTATACTGATGCTCAGTGATCGAAGGCCGGGGGGCCCTGCGATGAGCCACTTGGAAATCCTCGTCCTTTGAGCTTTTTGATCATAATCCGATAAGGACATGAGCACCGAGGACACCGCCGGTCTGGTACGGCGGGCCCTGACCGGCGATCAGACGGCTCTGACCCGGCTGATCGCCGTGCTGACGCCCGTGATCCAGGCGCGCGTGGCCCGCACCCTGCTGGCCCGGCGGCACCGCCTCGCCGGCGGACGCGATGTGCGCCAGGAGGTGGAGGACCTCAGCCAGGAGGTGTTCCTCGCGCTGTTTTCCCGCGACGCCCACGTCCTGCGCGGCTGGCAAACCGAGCGGGGCCTCTCGCTCGAAAGCTTCGTCGGTCTGGTCGCCGAGCGCCAGGTGCTGTCGTTTCTCCGCAGCGGCCGGCGCAATCCCTGGAAGGAGGACCCCTTCTTCCCGGCGGAGGATCTCGAGACGGAAGACCCGGAGAGCGGGCCGGAAGAGATCGCCGCCGGCCGCGAGCACCTCTCGCTCCTGCTCGACCGTCTGCGCGAGGAGCTGAGCCCTCTGGGCCGGCGTCTTTTTGAGCTCCTGTTCGTCCAGGAGCTGTCGCAGAGGGAGGTCCAGGCGGCGAGCGGCCTCTCCGCCGACGCGGTCTACGCCTGGCGCAGCCGCCTGCGCCGTCTGGCCCGGAAGCTGCTGGCCGAGATGTCAGGAAACGCGACGCCGACGCGAAAGACCTGGAAGGATGGCCATGGATGAATAAGGATCAACTCTTGGGCGAGCTCGGCGATCTGGCGCGGCGGGAGGGAGAGGCGGGGCAGGCCCGTCTCGACGAGCGCTGGGACCGCCTCGCCGCCGGGACGTTGACCGCCGAGGAGGAGGCAGAGCTGAAGGCCCTGGCCGCCTCCTCCCCCGAGGCCCAGGAGGCCTACGAGGCCTTCCGCCCCCTCGGCGCCGATTTCCAGGCGGGGGTGGTGGCTAAGATCAGCCAGGAGCTGCGCCCCCGTGTCCTCTTTTTCCGGCGCGTAATCCGCCGGGCCGAGGTCTGGGTGGGCCTTGCTGCGGCGGTGGCGGCGGGGGTGTTTTTCTTCCTGCGGCCACCGGCCGCTTTGCCGCCGCTTCCCAGCTATGAGCTCGCCAGCCTCGAGGTCCCATCGGAATACCGGGGCCCCGAGTCTGGCACAGCGACTCCCGGCTCACCGGTCACGCTCAAGGTCCGGCCGCAGACGGCGGTGACAGGCAAGGTGGAAGCGCATGGCTTTCTTTCGTGCGGGGGAGGAGGGGATCTCCGTCCTTGGCCACTGAAGCCCTTGAACGTCACCGAGAAAGGCATCATGACCCTCCAGGGCACGCTGGGAAAGGACATCCAGCCCGGATCATCCTGCAAGATCTGGATCGTCGCCGCTCGCAGGGGCAAGGCTCCGGACGATCTCCAGGCCGAGCTCCGCGCGAGGCGGAAGGGGAACGCCGACTGGCAGGCGGTCTCAACGCAACTCGACGTCCGCCTGCCGCCATGAAAAAGCGCCGGCAGCGGACCGGTCTTCTCAACACCTCCCTGCGAGGCCTCGCCAGCCTGCTTCTCGCCTGCGGTCCGGCGTCTCCTCCTCCTGAAGTCGAGTACAGCGGCTGCTGGACGGTCTCCTTCCCCGGTCC
Source organism: Thermoanaerobaculia bacterium (assembly GCA_045807625.1). Classification (GTDB taxonomy): domain Bacteria; phylum Acidobacteriota; class Thermoanaerobaculia; order Multivoradales; family UBA5704; genus DATARR01. Next base: position 33,334 of record JBJMHA010000037.1, on the reverse strand, counting down.
GGTGTGCGCCCTCTGGCCGGGACAACCTCAGCTCAAGCTCTGGGTGAGGGCTGATCCCGGTACGGAGGTCGAGATCCGGGCGGATGGAGAGCGTCTGAACGCCACCGGCGAGGAGTCGCGAAGCGGGTGCCGATTCAAGCTGTCACTTTCGCCGGAGACCTCCTCACTCACGGTCCGGCTGCGCCGACCGGACGGCGATCTCGGTCCACCCTGGTCCCTCTCTCTGGTTCCACCGATCGTGCCCAGGTGGCAGGTTGAGCTCGCGAAGCTCGACACTCCCGGCAGGAACGCGGAGTTTCGGCAACGTCTGGCAGACCTCCGGGAGGCGGTCCCCCGGAAAGAGCGGGGAAGCCTCCTCTGGTTGCTCGCGGGTCAGGCACGTATCGACGGACACGATGACCAGGCCGCAATCTGGCTGCGGCAGGGCATCCTGGTGGATCGTGGCACAGGACTACTGAGCGAAGAGGTCAACAAGGCGACTCTCCTGGCTCGGATCTTCATGACAGATGGCCGCTTTGCCGATGCGCGACAGGTCCTGATGGACTTGCGGATTCCCGCCGGGGCACCGGCCGACGCCCGGTATCTGGTGGCCTACTATCAAGGGCTTCTGGCCGACCGGGTCGGTGATTACCGTTCGGCCCTGGAGAATCTCGGTCAAGCGAGCGACTTGGCCGAGCGAGGCAAAATGGTCGGGCACCTCTTGGACTCCGAGCAGGTTCGGGCTCGCATCCTCCAAGAGCTCGGCCGCTCGCGGGAAGCATCAGAGCTGTTCTCTCACTTGCACGCTACCCTTCTGAAAGAGACCGCCGATTCTTGCGACGAGGGCAGTCTGCTGACCAATGAGGCGTGGTCGCGTCTGCTCGCCAGGGAAGGGGGAGAGGAGGCCGAGGATCCGACCGCGATGCTGAAGCGAGCGCAGATCTTCTTCGATGACCGTTGCGCGCGGCCCGACCAACGGCTCAATGCCCGCCTCAACCTGGCGCTTGCCGATCAGCAAGCGCATCGATGGCCCGCGGCCCGGGAGGCCCTGACCGAGGCGGAAGCTCCATCCCTGGCTTCCCACGCCACCCTCGATCAGCGCCTCTGGTGGCTCGATCTGAAGGGACGACAGGCGATCGCCGAGCAAAACCCGCGAGGAGCGCTCGACCTCTACGACCAACTCTCAACGGTGGCCAAGGGGGCGCTGTCGATCGAGGGCGGCTTCCGGGCCGCGGTCGGCCGGGCTCACGCCCAACTGGCGATGGGGCGGCCGGCGGAGGCGACCGTCAGCTTCCAAGCGGCGGACAGACTCATCGATGAGCAGACCTGGCACATTCCAGTGTACGAAGGCCGGGACACCTTCGTCGCCCAGCGAGAGTTGGAAATGCGGCGGTATCTCCAACTCCTCCTGGATCGTGGGCTGCGGCGGGACGCCTTCGAGCTGGTACGCCGGGACCGCTCGCGCCTGCTCCGTCAGCTCGCGGTGAGAGACCGGCTGGCCCACCTGACGCCTGCCGAGCGGCAACGCTGGGAGCGCTCGCTTTCGACATACTGGACGTTGCGCGGCCAAATCGATCGCGAGGCGGCGAAGGACGATCTGCTCCCCGGAGACGAGTTGAAGCGCGCGCTGGAGAGCCGGGCCGCACAGCTCGACCAGGCCCGGAGGGGGCTGGATCGCGCCATGGCCGAGCTCGGCGATCCCGGGGACCGCGAGGAGAGCCACCCGTATCCACCGAGCCTGGGCGAGGTCATCCTGGCCTACCACCCGCTGCCCAAGGGGTGGGTGGGCTTCGCGGCCGGCCCCGAGGCGATCGAGGTCGCCACCTTCGAGCTGCCGGAGGACGCGCTCGCCGCTCCCAGGACTCCCAGGTCTCTCGCAGCCCTCGCGTCCAGCCTGACCGGACCTTTCCAATCGGTCCTCGAACGCGCCACACGCGTGCGGGTGCTCCCTTTCGGCCGGTTGCGGGCCATCGACTTTCACGCCTTGCCTTGGCGTGGAGAGCCTCTGGTGGCGCGGCTCTCCGTGGTCTACAGCCTCGACCTGCCCGTCCGCCCCTCACCGGCACCCGCCGGACCGCGCAGGGCCCTCCTCGTGGTCGATCCCGAGGGGGACCTGCCGGAAACCCGGAGGGAATCCGAGAGCGTGGCCGAAACGATCGGTGGCTGGGGCCAGGGATGGACCCTGAAGCGGCTGGACGGCAGTGCCGCCAACGCCGGGGCGGTGCATGAAGAGCTTCCCATTGCCGACCTCTTCCAGTTTGCCGGTCACGGGGAGTTCGCGGGTTTCGGCGGTTGGGACAGCGCGCTCCGGCTGGCGGGCGGCTCGCGCCTGACCCCAGGCGACCTGCTGGCCCTGCGCCGGGTGCCGGCCTGGGTGGTGCTCTCCACCTGCGAAGGCGGCCGCACGTCCGAGGAGGCGCCCGGTGAGGGAATCGGCTTGGCTCAGGCCTTCCTGCTGGCCGGCAGCCGGGCCGTCGTGGCGACCACCCGGCCCGTCCGCGATACCGTCGCGCGCGATTTCGCCGTGGAGCTGTATCGGGGCTGGAACCCTGGAGTGGACCTGCCTCAGCAGTTTCAGCGGGCCCAACTGGCCTGCCGGCGGCGGAATCCGGCCGCCGACTGGGCGAGTTTCCGCCTCCTCGAACCCTGACCCTTCCGCCACTGTCAGAAACCTCTCCCCGGGCGCGAAAAGCCCAACTGTAGGGCGGCCGGCAGCTTCTCCTGCCGCCAAGGAGAAAAAAACCATGAGATTCAAAATCTTTTGCATCCTGTTGGGAGCCGGGATCGGAGTCCTCACCGCTTCCGGGTGGGCGGCTGACGCTTCAAAGCCGTTCGTACCGCCGAATGGATACGGACCCCCGCAGGACACCATCGATCCCAAGAACGCCTACATCCCGTGGCGCTGGATCGGAGTTCTGCGCCAGGGGAGCACGACGTGCCCGAGAATCGCGGGTTGGGATCCCAAGCCCCTGCTGCCCCGGTCCACGAGAGGCAGCAGACCCCCGAGGTGGTACAGGGCACTGATCGCCACCGACCATGCTTTGATCCGCGCTTTGGAGCTCGATCGCTTCTGCGTGTACACAACCGAGATCCGCCCAATCCCAAGGTTTGTCATGCCCTCCGGCTCCGCCCTGACGGCGGCCAGGCCGGACCGGATGGCGGTTTCCGTCTCTGGCGCGGATGACTTGCCGGCGGGGTCTCCCCCTCCGCCCGGCCCGCCGACCGTCGAGAGCGTCCTGGCCGATGAATTCCTGCGCCAGGCCGGTCAGGTGGCCCTTCCTTTCACCGGTCCACCCAACGTCCGGATCACTTTCCTGGACAGCGAGCCCGACGGCCCTCTCTCCTTCCAATCTCACCAGGGCTTGCAGCATGGTTACACCCTCGCTCACCTCGCCCGGGAGCTCGTCTGCAGTGGCTCCTGCGCCGCCACGATCTGGAACAGCCGTGCCTTGGCGCATGACGACCCGAGTCAGGACTCTCTCCCCTCCGACCAGGTTGGGTCCATCGGTACGCTCAGTGAGCTCGGCCCGAAGATCCTGCAGGCTATCGGTGAGTGGAAATTGCTCGGCCACACCAGGCACCTGGTCCTGAACCTCTCCATCGGCTGGGACGGCGAGATCCAACTCGCCGATGGGACGACGGATCTCGAGGCTCGCAGCATCTCAACGCTGGAGCCCTCGGTGCGGGCCATCTACCGTGCTCTGCAATTCGCCGCCGACAAAGACGTCCTGGTGATCGCTGCCGCCGGGAACCGGCGAGGCGGGAGCCTGCAGGACTCCAACTGGCCGGTGCTGCCGGCGGCGTGGGAGTTTCGGAGCCTTTCGCGCTCCCGAACCCCACTGGTGTACGCGGTGGGCGGAGTGGACTGGCAAGGTCTACCGCTGCCCAACTCCCGTACCAAGGGGCTTCCCTGGCGAGTCGCTTACGGAGATCATGCCGTGGCGAAGGTCAACGGCAACCCTACGGCCGTCTATACAGGTGCCTCTGTCTCCACAGCCGTCGTTTCCTCCGTCGCGGCCGTGATCTGGGATCTGCGACCGGATCTCCGGCCTGCCCAGGTGATGCAACAGATCGACCTCTCCGGCATTCGCCAGAAAACCTTGGCTGACTTCTTTCCGCCGGGATCCCCCTATATCCACGAGATCTCCATGTGCCACGCGGTGAAGCAGGCGTGTGGCCCGAACGGGCAGGACTGCAGTTCCACCCTCGCCACGGTTCCAGAGTGCCTGCCCTTGGATCGGCAACCGCCTGAGCTTTCCGGGATCTTTTCGAGGATCAATTTGAGGACGACCCAGTTCCATGTGGCAAATCCTTCGAACCCGGGATTTCCCTGTGACCCGCGCACGCTGCTGTTGACCGCCGGAGACCCGGTGGCTCCGCCTTTCTGCCCGACGGATCAGTTCAGCAGCATTGCGAGCCAGAGGTGGGTCTTTCCTCAACCGGGAGACGACCCTTGTCCCAACTGTGCCCTGTTCCCAAAGGGGCCGCCGCTCTTGATACCTCACGACCTCCGCGGCCTTCCCTCCACACCGCCGGACGCCTATAGCCTCGCGATCACGATCGACGCGAGATGGATTGACAAACTCCGGCACGGTGAGCTCAAGTCCACCGCAATGCTCGACATCGATCGCTTCGACGAGAACGGCAGCTTCGTGGAACGCACCACCTATCCCGTCCATCTCGATCAGCAGACGGGGACGGGGACGGTGTCGGGTCTCGGCAACGGACAATCCCTCAAAGGCTGCCGGGCACAACTCAATTGGGTGTTGAATACGGCGAACGGGCCGATGTCGGTCCAAAGCCCGGTCATCGTGGATCCCTGAGCCTGTTCAGCCTCTTGTCGGCGCCGGTCGTGCGAGCTTCGCCGGCCGGCGGTCTTCGTCTACCGGCCTTTCCTCTCCACATCTCGAATCTCCACTGTGTGTCGTGTCCGGGCAACGCCGCTTCCTCGAGATCCGATTCTTCCTCGATCTGTCAGAAAAGTCCCATCAGAAGAGAATACCTGATTGACTGAGGCAACGGTCATCCTGGAGTTGGCTCCAGTGGAATTTGATCCCGGGTTGCCGTTTGAAGGGAGGTGGCTCGGACATGCTGTACCGTCGTGGCGTTTTGCTGGCCGATTTTGGGCGGGGCTGGCGGAGATGGCTGTCGGTTCCTAGAGGTCCCCCGGAGAAAGCTAGCCGGTCGCCAAGACTCATGTCGCACAGAAGGATAACAACGATCTCATTCAGTGGGTTAGACAGGAGATTGACATGTATGGACACGAGAAGATCGAGACAACCCTGTACAACGTGCAGGAATTTGAGAGCTTCGTCTATGAGCTGTTCGACAGATTGCCTACGGACGAGCTCAAGCATGGAGAGAGCCTGATTCCTTACATCGAAAAGTGCCGGATCCAGGTGCCGGATTTTTTGCGTTCCACTGAGATGAAATGGGAAAAGGACGCCCCTTCGGAGAAAGAAGGCGATATCGGGCGACCGTTGGTGCTCACTCGCCCTGGACAGTCGCAGATACTCGGGTCGTGGGCAGGCTGCGTGAGGATTGGAAGGTACACGGTGTGCGTTGGATGCTGGTGGTTCATCTGCGTGATCATAATTTACACCAGGCGTGCCGTGGCAAGTTGAAGCTCAGCATGAACGACTCCTGCTATGGGCACTACAACCAGATGGGGCCTGCCCCGGCAAGCCCCGCTCAGGATGCCTCCTCTCCGGCCTCGCGGCGGAGAGGAGCTTTTTGAAGAGGCGGTGACTTCATGAAAGCCTATGAGATCGGCCTCGCGATTCTGTGCGTCTGGCGGATCACTCATCTGCTCCAGGCGGAGGACGGTCCGTGGGATCTCGTCGTCCGGCTGCGCCGCGTGGCGGGTGGCGGTTTCGCAGGCGAGCTGCTGGATTGTTTCTACTGCCTCAGCCTCTGGATCAGCGCTCCGTTCGCCTGGGGCTCCGGTGAGACGTGGCGGGAGCGGCTGCTCCTGTGGCCCGCGCTCTCGGCGGTGGCAATCTTTCTGGAGCGCCTCACGGCGCCACCCACCGGATCGCCACCAGTATCTTTCGTTGCAGACGAGATTGAAGACAAGAAGGAGGCTCCTCCATGTTCTGCTGCGGCCAGAAACGGGCTCGGTGGATCGATTCCAATGCCTCGGGAGGCCATGCGCCTGAGCGCCATTTCTTCCGGTACGAGGGAGACACGGCCCTGACTGTCGCCGGCCCCATCTCCGGGAAGCACTACCGCTTTCCCGCCGTGGGCGCGACGATAGAAGCCGACCCGAGAGACGCTCCAGCGCTAGAGCAGGTTCCCCAGCTTCGTAAGGTTTGAGGGGTCGAGGAGTCTCCCGAAGACTGGAAGTAGCTGGCCGGTCAGAGACTCATCATCGTCGATCCCTGGAGCTTGAGCTCGGAAAGCACCGGCTTCTGCCTCTTCTCTTGAGTTGTCCTTGCAGTCCTTTGAGTCCTTTGAGTCCTTGCGGTTGGCGCGCGCTGCCCGGAGCGGCGGGCTCCCGAGTAGAATACCCCCATGACCATCGCCACCCCGCCCCCGCACGTCGCCCGTCCCCGCACCGTCCGCGCTCCCCGTGGCTCCGAGATCTCCTGCCGCGGCTGGCAGCAGGAGGCCGCTCTGCGGATGCTGATGAACAACCTCGACCCCGAGGTCGCCGAGCGGCCGGAGGAGCTGGTGGTCTACGGCGGCTCGGGCAAGGCGGCGCGCAATTGGGAGTGCTTCGAGGCGATCGTCGAGACCCTCAGGCGGCTGGGGAACGAGGAGACGATGCTCGTCCAGTCGGGCAAGCCGGTGGCGGTGTTCAAGACCCACGCGGAGGCCCCCCGGGTGCTGATCGCCAACTCGCTGCTCGTCCCCCACTGGGCCACCGCGGACGAGTTCCGCCGCCTGGAGGGGCTCGGCCTCACCATGTACGGCCAGATGACCGCCGGCTCGTGGATCTACATCGGCACCCAGGGGATCCTCCAGGGGACCTATGAGACCCTCGCCGAATGCGCCCGCCAGCATTTCGGCGGCTCGCTCGCCGGCCGGCTCACCGTCACCGCGGGTCTCGGGGGGATGGGCGGCGCCCAGCCGCTCGCCGTCACCATGAACGAGGGGGTCTGCCTGGCGGCGGAGGTCGACCGCTCGCGCATCGAGCGCCGGCTGGCCACCCGCTATCTCGACGAGGTCGCTCCGGACATCCCGTCCGCCGTCGAGCGGGCGCTCGCCGCCCGCGACCGCCGCGAGGCGGTGTCGATCGCCGTCGAGGCGAACGCCGTCGATCTCCTGGAGCACCTGGTGGCGACCGGCCTGGTTCCCGACGCTCTGACCGACCAGACCTCCGCCCACGACGCCCTCCAGGGGTACGTGCCGCACGGCATCCCCTACGCCGAGGCCCTCCGCCTGCGGGACAACGATCCCAAGGCCTACATCGACCGCTCCATGGCCTCGATGGCGGCTCACGTGCGCGCCATGCTGGCGCTCCAGGAGCGGGGAGCGGTCACCTTCGACTACGGCAACAACCTGCGCGGGCAGGCGCTGGCGGCGGGGGAGACCCGGGCCTTCGAGATCGGCGGCTTCGTGCCGCTGTTCATCCGCCCCCTTTTCTGCGAGGGGAAGGGGCCGTTCCGTTGGGCCGTGCTCTCCGGCGACCGGCAAGACCTCGCGGCCACCGACGACGCCATCCTCGCCACCTTCCCGGAGGACGCGGCGCTGGCGCGGTGGATCCGCCTGGCCCGCGAGCGGGTCGCCTTCCAGGGATTGCCGGCGCGTATCTGCTGGCTGGGCTACGGCGAGCGCGCCCGCGCGGGGAAGGTGTTCAACGACCTCGTGGCCTCAGGACAGGTCAAGGCGCCGATCGTGATCGGCCGCGACCACCTCGACTGCGGCTCGGTCGCCTCGCCCAACCGGGAGACCGAGGGGATGCGCGACGGCTCGGACGCGATCGGCGACTGGCCGATCCTCAACGCGCTGCTCAACGCCGTCAACGGCGCCACCTGGGTCTCGGTCCACCACGGCGGCGGCGTGGGCATCGGCTATTCGCTCCACGCCGGCATGGTGGTCGTGGCGGACGGCACCGAGGCGGCGGCGCGGCGGCTGGAACGGGTCCTCACCGGCGATCCCGGCATGGGCGTGGCTCGCCACGCCGACGCCGGCTACCCGCAAGCGATCGCCTGCGCCCGGGAGCGCGGCGTCGACCTGCCGATGCTCCCACGGTGAGATCCGAGATCCGCGAGCCGGCGGCGCTGGCGGCGGCCGAAGCCCTCCTGGTCGCCGGCCTCGTGGCGGCTCCGCTCCTGCGGGACGTCTGGGCCGCCCTCGTCCTCTTCCTCCTCGCCGGCCTCTGGCTCTGGATGCGCCCCGCCCGCGAGCGGCGGATCGCCGGCCCCATCCTCGGGCTGGCGGTGGCGGCGCTGATCGCCGGCTGGGCCGCCGGCCGTCTCGAACGGCCGGCGCGCGCCGAGCGCATCCGCGAGACCCGGCGGGAGTACGAGACGGTCTGGGAGGATCTGCGGACCGCCGCGGCCCGGGCGGCGGCGGCCGTCAAGGTGCCCGCCCGGGCGCCGCAGGCCTCCCTGGACACCGATAGCCGGCTGACTCCGCGGGAACGCCTGAGCCTGTTCAGCGCGCTGCAGAAGATCGAGATCGAGGAGGGGAAGGGGCGGCGGGCCCTGCTGCTGCTCGATCCGGACGGCGTGCCGGTCGCCTGGGCGGGGGAGGGGCTGCTCCACGAGCTGCCGCAGGAGCTGCCGCGCTCGGGCCCCTACTACCGGGCGAGCTTCAGCGCCGTGACCCTGCTCGTGCTGCAGCCGATCGGCGAGGCCCGGCGCCCCTGGCGGGTGGCCGCCGGCGTGAGCTTCCCCACGGATACCCTGCCCTTCCCACGGTCGCGGCCGGCGCGCTGGACGGTGGTGGACGATCCGGACCAGGCGGTCCCCGGGACCGACGTCGTCACCCTCTCCGGCACGCCGAAGCTGGTGGTGGAGCGGAGCCCGGAGACCGCCCGCGCCTCCGGCTGGCCGCCGGCGGACCGCGTGGCCTGGGCCGCCATCGGCCTCGCCCTCCTCTCGGTGGCGGTGCTGCGCCTGCTGCGGATCGTGCTGCCGGGGGGCGGGCCGCTGCTCGCCGACGACCGGCCGGCGCGCCTCGTCAGCCCGCTGGCGGCGGGCGGCCTGATCGCCCTGGGGATCGCGTTGGCGGTCCCGCCCCCCTACGTCGGCGTGCTCCTGGGGGGGCTGTGGATCGCCGCCCTGGGCGCCTGGTCCCGCTCGTGGAAGGAGAGCCGCGTGCCGGCCTGGCTCAAGGGGGTGGGCGCCCTCGGGCTCCTCTTCCTGGCCTCCTGGGGGCTGCAGCGCTCCTGGGGGCCGCTCGACCTCTCCGGCGGCATCCTGGTGGGCACCGACGCCTTCGCCCTGCGGCTGGGGCTCACCGGCGCCGCCTTCGGGCTCCTCTGCCTCGCCGGCCGTCGCCGGCAGCAGCCGGAGGGGCGGCCCCGGGACCGCGTGGCCTGGACCGCCGTCGCTCTGCTGCTCGGCGGCGCCGCCCTCTGCGACCGTCCGCTCCTCGGCCTGCCCCTGCTCGCCGCGGGCGGCGCCCTGGCCGCCGTCTACGCCGACCAGCGGCGGCTGCGCGAGGGGCTCTCCCTGGTCGGCTTGGTCCTGATGGCGGTCTTCGCCGCCGCCGGGACGAGTGAGGCGGCCTACCGTCTGCGGCTGCGCGAGAGCGCGGAAGATGAGCTCCTGACCCGCCTGTCGCCCCCCAGCGGCGAGCAGCTCGCGGCCGTCTCCCGGGAGGTCCGCGACCATTTCGTGGAGAAGGACCTCGAGCGGGTGATCCCCCGGACCCCCGCCGGGCTCGACACCCAGGACCTCGCCTACGTCCTCTGGCGGGATTCCCCCCTGGCCCGCCGCAACGCCCTCTCGGCCCTGGTGGTGCAGAGGGAGAACGCGCTGCCCTCCTTCTTCTCGTTCGGCATGCCGCTCAACGACCAGGGGATCGTCGACACCGCCCGCCTCCGGGACCTGGACCTGCCCCTGTGGAAGCAGGGCTTCCTGATCACCGGCGCCGTCCCCCTGCGCTTCGCCGGCCGCCCGTGGGGGACCGTCCGCTACTGGCTGCTGCCGCGGCCGGGCTTCGAGGCGCACGATCCGCGGCGCCTGAACGAGGTGGACGTCGGGCTGCTCAAGGGGGGATCGGGCACCGCCGCCATCGAGGAGATCGCCCAGCCGGCGCTCTACGCCCTCTACGCGCCGGACGGCCGGGCCGCCCTGTCGCCGTGGGAGGAGGACCCGCCGCTGCCGGCGGAGCTGCGCCGCTCCGGGAGCCGCCGGGCGCAGGCGGTGGTGACGACTCCGGCGGGACCGGCCCGCGCCTGGGCCCACGCCTCGGCGGCAGGGTGGGAGGTGGTCTATCTCCCCCTCCAGCACGCCATCGAGGCCCTGGAGCGCACCGGCAACTGGAGCCTGGGGGTGCTGCTCCTGCTCGCCCTCTCCGCGCCCCCCCTCCTGCTGCTGGCGCTCCCGCGCGCCACCTTCCGCGACCTGGCGCGGCGCACCGTGCGCTCCTACTCCAAGCGGCTGATGATCGTCTACACGGTGCTCCTGCTGATCCCGCTCGTCCTCCTCTACTTCGTGCTGGTGCGCTCGATGGAGGAGCGGCTCAAGCGCGACCAGCGGGCGGCCGGCGAGGCGGCCCTGGGCTCGGCGCAGCAGCTCCTGGGAGAGCGGCTGCTGGAGATGCCCCCGGGCTTCGGCGTCGACACCGTCTTCGGCGACCAGCTCCTGATCTACACCTCCGGCATCGTCCGCCACGAGGTGAACCTCTACTGGGGGAGCGCCGTCCACGCCTCCAGCCGGCACGAGCTGTTCACCGCGGGGCTCCTCCCCAAGCGCATCCCCGGCGAGATCTACCGCCGCCTGGCCCTCTCGGGCTACGGGCTCGACTCGCGCTCCAACCGGGTGGGGGAGACGACCTACCTGGAGATGTACGCCCCCCTGCGGGTGCCCGGCGGCGGCCCCTCCGGCGACGAGCGGCTGTTCCTCTCCATCCCCCTGCTCGCCCAGCAGGAGGAGGGGGCCCGCCAGCTCGCCCAGCTCCGCCGGCAGGGCCTCCTGGTGACGGCGGCCCTCTTCACCCTGCTGGTCGCCGTGGGGCGGCGCCTGGCGCGCAACTTCACCCGGCCGCTGATGCAGCTCGTCGAGGGGACCCGCCGGATCGCCGCCGGCGCCCCGTCGCTCGACCTCGCGCCGACCGAGCTCGAGCTGGCCCTGCTGGTCGAGGCGGTCGACGAGATGGCGCGCAAGATCGCCGACGCCCGCGAGCGGCTGGTGCGCGAGAAGCAGGTCAGCGAGCGGATGGTGGAGAACATCACCTCCGGCGTGGTCTCGCTCGACCGCGACCGCCGGGTGCTGATGCACAACCGGGTGGCGGCCGGGCTCCTCGGCGCTGAGGTGGGGGAGAACCTGGAGGCGGCGGTGGCCCGCTGGGAGCGGCTGCGGCCGGTGGCCGACTTCCTGCGCGCGGCCGGGGACGGCATGGACCGCGCCACGGTGCGGCTGGCGTCCGCCGAGGGCGGCGGGGAGCGGGAGTGGTCGCTGGTCTGGGTGCCGCTGCCCGGCGCGGGGGAGCCCTCGGCCCTCCTGGTGGTCGAGGACGCCACCGAGGTCCTGCGCAGCCAGCGCCTGCTCGCCTGGGCGGAGATGGCGCGCATGATCGCCCACGAGATCAAGAACCCGCTCACCCCCATCCGCCTCTCGGCCGAGCACATGATGGAGGTCTACCGGCACGACCCGGACCACTTCGACCGCGTCTTCGAGCGCTGCACGAACAACATCCTGACCCAGGTGGACGAGCTGCGCTCGATCGCCTCGGAGTTCTCGGCCTACAGCTCCATCCCGCGGATCGATCCCAAGCCGGCCGACCTGGTGGCGAGCATGGCCGACCTGGTGGAGGGGTACCGCGCGGCGCCGCCGCCGGGGGTCTCCGTCGACTTCGAGGTCGACTCCGAGCCGGAGGCCGGGGAGATTGTCACCCGCTTCGACGCCAAGCTCCTGCAGAGGGCGGTGCGCAATCTGATCGAAAACGCCCTGCGCGCCACCAGCGCCTCGGGCGGCAAGGTGACCGTGCGGATGGACCGCCGCAACGGTCTCGCGCGCATCGCCGTCCTCGACTCCGGCCCGGGCGTCCCCCCCGAGCTCCTGGCGCGCATCTTCGACCCCTACTTCTCGACCCACGACACGGGGACCGGCCTCGGCCTCCCCATCGCCCGCCGCATCGCCGAGGAGCACGGCGGCGGGATCACCGCCCGCAACCGGCCGGAGGGGGGGCTGGAGGTGGTGGTGACGCTGCCGATGTAGCGCCGAGCGCGTAGATGCTATGATTCCTGGATCTATGGAGAAGACGAAAAATGGAGCGGGCCTGTCCTCCAATGGCAGAGCTGAAGATTCGGCGAGCCGTTGGCTCTCGGAAGTGCAAATCCAGCGCTTCAAAGCGGCATTCAAGCCGGGGCCGATTCCCCTGAGCCCGTTCAACGTTGTCATCGGACGCAATGGGAGCGGCAAGAGCACTCTTCTGGAGGCTCTCCAGTGGCTCGATGCGACGATTCGCCGTGATGCTCGCGAAGCTTCTGATCGCTATTACGGCACCCGCGACCTCATCAACCTTCGCTCACAGGCCGGAAAATCCTATTTCGAGCTCGTGCTCACCTGGTCTTCAGAAGATCCGTCGATGCCGCTGGTGCGCTATCGCGTCAAGGTTGACGACGACGAGGGTTTTCCGTTCATTGCCGAAGAGGATCTCTCGACGGTCCGTGAGAGCGGACACCCGCTCAAGAAGTTTCTTGTTACCAAAAATCGAGGTGAGCGTTTCCTGATCTCTGGAGAGCCCGGTGAGTTGAGCTTGGTGATTGATGAGCCGGACCGCCTGTCACTCGGATTAGTAGGATCCGCCAGGTTGGGACATCTGGACCCAGCGCTCGCGTTTCTCGATGGTTTCTGGTCCCGGGCCGTCTTTCTGCGCCTCAGCCCCAATCGCCTGGCGAACGGCTCTCTCGCGACGCGGAAATCATTCGAGCCCCTGTTGGACGAGGAGGGACAAGCGCTGCCGGCCCTTCTCAACGAGCTTACTTCAGATCAACGGGCCAAGTTGGTCGAGGCAATCCAAGAAATTCTCCCCGGCATTCGTGACGTAGAAGTTTCGAAGGCGGAATCTGGGCGCGACACCCGCGTCAATTACAGTCTTTTGGAGCGGATGCCCTACCGCGGCCGCTCCGGGCGCAGCCAATTTCCGATTCCTTCCTGGATGCTGTCGGAAGGGACCCGCCGAGTGACCGCGATCCTTGCTCTCCTCGTCCGCGAGCCGGCTCCCTCACTCCTCTGTATCGAGGAGATTGAAAACGGGCTCGATCCCTGGACGGTCCGAATCGTGCTCCGCCACCTCGAATCCGCCGCGGACCGCGGTATGCAGGTGATTTTGACGACCCACTCACCGTGGGTGCTCGACGCTGTTCCCATCGACTCGATCCTGCAGGTCCGCCGCATTGAGGGGGACACCCGGTACGAGCACTTCGCCTCACGCCCCGAGATCGCGGCCTTCCGGCCCTCTGTGCCGGCCGGAACCCGATACGTACAGACTGAAGACGAGCTCGAGTGACTGCCAGGCTTCGTATCGCGCTTTTCGCCGAAGGTAGCGAATCTCCGCCCACGAAGCGGGGCAGGCAGGTGCTGGAAACATTGTGGAACGAGGATCTGGGGAGGGCGCTCAACCTCCGGCGCTTCGACCTCGTGGTCCCGATCTCCAAAACACACCTGGTCGCGATGGATCCGCGAAATCCACCGATGAGTGGTGCGGGCGAACAACTGGATCAGCTCTTGGATCGAGTCCTCAAGAAAACGCCCTTCGACGTCGCCGTTGTCGCTTGGGACCTTGTGCCGGCATGGAATCCCAAAGGAGAATTCTGCCGCTGGATCGAGACGGTCGACCTGTACCGATTCCTTGCCGAATCCAATTGTCTCCCTGAGGTCTGGCGCACGAGCGCGGGGGAGAGATTTCAGGAGCTGTCGCAGCGGGCGACCCCTGGAAGCCGGAGGCGTTTGCCACCCCTCAGGCCCGGTATGGTGCTGCCGGTATGCATGGAACCCGTCTTCGAAGGCATGTTGGTTCGGGACGAAGGGGCCGTGAGGCGTGCGCTCGGTATCGAGGGGATGGCTGTCAAGGGTTGGCCGAGGCAGGGATGGGGTGACGCACAGGACATGCGTCCGGACCTGAGCATCCTGACTCCAGCGGTCCGCGCTCTGCGTGCCCTCGAGCCGAAACGGCCGATCCTGCGGACAATCCACGGCGATATGAAGACCCACAAGAGCGAATGGGTTGAGCTCCTGCTGAGAAGGTTGCTGGAGGATAAGCGGTCCCGTTCGCACGTGCTGAGCCATCCCATTGCGAGGCGTCTCTCCGAGCTTCTCTCGGATCGGTAGATGGGTATGCAGAGCCGCAGCAAGCTCCTCGCCGCCTTCGGCCTGGTCCTGGCCTTCGCCCTGGCCGACGCCGTCGTCTCCTACCGCATGGCGCTGAGGCTGATCGAGAACGAGCGCTGGGTGACCCATACGCACGAGGTCCTCAACGAGCTGGAAGGGACCCTCTCCGCCCTGAAGGACGCCGAGACGGGTCAGCGCGGCTATCTGATCACCGGCGACGAGAGCTATCTCGCACCCTACAAGACCGGGCTCGTCGAGGTCCAGCAGCACCTCGACTCCCTGCGCTCCCTGACCGCGGACAACGCCCGCCAGCAGCGGCGGATCACCACGCTGGAGCCGTTGATCGCCAACCGGCTGGAGCAGCTCCGCCGAGGGCTGGAGGCGTACCGGACGGCCGGACCGGAGGCCGCGCGCGCGGCCATCCTGAACGGCAAGGGGCAGCAGGCCATGGACGCGGTCCGCTGGCTCGCCGCGCAGATGACCGCCGACGAGACCGCCCTGTTAAGCCGCCGCTCCCAGGCCTCGCGGGAGAGCGGCCGGACGGTGCTGTGGACGCTCTCCCTCGCCAACCTTCTGCTGATGGCACTTATCCTGCTCGCCGCCTACCTCACGCAACGGGACCTCGAGCGGCGCCGTCAGGCCGAGAGGGCGCTGCTCGCCGCCCGCGACGAGCTCGAGATCCGGGTCCAGGAGCGGACGGCCGAGCTCGCCACGGCCAACGAGCACCTGCGGCGGTCCACACTGGAGCTGGAGCGCAGCAACCGCGAGCTCCAGGACTTCGCTTTCGTCGCCTCGCACGACCTCCAGGAGCCGCTGCGCAAGATCCAGGCGTTCGGCGACCGCCTCCGCGGCAAGCACGGCGAGGCCCTGGGCCCCGAGGGGCTCGACTACCTGGAGCGCATGCAGCGCGCCGCCCATCGCATGCACGTCCTGATCAACGACCTGCTCACCTTCTCGCGCGTGACCTCCCGGGGGCAGCCGTTCGTGCCGGCCGACCTCGGCCAGATCGCCCGCGAGGTGCTCTCCGACCTGGAGGTGCGGGTGGAGCAGACCGGCGGCCGGGTCGAGATCGGCGAGCTCCCCACGATCGACGCCGACCCCCTGCAGATGCGGCAGCTCCTGCAGAACCTCATCGGCAACGCCCTGAAGTTCCACCGTGGCGGCGAGCCGCCCCACGTGACGGTCTCGGGATCGGTCGCCCGGGACGGCGGCCCGCCGCGGGCCCGGATCGTGGTCGCGGACGACGGCATCGGCTTCGACATGAAGTACCTGGACCGTATCTTCACCCCCTTCCAGCGCCTCCATGGCCGCGCGGAGTACGAGGGGACGGGGATGGGGCTCGCGGTTTGCCGTAGAATCGTCGAACGCCACGGGGGGACTCTCACCGCTGAGAGCGCGCCGGGCCAGGGGGCCCGGTTCCTCGTCACCCTGCCCGTCCGCCAGACGCAAGGAGAGAGCGCCGCATGAAGCCGCAAGGGAAGAGGATCACCATCCTGCTGGCCGAGGATGACGCCGACGACCGGCTGCTGGTGAGGGAGGCGCTCGCCGAGGGCCGGGTGCTCAACGAGCTGCGCTCCGTCGAGGACGGCGAGGAGCTGCTCGAATACCTCCGCCGGCGGGGACGCTACGCGGACCCCGAGATCTCCCCCCGCCCCGGCCTGGTGCTGCTCGACCTCAACATGCCCCGCAAGGACGGCCGCGAGGCCCTGCGTGAGATCAAGGGCGATCCCGACCTGAGGCGGATCCCGATCGTGGTGATGACCACCTCCAAGGCGGAGGAGGACATCTTTCGCAGCTACGACCTGGGAGCGAGCTCCTACATCACCAAGCCCGTCACCTTCGAGCGGCTCGTCGAGCTGATGAAGGTGCTGGGCCGCTACTGGATCGAGTTCGTCGAGCTGCCAAGCTGACCATGGACCACACCCGGGTGCTCCTGATCGAGGACGACGAAGACGACTACGTCTTCACCCGCGACCTGCTGGCCGAGATCGGCGGCGACCGCTTCCAGCTCGAATGGGCCTCCACCTACGAACGGGGGCTTCTGCGGGTCCTGGAGGACCACTTCGACGTCTGCCTCCTCGACTTCCGGCTCGGCGCGCGCACGGGGCTCGAGCTCCTGCGCGAGGCGCGGGCGGGCAACAGCGGCGCGCCCGTTTTCAATACGCCCATCATCCTGATGACCGGCCAGGGGGACCAGGAGATCGACCTGGAGGCGATGCGCTCCGGCGCCGCCGACTACCTGGTCAAGGGGGAGATCGACGCCGCGGGGCTCGAACGCTCGATCCGTTACGCCGTCCAGCACCGGCGGATGGAGGAGGAGCGGGTCCGGCTCGTGCGCGAGCAGGAGGCGCGCCACCTGGCCGAGGCGGCCAACCGCGCCAAGGACGAGCTCATCGCCATGGTCTCCCACGAGCTGCGGACCCCCCTCAACGCCATGCTCGGCTGGGTGAGCCTGCTCAACAGCGGCAAGCTCGACGCGGAGGCTCAAGGCCGGGCTCTGGAAGTCATCGAGCGCAACGCCCGGGCGCAGGCGCAGCTCATCGACGACCTGCTCGACAGCGCCCGCGTCGCCAGCGGCAACCTGTGGCTCGACCTCCGCCCGGTCGACCTCGCCCAGGTGGTGGAGAAGGCGCTCGACGCCATGCATCCCGCCGCCGAGGCCAAGTCGGTCGCCGTCGAAGCCGACCTCGACCGGCCGCTGGAGATGGCGGCGGGTGACCCCGACCGGCTCCACCAGGTCGTCGCCAACCTGCTCTCGAACGCCGTCAAGTTCACCCCCGGCGGAGGAGAGGTCGAGGTGAGCCTGAAGCACGAAGGGGACGAGGCCCGGATCACCGTCCGCGATTCCGGCGACGGGATCTCCGCGGCGTTCCTCCCCTACGTCTTCGAGCGCTTCCGCCAGGGCGGGAAGAGCCGGAGCGGCGGCCTGGGCCTGGGGCTCGCCATCGCGCGCCACATCGTCGAGCAGCACGGCGGGACGATCCGGGCGGAGAGCCGGGGGGAAGGCCAGGGGGCGAAATTCACGGTCAGTCTCCCCCTGGCCCCCTCCTGACGCCTTGCCGGCCCTGCATCGATTCAGTTGTCAAAGAACCCGCCCCGGCCGCCTGCTGCACGGCCAGGACCGGGCGCCATGGTAGGGACGCCCCGCCGTCCTGTCAAGAGCCTTATGCGGATTTACCCCCTAGACTTGATGGGCTCCCGAATGTATTCTCTGAGAACGATCCCTGGATCTGAGCCCTGGATGGCGAGGAATGCGCAATCCCCGGCCGCCTGAATTCCAGGATGGCGGCTTCGAAGCCATCCCGACGAGAAAGAAGCGCAGGATGGCGGCCCGGGAAGAAATCCGGCGGCCCGGGAAGCCAAAAAGATGGCCATCCAGGAAAGATGCCCGTCCGGGAAGCCAAAAAAGCCGTCATCCAAGGAAGATGGCCACCCGGGAAGCCAAAAACGCGGCCATCCAGGAAAAAAAGCCGCCGGGATCATGAAAACGGGCGCCGGGACGGAAAAAATGGTGCCGGGAAAGCTCAGAAGGTCCTCGGACGCCCAGTGCTCGCGCGGGGCCGTTCGTAGAATATGGAAGTTGCCTCCTTTTACTCCAGGGATTGACTCCGGAGGCGGGGTTCTTTGACAAGCGAAGTCCGTCAGGGGAACGGTACGCCGGGCCGTCCTCCTGGCGTGTCGTATTCCTGCCTATTCCTGGCGGTCTCCTGAGGCCGCCAGGCTAACCTCTTCTATGCGGGATCTCGGTGGGACCCACCCGGGCGCGGTCTTACATCTCTGGTAAGATGAGGCTCATGAAGTCTGCAACCCGCTTGACCAGCAAAGGCCAAGTCGTCATTCCCAAGACTGTTCGCGAGGAGCTTCGGTGGACATCGGGCACTCAGCTTGCCGTCGAGATCCTGGGCGATGGTGCCGTGCGCCTGACTCCGCTCGAGACCGAGGACTCCATCGACATCCTCTATGGTTGCTTGAAGGATCTCCCAGGGGATCCTGTCGCGGACCTCGAAGCCGAGCACCGAGCCGAGATCGAAGCGGATGAGCGCTGGCAGCGTCGCGGTCGTTGATTCCTGGGCGATCCTGGCGTTCCTGCGGGCCGAGGAACCCGGCGCTACGGCGATGCGCCGCTATCTCCGCCGCGCTCAAAGTGGCAACCTCCGCCTGCTGCTGAACGTGGTCAACCTCGGCGAGGTGTTCCATCGTCTCCTCCAACTCACCGGGGAGGCGCAGGCGGAGGAACGCCTCGGCCAGGTGAAGGCGCTTCCGATCGACATCGTACCGGCCCGCGAATCGCTGGTTCTCGAGGCAGCTCGAGTCAAAGCGAGGCACCCTCTCTCCTACGCTGACGCCTTCGCCGTGGCCACCGGCCGGCTTGAGAAGGCGCCCGTCCTCACCGGAGACCCAGAGATCCTGTCCCTGCCGGCGACGGTGGTCCGTGTTCGCAGGCTCGACCGGCGCGCGTAAGCTCCGCGGCGCGGAGGTGACAAGCCATGCCTGAAATCATCGACCTGAGCCAGGAGATCTTCCCCGGCATGCCGGTGTTCCCCGGCCTTCCGGAGGTGGAGATCACCGTCCACGTCTCGCACGAGCAGTGGGACGGTATTACGGATAGCGACGTAATTACCCCCGCCGTGAACCGGCTGGAGATGGGCGAGCACACCGGCACGCACGTCGACGCCATCAATCACATGGCGCGGCAGTATCGGGGACAGTCGATCGATACGATGCCCTTGACGATGTTCTATACGGAGGGGATCTGCCTGGATTTATCTCAGAAAGGTTTTCGGGAATTGATCGAAGTGGCTGATCTGGAGCGGGCCCTGTCCGCGGCGGGCCTCGAGATCAAGCGCGGGGACACGGTCCTGCTGTATACGGATCATTACCGGCGCGCCTTCGGGACCGCCGACTGGCACCGGGGGCCTGGGGTCAGCGTCGAGGCGGCGCGCTGGCTGGGGGAGCGGGGGATCGCGGCCTTCGGCGTGGAGACGGCGTCTCCGGGGGTGATCGGCGTCTCGAACAAGGAGGTTCATCACATCTGCGGCGAGCTTGGCTTCACGCACTACGAGAACATGGTCAATCTGCACCAGCTCATCAGCCAGGGGCGTTTCCGCTTCATCGGCCTGCCGCTCAAGATCCGGGGCGGCACCGGCTCGCCGGTGCGGGCGGTCGCGGTGTTCGAGGGGTGACCCCTACGTCGATCGTCCGGACGCTTTCAGCCGGTCGGCGAAAGCGGCGTGCTCGGGGGTGGCGAGCCCCTGGCGCAGGGTGTCCAGCACGCCGGCGAGCTCACCGCGCACCATCGCCGCAGGGTCAAGCCACAGACCGGGAAAGACCTCACTCTTGTAAGGGCCGGACGAATCGCGAGTCAGCTCCTCGTATCGCCCTTCCCGGAGAGTGAGCCAATCGATTTCGCGGTCCAGCACGCGCCAGACGATGTATTCTCGCACGCCGTTGCGGCGGTAGACGTTGAGCTTGGTGTTGAGGTCATAGCTGGCGGTGGACGACGCGATTTCCGCCACCAGCTCGGGGGCGCCCTCGACGTAGTCGTCGTCGCTGACGCGCGCCTGACCGCCCACGGAGGGATCGATGAGCAGCAACAGATCCGGCTGCGGCTCGTTGTCGAGATCCAGACGCACGGTGCTGTTGTCGGCGGCCACGGTTCCTGGCGTCCCGGCCTCGTAGGCGCCCAGCCAGGTGGCCAGGTGGAGATGGGGCCGGGAGTGGAGTCGCAGGCGCACGGGGGATGGCATGTAGACCACTCCTTCGATCAGCTCCGCCTTACGCAGCCGTGGCATCGCCTCGTAGCGGCGCTCGAACTCGGCCCGGGTGAGCCGGTCGCCCGGCTCGAGCGGCGGCACCTCACCGAGAGTGACCGGCGGCTCGGCAACGCGGGTTGAGGAAGACATGACGACTGGATTGTACCGGACTCACGCCTGCCACTTCCACTACCGCCGCTTCACCTTGAGGGTCGACTTGCGGGCTCCCAGGCTCACCCGGGGCTTCATCTCGACGTAGGGGGTAACGCCGGGGACGGTGCAGCGGGGGAGATCCTCGCCGAGGGTCGACTCGATCTCCTTGATCATCATCTTGTCGATCCAGGTGGAGATCGTCGAGACGATGCCGGTGGCGTTGCCGCGGGCGGTGCGGCCGGCGCGGTGGATGTAGTCCTCGACCGTCTCGGGCATGTCGAAGTTGATGATGTGGCCGACGCGGGGGATGTCGAGGCCGCGGGAGGCGATGTCGGTCGCCACCAGGATGCGGTGCTCCCCCTCGCGGAAGCCTTGGAGCGCCTGGGTCCGCTGCCCCTGCGAGAGGTTGGAGTGGATCCGCTCGACCGGATGCCCCTCGCGCTCCAGCACGCCCATCAGCCACTCGGCGTCGCTCTTGCGGCGGATGAAGACCAGCGTGCTCCCCAGCTCCTGGCGGAGGAGGGCGAGCAGGCACTCTTTCTTGTTGTCCGGCTCCACCAGGTAGAGCCGGTGGCTGATGCCGGCCGCCGCCTTCCCCTCGGGGGTGATGTCGATCCGGATCGGATCGTTCATGAACTGCTGGGAGATGCGCTCGATCGGCGGCGGCATGGTGGCCGAGAACATCAGCGTCTGCCGCTTCTTGGGGAGCTGCTGGAGGATGCGGTTGACCTGGGGCATGAACCCCATGTCGAGCATGTGGTCCGCCTCGTCGAGGACCAGGATGTTGAAGTCGTCGAGCTTCGCCGTGCCCTGCTCGACGTGGTCGAGGAGGCGCCCCGGGGTGGCGACGATGACGTGGGGGCGGCGGCGCAGCCCCTGGTACTGCGGCCCCATCTTGACGCCGCCGATCAGACAGACCGTCTTCAGGCCGAAGTCGCCGCCGAAGGCGTCGAGGAAGGCCTGGGTCTGGAGGGCGATCTCGCGGGTGGGGGAGACGATCAGGGCGCGGGCCTTGGGGTCGTGGGCGAGCCGCTCGGTGATCGGCAGCGTGAACGCCGCCGTCTTGCCGGAGCCGGTCTCGGCGAGGCCGATCAGGTCCCGCCCGGTGAGCGCCGCCGGGATGACCGCGGCCTGGATCGGCGTCGGATGCTCGAAGCCGACGAGGCGGACGCAACGGAGGATGGATTGGCTGAGGCCCAGTGAGTCGAAATCTTTCTCCGTGGTTTCAACAGGATGCTGTGGAATGGCCAGACTCTGCATGACTCTTGCTTATAGCCGATCCGCCGTGGGGCAGGCAAGGTGCGCCCGGGCCTCAATGCCCGGGGCTACGGTTCAACCGAAAAGCCGGGTGAGCCCGGCTCCCTGGTTAGAAAAGCTGACTCCGGAGCCGGCTTCTCGTTAACAACGTAGCCCGGGCGTTTATGCCCGGGGGGTTCTCACGCCGCCTGCCAGCGTATGGCCGCATTGCCTCCAGCGGGTCAAGAGGCCTGAGAGTGGGTATGGTGGGAGGGAAGGTTTGGGACAGAGCTACAGAGGCAGGAATTCGACCCGGTCTGCAAGGTCGGAGGGATCGGCGGCCCTGGCGATCAGCTCCAGATCTCGAACGCAGTCGCCAATGGTGGTGTGGAGTTGGTGGGCATAGATGACCCCGGCAAACGGGATCCCCGCGGTCTGCCGGCGTTGCGCCTCAACCAGAAGGTCGTCGTCCTGGGAGAAGAGTGGGCGCCCAAGCTCCGTGGCCCGGTCGAGGACCTCCGGGTCGGCCAACCCGCTGCGGCCGTCCTCCTGGACGGTGAGGACGTCGATCCCACGCAGGCGCAGCCCGCCCGTGATGGCCCGGGGGACGTTCTCGTCCATGTAGAGAGCGAGGCTCAAGGCCGGAGCGCGCGGAGCTTCTCAGCGAGAGGGGAAGGGCCGGCGTCCCGCCGCGCCTGCTCGGCGAGGGCGGAGCGCCGCTCGATGTCGCGGTCGATCTCGCTCCGGTGATCCCAGTAGTAGGCGAGCGCGGAGTGGATCTGGCTGAGGGAGAGATAAGGGTGCTGGAAGTGGATCTCTTCCGGGCTCCAGCCATGGGCGCGTTGCGCCATCACGAGCTCGGCGACTTTCATCGTGGTCCCCGCCAGGATGGGGACGCCGGTCGCGTCGAGCTCGACGTGAGGATAGAGGGGGGTTGCTGGAAGCGCGGAGGCCATGTTCATCTCCCGGAGACATTCTACCCTGTCTACCCCCGGTAATCCGCTCCACGACGGAGTGTCTCGATCCCCCCATCGCCACCGCCGCTCCTGCCGGCGGTCGAAGTCCCGGATCTCGCGGGTGATGTCGTTGGGAGTGAAGGTGTCGTCGAGGGAGGACACGGCGAGGGGAGACTACATCATCGACGGGAGGCCGATGGTAGACTGCCCCGGCCCTTGACGGCTATGTTCTTCTTTCTTTGGGGAAACCATGAATCGGAGCTTTCTGAGGTCTTTCGCCGCCGCCCTCCTCCTCGCCACGCCCGCTTTCGCCGCCGCTCCTCCCAAAGAGGGCGCGGAGGCTCCGGGCGGCCCGCCAACGGTCGCCAAGGCCACGGCCGGCTTCGAGAAGCGCGCCGGGCTCCTCACCTTCTACGTCGACCGCCAGAAGGGGAAGGTCTGGCTGGAGGTGCCGGCGGCCAGGGACAAGAGCGGCGAGGTGGCGAGCTACATCTACCAGGAGGCGATCACCACCGGCCTCGGCTCCAACCCGGTGGGGCTCGACCGCGGACAGCTCGGCGACACCCGCGTCGTCACCCTGCGCCGGGTCGGCGGGCGCGTGCTGGTGGAGCAGCCGAACCTCAAGTTCCGCGCCCTCTCCGAGGACGCGGCCGAACGGGAGGCGGTGCGCGAGTCGTTCGCCACCTCGATCCTCTGGGCCGGCGAGGTCACCGCCCAGGACCCCGACGGCAGCGCCCTGGTCGACTTCACCCCCTTCCTGGTGCGCGACGCCCACGAGATCGCCGCCCACATGAAGATGGCCCAGCAGGGAAACTGGTCGCTCGACGCCGGCCGGAGCCTGGTCGATCCCGAGAATTGCAAGGCCTTCCCCGAGAACGTGGAATTCGAGGCGCTGCTCACCTATCAGTCGGCGGACCCCGGCCGGCTGGTGCGGGAGACGGCGCCCACGGCGAACGCGGTCACCCTGGTGCAGCACCACTCGCTGGTGCGCCTGCCGGACCCCGGCTACAAGCCGCGCCGGTTCGATCCCCGCTCGGGCTACTTCGGGGTGGAGTTCAAGAATTACGCGGCGCCGATCGCCGATCCGGTCGACGTCCGCTACATCGCCCGCCACCGGCTGGAGAAGGTCGATCCCGCGGCGGCGCGCTCGCGGGTGAAGAACCCGCTCGTCTACTACGTCGACAACGGCGCGCCGGAGCCGATCCGGAGCGCGCTGATCGAGGGGGCGAGCTGGTGGAAGGAGGCGTTCGACAAGGCCGGTTTCATCGACGCCTTCCAGGTGAAGGTGCTGCCGCCGGGGGCGGACCCGCTCGACGTCCGCTACAACGTCATCCAGTGGGTGCACCGCTCGACCCGCGGCTGGTCCTATGGCGGCGGGGTGACCGATCCGCGCACGGGGGAGCTGCTCAAGGGGCATGTCACGCTCGGCTCGCTGCGCGTGCGCCAGGACCGGCTGATCTTCGAGGGGCTGGAGGGGGCGGACAAGACGGGCACCGGCGCGCCGGACGATCCCGTGCAGCTCGCGCTGCGCCGCATCCGCCAGCTCGCCGCGCACGAGGTGGGGCACAGCCTGGGCCTCGCCCACAACTTCGCCGCCTCCACCTATGGCCGCGCCTCGGTGATGGACTACCCCGCGCCGCAGGTGGGCATCAAGGACGGCAGGCTCGACTTCTCGAGCGTCTACGCCATCGGCATGGGGGCCTGGGACGTCCAGGCCATCCGCTATGGCTACACCGAGCTTCCGCCGGGTACGGACGAGAGGGCGGGGCTCGACGCGATCCTGAGGGAGGGGCTGGCGAAGGGGCTGATCTTCCTCACCGACCAGGACGCCCGTCCCGAGGGCTCGGCCAGCCCGATCACCCATCTCTGGGACAACGGGCCGGACGCCGCCGAGGCGTTGCGCCACGAGCTGGCGGTGCGCCGCATCGGCCTCGCCCATTTCGGCGAGCACAACATCGCCCCGGGGCAGCCGCTCGCCCTGCTCCAGGAGGTGCTGGTGCCCCTCTACTTCCATCACCGGTACCAGTTGGAGGCCGCCTCCAAGGTGGTCGGCGGGCTCCAGTACACCTACGCCGTGAGGGGGGACGGCCAGCCCCCCTCGAAGCCGGTGGACGGCCCGGCGCAGCGGCGGGCGCTGGCGGCGATCCTGGACGTGCTCTCGCCGGAGACGCTCGACCTGCCGGACCCGGTCGTCGGCCTGCTGCTGCCGCGCCCGGACGAGTACAACCCGAACGAGGAGATGTTCACCGGCCTGACCGCGCCCACCTTCGACCCCCTCTCGGCCGCCGCTACCGGCGCGGACATGGCCGTGCGGCTGCTGCTGCGTCCCGAGCGGGCCGCCCGGCTGGTGGACTTCCACCGCCGCGATCCGTCGCTGCCGGGGCTGGAGGAGGTGCTGAAGGGGATGGAGGACCGGGTGCTCGGCGGTGTAGCTCTAAAATCGGAGCGGCTGGCCGAGGTGCGGCGCACCGAGCAGTGGGTGCTGGTGCGGCGGCTGATCGACCTCGCGCGCGATCCCCAGGCCGCGCCCGGCGTACGGTCGCGGGTGGACGCCGAGCTCCGCTCGCTGGCGGACCGGCTGGGCCGGAAGGGGACCGCCTCCGGCGCCGAGGGGGCCAACCATGCCTTCCTCGCCCGCGAGATCGACCGCTATCTCGACCACCGGGGGGTGGAGGAGACCGCCAAGCGCCCCGAGCCTCCGGCGCCGCCGCCGGGCCAGCCGATCGGCATGCCGGACGACGGGCTGCTGGGCGGGTTGGAGGACGGCTGCTCCTGGGGGGGATGAGCCATGGGCCGTAAACGAACAACCTACCCTCAGATCCCGGTGGCCGATACGCCCCGCGGCATTCCACGCTGGGCTATCATCCTCGTCCTCATGACTTTCCTCGTCCTGGCCACCTTCTGGTATTTCCGTTCCGCGCGGCCGGAGCGGGTCACCCCGTCCGAGATCGCCGCCGCGGCGGCGAGCGCCCCGGACGCGCCCGAGCGTCTGAAGGTGAAGGTCCTCTCGACCCGGCCGCACGATCCAGGGGCGTTCACGCAGGGGCTGGTGCTCGACGGCGACACCCTCTTCGAGAGCACGGGGCTCAACGGCGAGTCGAGCCTGCGCGAGGTCGATCCCAAGACCGGCAAGGTCAAGCGCAAGCTGGACGTCCCCTCCGAGTACTTCGCCGAGGGGCTGGCCCTGGTGGACGGCCGGCTGATCCAGCTCACCTGGCAGGAGGAGAAGGCGTTCGTCTACAACCGCTCCGACTTCAAGAAGGTGGCGGAATTCCGCTACGACGGCGAGGGCTGGGGGCTCTGCTTCGACGGCGCCCGCCTGGTGATGAGCGACGGCTCGAACCGGCTGACCTTCCGCGATCCCAAGACGTTCGCCGTCGATTCCATCCTCAGCGTCACCCTGGCGGGCAAGCCGGCGACCCGGATCAACGAGCTCGAGTGCGTCGACGGCGTGGTCTACGCCAACGTCTGGCAGACGGACGACATCCTGCGCATCGATCCCAACGACGGCCGGGTGACGGCGGTGATCGACGCCTCCGGCCTTCTCACCCCCGAGGAGCGGCAGAAGGCGGACGTGCTCAACGGCATCGCCTGGAACCCCAGGACCAAGACCTTCCTGATCACCGGCAAGCACTGGCCCAGGACGTTCGAGGTCGAACTCGTGCCCGCCGCTTCGCGATGAGCGCCCGGCGCGGCGCCCTGCTCCTCGTCCTGGCGCTCGCGGCCGGCTCCTGCGCCCCCCACGCGCTGGCGCCGCCGCCGGCCGAGACCCTCTCCCTTCTCGGCTCCGGCCCCTTGATCGTCCCCTTCGGCGCCCGGGCCGGCGGCTTCCGGGTGGGTGGGCTCTCGGGCCTCGCCCGGGCCGCGGACGGCACCTGGCTCGCGGTGGTGGATAACGAGGAGGAGACCCCGGCCCGGGTCTTCCGGCTCGGCTTCTCCGTGAGCGAGAGCGGGATCGCCCCGCCGCCGGGAAAGACGGCGCTGGAGGTGCCCTTCGCGGCCATCCCCCTGGCCGGCTTCGACGGCAAGAATTTCGACGGCGAGGGCCTGGCCCTGGAGCCTTCGGGGGAGATGCTGATCTCCTCCGAGACCGAGCCGTCAATCCGCGAGTTCTCGCTCGACGGCCGGACGCTCCGCTCGCTGCCGGTCCCGGATCTGTTCCTGGCGAGACGGGGACGAGGGATCCGGAGCAACCTCGGCTTCGAGAGCCTCACCCTGGAGCCCGGAGGGGACGTGCTGTGGACCGCCAACGAGCGGGCCCTCCAGCAGGACGCTCCCGAGGACCTGGCGCGGCCGAGCCCGGTCCGCCTGCTGCGCTACGAGCGGCGGGACGGCGGCTTCGTGCCGGGAGCGCAATTCGTCTACCAGGTGGACCCCCTCCGGCAGAAGGCGGGCGGCGGTTTTCAGACCCGTGGCCTCTCGGACCTCCTCGCCCTCCCCGGCGGCGACCTGCTGGCCCTGGAGCGGGAGTACGTCGAGGGGCGGGGGCTCGCGATCCAGATCTTCCGGGTCTCGCTGGCCGGCGCCACCGACGTCTCGGGGCTGGAATCGCTTACCGGGCGGAGCTGGACGCCGGCGCGGAAGACGCTGGTCTACGACTTCGCGCGGTCGGGGCTAGTGCCCGACAACATCGAGGGGATGGCCTTCGGGCCGCGGCTCCCCGACGGCTCGCGCACCCTGGTGCTGGTGAGCGACAACAACTTCAATCCGCTCGAGAAGACGCAGATCGTGGCGTTGCGGCTGCGCCTGTAGGGCCTCGTCAGCCGACGGGGGCCTCGACCTTGAGCATCCGTCCCCAGGCCTGGCGCAGGCTCTCGGGGAGGTCCAGGGCGGGGAAGATGTCGCGGACCTCGTCGCGGGTCACGTAGGTCCAGATGTCGTCCCACTGGGCGTAACGGAGCAGATGGGAGATGACCCAGGCGCGCTGCTCCGGGGTCCCCTGGTGAAGGAGATGGAGGAATTCCTGCTCGGTGATTTTCTGATCGGGGAAAAAGTAGAGGGAGTCTTTGCTTTCCACTGTATCGCGGCCTCGACCCGATCCGGATCCGTACATGGACCCAGTATAGCCTGTTTGTCTTGTGACGGGGCGCCCACTTGACCCCGCCCCTCCACTCGGCTAGATTTCCCTCGCTCGATCCATCGGGCGGGCATAACTCAGTTGGTAGAGTGCAAGCTTCCCAAGCTTGATGTCGCGGGTTCGAGTCCCGTTGCCCGCTCCAACCGTTTCTTCTAAGACCGTGTCGATCTTCCACCGCGGGACCACGCCCGCTCCCGCCACGTCCGGACCGTCCGACCCCGGCTCCAGGCGCCATCTCACCCACGTCGCCGCCGGCACCCTCCTGCAGGGGGCGGTGACGGGCTCGGCCGAGCTCCTGATCGAGGGGGAGGTCCACGGCGAGGTGCGGGTGGACGCCCCGGTGACGGTCGGCGCCGAGGGGGTCGTGGAGGGGCCGGTCTCGGCGCCCGTGGTGCGCATCAGCGGGCGGGTGACGGGGAACGTGGCGGCGTCCGACCGGGTGGAGGTCTCCCCCTCGGGGATCCTCGAGGGGGACATCGCCGCGCCGCGGATCGTCATCGCCGAAGGGGCCTTCTTCAAGGGGCGGGTGGAGATGCGGGGGGACCGCGCGAGGCCGGCGCCCCCTCCTTCTTGATCTGGGGAATCCAACGTGCTGATCGGGATACCGAAGGAAGTCAAGGATCACGAGTACCGGGTCGGGATGATCCCGGCCGCCGTCCACGCGCTGGTCGAGGCGGGGCACCAGGTCGTCGTCCAGGACGGGGCCGGCCTCGGCAGCGGCATCCCCGACCAGGACTACGCCGACGCCGGCGCCGGGATCGTGCCGGACGCCGCCGCCGTCTACGGCCGGGCCGAGATGGTGGTGAAGGTCAAGGAGCCGGTCGAGTCGGAGTACCCGCTGCTCAAGCGCGGGCAGACGCTGTTCACCTACCTCCACCTGGCGCCGCTGCCCGAGCTCACCCAGGTGCTGATGGAGAAGGAGATCGCCGGCGTCGCCTACGAGACGATCGAGGACCGGCAGGGGCGGCTGCCGCTGCTGACGCCGATGTCCGAGGTGGCCGGCCGGATGGCGGTGGTGATCGGCGCCAGCTTCCTGCAGAAGGCCCACGGCGGGCGCGGCACCCTGCTCGCCGGCGTGCCGGGGGTGCCCGCCGGGGACGTGGTGGTGCTGGGCGGCGGCATCGTGGGGCTCAACTCGATCAGGATGGCCCACGGCCTGGGCGCCAGCGTCACCGTGCTCGACACCAACATCGACCGCCTGCGCGAGATCGACGACCTCTTCCACGGCGCGGTGACCACGCTGGCCAGCAACCAGTACAACCTGCGGGCCGCCCTGCGCCGCGCCGACCTCTTCATCGGCGCCGTCCTCATCCCCGGCCGCTCGGCGCCGAAGCTGGTCACCCGCGAGATGCTCAAGCTGATGAAGGAGGGGGCGGTGGTGGTGGACGTGGCGGTCGACCAGGGCGGGTGCCTGGAGACCACTCACGCGACCACCCACTCGAATCCCACCTACGTGGTCGACGGCATCGTCCACTACTGCGTGGCGAACATGCCCGGCGCCGTCCCCCGCACCTCGACCTTCGCCCTCAACAACGTGACCCTCCCCTACGCCCTCGCCCTCGCCAACAAGGGGGTGGTGCGGGCGGCGCTGGACGATCCGGGGCTGCTCCTGGGCGTCAACACCTACAAGGGGAAGATCACCTACGAGGCGGTGGCGGAGTCCCAGGGGCGGCCGTATACGCCGTTCAAGGAGCTGATCTAGGAGCCCCACCGCCCAAGGCCCCTCATCACCCCGGCCCTCTTCTCCCGTCCCCTCCCGCCCTCCCTCACCGGGAGAAGAGGGAGAAAAGCAAGTCATTCCCCTCTCCCGGTGAGGGAGGGGTCGGGAGAGGGGTTGGGGGTTCGAGCCCTATGCCCCGCCCCCCTCAGGCGGGCAGTAGTGGTCCGTGCAGGCGACCAGATGCCCCTTGGCGTCACAGATGCAGCTCACGCAGCACTGAGAGCCGTCCGAGTAGGTGGTGCAGATCGGGCAACTGTAGTAGGTGGTGGCCGCTCCGGTGCGGGGGGCCGTGAGCGCGGCCGTGGCGGCGAGGGCGAGGGTTAGGAGAAGCATTTTCTTACGCATTCCGTACCTCCGTTCAAGGGTGAGGATTCATATCGACACCCATGCATCTCAGTGCCTCTCAGCAATCACGGAGGGACAGGAAGGGCGTGACTCCACGGTGACGTTCCCGGCGTGCGGGATATAAATAGGGAATGGCCATGCTGAAGGTCCTCATCGTCGAAGACCAGCCCGCCGTCGCCACCGCCCTCCAGGTCCTGTTCGAGATCCGGGGGATGGCCTGCGCCGTGGCGCGCTCGCCCGAGGAGGCCCTGCGGCGGCTGGACGCGGATATGGAGAGGGGGGCCCAGGAGATCGGCGTGGTGGTGCAGGACATGAACTTCAGCCCCGAGGCGACCACGGGGGAGGAGGGGATCGCCCTCTTCCGCGAGATCAAGCGGCGGGACCCGGGGCTGCCCGTCCTCCTGATCACCGCCTGGACGTCGCTGGAGACCGCCGTGCAGCTCGTCAAGGAGGGGGCGAGCGACTACCTGGCCAAGCCCTGGGACGACGAGAAGCTCCTCGCCTCGGTACGCAACCTCCTGCGCCTGCGGGAGCTCCAACTGGAGAACGCGCGGCTGCGCGGGCGCGCCCGGCGGAGCTGGGAGGACCTCGCCGAGCGGCACGACCTCTGCGGCGCCGTCTGGGCGAGCGAGAGGATGCACGCCGTGGTCACCCTCGCCCTCCAGGTGGCCCGGGGGGATGTCCCCGTGCTGATCACCGGTCCCTCGGGCGCCGGCAAGGAGAAGCTGGCCGAGATCGTCCAGGCCAATTCGCGGCGGAAGGAGAAGCCGTTCGTGCGGGTCAACGCCGGGGCCCTGCCGGACGAGCTGCTGGAGAGCGAGCTCTTCGGCGCCGAGGCCGGGGCCTACACCGGCGCCACCCGCCGGCGGGTCGGCCGCTTCGAGGCGGCGGACGGCGGCACCCTGTTCCTCGACGAGATCGGCAACCTCTCCCCCTCGGGGCAGGCGAAGCTCCTGCGCGTCCTCCAGAGCGGCCAGTTCGAGCGCCTGGGGAGCAGCGAAACCCGCCGGGTGGACGTCCGCCTGATCTGCGCCACCAACGCCGAGCTGCGCCGGGAGATCGCCGCCGGCCGCTTCCGCGAGGACCTCTTCTACCGCCTGAACGTCATCGAGCTGGCGGTCCCGCCGCTGGCCGAGCGTCCGGAGGACGTGATCCCGCTCGCCGAGCGCTTCCTGCGCGACCTCTCCCCCTCGCCCACGGGCGCCGTCTGGCGGCTCGACCCGCCGGCCCGCGAGCACTTGGTGCGCTACCCTTGGCCGGGCAACGTCCGCGAGCTCGAGAACACCCTGCGCCGGGCGGTGCTCGTGGCCGCCGGGGAGACCATCCGCGCCGAGGACCTCGGGCTGGGAGCGTCCCCCTTCGCCGCCGGCCCGGCCCTCGCCGCCGAGGCGGACGAGCTGGGCCTGGCCGAGCGGGTGAGGATCGAGCGCGCCCTGGCCGACGCCGGAGGGATCGTCGCCAAGGCCGCCGAGACGCTCGGCCTCTCCCGCCAGGCGCTCTACCGCAAGATGGAGAAGCACGGCCTGGCGGTCGAGCGGCGGCTGCGGGGGTGAGATCCATGCCGTCCAGCGCGTCAGAGGGGGCCAGGGGGTGAGGCCTCGAAGGGCAGACGGCCTGTGAAACCCCTCTCCTTCGCCGCCCGCGTTCGCCTCGCTTTTCTCGCGGGCCTCGCCGCGGTCATCGCGATCTGCGTCGCCACGGCCTACTTCTTCCCGTCCCCCTGGCCCGTTCTCATGGCCGCCATCTGCTTCGGGCTGCCGGTGGGGTGGTGGTTTCTCGACCGGGTGCTCCTCCCCGCCACCCGGGTCCTCGGAGCGCTGCGCGACGGCGTTCAGGGGTACCGGGACCACGACTTCAGCCTGAACCTCGCCGTGAACCGGAGCGACGAGTTGGGGGAGCTGGTGGAGCTCTACAACGCCGTGGGGGACGTGCTGCGCGACGAGCGGAGCGCCCTGATCCAGCGCGAGATGCTTCTCGAGACGGTCTTCGAGGCGACCCCCACCGCCATCGTGCTCACCGACGCCCGGGACCGCATCGTCTTCGTCAACCGCGCCGCCCGCGAGCTGTTCGTCACCCGCGGCCGCTACGAGGGGCGGTCCTTCTCCGAGATCCTCGCCGAGTGTCCGGAGGGGCTGCGGGAGGCGCTGGCGAGCGGCCGGGACTCCCTCTTCTCGCTCGACCAAGGGGGCGAGGAGGAGGTCTTCCACGTGGCCCGCCGGGTCTTCGAGCTGAACGGCCGGCGGCACGACCTCACCCTGGTCAAGCGGCTTACCCCGGAGCTGCGGCGCCAGGAGGTGGACGTCTGGAAGCGGGCCATCCGCACCCTCTCGCACGAGCTCAACAACTCGCTGGCCCCCATCGCCTCGCTCGCCCGCTCGGTGCGCCTGATGGTGGGCAAGCCGGAGCACGAGGAGCGCCTGGGCTCGGCCCTCGATGTCATCGAGGAGCGCGCCGTCCATCTCAAGGAGTTCCTGGAGGGGTACGCCCGCTTCGCCCGCCTGCCGCAGCCGGTCAAGCAGGAGGTGGCGTGGGGACCATTCCTCGCCGAGCTCCGGCAGGTGGTCCCTTTCGAGCCGGAGGGGGAGCCGCCGAGCGTGCCCGGACACTTCGATCCGGGACAGATGCAGCAGGCGCTGATCAACCTGCTCAAGAACGCCCACGAGTCGGGGAGCCCGCCGGAGGAGGTGAGGCTCGCCGTCGAGCCGTCGGGGGAGGGGGGCGTGCGCTTCCGGGTGCTCGACCGCGGCACCGGAATGAGCGAGGAGGGGATGCGGAAGGCCCTGCTGCCCTTCTACACCTCGAAGCCCGGCGGCTCGGGGCTGGGGCTGCCGCTCTGCCGCGAGATCGTCGAGGCCCACGGCGGCCGGCTGCGGATCGAGCGCCGGGCGGGACGGCGGTGGTCTGCTGGTTGCCCGGGCCAGTAGAAGGCCGTGCTATCCTTCCGCGCCATTCCTGAAATGCCGGCAGGCTCAAGCCTGTTGGAGAGGAGATCAGCCGCATTGCGGCCCGGTCCCATCGAACCGGATCAACCCCCGAAACTGGAGAAATACCGTGTCCCTGGCAAGCTGGTTGCGCAATCTGTTCTCTTCCTCCCCCCGCCCCCAGGGGCCGCAGGCCCCTCTCCGCCGCAACGACGTCTGCTGGTGCGGCAGCGGCAAGAAGTATAAGAAGTGCCACCTGAAGAAGGACGAGCTCAATCGGGTCGAGGCGGCCCTCTCCGCCCAGACCACCGCCCGCAACCTGATGGCGAGCGGCGTCATGCCGGGCGGCAGCGGCAAGAAGAAGCCCGCCCGCCAGCCCGAGGCGGCGGCGCGGCCGGCCGAGCGCGGGTAGGGGCGCCGTCGAGAGCCCGGTATCCTCCGGTCCTTCCTGCCCTTCGAAGCCTCACTCCCTGGCCCCCTCTCCACTTCGTGGCATAGGCGCTAACTTTATCGTTTAAAGTGAGGTTCTAATCGTGTATTCTAGTGCCCATGAGCGATCTTCGGGCATTTACAGAAGAGTGGGAGTTCCTTCGAGCCGCGCTGCCGGCCGTGGATTTGGAGAAGAGCCTTCGGGAGACCGGGGGGGCCCAGAGATGGCGGGCGGTGCGCAGTGCCGATGACCTCTTGCGTTTGGCGCTGGTTTACGGTTTCTGCGGCCTGTCGCTTCGCCAGACCGCCGCCTGG
>JBJMHA010000036.1:0-157271 GCA_045807625.1 Thermoanaerobaculia bacterium | reverse complement strand
TCCCCCCACCCAGGGCGGCCACACAGGGCCGCCCCTACAAAGTTATCCCGCCGCCTGCTTGCCCTTGCGCTGCAACGCCGCCTGAGCCGCCTGCTGCGTGTCGAAGACCAGGATCTTGACCCGCTGGATCGAGCCGTCGGCGCCGTGCTTGATCTTGATCACCACCGGCTGATTCGCCGGCAGCCCGGCGAGACCCCGGACCGGCGCCCTGCTCTTCTGATGACGGCGGCGGTCCCTCATCTCGACCTTGCCGAGAGGGAGGCTCAGCGTGGTGCCGTCGGCGAGGCGCAACGTCACGCCGGCCGCGGCCACCTGGACCTGCGACAGCGTGGTCGCCTTGACGTCCTTCGGCGGCTTGGGCCCCTTGGCGTCGGCCGCCTGGACCCCGCCCAGAGTGAGGCTGAGGGCCACCAGCGGAGCGGCGAGGCCCCGGCGGCGGCGCATCAGCATCAGGCCGCCCGTGGCCAGCAGACCGGCCAGCAGCACCTCGCCGAGATCGCCGAGGGTCGGGATGGGCTCCGCGAGATCGTCGTTCGTGATCGTCACCGTCTCGACGGTGGTGGCTCCCAGGGCGGCGCCGTTCGTGGGATTCGAAAGGGTTACGGTGAAAGTCTCGTCAGGCTCTGGGACCGCGTCGTTCACGATGGTCACCATGAAGGTCTTGTTCGCCGAGTCCTGGTCCGCGAAATTGACGGTCCCGGCGGCGGAGGCGTAGTCGGAGGGGGCCGTCGCCGTGCCGTTGGCCATGGCGTAGGAGACCGAGACCGCGCCGTCCGCGCCGCCCGTCCGGGTGACGGTGATGGTGACCGTTCCGGCCGCTTCGGCGACGCTGGCCGCGCTCATCAGGAGCTGGATCGTCCCCGGGTTGAGCTCCACCGCGCCCATGTCGATCCGGCCGCCGACGACCCGGGCGAAGCCGCGCTGGTCGGTGGACGGAGGGGGCGTGAACGCCGGATCGCCGGCGTTGACCGCCGGGCTGTTGCCGGCCGGGAGCCGCGTCTGCGTCGGGCCGCCGTGGTTCCCCAGAGGGCCGAGCAGGGGGGCCTGGCCGAGCAGGTTGCCGCCGTTGTCGTTGATGTTGGCCGTGCCCGGCGCCTGCACCAGGCTGTAGGTCAGAGCGAACGTGCCATTGCCGCCCAGATCGGAGCCCACCGTCCCCCCTTCGGTGTTCCCCCCGAGGATGGAATTCACGGTGGTGACGGAGCCGCCCTCCGAGTAATAGAAATAGATACCGCCGCCGCTCGTGTAGGCCGAGTCGTTGTTGGCGATGGTGGAATTCCGGACCGCGAAGGTGTCGTAGAGCCTGTAGAGGAAGATGCCGCCGCCGGCACCCGCCTGGTTGTCCGAGATCGTGCTGTCCTCGATCAGCACGGGACCGCCGGGCTTGTAGAAAAAGGCACCGCCTCCCGAGGCCGCCGTATTGCCCGAGAGGGTGCTGCGCTCGAGGGTGAGGCCGTTCTCGGGGTTGTAGAGATAGATGCCACCGCCGCCGGCATTATCCGCGTGGTTGGAGGAGATCGTGGTGTCCTGGATGAGGGTTGGCGAGGCCTCCCTGTAGAGGAAGATCCCTCCGCCCGGGCCCTGGGTCGCCGTATTGCCCGTGATGACTGAGCTCAGGACGGTGAGGCTCCCTGAAGCGCCGCCCTCGGTGCCGGGAAGCTCTACGCCACCCCCTTCGTAGGACGCCGTGTTGCTCTGCACGGTCACGTGGTCGAGGGTCAGGTTCTCGCCGCGGTCCAGGATGCCGGCCCCGTCGCTGGCGCTGCCGTGCTGGATCCTCAGCCCGGAGATGGTGACGTCGATCGTCGCGCTCGGATTGTAGAGAAATAGCTGCCGGGGTTTGACGGCGCGGCCGGACGCGATCAACCCCCAACCTGTCGAGGCGCCCCCGGCCGGCGGCCGGGGGTTTCGCCTCTGCGGGGATCGTCGGCGGGGTTGACGTAATAGATCAGGAACGGGCCGACGCCGTGCAACTGGATGGTGGCGCCGTCCTTGGTCCAGCCGAAATGGCGCGTCTCCGCCGGCATCAGCGCGTAGCCTCCGGGGGTGAGGGGCTTCGTGGCGTTGGCGTCGAAGGTCTCTCCCATGCCCATGGAGAAGGTGCCCGCGAGGACCGTAATGTGCTCGTCCGTGGGATGCCAGTGCGGCGCGATCTTGTAGCCGGCGGGCATCTTCATCCGCATCACGAAGGGCCCCGCGGCTCCGGGATTGCCGGAAAGCACGGCCACCTCCACCCCTTTGCTGAGAGCGGACGGAGCCGGACGCCAATGGATCTCGGCCTCCTCCAACACGACGTGGGACGAAGCGGGCTTCGGGTCCTGGGCCGCGGCCAGCATCGCTCCGAGCAGGACCAGGATTGCCGGCAGCCATCGAACGGTTTTCATCAAGCCTTACCGCGCCGGCGCGCCCTTGCTGGGGTCGTCGGCCGGGTTGACGTAATTGAGCACGAACGGCCCCATGCCGTGCACCTGGACGGTGGCGCCGTCCTTGGTCCACGCGAAATGGCGCATCTCCGCCGGCAGCAGCGCATAGCCGCCGGAGGTCAGGGTCTTCGTGGCCTTGGGGTCGAAGGTGTCTCCCATGCCGAGAGAGAAGGTGCCCGAGACGACCGTGACGTGCTCGTCCGTGGGATGCCAGTGCGGCGCGATCTTGTAGCCGGCGGGCATCTTCAGGCGGATCACGAAGGGTCCCGCCGCGCCGGGATTGCCGGAGAGCACGGCGATCTGAGCCCCCTTGTTGAGGACGGGCGGCGCCGGTCCCCAGGTCACCTGCCCCCCCTCGACCATGACGTGCGAGGAGGCCGGCATTTTGTCCTGGGCCAGGACCGCCATCGCGCAGAGCAGAGCCAGGATCGTCAGCAGCAATCGGACGGTTTTCATCTGAGCCTCCTTCGATCGTCGAAACGGTTTATCGTCTGGTACGGAAACGCCTCATTGCTATAAGATTTTCATCTATCTACTGATGTGTCAAAGTTCGCCGCGAAGTCGCGCTCATAATCGCCGATGCCCTGGATTAAAGTATCCAGACTGGCAGGGCATGAAGCGGAGCTGGGAGCTGGCGCGGAGCTGTAGATCACTGAAATCGCCTTGCTGGTTCGGTTGTTCCATCCGAACCACGTAATTTCGTATCTAGCTTCAAGGCCTTCGGCCACCTTCTTGCTACAGCTCTGCAGACGGCCGATTTTACTATCGCCGAGAGCTTGGGTGAGGTTGGCGAGCTCCGGGCCCGTACCCACTCCCCGCAAGATCTTCGTTTGCCATTCGTTCGGGTCCTGACGCGTGACAAGAGCGAGTGTCGTAGCGCCGCCCCGAGTTACGAACAAGCTGTGCTCTTCCTCGAGAGCTCCGTTGACCGGTCCGACGCCGAAGGTCGTCTTCTTGGATTCTCGAACGAGCAGCAGAGGCCGTAAGTCGAGACCGCCAAAATCAGCGGCAAGGGCCGCTATACCTCCTGTTAGAAGGAGCGCCAGAAAGGCGAGAATTGAAGATACTTTCATACGCCGTTCCTTTCCAGGTAGTCGCACAGACGGAATCTCAGGTGCTGGGCTTCATGTTCCAGGCGTACACAGAGAAGCTCTGAGGACCCTGGACGACGTTGGCTCCCTTGACCTTGATGGTCAGCTTCTGCCCTGCCGAGAATGTATTCGTAGGTATGAATATAGCCTCAACATTGTTTATTGAGTCCACCAGCACCGCGTCACTTGCGCTGGTAAAGTGATGCGAGTACCCATCATCGATACTGTCCTTGTTTTCTCTGAGATTGTTGCCCTGCCAGGAAGGCAGACCGGATGCATTCTCTTCAACGGACAAGCTTAGATCGTTCTTCAAAGGAACCTGGGTCCCTCCCGGTATATCGGAAGGAGGATCTGACCAAGCAAGGACAATGTATATGTCCTTTGTGGGATCGCTGACTGTACGCGTCCAGGATCTGACTTGCCCCGTGCTCACGGGAGCCGCGATGTTGTCAGCGAAGAACCACTCTACCGCAGGATCAGTCAAACGCTTGAGACTCACCCGACCCCATCCGGACCGGAAGCTCGGCCGGTGATCAGCAATATAAGCCCCCATGTCGTCCGCTGTTGCAACAAGAGCAGCTTTGATCAGGCTTGGCTGGGGGTTTGCTACACCACGATCCAAAAGCCACTTACGTGCCACAGCCGCCGCTCCGCTCACAACCGGAGCCGAGAAACTGGTGCCAGTGCCGTAGGTATAGTTGGAGGTGTTGGGAGGGTTCGGATAGAATAATGTGCAACCTACCGGGCTAAAATAGAACACCGCGTTGTATGGGAGCGTAGAAAAGATCCGGACACCCGGAGCTACGAGATCAGGCTTCACCCGAACCTGGTGAAGCTTGGGGACTCCAGTCCCGGAAGCGAAGTAGGATCCCTGGCCACTGAACAGCCCCAGACCATAGACATTCGTAGCATCCTGATCGGGAGGCCGGGAGCCATTTGGATTGGGGCTGCACGGAAGCGGCGGCTCAGGCGCCGGCCTATAGCTTGTCGTCGAGCCTACAGTGATGACATTTTTTGCCGTCGCCGGGCTGCTCACCGAGTCGACACGAATGTAGCCCGTGGGATAATCATATGCATAGTTGCCCGCCGAGAAAACAAGCGTGGTTGCCTGAGAGCCACCCATGGCTTGGTTGCCATCGAGCACAAGCGAATCGAAGGCTTTGGCAACTTCGTCATACTGATTCACCGGCCAGTAGTTGCCGCTTGCGTCAAGCATGTACTGGTTATAGCTGTTATTTACAATAAATGCCCGGTCCAGCCCATTGGATGGATCGTTGCGGCAAAAAGCCATGGCATCCTTCAAATACGCCAAGGAGCCCGCGCTCGCCAAAGAGCCGGTAGGTAGTTGGGTAATGACAAGCTTGGCGTTTGGAGCGATGCCGGAGCCATATAGGTAACCCTGAGCATCTCCTTCGCCAGAGCCGAATCCCGCAGCTCCTTCGCCAGCGATGATACCGGCGACCATCGTGCCATGACCCAATCCGTCGTATCCGCTCCCGCCAGATTGAGTTTTGATGGGCGCAATCAACCGCTCCGGATTCTCGAGGTCACTGTTGTGCTGTCCGGCCGGTCCGGAGCCATCCTCGTACCCAGAGTCGATCATTCCGACAGCCTGAGGATTCGTTGCAGAGAGGAGTCCTCTGCCCGAGAGCCAGTCACGGTAACTGGGGAATATCAGTCCACGGCCCGGCAGAGTCCCATCCGAGTTGAAGTTGCCGGCAACGATCTCGCCCTGCCGCTCATCGCTCAGCGCGATTTCTCCTTGATAGGTAAGGCTCAAGAGATCCTGATCCTTGGCCACCAAGCGGCGCAGGTCGGCGACACTTGACCTGATTTTTAGCGCGGGACCGTCTTCTCGAGACTCATCATGCCGTCCATTGACCCTCACAGTCGAGGGCAGATCCCTCTCTTTGGCATCCAAGATCACACCCTTGGGGTAGTGCAGCGTATAACCCAGAGGAGCACCAGCACCATTACGGATCATCTCGGGAGACACCAGATCCGTGGTCAGATAGAAATCGACCCACGAGAACAAACGTACCGAGCCGCAGGCCAGAATGGCCTGAATCCCGGAGGCCTTTACCAGAACCGTCCTTTGCTGGAAGTAGGCTATCTCGTGAATGCGGCAGGCTTCCAGATCACCGTGCCAGCTTTCCTGGATGGGGTATGCGAATTGAACCAAGTACATACCTTGCAGAGGCCGGGAGTCAAAATCGATACCGGCGAAGTCTGCCGTCCTGCCTCTGGCATCACCCGCCACGAATGAATGCCAGGGGAGCTGTATGCTTCGATCCAGCCCAATATGATAGAGAAGTCCGCTCTTCTCAAGGATTCCCGTCAATTGGGTCACTTGCTCGGGGTGGATATAACCTACAGTGAAGCTCTCATAATCGACGTACTGGGAGCCAAACATTTGCAGGGCTTCGGCAGGAACAGGCTGAAAAGCTCCCAGACCGTCCGACGATAAGGATGGCTTCTCAATTTGCACAGATTCGAGATCGTGGAGTGGAGAACGCCAGATCTCTGCTCTTAACCCAGGCTCAAGGATGAAACACAAGACCAAGCAGGATAGGGCCCTCGACAACTGCGCTCGCTCCAAAAGGGAGATCATGGGGCGAACTCCTTTCTAAATTGATGCTATTCTATCACACCAGCCGCAGATCCCGCTTGATCTCGTTGATCCGCGCCTGGATCTCGCCGCGGTCGAGGGTGCGGAAGCGCTCGGGGAGGAGCTCGCGGCTGGTGGATTCCAGCACGGCGCAGAGGATCTGCATCTCCCGCTCGCGGGAGTTGGCGGGGGGGATGAAGTCTGTAAAAGCTTTCTGAAGATGCTCCGCCTTGACCTCGGAGGATTCGGAGGACTCGGCCTCCAGGATCGCCCGCACCAGCACCGCCTCCAGGTCCGAGCCGGAGAGGCCGAGATATTGGTCCTCCGTCGCCACCTCGGTGATGCTGGCGACCGCGGTCTTGATCCCCAGCTTCTTCAGCATCACGCGGTAGATCTCGTCGTACTCGGGCGCCGTCTCCGGATAGAAGAGAGGGATGTGCTCCTCGGCCCGCCCCTGGCGCTTGAGGTCGATCGGCAGCAGGTCGGGGCGGGCGGTGATCAGGAACCAGAGGATCTGGCCGCGGTGCGTGGTGTCCCCCATGAAGGCGGCGATCTGCGCGAAGACGCGGTTCTGGGTGCCGGAATCCCCTTGTTGATCGCGATTGCCGAGGGCGGCGTCGGCCTCGTCGACCACCACGCCCACGGGGGTGAGCGCGGAGAGGATCTTGAGGATGCGCTCCAGGTTGGACTCGGTCGCCCCCACCCACATCGAGCGGAAATTCTTCAGCTTCACGCAGGGGAAGCCGATCTCCCGGGCGAAGCACTCGACGAGGAAGGTCTTGGCGCTCCCCACCGGGCCGCAAACGAGGTAGCCCATGGGCACCGCCGCCGGATTCCCCCGCGCGATCGCCCGCGCGGCGCGGCGCAGGCGGTCCTTGACCGCCGGCATGCCGGCCACCATCGAGAGGTCGTACTTGGGCTCGACGTACTCCAGGAGCCCCAGCCCCTCGGTCTCGATGACCTCCTTCTTGAGGTCGCGCGCCCGCTCGCGGGTCAGGCGCTCGCCGTTGGCGTCGGCGCCGTCGAGGAGCTGGCCGATCTGCACGCGGGTCATGCCGGCGGTCGTCTCGGCGAGGCGGGCCGGCGG
Organism: Thermoanaerobaculia bacterium; assembly: GCA_045807625.1. Taxonomy (GTDB): domain Bacteria; phylum Acidobacteriota; class Thermoanaerobaculia; order Multivoradales; family UBA5704; genus DATARR01. Next base: position 150,062 of record JBJMHA010000036.1, on the reverse strand, counting down.
CAGGTCGGACTTCGCGGCGTACCACTCCGGCGAGCGCACCGCCTCGAGATAGGTCAGCCGCTCCTTGAGGTCGGGACGGACGATCTCGATCTCCCGGGTGCTGTGCGCCCGCACGAGCTTGGGATCGAGCTCGGCGAGGCTCTCGGTCACCATCACCACCACGATGTTCTTGGCCAGCAGCACCGGGTCCTGCGACCACTTGCGCAGGTAGACGAGCACGGCGCGGTCCTCGGGGGTGCGGTAGGCCACCTCGGCCGCGGGGACCATCGTCTCGGCGAAGGGGAGGATGAGGACCACGGGCCGGCACGGCTGCGCCGAGGCGCACTGGCGGAAGTAGGAGTCGAGGAGGGCGAAGCAGTTGGGGGCGTCGCGCGGCAGGGAGTCGGCCCAGTTGGTGCCGTGGACGGTGTCGTAGGCGCGCAGCCGGTCCTGGAAGTGGCCGCGCGCCGCCGGCGTGGCGAAGCCCAGCCCCTCGGCCCGGTTGTAGGTGACGATCGACGCCCACCCCGCGAAGAGCTGCTGCACCAGGAAATCATCGAGCGAGAGGAAGCGCAGCCCCGCCGGCCCCCGCACCGGGATCAGGTCGGCCGGCACGCCGTGCAGCACGAAGGCGTTCGACTGCTTGGCCTTGACGGCGCGCACGAGATCCGACGCCCAGGGAGGAAGGGTGTCGAGGAATACGGCGGGGGGCGGGGCGGCGGAGGGGGCGGCTTCGGGCATGGATCCCTACCCCGCCTCGGGCAGCTTCTGCGGCGTGGCCGTGGGCGTCGCCTGGGTGGGGAACGGCGCGGCCTCGTGGATCGCGTCCGGCTGCTTGAGGCCCATCTCCACCTCGAACTCGTTGAGCACGCTCTGCGCCTGGAGGGAACGGGCCTTGCGCTCGTTCTTGATCCGCTCGACGTCGAGCCCGCCGGTCGCCACCTCGACGGCGGCCTTGGCCTCTGCCGATTTCTGCCGGATCTCGTCCAGGTACTTGTCGTTGGTGGCGGCGGTGCCGTAGGTGTCGAGCTCGGCGATCGCCGAGGCGGCATTCCTGAGCGCCGAGGCGTTCCTCGACTCGGTGATCGCCTTGCGGCTCTCCTCCATCTTCTGCCGCAGCTTCTGCTTGATGTCCTCCACCGTGATCTGGGAATTCTCGAAGGCCTTGCTGGCCGCCGCGAGCTGGTCGTTGGTGGTCGCCAGCTCCTGACGGACCTGCTGCAGGCTCGCGGCGTCATCTTCGGCGAGGCGGCGGGACTCGGGGCTCCCCTCGGTGAGGGCGGCCTTGATCGAATTGACGAGCTGCTTCTCCCGGCTCTCCAGCGCCGCCTTCCCCTGCTCCAGGCGGATCACCGTGGCGCGGGTGGTGATCAGGATCTGGTTGAGCTTGGGCAGCGTGTTGCGCATCTCTTCGATGGACTCCTGGAGCATCACCTCCGGATCCTCGGCGAAGGAGATGAAGTAGCCGATCCACGACTTGAACACTCGGGCGATGCGCTGAAACATGGCTTTCTCCTCGGCTCAGCCTTGGGTCTTCTCCGGGGCGGGGACCGCCGGCCGGGGGGTATCCGCTGTCGAGATCGGATTCTGCTCGACGAACGGGTTGACGGCGTCGAAGAGCTTGCGCTCCTCGGCGCGCTTGGTGGTCAGCCAGCGGGTGAAGCGGGACTGCTCGGCCTCCAGGGCGGCGCGGTTGGCCTCCATCTTCTCCCGGTTGCGGCGGGTGACCTCATCGATCTCCGCCTGGAGCTGGGCGTTCTCCTTGTCCATCTGCTCGGAGCGCCCGCCCAGCTTGTTGCGCAGAAACTCCTCGAACTTGTCGAGCGCCTGGTCGCGCCGGACGGCGTCCTGCACCACGTCGGTGATCGGCACCGGCCCGGACGGGCTCATGTTGAGGAACCCGGTGAGGGCCGCGGCCTTGGCCCGCAGGTCGAGCGCGGCGAAGCCGGGCGAGGCGAAGATCTCCAGCACCTTGTAGGCGCTGTAGCCGTGGGAGGGATCGACCACGCCGGCCGCCCGGTAGATGGCCGGGAAGTCGGGGATGTCCCCGCCGTCATCCTGCGACTCGGGCGGCAGCTTGCGCTCGTCGATGGCCGGCGGCTCGGGGATCGTGCCGAGCAGGTCGCGGATGTCCCTGGGCATCGACGGCGGAGGCGGCAGATCCCTGGAGCCGGGCGCGGACGGCGCCATGGCCGGAGGCGCCGCGGCGGCCGCCTCGTCCGGGTCGATCTCCACGATCTTCATCTTGCTCAGCACTTCTTTCAGGCCCATGCCGTTCCTCGCTCTGTCATGACGGAATGATGGGAGAGCCTATTCCCTTTCAAGGCGTACGGGAAGGCGGTCCGGGAGGTTGCGAGCCCCACCTGGATCTAGACCTCGTAGACGGGCCGGCGGACCGGACGCGGCAGCGGCAACAGGTTCGAGACCGGGACGAGCGGCCAGAAGATCAACGGGTTGAGCGCCGCGAGCTCGCGCGCGTCGAGCGGCCGGACGCTGAAGACCCGCCGGGGCATGCGGGCCGTGGTGGGGTCGCAGCCCCGTTCGAGGAGGGCCGCGAGCACCCAGCGGCCGAGAGTACGGCGAGCCGCGTTCATCGCTGGGGATTGTACTCTGATCCCGCCCCTTGCGCTGAACGGATGACGGGTCTATGATTCAGCCATGAACGATCTCGCATTCCGGGTGATCGGCGCCGCGCACGAGGTGGAAGGGAGGCTGGAAGGGGCCCTCGGGGCGATCGGCCTCTCCCTCGCCAAGCTGAACGTGCTCAAGGCGCTCGCGGACACGCCCGAGCCGCTGCCGCTCAGCCATCTGGCCGACCGCTGCTGCTGCGTCCGCTCGAACATCACCCAGCTCGTCGACCGCCTGGAGGCCGAGCGGCTGGTCGAGCGTCTCCCCGATCCGGCCGACCGGCGCTCCGTGAGGGCGGCGCTGACGGCCGCGGGCCGGGAGCGCCACGCCGAGGCCGTGCGGATCGTGGGCGAGACCGAGCGCGAGGTCTTCGCCGGGCTGGGCGAGGAGGACCGGCAGGCCTTGACCCGCCTCCTCGGCCGGCTCGGGAGCGGCTAAATTTTTTTGCCCAACAAGTTCACTTCTGTACTTTTGACAGACCAACAATGCAAGCCTGTACTCAAGGAGACAACCCAATGAGCGACAAACAGGAGCAGCATCCGACTCTCTTCTCGCCGGTCCAGGTGGGACCGTACACCCTGCGCAACCGCATGGTGATGGCGCCGATGACGCGCAACCGCGCGGGCGAGGGGAACGTGCCGAGCGATCTCGCGGTCACCTACTACGCCCAGCGCGCCTCCGCGGGGCTGATCATCACCGAGGGGACGCAGGTCTCGCTGCAGGGGGTGGGCTATCCCGGGACGCCGGGCATCCACGACGCCGCCCAGGTCGCGGGGTGGCGCCGGGTGACGGAAGCCGTCCACGCGCGGGGGGGCCGGATCTTCGCGCAGCTCTGGCACGTCGGCCGGATCTCCCACCCGCTCCTGCAGCCGGGCGGGACGCCGCCGGTGGCGCCGTCGGCCATCGCGGCCGAGGGGCAGACCTTCACCGCCGAGGGCCCGAAGCCCTTCGGAGTCCCCCGCGCCCTGGAGACCTCGGAGATCCCCGGCCTGGTCGAGCAGTTCGCCCACGGCGCCCGGCAGGCTCTGGAGTCGGGCTTCGACGGCGTGGAGCTCCACGGCGCCAACGGCTATCTGATCGACCAGTTCCTCCGCGACGGCTCAAACCGCCGGACGGACGCCTACGGCGGACCGGTCGAAAATCGCGCCCGCTTCCTGCTGGAGGTGATGGAGGCGGTGACGGGCGTCTGGGGGGCGGACCGGGTCGGGGTGCGGCTCTCCCCCACCGGCTCCTTCAACAGCATGAGCGACTCCGACCCCGCGGCGACCTTCGGCTACGCCGCCCGGGAGCTCGACCGTTTCGGCTTGGCCTACCTCCACGTCACCGAGGCGATCGGTTCGACCCCCTCGCCGGTCGCTCCCGTGCTGCGCTCGCTCTTCCGGAGCCCCTTCATGCTTAATGGCGGCTACACCCAGGAGACCGCGAGCACGGCCCTGGCGAAGGGTGAGGCGGACCTGATCTCCTTCGGAGTCCTTTTCCTGAGCAATCCGGACCTGGTGGAGCGCTTCGCGGAAGGAGCGCCCCTCAACACCCCCGACCGGGCGACCTTCTACAGCGGCGGCGACAAGGGGTATATCGACTACCCGACGCGGGAGACGGTGGCGGCGGCGGTCTGAGGCGGTTGGGCCCTCTCCGGATTTCCGGGGAGGGCCCTCAGTCGATCACCGCGACGGCTTCGACCTCGATCAGAAAGCCCGGGTCGGCAAGGGATACGACGCCAATCCACGTCGTGGCGGGCAGAGCGGGGCCGCGGAAGCACTCTCTGAGCGCGTTGCCAACCGCCTGGGCCTTCTCCGGCCTGTAGTCCACGACGTAGATCCGCAAGCTGACCACGTCTTCGAGGCGACCTCCGCCTGCCTCGACGGCGATCCGGACATTCCGAAATGCCTGCCGCGCCTGGGCGGCCAGGTCCCCGCCGCCCACGAGCTCCCGCCGCGCGTCCCAGGCCGTCTGGCCCGACAGGTAGAGCGTTCGCCCGCCGCTTGCCACCACCCCCTGCGAGAAGCCGTGCTCTTGGCTTGGAAACAGGGACGGCGGGTTGATGTGCTCCTTGGGCATGCTCAGCACCTCTCAGCGCAACATGCCGGCGACGCCCGACTGATCGTAGACCCAGCGTCCGTCGATCAGCCGCATCTCGACGAGGTAGAGCAAGCGGCCGTTCTCGTACGGCACGCCTTCGACCTCGAGCACCGCATGGTCGTTCGCCACCAGCTCGCCGCCGGTGATCTTGGGCTGCTTCGGCAGCCGCACATCCAGCATCTCCTTGGCCGAGGTGAGATTCTCGGCCGGCGTGCGCCAGTCCTCCTGGTAGCTCTTGGCCTGCTCCGGTGTGAGGAGGGCCAGGATCTTCGCCAGCTCATTGCCGCCGACCGCGGCACGCAGCGCCAGCAATGCCTTGCCAGGATCCCCGCCGTCCTTCGCCAGCGGTTTGCCCGGCGCGCGGGACAGCACGTCGGCCTCGAAGCTCAGGTCCATCGACCAGGTCGGCCCATCCATCGTCTTGACCGGCTTCTCCGTCTTTACGCTGCAGGCGATGCGTGTCGCCGTGTTCTCACTGCATTTCGCGATCAGCGAACCGGGCTGGCCCATGATCTTCCCCGAGGAGTCGATGTACTGGACGCCGCCCACGTGAGCGTTCACGCTGACCTCGCCGTTGGCGCGCACGCTGAAGGCTATATGATCGGCGTCGCGCGCGGCGGGATCGTTGATGGCCGTGGCATAAGGATCGAGAGACGCGCCGATCGCCGCGCGGTCCACGGGCTTGGCGGTCAGCATCACGTAAGTCTCAAGGCTGCGAGGGTTGAATTGATCGCGCACCCGGAAGGCCGCGACCTCGCTCACCGGCACCACCTTTCCGTCCAGCACGAACTGGCCCGAGATCGGAATGGCGTAGGCTGCGCCAAGTCCGGAGAGGGCAAGCGCCAGGCTCCACAGCCAAGCAAAACGAAGTGCTCTCATTGCGACCTCCATTACGAAGAGGATGGCGAGACGCGACGACGGTGGCGCGGCCCGGGATCGAGAGCGCCACGAACCACACGCGCCGGAAACGGTGCGACAGAGCTCGAGCCGAATCAGTGCCGACCGATTATATACCGGCACTCCCCCACTCCCGTCGCCAGCTATCGTCGCCTACAGGCTTGTCCTGAAGTGCTAGTTAGCCCCGCTTGATCCAGGAGATCGTAGAAGAGACCGCGGTCCGAAGAGCGAGAGGCGGAAGCGAGCCTTTGGGTGCCGCGGCGATCCTGGGCCGCCATCCTCACGAACGTCCGAAAAACCCGAAGAGATCGCCCGCGCCGCTGTTCCATGCCCTTGAAGTGCCTTGCCGAAGCCCCGAGCAGAGCCACTCACGCCTGATTCCACATATTCGCGTGGCACCTTTCTTGGGCCTTTCTTGGGCCCGGCGTCCTGGTTCACTGTCTCGATCCGGCTTACCCCAGGGCGCTCGCCTCGTCGGCGCCCAGCGCCCGGCCGAAGCGCATCACCTCGTCGCGGTTGGCCGGCAGGTTCATGGCCAGAAAGGTGAAGGCGTGCCAGAGGTCGCGCGCGTTGGCCCGCGGCTCGCACAGTCGGCGGACGAGGGAGGGGACGCCATAGAAGCGGCGGTACATCTCGAGGCGCTTCTGCGACAAGGCGCGCGCGCTTATCCGCTTGGGCTCGAAGACCATCGAGCCGTAGGTGTAGCCCGGGTCCTGCCACCACTCCGGCCGCGCCAGGCGTCCCTCCCGGTGAAGGGTCTCGTAGAGCCTGGTGCCCGGATAGGGGGTGAGGAGATTGAAGAGCACGGCGAACAGGCGCTGCTCGATAGCGAGCTCGAGCATCCGGTCCAGCGAGCCCGGGGTGTCCTCGTCCAGCCCCAGGAGGAAGGAGCCGATGATGGCGATCCCGTGATCGCGGGCGATCTTCAGCGCCTCGGAGTAGCCGATGCCGACCGTGTTCCAACTCTTCTCGATCTGTTTGAGATTGGAGCGGTCGAGAGACTCGATGCCGACGAGGACCCCGGCGCAACCGCTGTCCCGCATCAGGCGCATGAGCTCGAGATCGCGCGTCATGGTGAGGCTCGCCTGGCTGATCCAGCGGATGTTGAGCGGGATCAAGGCGCGGAAGAGCTCCTTGGCCGCCCGGCGGTCGCCGACGATGTTGTCGTCGACGAGGAGGACGAGCTTCTGGCCCAGACGCTCGATCTCCGCCACCACCTCCTCCGGGGGACGGTGGCGGAAGCTCTGGCCGAAGAAGGTCGTCACCGAGCAGAAGTTGCAGGCGAAGGGGCACCCGCGGGTGGTCTCGACCATCCCTACCGGCAGGTACTTCTTGCCGGCAAAGATCGACCGGTCGACCCGCAAAGCGGTGAGAGGGAGAGTTTCGGCCTGGCGGTAGACCGGTTGCAGGCGGCCGTGCCGGGCATCCTCGAGGAGCCGGTCCCAAACCCCTTCGGCTTCCCCCAGGAGCAGGGCGTCCGCGTGCTGGGCGGCCTCGGCGGGAAGGAGGGTCGGGTGATGGCCGCCAAGGACCACCGGCACGCCGCGGCGGCGGAGCTCAGCCGCGATCTGGTAGGCCCGGCGGGCGGTGAAGGTCTTGACCGAGATCCCCACGAGATCGCGCGGCGCGTCGTAGTCGATGGGCTCGATGCGGTCGTCGACGGCCTCGACCTCGACGTCCTCCGGCGTCAGGCCGGCGAGGGTCGCGAGAGTCAGGGGTTGCAGCACCCAGGAAGGCTTCTCGCTCAAGCCCTCGCGCTTGATCATCGCCGGCTCGATGAGGGTGATTTTCATGTCTGGGCTCCCAGCCACTCACTCCAGTGGGTAGTTTTCTTGAGGGTGCTCACGAGCGCACCTCGACCCGCGGACCGTCAATGGCGAGGTGGGGAGCGCCTTCCAGTAGCGGATCCATTCCAGGAAGCAGCCGTCGAGGTCCGGCAGGAGGACGCCGAGCTTCCACTGCAGGTCCTGCATGACCGCGATGTCGGGTTTCAGGAATGCCACGGTCAGGCCGTGCATGGCGCTCAGGAGGAGCCGGCGGAGGGCGCGCGGGAAGGCGGCGGCGGTCTCCTGGCCCATGACGTTCAGGATGAAGATCCGGCTGCGGCGGGCGTCGATGGGCAAGATGGTGAAGAGGATGCGGGCGCCGGTCCGGGTGTTGTAGGCGAGGATCGTGTTGCCCCCCCAGCAGTGGGCGGAGAGCTCGACCTGATCGACCCCGATCCGGCGCAGGAGGCGGTCGTGGAACTGGCTCCCCTCAACCTGCGCTCGGAAGCGGATGGAGAGGTGAAAGGCGGACTCGCTCGCGAGGGTCGGCGGTTCCAGCAAGCGGCGGTGATGGACGGTCACGAAGTGCTGGCTGTCGAACGAGTTGGCGGCCAGCACCTGGTAGGGGGTGACGAAGCTCATGACGCTCACACGGCTGTAGAGCCCGGGCTCCTCGCCCGCGAAACGAGGGAAGGGGAAGGTCGGCTCGCCGCCCAGGAAGCCGAAGACCAGCCCGTAGTGCTCCTCGCAGACCAGGGCCGCCTGGTGCACCTGGCGCGGGATGACGCAGGAGCCCGGGATGTGCTCGCAGCGCCCCTCCCTGCCATACTCCCAGTGGTGAAGGGGGCATTGCAGGCGCTCCCTCACGACCCTCCCTCGCCCCAGGTCGGCACCCATGTGGGTGCAGCGGGCGTAAAGCGCCCCCACCTTGAGCGACGGGGTGCGGAAAATCGCGAGCGGCATGCCGAAGGCCTCTTGCCGGACCACCTTGCCCGGCCGCACGTCGGTGCTCCGACAGAGGGGGTACCAGGAGCTGGGGAATTCGACGAGGCTCTCGGCCGCGAGCTCGATTCCGATGGCTACACCTCCCAGCCGAGCATCTCGGTGAAGCCGATGGGCCGCTCGTCCATCTTCAGGGTGGCGGCGAAGAATTTGAAGAGGAAGGCGAGGTACGAGCGGCCGGTGACCGCCCGCGGCAGTCGCGGCCAGATCAGCTTATGGGCCTCCGCCAGATGGTAGCTCGGGATCTCCGGGAAGAGGTGGTGCTCGAGGTGGTAGTTCTCCTGCAGCAGACAGAAGGCGACGACCGGATGGGCCTGGATCGTGCGGCTGGCGAGATAGGGATCGTGGGCCTCCGTGATCCCGTGCTGGGTCAGGCCGCGGACGGCGGTCATGTAGGCCGCGATGACGAGCGGGATGAGCCAGAGGAAGAGGATGTCACCGTTCGGCACCACCCGGAAGACCGCGGTGTAGGCGACGATCAGGATCGCGTACTCGACGAGGATGTCACGCCGGTCGGTCGCGGTCCCCTTCCGGAAAGCGAGGATGGGGATCAAGACGATGTAGAGGTAGACCCCGACGATCAGCCGCACGTAGTGCAGGCACCAGAGGAGGAGGCGATTCTTGGTGTAGTTGCTGTAATCGTCCGGATCGCGTTCGTCGCCCAGGTACCGATGGTGGCGCTGGTGCATGACCTTGTAGGAGGAGAAGGAGAGGCAGAAGACCACCCCCAGGGTCACCGACACCCAGCGGTTGAGCGCCGGCGAGGCGAAGAGGGTCTCGTGCATCCCCTCGTGCAAAAAGAGGATGAAGGTGTTGATGGCCAACGCCGTCAACAGCGTGCCGGCAAGCCGCAGGAGGGTGTGGAAGAGGCTGGGCGCCGAGTGGTAGCCGTAGCCGTTGATCGACATCCCCGCCACCCAGAGGCCCACGAAGAGAGACATCTCGCGGAAACGGATGCCGCTGTCGAGCCGGCGCAGCGCGGCGAGCTCGGCCTCGAGACCGAGCGTCATCCGCCGCCGTGCCTCGAGATGGAGCACAACGGCCGAAACGTCGCTGTGCGAGGGCAAGGCGCAGCGGCGGTGGCTCATCGCTTCGAATCCGATCTGGACCGCATAGCGCAGACTCTTCTCGAAGATCGAGGGTAGGCGAGCCGGCCTCTCGACCGTGATTTTGCCTCACCGATCATACCGCAGCTTCGCAAGAAGGGACACGACGCCCGGGCTCTTCGGCAGTAGCCGCACTGTCTCCGGTTCCGTCCGGCAGATCCCCCACTCCGATCGCCGCCAGCTCACCCGTATCTTACATGCTTGGCTGAAATACTGAGAACCCTGTTTACCCCCCTCGCAAACCCAAGCGGTTCTAGGGTGAATCAGATTCAGGACCGATTTTACGTCTTCTTAGGGTATGAGCCGACGACTCCGCTTCATCCCAGAAGGCGGTGCCCTGGTCGAGGTCACCTGCCGCACCCTCCACAGCCGTTTCCTCCTTCGGCCCAGCCGCCCACTCGACGAGATCATCGTCGGGGTCCTCGGACGGGCCCAGCGCCGCCATGCCGGCATCCGCATCTGCGGGTACATGTTCGCCTCTTCGCACTACCACCTCCTCCTCGACGTCGACGACGCCCAACAGCTCTCCCGCTTCATGCGCTACCTGAATTCCAACCTCGCCCGAAAGGTCGGCCGTCTCGCCGGCTGGCGCGACAGGATCTGGTCGCGGAGATACCAGGCGATCGTCGTGAGCTCCGAGGAGGCCGCCCAAGTGGAACGCCTGCGCTACCTCCTGTCGCACGGTGTCAAGGAAGGCCTTGTCGAGAGCGTCCGCGACTGGCCCGGTGTCAGCTGTGTTCAGGCATTGACCACAGGCGAGACCGTGAAGGGCTACTGGTTCGACCAGACGCAGGAGTATGCCGCTCGACGCAGAGGAGAGGACTTCGATCGGTATCGCTATGCGAACGAAGAGGAGCTGACGCTCTCGCCCCTGCCCTGTTGGGCTGATCTATCGGACAAAATGATGCAGCAATGTGTCGCCGCTCTGATCGCCGAGATCGAGGCGGAGGCCGCCGCACACCGCCGACGTACTGGAAGCCAAGTCCTGGGAGCCTCTGCAGTCCGGGGACAACACCCATTCGACCGCCCCGTCAAATCGAAGAAATCGCCAGCTCCACTCTTCCACGCCGCAAGCAAGGCGGCTCGAACCGAGCTCTATTTCCTGTATGCCGCCTTCGTAGCCGACTTTCGAGATGCCGCTGAGAAGCTCCGAGCATGGAAACAGACGCTTTCGTTTCCAATTGGCAGCTTCCCACCCGCCCTGCCGTTTGTGGCTGGCTAGGCGGACCATCGAAGAGCGGCTTCTACAACCGGCGGTTCCATGCCCGCCTCGGCGAAGGTGTGCCAGCAGAGCCGAATCCTGCCGTTTTGCCGTAAGACAAACCCTTCTCGGCCCACTTTCAAATCAGCCGAAAGCACGCTTCGAGGCCCTTCACGGCGCGGCCTCGGCGACGCGCCGTCGAAGAAACCGGGCGCGCTCGGGCCTTGCACGCTTCCTCTTCTCTATTCGGCTGGCACCTTTCCCCCCGGTCGAAAAACAGTGTTGACCGAGATTCTTCGCTGTGTGCCTAGGGCACACTCACATTGGAGAAGACGGCGAACTTCGGCCCGCTCTGTGAGTAGTCAAATGTTCCCGCCCACGTCACGGTCGGAGCGCTCGCCCAAATATTCATAAACACTCTTCCCGGTTGCGTCGGCCAGGGATCGACCCCGGGAGTCTCCATATGAATCTGGCTCCCGTCTACGAACCATATGATACTGGTTGCTGTCCACTTGAAACTGTACGTGTGCGTACCGTACGGCAGGCAGAACGTCTTCTCGTGCCCGCCGACATGCCTCCCGAAGTAGTTCGTTTGCATGATCAGCGACATGGTTGTGCACAAGCCAAGGCTCGAATCATTGTCGAACCCCGGGATCCACGGTCGCCCCAGAAGCTCGACGTCGACTTCGTCATGCGCATCCTGCGCGTTGGCGCCATTCACTCCAATGGTGCCGTCCTTATCGTCCGTGTAGGTGAAGAACGTGGTGACGACGCCGCTGCTGCTCGGCACTTGGGCAGGCGGCGTGATCGTCGCGCTGTACGTTCCATAGCCGTGGAAGCAGGTCGTGTGGTATTCGCCGCCTGCGTACAACTCGCCGCCGCAATTCATCAGGCTCTGGCTGCATTGCACGCCGGAACCATCTGTATCGTTCATCGTAAGCACCAGGCCCGAACCAGGGAAACCAACGTGGCTGTTGTCGTCCAACCATCCCACGGCAAACGGAGATCCATTCGAGTATCCCTCAGACGCGCACCACCGAGCCGTGTTGGGCGCCATTAGCGGATCGAGGGAAAACGAGGAGGCCAGCACATGAGTTGCTGTTACGAGCGGACAGTTATTGCAGTCTGATGGGTCCAGATCAGCCGAGTTGGTCGCGACGATTAGAGGGTTGATCTGAAGACCCTGGTTGACGTCGAGGTCGAGTTGAACGTGCGCCGCCGTCTTCACGGGAATACATGCAATTCCGTTCCCGTCAGTATCGTCCTTCTTCACGGCGCCGTTGTAACCTGACCCTGTGGCCGTTATCCAAACATTGGGGACCGGCGGAGCAACGGCCAGACATGTATGGCAATCGAGCAGCTGCACTCTCAGGCAGGTCGTGTCGATCGGATAATCGGCGTTCCACCAGCCGGACGAGCCGTTCTGCGTCAACGTTGTCGACAGTATCGACGACTGCAACTGCCACGTCGACGTTCGTTGCACCCATCGCCCGCTTCGCTCATCGAAGCTGAACGATCCGACCGACTGCGGCACCTCACGCCGACTGTCCGGCACGGTCAGCTCGACGCGCGCCGTACGGTCGCGCGCAAAGTCGACACGACGACCGTCACCGTCGAAGACAACGAGCTCGAACAGGCCGAACGTCTCGAGGTCTCGAATGGAACCGTCGCGCATGCGGGCCGTGAAGTCACCCGGCGCGCTCGCAAGCTGCCGCCGGTCCGCAACATCAAGCACTGACAATGAGACGTTGACATCCCCCTTCACTTGCCGGCCTTTTGCGTCCACGAACGCGTCCGGCGGAAACACGATCGTCGCACCATTAAACTCGAGCTTTCCGCCTACGGCGGTGGGCAAGCGGACAGGCGCCGCTCTCGGCCAGATTATGACCGTGTTGCCGTCCGATGCGGCGCGTGCCCCGAAGATATGCGTTGTGCTCATGAATTTCGGCGCGCTGAAACTAACTGCCAGCCGGTCATCTGACGGTACGGCGCGAATCGTGAACTTACCGTTTCTGTCGGTGACTGCCACACGACGGTCTCCCAGCCGCACCTCCACGCCTGCGACAGCATGATCCTGCGGGTCGACAACCCGCCCGCTGATCGAGCCAGCAGGTGGATGAATGCGATACGAGCAGCAGCCGCTGAGCAGAAAGACGGCAACCAGTGAGATCGTCATGTGGTGAGGAGCACGCCGCCTGTTTGTGCAGTGCCGGAACGCAGGATTCTTGCGCATGTTGGCCTCCTCGGTTACCCGGTCGGTTGGGAGTGATGGCCTAGCGTGTACGATAGCAGTTAACCAAGAGCACGACTAATGCGCAATTGTCTATTCCTGATTGGCGCCAGGGTGGCGAATGAGTGCCCCGCCCTCGTGGGCGGGGTGTTGCGCGTTATGCCAAGCGGCAGATTAGTACGTCTTTGTCGTCGGAACCCCCACGACTCGTGAGAAAGGTGGGAAGGCCGAGGCGCGAGCCCTAGCCTCCGTCAGCAGCCTCCGCGACCAAAGAAAAAGGACCGGGGAGCGCGTAGCTCCTCGGTCCACCTTGATTGCTACACACCTTCAACGAACTCCTCAAACAGACGAACAAGGCGCGAGTAGCGTTGCCGCACTTGCCCCTGCCTTAGCCTCCCGCGAGGAATTCCTCAAACCGCCTTCGCACCGTGCGGAAGGGCTTGCGCACACGACCACGCTCCCAAGTGGTCACGGTCGAGGCATGGATACCGAGCTGCTCGGCCAAGGCTTTTTGTGAGAGTCCCCGCCGCTCCCGAAGCGCCCGAATCCGCTCGCCAATGGTTCGTCCACCCGGCCGCGGATCGTAGCCGAGGAACGCCATCACTTTGGGAAGAAAACGAGTCGCGACCTTGGTGTGGTTCCGCTCCCAATTGACGACCGTCGAGATCGAGACGCCAAACTCCTCTGCCACATGCTCCTGCCAGAGCCCCCGATCCAGACGGGCTTTCCGCAGGTGGTCGCCGACGGTCTCGGGATGCTCCGGGTACCATGTGGGAGGCGGAATCCGGCCCCGCAGCACGATGCCGCAAAATGGCCATGCAGCTCGCACAGTTCATGTGCTACGTGGGCTCGAACATCGCCCGGGAAGCCGGCCGGCTCCATCGCTGGCGCGAGAAGATCTGGGGACAGCGATACAAGGCGATCGTGGTCAGCAACGAAGAGGGGGCACAGATCGAGCGACTGAAGTACCTCCTCGCGAACGGCTGTAAAGAGGGCCTCGTCGCGCGACCCCAAGACTGGCCGGGAGTCCACGTCGCCAAGGCTCTGCTCCAGGGGGAAGACCTCCAGGGCTACTGGTTCGATCGCACCCAGGAGTACGCCGCCCACAACCGGGGAGAGAAATTCGACCGTCTCCAGTACGCGAGCGTCGAGACGCTGCACCTCTCTCCGCTCCCCTGCTGGAAGCATCTGTCTTCGGAGGTCTGGAGAGGACGCGCGATCCGCCTGATCCACGAGATTGTGGAAGAAACCGCGGCCCAGAGAGCGAGAAGCGGAAGCGAGCCGTTGGGAGCCGCGGCGATCCTGGGCCGCCATCCTCACGAGCGTCCGAAGAACCCGAAGAGATCGCCCGCGCCGCTGTTCCATGCCCTGAGCGCGAGGATACGCCGCGAGCTCTGGGAGGCCTATCGTCTGTTCGTCGCCGCTTTTCGGCAGGCCGCGGACAAGCTCCGAGCGGGAGATCGCAACGCCGTCTTTCCACCCGGGAGCTTCCCTCCGGCTCTGCCGTTCGTCGACGGATAGTGCATCGCGAGCTTCGCGAGCCGACAGAAGGTGATGTCACTGTCTGGCTCGGGGAGAGGTGTGTCCGGACAGGTCGATCGGGCGGAAGCTTGGGCCTCGAAAATAGCAAGATCGGAGGATTTCGCGCCTTGGGAGGCGGGTGACGCGTCTCGGGAGGAGTCTGAAGTGCCTTGTCCAGGCGCCGAGGAGGCCCGCTCACGCCTGGTTTCTCGGATTCGCATGGCACCTTTCTTGGGCTTGGGCAATCCCTTGTTGGGCGGCGCGCGCATCACCAGAGGCAGCCAAATGATCAAAAACATCGAAGACCACGTCTTCGGCGCTGAAGCCTTCCTCGATCGCTCCCATCGCGCACACGGAAGCATCGCTGAGGTCGAATGCATGAAAGGCGCTCGCGCTGTAGCATGGACCACCGCCGCTATGGCCCACAACCAGGCCCCACGGTGATCCCGGGTCGCCCATGAGACCAAGTCCATAGCTCGGCTTCCCGCGACGAGAAGCGAGATCGTGCTCGGACGAAGCCTCTGGATCCGTCGGGAGAACGACCAAGTCCATCATCTGGGCGAGAGAATGCCGCGATAGTAACTCGCCGCGAAAGAGACCGTCGAGGAAGCAAACTAACTCGGAAGCAGTGGACGCGACGACGCCATGCGAGACCCAGCCGGGATGGTAGTGCGCCCGCACCTCGCGCGGAGCGCCGTCCGGTGAAAGCGCGGACGATGTGCCCGGAGCAAGCGTGGCGAGATCGTCGATCGACTCCGCGACGAAAGTTCTCTGCAATCCCAAGCGCCGAGCGATGCGCTCCGAAATGAGCGCTCTATAGGAAGTTCCAGTCACTTCCTCGGCGACTCGTTTGAGGAGCATGTAGCCGGGATTGGAATAGGCCCAGCCTTGACCAGGTTCGAACCAGAGTCCCTTGTCGAACGTCTCGGTGGCGAACCGCTGGAACGGCCAGGGTGTCGACGGTGAGGATTTCACGCCCTCGTGATATGCGCGAATACCACCGTAATCGGGAATGCCGGCGGTGTGGTTGAGAAGTTGGCGAAGGGAGATTCGATCCGCGTGGGCGATGCGCGGAAACCATCTCACCAGCCGATCATCGAGGCGGAGCCGCCCTTCCTCGCACAGTTTGAGGATCAACGCAGCGGTGAAGGTCTTCGTGATGCTGTAGGCAAGGAACGCCGGTTCCTGCTCCGATTCTGGGACCCAGGATGCGTGCGCTGCAGCTCCGGCTCTCTGGATGACGGCCACGCTTGCGACGCCGCGGCCTCTCGCCGCCGCTGTGAGCACCTCGGGCAATTGAATCAGGTCTGTCACCGGGCTCGTGTCCTTGTCCGCCGCCGAGTAGGCCAGGGGGCCTTACGGCCCCCCAGCCCCTCTAAGAACCGTACGTGCGAGTTTCCCCGCATACGGCTCAAGCACCTCAAAGGCCGATCCCTTGATCGAACCCGGCTGCCCCTTACGGGACAACCTTCGCGATACTAACATGGTAGGCACCAGGCTCTGGACTCGCCAGAGGTGGGGCTGCACCGGCGGGTGGTCGAACCACCTCCACCTCTCTTTGCTCTTCCCGTTTAAGGTGTTCTCCATACTTTCTCGCGAAAAGGCACCCGTCGGACGTGGGCTCACTTTCGTGCCGGGTGACATTGAAACCCGTATCCGCCCGATTACAGGGCGGCCTTCGCTTTTTCCGACATCCCAAGCCCGCACCTCCATCAGCTTCCCTTACGGTTCGCCTTCCCTTGCGGGAGAAGATACGGGGTTACCACGTTCCGCTCCTGAAGTCTTTGCGGGGTTAGGTACCTGCTGTCGACCGGGGAGCGCTGTTGACCACGAGGTGGCACCGTTAAATCCACCTCCGGCTCCCATACCTTTTGGTTCGAGCTTATCAGCCACTTTAGCTCGTTCTCGCTTGACGGTCGTTGCACAGGTTCACATGTGTTTACCATACCCGCTACCTAGCCATCGCCCGGCTTGTGGCTGCCAGGAGAGCAGGTTCCTCACGGTTCCTGCCCTGCACGCTTGCGCATGCCTCTGTACATTGTCAGGGCCGCTCTTTATTCAGGCCCCTAGGTTCACCCGGTGGTACGGGTGGTTCCTCCCAAACTGCGGGGAAACAACTCCACTATCAAGAAGCGACATCGTGTCGCAGTAACGCTATAGTGACTCAGCGGCGCCCGTTGCAGGCCTCCGCCGTTCCTCGAAGCCACCAACGGTCGCAGGCCACCACGGGTGAGAATAGCTCTGGCGTCCGCTGGAGGCGCCCGGGTTGGGCGGCAGACCGACGATGTGTGCATGCGCCTTGGCTGATGGCGAGCGAGAAGCAATGAATCTGCTCATCGCGCGATCACCTTCGGCGCTCGCCGCGTACCACTTGTGGTCGTACTCGGACCAGCCACTGACGAGGCCGTCGTAGTAGACGAAACCCGAATGCCCCGGTGATGCGGCTGGATAGTAGTGGAGTCTGTCGAAGGCGTGATACACACCGTCAGGAGTGAATCCACCACGCGTTACGACGTATGCCTTGGTCGTTGGTCTGGGGGCCTGGGCCAGGACCTGCTTGGGATACACGCTGAAGGCGAAGAAGTCGAGCAAAGCCTCGTCGGTGACCAGAGTTTCGACGGTTGAACCTTCCTCGGCAATCGTGACGCGCTCGAACCTACCTTTGGCGCCAGCAGCAGCCGGCAAGAGAAGAATGAGGAGCAGGCCCGCAACAGAAATACAGCGCCGTTTCATGGCTACCTTTTGCTTTCTCGCCGCCCAACGGCCTAGTTTAACTTCATCGTCCAAATCCCCAGAATGCTTATTGTCGGCCCTCCTGGGCTGCCGTCGGGAGTCGTAGAGAAATACGCATGTCTTTTATTCTCAGAGCTTTACTATTCTACGCCTGTGGCTGGCGAATCGTCAACGTGGCGGCCGCCTGACGTATAAGCGACCCAACGCGCCGGCATTGTGGGACTCTTATCCGGCGGCCCTGGACAGGCCGAGCCATGGGAGCTATCCTCTTGTCGGGGCTGAGCTTGTCCGCTCTCCTGGAGGTCCCGCCGACGTATAAGCAGATCGAGAGGGCGAGGATCGAGACGCTTATCCGGCGGGGAAATGGGCAATAAGCAGGACGGCTCAGAAGGTGGTCCGATGCTTATACGTCCGCGTCGGACGGATAAGAGTCCGTCGCGCCCTATGAGCCGCCGGCGCCTTCGAAGGCCAGGCCGCCTCCATCAGCGGCAAGCGCTTCGCTTTTGGAAAGCCCCAAGCGTGGTACGATGCGTCCAGGAACGCTCCGATCCACTCGGACAGCGACCTGTGAGGGCACCAGGCGCCTCGATCAGCCGCCCGACCCCTTGAGTTTCTTTCCCGGCGCTCTTGCAGCCCACCCCGACGCGCTGACAACGCTCCCCGACGGGAAACATAACCAGCCCGACGCGTTGCGAACGCGTCCGAACGGCTGAATTTCTTTCCCGACGCCCTCCATGAGCTCCCGGATGCCTGAATTCCCAGGATGACGGCTCGGGAAGCCGTCCGGAGCGTCGGGGAACGTATCCGGGCCGCCGGGTTTCTTGAAAGCCGTCCGGATCGCGATTCGCGGGCTCGGGTTTCCTGGAGGGGCGCCCGGGAACGGAAGAAAACGGTTCGGGAGCGCTCGAAATGGATCCGGGAGCTCCAGAATCGGGCCGGGAGCCCGAAAAATGGATTCGGGAACCCTCAAAACGGGTTCGGACGGGCTGGAACCTGGGCGGGCAGCGGCGGTGACGGGGGATCGAGGGGTGAAAGCGGCCGGGCTTTATCCCGACGGCCCCAAAACCGGCTACACTGTGCCTCAACCGACAACGGGTTTCTCAAACCATGAGCCTTCCCCTGGAGAGCAGCCTCCTGAGGTTGGCGATCGCCAAGGGGCTCCTCCGCTGGGAGGATCTCGACGCGGTCGCCGAGCACCTGCCGGCCGAGGGCGGGAACGGCGGCGTGTCTCCCGGCCGCTGGGTGCGGGCCCTCCTGGAGGCGGGGCTGCTCACGGAGAAGGACGTCGAGCGCCTGACCTCCGAGCTCCAGGAGACCCGGGAGGACGCCACGCCCGACTACGGCGGCCTCCCCCTGCGGCCCGCTCCGCCGGCTCCGGGCCCTCCCCCGCCATCCCCCTTCCCCCCGGAGCTCCGCTTCCTCGCCGACTGGCCGCGCTACCGCGTCGAGCGCCTCCTCGGCTCGGGCGGCATGGGAGCGGTCTACAAGGCGTTCGACCCCGCCCTGGGCCGCTGGGTGGCCCTCAAGTTCCTCTACCGCAACGATGCCACGCACGCCGAGCGCTTCCTGCGCGAGGCGCGGGCCCAGGCGCGGATCGCCCACCCCAACATCTGCCAGGTCCACGAGGTGGGCGAGGCCGAGGGGCGGCCCTATATCGCCATGCAGTACATCGACGGCCGGAGCCTCGGCGAGCTCTGCGAGGAGCTGACGGTCGAGGACAAGGTCCGCCTCATCCGCGACGTCGCCCGCGCCATCCACGCCGCCCACCGCAGCGGCCTCATCCACCGCGACCTCAAGCCGGGCAACATCCTGCTGGCGCGCGAGGAGACCGGCGAGGTCCACCCCTACGTGGTCGACTTCGGCCTCGCCATGGCGCAGGACGAGATCTCCCTCTCCCGCACCGGCATGATCAGCGGCACGCCGGCCTACATCTCCCCCGAGCAGGCGCAGGGGCGGCCGCTCGACCGGCGGACCGACGTCTACAGCCTCGGCGTGGTGCTCTACGAGCTGCTCGCGGGGGAGCCCCCGTTCACCGGCGGCAACCTCGCCCGGGTGCTGGTCCGTCTGGTCCAGGAGGACCCCAGGCCCCTGCGCCAGGTCGCCCCCGCGATCCCGGAGGACCTGGAGACGATCGTCGCCAAGTGCCTGGAGAAGGACTCCGCCCGGCGCTACGAATCGGCCCGCGAGCTGGCCGAGGACCTCGACCGCTTCCTCGACGGCGAGCCGATCCGCGCCCGTCCGGCGGGCTGGCTCTACCGGGCCGGCAAGCGGCTGCGCAAGAACCGGGCGCTCGCCGCCGTCTCCGCCGTGGCCATCCTCTCCCTGATGGTCCTGGGAGCGTTCAGCCTGCGCGCCGAGTGGCGGTCGCGCGAGCGGGCCCAGATCGCCCAGCGGTTCGGGCAGCGCGTCGGCTCGTTCAAGGCCAGCATGGAGTACGTCGCCACCCAGCCGCTGCACGACATCACCCCCTACAAGCGGCAACTGGAGGCGGAGATGGGCTTCATCCGCGCCGAGATGAAAGAGATCGGCCCGGTCGCCGAGGGCCCCGGCCGCTTCGCGCTCGGGCAGGGATACCTCTCCCTCCACCAGTACGATCCGGCCCGGGACGAGCTCGAGCGGGCGTGGAAGGCGGACGAGCGGGGCCCCGAGGTGGCCGAGGCGCTGGGCCTGGCGTTCGGCCGTTCCTACGAGCGGAGCCTCGCCGACGCCGACCGCTCCCCCTCCTCCGAGGCCCGCTTCCGCCTGGAAGAGATCGAGCACACCTACCGGGATCCCGCCCTGGCCTATCTGCGCGAGGCGCTCAAGGGCTCGCCGGACGCCTCTTTCCTCACCGGGCTGATCGCCTACTACGAAGGGCGCTACGACGACGCCCTGGCGGCGGTCCACCGCGATCCGGCCTCCCCGCGGGCGGCGCGCCTCGAAGCCAGGATCTACCGGGCCCAGGGGAGCGACGCCGCCCGGGCCGGGGAGTACGAGCGGGCGGACGGCCTCTTCGCCCATGCCGGCGAGGTCTATGGCGAGCTCCTCCAGCGCTTCCCCAGCGATCCCGACCTGTATCTGGAGGACTGCGAGCGCCGGACGCGCCAGGTCCTGGGCGCGATGGCCCTCGCCGGAGTGGCGGAGGAGCGCGTGCGGGAGACGCTCGCCGCCTGCGATCGGACACTGCTGGTCGATCCCGGGATGCCGGACCCGCTGGTCCTGGAGGCCGCGGTCGTCTGGCGCCTGGCCGTCCAGCAGCGCAGACGGGGGAACGATCCCACGGCCAGGCTGGCCGACGCCGTAAACCTCCTGGAACGGGCGCTCACCCTCGATCCCCGCAACGCCCGGGTCTATCCCGAGCTCGCCAGCGCCCACCTGGTGCAGGCGCAGTGGAACATCGAGCACGGGCCCGACGCCGGACGTGAGCTCGCCGCCGGCATCGAGGCCGCCCGCAAGGCGGTGGAGCTTCAGCCCGGGATGGCCTCCGCACACTCCAGCCTCGGCTCGGCCCATCTCCTGATGGCCCGCTACCAGCAGCGGCGGGGCACCGATCCGCGTCCGGAGCTCCTGAAGGCCTCGGAGAGCTTCCAGCAGGCGGCCCTCCTCGGCCCCCGCCTGCTCTCGGCGTCCTTCGGCCTGGGCAACACCTGGAACCTCATGGCGGAGGCCCAGATCGCCCGCGGCGAGGATCCCAGCGCCTCGATCGGCAAGGCCGTGGCGGCCCTGGAGCGCGCGGCGGGGCTCAACCCCCGCTCCTCCCCGATCCGCAACACCCTCGGCAACGCCCACCTCACTCTGGGGGAGTACCTGCTGGCCCGCGGGGACGATCCCCGCCAGGCGTTCAACCGCGCGGTGGCGAGCTACCGGAAGGGCCTGGAGCTGACGCCGGACGACTCCATGGTGTATTCCAACCTCGGGTACACCTGGCGGAGCCTGGGCGAGGCCCTCCTCAGCCAGCGGCAGGACCCGCAGGCCGCCCTCGTCCAGGCGGACGCCATGCTGGAGAAAGGGGTGCGGCTCAATCCAAGGGACGCCGACCTCTTCCTCGAACGAGCGCGGGTGAGGCGAGTCGCCGCCCGCTGGCGGATGCTGCGGCGGCAGGACCCCGGCCCCGACCTGCGGGCGGCCGCCGCCGAGCTCAGCCATGCCGAGGCGCTCAATCCCCGGCAGGCCGACGTCCCCTTCACCCAGGCGCAGATCGCGCGCGACCGGGCCGAGACGGCGCGGGACGGCAGCGCCCGCGCGGCGGCGATTCAGGAAGGGCTGGAGCGGATCGGCAAGGCGCTCGCCGTCAACGCCGGCGAGGGGCGCTATCTCGCCCTGCGCGGCCTGCTCGAGGAGATGAGCGCGCGGCAGGAGACCGATCCCGTCCGCCGCCGGGCGCAGGCCCGGCGGGCCCTGGCCTCGCTCGAAGCGGCCTTCCGGACCAACCCCATGCTCCAGCGCGAATACGGCGCGGCCCTCGCCGACGCCCGCCTCGACGCGCGGCTTGACGAGGGGGTTACAAGCCCGCGTCCGCGTCAGCTCTGAAGCGGGGGCCCGGGATCGCCTTCCGCCGTGATCTCCTGGATCCGCGCCACCATCTCCTTCCGCCGCCGGCCGAGCCGGCGGGTGCGGTAGATCATGAAGGCGATGAACGCGTACAACACCCCGACGCTCGCATAGGTGGCCGTATCCTCGTACGGCTTGCCGTGGACGAGATTCCCGGTCCAGGCGACCCCTATGAGCAGCACGCCGATCACGATGGTGAAGAGGAGAGCTTCCAGGCTCCGCCGCGTGTCGAAGACCTCCAGCTCGTTGAGGTCGAGGTCCTCCCGCTTGCGGTACGCGTGGGCGTAGAGCAGGAAGAAGATCACCGAGACGGCGACGAAGCCCGCGCCGTAGATCGACATCATCATCGGGACGTGCTCGGGCCGGATCACCTTCTCGATCGTGCCGTCCGGCAACCGGACCGTTTTGGGGGCCCCGAGCAGCCGGTTCACCATGGTGCCGACGAAAAACTTGAGCGGAAAGACGAAGAACAGCACGACGAAGAGGAGCGCGCCGGTCAGCGCGACGGTCGGCGGGTCCTCCAGCCCATAGCGCCGGAAGAAGACGAACTGTCGGTACCAGAGGGTGTAGAGGATGAAGAACGTCAGCGCGAACCCGGCGAACCCGCGCATCGTCTCAAACAGCTCCCCCGAGGTCTTGGGGACCTCCAGGGCCACGATCAGCAGGGTGATCGCGAAGCCGAAGACGGCGTCGCTCAGGCCCTCCAGGCGGGAGATCTCGCGGCTGCGCCAGCGGAACTCGTGGGGCTTGTAGGTGTGGTGACCGATCAGCTTTTCACGGAGCATGTGAAGCCCTCTCCCGTTGCAGAATTCCGATCGTTTCGAGGTCCCCGAGATATTCCGTCACCTCAGGCAAAGGCAGCGGGCCGTAGATGGCGGCGAGCGCGTCCCGGATCTCCCTCACCGTGCGCCGGCCGTCGACGAGGTTCAGCGCCTCGTAAGCGTATTCGGCGCCGCCGCCCCAGAGGCCGGTGCGCTTCAGGAGCGCGGGCGCCGCGATCCCCTTCTGGGCGATATGGTCCTGGAAGTAGTCGTAGCCGAAGCCGCCCATCGGCCCCTTGGGATCGGGCGCGCGCCGATAGATCAGATCCGCCGTTCCCACCACTTTCGTTTCTGTGACTCCCGCCAGCCGCCGCAGATTGGCGAGGTGCTCGTCCGCGCTCTTCCGCACGCCGGGGGGCACCGCGGCGAAACGGTTGATCGATTCCACCACCGCGGCCTCGTGGGCGAGATCGAAGCGCAGGAGGTTGTCCGCCTCGGCCGCCTCCCCCATCGCCCGCAGGCGTCCGGCGCGGGCGAGCGCATCGGCCGCGCGTTCCAGGCTGTCCCGCCGGATCACCTCCCAGAGCGCCGGCACCTGGGAGGAATCGAGCCCCGCCAGGTACCAGGCGCTCGCCGCGCCGAGGAAGGCGGCGCGCATCAGCTTGGTGGGATCGATGTTGGCGACGCCGTCCGCGTGGGTGTGGATGTAGCGGTCCGGCCAGTCGTTGAGATAGATAGCCGGCACCCGCCACGACCCCTCGCTCCAGACCTGATGATCGCTCCCCTCGGTGAAGTCGACGAATTCGGCCTGGAGCGCCCGCTTGCTCCCCTCGGGGTCGACCAGCGGATAGGGCGCCTCGCCGGTGGCGGCCAGGGCATAGGACTGCTCGTTGACGAACCGGCCGAAGGCGGCCCCCACGTCGTCGACGAAGGTCGGCAGGCTCCTGGGAGAGCGGGTGACGTGGAAGACGGCCTTGGTGATCTCGGCGTCCCCGCCCACCATGTCCATGTGGATCACGGCCAGGGCCCGGGCCGCGAGGTCCGGACGGGCGTTGAGCAGCGAGGTCGTCCCCTCGATCTCCGGCGGCCAGACGAAGCGGAGGGTCCGCCGCGGGGGGGCGAGCTTCCCCTCGCGGATCAGCTTCGCCAGCGTGCGCCCCACCTCCAGGATCGTGGCGCAGCCGCTGGCGTTGTCGTTCGCTCCCGGCCGCTGATGGTCGAGATGGCAGGAGAGGACGACCTCATGCTGCCGGTCGGCGCCCGGGATCACCCCGGTGGCGATGCTGTAGGCCCCGGGGTGCTGGCCCGCCTTGACACTCGCCCGCAGCCGCACCGGCTGGCCCGCGGCCAGCCGCTCCTGCCAGGCCCGGGCCTGCTTGAGCGAGACCATGAAGGCGAAGGTCTTGGGGGCCGGGAACGTTTCGAGGTGCCCCCAGCGGACGAGAGTCTCGTCCTCCTTCCACCAGCCGGTCACCTGGTTCTGCGCGTAGGAGACGATGCCGGCGGCGCCCAGGCGGTCCACGGCCAGCTTGTAGACGGCGCCCGGCTGGGAGGAGGCGAGCACGAGCCTGCCGCGCACGTCCTTCCCCTGATAGTCCCCCTCGGCCGTGCCGGCGCCCACGTCCACGAGCTCGGCCGCGGCCTCACCGCTCGCGCTGTCCTGGGCGAGCACGATGGGGCGCGCCTCCCAGGAGGCCACCCGCTCGGCGTCCACCCACGAGCCCCCCTCCTGGCGCTGCTCCCAGAGCTCGGCGAAATCCACGTCCCAGGCCGGCCGCGACCGCTGGGTGCCGTAGAAGACGGTGCCATCGGCCAGGAGCTCCAGGATCTCCACCTCGGAGAGACCGTACTCCTTCGCCCGGTCCCGCACCCGCTCCGCCGCCGCGCGGAAGCCCCGCGAGCCGCGCATGCGGTGGAACAGGGTGAGGTCCTGAAGGTTGCGCTTCGCCGCCGTGCCCGAGACCTCGGCGGCGATCGCCCGCACCGCCGGCTCCGGCAGCAGCGGCGGCGGCTCCGTGGCGTTGGCGGCGGCGATCCCCAGCCCCAGGGCCACCAGGCCGCCCGTGATCGAAAAGGCGAGCTTCATCGATTGTCTCCTCGCTTCAGCCTGGCGATCCTATCGCGGGCCGATCCTCGATGGTACGCTCCTTGCTCTACTGGAGGCGCCATGGCCGACGACCTCGACCTCCAGTCCCGCTACCGCGCCGTCATCCTCGACATGGACGGCACCCTTCTCGACAGCAACGAGGCTCATGTCAAGGCCTGGGTCGAGGCCTTGCGCGAGCACGGCCGCGAGGTCGCGGAGAAGGACATCTGGCCCTGGGTGGGGATGGGCGGGGACAACCTCCTTCCCGCGGCGGTGGGGATCTCCAAGGAGAGTAAGGAGGGGAAGAAGATCGCCGAGACCCGGGGGGAGATCTTCCGCAGCCGCTATCTCCCCCACCTCAAGGCGTTCCCCGAGGTCCGCCCCCTGCTCGAACGGATGAAGAAGGACGGCCTGAAGCTCGTCGTCGCCACCTCCTCCCCCCAGGACGAGGTCGAGAAGGCGGTCGAGATCGTCGGTGCCAGGGACCTCCTGGACGATGTCACCTCGGCCAGCGACGCCGGAAAATCGAAGCCCGATCCCGACGTCGTCAAAGCCGCCCTCGACCGCGTCGGCCTGCCCGCCGAGGATGCCATCATGCTGGGGGACACCCCCTATGACGTCCAGGCCGCCGGCAAGGTCGGGGTCTCGGTGATCGCCTTCCGCTGCGGGGGGTTCCAGGACAAGGATCTCAAGGGCGCTCTGGAGATCTACGACGGACCGGCCGACCTGCTGGCCCACTACGACGAATCGCCGCTCGGCTGAGGCCCCTTCTTCACGATCTCCTTGACCCTTCCGACCTCCCCGGTCTGAAGCCGTACCTTGATGCCGTGCGGGTGGGAGGGCGAGCTGGTGAGGATGTCGCGCACGATCCCCCGCGTCAGGCGTCCGGTGCGCTGGTCGGCCTTCTGAACGATCGCCACCTCCAGGCCGGGGTGGATGTCTTTGCGGAATTCGCCGGGCATGGTCGTAGAAGCTGGAGCGGGGATTATACGACTATCTACCGGGTGCTATCCTGGCATGCCATGAGCCAGCCCGACACTTCCGTCCCGACGGCAGCCTGGTCCCGACGGCAGCGGAGGTGGAACGCCAGCGCGCCGAGGAGGCGAGGCGGAGATCGCCCGTCTGCACGCCCTGCTCGCAGAGCGCGGCTAGGCCTGAGGTGTAGAATTGGTTGACAGGAGGTCAGGTTCATCGCCATGGCAACCATTGAAGTGACGCTTCCCGAGGACGTTTTTTTGACTCTCCGCAAGAGCCCCCAAGAGGTTGCGCGCGACGTACGGACTGCGGCGGCCGTTGAGTGGTACGCCGAAGGTCTCGTCTCCCAGGGCAAGGGCGCCGAGCTTGCTGGACTGAGCCGCGTGGAGTTCCTTGACGAGTTGGCCAAGCGCAAAGTGCCGGTCATTCAGATGACTGTAGAGGAGCTCAAGGCGGAGCTTGCGGGTGAGTAGACGTTTTGTCGTCAACAGCTCGCCTCTCATCCTGCTTGGCCGGATCTCACGCCTCGATCTGCTCCCCGCGGTAGCCGACAAGGTCCTCATTCCACAGACCGTCCTCCAAGAGCTTACGGTCAAGTCAGGCCAGGACTGGCTAGCGCGAACCGTCTCGTCGCATCCCGGGCTCGTAGTCGTCGCCGATGCTCCGCTCTCGGACGCCGTCCGCAGATGGAACCTGGGAGCCGGGGAGTCTGCCGTCATAGCCTTTTGTCTCGCCAATGCCGGCCACCGAGCCGTGCTCGACGATCTGAGAGGGCGACGTTGCGCCCAAGCCCTGGAAATCCCTCTCTTTGGAACCCTCGGGGTCCTTGTGGACGCCCGGCGGCAAGGGCTGATACCGCAGGCTCGACCTTTGATCGCAGCAATTTGTGGCGCGGGATATTACATCGAAGACAAGCTGATCGAGGCAGCCCTGAGCGAGGTGGGGGAAAAGTGGTTGGACTGACGGCAGTATTGTGGGAGGCGGAGGTCGCCCGCCTGCGCGCCCTGCTCGCGGAGCTCGGCAAGGCCTGAAGCACACAGCCGGCGGGCTTCTCCCCGGCCGGCTGCTCTCAGACTCCTACGGGTTGCCTTCCACCAGAGCCCGGGTATCGGGCGCCGTCACCTCCTCGAGCTTCTCCAACCGCACCGGGATCTGGCCGGTGATCTGCCGGACGACGTGCTCGGCGGACATCATGGCCCCCTCCTGCCAGCCCGGCAGTTGCGAGACCTGATCGCCGGTCACGAAAAACGAGCGATCGGGACTGAGAAGCAGGGCGTAATCCTGGCTCCGGCCCTCCCAATTCGCCCAGGCACCGCTCTGGAACGGCACGTTCTGCCAGGCGATGGAGATGCCACGGTCGAGCGGGACGATCCTGTCGTCGCCGAGCTCCTTGTGGATCCGCGCGCCCTGCGTCCGCGCCTCCCGCAGCCGCGGCAGGGGGAGCATGTTGCCGAAGCTCTCGGCGTTGGCCCTGTAGTTGTAGGTCCCTGTGAGCGTCCCCTTGGCCGAATGCCAATCGTTCGAGGGGTACCAGATCTGCGTGATCGGCTGGTTGGTCCAACTGATCCCGCCGTAGATCTGGTTGGCGTCCGATTGCCAGAACCGCTGGTTGGCCTGCCAACCCACCTTGCAGGAAGGATCGAATCTCGAGCGTTTCACCGCGTCGCCGAAATCGGATTCGAAGTTGGCCGGAATCTTCTGGAGCACCGTCAGGGGAATGTTGCTGACGCAGTAGTGGGCCGTCTCGGTGTGGGACGTACCGTGCAGGCGGTCCCGGTATGTGATCCGCACCTCTTTGTCGTGGATTTCGATCCGCGTCACCTCGGCGTTGTAGCGGATCACCGTCCCGATCTTCCTCTGGAATCCCTCGACGATCTTGTCCATCCCCCCCACCGGCTGGAAGAGGGTCGGCTGCCAGAGATAGTCGACGGGCTGGTAGAAGTTGAATTTCCAGAAATCGGACGAGAGCAGCTCCTGGAGGCCCAGCTTTTCAGGAGGCGTACAGGGGTGCTCGACCGTGGCGGGGTCGCAGCCGGAGCGCGTGGAGCCGCAGTAATCGAGCTCGCTCGGGCACTTGTCCTCCTTGAGCCCATAGCCGAGGTCGCCGAATTTCCTGAGCAGCTCCAGGAGCTTCGCGCGGTCGATGTCCTTCAGCTCCTGGTCCAAGGCGCCCTGCTTGACCGCCTTGGCCAGCAGCTCGGCGATGTACCCCCGGGTGTCGTTGGCGATCCGGCGGTTGACCATGGGCCCGCCGAAGGCCTCCTTGCCGGACTTGGGATCTCTCCCATAGAAGACGTTGGCCGTGGTCTCCATCACATAGACCTCGAGCGGCACGTTCAGCGTCTGACAGTAATGGAGCATCCGCCGGTGGTGATACGGAATGCGGCCGGGCCCGAGGTTGAGATAAAGGTCGGGATCGAACCGGCACGTCTGCTGGACCCGGCCGTGGCCGGGGATGTCCTCGTCGACCTTCGTCCCCCGGCGGGCGGTGAGATTGCGCCCCCCGGCGTGGCCCTGGGCTTCGAGGATGGTGCAGGAGTACCCCGCCTTCAAGAGCATGTCGGCCGCGGTGAGGCCGCCAATCCCGGCGCCCAGTACCAGCACCGACTTGCCGGCGCCGGTGCCCTGCGGGATCTTCGGCGGGCCGGCCCAGGCGCCGGGGGTCTGGAGCAGCCCCAGGGCCACCATGGTCTCGTAGACCGCCGCCGTCCCGCCGGCCTTGCCCACCGCCTCGAGAAACCGCCGTCTCGTCCAAGCTCCGTCCTTCGGCTCGTCCATCGATTCCCTCCTTTCACAGAGATCCCGGAATAGAGACCTCAATGATAAAGGAGTGATGCGAGAACGCTCGTCATTCCACTTGGAGAGAGCTGGAGCGGCGGTCAGTACCCACCCTCCCCTCCCAGCGAGACCTTGCCCCGGAAGGAGCGATAAAGGAACGTGAAGTATCCGATCGCCAGCACCATTCCCAGGCTCCACCAGATCAGACCGACCCTGAGGCTGTAGGCTCCCGTCTTGGCGTTGTGGATCGTCAGGCTGAGGGACGGGTCCGTGCTGGCGGGCAGCAGGTAGGGGTAGAGCGCGAACGCCGCGCCTCCCAACATGCCGGCGATGTAGGCCGTAGAGGCCAGGAACGCCGCCCGGTCCCGTCCCCGGCCGCGATAGATCGGCATGACCGCCAGCGAGGCCGCGACCAGGGCGGGGATGGCCCACCCCCAGGGGTCCGTCCGGAACCGGTCGAGAATCCCCGGCCGGATCGACAGCGTGGCGAGCAGGCTCAGGAAGGTCAGGAGCACGAGGGCGATCCAGCCCAGCGCCGCGAAGCGCCGGGAGCGCGCCTGGATCTCCCCCTCCGTCTTCACCGCCAGGTAATGGGAGCCGTGCACGGCGAGCGTGACGAGCGCCAGCACGCCTGTCAGCACGGTGTACCAGTCCAGGATGCCGGGATGGGGGCCGACCCTGAAGTCGGTCCACAGGGGCTCGAAGAAGTAGCCGTCCGGCCCCAGCGGCACGCCGCGGACCACGTTGCCGATCGCCGCCCCGAAGAAGACCGCGAGCAGCAGGCTGGCGAGCGAGAAGACGAAATCGCACAGCGACCACGCCAGCGGATCGTCCACGTGGGCCCGGATCTCGACGCCGATCCCCCGCAGCATGAGCAGCCAGAGCACCATCATCAAGGGTAGATAGAAGCCGCTGAAGCTCGACGCGTAGAGGAGGGGGAACGCGAAATAGAGGGCGCCGCCGGCCGCCAGCAGCCAGACCTCGTTGCCGTCCCAGACCGGCCCGATGGTGCGCTGGACCAGGCGCCGCTGGCCGTGCCCTTTCGCCACCCAGGGAGCGATGATCCCGACCCCGAGGTCGAATCCGTCCAACACCACGTACGCTATCAGCATCAACGCGATGAGCAGGAACCAGATCGTTTCCATGGCGTCGTTCTCCTCAACCCTCGGCCGTTTGGGGGGGTTCGCTCAGGAAGCCGGGTCCGTGCATGAGCTCCCGCCAGAGGAGGAGCAGAAACAGGATGCTCAACAGGGAGTACATCCCCATGAAGCCGAGCAGGGTGAACAGCCCGTTGCCCGCCGAGACGTTGGACGAGAAGCCGTTCGCCGTCCGCATCAACCCGTACACCACCCAGGGCTGGCGGCCGACCTCGGCCGTGATCCATCCCGCGGTGTTGGCGATGTAGGGGAACGGGAAGCTCAGCATCAGAATCCACAACATCCAGCGGGACTCATATAGCTTCCGCCGCCAGAGCAGGAACGCCGCCGCCGCCATGACCAGGATGAAGACGGTCCCCAGCCCCACCATGATGTGGTAGCTGTAGTAGAGCAGGGCGATGTTGTCCGGCCATTGGTCGCGCGGAAATTCGTTCAATCCCTTCACCTCCGCCTCCCAGCGGCGGTGGGTGAGGAAGCTGAGCGCGTACGGCACGTACAAAGGATTGTCGAGCTTCTGCCGGTCGGTGTCCGGCTGTCCGACGAGGACGATGCCGGCTCCCGCCTCGGTATTGAAAAGCCCTTCCATCGCCGCCAGCGTGGTCGGCTGATATTGCGTCACCAGCCTTCCGTGCTGATCGCCCGAAGGCCAGAGCTGAAGAAACGAGGCGAGCGCCGCGGCGGTGACACCCACCCGCAGGAACAGCCGGCCATACTCCTCCTGCCGTCCCGAGAGCAGATAGAAAGCGCCGGTGGCGGCCATGGCGAAGGCGCCGGTGATCACCGCTCCGCCCATGTTGTGGATGTATTGCCAGAAGGCCCACTCATTGAAAAGCAGCGCCCAGAAGCTGCTGAGGTGGGCGGTGCCGTTCGGCCCGATCTCGAAGCCCACGGGGTGCTGCATCCAGGCGTCGGTCACGATGATGAAGAAACCGGAGATCCAGGAGCCGAGGAAGACCATGAGGGCCGACAGCCAGTGGATCTTCTGCCCGAACCGCCGCTCGCCGAAGAGGAAGATGCCGAGGAACGACGACTCCAGAAAGAAGGCGAACACCCCTTCCATGGCGAGCGACGTGGCGATGACGCCCCCGGAAAACTGCGCGAACCTCGACCAGTTGGTGCCGAACTGGAATTCCATCGGGACGCCGGTGATGACCCCGAAGAAGAAGTTGATCGCGAAGATCTTGGCCCAGAAGCGGGCAGCTTTGTTGTACCGCTCGTCCTGCTTCCAAAGGGCCAGCGACTTGAAGATGACGAGGAGCGGCGCCAGCCCCATCGTCAACTGCGGGAAGAGATAGTGATAGGTGATCGTGAAAGCGAAATGCAGCCGGTGAATCCCCAGCGCGCTCTCCATGAGGCTCCTCCCGGCTGTGTGAACGAATGGCGAAGCTATGGGGTGGACCCGTTCTTCACCGGCAGTTTCGATGTGCGTGCCCGACGCACGAATAACAGCAGCTCTTCCACCGCCGCCACGGTTTCAGGGTCGACGGCGGAGAGCTGCTCGAAAAAACCTGGCGACCAGTCCGCCCCTGACGCTTTGTCGCAAGCCTGGATATTCAAACGGTTCCTCTTAGCGCTGGTCGCCATCAGTATACCCCTCTCCCTACTCCGCCACCCCCTTCTCCTTCAAGATGTTCCACACCCGCTCCGGCGTCATCGGGATCTCGATATGCCGCACCCCCAGGTGCGCCAGGGCGTCGACCACGGCGTTGACGATGGCGGGCGGGGCTCCCACGGTCGCCGACTCGCCGACCCCCTTGGCGCCCAGCGGGTGGTGCGGGCAGGGGGTGATCGTCTTGTCGGTCTCCCAGTTGGGGGTCTCCATGGAGGTGGGGACCAGGTAGTCCATGAAGCTGCCGCCCGAGATGTTGCCGTTCTCGTCGTAGCTGATCTCCTCGAAGAGGGCAGGGGCCAGCCCCATGCTCAAGCCGCCGTGGATCTGGCCGTCGACAATCATCGGGTTGATGATGTTGCCGCAGTCGTCCACCGCCACGAAGCGGCGGACCTTCACCGCGCCGGTGCCGCGGTCGATGTCCACCACGCAGATGTAGCTGCCGAAGGGGAAGGTCAGGTTCGGCGGATCGTAATAATCGACCGCCTCGAGGCCCGCCTCCATTCCCGGCGGATGGTTGGTGTAGGCGGCGAAGGCGATCTCCTGGATGGTCTTCGCCTTCTGCGGCGCCCCCTTGACGAAGAACCTGCCGGTCTCCCATTCGAGGTCGTCCTCGCTGGCCTCCAGGAGATAGGCGGCGATCTTCCTGGCCTTTTCGCGGATCTTCCGCGCCGCCACCGCGCCGGCGGCGCCGGCCGTGGGGGTGGAGCGGCTGGCATAGGTGCCGAGGCCGTAGGGGGCGGTGTCGGTGTCCCCCTCCTCCACCTGCACGTGCTCCGCCGGGATCCCGAGCTCCTCGGCCACGATCTGGGCGTAGGTCGTCTCGTGCCCCTGCCCCTGCGACTTGGTGCCGAAGCGGGCGATCGCCTTGCCGGTGGGATGGATGCGGATCTCCGCCGAATCGAACATCTTGAGCCCCAAGATGTCGAAGTCCTTGGACGGTCCGGCCCCCACGATCTCGGTGAACGAGGAGATGCCGATCCCCATCAGCTCGCCCTTGGCGCGCTTTTCGGCCTGTTCCTTCCGGAGCTCGTCGTAGCCGATCTTCTCCATCGCCTTGCGCAGCGCCGCCGGGTAGTCGCCGCTGTCGTACTCCCACCCCAGCGCCGATTTGTAGGGGAATTTGTCGGGCGGGATGAAGTTCTTGAAACGCAGCTCCGCCGGGTCCATCTTCAGCTCCTGGGCCAGCACGTCGGTGACCCGCTCGATGGCGTGCACCGCCTCGGTGACGCGGAAGGAGCAGCGGTAGGCGACGCCGCCCGGAGGCTTGTTGGTGTACGCGGCGTCCATCTCGGTGAAGGCCGTCTTGATGTCGTAGGAGCCGGTGCAGATCGAGAACAGGCCGGCCGGATATTTCGAGGGGTTGGCCGCGGCGTCGGTGTAGCCGTGGTCGGCCAGGGTCTTGATCCGCAGCGCCGTCATCGTGCCGTCCCTCTTGGCGGCAAGCTCCGCGGTCATGTGATAGTCGCGGGCAAAGGAGTCGGCCTGGAGGTTCTCCATGCGGTCCTCGACCCACTTGACCGGCTTGCCCAGCACCACCGAGGCGGCCACGGCGATCACGTAGCCCGGATAGACCGGCACCTTGCCGCCGAAGCCGCCGCCGAGGTCGGGAGAGACGATGCGGATCTTTTCTTCCGACAATCCGACGTGGCCGGCGACGAGGGCGAAAACCGTGCGAATGGCGTGCGGCGCCTGGGTGGTCATGTAGACGGTGAGCTTGCCCATGACGCGGTCGAAGTCGGCGACGCAGCCGCAGGTCTCGATCGAAGCGACGTGGATGCGCGGGATGTAGAGGTCCTGCTTGACCGTGACCTCAGCCTCGGCGAAGGCCTTGTCGGTCGCCGCGCGGTCCCCCGTCTCCCAGTGCCAGATGTGGTTGTCGGTCTTGCCTTCCTTGTCGTCGCGCAGGACCGGCGCCCCCGGCTCCAGCGCCTTGTAGGGATCGACCACCACCGGCAGCGGCTCGTACTCGACCTCCACCGCCTCGACGCCGTCGGCCGCGATGTAGCGGTCGGTGGCGATCACCGCCGCCACCTCCTGGGCCTGATACATCACTTTTTCGACCGGCAGCACCATCTGGGTGTCCGACATCAGGGTGGGCATCCAGTGCAGATTGAAACCTTTCAAAGTCTCGCCGGTGATCACCGCCAGCACCCCCGGGATGGCGAGCGCTTTTTCCGTATGGATCGCCTTGATCTTGGCGTGCGCGTAGGGGCTGCGCACGATGTCCATGTGGACCATGCCGGGGAGCTTGATGTCGTCGACGTACCGGCCCTGGCCGCGGATGAAGCGCGGGTCCTCCTTGCGCTTCATCGAGTGTCCCATGCCGCAGACGGCGGCTGAGGTCTTGGGTTCCATGGCTTCCTCCTATTTCGCGGCCGGCTCTGCGACGGCCTTGGCGGCGTGCCGGATCGATTTGATGATGTTGACGTAGCCGGTGCAGCGGCATAGGTTGCCGGAGATCGCCTCGCGGATCTCCGCCTCGCCGGGATCGGGACTCTTCTGCAGGAGGGCGTAGCCAGTCATCAGCATGCCCGGCGTGCAATAGCCGCACTGCAGGCCGTGCTCCTGCCGGAATCCTTCCTGAAGAGGGTGGAGCTTGCCCCCCTGCTCCAGACCCTCGACGGTCATCACCTCGCGCCCGTCGGCCTGTACGGCCAGCACGGTGCAGGACTTGACCGGCACGCCGTCGAGCAGCACGGTGCAGGCGCCGCAGTGCGTGGTGTCGCAGCCGATGTGGGTGCCGGTCATGCTCAGGGTTTCGCGCAGGAGGTGGACGAGGAGGAGGCGTGATTCGACCTCCGCCTTGTGATCGGTTCCGTTGACCTTGACTCGGATCTGATGTTGCGCCATGGCTTATTGCCTCCGGGCCCGTTCCACGGCCCGCCTGAGGGCGCGGCCGGTAAGGACGCGCGCCATCTCCCGCTTGTATTCGACCGCTCCACGCCGGTCCGGATTGGGCGAGGCGGATGCCGCGGCCAGTCGCGCCGCCTCGTCGATCGCCTCGTCCGTGGGCTGCTTGCCGTTGAGATAGCTCTCGGCCTCGACGGCGCGCAGCGGCACCGGCCCGGCGTTGGTGAGGCCGATCCCCACCGTCTCGACCTCCCCGTCCGCTGCGAGGGTCAACTGGGCGGCGGCGGCGGCGGTGGCGAAGTCCCCCACCTTGCGTTCCAGCTTGACGTAGGAGCCGCCGCTCCGGGCCGGCGGGACCGGGATCCGGATCTCGGTCAGGATCTCGTCCGGCCCCAGGGCGGTGGTGAAGAGGCCGAGGAAAAACTGATCGATCGGGATGGTACGCGTGCCGTTCGGGCCGGCCGCCACCACCTCGGCGCGCAGGGCCAGCATGGTGGCCGGATGATCATTCGCCGGATCGCCGTGCGCCAGGTTGCCCCCGACGGTGGCCAGATTGCGCACCAGGGGGTCGGCGATCACCGCCGCGGTCTCGGCCAGCAGCGGATATTTCGCCTGGATCAGATCGGAATGCTCGAGCGCCGACTCGCGGGTGCGGCCGCCGATCCTGAGGACGCCGCCCTCTTCCCGGATGTATTCGAGATCCGGGATGCGGCCGATGTCCACCAGGTGGCCGGCCGCGCCCAGCCGGAGCTTGAGCAGCGGCAGCAGGCTCTGGCCGCCCGAGAGGACCTTGACGTCGTCGCGGTGGCTCTGGAGGAGGGTCAGCGCCTCCTCCAGGGATTGGGGTGAGTGATAGTCGAACGGTGCGGGGATCATTCGATCTCTCCTTTTCCACGCGCGCCCGGCGCTCTACTGGCGGAGGAAGAGCCAATAGAGAAGCAGCGCGAGGACGATCACTACGATCCAGAAAATGGGACGGCGAAGCGTGCGGCCAGCCGCCCGGCCCGCGGCGGCGGCTCCCAGGGCGCCGACGTCGAGGACGTTCTCAGACGGAGGGGGCGCCGGTGGCGGAGGCTGGGACGATGCGGCGACAACTGGCGCGGCTGGCGCCGGGGCTGGGCCTTCAGAGACGGCCGGAGCCGGCGGAGGCTCGGCGGCGGGCACGGGCGCCGCGGCCGGCGTTTCGAGCTCGCGGCGCATGGCGACGGTGAACTTCTGGAAGAGCTGATCGCTGACGTCCTGGATCATGCCGCGGCCGAACTGCGCCAGCACCCCCATGACGTTGACGTCCGAGACCACGGTCACCTCGGTCTCCAAGGACCCCTTGCCGACCACGCGGCTCTTCATCCGCATGTCGGCGCCCCCCTTGCCCCGGGTCTCCTGGCCCGTGGCGGCGATCTCGGCCTCCCCCGCCGCCTCGTCCAGCCGCTCGAAGCGCATCTTGCCGCGGTAGCTGGCGGTGACCGGCCCGACCTTGACGGTCATCGTGCCGGTGTAGGTCTGGTCGTCCACCTTCTCAGTGATAGCGGCCCCCGGCAGGCATTTCGCCACCTGGTAGGGGTCGGTGAGGAAGGCCCACACCGCGCTTTGCGGGGCCTTCACGACGAAGCTCTTGCTGATCTCCATGCCCATGGATTGTTGTCTCCCGTCATGCCGCGAGCAGAGGAAGGAGCCGCTCCAGCGACTCCAGATTGTGGGCCGGAAGGAGGCGGTCGATATAAGGAACCGCCGCCGCCATGGCCCGGGCCGTGGGCTCGTAGCGCGCGTCCCCGGCCAGGGGGTTGAGCCAGAGCACCCGCCGGGCGCGCGCCCGGATCGCCCGCATCGCTCCGGCGAGGGGTCCGACGTCGCCGCGGTCCAAACCATCGCTCAGGATGATCACGACCGTCGATCCGTCCACGAGCTCGTCCAGATAGTGATCCACGAACTCGGCCAGGCACTCCCCGATCTTCGTGCCGCCCGACCAGTCCGGCACCTGCGAGGAAAGACTTTCCAAAGTGAGATCGATCCGCCCTTGGCGCATCCATGGAGTCAGGCGCACCAGGGTGGTGTTGAAGACGAAGATCTCGCTGCGCCGCGCCACCTGGCGCAGGGCCAGCACGAAGGTGAGCAGGAAGCGGGTGTGCGGGTCCATGGAGCCGCTGGTGTCGCACAGCACCACCAGCCGGGGGCGCTCAATCGGCCGCGCCCGCCGGGCCAGAGAAAGAAACTCGCCGCCGTGGGCGATCGCCCGCCGGAAGCTGCGCCGGAGATCGGCCTCGCCGCGCCCCCGCACCGGCACCCGCCGCCGGCTCGGACGGGTGGCGAGCCGCAGGGCCAGACGCCCCATTAAGCGCTCCATCGCCACCAGATCGGCCGGCGAGAGCTCCTCGAAGGACTTGCGGCGCAGCACCGCTTCCGGGCTGTACCCCGGCTCCTCCCTGGCGGCCACGGCGGATTCGGACCGCGGCTCGCCGTCCCGCCCGGGCAGCCGGCCTCCGGGCCGTGGACGGGCCGGATTGGCGATCCTAGGGGCCTGGAGGGAGGGATTCGACGATCCGGCCTCCTGAGCGCTCCAGAGCGCCGCGAACAGCTCCTCGAACGCGGCCACGTCGCGCGGCCGGATCTTGAGCGCCGTCCGCAGAGCCCGCCGCACCTCGTCGCGGTCGCCGAGATCGATCAAGGTCAGAGCCGCCAGTCCGTCCGCCTCGTCGCTCAAGCTCACCCCAACGCCGCGCCCCCGCAGGGCGCTCGCGAAGCGGGCGAGATGGAGCACGAGGTCGTTCACCCCGCGGTCGCCTCCGCCAGCACCGTCTCCAGCTCGCCGCCGCTCAGCTCCCGCAGGTCGTGATGATCCTTGAGGACGCAGCCCAGGGTGGCCTCGACCGTCTCGCGGTCCAGATGCTCGCGGTGCAGACGCAGCAGAGCCTGGGCCCAGTCGATCGTCTCCGCCACCCCCGGCGCCTTGCTCAAGCGGCGCCGGCGCAGAGCGGCCATGAAACGGGCGATCTCCTCCGAGAGCCGCTCCCCCGCCTGGGGCACCCGCGCCCGCAGGATGCGCACCTCCTTCTCCAGCGTGGGGTGCTCGATGTAGAGGTAGAGGCAGCGCCGCCGCAGGGCATCGCCGATCTCGCGGGTGCGGTTCGAGGTGAGCACCACATGGGGAACGTGCTCGGCGCGAATGGTCCCCAGCTCCGGGATGGTCACCTGGAAATCCGAGAGCACCTCCAGCAGGAAGGCCTCGAAAGCGTCGTCGGCGCGGTCGATCTCGTCGATCAGCAGCACCGGCGCCCCCTCGACTCGGGTGATGGCGCGCAGCAGCGGACGCTCCAGGAGATACCGGCGGCCGAAGATCAGGTCTTCGATCTCATCCCCGCTCTTCCCCTCGTCCTCGGCCAGGCGCAGCCGCAGCATCTGGCGCTGGTAGTTCCACTCGTAGAGCGCGGTCGAGACGTCCAGCCCCTCGTAGCACTGGAGGCGGATCAGCTCGGTCTCCAGCAGGCGGGCCAGCACCTTGGCGATCTCGGTCTTCCCCACTCCGGCGTCCCCCTCGATGAGGAGCGGCCGGCGCATCTCGCGGGAGAGGAAGAGGGCGGTGGCGATCGCCGGATCGGCGATGTACCCCTGCCCTTCCATCGCCTCCTGGAGCGCCGCGATCTCGTCCCTCAAGCGGCCCCCTCCTGGGAGAGGTAGCGCTCGGGATCGGCCAGGAAGCGCTCGCGGCAACCGCCGCAGCAGAAGTACCAGGAGCGGCCCGCGTGCTCGGCCACGTGGCGGGCCCCGGCGACGACCACGGTCATGCCGCAGATCGGATCGATGGCGGTGGCCTCGGCCTCGGCGGGCTCCGTCTCCTCGCCGGCCTCCTCGCGCCGGCGCTCGACGATCTCCGCCAGGATCGAGAGAGCGATCTCCTCCGGGGTCGAGGCGCCGATGTCGACCCCCGCAGGATTGCGGATGGCGTCGAGGGCCGCGGCGGTCACGCCCCGGTCCAGCAGGGTCTCCCGCATCTGGGCGAAGCGCCGCCGGCTCGCCACCACGCCCAGATAGTCGGGCGAGAGGGCCAGGGCGTCGCGGATCGCCTCCTCGTCGCGGTCCCCGAGAGTGGCCACCACCGCGAAGCGCGGTCCCTTGGCGGGAGCGTAGAGCCGCGGCGCCCGGCCGAGGTCGGTCACGACCTGATCGGCGCCGGGGAAGAGGTCCGGCTCGGCCGCGGGATCGACGGCGACCACCGAGTACCCCATGGCCTTGCCCAGCTTCGCCAGGGCGCGGGCGGTGGGAGAGACGCCGAACACCACGAGGCGCGGCGCCGGCAGGACGGGCTCCAGATAGATGTCCACGCTCCCTCCGCTGTTGCAGGTCATGGGGAAGACGGTGACCCCCGGCCGCCGCGCCGTCTCCGGATCGGGCGCCAGGGCCACCAGCCGCGGTTTCCCCTCCGCCAGCACCCGCTGGGCCTCGCGCACCACCGTCGGCTGGGTGCAACTGCCGCCCAGGAAGCCATGGAAGGCGCCCGCCGCGGTGATCAGCGCCATGTCCCCGGCCTGCGACGAGCTGGCCGGCTGGCGCCGCACCACCACCGCCAGCACGAAGGGCTCCTCCCGTTGCGCGAGGTCCGCGGCCATCTGGAGGAGATCGGATCGCATGGCCGGTCAACGATACGCCCGGACGGGAGCGGGTTCAAGGAACGGGCGCCGAGGCGCCCGTTCGATCGCTACTTCGCCTCCAGGAACAGGAAGCTGTGATCCGTCACTGTCTTGTTGTTGGCGGCCTTGGCGTCGATGTGGCAGCCCAGGCATCCGGTGGACGGCGTTTTGCCGGAGGACGACACAGTCTGCACGTAGGTCTCGATGACGATGTTGGCCACGTTCGGCGGCGTCCCCTGCGGCGCGCCGCCGGTCTGCCACTGCGTGCTGATGAGCCGGTAGTTCGCGAAGACGGAGCCGGCCAGCAGCTTCTGATAGTAGGCGTTCAGCAATGGATCCGCGGCGGCCTTGTTCACGCGCTTGATCTGTACCGGCAGGTTGTGCGGCGAGCCGTTCGGGTTCAGCTCGATGTACGGCTTCTTCGCCGTCTGGGTATTGACCGCGGTATTGCTGCTGGGGTTATAGAAGACCTTGTCGTTGTCGACCTGCTCGAACGTCGACCAGAAGAAACCGGACTGCTGCGGAGTCTTCTGGATGATGTGCAGCCCGACGAGGCCGAGCGTCACCGGATTCTTGCCGGGGCTGGGGGTCCCCGCTGGCGAATTGTAGA
This sequence comes from Thermoanaerobaculia bacterium, assembly GCA_045807625.1. Lineage (GTDB taxonomy): Bacteria > Acidobacteriota > Thermoanaerobaculia > Multivoradales > UBA5704 > DATARR01. The sequence goes on along the minus strand of JBJMHA010000036.1, from coordinate 110,939 downwards.
CCGTGGCCACGGTCGTGTAGTAGCGGCCGCCGGCGATCTCCTGTGGCGTGAGGATCTTCCACGACGACTTCAGCTCGAGCGAGCCGGTGGGGAGCGTGATCGAGGCGAGCTTGCTGAGCACGGAGAGCCTGTACCACTGGCTCGGAACGACCTTGTTGTACTCCGTCTGGTTCATGTACCGCTCATAGCGCAGCCAGCGGCCGCTCTGATCGGTGACCACGCCGCCGACGGCCTCGACGCCGGTCGGCTCGGAGATCTGGGCGAACGGTCCGCCGAGGAGATGCGCGGCGGGAGCGGCCTTGGCCGTGTGAGTGAAAGGACGGGGCTGGTTGCTGAGCAGCGCCTTCAGCGCGGAGCCCTGGCACCACCCCGCTGGCGTCTTCCCCGGCGGGACGAATACGTCGTCGGATGACATCTGCGTCTGCCAGACGACCGGCCCCTGCGCGCCGCTCTTTACGCTGAGAATCGACTTGCTCGGGTTGGCGGTGCAGTTGGAGCTCGCCGGCCAGTTGAGGGCGATGAACTCATTCCAGGAGAAGACGTCGACGCCTCCCTGCGATTCGCCGTGCGCGGGACAGGCGGCGATGGGGATCGTCGCGGCGGCGGAGGTGATGGACCCCAGGCACGTCGAGCCGGGGCAACCCCCACCCTGGCCGCAGTCGGGCGGCAGAGGGATGGCGGCGGGGCCGGCGGCAGGACTACTGTGAACGACAGCGAAGATGAGCAGCGGTGTAAGCAACGCGAGCATCGCCAGGGCACGGGGTCTTTTCACGAAATCTCCTCTTCAGCTCAAAAATACGCAGGTTGACAACCTCCCATGCGCGTACGCATGGACGAAATCGATCCCTCGAGACCTGCTAATGATTCAAGGCGCTTCCATCCCTCACCCGCACGTAATCCTCGGGCACGTCGAGGTCCTGCAGCGCGGAGACCGGCCATGGCAGCACCTCCGCCTCCGCCTTGTGGCGTTTCACCACCTGCCGGCCGCACCCCTCCCCCTCCATCAGGAGAAGCTCCATGAAGAGGCTCTGATCGTAGAGCATGGGGGGAGCGTTGACCCCGTCGTAGTCCGAGATGACGAGCGGCGCCGTGGACTCGCGGTAGCGGGCGATCATGGCGGCGATCATCTCCGAGGTGACGAACGGCATGTCGGCCAGCATCACCAGGGCGGCCTTCGCCTTCAGCCCCCGCACGCCCATGATGCCGGCCTTGAGGGAGGAGTTGATCCCCTCCCGGTAGAGCGGATTGAGCCCCCACTCGCAAGGGAGGTCCTCGATCTCCTTCCAGACCAGGTCGGATTCGTGGCCGAGGATCACCACCAGCGGCGAGAGGCCGCCGGCCAGCGCCCGCCGGGCGGCCCGGCGGATCACGCTCTCCCCATCCAGATCGAAGAGGAGCTTGTTCTTCCCCATGCGGCTCGACGTGCCCGCGGCGAGCAGGATGCCGGCGACGGGGCCCTGGCGGTCAGCCGGCATGGATCGCCTCCCTGCGCTCGGCCAGATGGCGCGGCTCGCGCCCGGCGATGAAGGCGAGGAGCTCGGCGACGATGGCGAGCGCCACCTGCCGGGGGCCGTCGGCGCCGAGGTCGAGCCCCACCGGGCCGTAGACCCGTTCGTCGTCCGGCCGGCCGATCTCGCGCAGGATGCTCTCCGTCCGCGCCCGCGGGCCCAGCATCCCCACGTAGGGGACGCCCGCCGTCAGCAGCCGCCGCGCCCACTCGCGGTCGATCGCCAGCGAGTGGGCCTTCACCACCGCCAGGGAGCGGGCGGCGGGGGGCAGCTCGACCCCATCCTCGGGGCGGGCCACCACCAGCCGGGCCGCCCGCGGGAACCACTCCGGAGCCAGCAGCGCCGGCCGGTGGTCGAGGACGGTGACGCGGAACCCCGCGTCCGCGGCAAACGCCACGAGCGGCCGGGCGTCGTCCCCGGCGCCGGCCACGAGGAGATGGGGGGGCGGCGGCAGCACCTCGAAGAAGATCCTGCGTCGGACAAGCGTCTGCGCCGCCGATCGGCCGGCGGCGGCCAGGGCGCGGGCGTGTTCCGCGGCGGCAGCGTCGAGGTCCGGAGATCCCAGGGAGCCGTACACGGCCCCGTCCGGCGCCGCGACCAGCATTCCACCCAGGCCCTCGCCATCGATCACCGTGGCGGCTACGAACGGGGAGTCGCCGGCCAGAAGCCCTCGCAGGGAGTCGGCCAGACCGGCCAGCGGCCCCTCGGTGGCCGGCTGGATGAAGACGTCCACCAAGCCGTTGCACCCCAGCCCGAGCCCCCAGACCATGTCCTCATCATCGCCGGTGCTGTAGTGCCGCAGGCTGGGCGAGCCCGTCTCCAGGACCCGCTTGGCGATCTCGCGCACGTCGGCCTCCAGGCAGCCGCCGCTGACGCTGCCCAGGGTCGCGCCCGTCTCTTCGATGAGGAATTTGGCTCCCGGCCGCCGGTACGCGGAGCCGACGATATGGACCACCGTGGCGAGCGCGGCCCGCCGCCCGGCCGCCTTCAGCTCGGCGAGCCGCGCGAGGATCTCCGCGGTTTCCTTCCAGTGGTTCATGCCCCACACCCCCAAATGCTGGACGCGTCAACGATACATCCTGGCAGAGGTGGGTTCAATAGCCTCGATGACGGCGCGTCTCTCTTGACGAAGTTGTTACGTGCTTTTATAATCAACGGTTAGCCTGGGCTAACCACCACATCTTCGTCGTCCTTGCGTCTTTCCAACCAGCGGCTCGTCCAGGGAGATCTCACGTCAGCGTTCTCACGTGCCGCCGCGGCCCTCTTGAGGGGGTTTACGGGCGGCACGAACAAGGAGGAGATCGCCATGCGGAGAAACAGCCGCGTTCTTTGGAGCATCCTGTGCGCGCTGGCCCTGGCGGCGCCCCTGGCCGGACAGGACCGGCCGGCGGCCCGGCGGATCCCGCCAATCGTCCACGGAGTCGACGTCTTCCAGACCTCGGCGAGCCAGCCCACCAGTGTGGACTTCGCCCCTCAACCCATCCCGGCAGGCTTCTTCTGTCCGGGCTCCGCACCCTTCAACGGTCAGGTCCAGCTCAAGGGGGTGCCGCTGGAGACCGCGCCCCCAGGAGTCTTGGGCGCCGGGGACACCGTTGTGGAGCGCCTGAAAGACGGCATCTTCTCTGGCGGGACCGCCACCATTCCGGTGCAGGTGCGGGCCCTCCAACTCACCAGCGTCAAGCCGCTCAGCATTTCCTGCAAAAGCGGCCCCACCGACTGGAAGGTGGACGTCTGCCTCTGTGATAAACAGCCGGTCACCAAGATCGTGGCCAAGGTCGACCAGCCCTGCGGCTGCGGGCATTTTGACGGCGAGCTCGTGCTCGAGACCTGTCTGCGGTTCACCGACACGGCCACCGGCAAGGTGACCGGCCCGATCAAGCAGGAGGTCAGGCTGAAAATCGCCGCCATGCCCTGGTGCCCCAAACCGGTGCCGAATACGCTGGCCATCGGTCCCTTCAGGGTGAGGAGCTGCGGTGGCCAGGGCGAGAAGCCCTTGCCCGGAACCAGCGCATTCTCCCCAGGCTGGACTTGCGCCGAACAGGTCCCGGGCGTCGATTGCTGGACGAAGTACGCGAGCCTGACCCACTGTCATCAGGGTCCGACCCCGGATCATCCACACTGCGTCAACCCCGTCTGCGGGAAGAGAGGCTGAGCTCTCGCGGGCCCCGTCCGCCCGGCGCCGCGACGCCGGGCGGACGAGCCTGAAATCAGGCGAGGTCGTCCGCCGGTGGCGGCACGCTCGGATACGGCTCGACCCGCTCCCCGAGGGCCCCCATAGCCGCGATGAAGAGATGGGGAAAGGAGAGAGGGACGGTCTGGCAGAGGCGCAGGATGCGCCGCCGCAGCGTGGCGGCTTCCTCGCCGGGCTCGGACGCGAGCCGGTAGATCTCCCGCCAAGCTTCGAGCTCTCCGCGGTCGAGGATCTGAGCCAGGACCTCATCGCTTTCCAGATCGAGATGCGAACGGTTCCAGAGCGCCTGCGAGCGCGAGAGATCGAAGTGGCTCATGCGCCGTCCTCCTGTCCGCGTAGCAGCAGATCCGCCAGCACTCGGGACCATGAGCGCCCGCGCGATGCCACATACTCCCAATCGTTCCAAGGTGGCTGGAGCCCACGATAGCTCGCCAGATCGATCTCCGCAACGTCGACAGGCCGGGCAGATCCAAGCCGGTCGACGACTTCGGCCAGCACCGAGGCGCCGCTCGGCTGGGGGTAGATTCTATCGAGCGTCTGGAGTGCCTCGCGAGTCCCCTTCTCCCCAAGACGCTCGAAGAGCACCACGGCATCGAGATAGTCGCGAGTGGTGAAACGGGTAGCGAGCAGCCAGGCCTTGATCCGCGCCATCTCGGCGAGCGTGGGCACCCGCAACCCGGCGATCTCCTCGATCTCCAGGGGCTGCACACGGCGGAGTTGGCGGATACCGGTCAGGACGCCGTTCAACTTTCCGAGAATCAGAACCGGTCGCCGGACGCGCGAGGTCCGCCAACCGGCGACCGCCTCCAGATCCGCCAGAACCTCATCGAACCGCTCCCGAAGATCCGCCATGACGTGATCTCCGTCCAGGCTGACCCTGTGCCCGGCGTGAAGAGCCGCGGCCGTCCTACCAACCAGCACCGAGCCCTCCACCAAAGCTTGGAGATGCCGCTCGGCTGCCAGCAGGTCCTCCCAGTCAGAGTGGGTGTCTCTGGTCATGCTTCAAGGATAGCGCGGCTGCCAAGCGAAGGACCAGGAACCCTAATCTTCTGCGATTCGTCCACGCCGAAGCTTCGTAAGACCATCGACCCAATCCTGCAGGACCTCAAGCCGCTGAAGAGGCGTCAGGCTGAGGGACCAGCGGATCAGAGTGAGGTCCACGCCGTCTGGGGACTCCTCCAGTGGAAGGAGGTCTGATGCCGGCTCGATACTACATGGTGTCGAACGGGGAGACTGACCCATAAAAACTACTCCTTTGACTACAGCGACCTGAACCAGTCTTCGTTAACCTCAACGCTCTCCACCATCGCCACCTTCACACCCAGCCGAAGATCCTTGAGTTTTTCAACAAGCTGTTCTCCATCTATGAGATCGATTGGCGGGGCGCCGTCGCGAGTCGCTTCCTTTCGCGCATCCCGCGTGAAGCTTGCAGTCGTTATAATTAAACCCATATCAGCTCGTCCTACCATGGCTCCTCGAAAATCGCGCACCACATCAGGACCAATATTTCCACGATGCCTTTTGCTCTGAAAAAGCACATTGAAACTAATAAAGCCTCCAAGGCGAAGAATTCCAAATCCGTCGATGCCTCCATCTCCAGACCGACCCTTTACTTCTACTTCGATGAAGCCAGCTTCCCGCAGAATACGCTGGCAGAGTCGCTCGAAAGCGGCCGGCGGTATGTCGAGCAGCAACTGCAATAGGTGACTGTGCCAGGAAAAGTCACGAGGCCTTGCATCCTCAACATCCGAAGCAGTTTCGCCGTCCTCAGCTTCACGCGCTTCTCTCTGACGACGCTGGACCTCACGCACTACCAATTTTTCGTCGACACGTTGAGTCTTTGCGCCCTCAGGAGTCAAAGCCCAAACTCCACGATCGGAGTTTTCGATCAGCCCAAAATTTTTAAGATAATTACGAGCCCACGCCGCGCGGTATTCGACCTCTGTTTGGCTGCCTCTACCATGTGGAACTTCGGCAACATCATTCGGAAGGCCAATATCAGCAACGACAGCGTCATCAATCTCTTGGATAGAGCCACTACCCCCTAGAGCATGAAGGGCTCGAAGTGTCGGATTGATGAGCTTTTCAAAAGTCGGAACGTCGTCCTTAGTCGCAGTCATCTCTCTCGCCCTCGATGTTCAGGCTTGTGTAATAAGAGCCTAAATGGGACAAAGCGCGTCAGGCTGAAAGTATACTCGCATCAGTGTCCGTTCGGCAGTTGCTATCTACCAGACGTTCTTGGTGCCCCACAGCGCGAGAGACAAAGGAGCCAGAGAGAACGGCCCCGCCCCCGTTCCCCTTGGCACGTCATCCGTCAAGAACCCGAGCCATCCCCGGGGGAATGCCTGGCTTCGAGGACTCGACGCCTCACGGAAAGGCGGAGCCCCGCCGTCCCCAAGCTCCCCGTCCCTCAGAGAAGGGTCTGGACAACTCATTACGATGCACATATGATGACTGCATTGGAGCGGCTTGTCAAAGCGTCCCCCTTGGCGGCATTCGGAAGCGACTGTGCCCTTTTCGTCAGGAGATCGACCGCATTTCACTCGGGAAATGAGATGTCTGGAGCGGGGAATGACTTATTTCCGCAGCTTAAAGGTCATTCAGCTTGGGAAATGACTTATTCGTTGGGATGTGCATGGAGAGAGCCGAAGGAAAAGCCCTTTTCCTGTCCCGCGGACGGCTTTTTCTCGCGGGAATGCGTCGCGAGAGACGGGAAATGGGCTTTGAGCTCGCGGAGTGGTTTCCGCTCCTCTCCCGGGCGGCTTGGATGGGGCTCCGCCGCGCTTTGCGCCGGAGCCCCGTCTCTTTCCTCACTCGCCGAGGGCTTTCTCCACGTACGCGAAGGCGGCGGGGTAGCGCTGGCCTTCGATCATCGGCACGGACCAGGCGATCCAGAAGGGCTCCCCGGCGCGGGCGCCGGCCTGGCGGACGGCGGCTTCGAGCCCGCCGGCGGCGGAGGCGGTCTCGATCCGGGCGTTGGCGACCTGCGGCGCCTGGGCGCCCGTGGCCGGGACGGCGAGGCCGAGGAGCAGGAGGACGGACGGCAGTTGGAGTCTCATGGCATTCACCTCTGGAGTCTGGGGACGTTTCAATCGGAGCCTTTGCCGAAGATCTGGAGAGGAAGGTCTGGGCCTCCTCAGAGTCCATGAGGCCGAGTTGGCGGACGATCTCGCGCCGCCACCGGGGATCTTTCTCAGAGCGATAGAGATCGATCAGGACCGTGGCCTTCCTCTGGATGAAGAGCCCCTCCAGGGCGGCTTTGCGGACCCCCTCGTCCGCGCTCCCCGTGTAGAAGGACTTGAGGGCCGCGTTGACGGCGATGCGGTGGAGCCAGGTGCCGAACCGCGCGCGCTCGTCGAAGCGGTCGAGCGACCGGTAGGCCCGCAGGAGCGCCTCCTGGACCGCGTCCTCGGCCGCTGCCTCGTCGCCGGTGATCCGGTAGGCGAGGCGGAACAGCTTCGGGCTGTGCCCCTCCACCAGCTCCCGGAAGGCTTCGGCGTCCCCCCTCCGGGCACGTTCCACGACGCTGGCTTCGGTGCGCTCCATTTCGACTCCTTAGACGCGGCGGACGCCGGGCGGTTAGCCGCGCCAAACCGTTCTCCCTCCCGGATCGTCCAAGATAACGGCCCGGCTGCAACCTTGGCGGCGGACCATCGTACTACCTGAGTAGTTGGTTGGCGCTCGCCGGGAGGGAACGATGAAGGAAGTATCGCGGATCACCGGATGGCTGCTGCTCGCCTGCGCTTTCGCGCCCCTCACGTCACGGGCGGCCGAGAAGGCCGGCTCGCCGCACCCGGTCCACCACGTCGAGCGGGCGGCGTCGGCGATCACCGTCGACGGCGTGCTCGACGAGGTGGCCTGGCAGAAGGCGACCCGGATCGACCTCAAGTATGAGACACGGCCGGGGGAGAACACCCCTCCCGCGGTGGCGACGGAGGTGCTCATCACCTATGACGACGGCCATTTCTACGCGGCTTTCCGCGCCCACGACCCCGACCCGTCGGCGATCCGCGCCCACGTCTCGGACCGCGACAACGCCTTCAACGACGACTTCGTGGGGGTCGTGCTCGACACCTTCAACGACGAGCGCCGCGCCTTCGAGTTCTTCGTCAATCCGCTCGGGGTGCAGATGGATCTGTTCAACGACGACGTGGGCGGCAACGAGGACGCCACCTGGGACGCCATCTGGAGCGCGGCGGGCAGGATCGACGCGGACGGCTACACGGTCGAGATCGCCATCCCCCTGAGCTCGCTGCGCTTTCCGCGCACGGAGGGGGAGCAGACCTGGGGGCTCGACGCCCTGCGCTTCTATCCCCGCAGCCAGCGGGCCAGGATCTCCGATCATCCGCTCGACCGCAACGTCAGTTGTTACCTCTGCCAGAATTCGAAGATCACCGGCTTCTCGGGGATCACGCCCGGGCGCAACCTCGAGCTCACGCCCACGGTGACCTCCTCGCGGACCGATCAGCGGCAGGGCTCCCCCGACGGCCCCTGGCGCGAGGGCGGGGTCGGTACCCAGTTGGGCCTCACGGCGAAGTGGGGGATTACGCCGAGCCTCACTCTCAACGCCGCCCTCAACCCCGACTTCTCCCAGGTCGAGGCCGACGCCGCCCAGCTCAACGTCAACACCCAGTTCGCCCTCTTCTTTCCGGAGAAGCGCCCCTTCTTCCTGGAGGGGGCCGACTTCTTCAGCACCCCGTTCAACGTGGTCTTCACCCGCAACGTGGCCGACCCCTCCTGGGGCGTCAAGCTGACCGGCAAGGAGGGGAAGAACGCGGTCGGCGTCTTCGCCGCGCGCGACGAACGGACCAACCTGATCTTCCCCGGCAGCACCGGCTCCGCGGCGACCTCGCTCGACACCCAGACGACCGACGCCGTCCTGCGCTACCGGCGGGATTTCGGCAGCTCCTCGGCCGTGGGCGTCCTGGTCACGGACCGCGAGGGGGACGGCTATCTGAATCATCTGGCGGGGATCGACGGCCTCTACCGGATCACCGACTCGGACCGCGTGCGCCTGCAGCTCCTGCGGTCTCAAGCCCGCTATCCCGGACCGGTGGCGGCGGCGTTCGGCCAGCCGCGGGGGACGTTCTCGGACGGCGCCTATCAGCTCGCCTACAACCACGACTCCCGCGACTGGTTCGCCTACGCGCGCTATGAGGACGTGGGGCGGGACTTCCGCGCCGACATGGGGTTCCTGCCGCAGGTCGACTACAGCTTCCTGCTGGCCGGGGGCGGGCATGTCTGGAACGGAAACTGGCGGGGATTCACCCGCGCCAGCCTGGGCGGCGACTGGGACCGCCGCGAGGACCAGCGCGGGCAGCGCCTGGAGGAGCTGGCGGAGGTCACCGCCGACGCCAATGGGCCCCTGCAGTCCTATGCCTCGCTGAACGTGGGGAGGCGCGACCGGTTTTTCAACGGGGTGACGTTCCATCAGGCCTTCTCGAACCTCTACTCCGAGATGCAGCCGACGGGCGGTCTCTTCCTGAGCCTGTCGGCCAACCTCGGCGACGAGATCGATTTCGTCAACACCCGGGCGGGGCGCCTCACCCAGCTCTCGCCCACCGTGCGATACAGCCTGGGGCGCCACCTTCAGACCCAGGTCTCTCACGTCTACCAGCGGCTCGACGTCCACGGCGGCAATCTCTTCACGGCGAACCTCACCCAGCTCACCGGGGTGTACCAGCTCAACGTGCGCACCTTCCTGCGCGCCATCTTCCAGTACACGGACGTGGACCGGACCCCCGGCCTCTACACCACCCCGGTCGACCGGCGCACGAGGACGCTGTTCAGCCAGTTCCTCTTCTCCTACAAGCTGAATCCGCAGACGGTCTTCTTCGTCGGCTACTCCGACGACTCCGCCGCCCTCGGACGGACCGATCTGGCGCGGACCGACCGCACCTTCTTCCTGAAGCTCGGGTACGCCTGGGTGCCCTAGAGCGCGGCGCGATAGAATGCGCCGGCCATGAGCCCGGATTCGAACCTCTACGACGCTCTCATCGTCGGCGGCGGCCCCGCCGGCTCGACCGCCGCCCTGGTCATGGCCCGCGCGGGCCTGCGGGTGCGGCTCCTGGAACGGACGCCGTTCCCGCGCTTCCATATCGGCGAGTCCCTGCTGCCGCGCAACTTCGAGCTGTTCCGCGAGCTCGGCCTCCTGGAGGCCCTCGAAGGGATCCCCAAGGTGGACAAGTACGGGGCGGAGTTCATCCTGGGGAGCGGTGGCGAGCCCTCGCTCTTCCCCTTCGGCATGAGCCTGATCCCCGGCGAGCTCATGTCCTACAACCTCGAACGCGCCCCCTTCGACGCCCGGCTGCTAGCGACCGCCGCCCAGGCCGGCGCCGAGATCCGCGAGGGGGTGGCCGTCCGCAAGATCCTGCGTCTGGAGGACGGCAACGTCGAGGTGGAGACGGACGAAAGGAACGTCGCCGCCCGCTTCCTCATCGACGCGAGCGGCCAGTCGACCCTGCTCGGCAAGCACCTGAAGATCCGCAGCGTCCTCCCTCACCTCAAGAAGATCGCCTACTTCGGGCACTTCGAGAACGTCTGGCGCCGGCCCGGCCCCGAGGGGGGGTACATCGTGATCGTGGTCTGCGAGGAGGGGTGGTTCTGGATGATCCCCCTCGACGAGACCCGCACCAGCATCGGCCTGGTGATGCACGAGCACGTGGCGCGCAAGGTGGGGCTCCCCGCGGACCAGATGCTGGCCTGGGGGATCTCCCGCTGCCCGGAGGTCCGCCAGCGCACCGCCGGTGCGGTCTTTCCAACAGAGACCCACGTGCTGGCCGACTTCAGCTACCGCTGCGCGCCCTACGCCGGCCCCGGCTACTTCCTGGCTGGCGACGCCGCCACTTTCATCGATCCGATCTTCTCCACCGGCGTCTGCATGGGGATGATGAGCGGGGCCGAGGCGGGGCGGGCGATCATCGCCGCCGTGCAGCGGGGGGAGGATCTGGCGACCCTGCGGCGGCGCTACATCCGCTTCATCAAGGGGAGCTCGTCGACGTTCTTCCGCTTGGTCGAGATGTATTACGACCACTCGTTCCGCGAGCTCTTCCTCAACGGCCAGGGGCCGCTCCAGGTACACCGCGCCGCGATGGCGATCCTCGCGGGACACGTCTTCCCGCGCCCTCCCTTCGCCCTGCGCTGGCGCTTCGCCCTGCTCGACCTCTTCACCCGGATCAACCGCTACGTCCCCCTGGTCCCCCGGCGCGAGCGGTTCTCGCTACTGGCCGAATAGTGGCTGAATAAAAGACGAAGGCCGCGGCTGGTGCCAGCCGCGGCCTCGCATCGTCAGCGCCGGAGCGCTCTTACTTGGGGGTCATGTCGAGCTTGAAGTTCATGTACTTCCAGCCCACCGTCGCCTCTTCCGGGTGGTGCTGGTTGAGGTAGTTGCCGAACTCGTTGCTCGAGATCAGGCCGGCGAGGTTTCCCGTGCCGAACCGCCGGAAGACCAGCGTCTGGTTGTTCCCCGGCTGGGAATTGACGCCGAAATTCGCGACCGTCTGGCCGTCGAGCAGCAACTGCATGGTAGCCCGCTTGCCGTTGGCGTCGTAGGTGTAGATCACGTGGTAGGTCTGACCCGTCACGGCGGCGTAGCCGACTTTGGCGTTGGTGTTCGTGCCCGCCGGCATGCTGATGTTCTGCATGATCTTGAGCAGGCTCTTGTTGGGGCCGAGCACATTGACGTTGCCGATCACGCCGCTGCGGTAGCGGTCGAGGAAGAAGTAGCCCAGGTTGTGGATGCCCGACTTGTCCCGGGAGCTCCAGGGGCCGACATAGACGTCCCACTCATACACCGCTTTCGCGATGCGGAGATCCTCGGTGGCCCGGAGGCAGAGAATACCCTTGGGACTCGCCTTGGTGGCCTCGTGGAAGACCCCCTGCTGCGCGGTGGCGTAGTGGCCGTTGGGCTGCTTCAGCACCGACAGGAAGAAGGTGCAAGCACCGTTGGGGCCGACGCCCTTGGCGATGATCGGAGGCTTGCCGCTCGTCTGGGACACGACGGCGAGAGGATAGAAGCTCTGGTCGCAGGAGACGGTGACCGCGCCGACGCGGCCGCGGCCGGCCGCGGACAGCGCGTCCCGGCGGGCCAGCGACATCGGTGCAACGTCGAACTCGACCTCGCCCAGGCGGCTGCCGTCAGGACGGGAGAGGGTGGCCCGGCAGGAGGCGGCCTGATCCGACAGGTTGGCGGCGCCGACCGTCAGCGACTTCATCGCCCGCGGACGCGGCAGATCGCCCAGCGGAACCTCGGTACCCGCCGGGTAGGTCTCTTCTTCCGTGAACGCCGGCACCTCGGAACGGTCGTCCAGCAGAGCGCGGACGTTCTCGACCGCGTCGGCATCGACCGTGACCAAGCCGACCCGTCCAGCCGGGACCGCTCGTTCCACCCCATCCGCGCTGGCGACCCACAGCTTGGTGGCTCCCAGAACCGGTACGTAGATTTTTTCGGCGGCGGCCGGAACGGCCAGGGTGAGCGCGCAGAGCGCTCCATAAACGAGCCCCTTCTTCATTGGTACGGACCTCCTTGAAGATTTCAAGCCTACGGCGAACAACGAACTGACTTGCCCTTATAGTAAATCGTGTGGGATGCCATTGCAACATCTTCTTTTGCTCGGGCCTTTCCGGGTAATTCAGAGAATCCGTCCCGCCGCTCCTTCCAGCGCCCTCCCCAGCCCTTCCAGGCTCTCCAGGTTGTGGACCGGCCGGTGCTCGTCGATGTGGGGGAGGAGCGCTTTCACTCCTTGAGCGCGGGGCTGGAACCCTTCCCAGCGCAGGAGGGGGTTCAGCCAGATCAGCCGCCGGCAGGAGCGGTGGAGGCGGCCGGCCTCGGCGGCGAGGCCCGGCTCGGGATCGCGGTCGAGGCCGTCGGTGACCAGCAGCACCACGGCCCCCTGCCCCAGGACGCGCCGTGACCAGACGCGGTTGAAGTCGTGCAGGCATGCCCGCAGGCGGGTCCCGCCCGCCCAATCCTGGACCTCCCGGCCACAGCGGGCCAGCGCCTCGTCCACGTCGCGGCGGCGGAGGATGCGGGTCACGTTGGTCAGCCGGGTGGCGAACAGGAAGGCGTGGACGCGGGTGCGGACGCTCAGCAGAGCGTGGACGAAGTGCAGCAGCATCTCCGAGTAGCGGCCCATCGATCCCGAGATGTCGCAGAGGACCACGACCGGCGGCGGCAGGAGGACCCGGGAGCGGAAGCGCAGCGGCGCCAAGTCGCCGAAGGTCTTGCGGCTCTCCCGCACGGTGCGCGCGAGGTCGATCCGGTCGCCGTGGGGATCGGGGGTGAAGCGCCGGGTCCGCACCGGCCGCAGCGCCACCCCCATGCGGGCGACGATCCGCCGGGCCTGCCTGAGCTCCTCGGCGCTCATCTGATCGAAATCGCGCGTGCGCAGGACCTCGTCGGCCGAGAAGGTGAGCGCGGCGTCGAATTCGACCTTCTCCGGCGGCGCCTTCCCCGTGGGAGCCGGCGGCCGCCAGGCCTCGGCGATCCGGCGGGAGACGGTCGAGGCGGGGGGCGTGCGCACGTGCGGCAGCATCTGCGCCAGCGCGGCCTCGGCGCCGAACGGATCGCGCCAGAACAGCCGGAACGCCTGATCGAAGAGGTCGAAGTCCTCGGGACGCCGGACCAGGACCGCGTGGAGGGCCCAGTAGAGCTCCTCGCGATGGAGCACGTCCACGGCGGAGGCGGCGGCGAGGGCGTCGAGCGCGCTCGCCGGCCCGAGGCGAAGGCCGGCGCCGCGCAGGAGGCGGGTGAAGTGGACGACGTTGTCGGCCAGCTTCGAGGTCATCGCGGAGTCATCTGGGGAGCAGGAAGGGCGCGTCCCTCGGCCTCGAAGTGGCGGATCACATCCTCAACAACCTCGTGAAGATCCGCATACAGCCTCACCGGATCGTCCCCATGGATGCCTGTGATCAGATCGGGACACTTCCCAAGATAGGTCGTATCCTCCTCGCTCCATTCAACCCACTTAGGGTATCGATCGCTCGGCTTCACTGTTGAGCTCTTCTCACGGCTTTTCAGCCAGCATCGCGCTCACCGGCGCGCCCGCCATCTTCTCGATGTCGTCCTGGTATTTGAGGAGCACGCCGAGGGTCGAATTCACGGTCGCGGCGTCCAGGGAGACCTGATCGAGGGCGAGGAGGGCGCGGGCCCAGTCGATGGTCTCGGCCACTCCCGGCAGCTTGAACAGGTCGACCGTGCGCAGTTGCTGCACGAAGCGCACGATCTGCCCGGCGAGCGATTCGGCCAGCTCCGGAGCGCGCAGGCGGAGGATCTCGAGCTCGCGGGCGGCGTCCGGATAGCCGATCCAGTGGTAGAGGCAGCGCCGCTTGAGCGCGTCGTGGACCTCGCGGGTGCGGTTGGAGGTGAGCACCACGATGGGCGGCTCCGGCGCGCGCACGGTGCCCATCTCGGGGATGGTCACCTGGAAATCGCTCAGGATCTCCAGGAGGAAGGCCTCGAACGGCTCGTCGGTGCGGTCGATCTCGTCGATGAGGAGGACGGGCGGGCCCGCCGGGTCCGGCTCCAGAGCCAGCAGGAGCGGGCGCTTGAGCAGAAAACGGGGATCGAAGATGTCGTGCGCCAGCCGCTCCCGGCCCGCCTCTCCCCCCTCGCCGCCGAGCTCGGCCAGCCGGATCTCCAGCATCTGGCGGGGGTAGTTCCACTCGTAGAGCGCCGCGGCGGCGTCCAGCCCCTCGTAGCACTGGAGGCGGATCAGCCGCCGGCCGAGGGTCTCGGCGAGGACCTTGGCGATCTCGGTCTTCCCCACCCCCGCCTCCCCTTCGAGCAGGAGCGGCCGGCCCAGCTTGAGCGCGAGGAAGACCGCGGTGGCGAGGCTCGCGTCAGCGACGTAGCGTCCCGACGCGAGCAGCCCCCGGGTCTCCTCGACGTTGCGCGGTCTGTCCAAGCTACCGGCAGGCCTGGACGGCCCGCCTGGCCATCACGGTGATGAGATGGGCCCGGTACTCCGGGCTCGCCTCCCCACCCGACCGCAGGCTCCCGGGATCGACGGCCCCGGAGGCGACGGCGTCGGGCGAGAAATTCGCGGCGAGCGCCGACTCCAGCGCCGGCACCTGGAACACCTTCGAGCCGGCCCCCGTGACCGCGACGCGGACTCCCCCGCCGGTCCTCGCCACCATCACTCCCACCACCGCGTACTTCGAGGCCGGATGGGGGAACTTGGCGTAGGCCGAGCACTGAGGCACCGGAAAGCGCACCGAGGTGATGATCTCGTCCGGCTCCAGGGCGGTCTGGAAGAAGCCCTGGAAGAAGTCGTCGGCCGCGATCTGCCGGCGGTCGGTGACGATCGTCGCCCCCAGGGCGAGCACCGCCGCGGGGTAGTCGGCGGCCGGATCGGCGTGGGCGATCGAGCCGCCGATCGTCCCCCGGTTGCGGACCTGGGCGTCGCCGATCCCGCCGGCGAGGCCGGCGAGCCCCGGGATGCGCCGGCGCACCTCGTCCGACGTGCTGACCTCGTCGTGGGTGACGAGCGCGCCGATCACCAGGTCGTTGCCTTCAGAACGGATCTCCCTCAGGCCGGCCAGCCCGGCGAGAGAGACCAGGTCCGACGGCTGCGCCAGGTCGAGCTTCATCACGGGGAGGAGGCTCTGCCCCCCGGCGAGAAGCTTGGCCGCCTCATTGGTCCGCAGCAGGGCGACCGCGTCGGCGACCGACTGCGGGCGGTGAAACTCGAAATTCCTCATGCCACACCTCCCGCCGAACGGATCGCCCGCCAGACCTTCTCCGGGGTCGCCGGCATGCTGATGTCCGTGACGCCGAGCGGGGCCAGGGCGTCGAGCACGGCGTTGATCACCGCGGGCGGGACGCCGATCGCCCCCACCTCCCCCACCCCCGTGATGCCGATCGGGTTGTGCGTGCAAGCGGTGACGTGGTTGCCCACCTTGAAGGAGGGGAGGTCCGCCGCGCGCGGCATGCAGTAGCTCATGTAGGAGCCCGAGACGAGCTGGCCATCCTCGTCGTAGACGCACTCCTCCAGCAGCGCCTGGCCGATCCCCTGGGCCAGGCCGCCGTGGGCCTGCCCGTCGACGATCATCGGATTGATGATCACCCCCACGTCGTCGGCGATGGCGACGTCCACCACCTCGACCACGCCGGTCTCCGGATCGACCTCCACCTCCACCAGATGGCAGCCGCCGGGGAAGGTGAAGTTCTTGGGATCGTAGAAGGCCGAGTCCTCCAGGCCGGGCTCGACCGTGTCGATCGGATAGTTGTGCGGCACGTAGGCGGTGAAGGCGATCTCGCCGAACGTCTTCTCGCGGTCGGTGCCGGCCACCCGGTACTTGCCGTCCGCGAATTCGATATCGGCCACGCTCGCCTCCAGGAGGTGGGCGGCGATCTTCTTCCCCTTGTCCACGATCTTGTCGATCGCCTTGTAGATAGCCGAGCCGCCGACCGCCGCGGAGCGCGAGCCGTAGGTCCCCATGCCGAACGGGATGCGGTCGGTGTCGCCGTGGACGATCTCGACGTTCTCGATCGGGATGCCCAGCCGTTCGTTGACGAGCTGGGCGAAGGTGGTCTCGTGCCCCTGGCCGTGGCTGTGCGAGCCGGTGAACACGGTGACGCTCCCGGTCGGATGGACCCGTACCGTCGCCGCCTCATAGAGGCCGGCGCCGGCGCCGAGCGCGCCCACCAGGGCGGATGGGGCGATGCCGCACGCCTCGATGTAGGTCGAGATCCCGAAGCCGCGCAGCTTGCCGCGTTTCTCCGACCCGGCCTTGCGCTCCGCGTACTTGTCGTAGTCGATCGACTGGAGCGCGAGGTCGAGGGTGGCGGGATAGTCGCCGATGTCGTACTGCAGGGCGACCGGCGTCTGGTAGGGGAACTGGTCCGGCTGGATCAGGTTCCGCCGCCGGATCTCCACGCGGTCGATCCCCAGCTCGCGGGCGGCCTTGTCCACCAGGCGCTCCAGCAGGTAGGTGGCCTCCGGGCGGCCGGCGCCGCGCACCGCGTCCACCGGCACCGTATGGGTGAAGATCGCCTTCACCTCGGCGTAGATGTTGGGGATGACGTAGGGCCCGGAGAGAAGCGTGGCGTGGAGATAGGTCGGGATGGCCGGCGCGAAGGTCGAGAGGTAGGCCCCCATGTTGGCGAGCGTGCGCACGCGCAGGCCGCGGAGCTTGCCGTCCGCGGTGAGGGCCAGCTCGGCGTGGGTCACGTGGTCCCGGCCGTGAGCGTCGGAGAGGAAGGCCTCGCTGCGGTCGGAGGTCCACTTCACGGGACGGCGGATCCGCCTGGAGGCCCAGAGGACCAGCAGCTCTTCCGCGTAGTGGAAGATCTTCGAGCCGAAGCCGCCGCCCACGTCCGGCGCCACCACCCGCAGCTTGTGCTCCGGCACCTTGAGGGTGAACGCGCCGAGCAGCAGGCGGGTCAGGTGGGGGTTCTGAGACGTGGTGTAGAGCGTGTAGCGGTCCTCGACATCGTCGTAGGAGCCGTTGGCGGCGCGGGGCTCGATGGCGTTGGCGGCGATGCGGTTGTTGGTAAGGTCGAGCGAGACGATACGGTCCGCCTTGACGAATTCGGCCTCGGTGGCCGCGGCGTCGCCCAGGTGCCAGTCGAAGCAGACGTTGCCGGCCGCCTCCTCCCAGACCTGGGGGGCGCCGTCCGCGACCGCGGCATTCAGGTGGGCCACGGCCGGCCGCGGCTCGTAGTCGACCTCGACGAGCAGGGCCGCGTCCCTGGCCTGGGCCCGGGTCTCGGCGATCACCATGGCGACCGGATCGCCGGTGTGGCGGGCCGTCCCCTTCACCAGGGCCGGGTGGGGCGGCGAGGCCATCTTCGAGCCGTCTTTGTTGGTGATCACCCAGCCGCAGGGAATGCCGCCGAGGTCGTCGGCGGCCGCGTCCTCGCCGGTCAGCACGGCGAGCACGCCCGGCGCCGCGAGGGCCTGGCTGGCGTCGATCGAGCGGATCCTGGCGTGGGCGTGCGGCGAGCGCACGAACACGGCATAGGTCTGTCCCGGCAGGGTGACGTCGTCGGTGTACCGCCCCTTGCCGAGGAGGAAGCGGCGGTCTTCCTTGCGGGCGACGGAGGCGCCCATCCCTTGATTGCCGCTCATCAGGCACCTCCCCGCATCGTCTCGGCGGCCGTGAGCACGGCCTTGACGATGTTGTGATAGCCGGTGCAGCGGCAGAGGTTCCCCTCCAGGCCGTGACGCACCTCCTCCTCGGTCGGGTTGGGATTGCGCTGCACGAGCTCGGCGGCGCGCATCACCATGCCGGGGGTGCAGAAGCCGCACTGGAGGCCGTGGCAGGTGTGGAAGGCCATCTGCATCGGGTGCAGGTCGCCGTTGCGCGCCAGCCCCTCGATGGTGGTCACCGCCCTGCCGTCGGCCTCCACCGCCAGCATGGCGCAGCTCTTGATCGAC
Organism: Thermoanaerobaculia bacterium; assembly: GCA_045807625.1. GTDB lineage: Bacteria > Acidobacteriota > Thermoanaerobaculia > Multivoradales > UBA5704 > DATARR01. The sequence goes on along the minus strand of JBJMHA010000036.1, from coordinate 92,859 downwards.
TTGCCGTCCACCCAGACCGTGCAGGCGCCGCACTGGCTGGTGTCGCACCCCACATGGGTACCGGTGAGGCGCAGGTGCTCGCGCAGCAGCTCCACGAGCAGCGTGCGCGGCTCCACGTCGACGGCGTGGCTTTTCTCGTTGACTTTCAGCGTGATCGTGGCCATAAACCTCCCTCTTCCCAGAGAGCTTGCCCACAGGCCGCTAGGTATGTGACGCACCGCATCTTAAGCCTCGGGATCGGGCGGTGCAAGACGGGGGAGGTCTGTCTCGGAGGCTAGAGCCGGTCCAGAGCAGAGGCGGCCGTAGACGTGAGGAGGAACAGGCGTTTCGGCCTTGATGGAAAAGCCTGAAATCCGAAGGCTTTGTAGAACGACACCGCTCGCTCGTCCTTGGCACCCACCACGATCGCGAAGACGGCGATGGAACGCCCTGCCCCGAGGATGCGGCGGATCGCGTCGGCCAGAAGAAGCTCCCCTACCCCTTGACCTCGGACCCGTTCGTCCCGTGCAAGCCGGCCGATCAGGGCGGCCGGGATCGCGTCGTAGCGCGGCAGCTTGTGCGCGACCGCCTCGGGGAGGCTCTCGAGGGAGAGGGACAACGAGCTCAGGCTGTAGAAGCCGACGACCCCGAGATCCGCGTCGACGGCAACGAAAACACGGGCGATGTTCCGCTTTTCATCCTGGCTGGCCCGGAGCCGGAACCAGGCATCGAGATCGGGTTGCCCGCAAGAGAACCGAGCCCGGTCGTGATGCTTGCCGAGCGGCTCGACCACGATCCCCAAGCGGCTTATCCCAAAACCTCGCGATGACGCCTGAGCGCCGCCACCAGCTTTTCCGTGGGCTCCGGGGGATTCATCACGGCTTCGAGAAAGGCGTCCCGGTCCGCGCCGGCGAGCATCATGCGCTCATGCTCGTCGAGAACCCGGCGGGCCCCCTCGTAGGCGAGATCCCCAGCCGTCAGCCCCGAGACCGCTATCGCTCGCTGGATGAGAAGCTTGGCCGATGGAGCAACGCGTAGCTCGATACGCTCTTTTTTGAGCTCACGCTGGGAAGACGGTTTTCGACGGGCTGGTGCTGCCATGATGCCTCCTTCGTGAGATACTGTACGGCAGATCTCCGTGCTTTTCAAACCAGGGCGCTGGCCACACCGCGTCGCCGACCGGCATCTGCAGTCTCACCGATCTGCTAGACTGCGCTGCTCAAATTCCGGCGGCCCCAAGATCCGCCTTCGAGGTATTCGACATGTCCAAGACGATCTCTCTCCTGCCGCCCCTGGGGCTCGCCCTGCTCCTCTCCCTCGGGTCCGGCTGCAAGGCGGCCCCCGACAAGAGCGTGCTCGCCGGCGTCCCGGGGGGCAAGGCCGCCCCCGCCGGCCAGCCGGCCGCCAGTCCGCAGGCCGCCACGCCGGCGGGCTCGGCTTCGACGGCGGCGCCGGGACAGCCGGCTCCCCTCAACCTGCCCGGGGCCCCCGCCGTCGCGGCCAAGCCGGGAGCGGCGGGGACGCTGCCACCGGACAAGATCCCGGCGGTCGTCGCCCGGGTGAACGGCAAGGAGATCAAGAAGGATGAGCTGATGGACGGCGCCCAGATGGTGCAGATGCGCATGGCTCAGACGGGCCAGCGGCTCAATCCGACCGCCGACCTCTACCGCCAGGTGCTCGACCAGTTGATCGCCATCAACCTCCTCCAGCAGGACGCCAGGGCCCAGGGGGTCACCATCTCCGACGACGAGGTGCAGCAGGCGGTCGCGGCCCGCAAGCGCAACTTCCCCAACGAGGAGACCTACAAGAAGGCCCTCGCGAGCGCGGGGGTCACCGAGAAAGACCTCCGCGACCGGGCCCGCGAGCAGCTCACGCTCCAGAAGTACGTCGCGACCAAGATCGCCCCCAAGGCCGCCGTCTCCGACCAGGCGGTGCGGGACTTCTACGAGAAGCACAAGGCGGAGATGCAGGTGCCGGAGCGCCTGCACCTGCGCCACATCCTCCTCAAGGTCGATGACAAGGCCTCTCCGGCCGATCGCGAGAAGGCCCGGCAGAAGGCGCAGGACATCCTCAAGCGCCTCCAGGCCGGCGAGGACTTCGGCAAGCTGGCCGAGCAGTACTCGGACGATCCCGGCTCGAAGACCCGGGGCGGCGACCTCGGCCCGGTCGCCAAGGGGCAGACCGCGCCGCAGTTCGAGGCCGCGGCCTTCGCGCTCAAGAAGCCGAACGACCTGAGCCCGGTCGTGGAGGCCCCATACGGCTTCCAGATCGTCCAACTCGTCCAGAGGCAGGAGCCGACCGTTCTGGCCTTCGATCAGGTGAAGGACCGCATCGCCGCCCTGCTCAAGCAGCAGGAGGTCCAGAAGATGTTCCAGAACCGGGCCACCGAGCTGCGGGCGAAGAGCAAGGTGGAGATCTTCATCTAGGATCGCGCCCCCGGTAAGTTGGCCCTCATCACCCCGGCCTCTTCTCCCAGCCTCCCCCCCGGCCCGACGGGAGAAGAGGGAGAAAAACACCAAGACTGGGATTTTCCCCTCTCTCCCTCGAGGGGGAGAGGGGTAGGGTGAGGGGCTTACGAGACCACCTCTCCGCCCACCATCTCCGCGATCTCCGGCACCTCGTCACCCGCGTCCATGGCGCGGGTGACCTTGTCGACCGGGTCTAGGGTCTCGATCTCGTCGCCGCCCGCGGCGCCCATCTCCTTGAAACGGCGGGCGGCGGGGAGGACCCGCAGCTCCAGCGATCCCACCGCCTTGTTGTAGGCGTCCACGCTCTGGCCGAGGCTCCTTCCCATCGTTGAAAGGTGGCCGGCGAAGGTGCGGAGCCGCTCGTAGAGCGACTTGCCGAGCTCGCTGATCTGCTTCGCGTTCTCCTCCACCTGCGCCTGCCGCCAGCCGTAGGCGACCGCCCTCAGCAGCGCGATCAGGGTGGTGGGGGTGGCGAGGATCACCCTCTGCTCCACCCCGGCCTCGATCAGCGAGGGGTCCTGCTCCAGCGCGGCGCTGAAGAAGGTCTCCCCCGGCAGGAAAAGGACCACGAATTCCGGCGCGGGCTCGAACTGGGCCCAGTAGCTCTTCCCCGACAGCCTCGTCAGATGGAGTCGGATCTGCCGCGCGTGATCGCGCAGCTTCGCCCGGCGGCCGTCCTCGTCCAACGCCTCCAGGGAATCGAGATAGGCGTCGAGCGGCGCCTTGGCGTCGATGACGACGTTCTTCTGGCTCGGCAGACGGACGACGAGATCGGGGCGCAGCCGGCCGTCCTCGGTATCGACCGTGGCCTGGAGCGAGAAGTCGCAATAGGCCACCATGCCGGCCATCTCGACCACCCGCTGGAGCTGGATCTCCCCCCACCGCCCGCGCGTCGAGGACGACCGCAGAGCCCCCACCAGCTTCGCCGTCTCCCGCTCCAGGTTGGTCTGCGTCGAGGCCAGGCTCTTCAGGTGATCGCCCAAGGTGGCGTAAGCGACCTCGCGGGCGGTTTCGATCTCGCGGATCTTGGCGTCCACCTTCTGGAGCGACTCCTTGAGCGGATGGACGAGCTCGCCGATCGCCTGCTGGCGGCGTTCGAGATCTCCCTTGGCCCCCTCGTGGAACTTCTCCAGCGTGGCCTTGGCGAGATGGAGGAAGTTGGCGTTGTTGTTGCTCAAGGCCTCGGATGACAAGACCTTGAACGTGTCCGAGAGGCGGGCCTGCGCCTCCTCGAGGAGCCGCAGCTTCTCCGCCGCCGCCTGCCGCTCCTTCTCGATGGTGGTCTGGAGCCGGGCCGTCTGGGTCTGCAGCCCGACCCGCTCCTCGCGCAAGAGGGCGATCTCCCCCAAGGCTTCGGAGAGCCGGCTCTCCAGACGCGCGGCATCCGACCCTCGAGCCCGCAGCCGCTCGGCCAGGACGCTCCGCTGCTGCCGCGCCATGAGCCAGAAGAGGACCCCGCCCAGGAGGAACGTCAGAGTGGGGATCAGCACCTCCATCAGCTCACCCCTTTCGAGAAGGAAGACGGATATCTAGGGGCACTGAAGGAGATTAACACAAGATGCTGTGGGTGCCGATGGAGAAACGCCCTCCTGAAGCCACCGGCGGGCCCAGAGCGGGATTGACGCCGGCCCCGGCTCACTGTATAACCATGTAGTTATGGAACTCGGAGGTTATTCATGACGCCGTCCGACCGCCTCGACGCAACCTTCGCCGCGCTCGCCGATCCCACCCGGCGAGCGATCCTCGCGCGCCTCGCGACCGGCGAGGCGTCGGTGAACGAGCTGGCCGAGCCGTTCGCCATGAGCCAGCCCGCCATCTCCAAGCACCTCAAGGTGTTGGAGCGCGCGGGCCTGATCACGCGCGGCCGGGACGCGCAGCGGCGGCCGTGCCGGATCGAGGCCCACCCCCTCTCTGAAGCCAACGCATGGCTGGAGCGATACCGCCAATTCTGGGAGACCAACTTCCAGCGCCTCGACGGCGTGCTGGAAGAGCTGAAGACCCGGGAAACGAAATCTGGACGCAGGAAGCGCTAAAGGAGAATTTCCGATGCCCAACCCTGGAAAACTGCAGGTCACCACCCCCTCCGACCGGGAGATCGCGATGACGCGCGTCTTCGACGCGCCCCGCCACCTGGTCTTCGAGGCCTTGACGACTCCCGATCTCGTGAAGCGCTGGCTCCTCGGCCCGCCCGGCTGGTCGATGCCCCACTGCCAGATCGACCTCAAGGTGGGCGGCGCCTACCGCTACGTGTGGCGGAATGACGACAACGGAAGGGAATTCGGGACGGGCGGCGAATTTCGCGAGATCCACCCGCCCGAGCGGCTCGTCCACACCGAGCGGATGGACGGCGCCCCCGGGGAGGCGCTGGTGACCACCAGCCTGATCGAGGAAGGCGGCAGGACCACCCTCACGCTCACCATGCTCTTCGACTCCCAGGAGGCCCGCGACACCACCCTCCAGTCCGGCATGGAAAAGGGCGTGGCCGTGAGCTACGACCGGCTCGCGGAGCTGCTGGCGGCGGCCCGGGTCGGGAAGGGCTGAAGGCTGGCGGTGGCTTGACGTCCCGACGATCCCATGGCGATCGTCGGGATGTGGCGGCGCTTTAAAAACAGTTCGCCGAGCAGAAGGAGCCCGTATGGCCCGCGCAAAGGCAGCAGGAGTAACAGTCGCCACAGACATTACAACGAGTGCAAAACGACGGGGTGGAGCAGTAATGGGTCGTGCTGCCGCAGGTGACCGAGCCTGTCAGGTTGCTGCAGGTGCCGTTCTTGGCCGAGCAGTTGGTGCTCGAGCAGGTCACGGTGCCGCTACCCAGACAATTCGCCGTACAAGTCGACTTCTCCAGGAGCTGCGGGCGCTTGGCGGCGAAGGCCATGGCGTCCTGCTGGGAATCGCAGCTTTCAGAGGCCGTGGTGGGAGGACCCAGGATCACCGCCAGAGCCTCCTCCGTGAGGGGCGCCTGACTCGGCGTCTGGGCAAAGCAGACGGAGGAGATGAAGAGAACGGCGCACGCGAGCAATGAGGCTTTTCTCATAGGACTCTCCCTCTTTAGAAAGAACTGCGCGGCCAGTATATTCGCTTCATCGGAGCTATCAAAGCGCTCTCCGCTTCGCCCTGCGCATCGCCGTGGCGCTGCTCTCCTCGACGGCGTCGGGACGGGATCGGCAGCCCGGAGCCTCGATCTGTCGTCTTGAGTGGAGATACGACGTCTTGAGCGTCGATACGACGGCTCACCGTATCGATGGAACGGGCTGGATATCGACAGGACGCTCCAACTATGGATCCGACGGTCCGCCCTAAGCTTGTCCAGATCGTCGCATCGCCAAGTCAGCATGGATGCCAAGACGACGATCTGAATGTCGATAGGTCAAGCTGAATATCGATACGATGCGTTGAAGATCGATCGGGCATACCGTCATATCCATGATGGGGACCCTCGTATTCATCTTTGGGCCGCCGTATCGACAGGGTGTCCCGGATACGCTTCCGACGCTCCGGATATCAATACGTCAGGCTGGACATGGATATGGCGGTCCGGATGGCGGTGCGACGAGTTGGATATACATACCGTAAGCCGTCGTATCCGGGCTCAGAGCACCGTAGCGATCGTCGAGACGCCGTGAGGATGCGACGAGCCGCCGTAGCGGTTTCTGAGAGAGCCACGGCGCCTCCAGGACGCATTCTCCCCAGTACGCCGCGCATTGCTGGGCTCGCGGCGGGATCGCCCCGCGACGAGCGGTTACTTCTGGAGCAGGTGGCGCGCGATCACCAGCCGCTGCATCTCGCTGGTGCCCTCGTAGATCGTGGTGACGCGCACGTCGCGGTAGAGGCGGGAGATCTCGTAGTCCTCGTGGAAGCCGTTGCCGCCGTGGATCTGGAGGCTCTCCTGGCAGGCGCGGTTGGCGGCCTCGGAGGCGTAGACCTTGGCCTGGGCGGCCATACGGCCGGCGCGCGGGGTGTGCTCGGACGCGGCGGCGGCCCAGGTGAGCGCCCGGGCGGCGGCGAGCTCGGTGGCCATCTGGGCGATCTTGAATTGAATGGCCTGGTTGGCGGCGATGGGCTGGCCGAACTGCACGCGCTCCTTGGCGTAGGAGACCGCCAGCTCCAGCGCCCTTTGATGGATGCCGGCCGCCTGGGCGGCGATGCCGAGGCGCGAGTGGTCGAGGGTCGCCAGGGCGATCTTCAGCCCCTGCCCCTCCTCACCGAGGAGGTTCCCGGCCGGCACCCGGCAATCCGAGAAGTAGATCTGCGCCGTGCGCGAGGACCGGAGCCCCAGCTTCTCCTCGGGGTTGCCGGTCGAGAAGCCGGGCGCGTCCGCGGGGACCACGATCGCCGAGAGCCCCCGCTTCCCCGCCTCCGGGCTCGTGCGCGCCACCACCACGTACCAGCCGGCGTGCCCCGCGTTGGTGATCCAGGCCTTCTCGCCGTTGAGCACCCAGAAGTCGCCGTCCCGCCGGGCGGTGGTCTTCAGGCTCCCGGCATCGCTGCCGGCGCCCGGCTCGGTGAGGCCGAAGCCGCCGAGGGTCTCCCCGGAGGCGAGGGCCGGCAGCACCTTCCGCTTCAGAGCCTCGCTGCCGAAGCGGACGATCGGCCAGCAGCAGACCGAGTTGGTGACGCTCATCGTCACCGCCACCGCGGGATCGACCCGGGAGATCTCCTCCATGGCCAGCAGGTAGGAGAGGGTGTCGGTCCCCGCGCCGCCGTGCTCCTCGGGCACCAGCATGCCGAGGAGGCCCATCTCCCCCATCTCCTGGAAGATGTCGACGGGAAAGCGGTGCTCGCGGTCGCGCTCCGCCACGCCGGGCTGGATGCGCTCCACGGCGAAGCGGCGGACCTCGTCGCGCAGGAGCTGCTGGTCCTCGGTGAGCGAGAAGTCGACGCCGGAGGCAACATCGGCGATGGGTTCAGCGAGCACGGCCATGGTCGCGTCTCCTCGGGGCTCAGGCCTTGGTGAGCACCCAGTCGGCGATCACCATCTTCTGGATCTCGCTGGTGCCCTCGTAGATCTCGGTGATGCGGGCGTCGCGGAAGTAGCGCTCGACGTTGTACTCCTTGGTGTAGCCGTAGCCGCCGTGAATCTGCAGCGCCTTGTTGGTGACCCGCTGGGCCATCTCGGAGGCGAACAGCTTGGCCTGGGAGGCTTCGAGGGTATAGCGCTTCTGGTTCTCCTTGGCCCAGGCCGCCTTCCAGGTGAGCAGGCGGGCGGCGTCGAGCTCGGTCGCCATGTCCGCGAGGTAGAACTGGATCGCCTGGAAGTCGGAGAGGTGGGAGCCGAACTGCTCGCGCTCCTGGGAGTAGGCGAGCGCCTCCTCGAAGGCCCCCTGGGCGATGCCGACCGCCTGGGCGGCGATGCCGATGCGTCCGCCGTCCAAGGTGGACATGGCGACCTTGAAGCCCTCCCCCTCCTCGCCGAGGCGGTAGCGAGCGGGGATCCGCAGGTCCTCGAAGGCCAGCTCGGTGGTGCCCGAGGCGTTGACGCCGAGCTTGAACTCGTGGGTGCCGTGGCTGTAGCCCGGGATGTCGGCGGGGACGATGAAGGCGGTGATCCCCTTGTGCTTCTTCTCCAGGTCGACGCTGGCGAAGACCAGGGCGATGTCCGCGTCGGTGCCGTTGGTGATGAAGATCTTGTTGCCGTTGAGGACGTAGTCGTCGCCTTCGCGGCGGGCCGTGGTGCGGATGCCCGCCGGATCGCTGCCGGCGCCCGGCTCGGTCAAGGCGAAGCAGCCGAGCTTCTTGCCCGAGGCCAGGGGGGTGAGGAACTCCTTCTTCTGCTCCTCGGTGCCGAACTTCAGAAGGGGATCACAGACGAGCGAGTTGTTGACCGAGAGGATGACCCCCGAGGTAGCGCAGACCCGGCTGATCTCCTCGATGACGAGGCAATAAGAGATGGTGTCCATGCCGGCGCCACCGTACTCTTCCGGCACGCTGACCCCGGCGAGGCCCAGCTCGCCGGCCTGATCGAAAAAGGAGCGCGGGAACTCGCCGCTCTCGTCGATCTCCTTGGCGCGGGGACGGACGACCTCCTCGGCGAATCTCCGGACGCTCTCCTGCAGCATTTTCTGCTCTTCACTGAGCTCGATTCTCATGGCTTTCCTTATTGGATGGGCGGGCCGCGCGGACCCGGGGCCCCCCGGGATCGTAGCAACGGCACCCGGGGGGGTCAAGGAAAGGGGGGTCCTTTCCCCAGGCCTCGACTTGAGGCACAATCCCGCCCATGAAGACCGACGAGCCTCTTCAGTCTGTTCCCCTTCAATACACGGAGACGGAGATCCGCAGCTTCCTGCCTACCGGCTGGGACCTGCTCGCCGACCGCAAGGGGAGCGGGTGGGACCCGAAGAAGAGGGTCTGGCGGGCCACGGTGATCGACAATGTCGATTTCGACTGGCCCCTGGAGGTCAAGGCCGACGAGGTCGGCAAGCTCGACCGCCTCGGGGCCCTGCGCCAGGCCATGGACCGGCTGTACCGCGAACGGCTGGGGTAGGGCGGCGTTCTGTAGGGGCGGCCCTGTGTGGCCGCCCTGGGTGGGGGAGCAGGGCGGCCACACAGGGCCGCCCCTACGAAGACATACGGCGGAGGGACGGGCCCTACTTGCTCCAGGGCGGCACGATGCCGTTCGAGCGGGCGTAGGCGATCGATTGGCCGAGGTGCTCGTGGGCGTGGCTGGTGAGCACCATCATGGCGTCGCGCACGGTGGCGTCCTGGCCGAACATCTTGATCTTGCGGTCCAGGTCCGCCTCGGGCACCGCCAGGATGGCCTCGCGGAGATTGTCGAAGGATTTCGACAGCGCGTCGACCGTCTTCGCCTTGTCGCCGCTCATCTCCTTCTCCAGAGTCTGGGGGTTGACGCCCGCGGGCACCTTGGCGCCCCAGAAGGTGGGCAGGAAGAAGTTGGCGGCCGCCACGTGGTTGAAGACCTCCCCCGTCGTGCGCACCCCCTCCCCCGGCCGCCAGCCGTACTTCTCGGCCGGCGTGGCGTTGGCGAGGGCGATCAGCTTCTCCCGGGCCTGATCGATCTGGAAGAGGATCGATCCGCGCACCCCGCCGGTGGACTTCATCTGCTCCTTCATGTCCTCCTTCTTGGCCGTCTTCTCCATCGTCTTGGCGGTCTGGGCCTGCACCGACAGAGCCAGGGCACAGGCGAGCGCCAGGACGGCGGCCGAACCGAAGAGTCTCTTCATCGTGGTCTCCTTTGAGTGAGATGAGAAATACCGGACGGCCGATTCTAACGCGAGGGGCCGCCAACGCTAGAATGGTCCTCTCGGAGGTGATCCCGGCTTGCTGACGAACCTCGCCGTGCTGGGCAGCGTCGCCGTGCTGTCGCTGCTGATCCTGATGATCGCCGCGCTCCAGAAGCGGTTCTTCTGGGTGCGCCAGCTCGCCTTTCCCCTCTACGTCGCCGCCGGGGTGGCCACGCTGGAGATCTTCACCCGCTTTCAGCCGGCCTATCAGCCGGAGGCGCTCGCCCGCGTGCTCGGCTGGGCCTGGCTCTTCCTCGGCCTGATCACCCTCTTCCGCCTGCTGGGGCTCTATCTCTTCGACGTCCAACTGACGGCCAAGCGGGAGCTCCGCCTGCCGCCCATGCTTCCCGCCGTGGCGATGACCCTGGTCTACCTGGTGACCGCCTTCATCACCCTGCGGCTGACCTTTCCGAAGCTGGACGTCACCGCCCTGGTCGCCACCAGCGCCGTCACCTCCCTGGTCCTCGGCCTCGCCCTCCAGCCGATCCTCGGCAACTTCTTCGCGGGGCTGGTGATCAGCATCGAAAGGCCCTATCGCATCAACGACTGGATCAAGGTCGGCGACCAGGAGGGGCGGGTGGCCGCCATCACCTGGCGCACCACCCACCTGCGCACCCGGGACAACGACAACCTGGTGATCCCCAACAGCAAGATGGCCGACGAGCGGGTGCTGAACTACTACTACCCGCACCCGGTGCACCGCGAGAAGGTCCGGGTGGGGCTGCCCTACGGCGAGCCCCCCTACCGCGTCCGCCGCATCCTGCTCGACTGCGCCTCCGGCGTGCCCGGGGTGCTGGACAAGCCGGCGCCGGACGTCCTCCTGGTCTCCTTCGATCCCAGCGCGATCCTCTACGAGCTCCGCGTCTGGATCAGCGACGTCGCCCAGTCGCACCACATCGCGAGCGACCTGCGGGCGAGCATCTGGGAGGAGCTCCGCAAGGAGGGGATCGCCATCCCCTACCCTATCCAGACGCTGGAGATCGCCCGTCCGCCGCGGCCACGGCCGGAGGCGGAGGACGGGGAGACGGCGGGGCCGCGGCCGGCCCGCCTGTTCGTGGCCGAGGGGCCGGAGCGCGGCCGGTCGCTGGCGCTCGACGGCGCGGGACCCGCCACCGTGGGCCGCTCCCGCTCCTGCTCTCTGCCGCTGACCGATCCCAACACCAGCAAGGAGCACCTGCGCCTCGCCTGGGAGGACGGCTCCTGGGTGATGACCGACCTCGGCAGCAGCAAGGGGACGCGGGTGAACGGCAAGCCGGCCGAACGGGCCGTGCTCCAACCCTTCGATCGCATTACGGTGGGTGACACGCTTATTATTTTCGAGACATGATCTTCGAAAGCGATGCCTCCCGAGCTACCTGAAACCATCGGCCCCTTCCAGGTCCGCGAGCTCCTCGGCAGGGCCGGGCAGTCGGCGGTCTACACGGCCGTGGCCCCGGCGGGGCGCGAGGTGGCGGTCAAGCTCTTCCCGGCCGCTTTGAGCGCGAGCCCGGCCACGGTCGAGCGCTTCCACCGGGAGATGCGGGCGCTCATCGCCGTCTCCCGCCATCCGAACCTGGTCCACGTCCTGGATACAGGGCAGGAGGGGGAGCGCCTCTATTTGGTGATGGAGCGGGTGGAGGGGGCCTCGCTCGACCGGGTCCTGAAAGCACGGCGGCCATCGCTCTCCGAGGCCTTCACGGTGATGCGGGGGATCTGCCGGGGGCTGGCCCAGGGGCACCAGCACGGCATCCTCCACCGCAGCCTGACGCCGCGCAACGTCCTCGTCTCCCCCGATTTCGCGACCGTCAAGGTGTCGGACCTGGGGGCGACCGGCTTCGAGACGGCGGCGCCGAGCCTCACCGCGACCCTCAGTACGGGGGAGATCCGTCTGGGCGCCCTCTACTACCTCGCTCCCGAGATCTTGGAAGGCTCGACGGTGGACGCCCGGGCCGACCTCTACTCCGCCGGAGCGATCTTCCACGAGATGCTGACCGGCCGCGCGCCGGGCCCCAAGCTCGGCATGCCGAGCCAGCTCATGCCGGGGCTCTCCCCGGAGATCGACGTCGTGGTGCTCCGCTGCCTCGCCCGGAAGCCCGACGAGCGCTACGCCAACGCGGGGGATCTCCTGGCCGCGCTGGAGCGCTTGGAGGAGATGCTGCGGCTGCGCACCCTCACCGAGATCCGCGAGGCCGGCCGCTTCCTCGGCGGCGGCAAGGCCGAGACCGGCAAACGGCCGGTCCTCCTCTACGTCGGCCTCGCTCTGGTGGTGCTGGCGGCTCTCGCGGCGGTGGGGTTCCTGCTGGCACGATGACACTGGACGGATTTCCGTCCTTCGCTATAATATCGCCGAATGAAGTGCTCTCAAGGAGCCGACCATGAGCGCCCGTTTCCTCTCAAAGGGTAGGAGCAACCCCCCCGAAATGAGCCTCGCTTCCAGGCCTCCCTTCAGGAAACGAGGGAGCCTCCTAAAGGCCCTGCTGCCGATACCGAGGCCGATCCAAACCCCGTCTTTCGAATCGCCTCCACATCCATCACCCGCACGCCCTCCGCAGGGCTCTCCACCGCCCAGACCAGGGTGTCCACCATCTGTCGCAGCGTCACCAGCCCGAGCCGGCGGGCGGTGTCGCGGGTCGTGGGCAGGCGCTCGAGGAGGGCGTACATCGGGATCAGGGCGTAGGGCCAGCGGTGGCCGGGGCCGAGCACGTACCAGGGTCGCACGAAGGTCGCGTTGAGGCCGGAGCCGGCGATCAGGGCCTCGGCCTCCGCCCGCGCGGCGACGTAGGCCCGCATCGCCGGCGCCGGCTGGGCCACGCTCAGGTAGACGAAATGGCGCACACCCGCCTCCCGCGCCGCCTCCACCGAGGCCCGCGCCGAAGCCAGGTCCACCGTCCGGAACTGCTCCGCCTTCCAAGGGGCCGGGTGGGAGACCCCCACCAGGTGGACCAGCGTGTCGGCCGGCGCTACCCGTCCGGCGAAGGTGACGGCGTCCAGCGCGTTGCCCGGTACGGCGCCGCACCCCAGGGGCAGCTTCGCCTCCGATCCCGGCCGGGCCAGCGCCCGCACCCGGTGCCCCCGCGCCAGCAGCGCCGGCAGCAGAGCGTTCCCCAGATACCCCGTCCCTCCCGTCACGAACACCTGCCGCGTCTCCCGCATCGTCCTCCTCCCATGGAATCTCTTCCATCTACGCCCGGTCTGGTCTTTTTGGATGACGGGTGGAGTAAAATCAGCGACACATGATCAATTCAGCGCTTGTGATTTTCACAAGCAATGCCGCCCAGGCAGCCGGCGCCATCGCTCTGGCGATGGTGCTGGTGGGCTTTCACCGCCTCTACCAGCGCCCCTACCTGCTGACGTGGGCCTGGAGCTGGTGGGCGTTCTGCGTCTGGCTGATCAGCGGCGCGGTCTCCCTCTATCTCGTCTCCCACCTGCCGCCCACGGCGCCGGCCCGCCTCGCGGCCTCGCTGATCTCCATCACCGCCGGCTACTGGCAGGCCGCGTGGCTGCTCTTCGGCTCGTACGAGGCCACCGCGGCGAGGCTCCTCTCCCGCCGCTTCCGGCGCGCCGTGCTGGCCGCCCTCCTGGTGCTCGCGGCCGGCTCCGTCACCCTGACCCTCTACACCACTCCGGAGGTCCGCTTCCTGGCGCGGGTCGGATTGCGGGCGTTCCTGCTGGGAGCCGCCTTCCTCACCGCGTCCTGGGGGGTCTGGGCCAGCCGGGCGCATCGCTCGGGCCTCGGCCGGCGGCTGGCGGCCATCGCCTTCCTGCTCTACGGGCTGCACCAGATGCACTACCTGGTGATCATCATCACGCAGATGGTGCGCGTCGGCTCGATGACCTACGCCGCCTATCTCGGGCCGTTCGACTTCCTGCTCCAGAGCCTGATCGGGATCGGCATGGTGACCTGGCTGCTGGAGGACGAGCGCCAGTGGGTGCTCGCCGCCGCGGACCGGATCGAGCACCTCGCCCATCACGACCCGTTGACCGACCTGCCCAACCGCAGCCTGATGGTCCAGCACCTGCGGCGGGCGCTCGCGCAGGCCGAGGCGCGGCGGGAGCGGCTCGCCGTCTTCTTCCTCGACCTCGACCGCTTCAAGCTGGTCAACGAGTCGCTGGGCAACCGCCAGGGGGACGAGTTGCTGAAGGCGTTCTCGGAACGGCTGCGGCACAACCTCCGCAGCACCGACCTGATCGGGCGCGTGGCCGCCGACGAATTCGCCGTCCTCCTGCCCTCCGTCGAGGCGGAGAGCACCGCCGTGCGGGTCGCCGAGAAGCTGCTGGCCGTCACCCGGCTCCCCTTCTCGCTCCAGGAGCGCGAGGTCTATCTCACGGCCAGCCTCGGCGTCAGCCGCTATCCGGAGGACGGCACCGACGCCGAGACCCTGCTCAAGCGCGCCGAGACCGCCATGGTCCGTGTCAAGGAGACGAGCCGGGACGGCCATCAGCTCTACACCTCTGGCATGGACTCCCACAGCCTGGAGCAGCTCTCGCTCGGCGCCGACCTGCGGCGGGAGCTGACGCAACGCGGCGGGGGGCTCACCCTCTTCTACCAGCCGGTGCTCGACACGAGGCGGCGCCGCGTCGAGGGGGCGGAGGCCCTGCTGCGCTGGCATCATCCGGCGCGCGGGCTGATGACCCCGGGCGAGTTCCTCTGGCTCGCCGAGGCCTCCGGCCTCTCCAACATGCTGGACCTCTGGGTGCTGCGCCGGGCCTGCCGGGAGGTCGAGGAGTGGCGCCGCGAGGGGGCGGCCGACCTGCTGCTGGCGGTGAACCTCTCCGCCCGCTCCTTCCAGCAGTCGGACCTCCTCCAGCGCATCCAGGACGTGCTCACCGAGACCGGCTTCCCGCCCTCCCTGCTGGTGCTGGAGATCACCGAGACCCTGGCCATGCAGAACGCCGAGGCGACGCTTGCCATCCTGCGCGGCCTCAAGGAGCTGGGGGTGCGGATCGCCATCGATGACTTCGGCACCGGCTACTCCTCGCTCTCCTATCTCACCACCTTCCCGATCGACACCCTGAAGCTCGACCGCTCTTTCGTCCACACCATCGGCAAGGCCCGCGGCAGCGAGGAGGTGGCGGCGGCGGTGATCGCCCTCGCCATGAGCCTGGAGATCGCCGTGATCGCCGAGGGGGTCGAGGAGGAGCGGCAGATGCGCTGGCTCCAGGGGCTCGGCTGCGACCAGTTCCAGGGCTACCTCTTCAGCCCTCCCCTGCCGGCCGGCGAGTGCCGCGACCTCGTGCTCCAGGGGAGCCTCGACGCCCGCATCGAGCGGGTGGAGCAGTTGCTGGACGCGTGATAGCTTCCCTCCCTGGCTGGAGATTTTGAACGGGGGTGAAGCATGGAATACCGCAATCTCGGCAGGAGCGGCCTGCAGGTCTCCCCGCTCTGCCTGGGCGCTATGATGTTCGGCAGTTGGGGCAACCCGGACCACGAGGACAGCATCCGCATCATCCATAAGGCGCTCGACGCCGGCATCAATTTCATCGACACGGCCAACGGCTACTCCGAGGGGGAGTCGGAGGTGATCGTCGGCAAGGCCCTCAAGGGCAAGCGCGAGGGGACGGTGCTCGCCACCAAGGTGTGGGCCCCCGTGGGCCCCGGCCCCAACCAGCGCGGGCTCTCGCGCAAGGCGATCCAGGAGCAGGTCGAGAACAGCCTGCGCCGCCTGGACACCGACGTCATCGACCTCTACCAGATCCACCGCCCCGACCCCACCACGCCCCTGGAAGAGACCCTCTCGACCCTCAGCGACCTCGTGCGCCAGGGAAAGGTGCGCTACCTGGGGCTCTCGACCAACCACTATGAGGGATCGGCCCTCTGGGAGAAGCGGTTCGCGGCCTGGGAGATCGTCGAGACCCTCTGGCTCAGCGACAAGCACGGCTGGGAGCGGTTCGTCTCGCTGCAGCCGCCCTACAGCATCCTGCGGCGGGTGATGGAGGCCGAGCACTTCCCCATGTCGCTCAAATTCGGTATCGCCAACATCGTCTGGAGCCCGCTCGAAGGGGGGTGGCTCTCCGGCAAGTACCGCCGCGGCGCCGAGAACCCCAAGGACAGCCAGCGCGCCGAGAAGTGGATCGGCGACATCGAAAACCCCAAGTTCCAGCGCCGGCTCGACATCGTCGAGAAGCTCCTACCGCTTACCGGAGCGAAGGGGGTGCCGTTCGCCCGCTTCGCCAATGCCTGGGCGCTCCGCCATCCGGCGGTGACCTCGGTCATCATCGGCCCGCGGACGATGGAGCAGCTCGAGGACAGCCTGAAGGCGCTGGACGTCCAGATCACCGACGAAGACGCCCGCCAGATCGACGAGCTGGTCGCGCCAGGAACCTCCGCCCTATGACCACGAGCTCCGTTAGGACCTCCTATGCCCCCATCCGCACCGCCCGCCGGATGGACGACGTCACCTACGCCGTGCGCGACGTCGTCCTCCTGGCCCGCCAGGCCGAGGCCCTGGGCAAGAAGATCATCGGCCTGAACATCGGCGACCCCTGCCAGTTCGACTTCCGGACGCCGGAGCCGGTCGTCGAGGCGATCGTCAAGGCCCTGCGCGACAACAAGACGGGGTATTCCGCCTCCGAGGGGATCCCGGAGGCGCGGGAGGCGATCCGCCGCGACGCCGAGGAGCGCAAGGGGATCCGCTCGGTCCAGGACGTCTTCGTGGGCCACGGCGCCTCCGAGCCGATCGAGCTCCTCCTCAACGCCCTGCTGGAGCCGGATGAGTCGGTGCTCCTCCCCAGCCCGGGCTATCCGCTCTACTCCGCCGTGATGGCCAAGCTCGGCGCCCGGGAGATCTACTACAAGCTCGACGAGTCGAACGGCTGGCAGCCCGATCCGGGCGACATCGAGCGGCTGGTCGAGGCGGGCACCCGCGCCCTGGTGCTGATCAATCCGAACAACCCGACCGGGTCGGTGGCCGGCCGCGCCACTCTGGAGAGGGTGCTGGAGATCGCGGCCCGCCACCAGCTCCTGGTGCTCTCGGACGAGATCTACGACCGCATGGTGCTCGACCCGCAAGAGGACTTCGTCGCCACCGCCTCGCTGCGGGACGACGTGCCGGTCGCCACCTTCGGCGGGCTCTCCAAGGTCTGGCTCGGCCCCGGCCTGCGGATCGGCTGGAGCGTCCTCTCAGGGCCGGGCGAGGTGCTGGCGCCGCTGGCGGACGTCATGGGCCGGCTGGTGCGGGCAAGGCTCTGCCCCAGCCACCCCGCGCAGTGGGCGATCAAGCCGGCGCTCGAAGGGCCCAACCATCACATCGCCGAGGTGAGCGCCATCCTGCGCCGCCGCCGCGACCTCACGGTGGAGCGGCTCAACGCCATCCCCGGCTGGAGCTGCGTATCGCCCAAGGGGGCCTTCTACGCCTTCCCCCGCTTTTCACTCGGGGATCTCAAGGACACCGAGCTGGTGCGCGACCTCATCCTCCAGCACGGCGTCGTGGTGGTCCACGGCTCCGGCTTCGGCCAGGACGACTTCAATCACGTGCGGATCGTCTTCCTGCCCCCGGAGGATCTGCTGGAAGAGGCCTACGATCACATCGCCGAATATTCCATGGGTAAAGCCTAGGTGGCGGACCTCAAGGGAAAAACCCTTTTCATCACCGGCGCCAGCCGCGGCATCGGCAAGGCGATCGCCCTGCGCGCGGCGGCGGACGGCGCCAACGTCGCCATCGCGGCGAAGACGGCGGAGCCCCACCCGAAGCTGCCGGGGACGATCTATTCGGCGGCCCAGGAGATCGAGGCCGCGGGGGGCCGGGCCCTGCCGCTCCAGGTGGACATCCGGGACGAGGACCAGGTCCTGGCGGCGGTGGCGAGGACGGCCGAGACCTTCGGCGGGATCGACGTCCTGGTCAACAACGCCAGCGCGATCAGCCTCACCAGCACGCTGGAGACCCCGATGAAGCGCTTCGACCTGATGTGGGGGGTCAACGCCCGCGGCACCTATCTCTGCTCGCAGGCCTGCATCCCCCATCTCAAGAAAGCGGCGAATCCGCACATCCTCACCCTCTCGCCGCCGCTCAACCTCGACCCCAAATGGTTCGAGCACCACGTGGCCTACACCATCGCCAAGTATGGCATGAGCCTCTGCGTCCTGGGGATGGCCGAGGAATTCAAGCGGGACGGCATCGCCGTCAACGCCCTCTGGCCGCGCACGGTGATCCTCACCGCCGCCCTCGCCATGCTGGGGGGCCTCACCCCGCCCGAGAGCTGCCGCAGACCTGAGATCGTGGCCGACGCCGCGTACGAGATCCTCAACCGCGACAGCCGCGATCAGACCGGACGCTTCTACATCGACGAGGAGGTGCTGCGCGAGGCGGGCGTAACCGATTTCGAAAGGTACGCGGTGGCGCCGGGGAAGCCGCTGCACCCGGACCTGTTCCTGGGGAAGACTCCGAAGGATTATTTCGGGCGGTAGAATTCAGGCGACGCAATCTCACCCCCGCCCCGCCACCGCCGCCAGCGCCTCCTCCGGCAGCACGTACGTCCCGCCGATCAGCTCCCCCTCGGGATCGGAGAGCTCCGGGAAGCGGAAGCCCGGGAGCAGGGCGACCTCGAAGATCTCCTGCACGGCGTCCTCGAAGCGGAGGAAGGCCACGGTCTGGCCGTTGCGGGTGTCGACCACCCAGACGCCGCAGACGCGGTCCTGGAGCCGCTGGCTCAGGGGGAGGCCGCCGAAGACGCTCTCGCGCACCTGCGAGAGCCCCACGAAGGCATAGGGGCCGGCGAAGGAGAGGCCGCGGGTGAAGCCGGGGAGCTGCGCCACGGTCCGCACCCGGCCGGTCGGCAGATCGACCACGCCGATCTCCCCCTTGCCCGACTCCAATACCCATAGATGCTCGTTGTGCCAGCGCGGGGAGTGCGGCATCGAGAGCCCCCCCGCCACCTCCCCGCCGCTCTCGACGTCCAGCAGGATGCCCCCGTGCGCCTTGCCCTCCCGCCAGCCGGCGGGGGCGTTGCTGCGGCCGAGGGCGGTCACGTAGCGCGGCCGGCCGTCCACCACGGCGAGGCCGTTCAGGTGGCAGCGGTCCTCGGGCCCCAGGGAGGAGACGAACGGCGGGCGCCAGCGGGGGACGAAGCTGTGGTCCCGGTCGAGCACGCAGAGGCAGGAGAAGCGGGTGTTGACCACCCACAGATCCTCCCCGGCGAAGGCCATGTCGTGCACGCGGATGTCCCCGGTGACGTGCGAGGCCCGAGGCAGGAAACAGGCGTCGTGCTTGTCCGGCGGATCGAGCCGCCGCGCCGCCGCCGGGACGTTGCGGTACTCCCAGATATGGCGGGCGGTGCCGATCGCCAGGTAGCGCGGCCCCAGCGCCATTCCCATCGGGCTCGGGAAGGAGCGGAAGTGCGTGTTGAGCGCGCCGCCGTCGGCCCGCACCAGGATCACCTTCCCGCTCTGATAGGTGGAGACGAGCAGCGAGCTGGCGATCTCCCGCAGCAGCCCCGGCAGGGTCGACGTGGCGACGCTGCGCAGCGGGGACTCGGGAGAGGGCCGCGCCGCCGGACGCGGCGCTGGCGGCGGCGGAGGCGGCGCGGACCGGCTTGGCTCCGCCTCAGCCGGCGCGGAAGCGATCGGCCCATGGCCCGGCTCCCGGCCGAAGACCTCCAGCGACCGCTCCGCCGCCTTCGCCGCCAGCGGGAAGACGGGGTCGAGCACGGCGGCGTTCCGCCGCCACTTCCCGGGCTCCGGCGGGGTCAGCGTATGGCGCGAGGGGGGCAGGGGCGTGGTGAGCCGCCGGTCCCATTCGACTCCCAGGAAGCCGCAGAGCCGCTCGATCTCCTCCTGCGGCTCGGAGACCAGCCGGCCGTAATTGGCCACGCACCAGCGGTCGGACGGCAGGGCTTCCAGGTCGTCCAGGAGCTGCTCCGTCGTGGCCGCCCACTGCCGCGCCGCGATCTCCGGCAGATCCTGTCCCGCCAGCTCCCGCCAGCCGGGGACGAGCAGGAGCGACCAGGGGGGGCCGTCCCAGCCCGGAAGCTGGGGATAGGTGACGAAGCGGCCCGACCGCCAGGCCTCGTAGATGCTGTTGATGGCCTCGCGGGGGTTCCGGTAGAGGTAGACGAACAGGGCGTCCGGGAAGGCGGCGGCCAGGAAGGGGATGCGGAGCGCGTTCTTCGGCGTCTTCTCCAGCAGCCGCAGATCCTCGGCCCCGGCGGCGGGGCGCTTGCCGTCCCGGTCTCGCAAGTTGAGGAAGAAGGTGTCGGTCAGCCGCTCGACCACCGCCGGCCGCGCGTCCCGCGCGGTCAGCCGGTTCGACGCCCAGCCCCGCGCCGCGGGCTGCAGGGCCGGAATCCCCTCGATCACCCCATGGCTCTCCCCGCCCACCGTCCACACTGTCGGCGACTGCGCCAGCGTCTCGAACAGCAGGCTCGACCCCGAGCGCGGCGGCGAGACGATGAACACCGGCCGCGCGAACCGGCGGGGGACGTCGGAAGGCGCGCCGCGTGGGGCCGGAGCCGGGCGGACCGGGCCCGCGGCGGCCTGGCTCAGCTCCGGATTGAGCCCCGGACGTACGATCACGTGGCGGACGGTCTCGGCCGCGTCCATGTGGTTGGGCAGGGGGAAACGGCGCAGGAAGCCGCCGAGCCGCCGGTCGAAGGCGTCGAGCTCGGCGCGGTACGCCGCCCATCCCGGCTCCCGCTCGCCGTGGACGGCCCACAGGGCTCGCCAGCGGCGCAGAAACCCTTGCAACAGGTGGCGGAAGTCTTCGGCATCCCCTTCCAGATCGTGGAGGACCGCCTCCAGGAGGCGCTCCTGCTCCCAGGGGGACATCACCACCGGCTGGTTCGTTCGCTCCGTGGGGAACGACGCCTCGGCGCCGGGCCGCCACGGCACGAAGCGGGCCGGCGCGCCGGGCCGGGGGGATTCCGCGAAGGGCCACTCCCCTCGCTCGATCAGGTCCCAGAGCTCGGGCGACCCCACCGAGTCCGCCACCAGGTGGATGCGCCGCGTGGGATCGGGGTTGAGCACGTTGTGGATGCGCCAGGTGTCGAACACCCACACCTCCCCCGCCGCCATGTGGACCGATCGCTCGCCACAGAGAAACTCGACGCGGGGAGTGGTGAGGATCGGCACGTGTACCCGCAGCCGCTCCATCCAGTAGTAGTTGACTCGGCGTGCGCGGTCGCCTCGGCGTTGCCGTCCAGCCGCATCAGGCGCGTGCGGCCGATCGGGGCCTGGAGCGTGGCCAGCACCTGCCGCAGGTACGGCAGGAGGGCGAGATGCGGGGTCAGCAGCATCGGCCCCCTGGTCTCGTCGTTCGCCGGGTCCCCGCCCGCCGCGACCAGCGGCAGGGCGGAGCTCCCGGGATGCCTTTGTGGATGGGGGCGCCAGGACGTCTCCGGCACCTCGGCGACCTCGGCCGCCAGGCGCTCGGCGTCGAAGCAGAGAGGCAGCTTGACGAATTCGGTCTTCAGGCGCATCGAACGGCTCTCCAGGGTGGGAGAGCGCACTATAGCAGCTCGCTACTCCGCCGTGGACAGCTCGGCGCGCGGCTTGCCGAGCAGGTAGTGCTCCAGCCAGGAGATCTCGGCGCGGATCTTGGTCCGTTTGTGGGACGGCTTGCTGAAGATGTGCCCTTCGCCTGGGAAGATCAGGGACTCCGCCGGCACGCCGCGCCAGAGGAGGCCGTAGTACATCTCGGCGGCCTGCGCCGGGGCCGTGCCGTCGAGCTCTCCCGCGACGATCAGGGTGGGCGTCCTCACCCGGCTTAAGGCCCCGAGCGGGGATTCGTTCCACCAGCGCTCGAAATCCTCCCAGGGCGCCTTCCCCTCATAGAAACCTTCAGCCCAAAACCCTCCCCGGATAGTACCGAAGAGGGAAAGGTGGTCCCATACCCCCGCGCCCGTGCAGGCGGCGCGGAACAGATCGGTCCGGCCGACCAGGCACTTGGAGAGGCTGCCACCGCCGCTGTAACCGATCAGCCCAACCCTCTTCGAGTCCGCCCAGCCGCGCGCGACGAGGCTCTCGACGCCCCGGACGACGTCCCGCGAGGGGACCGAGCAGTGGTGCCCCTCGATCCCGCGGGCGAGCTCGTCCCCCCGGCCGGCGCTCCCCCGGTAGTTGGGATTCAGCACCAGGAACCCCCGGGCGGCGAGCAGGGCAGGATACGAGGCGTAGGAGCCGTAGAGGTCCACCGCCTCGGTGCGCGCCACACCAAAGGGGCCACCGTGAAGGTCCACGATCAGGGGGAGCCCCTTCTCCCCCTTCCGCCCGGGCGGCCAGAAGAGCACTCCCTCGACGGAGACCCCATCGCCGCCGTCCCAGGAGACGGTCTCGATCTCCGGCAGCGGCCCCCGGCTCAGGACGGCGTTGAAGTCGGTCGTCGGACGGGCGGTGGCGATCCCCTCCGGGCCCTCGGCGACATAGATCTCGGAGAAGTGGTGGGCATCGCCGGCCACGAAGGCGATCCGGCCACCGCGGGAGGTGGAAAGGCCGGCGAGCCAGCCACGCTGCTCCCGGAGCGTCCGCACGGACCCCGAGGCGGGCTCCACGCGCGCGATCCGCGTGCCGGTCGAAACCGTGGTGACCGCGAGCAGGGAGCCGTCCGCCAGCGGAACCTGCTGGTTGAGGTGCCCCCGCAGGCCGGACGCGACGCGGACGAAACGGAGGCTCTCCGGCTCCACCCGGTACATCCTCGCCTCGGTCGCCGTGTACCGGCCGTCCTTCTCCTCGCCGGTGCCGATCACGAAGAGGCTACCGCCCACCCAGGCCGGCCCCTCCTCGATGATGAGGTTGCGGCTCCGCCGCGGCTCGCCGGCTGCTCCGGGAACCGCCGGCAGCAGCGCCATCTCGGTGGTATCCATCGTCTGCCGGAAGCCGCTGCCCGTGACCGCGAGCCAGCGGCCGTCCGGGGAGACGGCGAGCGATTCCGGCGCCTCGACGGGAGACGGCGCCAGCCGCTCGACCCGGCCGTCCGCGAGGAGGAGCCGGAACAGGGAGGGAGAGGCGGATGGCGGACCGGACAGCCGGCGCACGTCGCCGTAGAAATCCCGCTGCCGCCGGGCAGCGGCGGTCGCCGCCTTGTCCGGCGGACCGGAGGCGGCGAGCACGACCCCGGAGCCGTCCGGCAGCCATTCGTAGAGATCGATCCCCTCGGGAAACCGGGAGGGATCGCTGAGGCGCCGCGTCGCCGCTCCCGGCGAGGGCTCCATCACGAAGAGCTGGAGCTCGGAAAGGAACGAGAGCGAACGGCCGTCCGGCGACCAGCGCAGGCCCGAGCAATTCTCGGGCGCCGCGATCTGAACGGGCTTCATTCCGGGGCGCGAGAGATCGATCGTCCAGAGAGTGAAGACCTCGCGGTCGCGCTCGAAGTCGTTGCGGCGGGCGATGAAGGCCAGCCGCGTGCCGTCCGGAGAGATCCGCACCTCATCGTAGGAGGTCTGGCTTAGGAAGGTTTGAACGTCGGAGAGGTCGGCGGCGGCCGCAGGCATCAAAGCCAGGGACAGCAGGGACACCAGAGACCACAAAGACAGAAGAAACCGGGGATGGCTGCTCTTCTTCATGTCCCTGTGGTCCCTGCTGTCCCTGGAGTCCCTTTTTACGCCTTCACGAACGTACCCCGCTCCGGATCCTTGCGAACTCCCGGAAACGGCAGCGCCCGGCCATGCGCCACGCAGTAGACGCCGGGCGGCAGGACGCCGATGGCGAAGACCGCCTCGGTCAGGTTCTGGAGGGCGTCGGACTGCTTCATCTCGAACGGCCGCATGGCGCCGGTGAGGACGACCGGCACCCGGGGCCCCTCCAGGTTGTCGTAGAGGTACTGGCCGGTGAGGGCGAGGGTGTCCGTCCCATGAAGAACGACGATGCCCCCGGTGGTCCCCTCCTCCTCGCAGGCGCCGGTGGCCCGCACCGCCTCCAGGATGCGGACGCGGTCCGCCTCGGTCATCTGGAGGCTGTCCTTGCTCATCAGCTCGAAGACATTGACCTCGGTGTCCTCCAGCCGCAGCTCGGAGAGCATCCGCCGCACGAGGGAGCGCCGGTTGGCGAGCTCGCCCGTGTGCTCGTCATAGGTCTTCTCGATGGTCCCGCCGGTGGTGATCAGGGTGATCTTTCGCACGAGGGGGGACTCTATCCTCCTGGCGGGATTTGGGGGAGGGGGGTGCGGCTCAGCTCCCCAGCGAGGTGAGCGCCCGGTGGGCGACCGCCGGCACGGGATCGGCGGCGAGGCGGGTGAGCGCGATCGAGCTTTCAGGGCTTCGGAAGCGGCCGAGCACCTCGGCGGCGACCAGCCGCACCTGCCAGTCGGGGTGCACCGCGGCGGCCCGGAAGAGCACGTCGTCCCCCGGTCCGGCGCACGCCGCGAGGGCCCGGAAGGCGGTGCGCGCCTCGGCGCTCGCGCCCAGCGAGAGGACGGCGGAGCTCAGCACGGCCCGCGCCTCGGGGCCGCCGATCCGCCCCAGGCTCTCCAGCACGGTCCCGCGCAGGTCCTCCGCCGTCTCCAGGCAATCGGCGAGCACGGGCACGGCCTCGCGGTCGCCGAGGGCGCCCAGGGCGCGGATCAGCGGCGCCGAGGGCATCACCGACGCGCGGGCGCGCAGGCCGGGCAGCATCTCCGCGAGCCCGCAGCGCACCGCCGCCTCGGCGGCCAGGGCCGAGTAGAGCTCGGGCGCCTCCTCCAGCCAGCCGTCCCAGGGGAGCAGGGTCACCAGCCCGTCGATCCGCATCAGCCGGGAGATCACCCCCGGACGGAACGACGGACCGATGTCCAGGATGGCCTGGGCGACCTCGTCCACCGGCTTCCCCAGGAGCGCCGCGAGGACCAGGCGGTCGGCTTCATGCATGTCCCCCCGGGCGTCGAGGGCGGCGCGCACTTCGCCGCCATGGATCCCGAGCGCCGGCACCAGCAGGTCGCGCGAGCCGGGAGGGAGCTCGAGGTAGAGATCGAGCAGGGCTTCGCCGAGACCGGAGACGCGGACCTTCTGCAACGCCTGGAGGAGGTGCGGCAGCAGCTCCAGCCGCTCCGCCGTGCCCCGGATGGCGGCGAGGAGCTCCTCGGCCGGCACCTCCTCCGGGAAGGCGGCGGCGAGCTGGAAGCCCCAGGCCCGCGGCTCCCCGGCCGCGGCGAGCAGCGAGGGGAGCAGGTCGTGGCGCCGCGCCAGGGCGGCGGGACGCATGGTGGGCGCCGGGCGGGAGCCGGCCAGCACCTCGATGGCGGCGCCGTCCCAGGAGCTCGCCCCCAGCGCCAGCAGGCACCTCGCGGCGGCCGTGCTCACCTCGGCCGAGCGGTCGTGGAGCCGCGCCGACAGCGCCTCGCGGAAGCCGCGCGGCAGGGCGCCGATCTCCTCGGGTCGCGGCACCCCCTCGATGACGTGGGCGAGCAGCCCGAGCATGGTCTCGTCGTCGATCTCGACCCCTCCCGCCGGCCAGCACAGGGCGAGGGCGCGGAAGGCGGGCTCGCCGCCGATGCGCGCCAAGGCCTCGGCCGCGAGCGAGCCGACCAGGGGATCGGTCAAGCGGTCGGCGAGATGGTGGACCGCCTCCGGCGACCGCAGGTCCCCGAGGGCCTGCACGGCGGCCATCTGCACCCACAGGTCGGCGCCCAGGAAGGGCAGCAGGTGCGGGATCGAGCGCGCGTCCCCGAGATGGCCGATGGCCACGATCACCTCCTGCTGGACGTTGGGATCGGAGTGGCCCAGGACGGCGTGCAGCGGCTCCAGCGCCCGGGGGTCGCGCAGGCGGTCGAGGATGAGGACCGCCTGCAGCGCCACGTCCGGATCGGGGTCCTGCAGGAGCCGGGTGACCAGCGGCAGGCTGCGCCCCCCGCGCAGCCGCAGGATCTCGGAGCCGGCGTTGCGCAGCGCGGCGTCGGCGGGGTCGCGCAGGTACTCGGCCAGCCGCGCGTCGGGCAGGACGGTGGCGCCGATGCGCAGGGCCTGCTCGCGGATGCCGGGGCTGGGGTTGCGGACCAGGCGCTCCAGCGCCTCGACACGGGTATCGAGCGGCATCGCGGGGAGACGCTCGAGGATCTCGACACACTCGTCCCAACTGGGAGCCTGACCGCCGGAGGTTTCCATGGGCTCGGGGAAGTATAGCCGGGAACGCCCGGTCAGGGGCAGGTCTGGAAAGCTCCGACGTCGGTGATCGCGGCGGCGGGCCTCCCCGCCGGGTTCTCATAGCGCGCCACGCTCCCGGTCAGGGTATCGGTCACGGTCAGCACGTAGTGGACGTCGGTCGTGCCCGCGGCGAAAACCCAGTAGTGGCTGTTGAGGGCGCAGCCGTCGAGCACCTTGACCATCAGCTCCCAGTTGTCCGGCGCGAAGAACCAGAGCAGCCCCGAATCGGCCGAGGCGCCGGGCACGGCCTGCCCATGGCCGGACGTGCCGTTGGCGTCCCAGGAAGCCTCCACCTGGAAGCGCCCCTTCTGGAGGCAGAGGTGCGTGGCGTCGGCGGCGCAGCCCGCTCCCGGCCGGCTCTTCCCCACCACGAACCGGAAGCCGTCCGCCATCGAGCTGACCGGCCAGGTGTTGTGGCCGAAGCCCGCCTGCACGTCCTCCTCCCAGGGGACCCCGAGGCGCTCCCACTGCGCCTCCAGGTTGGGCCGGGCGGCGGCGTAGTTCGGATCGGTGGTGCCGTAGTACATCCGGATCGGCGGCTTGTAGTGAGAATCGGCGAGCGAGCTCACCGCGTAGTAGGGCGCCGAGAGGGTGAAGACGGCGCTGTACGTCGAGCTTCCATAAGCGACGAGATAGGCCCAGGCGCCGCCGGCCGAATGCCCCGCCACGCCGATCCGCCGGTCGTCCACCGGCAGCTCCTCGCGAACCAGGCGGAGCGCCTCGGTGACCGTCCGCTCGTCGTTCCCCGTCCCCCAGCCGGCGCTCGACGCCGACTTCGGCATCACCACCACGCAGCCGGCGGTATCGGCGGCGGGAAAGACGAAGCTCTGGTAATCCTCCGGGCTCCCGTTCGAGCCGTGGAAGAAGAGCACGACCGGCACCGGCTTGGTGGTGTCGAGCGCCGTCGGAACGTAGCGCAGGAGATAGGAGCCGGTGGTGGGAATGTCGATCTTCCGCCAGCCGGGGGTGACGCCGAGGGCGGGCACGGCGCTGAGGACGAGGAGCAGAAACGACTTCAACGGCAACTTCACGGGGGGATTGTAACCCGGCCCCTCATCACCCCGGCCCTCTTCTCCCGACCCGGGCCATCCGACCGATCCGTCGGATCCGACCGATAACGCCTGCTAGAAGCACCGCCGCCTCAGCTGCGGTTCCCCTCTCCCGGTGAGGGAGGGTGGGAGGGGACGGGAGAGGGGCAGGGGTGAGGGTTTACCACCCCGGAGAAATCAAAAACCCCGTCACCCACCCCGACCTCGGCCGCTGGAACGGCTTTGCGGTATAAAACTCCAACACCGCGAAGCCCCCCAGCAGCACGCGGGCCGCCACACCGGCGCTGACCACCGGCACGCGGTCGGCCGTGGCGCGGTCGAAGCGCAGCTTCGGCGTCTGCCCCTTCGACCAGGCAGTCCCGGCGTCGACGAAGAAGGCCAGGTCGGTGGGCAGGAAGCGGACCTTGAACAGCCCGTACCCCTCGACCCCCAGGAACGGCACCCGCACCTCGAAGTTCGCCACCGCGAGACGGCTCCCGATCAGGCGATCGAATTCGGGGCAGGCGCCGACGTCCCCCGGCACGGGGGTGCACTCGGAGAGATTGATGTTCCCCAGCTCATAGCCGTGCACCAGCGTCGGATCGCCCAGGTAGAGCGTGCTGAGCAGGCGGTTGTCCGCGTCCCGCCCGTAGCGGCCGTAGTGGAGGCCGCGCACCGCCAGGGTCACCGGACGGAGGAAGAAGTAGCGGCGGTAGTCCGCGGTCAAGGCCTGGAACTGGAGGTCCCCGAACGTCGGCTGCACCTCCAGGCGGTAGCGCCGCCCGCGCACCGGAGAGGTAAAGCCGTAGTAGCTGCTGTCCCCCACGAGGGCGAAGGAGGCCTGATAGAGCTGGACCGCCGGCGGCGCCGGCAGCCGGCGCCGCGAGTCCTGGACCACCACGTCCCCCACGATCGCCACCTCCTCGAGCTCCTCCTTGAAGCTCACCCGCGTGGCGCCGGCCGCGAATTCGAAGCGCTGGGTGGCCGAGAACGGATAGCGGCTGATGAAGGAGGCCGAGTCCTCGGTCAGCGTCTCCTGCACCTGCTGGACGATGGTGGCCGGGACATCCCCTTGATCGGTCGGCACCGTCCCCTCCCCCACCGTGGTGAACGCCGAGACGTAGGGCACGTGCCCCGCCTGGCCCCCCCACTGCCAGCGGCCGGCCTGGTTGAGGTAGTAGCCCTGGGCGCCGAACTCGTTGATCGTCTGCGAGCCGCTCACGCCATAGAGGGTGAAGCCGATCTCGTGCTGCCCGAGCTCGTCGCTGAAATAGCCGGTGAGGTCCCCGCCGAACGAGGTGCCAATGGTGCTGAAGCCGATCCCCACCGAGGGCCCGATGAAGTCGAGCTTGTAGCGCGGACGGTACGCCGCCACCTCCGCCGATTTCCCTTCCGGGCCGGGGAGCGGCGGCAGCTCCCTGTTCTGGAGATAGTCGCCGACGATCGACGTCCCGGCGGGCTGCTGGGGCGGCAGCAGGGCCGCGCGGGCCTCCGCCGCCTCGTCCCGCGCCGCGATCACCGCCTCACCCTTGGAAGCCTCGGGATCGAGCGAATGGATCTCGTAGCGGTTGTCGGTGAAGATCGAGAACAGGATCTGCCCCGTGCGCTGCGACACCGCCAGCGCGGGCGAGAGCCGGGTGATGCCCGCCACCCCGGTGACCACGTGGCTGACGCGGAACAGCTCCCTCGTCGTAAGCGAGAGCCGGTAGAGATCGCTCACCCCGGCGCGGTCCGAAAGGAAATAGAGGTCCTTCCCTCTCGGCCCGAAGCGGGGGTTGATCTGGGTGGCGCCCGGCATGGGGCCGACGAGCTGGCTCAGGGCGCCGCTCGCCACGTCCAGGCTCCAGATGCCGATGTCGCCGTAGGGGGTGCCGGTCCCGGCCGCGGTCCCTCCCCCGCCTCCCGCGCCCCGGTCGGAGACGAAGGCGAGGCTCTTGCCGTCCGGCGACCACTCGGGCTGGAGGTCGGCGTAGGAATCGTGCGTCAGCCGGCGGGAGCTCCCGCTCGCCAGGTCGACCAGGAAGAGGTCGGTGAAGCCGCCGACCGAGCCGGTCACCGCCACCGAGCGGCCATCCGGCGACCAGGCGGGGTTCCAGAGCTGGCCCGCCTCCGGGACGTCGATCTGCCGCTCGATCCGCCGCGAGCGCACGTCCAGGATGGCGAGCGCGTTGTCCCCCTTGGTCCCCACGACCAGGGCGATCTTCGCGCCGTCCGGCGACCAGGAGCCGGCCGAGTCGAGGAAGCGCAGCGAGTCGAGATGGGGATCGGCGTCCTCGGCCAGCAGCTTGGCCGTGATCTCCCCCGTGCGGGCGTCGGCCAGGTAGAGGTCGAAGGTGAACAGGCTGCGGGTCGAGAAGAAGGCGAGCTGCGTGCCGTCCGGGCTGAGCGACGGCGAGACGTAGGTGTCGATTGTCTTCGCCTCGCGCGGGAGCAGGCGCCGGCCGGCGTTGGCCGGGGTCTGCCGCCCCTCGATCACCGGCCCGTAGGAGTCGCGGATGGAGGCCTTCCAATCCTTCGAAAGCTGCTTGAGATCGGTCCCCAGCACCTCCTGGCAGGCGGTCTCGAACCCGATCTCCGTGGCCCGGGCGAACAGCCGGCCGGCCACCACGTCCCCCCAGCGCCCGCCGACGTACCCCCAGAAGGCGTGCCCCCAGCGATAGGGGAAGAGCCGCGGATCGCGCGACAGCTTCTCGACGTCGGGCAGGGCGTCGCGGGCGAGGGCGTCGCGCAGGTACATCGCCGTCTGCGGCGCGTGGCGCCCGAGCGACAGGTACTCGGCCATCCCCTCCACGAACCAGAGCGGGAGCTCGACGTGGGCGGCGCCGTACCTCACCCCCTGCGAGCGGTTGCGGGGCTGCTTGAGGATGTCGTACTGGAAGACGTGCGTCAGCTCATGGCCGATCACGTGGTCGGTGTCCTCGAAATCGCCGGTGAGCGGCAGCACGACCCTCTCGCGGAGCCCCTCGGTGACGCCACCGGTCCCCTCCCCCAGCAGGCCGCCCACCACCGTGGTCTGCTGGAAGTCGCTCTGGTCGGCGTAGAGGATGATCGACTTGCGCTCCTTGAATTCGCGGCCGAAGACCTGCGACAGCCGGCCGTACCAGCGCTCGGCCAGGCGGGCGGCCTCGCGCACCCCCGCCTCCTCCTCGGGGTAGAAATGGATGTCGAAGTGCTCGGTTTTGAGCACCTGCCAGTCGAACCTCTCGTATTCGACCTTGTTGCGCCCGAAGTACTGGGCCGAGGCACCTTGCGGGAAACCAGCGAGCAGGGCGACGGCGGCGGCGAGCCGGATCGCCGTCCGGGGGAAAAAGGATGAGCGTGACATCGAGCCTCCTTTGGCCGGTCGACCTTCCTTTAAGCACCGCATTCAAAACCGGTGCCTTCGCCCTCCTATGCTAAGCTCCCCCGCCACCATGCTGGCCTCACCCGCAGAATCCTCCTACGTCCGCCGCGAATGCCGGGCCATCCGGATCCCGGAGGGCACCCTGGCCCTCCTCTCCCAGGGGACGCGCGTCCGCATCACCCAGGCGCTGGGCGGCTCCTACACCGTGGCGACCGAGCGCGGCTACCTGTTCCGCATCGAGGCTCAAGACGCCGACGCTCTCGGCAAGGAGCCCGGCGAGGGGATCGCGGCACCCGCGGACGCCAGCCTGGAAGAGCGGGTCTGGGCCTGCCTGCGCACCTGCTACGACCCGGAGATCCCGATCAACGTCGTCGACCTCGGCCTGATCTACAGTTGCGAGCTCCTGGACGAAGGACGCCGGGTGGAGATCAAGATGACCCTCACCGCCCCCGGCTGCGGCATGGGTCCCATCCTGGCCCAGGACGTTCAGCAGCGGATCGAGAGCCTCCCCGAGGTGGAGACCGCCGGCGTCGAGGTCGTCTTCGATCCGCCCTGGAACCAGAACATGATGAGCGAGGCGGCGCGGCTGGAGCTGGGGTTGTTCTAGCCCCTACACCAGCGGCCGGTTGAGCTCCGTCCGCCACGTCTTCGGATCGGGCCCTGACTCCGGCCCCGCGACGTAGCACTCCCAGAGGTCCGGGGCCGGCGTGTGCCCCTGAGCGGCGATCCAGGCCTCGAAGTCACGCCAGGCGTCCGGCAACCCCTCGTAGGGCCCGTGATAGACCGTGCGCGCCACCCTCGCGGCGGGCAGCTCGCCCGCTCGGACGCGGCCCGCGGGAGCGACCGGCGCCGCCACGGGCACGCTGAGCTCGAAGTCGAAGATCCCGGGGTCCATTCTCAGATGATGGTTGAGCCACGGCCCGGCGGGGGCGACGCCCTGGGCGGCGACGGCGTCCATCAGCTCACGGTAGCCCGGACCCATCACGTTCCGGACCTCCTCCCGGGGGACCACGACGTGGATGCAGGCGGTCGGCTGGGCGGCGGTCTGGACGATATGCGGCGTGTCGATCATGAGAGTCTCCTTGATGGTTCGGTCGATTCCTTCGCTTCACTCCATGGTCGAACGGGCCGCCGCGAATTCGACATCGCCGGGGATTTGACGTTGCTCCCGGCCCTGGGCTAGATTCAATCCGCGCCGCGAGGGCGGCCGACGGTCCGCGTAAAGGGTTCAACCCACCCCCTGCCGAGCTTCCCAGAACCTTCTGTTCCTCGCCCCCAACGCGGACGCCGGGCGGAAAGGAAAGAAGGTGCGCCATGTCCGAGCAGACCCCCGCGTCCGCCTCACTCCCGGACCATCCCGACCTGGACTGGCTCCGCAAGCAGGCCAAGCGCCGACTCGCCGAGCTGCGGAAGACGAGCCCGGCCGCCCGCCTGGCCGAGGCGCAATTCGACCTGGCCCGACAGTACGGTTTTTCGAGCTGGCGGGCGCTCAAGGCGCACGTCGACTCGCTGACCGTGGACGGCCAACTGTTCGCGGCGGCCCGGAGCGGCGACGCCGGCCTTCTGGCCACCTTGCTCGATCGACATCCGGACAGGCTGTACGCCCGCGAGAAGCCCTATGAGCACTCGCTGCTGCACCTCGCGGCGGCGAATGGGCACCTCGCGGCCGCGGACCTGCTGCTGGAGCGCGGACTGGACGTGAACGTCCGCGAGAAGGGGGACAATACCTATCCCATGCACTGGGCCGCGGCGCACGGCCATCTGGAGATTGTGCGGCGGCTGGCCGGCGCGGGCGGCGACGTCGTGGGGCGCGGGGACGACCACGCCCTGGAGGTGATCGGTTGGGCGACCTGCTTCGACCACTGCCAGGACGCCGTCGCGGAATTCCTCGTCAGCCGCGGCGCCCGGCACCACATCTTCTCGGCGGTCGCCATGAATCTCGCGGACGAGGCCCGCCGGATCGTGGCGGCCGACCCGGCCGCGCTGGGCCGGCCGACGAGCCGTAACGAGGACTACCGTCTGCCTCTGCATTTCGCCGTGCAGAAGAACCGTCCGGAAATGGTTGCGTTGCTGCTGGAGCTCGGGGCCGATCCGCTGGCCACGGACGGCTCGGGCTTCCCGGCGGCCGCCTACGCGAACGCGCCCGATATCGACCGGTCGGTGCTGGAGGCGATCCGCGCCCGCGGGACGCGGGACCTCTTCACCGCCCTGGCCCTGGACGACTGGGACGAGGCCGAGCGGCTCCTGCATGAAGGCGGCGCGAGCGCCGGCGTGCTGCACCTGATGGCCAAACGGAATCAGCGGGAGGCCGTGAGATGGCTGCTCGACCATGGCGCCGACCCGAACGCTCTCTGGAGCCACTGGGACGCCGAAGTGACCCCGCTGCACCTGGCCGCCTCCCGGGGTCACGCGGACGTCGTACGCCTCCTCCTGGAAGCCGGCGCCGATCCGGAGATCCGTGACAGCAAGCACGACGGCGATGCCCTCGGCTGGGCCTACCACTTCGGACAGAGGGAAATCGTTCAGATCCTCGAAGCCTATGCGGCGAAGCCGTGACCGGTCGGTTTCCCTTGGTGAAGTATGCTCCGCGATTCAGGCCGGACGCTTGCCCGCCTTGGCCTCGGCGATCGAGATGCCCGCGACCTCCACGTGCGTGGGATCGAAACCGATCTTGACGCCCGACGTAAAGTTGAGATCTTCGATCGCCTTGCGCAGTCCCTTGCGGAGAGTCGGCGGCAGGCCGAAGAAGATCCCGGTCTGAACGCCGTGCGTCTTGGCGATGCCCGCCAGGCGGATCACGTATCTGCGCGGAGAGTCGAGAGGATGGTCGTCGTCGATGAGATCGACCGCCAGGGCTTCCGGCTTGTTGTTGGCGCCCGTGACGTTGTGAAAGCCGAACTTGACCTTGCTGTTCCCTTTCTGAAAGGCCAGCAACTGGTCCTCGATGGTGCGGTGGGCGTCCTGGATGCGCGGCCGGAAGCCCTCCTCCTCGAGATCGTGAATGACGGCCTCCACTTTCTGGGCGAAGGCCGGGAAGCACTCCTCCAGCCGCTGCCGGTTCCTTTCCTTTCTCGCCGCCTCGTTCATACGAAGAACCTCCTCTCCGTTCGATCGTCAGACAGCCCTGGCGAGCAGGTAACAGCGCCGGCTCGGATATTCCACACCTTCGTACGGCTCGCGCTCGGAGTGCTCGACTACGGGGAGCCGAGCCTCGCGAAGCGCTTCGACGACCTTCTCAGGAACGTGAAACCGAAAGTCCAGGGAGACCGGGGCGCCGTAGAGATCGTCGAGATGGACCACCTGCTCTCCGACATGAAACGCCACGAGCGCCAACCCGCCGGGCGCCAGGACCCGCCGCATCTCGCGAAAAACCATCCCGAGCTCCGCGGCCTCGAAATGGACGATGGAATAGAACGACACGATCCCCGCGAGGCTCGCGTCCGCGAGGCTGAGACGCGTCATGTCGTCCACGCGAAACGCAAGCCCGGGGTTGAGCCCCGCCGCCACCTCGACCATGCCCGGGGAGATGTCGAGGCCGAGGGTCTGGACGCCCTGCTCGTGCAGGTACCGGGAGATGTGGCCGGGGCCGCAACCGAGGTCGGCCACGAGACCCCGCCCGCTCGTCGCCTCAGCGAAACGGCTCAGCAGATGGCGGTCCAGGGGCTTCCTCGCGAGCTCGCCCGCGAGATGCTCGGCGTACGCCTTGGCGGCAGAGTCGTAGCTTTCAGAAACGTCCATCGGAGCTTATCTTATCTGTTCGATTGTCCACAGGCCGCGAGCACGAGGACGCACAGCATCAAGGCGCGCTGGACCACCTGCATGGCTGCTTCCTCTCGATGCATTCGACGATCTGCTGCGCCAGCAGCGACTCCGACGTGTGCGGCTGAAGATAGGGCAAGACAACGGGGCCCATACGCGTGACGTTGGACAAGGTCGAGCAACAACAACGCTTGCGGCATCATGCTCTTCATCCTCTTCGCGCGCTGGTCCCAGGCGCGGTGTGTGGGTCTGCCCTACAAGTATAGAAGCTCCCGCGCCTCCTGAAAGTGCCGCGACGTAGCCTCTCCTCTTCTCAAAAAGAGAGGGAATGCCGCGATGAAAGCTTCTGACGCGCCATTCGAAGCTCTCAATGCCGCGTCAGCAGCATTCAAGGGCGCAAGCAGAGAGCTGAGTGGCGCGAGCCCCCGAGAAGTCGCGCCTTTCCCCCGAGGGAATGCCCCGTCTCGTGGAGATGATGGCTCAAGAGGAGCCCACGTCGAGCCACTATGTCCAGGGAATGCATGGAGAACACGCCCTTTCGAAACACTAAATCCTTCTCTCACACCATTATGATCTCTCAAGGGTGGATTCCGAGCCGTAGTCGCGGCATTACCTGGCCACCGAGGAGCGCTGAAGAGAGGGAATGCCGCGTCAAAAGCCTTGTGCCACCCATTGAGGGTTGAACGACGAATCGAGCTCGTGGTAGTGTCGTGACTCAGGCCGAACGCACAACCCCATCGCCTCCCCGGTCCTGGCCGGATCGGGAAAGTGCCGTGACTCAGACGTCCGTTGTCGCGGCGGAGCCACCACGCTGGAGGCCAGGGGGGTGAGTCGCGGCATTCCAGGGAGACTGCGATGAGCAAAGCCCTTTCCGTGGCGCAGATGCTGGACCATCTGGAGGCGCGGATCGCCCATCTGCGCGAGCGGCGGGCTTTTCATGCCGAGCAGGAAGCCCACCATCGCGAGCAGCTCGCTCTTCATGACGCCGAGCTCCAGAAGGTCCTTGAGCGGTTCGAGGCGTTCAAGACCGCGGCCGAGGCCGCCGCGGAGGTGGCCTTGCCCCCCGTTCCGGCCGCTTCGGCGAAGGAGGAGCCGATCCCCAGCTTCGGCTCGCGTCCGCGGGTGAGCAGCCTGGTCGCCCGCGTGGTCGAGCGCCAGCCGGCGGGAGAGCCCTTCGGGGCCAAGTCCATCGCCGCGGAGGTCAACCGCCGGTATCAGGAGGTCTTGAAGAAGCCGGCCCGTCCGGGGGCGGTCTCCGTCGTGCTCCGCCGTCTGCTGGCCGCCCGCCGCCTTCAGCAGATCCGGCCCGGCAAGGCGCTCCATGAGGCGCTTTATTCGCGGGTTTAGGGAAATCCCGCCGCCTGGACGGAACCGCTGTATGCTTCCAACCATGTCCAACCTGCCCGACGACGAGCGTTACACCGCCGAATGCCGCCGTCTCGTGGAGACGCTCCAGGATCTCGCCCAGAGCCGGCGGATGTCGATCCGCTCCATGGAGAAGGCCATGGGCGTCGGAGGCTCGGTGTTCAACAAGGTGCTCAAGGGGAAGGTCACCCTTCAGTTCCGGCACATCCTCATGATCTGTGACGCCCTGGGAGTCGGCTGGCGGGAGCTGTTCGCCGAATTCTATGGCCTGGGACCGACGCCGGCCCAGGAGACGGACCGGGAGCGGATCCTCTTTCTGGTCCGCGTCGGCCTGCTCACCCCGGAGCAGGCGTCACGGCTCCTCGCCGACCTCCCGCCGGCGCCGGACCTACTGAAGAAGGATTAGCTCCGGGTCCCAGGTGAAGCGCGGATTGTGCTGGAGGCGCTGGAAGAACCGCTGCACGGCCTCCACCATCGCCAGCGTCACCTTCTGGACCCGGCACATCAATTCGAGGGTGGCGAGGGCGCGGCTCACCGCGTCCGGAAGCTGATGGGCCTCGGCGATCACGCGCAGCTCCCGCACCAGCCCGTGGAGCTGATCGAGCTTGCCCTGCCGGAACAGCACCTTGGCGAGGTCCATGCCGGCGATCGTGGCGACCAGCTCCAGCCGGCGGATGCGGAACGAGGCCCGCACGCCACTCAAGGCTTTCTCGGCATCGGCGAGCCGGCCATGGCCGGCGAGGATCTTCGCCTCCACCCAGCGCAGGCGCAGCAGGTTCAGGGGATCGTCCGCGAATTTCCGGCGCAGGCCGCTCCGCAGCAACAGCTCGCTCGCCTCGCGGTACTCCCCGGCGTCGGCGAGGGCGTCGAGGAGGTTGTGCTGCGTCGTTTCGATGAGTTGGGGATCACGCTCAGGGTCCAGCAGCGACAGCGCCTTACGGAGATGATGAACGGCTTCCTCGGGCCGTCCATCAATGCGCCGGCCGATCCCCCTGGTCACGAGAGCCCGTCCCGCGAGATGACGCTCGCCGATCCGCAGGTATTTGAGGCATGCGCTGGCGAGCAGATCCTCGGCATCCCGCAGAAAGCGCTGGTCCTTCCAGAAGGAGCCTTCGACCTGATCGATATATGCCTGGATCAGAAGATCGCCCGTCCCCTGCTCGGCGAGCAGCAGGCGCGCCCGCTTGAGGATATCCCGGACCTTGTCGAACTGCTCGTTCACTCGTAGCGCGTTGCCAAGCTCGGCCAGGGCCCTCGCCTTGAGGTCGGCGAGCCGGCGCCCGCCGTAGCGCTCAGGATCGAGTTGCTCGGCCGCGGACCGCGCCTGGCGGGCGAGGCGCAGCATCTGCCGGGGATCGCGGTACCGGGTTTCGAAGCAGACGGTGAGGAGGATCTCGACGCCGGCCCAGCCTCCCGGGAGGGAGCCACGTTCCTTCGAGGTCAGCTTGTCCCACCCTTTCGACCGCACGAGCGCCAGGTACCGGTCCCGCTTCTCTCGTTCCTCCCGCCAGAGGTCTTCCTTGCCTCGGACGGCCTGCCGCGCGCGATTGATGCAGGCGTCGTAGATGGAGTCCTCTTCGGCGGCGGAATGAAAAGCCCGGGAGGCGCACTCCGCGCAACCGGAGATCAGGTGCTGGACCTGGCGGATGCCCCGCCGCCGGCTGGCCCGCGCCGGTCGGTCGCCGAGCAGGATTTCGAGGTCGTGCTTCCGGAGATGGCCCATTCATTCCTCCACGGAGAAAAACCCGGCATGGAAAACGCGTTCATTATAGCGAAGATGCAACACCCCTTGTTGGGGCGGCCCTGTGTGGCCGCCCTTGTGGGGGAAATCCCAACCGGCCCCCCGCCCAGGGCGGCCACACAGGGCCGCCCCTACGCGACATCTGCTATCCCGGTCCTATTTCCTGCCGTTCGGGTCGATCTGCGACGAAGAGTCCGACGTGGTGCTCGCCGGCACTGTCTGGCCGAGCGGATCGATTGATGATGAAGACTTCTCGCGCCTCCGCCCGCCAGCCGATGCGCTGGAATGGGCCGGCGCCGCGACGGGACCGCCGAGCCAGGCCAGGGCCCTCTCCCAGAGCCCCGTCCAGCCCGCCGGCTCGCCTCGCCACGGCCGCGACGCGGCCCAGCTCGGGCTCGCGGCCCACAGAAGCGCCAGGGCCAGCGCCGCGGTCCTCCAGACCTTCTTCCCTCTCCGGAACATGATGCCTCCTGGACCCGCGGGGCCACCCTGTGGCCGGTATTGGCGGAGGGGCCCGCGGGATTCTCAGATGGTTTTCTAGTGTGCCGCCCTTTTCTCCGTTCGGCGCTCTTTTGACGCTCATCTGGAAACTGGCCGCGGAGAGCCATCCGGATGGCCCGCCATTGTCGCTCCGAATTCCGGAATGGGGTTGACGTCCGGCGGCGATTTCCACCCGGACAGGAAGAATCCCGGACGGAGACGTTCCGGTCTCCAGCCGGGGAATCGTTGATCTTCAATCCACAATTTAGCCGCTCAAGCTTGACGTCTGTCGCTTCTTTTGGGAAGAATGATCCTCATCATGGCTCAACGAGCAACAGAAAAGACGGCGGGAGTCTCGGCTCTCGGCAGGAGGATCGTCGAGCTGCGGAACCGGCGGGGGTGGAACCAGAAGGAGCTGGCCCGGCGCGCCCGGCTGCGGCCGGCCCGGCTCTCGACTCTGGAATCGGGGGCCAAACGGCCGAACGTGGAGGAGCTCGCCCGCCTGGCCGAGGCGCTCGGCGTCAGCCTGGACGAGCTGTGGTCCGGGAGCCCTCATCCGGCGAGGGCGGAGCGGCTCGATCTCTGGCGGAGCCTCGAGGATTTCGCCTCTCCGGAAGAGCTCGCGGGCCTCGGGAGGCTCCTGCAGGTCCTGCTCGTGGGGTACCGCGCCGTGGCCGCCGCCGCTCCACGTCCCGGCGGCGCGGAGGAGAGCCGTGAGCGTTGATGCGGCCCCGGCCGCGATCCCGGTCCTGTCGACGGCACGTCTGCGGTTGCGGGGGTTTCGCGCCGGCGATCTCGACGAGTATGCCGCGATGTACGCGGACCGCGAGGTCCTGCGCTATCTCGCCGGTGGGATGGAGCCCTGGGACCTGGGCCGGTCCTGGCGCCACATGGCCTTTCTCCTCGGGCACTGGCAGCTCAAGCGCTCCGGGGTCTGGGCGGTGGAGCACGGGGAGACCGGCGCGTTCGTGGGCGCGGTCGGTTTCGCCGAGCCCGCGGGGTGGCCGGGTTGCGAGCTTGCGTGGGCTCTGGCGCGCCGCTGGTGGGGGCACGGCTACGCCACCGAGAGCGCCCGGGCGGCCCTGGCCTACGGATTCACCGTGCTGGGGAAGGACCGCGTCATCAGCCTCATCCACCCGGAGAACCGCGCCTCGATCCGCGTCGCCGAGCGGATCGGCGAGAGGCCGCAAGGGCGCATCCAGCATCTGGGGAGGGAGATGCTGTGCTTCAGCGCCGAGCGGGACTGAGGGGCCTCACGCCTCCTCGGCCGGCATCTCCTCCACCACCGGCACCCCCGCCCCCTTCCCGGCGAACAGGCGCTTCACGGAGAGGCGCAGGTTATCCAGCTCGGCGAGCATCCAGAGCTTCATGCCCCGGGCCGCCATGTGGATGGGGGCGGTCTTGAGGTCGAAGAGGGCGCGGACGCGGCGGCCGTCGTTGCGGCGGCCGGCCTCCCCGGCGGCGCGGCGGGCCAGGGCGATCGCCTTGAAGCGGCGGTTGTAGATCCGCATCATGTGGTAGCTGAGGAAGGCCGGCTTCGGGCCCAGCACGGGCATCCAGAAGAACTTCCCGAACAGCTTGTAGGCCGGGATCACCACGAAGATGTAGTACTGCGCGGTGTCCATGAGGAAGGACGCCGAGAGCAGGTCGTGCTCCCCCATGTAGAAGTACTTGTCCTGGTAGATCGCCCGGAAGAAGCGGCGGTAGGAGCGGTCGAAGGTCGCGTTGTGCTCGGCGATGCGGGCGGCGGTCTTCTCTTTGGATTCCTTCCCTTCTGTCTGCGCCTTGACGATCTCGACCGTCGCCTCGACGGAGAACGAGGCGTGGTCCAGCCCCGGCGAGTAGTAGGGGTCGAGGAAGGCCGCCGCGTCCCCCAGCAGCGCCCAGCCGTCCCCCATGTACTGGCGGGTAACATAGGCGAGGTTGGAGTAGGTCCGCAGGTCCTCGGACCTCATCTCCGCCCCCTCCAGGAGCTCGGCTGCGGCGGGGATCGCCCGCAGGAAGGCGAGGTACTCGTTCGCCATGTTGCTGCCGCGGTCGAGCTTCACCAGGCGGGTGTCGAAGACGATCCCGATGCTGGTCTCGCCGTTCCCCAGGGGGATGTACCAGACCCAGTAGCCGAACCCCATGTAGTGGTTGGTGGCCAGGCGCCGGGAGGCGACGTTGCCGCGGGAGAAGGAGAGCGGCCCGCGGGCGGCGACGTCGTCGATATGGCGCACCCCTTCCCAGCGGCACCAGACCGCCGCCGTGGGGTGCTCGCGGTTGCGCTCGATCAGCCCCAGGCGCTTGCCGAGGAAGTTGGCCCGTCCCGTGGCGTCGAGCACCCAGCGGCAGCCGACCGTCTCCGCCTCGCCGTCTCGTTCAAAAGTGACGCGGTGGTCGAAGTCTCCCAGCTCGACGTCGCGGACCTTGGCCGGCCGCGCCAGCTCCGCCCCCTCGGCCACGGCGGTGGCCAGCATGTGCTCGTCGAGGGCGTCGCGCCGGAGCTGGAAGGAGGGGACGGTGCTGCGCTGGTAGGCGCCGGTCTCGCTGGCCTCGGCGTGGCGGTGGACCTTGTCGTTGCTGAACCAGTAGCGCAGCCCCTCCTTGGGCAGGTGCTCGCGCTCCAGGTGCTGCCACAGGGCGAGCCGGCGGGTGAGGAACATGCCGGACATCTCCGTGGTCGCCTCCCCCACCTTGGCGTCGAACGCCTCCAGGCGCTCGATCACCAGGACCGACAGATCCGGCCGGTCCCGCCGGAGCAGGATCGCCGCCGCGGCGCCGCTGAAGGCGCCCCCCAGGATGACCACGTCGTAGTGTTTCATGAAGAAGGATCTCCCCTTTCCCAACAAGGAGTTTAGCAGGGGTGGGGCCTTGGTGACCTCGGAGCGGCCTGCCCTCCGAAGCCTCACCCTCGGTCCCTCTCCACTTCGTGGAGAGGGAGGGCCCAGAGATCTAAGTCTTCCAGATCTGGCAGGTTGCCGCAGCTACGTTCCCCCTCTCCACGGAGTGGAGAGGGGGCCAGGGGGTGAGGCCTCGAAGGGCAGACCGGACCGGCCATCAAGGGCGCGTCCGGCCCCCAGGGTTGCGGCATTCTGGAATGTAGGTCAAAATAAGCCCCCGCGAAGATGCCGCCGCCCCCCGCTTCCCCCATCCTTTCCCTCTTTCCCTACATCCAAGTCAAAACGGAGACATCTTGAGCCGCAGAATGCTGATCAACGCGCAGCGACCAGAAGAGCTGCGCGTCGCCATCGTCCAGGGGAACATCCTGGAGAACTACAAGGTGGACGTCGCCGAGGCGGGCCTGACCCGCGGCAACATCTACCGCGGCGTCATCGCCAGTATCCAGCCCAGCCTGAACGCCGCCTTCATCGAGTACGGCGCCGAGCGCCACGGTTTCCTGGCGATCCAGGACGTGGTCCCCGACGCCTACTACAAACAGCCGCGCAGCTCCCACCCCCGCATCGAGGAGGTGCTCGAGAAGGGGAAGCCGATCGTCGTCCAGGTCGAGAAGGACCCCATCGGCACCAAGGGCGCGGCGCTCACCACCAGCCTCTCGCTCGCCGGCCGCTATCTCGTGCTGACCCCTTTCGAGGACACGCGCGGGGTCTCGCGCAAGGTCGAGGACGAGGACACCCGCAAGAAGCTCAAGGGGCTCGCCAACGGCCTCGACCTGCCGGACGGCTGCGGGGTCATCTTGCGCACCAACGCCCTGGGGCAGACGAAGATCACCCTCAACCGCGACCTCTCCGCCCTGCTCCGCCTCTGGAAGCGGGTGCAGACCGCGGCCATGCAGGGCCGGGGGACCCGCCTCCTCTATACCGACCAGGACCTCATCCTCCAGGCGCTCCGGGACTACCTGGACAGCAGCATCGAGGAGGTGCTGGTCGACGACGACGAGGCGTTCGAGAAGGCCAAGGCGTACATCGAGGCCTTCATGCCGCGCTCGAAGACGCGGCTGATCCGCTACGCCGAGCGCATCCCCCTGTTCAGCCGCTACGACCTGGAGACCCAGATCGACCGCATCTACGAGCGCCGGGTGGACCTGCCGAGCGGCGGCTCGATCGTCATCGACGCCACCGAGGCGCTGACCGCGATCGACGTCAACTCCGGCCGCTCGACCCGCGCCGCGACCCAGGAGGAGACGGCGCTCAACACCAACGTCGAGGCCGCCGCCGAGGTGGCCCGCCAGCTCCGCCTGCGCGACATCGGCGGCATCGTGGTGGTCGACTTCATCGACATGCGCTCCGCGAAGGGGCAGCGCAAGGTCGAGAAGGTCCTCAAGGACGCCATGAAGGTCGACAAGGCGCGCTCGACGGTGGGCCGGATCTCCCCCAACGGCCTGCTGGAGATCAACCGCCAGCGCATCCAGCAGGCGCTCCAGCTCCGCACGCACCGCCCCTGCCCGACCTGCAACGGGGTCGGCCGGCTGGCGAGCGAGGAGATGGTCTGCCTCTCGCTGTTGCGCCGCATCGAGGCGCGCGCCGCCACCGGCTCGATCCAGGGGGCCCGCATCAGCCTCCATCCGGAGCTCGCCGACGCCCTCCAGAACCACTACCGCCGCGAGCTCGCCGACATCGAGAGCGAGCTCAGCGTCGAGATCGAGATCATCGCCACCGCCGGCCTCCACCGTCCGGACGAGAGGATCGAATGGCAGAAGCGGGACAAGCCCGTGCCCCCGCCGAAGCCGAAGCAGCCCGCGATCACCTTCCAGCCCTGGGACCTCGCCTCGATGGAGGACGAGGAGGACGAGGAGGACGAGGAGGAGGACTTCGAGGAGGAGGGGGAGGAGCAGGGCGGCAGGAGCCAGGGCGCTGCCGGCGAAGGGGGCGAGGAGGGGGAGGGCGGCCCGGGCAAGCGCCGCCGCAGGCGCCGTGGCGGCCGCAAGCGGAAGAAGAAGGGGGCGCCCGGCGAGAACGGCAACGGCGCCCACGAGCCGGCCCCCGAGGGGGAGCGCCCACGGAGCGACGCCCATCTGGCGCCGGTCCTGGAAGGTCCCGAGCTCGTCGAAGCGCCCGCGGGCTCCTTCGACGACGAGGAGGACGGCGACGACGAGGGGGAGGATGATTTCGAGGAGGGAGCCGAGGAAGGGGCCGAGGCCGCGGGCGCCGAGGGGGAGGGAGAGCCGGGCAAGCCGGGGACCGGCGGTACAAAGCGCCGCCGGCGGCGCCGGCGGCGGCGGAAGTAGAAAAGAAGGCCTAGGCGGGGAGGCGCTCCCCGCCTCTCAGGCCGTTCATCCGCAACTGCAGGTCCCGAAACAGGCCGAGTGCGGATAGCAGCCGGTTTCCTGGTTCGAGGGGCATTCGCAGCCGGTCGCCACTTCGCACCTGCAGCTCGTGTCGATCGTGCCGCCCCCCGCCACTCCGCGGAGGTCAGCGCCCAGGGTCCGTAGGGTCTCCCGGTTGAGGCTGAGCTTCTTCAGATGCTTCTTCATCGTGGATCTCCTTGAAAACAAAGCTCTATGGTTAGTCGCACGGATAGGCGCTCCAGCTGCAGGTCCCCAGGCAGGCCGTGTAGGGGTAGCACTCCGGCCCGCCCTGGGAGTCGCAGCAGCCGGTGACCTCAACACAGGCCACGCTGGTGGGCCGGGACCCACCCAAGGCATTTCCTGCCTCGCTCCCTTGCAGGGACCTGAGGGTCTCGCGGTGGAGGGACAGCTTCTTCAGGCTCTTCTTCATCTCGTCTCCTTTCGCGATTCTCATTCAGGGAAGACATATCCCGAATGAAATCAACTTTGTTGAAGTATCGTACCTCAAGATAGATGCAAGAGTAAACTGCGGGGAGGGGGTCCCATCCAAGTGAGCGACAAGGTGGAGGCGTTAGGCCCGTTCGTGCGATGATGAGGCCATGACTCAGAGCCCGTTCGACCGGATCACCTTCGACCCCAGGATCATGGGGGGGAGGGCCTGCATCCGTGGAATGCGGATCACGGTGAGCCTGCTCGTCAATCTCGTCGCGAACGGGATGACCACCGAGGAGATCCTGCGGGAGTATCCGGATCTCGAAACGGAGGATGTCCGGCAAGCGCTGCAATACGCGTCCGCCCTCGCCAACGAAGAGGTTCATCCTCTCCCGATCGCGAGTTGATGCGTTTTCTGGCCGACATGGGGGTGTCTCGCAGCACTGCGGCGGAGCTACGGCGCCGCGAGCACGACGTGGTCCATCTCAGCGAGGAGAAGCTCCATCGCCTGCCCGATGACGAGATCCTGAGGCTCGCGCGACGGGAACGGCGGGTGATCCTCACCTTCGACCTCGACTTCGGTGATCTCCTCGCAGCGGGCGGCTACTCCCTTCCGAGCGTCATCATCTTCCGGCTCGAGGACCAGACTCCGACCTCGGTGACACCGAAGCTGCTCGATCTCTTGGCAGAGCGTGGACGGGAAATCGAAGAGGGTGCGATCGTCATCGTGGAAGCCCGGCGTTATCGATTCCGGCGCTTGCCCATCCTGATAGCAAAATAGGCGGCCCCGGCCGGGAGCCGCCTCATGAATCTTGTCTGCTATCTTCAGAGTAACTGCAAG
This sequence comes from Thermoanaerobaculia bacterium, assembly GCA_045807625.1. Taxonomy (GTDB): domain Bacteria; phylum Acidobacteriota; class Thermoanaerobaculia; order Multivoradales; family UBA5704; genus DATARR01. Next base: position 48,938 of record JBJMHA010000036.1, on the reverse strand, counting down.
TGCCGAACAGGCGTTAGCCGGATAACAGCCGTACGCAGTCTCGAAGTCACAACCCGTGGCTCGCACGCACAGCTCGTGTTGAACCTGCCTTCCGAGCCACCACGGTCCTCCCGAAGTGCGTAAAAGGGCATATGAGGTTCAGCCACAACGAGAGGCTACGCGGCAGGCCAGCGTCTACCCGAAGCGACTGAATGAATATCCACGGTGGATCAGGTACTTGAGAAACTCCCGGCCTAGTTCGGTGATGGCGAGGGATCCGTCTGGCGATTGGGAGACAAGCTGCGCAGTGTCGCGAAGCCAGGCGAGCCACTGGTCAAAGCTATAGGAATCGTAGACATCGGGAAAGCAGGCTGCCGCTTCATCGTAGAACTCGCGGGCTCGCGCTGAGCTTACGGGCTGGGAATTCAGAACTTGAAGAAGGGCAATCTGTCCACCTAGAACGAAAAAATTCGTAACTTCTAGCCACCACCCGATTTGCCAGTTGGCGAGAAGGTTAATTAGCTCAGTCTGGCGCCTGTCGTCGGGTACGTGCTGGAGCCACTCGTTAATTGCGGACCGGAAGTTGCCTAGGAGCGATTGATCCTCTTCGCCGAGTTCCGCAGGAGGGCTGGACGTGCTGAGTTCGCGAGCAGCCTCCGTCGCTTGAGTGAGAGCGCTCTCGAACTCGGCGGGTCCTATGCGTTTGATGCGTTGTGCGATCTGTTCAAACGGCGTCTGAAACTTCTCGACCAAGTGGCGGGCCAGGCGATAGAGCATGAAAGCCCAAATAGCCGGAGGTATTCCGGTCTTTAGGAGTTCCTTGAGCAAGTCCATGGTCTATCCCTGTCACCTGACCTACCGGTAGAAGACCGGGAACGACCTCGGGTCCGCCTCGTGCATCAGCTCGTAGACGGCCTCGAAGATCGACTCCCGGTTGGGCTTGGAGAAGTAGTCGCCGTCGGAGCCGTAGGAGGGGCGGTGCTCCTTGGCGGGGAGGGTGCGCGGCTCGGCGTCGAGCCAGTGGTAGCCGCCCTGCTCTTCCAGCACCTTCTGCATCATGTAGGCGGTGGCGCCGCCCGGCACGTCCTCGTCCACGAAGACAATGCGGTTGGTCTTCCGCAGCGACTCCAGGACGCGGCCGTGGAGGTCGAACGGCAGCAGGGTCTGGACGTCGACCACCTCGGTCTCGATCCCCACCTCGGCGAGCTTCTGGGCCGCCTCGAGTGCGATCCGGCAGCAGGCGCCGTAGGTGACCACGGTCACGTCGCTCCCCTCCCGCAGCACCTCCGGCACCCCCAGCGGCACCCGGAATTCGCCGGCGTTCGCCGGCAGCTTCTCCTTCTGGCGGTAGCCGTTCAGCACCTCGACCACCAGCGCCGGATCGTCCCCCGCCAGCAGGGTGTTGTACATGCCGGCCGCCTGGGTCATGTTGCGCGGCACGCAGACCCAGATGCCGCGGACGAGGTTGAGCAGGCCCGCCATGGGCGATCCCGAGTGCCAGATCCCCTCCAGGCGGTGGCCGCGCGTGCGCACGATCACCGGCGCCTTCTGCCGCCCCTTGGTGCGCCAGCGCAGGGTGGCGAGGTCGTCCGAGAGGATCTGGAGGCCGTAGAGGACGTAGTCGAGATATTGGATCTCGGCGATCGGCCGCAGGCCCCGCAGGGCGAGGCCGATCGCCTGCCCCATGATGGTGGTCTCGCGGATGCCGGTGTCCGCCACCCGCAGCGGCCCGTACTTGGCCTGGAGCCCCGCGAACCCCTGGTTGACGTCGCCGATCTTGCCGACGTCCTCGCCGAAGGCGATCAGGTTCGGCAGGCGCGAGAGGGCGGCGTCGAAGCAGGCGTTGACCACCTCGAAGCCGTTCACCACAGGCGCGTCCGGCGCGTAGACGGCCGGCACCGGCGCGAGCTTCAGGGGGGAGCGTTCGGTCGTGCTGTAGAGGTCCGAGCCGTAGCGCTCGGCATTGAGGCGGTCCTCCTCCCGCTTCCAGGCGGCGATGCGGCGGGCGGCGGGCAGGTCCTCCCCCGCCGTGGCGATCAGGGCGCTATGCAGGGCGGCCATCACGTCCCGGCGCAGGGCGTTGGGCTGCCTGTCCAGCTCCTGGCGGATCGCCTGGACCTCCGCGGGGCCGGCGGCCTCGCGGGTGAGCTCGTCGAGCATCCCGAGGGCAATCCGCTTCTCCTCGTCGAGGGGAGCGCGGAATGCCTCCCAGGCCCGGTGCTGCGCCTCGCGCACGGTCCGGAGATCCCCGGCCTCGACCTCATCGAACTCGCGGGCAGTGGCGATCCCCTGGGCGATCATCCACTCGCGCATCTTGCGGATGGGATCGAATTCGGCCTCCCAGGCCAGCCGCTCCTTGGACTTGTAGCGCTCGTGGCTGCCGGAGGTGGAGTGCCCCTGCGGCTGGGTCATCTCGGTGACGTGGACGAGCGCCGGCACGTGCTCGGCGCGCACGATCTGGGCCGCCGAGAGGTAGGTCTCGCAGAGGCCGGGGTAGTCCCAGCCCTTGACGGTGTAGAGGTCGTACCCCTGGGTGCTCCCGGGGGCGCGGCGGAACCCGGAGAGGACGGCCGAGAGATCCCCCTTGGTGATCTGGTGCTCGTTGGAGACGGAGATGCCGTAGCCGTCGTCCCAGATGGAGATCATCGCCGGGACGCCCAGGACGCCGATGGCGTTGACCGCCTCCCAGAACATCCCCTCGGCGCAGCTCGCGTTGCCGATGGTGCCGAAGGCGATCTCGTCGCCGTTGCGCGAGAACCGGCCTCCCACCTCCCGCAGCTCGGGCAGCTCGCGGTAGAGGCGCGAGGCTTGGGCGAGCCCCACCAGGCGCGGCATCTGGGAGCCGGTCGGCGAGACGTCCGCGGAGGAATTCAGCAGATCGGCGAGGCCCCGGAGCTCGCCCGCCTCGTCCAGCATGCAGGTCGAGAAGTGGGCGGTCATCGAGCGGCCGGCGGAGCAGGGCTCGCGCTCGAGGTCGGCGTCGGCGTAGAGCTGGGCGAAGAGCTGCTCCAGGGTGAGCAGGCCGAGGGCCATCATCAAGGTCTGGTCGCGGTAATAGCCGGAGCGGAAGTCGCCGGGGCGGAAGGCCCGCGCGAGGGCGAGCTGGGCCACCTCCTTGCCGTCGCCGAAGATGCCGAACTTGGCCTTGCCGGTGAACACCTCCCGCCGGCCGATGAGGCTCGCCTGCCGGCTCTGGAAGGCCAGCCGGTAGTCGCGGAGGATGCTCTCCGCCGTGAACTGCGAGCCGGGGCCAGGCCGGGACGAGGTATCCCTGCCGGTTAGAGGAGTGGACATTCCCAAGTCTCCAGGTAAGGGTAGGCGAGCCGGTGCCGCCGGCGACGCCGTGGAGGAATCGTAACACGAGGGGTTCGGTGCTACGATCCCGCCCGATGCAACCCTAACCCATAGAGGAGGCTATGACCGCAAAGCTCCGACGCACCGCTTTCGGCGCCCTCGCGCTCCTCCTCGGTTTCGCCCCTCTCGCCTGCGCCAGCAGCTCCACCCCCTCTCCCCAGCCTTCTCCCGCGCCCTCGCGGGAGGAGATGAAGAAGAAGGACGAGAAGCCGGCGCGGCCCCAGCCCACGGGGCCGGCGAGCGAGGCCGAATCGAGGAAGGCCGGCGAGGCCGCCTACTCCACCAGCTACCAGCCCCTCCCCTCCCAGCCCGTCCTGATCACCAACGCCACCGTCCTCACCGCCACCGGCGAGCGCATCGAGCGCGGATCGGTGCTGATGCGCGACGGCAAGATCGCCGCCGTGGGGGCCGCCCTGCAGGCCCCGGCAGACGCCGTGGTGGTGGACGGCACCGGCAAGTGGGTCACGCCGGGGATCATCGACGCCCACTCCCACCTGGGGGTCTACCCCTCTCCGGGGGTCGACGCCAACGCCGACGGCAACGAGATCACCGATCCCGACACCGCGCAGGTCTGGGCCGAGCACTCGGTCTGGCCGCAGGACCCGCAGTTCCCGCTCGCCCTCGCCACCGGCGGCGTGACCTCGATGCAGATTCTCCCCGGCTCGGCCAACCTGTTCGGCGGCCGCAGCGTGACGGTGAAGAACGTCCCCGCCCGCAGCGTCTACGGCATGAAGTTCCCCGGCGCCCCCTACGGGCTGAAGATGGCCTGCGGCGAGAACCCCAAGCGGGTCTACGGCGGCAAGGGGCGCGCCCCCTCCACCCGCATGGGCAACGTCGCCGGCTACCGCGCGGCCTGGATCAAGGCGCAAAAGTACCGGGACGACTGGGCCGAGTACGGGCGCAAGCGCCAAGCCGGCGAGGACGCCAATCCGCCCGACCGCGACCTCCAGCTCGAGACGCTGGCCGGCGTGCTCAACGGCGACATCCTGATCCAGAACCATTGCTATCGCGCCGACGAGATGCTCACCATGATCGACATCGCCAAGGAGTTCGGCTACAAGATCACCGCCTTCCATCACGCCGTCGAGGCCTACAAGATCGCCGACGTGCTGGCGGCCAACAACATCTGCGCCGACGTCTGGGCCGACTGGTGGGGGTTCAAGATGGAGGCCTTCGACGGCATCCGCGAGAACGCCGCGCTGCTCCAGAAGGCCGGCGCCTGCGTGGTGATCCATTCCGACTCCGCCGAGGGGATCCAGCGATTGAATCAGGAGGCGGCCAAGGCTATGGCGGCCGGCAACCGCATGGGGATGCACCTGCGCGAGGAGGACGTCATCCGCTGGCTGACGATCAATCCCGCGCGATCGATCGGCATCGACAAGCAGACCGGCTCGCTGGAGCCGGGCAAGATGGCCGACGTGGTGCTCTGGAGTGGCAATCCGTTCAGCGTCTACAGCCGCCCCGAAAAGGTTTACATCGACGGTGCCCTGGCCTTCGACCGCAAGGACCCGTCCCGCCAGCCGGCGACCGACTTCGAGCTCGGCATCCGTACGGGGGGGATCCAATGATGAGAAAGCCGACGATCCTCTCTCTCCTTTCCAGCTTCCTTCTCACGGCCTCCCTCTCGGCGCAGATGGTGGTGATCACCAACGCCGAGATCCATACGATGGGCCCCCAGGGGACGATCAAGAACGGCTCCCTGGTGATTGAAAACGGCCGGATCCGCGCCGTGGGCGCCTCGGTCGCGGTGCCGGCCTCGGCGCGGCGGATCGACGCCCGGGGCAAGATCGTCACGCCCGGCCTGCTCGACTCGCTCTCGCAGATCGGGCTGGTCGAGATCGGCGCCGTCCAGGGGAGCAACGACACCGCCGACCAGGACGACCGCGTCACCGCCGCCTTCAACGCCGCCGACGCGATCAATCCGCGCTCGACGCTGATCCCGGTCAACCGTGTCGAGGGGCTGACCCGCGTGGTCGCCACCCCCTCGAACGGCAAGAGCCTGATCGCCGGCACCAGCGCCCTGATCGACCTCGGCGGCCCCGGGGACTACCTGATCCATTCCCCCGCCGCCATGTTCGCCGTGCTGGGCGAGTCCGGGGCCCGGCTCGCGGGCGGGTCACGGGAGAGCGCCATCCTCCGCCTGCGTGAGGCCTTCCAGGACGCCCACGACTACGCGGTCAACCGCAAGGCTTTCGAGCAGGGGGACCGGCGCCCCTATGCCCTCTCCCGGCTCGACCTCGAAGCCCTCATCCCGGTGATCAAGGGGGAGCTTCCGCTGGTGATCGGGGTCGAACGGGCGAGCGACATCGAAGCCGCCCTGCGGCTGGCGAAAGATTTCCATCTCAAGCTGATCCTCGCCGGAGCCAGCGAGGGGTGGATGGTGGCGCGCGAGATCGCCGAGGCCAAGGTGCCGGTGCTGCTCAGCCCCTTGAGCAACCTGCCGGGAGCGTTCGAAAGCCTCGGCGCCACGCTGGAGAATCCGGCGCGCCTCCACAAGGCCGGAGCAATGATCGCCTTCATGACCGGCGACGCCCACAACAGCCGCAACATCCGGCAGGGGGCCGGCAACGCCGTGGCCTACGGCCTGCCCTGGGACGCCGCCCTGGCCGCCATGACCTCCGTCCCGGCCCGCATCTGGGGGATCGCCGGCCATTACGGCACCCTGGAGGAGGGTAAGGACGCGGACGTGGTGATCTGGGACGGCGATCCACTGGAGGTGACCAGCTTCCCCACCGCCGTCTTCATCCGCGGCCGGGAGATGCCGATGACCAGCCGCCAGCTCGAGCTGCGCGACCGCTACAAGGACCTCCAGGGTCCGCTGCCACCGGTGTACAAGAAGCCGTAGAAAGGATTCTGTAGGGGCGGCCCTGCGTGGCCGCCCTGGGAGGGGGGCTGGCCCGGTCAGGAAATTCCCCCACCCAGGGCGGCCACATAGGGCCGCCCCTACGAAGAGCGGCACTAACTTCCCGGGTGATAGGCCCTCTCCAGGTGGGCCTTGATCTCTGTGAGCGTGAACCATGCCGGTTTGAAGTCCCCCCGGGCATAGAGCGGCGCCTGATCGAAATAGTGGGGAGAGGCCGGGTCGCCGCTCTGGCCGAAATAGACGATCGAGCGCGCCCGCACGGCCGGCCCGAATTCCACCACGCTGACGTAGGTGTTCCCGGACGCGCCATAGCGCCGCCGGTTCCCGGGCGCCGCCTGCGGCCAGGAGCCTTCGCGGCGCGGGTAGAAGTTGAACACGATGCCCAGCCACCCGGGCGCGCCGGCGACCGGCAGGCTCGGCCGCGCGTCGCTGAACGGCTCGGCGCCGCTCCAGCCCACCCGCTGGAGGCGGTTGACCTCCCCCCAGGCCACCTTCCAGGTGCCCCAGACTTTCTCCAACGCCTGGCGCACCGCCTCCAACGCGCGGACCCGCGGCCAGGGCTGGTCTTTCTCTCCGGCGGTCCCCTGGATCCGCTCGTTCTCTCGGAACCAGCCCGCGAACAGGGTCATCGGCACCGAATCGGTCCGGCTCACCCGGTCCCAGGCCCGCAGCTCGGACACCAGGGGCGCGACCGCCTCGGCCCGCGGCGCGTCCGCCGCCCGCAGGCGCTCCCACTCCTCCACGATCCCGGGGACCTCCTTCTGGGCCGCGAGCACCCGCGTATCGGTCGCCAGCCGGGTCCAGTCGTCAAAGTTGGGCTTCCCGGCGGCGCCGAGGATCTGGCGCGAGACCTGTGCCCGCGGCGTGTCGGGCTCGGGACCGATCATGTATTTGGGGAACCGTGCCGGGTCGAGATTCCCTTCGGATGTGGTGACGAAGGGGGAAGAGTTGCAATTCTGCACGAACCCGCCGGCCGGGTTGGTGAGCTGCGGCAGCTCGTCGAAAGAGTGGTACCCCTGCCACTCCGTCTCCGGATCGCCGCCGTCCACCGGCCGGCGCCAATCGAATTTCGGCGACCGGCGGGGTACCACGCCGTTGTAGGCGTAGAAAATGTTGCCATCGCGGTCCGCGTAGGTGACGTTCATGTAAGGAATGGCCCCCTGGCGGAGGGCCGCCTTGAATTCCTCCAGCGAGCGGGCGCGGGTCATCGCGTAGACCTGGCCGAGCCACCCGCCCTCCTCCAGCTTCGCCAGCCGGACCGCGACCGGCTTCCCTTCGCGCCGCGTGAGGAGAGGGCCGTGGTGGGTCTTGCGGAAGGTGAATCGCCGCGTCTCCATCCCCGCCTTCGTCTTGACGCGGACCTCCTCCGTCCACTGGACCGCCGCGCGGTGGCCGCCGCCATAGCGGTAGGCCAGCGGCTGGGCCGGATCGTCGAAGGTCTCGAGGTAGAGATCCCCCGTGTCGGGATAGTTGTCCGTGTTCGCCCAGCCGAGCGCCTCGTTGTGGCCCATGTAGGGGAGCGGCAGCCCGTAGCGGCCGACGCCGGAGAAGTCCCACCCCTCGCCGCTGTGGAGGTGGGCCTCGTAGTACGGGGCCGGCCCGAAGAAGGCGACGTGCGGATTGATCAGCAGCATGGGATGCCCCGAGGCGCTGCGGACGGCGCTCACCGCCCAGGCGTTCGACCCTTGAGGCCGCTCGGGGACCGCCTCCTCCGCCACGGCGCGGAGGTCCTGATCCTGAAGCCCCGCGTAGCCCAGGAATTCCCCCTGGTAGTATTTGAAACGCAGCAGCGCCAACGGATACCAGGGCTCGATCCGCGCGAGAAGGGCCGGCTTCACCTCCGGGTGGCGGGCGAGGTAGAAATTCAGCCCCGCGGCGTAGGCGTCGTAGAGAGCCCTCATCGCGGGAGCGGCCCGCGCCAGCTCCTCCCGCGCCAGCCGCGGGATCTCCAGGGCGCGGGCGAGCTCGTCGTCCCGCAACGCCTCCTCGCCATGCGCCTCCGCTCCCCGGCCCAGGGCCCTGAGGAAGCCGTCCTCCACCAGCGCGAAGTTGTCCTCGGCCTGGGCGTAGGCGAGCCCGAAGACGGCGCCGGCATCGGTGGGCCCGTAGATGTGGGGCACCCCGAAGGTATCGCGGTAGATCGTCACCGAGCGGGCGAGCGCCCCGGGATCCGCCGGCGCCGCGAAGGCACCGGCGAAGGGGAGCAGAGACAGGAAAACGGTCAGCCAGAGCGGGCGGTGCATGCCGTGGAGTCTACCTCTCCCCCCGGAGGCTGTATCCCAGCTCAAAGACGGAGACTTCAGAAACGGCGATGAAGTTCTACCCCAGAGCTAATCTTCCGCGCAGGCCTCCACGATCTTGGCGGTGTCCGCGTACTGCTCGAAGCGGTAGATCCGGCCGTCCTGGACCCGGTAGACGTGGGCGAACACCGCCCGCATCGACCGTCCGGTCCGGCGGCAGGTGCCATGGTAGACGCCGAGCGCCATGACCGTACCCTCCGCCGGCACGTCGAGCCACTCCTGGACATCGGCCCCCCAGCCCTCCCAATCCCTGGCCAGACGGCCGAAGACCTCGGTCAGCACCGTCTTCGCCCCGAGACGGCGGCCGCCGCCCGGAAAGCCCTCGTTCTGGATCCATTCGACGTCCGGATGGAGGATGTCCAGGATACGGATCTCGTCCTGGGCCGCCAGCGCCTCGTAGAAGCTCTTGACGACCCCCAGGTTGCCGTCCGTCGACGGGGGCGTGAGATCCGCCAGCACCAGCCCGCAACCCGGGCACTCAGCGGTCCCTTTGGGCAGGGGGGTCTTGCAGAACGGACAGATGCCGGGGCGGGGGATCTCGACCAGCTCCTGCTCCCCTTCCGGGAGTTGGCTACGCAGGTTCTCACGGTGGAGCTCGCCGGCGCGGCGAAAGTCCCGGCGCCGCACATAGAGCTGGAAAGACTCCGCGTAAGGCCTTGCGCTTACAGGCTCGATCCAACTGGGGATGCCTTCAGCCTCCAGCGCCTCGCGGAGCCCCTCGACGTCCTCGAAAGAGCCGTGGGTCAGCAGGACGAGCTCGGGGTCCTGAGAGAGCGGGCGCGCCTCCTCCTCAGGCGCCTGCTCCGCTTCCTGGAGGGAGCCGGGCGGCACGGTGGCGGCGCCACAGTCGATGCACTTCGCGATGTGAGGCTGAAACTCGGCCCCGCAATTCGAGCAGACCACATAGTCGTAATCGCTCACCGGCACCGGACCGTAGCTGTCGAGATCCAAGCCCGCCTCCTTTGAAACGGATGTTTCGCCGTGATTATCGCACCAGCTCGCCCGGCATTTGCGCGATCCCCTGAATCTGGGCGACAATAGAAGATGTTCCTGAATCCTTAGAGGTGGGTCTCGCGGCGTGCCCTGCCGCGGCGAAGAGGAGCCGATACGGCAGTCCACTCGTTCGACCTGGTGATCGTAGGCTCCGGTCCCGCCGGCCTGGCGGCGGCGGCACAGGCAGCCTCCCGCAAGGTGCCGTACGTGGTGCTGGAGCGCACGGACCACCTCGCCGACACCATCTGCTGCTATCAGAAGCGCAAGCACGTCATGGCGGAGCCGGGGATGATCCCCCAGCGCGGCGAGATCCCCTTCGCCGCCGGCCCGCGCGAGTCGGTCCTCGACGCCTGGTCGCGCTTCGCGGCGGAGCGGCGGCTCAACGTCCACTTCCGCCGGGAGATGGTGGGGCTGGAGAAGACCGCCGGCGGCTTCCGGGTGCGCACGCCGGCGGACGAGTACGAGGCGCGGCACGTCGTGCTGGCGATCGGCACCCAGGGGAACCCTCGCCGGCTGGGCGCGCCCGGGGAGGACCTCCCCCACGTCGCCCCACGTCTGGTGGACCCCGACGAATTCCAGGACCTGGACATCCTGGTGGTGGGCGCGGGCGATTCGGCCCTGGAGGTGGCGATCGCCCTGGCGTCCCACAACCGGGTGGGCCTGGTGGCGCGGGGGCCCGAGATCCTGAAGGCCAAGGAGAGCCTGGAGCGCGAGGTGCTGGGGCTCGCCGCCCGCGGCCAGATGAAGATTCACTTCAGCTCCAGCGTGGCCCGTGTCGGGCCGGATTCTGCGGAGCTGAAGAAGCCGGACGGCCTGGTCACGGTCCCCGCCCAGCGGATCATCCTCAAGCTGGGCGCCACTCCGCCGCGGGGGCTGCTGGAAGGGATCGGCGTGCGGTTCGCCGGCACCGGGCGGGAGTCGAAGCCCGTCCTCTCCTACCGCTACGAGTCGAGCGTGCCGGGGCTCTACCTGATCGGCGCGGTCACCGGGCGCGATCTGATCCGCCTGGGGATCAATCAGGGATACGAGGTCGTCGAGCACATCCTGGGGAACGCGGTCGAGCCGGCGGACGAGGAGGTGCTCAAGGACCGGCTCCCCTTCTGGCAGGGCACGGTGCGGGAGCGGATCGCCGGCCTGCGCGGCGAGATCCCCCTGCTCGGCGCCGCGGACGAGGAGCTGCTGCGCGAGATGTTCCTCTCCGCCGGCGTCCACGAATACCGGGACGGCGACGTGATCCTGCGCCAGAACGACTACAGCGACAGCTTCCTGATCGTGGCCGGGGGGGAGGTCGAGATCTCCGCCCGTCCGGAGGGGGAGGACCGCGAGCGGCGGATCGCGACGCTCGCCGCCGGCCACTTCTTCGGCGAGATGAGCCTGATCTCCGGCCGCCGCCGCAACGCCACGGCCACGGCCCGGGGATCGGCGCGGCTCATCGAGGTGCCGCGCAAGGCCATGCTCAAGCTCATGGCCACCGACGCCGGGGTGAAGCGGATGGTGGACCAGGCCTTCCTCATCCGCGCCTTCCAGGGCTACCTCTTCCACGACCTGTCCGAGGAGGTGCTGGGGCAGCTCGTGAGCAAGGCCACCCTCGTGCGGCTCGACGCGGATCACGTCGTCTTCCGCGAGGGGGAGCCCGGGGATGCCTTCTATCTGATCCGCAACGGCCAGGTGAAGATCTCCAAGGCCTCCGGCGGCAAGGACCTCGTGCTCTCCTACCTGGTGGCCGGCAACTTCTTCGGCGAGACTGCGCTGCTGCCCGACGCGCCGCGCACGGCGACCGTCACCACCATCTTTCCCACCGAGCTGATCCGCCTGGGGCGGGACGACTTCGAGCGTTTCCTGGAGGCCCACCCCCACCTGCGGGAGGGGATCGTCGGCAAGCTCGAGGAGCGGCGGATCGCCTCGCTGATCGCCGAGGCCGCCCCCCTGGCCGGCAGCGTGCTCTCCGACCTCATCCGCGAGGAGGTCGTGATGGGCACCCAGGCGCTGTTCATCGACGATCACAAGTGCGTGCGCTGCGGCAATTGCATCGCCGCCTGCGAGGGGGTGCACGAGGACGGCCAGGCGCGGCTGTCGCTCACCGGCATCAAGTTCTACAACCTGCTCGCCCCCAACTCCTGCTGGCAGTGCGAGAACCCGCTGTGCATGACCGACTGCCCGCCGGACGCCATAACCCGCGACCCGCGCGGCGAGGTCTATATCAAGAGCAACTGCATCGGCTGCGGCAACTGTGAGCGCAACTGCCCGTACGACAACATTTTCATGGTCCACCCCAAGACGGAGCGCACGCTCTTCGACTGGATGAAAGGGCTCCTCGGCTTCGGGGACCGGGGCGCGGAGCCGCGGGAGGACGCCGGCCGCACCGTGGCGGTCAAGTGCGACCTCTGCCGGGAGATCCACGGCGGGCCGGCCTGCGTGCGGAGCTGCCCCACCGGGGCGGCGATCCGGCTGGAGCCGGAGCAGTACCAGGCGCGCCTCGACGAGCTCCTGGCGCGGAGCCGGGGGCTCTGATGCTGCTGCGCACAGCGGAGAGCGCGCGCTGGCGCCGGCGGGCGTTCTGGCTCTTCCTGGCCCTCGTGGCCTCCTACGCCGTCTACGCCTCCCGCACCGGGTTCACCCACGGCGGCTCGCCCGGGGGGATCGCCTACGGCGTCCTGGGCACCCTGACGATCCTCATCCTCCTCTATTTCGGGGTGCGCAAGCGGTCCTATCGCAGCACCTGGGGGACGCTGGAGGGGTGGCTCCAGTGCCACATCTACCTGGGGTTGCTGGCGGCGGTCCTCATCCTCTTCCACACCGGCTTCCGCTTCCACGACAAGGTGGCGATCGCGGCCTTCGCCGTCCTGCTGGCGGTGGTGGCGAGCGGCTTCTGGGGGGCGGTGGTCTACACCGGCGTGCCCCGCCGGCTGACCGAGGTGGAAGGGGATCTGGCGCCCGCGGCCCTGGCCGAGCAGCTCGACCAACTCGGTCGCACCATGGCGCGCCTGACCTCCGGACGCTCGGCGCCGTTCCAGAAGGTCTGCTCGGGGCTGCTCGCCGAGCTGGTGCCGGAGCGTCTGGCGGGATGGAAGCTCCTCTTCGCCTCCCGGGAGAGGAAGGGGGGCGACAAGGCCGCGCCCTGGGCGGCCGAGCTGGCGCGGGTGCCCGCGGCCGAGCAGGAGGAGCTGCGGCAGCTCCTCGTCCTCGCCCGCCAGCGCCGGGAGCTCCACCAGCGGCTGCTCGCCCAGCAGCGCTACCGCAACCAGCTCGACGTCTGGCTCTACCTCCACATTCCGCTGTCGCTCGCCCTGGTGGCGCTGGTGGCGGCTCACCTGATCGCGGTGCTCTTCTTCTCGCGGGTGCTGCGGTGAACGGGACCGGTCTATCCAGCCCTGTTCCGCGTCAGCCGTCTCTACGAGGACGTCTGCCACTCACTGAAGATCGAATTGATCAGTTTCTCGTCCACATAGAAACTCGTTGCGCGCAAGCGAGCCAGAGCCTCCGGGACGTCGATCAATCCTCTTTCGGCCGCTGTACGGAGAATACCCAACGTGCCGGTCACTCGCAGGCTCCGCCGGCGGGCCTCGGCTCTTCCCAAGGATTCATCCATCAGGAGCAGATCCGCTCCCAGGAGATGTGCGAGCGCGATCGCTTCCCGCTCGCCGGGATCGAGCTCACTGGTGACGAAATCGAGCTGGCCGGAAGGAACCGACTGAACGTGAAACCAGGAAGGAGACTTGGAGATCCAGTCCTTCACAGGTTGTGGCGTCTTACCGGCTGTCAATTCCAGGAGAACGGCTTCAGGAACGATGACCTCACCATAGAAGCGAAACAGCAGCTCCGTCTGCTCCAGAAGAATGAGGTAATGAAGCGGCCCGCTGTCCGCGACAACGATCATCGGTCAGGAAGGATTCCGAGACTGCGATGAGCGGCGAGATCTTCTTCCAGATCGGCCTGCGTGTAGCGAAGGGGAACCTTGTGATCCTTCAACAGCGCGTGGACCTCGAACCGTGTCTCCAACCCGAGGAAGCGCCGGACCTGCGTCTCGGTCAAGGCACCCGTCCGATAGCCCTCCACGGCGATGGTTTCCAAGGCATGGCGGGACACGTTCCCCCATCGGTCCTGGAGGGATTCGGAGATGTCTTCCGGCAGGCTGATGGTGACTTCCATGGCGCGAAGCTCCACGATCGACTCGATTTTAGACTATATCAGGTCATTGAGGACATGGAGATCTAAGACGCCATGCCCTTCGTCATCGAGCGCCCCGCCGAGCCTCAGACCCCCGCCAGCCGGGTGGAGGCCGACGAGCTCCGCATCGGCCGTGGCACCAACGCCGATCTGCGGCTCGACGACCCCGCCGTGGCCCTGGAGCACGCCCGCGTCGAGCGCGTGGGAGACGGCTACCGGCTGGTGGACCTGGGGAGCGACACCGGCACCTACCTGAACGGCAGGCCGGTGACGAGCGCCATGCATTTGAAGGACGGCGACGCCATCGGCCTCGGCGGCACGCAACTGCGGGTGCGGTGGAGCTCGCCCGCGGAGCCGCTGGCGCTGGAGCTGCGGCCCATCGCCGCCGCCGCGGGACCGGCCGCCGTCCAGGTCCCCAAGGTGGACTATCTGCGGGCCTACGCCCTGCGACGGCCGTTCCTCACCAAGGGGTTTTTCGCCCTCCTCCTCACCCTGGCGGCCGCGGGCGCTCTCGCCGCTCTCCCCCGGCTGGGGCTCTGGCAGGCGTTCCAGCCCGGTCCGGTGAGCGCGGCCCACCAGCGGCAGCAAGTGGGCTGCTTCAAATGCCATACCCCTTGGAAGGGGCCCACGTCCGTGAGCTTCGGCAGCTCATCGTGCCATCCGCGCCTGGACCACCAGCCGCGCCAGGCCTTCACCCCGGCCTGCGCGGACTGCCACTTCGAGCACCGGGGCCAGGCGAGCCTGACCCTGGTGAGCGACGCGAATTGCGTCGCCTGCCACGGCGACCTGAAGGTGAAGAGCGGAGAACCGGCCTTCGCCAGCCACGTCACCGCTTTCCCGGAGAGGCACGCGGACTTCTCCCTCACCCTTCCGCGGGGAGGCAGGCTGCCGGTCGCCGAGGCCGTGGCCCGCCGGGTGGACCCGGGCACCCTACGGCTGAACCATGCCCTCCACCTGAAAAAGGACCTCATCGGTCCGGAGGGGCGGGTGACCCTCGCCTGCCGGGACTGCCACCAGCCGGGACCGGGGCCGACGGGAATGGTGCCGGTGAGCTTCGCGCACCACTGCGACCGCTGCCACCGGCTGACCTTCGACAGCGCGCTGCCGGACCAGGAGGCGCCCCACACCGAGCCGCGCGCCGTCCACAACGAGCTGCTGGCGGTCTACTCCGTGGACCCGGGGGCCATGGGCTCGTTTCGCGAGCGGCGGCGGATCATCGTCCGCAACCCGGGAGCGACGATGGGGCTCAACCTGAGCGCCCGCGTGCGATACCAGGCGGAGGAGGCCGAGAGCCACCTCTACCGCACCGCCTGCGTCAAATGCCACGCCATGGACCTCGACTCCCGGCCCTTCCCCACCGTGGCGCGGGCGGGCGCCCCGGGCGAATGGCTGCCGCTCTCCCGCTTCAGGCACGGCGATCACGTCAATATCCAGGGGATGACCTGCGAGGCCTGCCACGCCCGGGCAACGGCCAGCACGGCGACGGCCGACCTCCTCCTGCCCGGGATCGAGGCTTGCGGCGGCTGCCACGGCGGTAATCGCCGTCCTCCGGGAAACGCGACCGTGAAGGGGGGTCCGAGGGCCTGCCTCGGCTGCCATACCTACCATCCCGCGAAGAGGGTGACCTGATGCTCCGGCCAGCTCTGATTCCCCGGGTGCTCCTCGTCGCCCTGCTGGCCGCGGGCGTTCTCGTCCCTGCGGCGGCCGGACGCCGGCCGCGCCGTCCCCCACCGCCACCGCCCCCGCCTACGGATGGCGGCGGGGCGCCCGTGCCATCGCCGTGCGGCGCCCTGACCTCGACCGAGGTAACCGGCCTTCTCAACGCCGCCGCGGCCTCCGTCGACTTCCCGGACCTCGTGGTGGCCGTGGTGGACCGGCCGGGCAACGTCCTCGGGCTCTTTACCCGGGGGAGCGCGGCTCAGGACCAGCAGGACCTGGCGGTGGGGCTCGCCCGCACCGGCGCCTTCTTCAGCAACGACCAGGCCCCTCTCTCCTCGCGCACCGTGCGCTTCATCAGCGGCCTCCACTTCCCGCCCGGCATCGCCCGCACGCCCAACGCCGCCCTCTACGGCATCGAGAACACCAATCGCGGCTGCGACCTGAACGTCACCTTCAACGCGGGTAAGTCCCTGCCGCGAGCCACCTCCACCGCCGGCGGCCCGTGCAACGCCTTCGACGCCTCCGGCTGCGGCACCGGACCGGTGACTGGCAAGGTGGACCCGTTGGACAGCAATCAGGCGGCCGTGAATCCGGGAGGGCTCCCCATCTTCCGCGGCGGCATGCTGGTCGGGGGGATCGGCGTCGCCGGGGTGCCCTCCAGCCAGATCGACACTGCTGAATTCGCCGCCCTCTCGGCCTTCTCCGGAGGCTTGACGCCGTTCCCCTCCCCTCTGCCGGACCCGGGGGTGGTGTTCATCGACGGCATCCGCCTCCCCTTCGTGCGCCAGACGCAGCGGCCGCCGGGGGTTTCCGCGGGATCGGCCTCGGGGACCCTGACCGTCGCCTACTCGGGGGGACAGTGCGCGCCGGATGGCTATCTGGTGGACCCGATGGCGGGCTCGCGGCTCTCGCTGGACGAGGTACAGACGATCGTCAATCAGGCGGTCGACGCCGCCGGCCGTACGCGCGCGGTGATCCGCCTCCCCATCGGCCAGCGGACCCACATGGTGATCGCCGTGGGGGACGTGGACGGCAAGGTCCTGGCCCTCTACCGCATGCCGGACGCCACCGTCTTCTCGGTGGACGTGGCCGTGGCCAAGGCCCGCAACGTGGCCTGGTTCAGCGGTCCCGGCGCGGGCGACCTCCCCAAGGTGCCGGCCGGCACGGCGATCACCAACCGGACTCTCGGCTTCGGCGGCCAGCCGTTCTATCCGGCGGGGATCGACGGCAGCGGGCTCGGTCCCTTCTTCGATCTGTTCGAGAACGACTTCCTCCACCCCTGCTCGCAGGGGCTCGCGCCGCCGGGGCCGAACCAGAACGGCATCGTCTTCTTCCCCGGCAGCCTCCCCCTCTACAAGGGGGGGCTCCTGGTGGGCGGCCTGGGGGTGAGCGGCGACGGCGTCGAGCAGGACGACTACGTGACCTTCCGCGGCGCGGCCGGCTTCCTCCCCCCCGCCAACCTGCAGGCGGACCACTACTTCGTGAACGGCGTGCGGTTGCCCTTCTTGAAGTTTCCGAGGAACCCGGAGCAGTGAGGGGACGGTCGGGGCTCCTGTTGCTTCTCCTGGTGGGTTTCTCGGCCCCCGCCGCCGCCCAGGATCTCCACGTCTCCCTCAACGACGGCCAGCCCCTCTTCACCCGCACCCCCGCCCTCACCGTCACCGGCGCCACCGACGCGCCGGCGGGCTCGAAGGTCGAGGTGACCATCGGCGCCGTCTCACACGAGGCCGTGGTGGGCGAGGGCGGGCGCTTCAGCCTGGCGTGGCCCGAGCCGCTGGCGGGCGGGCAGTACACGGTGACGGCCCGGGTGACCAATTCCGCAGGACGCTCAGGCGTGGCGGACCAGCCGCTCATCGTGCAGCTCCCGGGACGGCTCGCCCGCGGGCCGCTGCTGCCGGTCGAGCCGGACTACGCGCCGCCCGAGGAGTCCGCCGCCGGAGATTTCCAGGAATTCACCGACCGCTGGCGGATCATGCCGCCCCCCTACGAGCTCACCGTCCAGAGCCGGGGCCCGCTCGACCCCTATCACCAGAACCGCTGGAAGGGGGATCTCCCCTGGCGGGGGACCGACGTCTTCCTCAACGTCTCCGCCGTCTCCGACACCCTGGCCGAGGCACGCCAGCTCCCCACGCCCTCGGGGGTGAGCGCCGGCCGGCCGGGGAGCTTCGGCTTCTTCGGCCGCGACGGCCAGGCCTTCGGCTTCCAGCAGATCGCCCTCTCGGCCGACCTGTTCAAGGGGGACACGGCCTTCAAGCCGATCGAGTGGCGGGTGAAGGGCACGGTCGTGGTCAACCTGAACGGCGTGAAGGTGGCGGAGAACGCCGTGGTCAAGCCCGACGTCCGGGACGGCACCTCGCGGATCCGTGGCTTCCTCGCCCTCCAGGAGCTGTTCGGCGAGCGGAAGCTGCGCGACCTCTCGCCCAACTACGACTTCGTCTCCGTGCGGGCGGGCATCCAGCCGTTCAGCAGCGATTTTCGCGGCTTCGTATTCACCGACACGAATTTCGGCGTGCGCCTGTTCGGGAATTATCATTCGAATCGCGAGCAGTACAACCTCGCGATTTTTGATCGCCTGGAAAAAGATACCAACAGCGGTCTCAACACCTTCGACCGCCGCCACCAACAGGTGGCGGTGGCCAACCTCTACCGCCAGGACTTCCTCACTCCCGGCTACACGGCCCAGGCCTCGCTCCACTACCTGCGCGACGAGGCGACCTTCAGCTTCGACAAGAACGGTTTCCTGGCCCGGCCCGATCCCGTGGGCTCGGCCCGGCCGCACGAGATCGAAGCCGTCTATCTCGGTCTGGCGGGCTCGGGGCACGTGGGACGGATCAACGTCGAGGACGCTATCTACTTCGTCACCGGCCGGGACAGCCTCAACCCCATCGCGGGTCCCGCCCGGCCCACCAAGCCCGGCGAGGGGGACCGGGTGGACGTCCAGGCCTGCATGGGAGCCCTGGAGCTGTCGACCGACCGCGACTGGTACCGTCCGAAGCTCGCTTTCTTCTATGCCTCGGGCGATTCGGATCCGGTGGACCGCAAGGCCCGGGGGTTCGATTCGATCTTCGACAACCCCGCTTTCGCCGGTGGCGGCTTCAGCTTCTGGAACCGCTTGGGTATACGCCTGGCGGGCTCGGGCGTCACCCTGGTGAATCGCGGCAGCCTGCTGCCCGACCTGCGCAGCAGCAAGGAGGAGGGGCAGCCCAACTTCGTGAATCCGGGTCTCCAACTCGCCAGCGCCGCCGTGGACCTCGACCTCACGCCGAAGCTGCGCGCCGTGCTCACGGCCAACTACCTGCGCTTCGACAAGACCGAGACCCTGGAGCTCGTGCTCTTCCAGTCGCCGGTCCACCGCGAGATCGGCTGGGACCTCTCGGCGGGAGCCCGCTGGCGCCCCTACCTCAACCAGAACGTGGTGGTGGTGGGCGGAATCGCCGCGCTCCTGCCGGGCCAGGGGTTCACGGACATCTACGAGAAGAGCTCGCCGCTCTTCGCGGCGTTCACGAGCCTGACCCTGACCTACTGAGGAAGACCGCCGATGCGCCCTCACTCCCCCAACCCCCTCTCTCCCAGCCTCCCCCCCGGCCGCCGGGAGAGAGGGGGCTTGAAGAAGGGTCTTTCTCCCTCTTCTCCCGGTGTGGGAGGGGGGAGGGGACGGGAGAAGAGGGCTGGGGTGATGAGGGTCTTCACCCTCGCCGGCATCGTGGGCATCGGCATCGCCTTCGCCGCCGCCCAGCCCCCGGACTCGCCGGCCACGGCCGGGTTGCAGCGGCAGCGGACGGCGCGGGCCAGGGCGGACGTCCTCTCCCACGGCTGCCTCACCTGCCACGAAGGCATCGAGCCGATCCATCCCACCCAGACGGTGCAAATCGGCTGCGCGGAGTGCCACGGCGGCGACGCCACGGCCGCCCGGCCCGAGGGGTCGGCTCCGGGCGGCGCTCCCTACGAGGCGGCGAAGCGGCGGGCCCACGTCCAGCCGCTCTATCCGGACCGCTGGCCGAGCTCGGCCAACCCCGAGCGCACCTACACGCTGCTGCTCCAGGAGTCCCCTGAATTCGTCCGCTTCATCAACCCCGGCGACCTGCGGGTGGCCCCGGAGACCTGCGGCCCCTGCCATCAGGAGCAGGTCAACCGGGTGCTCAAGAGCCCGATGACCACCTCCTCCATCTTCTGGGGCGCGGCGGCCTACGCCAACGGCGTCCTGGGCCAGAAAATAACCTTTCTGGGCGAGAGCTACAGCTCCGCGGGCCGGCCCAATCAGGTGCGGCCGGCACCGCTCACACCGGAGCAGATAGCCCGCGGCGCCCTCCCTCTGCTCTACCCCCTCCCCCGCTGGGAGGTCACCCAGCCGGGGGAGTACTTCCGCGCCTTCGAGCGTGGCGGCGTGCTCCAGCCGTCCTCCTTCCCGGACATCGGCAATCCCAGCCCGCTCGACGAGCCGGGCCGGCCGGACATCCGCCTCTCCAACCGCGGGCCGGGCACCGGCCTGCGCATCAGCCCGGCGCTGATCAACCTGCACAAGACGCGGCTGAACGATCCCCACCTGTCGTTCCTGGGGACCAACGATCATCCGGGCGACTTCCGCTCCAGCGGCTGCACGGGCTGCCACGTCGTCTACGCCAACGACCGCGATCCCGCCGACTCAGGCCCCTGGGCCGCCTTCGGCAATCTGGGCAAGAGCGCCACGGCCGACCCCACGATCCCCAGGACTGAGCCGGGGCACCCGATCCGCCACAGCTTCACCCGGGCGGTACCCACCAGCCAGTGCATGTCCTGCCACATGCACCAGCCCAACTCGTTCGTCAATACCTATCTCGGCTACACCATGTGGGATTACGAGACGGACGGCGAGGCGCTGTGGCCCAAGGAGCAGCGCTATCCCACGGCCGCCGAGCGGCGGGCGAGCCTCGACCGCAACCCCGAGGGGGCCGCCGCGCGCGGCCTGTGGGGGGAGCCGGAATTCCTGGCCCGGCTCTCGGAGCTCAATCCGACTCTCAAGCACACGCGATTCGCCGACTACCACGGCCACGGCTGGGTCTTCCGCGCCGTCTACAAGCAGGACCGCCACGGCCGCCTCCTCGACGCCGAGGACCGCGTCGTCCCCTTCGACGATCCCGACCGCTTCAAGAAGGCGGTCCACCTCAAGGACATCCACCTGGAGAAGGGGATGCACTGCGTGGACTGCCATTTCTCCCAGGACTCCCACGGCGACGGGCTGATCCACGGCGAGTACGGCGACGCCCTGGAGATCGGCTGCGAGGACTGCCACGGCACCGTCCGCGCCAAGGCCACCCTGCGCACCTCGGGTCCGGCGGCGCCTTCCGGGGGGACCGACCTGTCGCTCGGCGCCACCCCGTCCGGCCGGCGGCGGTTCGTCTGGCGCGACGGCCGGCTCTGGCAGCGCTCCATGCTCGATCCCAACGTCGAGTGGGAGGTGGTCCAGGTCAAGGATTCGATCACTCCCGGAAACCCCCACTACAGCGAGAGGTCGCGCCTCGCGAAAACCTTGCGAAAGGATGGCGTGACCTGGGGCTCCGCGCCGGCGGACGAGTCTTCGCTCGCGCACGCCGATTCCAGCATGACCTGCTACACCTGCCACTCCTCCTGGGCCACCTCCTGCTCCGGCTGCCACCTGCCGCAGGAGGCGAACGCGAAGTCCGAGATCCACCACTTCGAGGGGGGCGAGACCCGCAACTACGCCTCCTACAACCCGCAGGTGATCCGCACCGACGCCTACATGCTGGGCATCAACGGCAAGGTGAAGGGGAACCGCGTCGCGCCGGTCCGCTCCTCGTCGGCCCTCGTGCTCTCCTCCACCAACGCCAGCCGCCAGCGGTTCTACGTCCAGCAGCCGCCGATCTCGGCCCCGGGCTTCAGCAGCCAGGCGTTCAACCCCCATGTGCCGCACACCGTGCGCGCCCGCGAGACCAAGGCCTGCACCGACTGCCACCTCTCGGCCGCCGGGGACAACAACGCCTGGATGGCGCAGCTCCTCACTCAGGGGACGAGCTTCGTCAACTTCATCGGCCGCTTCGCCTGGGTCGGCGAGGGCCGGGAGGGCATGGAGGCGGTGGCGGTCACCGAGGCGGAGGAGCCGCAGGCGGTGATCGGCAGCTACCTCCACCGCCTGGCCTATCCGGACTTCTGGCGCCGGCACCAGGAGCGCAAGCTGGAGCTGCCCGAGGCCCACCACCATCACGCCGATGGCGAGGTGCGCGGCCTCCAGCTCCGCGGCGAGTACCTGTTCACCGCCCAGGGGCCCGGCGGCTTCCGGGTCTACGACGTGGCCAACGTGGACAACAAGGACTTCTCCGAGCGGGTCGTCACGGCCCCCGTCTCGCCGCTCGGCCAGCGGACCTACGTGCGCACCCGCGACGCCACGGGAGTGGCGCTGCCCACCACCATGCCGGTGGCGCGGCGGAAGGGGGATCCCGCCAACCTGGAGCAGCCGCTCCATCCGGTCTACGACTACGCTTTCGTCTCCGACCGCGAGGAGGGGCTGATCCTGGTGGACGTCACCACGCTGACCGACGGCGATCCGGAGAACAATTTCCTGCGGCGGGCCTTGACCTTCAACCCCGGCGGCGCACTCACCGGCGCCGAGGGGCTGACGGTGGCCGGCGACTGGGTCTACGTCCTGACGGCGGACGAGCTGGTCGTGATCGACGCCGCGCAGCCGCTCAAGCCCCGGATCGCCGCCCGGCTCAAGGGGTTCCGGCAGCCGTCGGCGGTGGCCGTCCAATTCCGCTATGCCTTCGTGGCGGACCGCGACGGCCTGGCGGTGGTGGACGTGACGGACCCCGCCGCGCCGCGCCTCGCCGGCCGGGCCGGAGGGTTCGCGGGACGGAGCGTCTACGTGGCCCGCACTTACGCCTACGTGGCCGCTGGAGAGCAGGGGATCGCGATCGTGGACGTGGAGCGCCCCGGGCAGCCCAGGCTCGACCGGCTCTGGAACGCCGACGGCCGCCTGCGGGACACCCGGGACGTCAAGGTGGCCTCGACCAACGCCAGCCTCTTCGCCTATGTGGCGGACGGCGCCGGGGGGCTGGCGGTCGTCCAGCTCACCTCGCCGGAGACCGTGCCGGGCTATCTCGGCTTCTCCCCCCGGCCCGAGCCGCGCCTGATCGCCACCCGCCGCACCCGCGGGCCAGCCGTGGCCCTCTCCAGGGGGCTGGACCGCGACCGCGCGGCGGACGAGAGCGGCAACCAGGTGAGCGTCTTCAACCGCCTCGGCGCCCGACCCTTCAACGGCGAGGAGATGCGCCGGCTCTACCTGCGGGAGGGGAAACCCTACACGGTGACCGACGATCCTCCAGGCCCACCAGGCCCGCCGGAGAGACGGCCATGAATCGAAGAGCGAGCAGGGCCTTTGGGGGGATCGCGGCGGCCATGGCCCTGGCCGCCGCCGTGCCGGGCCAGCCGCCACCGCCCTCTCCGGAGCCGCCGCGGGCCGGCCTCTACGTCGGACCCGCCTCCTGCGCCTCCAGCAACTGCCACGGCGCCGTGCGGCCGCGGCGGGTTTTCGACGTGCTGCAGAACGAGCACTTCACCTGGCTCAAGGGAGGCGACCGCCACTACACGGCCTGGCGGGTGCTGTTCAACGACCGCTCGCGCGTCATCGCCCGCAACCTGGGGCTCCCCTCGCCGCCGGCCGAGAGCCCCGCCTGCCTCGGCTGCCACGGCATGGTGGTGGCGAAGGAGAAGCAGGCGGTCCCCCTGGAGATCGAGGACGGCATCTCCTGCGAGGGTTGCCACGGCCCCGCGGGCGGCTGGATCCGCGAGCACACCGCCGCCGACTGGAGCCATCAGCAATCCGTGGCGGCGGGGATGACCGATCTGCGGGATCTGAACGCGCGCTCCCGCCTCTGCCTCTCCTGCCACCTGGGCGCGCCCGGCCAGACGGTGGACCACGAGCTGATCGCCGCCGGCCACCCCCTGCTGAGCTTCGAGCTCGACAACTACACCGAGGACATGCCCCCCCACTGGATGCCCTTCCGCGACAAGCGGCGCAAGGAGGGGCTGCGCGACACCCACGATATCAGCGCCTGGGCGGTGGGCCAGGCGGCGAGCTTCCGCGCCGGCCTCGACCAGCTCGCCCGGCGCGCCCGTTCGCCGCGCTGGCCCGAATTCTCCGAGATGAGCTGCGACTCCTGCCACCACTCCCTCACCGAGCAGCGCTGGCAGACCGCGCGCAACCCCGAGCGCCCCGGCCTGCCGCGCTGGAGCCCGGCCCGCTGGGCCGTCCTCCGCCACCTGGTGACCGCGGTGGCGCCGGACGCCCGGGAGCCCCTGGACGCCGGCGTGGCCGAGCTGGCGCGCCAGACCGCCCGCTTCGGCACCCCTCCCGCGGAAGTGGCCGCGACCGCCGAGCGGATCAGCCGCGCCCTCGGCGACGTCCTGCCCCGCCTGGACCAGGCCGCGTGGGACGACGCCGAGGTCAAGCGCCTCCTGCTGGAAATCTCCGGCGACGACGGCTCCTTCGCGGTGGCCGATCCGGCCGCCGCGGAGCAGGCCTTCCTGGCCTTCAACAGCCTGACGGCCCGGCTCCAGGCGAGAAACCCGCGCCGGGTCCGCAACGGCCTCGCCGGCGTTCTCGAGACGATGAAAAGAGAGCTCGACGACCCCTACACCTGGAGCCCGGCCCGCTTCAAGAGCCAGCTCGCCCAGCTCCACAAGCAGGCACAAGGAATCCCATGAGACGACAGAAACCCACCCTGCTGCTCCTGGCCCTTCTCTTCCTGGCGGCCCCCCTTGCCCCCGCCCGCGCCGCCGAGCGGAGCACCGCCGCCTCCGAGGTGGCGTTCGCCTATGGCGTCCGCGCCTACAACCACGGCGATTTCGCGGAAGCCGTCCGCCTCTTCCAGGAGGCCGTCGCGGCCGATCCGGACAACCGCGAGGCCCGCGAATGGCTCGCCGCCGCCCAGCGCCGGCAGAGCGAGGCCGCGGCCGTGGCCGTGCCCGGCTTCGCGGGCCTCCTGCCGCTGCGCGACCAGCCGCGCTTCGACCTGCGGCTGGGGGCCGACTACGGGCAGGATTCGAATCCGCTGTTGATCAATGCCTGGGCCGGCGCCACCATCCCGGGCACGGGCCGGACCTTCACCGGCGAGGTGGGAGACCACGTCGCCGACTTCGATCTCCGGGCCGCCGTCTACCCCTTCTATGGCCGTGGAGGCTGGAGCCTGGGGCTCGCCGGCGAGGCGAAAGCGGCACGCTTCTCCGATCTCGATTTCCTCAACGAGAGGCAGTGGCGGGCCGCCGCGCAGCTCGCCTGGGGCACGGACCCGCTCGGTTATCTCACCGGGCCTCTGGGGTACACCCGCGTGCCGTTCGGCCACAGCCGCGTCGCCTTCCTCCTCCAGGCCGGAACGACCGACACCCGGCTGGACGGCGATCCCCTGATCCGGGCGGACGAGGCGGCCCTGGCCCTCGTCCTTCGCGAGACGGTGACGACGGCGACCCAGGTCGAGGTGGACTTCCAACGGCGGGATCTCCTCGACGGCCGGTTCAAATCAGACCTGACGTCCCTCTCGGCGTCGCAGGTCTTCTTCCTCGGCCAGCGGGATCGCTATCTGCGCGCCGGCGGCCTCTGGAGCCAGGAGAACAAAGCCCTGGAGGGGGACGTGTCCGGCCTCGGCGAGAGCGTGGAGCTCGCTCTCCCCCTCTCCCATCGCTGGGCGGTGCAGCTCGCCGTCTCCCGCCGGGAGGACAAGATCGATCCTCTCACCGGCGGCGACTTCAAGGACATCACGATCCGCGCCGCCGGCTCCCTCTCCTGGGGAATCACCCGCAACCTCTACCTGACCGGCAGGGCGACCTGGACCCGCCGCGATTCCGACTTCCTCCGCTTCGGCTCCTTCCAGGAGCGCGATTACGAACGGACGACCACCGGGCTCGGCATTCAATGGCTGTTCTGATGGACGGGAAAAAACCATGACGACTCGACGCCTCCTTCCGATCCTTCTCGCGCTCCTCCTCGCCGCGCCCGCCTTCGGCGCTAACGTGGGCGAGATCGTCCTCGTGCGCAACAGCGTGCGCGGCACCCCGCCCGGTGGCGCCGTCCACCCTCTTGCCGCCGGCGAGGGCGTGGTCCTCGGCCTGCGCATCGAGACGGGCGCCGACTCCGGCACCAAGATGACGTTCGATCCCAGCGGCTCCTACACCCTGGGCTCCAGGACCCGCGCCGTGATCGATTCCAACCTGGTCGACAGGGTGACCGGCCGTTCCGAATCAGCCCTCTCCGTGCTCGCCGGGACTGTTCGCCTGGCCCTCGGCAAGCTCTTCAGCGGCGACGTGTCCATCGACACTCCGACCGCCGTGGTAGGGGTCAAGGGGACCGACCTCTCCGTGAGCGTGGACGAAGCCTCCGGCGCCACCACGGTCGCGGTCACCGAGGGGTCCGTCACCGTCCGCTCCAAATCCGGGGGGGAGGTGATCGTGACCGCGGGCCGGCGGACCCTGGTGGCCCCTGGACAGCCGCCCACTCCGACCGCTCCGATCCTTCCCACAGACTCCACCCTTTCCGCATCAGCGGGAGGACCGGCCTTCACGCCGCCCCAGGAGACCGCGTTCCCCGAGACGCCCCTCGTGGGGCTCGGCCGCGACGCATCCTTCTTTCCCCGCGAGCCGAACGGCCGCCCTCCAGGTGTGATACCTCGCCGGTGATGGAGCTGTGACGTGAAAATTCCTCTCCGCATCGCCCTTGCCGCAACGCTGGCCGCCCTCCTCGCGTACTTCGTCCGCACCCCGGAGGAGCTCGCCACCGACTTAATGATGCGGGCCCGGGACCGGCTGCGGCCCGACCCGCGGGTCGTCGTCTGCGCGGTGGATGGCGACAGCGTCCACAAGCTCGGCCGCTGGCCCTGGCGCCGCACCCGCGTCGCGGAGCTCATCGACCGCCTGCGGGCGGACGGCGCCAAGGTCATCGCCCTGGACATCGTCTTCTCCGACCCCTCTCCCCACGAGGCCGGCTACGACCTCTCCGCGGACGACCGCGTCCTCGCCGCGTCGCTCAAGAACGCGGGCAACGTCGTCCTCGGCTATTTCTTCCGCCGCGAGCCCATCGCCGTCAACGCGGAGACCCTGGAAAGGGAGGTCTACAACCAGCTCCTGCTGCGGCAACCGCTGGACGTTCCGGCGCGGCCGGGCGTCGAGGCGAACCTCCCCCTTTTCGCCACGGCCGCGACCAATCAGGGCTTCTTCAGCCACGAGCGGGAGAGCGGCGTGCTGCGCCACTACGCCCTGGCGACCCGCTACGGCGAGGGCTACTACCCCCCGCTGGCCCTGCGGGCGACCGAGGTCTTTCTCGGCAGCCCGGGCCTGACCCTGGCGTCCCGCTCCGGCGTGGCCGAGGTCAAGCTGGGGGACCGCGGAGTCCAAGCCAACGAGCGGGGCGAGCTCTGGGTGAACTACCTCGGCCCGGCCAAGACCTTCCCCACCGTCCCCGCCTGGAAGGTCCTGGCGGGGCAGACGGCGCCCGGCACCTTCCGGGACCGGCTCGTCTTCGTCGGCCTCACCGAGATCGGCGTGGGCGACGTCCAGTCGACCCCCTTCGGCCGCGAGATCCCCGGCGTCGAGGTCCACGCCAACGTCGCGGACAACCTCCTGAAGGGCCGCTACATCCAGGATACCGGGCTCCTGGCCGGCGTCTCCCTGCTCGCCACGGCGCTCCTGGCCCTGGCCGTGGCGCTCCTCGTGCTGCGTCCCGCCCGCCATCGCGCGGGCGCTGCGGCGGCGGCCGTCCTGGTGCTCGGCTGGCCCCTGCTGGCCTATGCGGCGTTCATCGCCCGGGGCTGGCATCTCCAGGCCGTCTCTCCGGTGCTGGCCGGGGTGCTCGCCCTGCTCCTCTCGCTGCGTGTCCGCATCGCTACTGAGGAGGAGCGGGCGCAGCGCATCCGCCAGACCTTCGAGCACTACGTCTCCGGCGGAGTGGTCGAGGAGATGATCCGCCACCCCGAGCGGGTGAAGCTGGGCGGCGAGCGGCGGGAGATGACCGTGCTCTTCTCCGACATCCGCGGCTTCACCTCCATCTCCGAGACCCTCGACCCCGAGGCCCTGGTGCGCCTGCTCAACGAGTTCTTCACCCCCATGACCCGCCTCGTGCTGGAGAACGGGGGCACCCTGGACAAGTACATGGGAGACGCCCTCATGGCCTTCTTCGGCGCCCCCCTGGCCCATCCGGACCACGCCGCCCGCGCCTGCCGCGCCGCGATCGCCATGCGCGAGGAGCTGGTGCGCCTGAACGAGGGGTGGCACCGCGACGGCAAGCTGCCTCCCCACCTCACCCTGGGGATCGGCATCGGCCTCAACAGCGGCGAAATGTCGGTGGGCAACGTCGGCTCCGAGGTGGTCTTCGGCTATACCGTGATCGGCGACAACGTGAACCTGGGCTCGCGCATCGAGGGGCTCAACAAGGATTACGGCTCGCAGATCCTGGTCTCCGACTTCACCGCCCGGGCGGCCGGCGACGGCTTCCTCTTCCGCGAGCTGGATTGGGTGCGGGTGAAGGGGAAGCAGAAGCCGGTGGGGATCCACGAGCTGCTGGACGCCGCCCCCGGCTCGCTGGACCAAGCCGGGCGCGCCGCCCTCTTCACCCGCGGGCTCGCCGCCTATCGTGCCCAGGACTTCGCCGGCGCCGCCGCGCTCTTCGCGGACCTCGCCGACCGCCTCGGCGACGGCCCCGGCAAGGTTTTCCAAGAACGCTGCCGCCATTATCTGGAAGATCCGCCGCCACCGGACTGGGACGGCGTCGAGGTACGGACGACGAAGTAGATCGGCGTCGAAAGCCTGAAAACAGGGTACGGCGGCCTGAAGCTCCAGAAAAACCGCTGGAACAATGTTCCGTGGGTTTTTTCATGGTTCCAGGCGTTTTCTCATTGTTCTTGGCGCTCAATCAATGAGAAAAGCCATGAGACTCTGGAAAAGCCGAAAAAACAATGAAAAAACCGCGGAAACATTGAAAAATGCGCGGAATCCTCATCGAGGCCCGCAGGGCGTCCCCTCCCGGAATTTCTCTCCCCGCGGCGCGTGGCCATCCCATTCCTCCTTGGTGAGATTGCGGCCGGCCTTGTCGCACGCGCGCCGGATCAGATCGCTGGCGTCCAAAGGCCAGGAGCGCACGCTCTGGCCGGTCGTGATCAGCTCCTTGCCATCCTTGGCGAACGAGAGGGAATGGACGGGACCGGCGTGACCCTGCCAGACGACGGGCACGCCTGAAGGATTGCCGAGGTCCCAGAGCTGAAGGGTGCCCTCCTCGCCTCCGCCGGCCAGCCAGCGTCCGGCTTTGCTGAAGGCCAGGACGCGGACCTTGGAGTCCTGGTTTCCGAGCGGCTTGCCGGGGCCGTCCTTCCAGAGCCTGGCCTTCCCGTTGCCGCCCGTCATGGCCAGCCACTCGCCGTTCGGGCTGAAGGCGAGGGCGGTGACGGCCGCGTCGAGAGTCGCTGCCTCGTCCATCGGCCACGTCGGATCGTCCAGCCCGAAAACTCGGACCTTCCCCTGGCTCCAGCCCGTCGCCAGACGGCTGGGAGAGGGACCGAAGGCCAAGGCGGTCACCCTCTGATTCTTGGGGTCGTGGATCAAAAGCTGTGGACCTTCGTTCCCGAGATCCCAGAGCCTGGCGAATCCCTCGCTGCCGATGGCGAGGCGGTCGCCCTGGGGGCTGAAGGCCAGGGCGGTCATGGGCCCGAGATCGGGGACGATCCGTGGATTCGGATCGCCATTGCCGAGGTTCCAGAGGAGGAGCCTGCCGCCCTCGCCCCCGGCCGCCAGACGGGAGCCGTCCCGGCTGAAAGCCCAGATCGCGGTGCCGGGCTCGACCCCCTGCAGCGGATGGGTACCCCCGGAGCCCTCGACACGGACATCCGCGCCGGGCCGGCCCACCACCAGCCGGCTGCCGTCCGGGGTCGCGGCGAGGATTCCGCCCTGGGGAAATCGGTGCAAATCCCAGAGGCGCGGGGCCTCGGTGCCGCTCTGGGTGACGAGCCCGCGGTCTCCCGGCGTGAACATCAGGAAGCCGGCCCGCTGACCCTGACCCGGCAGCTCGATCGGCGGCAGCTCGGGAAAGGTCAGGTCCCGGAGACGCACGGCTCCGCTCTCCTCTCCCCAGGCGAGCCATCGCCCGCCGGAGCCGAGAGCCGCGATCCTGGTGCCCGGCGGCGCCATCGCGAGGATTTTCGCATTCACGTCCAGGCCGTTCGGAGGGGCGGGCCGCGAACCCGGCATCTTCCTGGCGGGGCTTTGCGAGAGATCGTACTGCACCAGCTCGCCGACCCGATCCATCGTCAGCCAGCGACTGTCGGCGCTGAAGGGATCGCCGTTTCGCCAGTCTTCATTGGTGAGCAGGGTCCCCTGATCCCCCTTGGTCAAATCCAGGAGCCGGACGTCGCCGTCCCCGTCCCGGACGAGCAGCCAGCGGCGGTCGTTGCTCAGGGCGAGGGCCTTCACGAGCCCCTGGATGCGGAAGGTGGGGCCGGACGCCGGCGGTGCCCCGGGCTCGAGCGTCCAGAGGGTCGCCGTGCCGTCCTTCGCCACGGTCACCAGGGAATGGTGGTTGGACGAAGCCGCGACGGCCACGATCCCAGGGGGCCCCAGCCGCTGCGCGTCGGAGAGGGCCAGGGCCCCCAGCAGGGCGCCTTTCGCCAGGGGCGGATCGTCCTTCAGGCGCACGGCTTCGGCCGCCAGCAGCAGACCGGTCAGGGGATTCGAGGTGAGAGCGAGCCTGGCTCCGTCCGCCAGTTGGGTGCTCAGGTTGATCTGGCGCTGTCGCTCGGATCTCTTCCAGAGTCCAAACATCGTGACCGCCACGATCGCCGCCGCCAGGGCAGCCGACGCGAGAGCGACGATCGCCCGCCGCCGCTGCCGGCGCCTCGTCTCCAGCTCCTGATCACGCTGGGCGGCACTCGCCGCCAGGAACTCCCGGGACGAGCCTGTCAGCTCGCCCGGGCGGCTCGCGGCCCACTCCTCGACCTCGGTCAGGCGGACGCCGGTATAGAGATAGGAAGGATCGCGCCCGCCGGCGATCCACTCGTTCGCCGCCTCGTCCAGCCGGCGGCGGATGCGGAGAGCCTCGCGGTCGGCGTCGATCCAGTCCTGAAAGCGCTTCCAGGCGCCGATCAGCGCCTCATGGGCCAGCTCCACGGTGGGGCGCTTCTCCTCGCCGGCCGCCTCGGCCGTCAGCAGGCGCTCGTCCGTGAGCTTGGCGACGACGGCCGCCGCGGCCTGGCGGTCGGCTGCGGAGTCCGCGGCAGAGACCAGCTCGTCGGAGGCGAGCCGGCGCCGGGTGGCGCGGGTCTCGTCCACCTGCACCAAACGCAGGAGGACCCGCCGGCAGGCCTCGCGCTCGCCTTCGTCGAAGCCGGTGAAGATCTCCTCGGCGTGCTGCTGCAAGGCTCCGGCCACGCCGCCGATCTGGCGGTAGGCCGCCGCGGTGAGCCGGTCGCCCTCGCGCTTCTGCCAGAGCTGGCGGAGAGAATGCTGGAGTAGCGGCAGGCACCCCGGCTGCCCCTCTACCTCTTCCATCAGGCGGTCGGCGAGGTCCCCCTCGAGCTCCAGGCCCGTCGTCCGCGCCGGCTCCTCGATGGCGCTCCGCAGCTCGTCCTGGGTCATTGGCCCCACGAGCTCGCAGCGGTCGGAGATGGCGGAGGAGAGATCGGGATAGTCGGCGCAACGGCCGTAGAAATCGGACCGCAGGGTGAGCACGACCGCCGTCCGTCCACCCGGCTCCTTAGCGGCGGAAAGGAGATTGCCGATCAGAGCCTGGCGCTGGACCTCGTCCGTGCAGAGAGTGAAGACCTCCTCGAACTGATCGATCAGCACCACCAGGCGCCGGTCTGCCGGAGCGTTGCTCAGCGCGTGATCGGCCTCGATGCACAGTGTCCGTGGTTCGGTGCCCAGGGACTGGAGCAACGTGGACGGCGAGAGGCCGAGCGGTGTGGCGAGGGCACGTGCCAGGTTCACCAAGGGCTTGGAGTCGGGCTTGCAGATGGCGATCGGCCAGTCCTTGCTCCCCGGCAGCGCGCCGCCCTTCAGGGAGGCCAGGAGGCCGGCGCGGGCGAGCGACGACTTGCCGCTCCCGGACGGGCCGGTAATGGCGAGGAAACGCTGATCGAGACGGTTGGGCTTGAGCTTGGCGAGCAGCCACCCGGTCAGCACCTCCCGGCCGTGGAAGAAGACCGCGTCTTCGACATCGAAGAGCTGAAGACCGCGATAGGGGCAGGCGCCCGTATCCAGAGCCTTGGCGATCTCGACCTCCGCGGTTTCAGGGTCCGGGCCGGGCGCGATCCCATGGATGCCGGCGATCAGCGCGCGCAGAGCCCGCTCGTCCTCGATCGTGCCGCGGAACTCGACCCAGGTCCGGCGGGTGAGGAACGCGGGCAGCCGGCTCCGCTCTCCCCGCTCGGCGTTGGGGAGCAGCACCGGGATCACCGGATAACCCCCTCCCATGACCTGGCGCTCGATCGCCGCGCGCATCTCCTCGTTCTGCCAGGGTCCGGTGGTGCCCGGGCCGAAGAGGACGGCGCAGGCCGCGCAGCGCACCAGAGCCTCCTCGATCGCCTCCTGCCAGGGCTTGCCGGCCACCAGGTTCCACTCGTCCAGCCAGGGCTTGAGCCCCTGCTTCTGAAGGATCCGGGCGAGCTCTTTGACCACGGGCTTGTCCGCGGTCGCGTGGGAGAGGAAGACATCGTACTCCGGTTCTGGCACGAGGCCCCCTGATCGGACGACGATCGATTTGGCGCGTGGGCATCTTCATTATATACTTGTTATCAACCTGGAAAGAAGGTGGCTCGCCATGCGCCGGACCTCGTTGTCCTCGCTGCTCGCTGCCCTGGGCTTCCTGGCCCTGGGGATTGCAGGCTTTGCCGCCACAGTGCCGCGGCGGGCTGAAGCCGAGGTGGACCGCGCCGAGGGGCTGTACGCCTTGCAGGCGGGGGACGTGGCGGCCGCCATCGACTGGCTGAGCAAGGCCGCGGATCTCGACCCGAACGAGGGCACGCGGCGGGGGCTCGCCTTGCTGCGGCAGGGCCGGGCGCAGGAGGCCGCGGCGGAGATCGAGGCGAGCCTCACGGCGAGCCTCCCCCGGCAGGCGGTGGACGACCGGGGGCTGTGGGAGGGGACGGTGGGTCTCTCGGCCGCGGCGGACACCAATCCCAACCTCCTGTCGAACGATCTGAGCGTGCCGGCGCCCGGCCCTGGGGACAAGGTGGTCCGGGGTGGAGATTCGGACGGTCTCGGCCGCGTCGACCTGCGGCTCGGGATCTATCCTTTCCATAGCCGGGAGATGCCGAGCCTCGGCGTGACCCTGGAGACCGGGCGCGCCTTCCATTTCGATTTCGGCTATCTCGACCTCGGGCAGGCGCGCGGCGCCGTCCAGCTCGCTTTCGGCAGCGATCCTCAAGGATTTCTGAGCGGTCCTCTGGGCTATGCCCGAACCCCGTTCGGCGGCGGCGGCCGGTTCACCGCCCTGCTCCAGGCCGGCGGCGCCGTCTACCGCCTCGGCAGCGAGCCGTACTACCACACCCTCGAAGCGGCCGCCGTGCTCGGCGTTCGCGAAACGCCCGCCACCACCACCCGCCTCGACCTCGCCTACGCCGACCGCCGCTTCCCCGGTGGGCTCCTCTCGGACCCGCGGCGCAGCGGCCACGATCTGTCGCTGGGGCTGAGCCAGATCTTCTATTTCGGCGGCTGGAACCGCGCGCTGCGCCTGGGCGCCCGGGGGGTGGACCGCCGGGCGGGGCCGGAGTTCACAGGCACTTTCCTGGAGGGAAACGGCGAGCTCGACTGGCCGCTGGGGCTGCGCTTGTCCGCGGTCCTGGAGGGGCGGGTGCGCGAGGATCACTACGACCGGCGTCAGTCCAACCTTTTCGACCCGGCCGGGCCGCGGCGGCACGATACGACCCTGCAGACGGCGGCGGCGGTGGTCTGGACGGCGACGGACCGGCTGCGGTGGACGGCGCGGGCGGCCTACATCCGGCGGCAATCGAACGTCGATCTGGGCGATGGGCTCCCGGATCTGGGCTACCGGCGGCTGGTCGTCTCCGCCGCACTGAGTTGGGAGCTCTGATGCGCAGCGCCACCCTCGTCCTGCTCGCGATCGGATTCCTCGGCACGGCGGCCGCCGCGGATGAGATCGGCATCGCCACCCTGGTCAAGCCCCAGGTCCACGCCTTCTCTCCAGGGGAGCCCCCCCGCGACCTCGTCACCCGAGATCCCATCGAGCGTGGCCTGAAGGTGACGATGACCGGCCGGGAAGCCCTCCTCCAGTTCACCTTCACCCGGGCGTTCGGCTGCGGGCAGAAGACCTCCGACGGCCGGCGGATCAGCGGCGTGCTGACGATCCGGGGGCCGAGCGACGCCGAGCTCGGCGACCGCTCGCGCCGCTGCGCGCCCAAGGTCCATTTCAACCTCGGCAAGTTTTTTCTCGCCCTGCTGCCCGGAGAGCCGCCCATCGACGTGGACTCCCCCGAAGCCGTATCGGGCGTCAAGGGCACGTACGTCCGCTTCCTCGTCGATCCCCGCGTCGGCACCTTCGTGGGCGTGGACGAGGGGGTCGTCACCGTCCAGGCGAAAGCCGGCGGCGATCCCGTGGAGGTCGAGGCCGGCCAATGGGTGGTGGTGCCGCCGGGCGGCCTGCCCACACGTCCGGCGCCGTTGAGCAGCCTGGAGGCCCCGGAAGACTCGCCCCTCCAGCTTCGCGACTTCACGACCGAGCAACCGGGAAGGCCTCCCCAATGAGCAACGATTTGAAAAATCAGCCCCGCAGGGGCGCAGGCATAGAGCCTGGGGTTTCAACCCGCACTCTCATACACAAGTCATGCTCCTGGAATCTTGCCCCGCTAGGGGCAAAGGCATGTAGCCTGGGGCGTCAGCCCCAGGTAGGCGGCCCACACACCGATCCAGAGCCCCGCAGGGGCGACGGCAGTCTTTCTCGGAGCAATGATCTGCCGTCGCCCCAGCGGGGCTCTGGGAAGCTCGTTGGACCTCCCGTCCCTGGGGCTCGCGCCCCAGGCTACATGCCTTTGCCCCTATGGGGCAAAATTCCAACCTCAGGCAAGATATGTATAAGAGGGTGGGTTTCAACCCCAGGAAACCAGCCCTCCAGTCCATCGAAAGCTGGCCTGCTTTCCAGAGTGCTGGTGCTCGCCACCATGGTCGCGGGGCTCGCGGTGCCGGGCCTGCTTGCGGCGTCTAAAACAACCATTTGCGACCAACCGCCGCTTATCGCAACGTCTCCTCAGGCCGGCGCCGAGCTCGGATGGTCCATGGCCATCGATCCCAAGGGGCCATGGCTGGCGGTCGGCGCTCACCTGGCCGACGCGGACAACACCCGGAAAGACTCCGGTTCCGTGGCTCTCTACCGGAATCCCCAGCCGGGAGCGAGACCTACCATTGAGATTATTCCTACCGATCTGCAGGCTGGCGACCAGTTTGGGGCTTCGGTCTCGATCAGCGGGGATTGGCTGGCCGTCGGCGCTCCCATGGGCGACGGGCGGGTCCGGGACTCCGGGGTCGTCTACCTCTTCCACCGCGAGGGGGAAACCTGGCCTCCGGCAGGGAAGTTGGAGGCCGCGGATGCCGCGAAGGGAGCCCAGTTCGGCGCCTCCGTCTCGCTCCATGGAAACGTTCTGGTCGTCGGTGCCCCCGGCGACTCGGCCCGTGGCAGCAGCGCGGGAGCGGCCTACGTCTTCGTAAAGGAAGGACAGGCCTGGACTCAGAAGCCGAAGCTCCTAGCCAATGATGGCCGGCCTTTCGACGAATTCGCCTCTTCTGTGTCGACTGACGGAAACGAGATCGTGATCGGCGCCCCCTTCGCCGACGATCTCCACGTATTCCAGAATTTCGGAGCCGCCTATGTTTTCCAGGGGAACGCGACCGATGGATGGTCCTTCGAAGACAACGGCAAGCTGACAGCCGGCGCGTTTCGGTCGGGCAACATTCAATTCGGCGCGGCCGTGGCGATCCTTGATCGACGGATCGTGGTCGGCGCGCCCGGAGACGACCTCCAGGGGACCGATTCGGGATCCGCCTACGCCTTCGAGCCGATGAATACCGGCTGGACCCGGCAGCAGATCTCCGTCCAGGACCCGGGCCCGGGCGAGCAATTCGGCGCCTCCATCCAGCTCGAAGACGGCCGCGTGCTGATCGGCGCTCGCTTCGACGGCGAGGGCAGTCCCAGAGCGGGCGCGGCATACCTCTTCAAGCGGCAGAGCGTTGAGACTTGGACGCAAATCCGCAAGTATTACCGGCACTCGGCGGGCGGTGGGTTCGGCCAGTCCGTCGCGATTCTCGGCGATGCGATTCTCGGCGATACAGTCTTCATGGGCGGTTTCCTGGAAGACGTGGGCACTGAGGTCGATGCCGGCGCGGTGGCGATGTGTCCTCCTGAGAGGGTGCCACCGCAACCGTGCCCTTCGATCAGCAAGACAGATAACCGGGACACCGTCTGTCCGGGTGACGCCGTCACCTATGAGATCACGGTGAGCAATGACCCGAGCCATGCCGCCGTGACCGGGGCCACTGTGGTCGATAATTTCCGTTCCATATCGCAGCTCCAGAATGTGGCCTGGACCTGCACGGCGAGCGGCGGGGCGAGTTGCTCCCCCCCGACGGGTGGCCAAATCCTGCGGGATACAATAAACCTCCCGCCGAATGGGGAAGTTAAATACACGGTGAAAGCCAGAGTAGGCCCCCAGGCTACGGGAACGATCATCAACCATGCCAGCGTGACTCTACCGTCCGATACTGTGAGTTGCGCAACGGCGGACGACACCACCAGGATCCCGGGAGACCTGGGGATCGAAATCGGCGGATCAACTCAGATTCCGGAGGGCGAGGTAGCCACCTATACATTGGGAGTCTCCCACAGCGGAGCCGCGATGACGGGCGTCCAGGTAAAAGTCGAGGTTACCGGGGGGATGCCTCTGCCGTCGGCAGGCTGTGTCAACTCTCAGAATGGCTTCACCTGCGATCTGGTCAACTTCCCGGCGGGCCCGTCTTCCGTGCCACTGGAGCTCAAGGTCCGGGCTCCTGGGGGCTGCCCGTGCCCGGCGGCTCCGATCACCTTGACGGCAACGGTGATGGCCAACGAGAAGGAATGCGACGACAGCAACAATACCGCGACCACCAGCACCGCCGTCACGTGCACGGCGGACTTGGCGCTCCAATCTTTCACGGTTGTGGGGCCCAGCCCTCCCCAATGCGGCACGATCACTTACAAGATCGATTACAAGAACCTGGGGCCTGGTTTCGCCTGCGGTACATTCCTGGAACAGTCCATTCCAGCCGGTCTCACGTTCGTGAGCCCGGCCTCCTGCCAGGTCGTAGGGTCGAACATCCACTGCCCGGTCGGCAATCTACCCCCCAACGGCACGGGGACCTTCCAGACGAGCTTTGCCATACCCCCCGTCTGCCAGGACCCCATCGACAGCACCGCCAAAATTTCGAGCACAACGCCCGATCCTGATTCCTCGAACAACTTTGACAACGGTAGCTCCGCGGAGACTTCCTGCCCTTCGCCCGTGCGGATCACCAAGACGGACAGCCCAGACCCCGTCGTCCCCGGGCAAGCCGTCGTCTACACCATCACGGTCAAGAACACCGGCGCCTCGGCGGTCTCGGGCGTCCTGGTGAAGGACGATTTCCCGCCTGAGCTGAGGAAGGTCCTCTGGTGCCGCGGCGCGGGCTGTACGCCGACCCTCTCTCCGCCTCTCGAGGACACGATCGACCTGGCCGCGGGAGAGACGCGGATCTACCGCCTGAGCGGGATCGTCCGGCCCATGTGCTCGGGCGTGCTCCACAACAAGGCCACGATCACGCCGCCCGCGGGTGTGTGCAATACCCCCTCCGACAACCAGGCCATCGAGGACACCCAGGTGGTCGCGACCGGCGTCCACGCCTTCTGCGAGGGGATCGGCGGCTCGATGATGGAGTCCACCCCGTTCACCAAAACTTTCCTGCTGATCAACTGCGGGCCTGCCAATCAGGCGGACAATCCGGGAGACGAATTCAAGGACACCCTGCCTACTGGGCTGACCTTGACCGGCGCCAGCGCGACGAGCGGTGTGGCCTCCACCTCGGGCAATATGGCCACATGGAACGGCGCGATCCCGGTGGGTGGAACAGTGACGATCACCATGAACGGGACGATCGATCCGCTGACCGCCGGCATGACCTTCTGCAATCAGGCGACGATCGCCTATGACGCCGACGGCAACGGGATCAACGAGTCGATCGGATTCTCCGACGATCCCGACGAGCCGGGACCGGCGGACCCCTGCTGCTTCCGGGTGTGGTTCCTGAATGAGATCCCCGCCCTCTCGTGGGACGGCCTCGCCGCGCTCGCGCTCCTGCTGGCCGGCCTCGCCGTGCTGCGGCTCAGGCGACGGCCTCTTTGAAGCACGAGGGAGGGTCTCCATGTTCGTAGGGCACGAAGCGATCGGTTTGGCCGGTCGGGCGAAGACTCCATGGATCTCGCTCGGGACGTGGTTCCTGGCCGTGCAGTTCCTCGACCTGCTCTGGCCGATCTTCCTCCTGCTCGGCTGGGAGCACGTGCGCATCGCGCCGGGGATCACCAAGCTCAGCCCGCTCGACTTCTATGATTATCCGATCTCACACAGCCTGGTGGGCGCGCTCGGCTGGTCGGTCGTGTTCGGGATCGGCTACCTGGTCCTTGGAAAGTCGGAGCGGGCCTTGCGGGGCCGTGGGGCGCTCCTGCTCGGCGCGGCCGTCTTCAGCCACTGGATTCTCGATCTCCTGGTCCACCGCCCCGACCTGCCCATCCTCCCCCACGGCCCCTACGTCGGCCTCGGGCTCTGGAATTCGACCGCCGAGCTCTGGGTCGAGGGGGCCCTCTACGTAGCCGGCATCGCGATCTACCTGCGCGCCACCCGGGCCCGCGACGCGATCGGCCGCTGGGGTCTCTGGGTGCTGCTGGTGCTCCTGGCCGGGATGTGGCTCTCCGGCCCCTTCGCTCCCCCGCCGCCCGACGTGCGGGCGATCGCCTGGGGGGCCCTGGCGATCGGCTGGCTCGTCCCCCTCTGGGCGTGGTGGGTGGATCGCCACCGGACGCACAGGTCCGAGGAACAGTTGACGAGCCCTTGAGACAACGTTATCGTTGTGTCGATGATACCGCCCCTGGATGCCGCTGGCAATCTGCCCCCCGGAATCCATTGGGCGACCTGGAGTGAGCTCGTTCACCGCTTCGGGACCTCACCGCGCCGGGCCGAGCTCCTCGATGGGTTGAAGCGGGCGCTTAAGTCCCTATCGGATGCCGGCTGCCAGACGGCGTATGTGGACGGAAGCTTTGTGACGGCTAAGGAGACCCCCGGAGACTTCGATGCCTGCTGGGATCCCCATGGGACGGACGGCGAGCGGCTGGACCCCGTCTTACTGGATTTCACCAATCGGCGGGCGGCACAGAAGGCAAAATATGGTGGCGAGCTCTTTCCCTCCCTGGCCCTCGCGGACCCTGCCGGCAATACGTTTCTCGAGTTTTTTCAGATCGAAAAGAGCACTGGACAAGCGAAGGGAATCATCGCCATCGATCTGAGGACGGCGCAGCTATGATCAAAAACGAGCGTGAATACCGCATCACCGTGGCACAAGCAAATAAGTTCGAGCAGGCGCTCTCTCAGCTCGCCACGTCGGGAGCATCTGCCGGGCTTCACCCGCTGATCCAGAAAGCTCAGCGAGATGCTCTCCAGAGCCAGTTGGATGAGCTCCGCGAGCAGATCGCCGAGTATGAGTCCCTGAAATCCGGCCAGCAGGCGGTCATCTCTCTGAGCTCTCTGGAGGAGCTCCCTCGCGCGCTCATCCAGGCTCGCATCGCGGCGGGTTTGTCCCAACGGGAGCTTGCGGACAGAATGGGGCTCAAGGAGCAGCAGATCCAGCGCTATGAGGCGACCGAGTATGCTTCCGCCGACTTCACAAGGATCAACGAGGTCGCGAGAGCCCTGGGTCTGCAAGTGCGGGAAGACGTTTTCCTGAGCAGCTCCCAACATCCGTCCGCGGAGCAATTGAGGGATCTCGTTCAGCAAACGGTAGTGGCATACCTCAAAAAAGTAGGCTGAGATCCCCCTCAAGCCGCGCGGGCCGAAAGCCCATATTTGCCGGTGCCGGTCGGCTTGACGTGGCGGATGCGGACCCAGTAGGTCCCCGGGACCAGATGGGTGCGGATCTTCGCGTTGCGCCAGAAGCCGCTGTCGTCGTCCGAGGCCAGGAGGTGGGTCTGGCTGTCGGGACCGAGCAGGGCCATGACGACATCGGTCAGACCGGTGGTCTCGATCGTATAGGTCCCGTCCTGGGCGATCGCCAGCCGGTACAGATCCTCCTCGCCGTGCTTGCCGATGTCGGCCTGGACCGTGGCTCCGAGCGTCAGGTCCTTGAAGGCGTCCGCCGGCTTGTCCTTGGGATAGGAGCTCGCGATAAAGGTTTTGTCCGTGTCGGAGAGCTCGCGGTTCCAGCCGATCGAAAAGTTGCCGAGCGTCAGCGATTCGTCGACGGGGTACTCCATGATCGAATTCCGGTCGAATTGCGAGAATTGCGTCTGGGACTGGTCGTATCTCTGAAATACGTTGAGGTCGACCTTGGCGCGGTCCCAGCCGTTGGTCCGCTGGTAATAGCGGTAGGCCGCCTCGCGGTCCCAGGGGATGTTGGCCCCCGGGTGCTGGTGCTCGTGGATACAGCCGAGGGCGTGCCCGAACTCATGGAGCACCACGCGCGAATATTCGTTGTCCAGGGTGTCCGGCTTGAGCCAGCCGTAGTTCATCGTCGGCTTGTCGGGCGCGATCGAAAGGTTATCGGTCCCGATGTAGGACCACGATCCGCTGTTGCCGAAGGAGATGCGGATCTCGGGGTTGGGGCTGTCGTCGAAGACGATCCCCAGGCTCGCGTAGTCGCACCACTCGACGGCATGCCTCTTCACCTTCGCCTGGACCACCGGGTCCCCTGCGAGGAACCGGGCGTGCAGGGTGCGGCCGTTTTTCCACTTTTTCCCCGTGACCAGCGCCATCGTGAGCGGCGAGGTGGCGACCCCGAGGGCGGGGTGATGGCGGAAGACGGGGACGTTGGAGGGGTTCTCAACAATCGCTCTCTCAGCGGCCTCGACCTGAAGCTCGACCGGCAGCTCCATGTCGACGCAGACCTGCGGAATTCTCTCTTGATCGGCCATGACGTCTCCTGAAGGGCTCACGCCGGAAATTGAGGTCCATTGTCGCCGTAGCCGCGGCGGCGGAATTCCACCAGATCGTAGAAGGCGCCGGCATCGATGCCCGGCGGAGGCAGAGGGAGGATGGCGCCCTCCGGCAACCGGCTCCCCCCGGGGGACTGGGTATCGAGCGGGCTCTCCGTGACATGCAGCATTCGGGCGGCCCCGCGGACCCGCAGGATGCCGTCCAGCGTCTCGGCGCGGATGGCGGCGCAGAGCGGCTTGCCGTCCGGCCCCAAGGCTTCGCCGCCGAGACGAAGAAGCCCGCCATCGATCAGATTTTTCAGGAGCGTGTCGCGGTCGGCCAGCTGCTCGGGAGTGGGCCGGGTGGTCAGGAGGGCGCGGACCTGCCGCGTCTCCCAATCGATCGCCATCGTCGTGCCCAGGCGGATCCGGCGGTCGGGCGGGAAGGGGGCGGCCAGCCCGCTCGGCTCGCCGGCGTCCCAGGAGGCCTTGAAAATCAGCTCGCGGATCTGCTCCCGCTCGTCGCTCTCCTTCTTGCGGTAATAGAGCTTGGTCGTGTCCAGGCGGGGGTAGACGTGGAAGGAGGCGTCCGCCGGGATGCCCAGGAATTCGCGGTTGCGGTTGGCGAATTCGTAGGCCGACCAGTCCTGCTCCAGCAGCGCCTGGAGGTCGAAGCCGGCGAGCGGCGGATAGTCGAAATTGGTCCGGACCTCCAGATCGCCGGAGGCGGCCATGGCCCGGCGGACGAATTCCTCCTTCAACCAGTCGCGGACCTCGCCGTCCTTCGGATGGCCCGCCTGATCGGCGGCGAGCACGGCCCGCCCATAGTCCGCGAAGGAGACCTCGCCGGGCGGCAGATAGTCGAGCGCCCGCAGCGCCATCCGCTTGAGCCGGTCCCCCGCCACGAAGAGAGCCTTGCCCGTGGACCAGCCCGGGGTCGTCTTCAGGCTGTCATAAATCCGTACGAATACCGCGTAGAGCGCGCCGCTCATCACCTCGCTCAGGGCGTGGGGCTCGAAGCGGACGACGCGGTTCGGATGGCCGTCCGCGTCCAGCGAGGTGTCGTTGGGATCGAGGGTCTTGTGATTGAACAGGTTCCGCAGGTATTTCGGCTTGCTCCCCGGATCGCGGGCGAGGGCGAATTCCTGGGCGACGGCGCTGAAAGCGGTCGAATCGTTCAGGTTTCCGCCCGTGCGGTCGAGCACGGATTCCCGCAGCGTGCGGCTGCGGAACGAGATCAGCAGCGCCGTCAGGTCGGCGATCGCCTCGTGCAGGCCGAGCGACTGCGGAGTGATCGAGTTGTAGAGCGTGGGGACGATGCCGTCCAGGATGGCGTGGGCCGTCTCGTGGGCCACGATGTCGCGCGACAGGCTGGCGTAGACGGCCGGCTTGCCCTCCTCGGCGGGCGTGATGAAAAAGAATTGCAGGCTGTGCGATTCGCGCTCGTAGAAGGCGTTGGCCCACTCGCCCGCGCGTGGCACCACCAGGAGCTGCGGGGCCTCGAACGCCCAGGTCAGGGGACGCCCGAGCGCGTCCGGCTCCTCGAACATGGCCATGGTTTCGAGGACGGTGGCGAAGGCGCTGACCTGAATGAACGGCCCGGAGTGGATGTCGACGGGGTCGGAGGTCTGATAGCCGCCGAATTTCCTGCCGGGCTTCGGTGGGACGTACCGCGCCCCGGAGGCCAGCGCGCCGGTGGCCGGATCGAAATCGAGGACGGCCACCCGCCGGGTCACCGGACCGTCGAGGAAGAACCCCTCCTCCAGGGTGGTCGTCACCTCATAGGGGACCTCCCCCGCCTCGCGCCCGAAGGCGTAGGGGTCGTCGATCATCCTGGGGATTCTCACGCGCACGCGGAGCCTCCTTGCCTTGAAGGGGTTGCTACGATTATAGCAGCCTGGCCCCTGCATAGAGACAGGCGGACGGTGGGATTGAAAGTTACAGCAAAGAGGCCATCATCTCAGCCCGCCGCCACGGCCGAGCCGGTGAAGGCGGCGATGCGGGTGAACGGCGGGAAGGTGGCGAGGGGGTCGGCGTTCAGGGTGCCCCACTGGGTGATGCCGTCCGGGAGCAGGTCCCGGAGATCGTAGCTTTCGCCGTCGAGGGTGAACGGAATGCTGTCCACGAGCTCCGCCGAGAAGACGTTGGTGGCAATGGCGAAGCCGCCCAGGATGGGGGACGAGAGGGTCTGCCCCATCACCACGCTCGTCCGCTGGAACACGCCGATCCGCATCCCCCGCGAGAACGAATCCGGATCCTCGAAATCCCCGCCCCCCTCCGGGTGGAGATAGACGCTGAATTCCCCCCGCGTGTCGAGGCCGATCGCGACGTTGCCGTTGGTGACCGGCTGCGACTTGAACGGCTCGGAGCGGAAGGTGAGGCGGGCGGTCGCCTCGCCGATGGAGCCCTGGTTGAAGAGCGAGCCCTGGACCCCTTCCAGGTGGAGGAAGTAGCCCAGGTCCTGCAAGTTGCCCTGCTGGTCCAGATAGAAGCGACCGGTGACGTACCAGGCGACGCGGCCGGGGGTGATCGGCATACGGAATCCCTCCTCGATCGGCGGGCGCATTCTGCCACAGGAGCCCGCCCGCTGCCCGGCTGCGATACCATCCTCCGAGATCCCAGCCGCCGGAGGACCGTCATGAAGAAGCTCCTCGCCCTCGCTCTGCTCGCCGTCTGCGCCGCGGTGGCGCTGACCGCCGCCCGCCCCAAGCCGTCCGCGCCGCCGCTCTGGCAGGTCTACGAGCAGGCGCTCAAGGGGGCCCGGTACGTCGACCTGACCCATACGATCGGCCCGTCGATCCCGGTCTGGGCCGGTTTCGCGCCGTCGTCGTTCGGCCCCGCCGTGGACCCCAAGACCGGCAGGGCCTACACCTACAAGGACGACGGCTTCGAAGCCACCCGCTACTCGCTCGCCACGGACCAGCTCGGCACCCAGCTCGATCCGCCGGCCCACTGGAACCCCGACTATCCGTCGATCGACGAGCTCCCGGCCACCTTCGCGGTCCGGCCGCTGGTGGTGATCCCGATCGTGGAGCAGGTCAAGAAGGACCCCGGCTATCACCTCGCGGTGGCGGACATCCTGGCCTGGGAGCGGCGGCACGGCCGGATTCCGGAGGGGTCGGTCGTCTTCGTCCGCTCCGACTGGTCGAAGGAGTGGCCGAACCCGGAGCTGGCCACCCGCGCGAAGTTCCCCGGGGTGAAGCTTGAGGCGCTCCAATTCCTCCACCTCCAGAGAAAGATCCTCTTCCACGGCCACGAGCCGCTGGACACCGACACCACCCCCAACCTGGAAGGCGAGGCCTGGCTGCTGCGCAACGGCTACACCCAGGCCGAAGGGGTCACCCATCTCGACCAGGTGCCCGAGACCGGCGCCCTGGTGGCGATCGGCTACCCCAAGCTCCAGGGGGGCCTCGGCGGCTACGCCCGCTTCATCGCCATCTGCCCGCCGGACTGGAAATATGGCGTGAGGGTGGGAGAGATCCCCGAGGCGCCGCTCGCCCGGCAGAGCAAGCCGCTGCATTGGGATACGAAGCTGGGTGTGCGGGTGCGGTAGATATAGCTCTCCTACCGGCGTTTGACATGCGCCAACACCTGGCGAGCGCGTTCGCGCAAGATTCCTGTCACCTCAATCGCTTCCAGGCCACATCGTGTCGCAGGAACAGGTTTCAAGATTCGGTGGCATCTATTTTGGGAAGGCGCTCAGGCGCCGTGTGAGCCCGTCGGCGAACGCGCGGGTGATGGCGCCCTCCACGAGGTCGTCCAGCCATCCCCAGGCGCCATCCTGGTTGCATTCGAGAAACCAGACCTGCTCTTCCGGATCCACGATCAGGTCCAGGCTCCCCGTGAACAACCCCATCCGGCTCATGAACGCCCGGATCCGGGCGATGGTGCCATCGTCGAGCGACACGGGCGAGAAGCCCGCCACCTCCATGCCCTTGCGCCAGTCGAGCGACGTCAGCTCGTGCTTCTGGGAATCGATCCGGAATGCCAGCACCCGGCCATCGACCACCACGACCCGGAGCTCGTGCGATTTCGGGATCTCCTGCTGGAGAAAATGGGGGCAATAGGCGATCTCCTCGGGAGTGGCGGCCTCGAGATCCTCGGGAGAGACCTGCATCGTCATCACGCAGTAGGGGATGGTCTCGCCACCGTCCCCGGCCGGCGTGACCTTCCCGGCCGAGACCGACTTCATGATGAGCCGGTCCCCGTTCTGCCGTTGAAAAGCCTGTACGCTGCCCTTGTCGTTCGAGATCAGGGTCGGCGGCACTCGAAAGCCCACGCTGGCGGCGATGGCCTGCTGGTAGGGCTTGATCATGCAGATCCTGGACTCCAGGGAGTTGACGACCCGTTCGCGATTCAGAGCGCAGACGAGCTTGTAGAAGGCCCGCCATTCCTGGGCGGCGTAGCCACTGGCGGACTCGTCGTCGCCGCGGAGGTACAGCTCGGTGCCCGGGAGGATCTTCATCCGGTCCCAGACCAGATATCGGTCCGGAAGCGTGATCCCGTTGATCCGGAAGACGA
The DNA here is from genome assembly GCA_045807625.1 of Thermoanaerobaculia bacterium. Classification (GTDB taxonomy): domain Bacteria; phylum Acidobacteriota; class Thermoanaerobaculia; order Multivoradales; family UBA5704; genus DATARR01. Next base: position 3,943 of record JBJMHA010000036.1, on the reverse strand, counting down.
TCCGTCCCGCGGTGTCCTCCTCCAGCGAAAACCGGGTGTCGTCCAGGTAGTCGAGCACGAAGACCTGGGCATCCCCCCGGCTCTCGACCTCTCGCGCGACACGTTCGACATGCGAATCCTTACGAGATCCCAGGATCAGGAGGACGGCTGGGCCGCTCATCGTCGTCTACACCTCGCTTATGCCAACAGGGGTGAGGCGGGTGGACGCTCCACCCGCCTCGTTACATACCAGGAACGCCGAATCGGGTCTACTCGTCCAGATCCCCATCCCGGCCGTCGTCCCCCCCGTCGCCATTGGGAGTCACCGTCACGGTGTTCAGCTTATAGTCGCCGCCCGAGACGGACTTGAGTTCGTTGTCGCGCAGCTCACGCACCTTCGCAAAGTCCTTCTCTTGCTGCTTCAGGATGAATGGCTTCATGATGATCTCCTTGAACGTTGTTACCAGACGACGCACTCTGGGAGAGCCGCTCGGATCTCGAACCGGACGGCGCCGGCGCGAGATCCGAGCCGGAGGGGCACACCCCCTCAGAACCAAAGGCGGCTCGTAAGGTAGGTGTTCAAATCCGGCAGAAACGAGCCTCCATCCTGGAACATTCCTCAACTTCGCCGGCTTCAGGAGGCCCTGGCACCCCGGCGGGAGCAGGAACGCCGCCTTTGTGACGTAGGACTTGCCCCTGATTCGGGCCCTTCGCCTTGGTGGGCGGACGGCCCCCCAGGTGGGCGAACGGCTCGCACAGGTGGGGCTTCGCCCTTACAGCCGCGTAGCTGAGCGAAACGGCTGGCACCTCGTTGGGTACCTATTTCTCTCTCCGGCCTCTCGGCAGAGGCGGCCTTACGGCCCTACCGACCGGCAGACGTAACGGCTGGCACCTCGTCCCCCGTCCCCCGGGCATCGCGTCCCCCACGCCCCCCGGTACCTTCGTCTGTCACTAGCACTGGTAAAACGTGCAGCCAGTGCACAGCACTTGTGTGGGACTTATCCGATGGCACTCTGTGCATGTAGAACAGATCGCGGCTCGGGCAGGTAAGGCCATGATGATGCCGAGGACTGCAGTAAGAAGCAGGAATTTTTTGCGCATTCAGACCTCCCCTAGGTTATCTAGCGCAAATGCTAGATAGCTACAATAGCATGTGCAGTGTTTTCAAGCAAGCGTTACGTTGTGGGCGCCGCGCCCAATCTTGAGGAGAGGCGGCCAGCCCAGCCATAGGGTGAAGATGGCCTTATCGAAGAGGGTGGCACCTGTCCCCCAGCGCACCCTCATAACCATGTGCTATTTCTGAAACGCGACCGCGACACCTGAAACGCTGGCAAAGTCTTCGGTGATATTGATGACTGCGTCACCACCGAGCTCAGCAGCCTTGGACTTCAACTCTTCATCTATGACCTCCCGTTTCCGTTCACGGCCAAACGTTCCATACTTACTGGCACTCACGCGACCAAGTTCCCGGAAAGACTCCGTTGGCTTATCTACGAGGAAGAGCTTGATGTCCGCAGGCTTCCGTGCACGACCTGCGGAGTTTTCCCCCGAAGAGGAACCCGCTGCTGTCGCAGATTTCTGACGCGATTCGACCCGTCCGGCTATCCCCGTAATTACAGCCTCCTCGACACCCGACTTTCTTAGTGCGGTAAGGGCTTCTGAGCTGCCGTCAAGGCGCTCCAGGGGAGCGTGCTTAACAGCGGCAAGAATGACACTGGCGCCGATGCCCGCTCTTTTCATTGCAAGGACATCTGCATTGTCCAATGGCTTGTCCGGCTCCCCAGCTTGACGCTGTGCTATTGCTTGATTCGGTGCCACAACTAGCAACAAGGCAAGGAGAAGCAGCAGATCGAGGATGGGATGGTAGGGCCCCGGCCATTTTCTCGTCTTCATGGGTTATCTCCTTTAAATCTCCGGTAATACAAACAAGCCGCGAACGCTTTGCCGATGAGCGGCGGGGACCGCGATTTTTGCGGTTTCCGTCCGCTCGATTGCCCGTGTTATGCGTTTTCCATGTGCCTTGTCCACTTCCTCCCCCCTACATCTAGGGGAGGGAAGTCCTTCAATGCCATCCCTGGACCAATGGCTACAAAGCGATCAGCTGCACGACGGAGATCGCGAGCCACTTCTTGTTCATTGGCAGCCACAACAACCATCACGCCGCGCCTCCTAACCTCGTTCACTACAGGCACGAAGTCGGCATCGCCAGCTACGAGGATTCCTACCGAGTAGATACCCGTGAATGCGCCGACCAACATATCTACCGCCAGCAAGGTGTCAACACCCTTCTGGCGAGGTGGCTTTCTTTTTGTGCCGCCACGAAGTGAGCCGAAGCCAAGCTCAGTGTCAGGCAGAAGCTCTACTGCATCCCAGTAGTCGCGGAATTCTTTCTCAACCTCCCCATCCTCTTCCGGCCGCGCATCATAATAGACAACCCGAGTGAGACACACGTCACCACGCGTATGAGGAAGGACACCCCAGGCCTGCACTTCAGGTGAGTTCACGACGTTGCTCACGAGAGTCCTCGGATCTACGAACGGGACGAGGAATTTCTCCGCCAGCTTTCGCAGGTACGCGCCGTCAACGAATCCGTGAGCATGATAGGGCATAAGATCTATTCCGGTATTCTACGCATAACAACGCTATGCCGATGAGCGGCGGAGACCGCGCTGCTTGCGGTTTCCGTCCGCTCGATCGGCGGAGTTAGGCTGCCGACCTCCCGCGTGTGCCAGGAGTCACGAAAAGTAACATTCGAGGTATCCCCTCTCCGAAAGAGCCTACTGCGGTGGCTTCTGATCGTGCGTGTGAGGCTGGTGTGACTTAGGAATGGCCATACGTTCTTCAGATGCTGGAACTGGTCCAGCAGGCGTACATAGATTCGTCGAGACGCTGTCGATATAGAAATGCGATCGCTCCATCCAGACTGGCTGACTGGGAATGGAGGATGCAAGCTTGATCTCAACGGTATTTACTGCGCCTGGTTTCACGTTGTCGTGGCAGCACCAGGTATAATAAATACTGTTGTCGTGTAAATCCGCATCGTCGGCCGCTTTTTGGAGAGGAATCCATCCAGCGGGAGCGCCACTTGCGCCGTCGTCACCCTGATTACAAACGCGTCCGTTCACCGTTGCGGTATACCAGTGTACAGCGCCGCCATGGCCATCTCCCGTTGTAGAGAGGGTCACGAAGAGCGTGCGTTGGTCGGAAGGCACGCTGAATGATTTTGTATATACCACGATGCCACCGCTACCCAGTGGTCCGCCGGTCACCGTTGTGAACTGCTCCGGGCCGAAGCGGTACTCAGCTACGTGGCGCAAAAGCGTCTGAGGTGGCACGCAAGCGAAGGCGATGAGAATTGTAAAGGCTAAGGCCATAACATGGGTTGGGCGGACTTTCATATAACCTCCGTAGTCGTTTATGGCACGACGAGCAACCGGTATGCACAGCCGGTATTCGGGATATATTCCCAAACCTTGCGCCATTTGCAGCCGATGTCAAGTAGGGGATTCATCTGTCATTTCTCTATCGCTGGCTGGTTGAGTTAGTGGTGCATCGTTTAGGGAAACGTCAGGTCCGCCCTACGCGTGGGCGGTGAGCGGCGGAACCGCGCTTTTTGCGGTTTCCGTCCGCTCGACTGTGGAGTTGGCTGCCCCCACCGCCTCTGCCGGATCTCGCGACTCTGCTCCCGGCCTTTGCCTCTGGCCATGGCGCTCGCACTATGAACCGTCGCTAGAAGCTCATACACCCTAGGCACGTGGTCAAAACTCCTCCCTCATGCTGGCACAGACAGGGATGTGACGAGGGCTTGGTGCAGAAGGACTCGCAGACGGGGGTTCCACCGTCCGCGTGAGTCAGTCCCACGAATGTGAGCAGAAGCGTGACAACCAATAAGAGCGCCAATCTCATCCTTCCCATTGCTTTGCCTCCTTATTGCTGCTGCTTATCGATCCTGCTTGCGAGACAG
>JBJMHA010000035.1:0-201453 GCA_045807625.1 Thermoanaerobaculia bacterium | reverse complement strand
GCTGGGCCTGGGCGGCAACCGAACGCGTCCAGCGTCGGAAATGCGCCTCGAAGCGCTTGGAGAAATCCTGAAATCGAAACCCCATCCCTTCGAGCGGGACTGGGGCATTGGTGGTCTCCTTGGACTTACATCCGTTGGGGCGGGCCTGGGGGACTCTTGGTGCCTCCCGGAAACTCTAAATCCCGCCCTGCCGTAACTTTACGCCGCCAAGGCACCCAAAGGCAAGACCCCTGCGCCAGTCTGACAAAGTAGAATTAGGTCGACTTTCTGCATCGGTGGATCTCCTCGGGAGAGCGGGCGCTTCGCCATGAAGCGCGGCGGGAGCAAAGCTCCTCGTAAATAAGGGTGCGCTGAGCCGGGGAACCGGGGCTCGATCAGGGGGTCAATCGATCCCGCTCAGCACCAGCTTGCCGATCGTGTGCCCCGCCTCGACCGCGGCATGCGCCCGGCGGAGATTTTCCGCGTTCAGGGGACCGCAATTCTCCCGCATCGTATGGCGGAGCGTCCCCTCGTCCAGCAGGCGCGCGGTCTCCTCCAGCAGATCGTGCTGCGCCTGCATGTCCGGCGTCTGGTAGATCGGCCGGGTGAACATCAGCTCGAAGCAGAAGGTCGCGCTCTTCGCCTGGAGGGCGTTGATGTTGACCGGCTGGTTCCCCTTGGCGCCGATGATGGTGCAGATCTTCCCCTGCGGCTTGATCACCTCGGCGAATACCGGCACGTACATCTCCAGGCTGTTGCAGCACAAGACGTAGTCCACCTCCCCCATGCCGATCCGCTGCAGCTCCCGGGGCAGGGGCTCCCGGTGATCGATCACCTCGTCAGCGCCGAGCTCGCGGCACCACGCCTCGCTCTCCTCGCGCGAGGCGGTGGCGATCACGCAGAGGTCGGCCACCTGCTTGGCGATCTGGATGGCGATCGAGCCGACGCCCCCGGCGCCACCGATGATGAGGATGCTCTGCCCGGACTGCTCCGCGAGCTTGTGCGGGCGCGCCCCCATGCGGTCGAACAGCGCCTCCCAGGCGGTGATCGTGGTGAGCGGCATGGCGGCGGCCTCCTCGAAGGAGAGGCTCCGCGGCTTGCGGCCCACGATCCGCTCGTCGACCAGGTGATACTCGGCGTCGCACCCCTGCCGGTTGAGATTCCCGGAGTAATAGACCTCGTCGCCGGCCCTGAACAGCGAGACCTCCTCGCCCACGGCCTCGATCGTGCCCGCGGCATCCCAGCCCAGGATCTTGGGCTTCGCCTCGGTCTTGTCCTTGGGAGAGCGGACCTTGACGTCCACGGGATTGACCGACACCGCCCGCACCCGCACCAGCAGGTCCCGGCCATGCGCTTCCGGCTTCGGGACCTCGACATCGAGCAGGCTTTCGGGGTTGTCGATGGGGAGGTACTTGTACAGTCCGACGGCTTTCATGATCATGGACGCCATTCTCCTCCGAAATCCTGGGGAACGGGCAAACCAAAAGGGGGAGGGGTCCCCCAAAAAAGGGGAAGGGGTTCCCCAAAAAGGGGAGGCCTCCCCAAAAAAGGGGAAGGGCTCCCCAAAAAGGGGAAGGGTTCCCCAAAAAAGGGGAAGGGTTCCCCAAAAAGGGGAGGCCTCCCCTGAAAAGGGGAAGGGTCTCCCGAAAAAGGGCGAGCCCTCCCCCAAAAAGACGGACCGCGGAATTCTCAGGGGAGGTATTGCAGCGGATCGGCGAGCCGCAAGAGTGTTACGGTCTACCGGCCGAGCCTGCCCCGCGCCTGCAGGGAAATCAGCTCCTCCGGCGACAGGCGTCCGCCCGAGGTCCCGGCCCGGCGGACGGCATCGCCGTCGATCCCGTGCTCGTGCAGGGAGATGAGCTGGTCCGGCTCGGCGGAGCCGTAGCCCGCCTGGACCATGCCGCGGAGCCACTCGGGGGAGATGCCGTGATCGTGGAGCTCGACGAGCTGAAAGGGGAACAGACGCCGGTATCCGGTCGCGCTCATCTCCTGGACCCAGCCGGGCTCGATGTCATGAATGCGCAGCTCCACCAGGTCGGAGGAGGAGATGTCGCGGTAGCCGGCCGCTTGGAGGCCGCGGACGAATTCGGGGGTGACGCCGTGGGAATGGAGCTCCTCCAGTTGCTGAAGGGAAGACGGGTGTCCATGCCCGAAGAGATCCCGGAAGTGCAACCGCACCATTTCATGGATGTTCCGCGGCCGGCGGTACTGGGCGGGGCGGGCATAGCCCAGCTCCCGCATCTCGCGGACGTACGAGAGCGGGATGTCGTAGACCGCCAGCTCCAGCAGGCGCGGATCGGACGTCGACCTGCCGATCTCCTGGGCGAAGTCCGGATCGCCGGCGAAGGTGAACGTGCCGTGGCCGCGCTTGCCGTCGTAATCCCCCTGGAGATGGACCGTGCCGGCGCTCCGGCGCAGATCGAAGCGGACGTCCTTCCCCGGCGCCAGACCGGCGAGCTGGCTCAGGGGGTAGTCGTCCACGGAGGTCCACTTGCTCCACGGGGCGGTGCGGATCTTGAGGATCAGCCGGAGCTTGTCCCCCTGACGCTCCGCGGCCCAGGTTCGAGTTTCCTGGGACTCCTTGCCGTGCAGGGCCTGCCGCGCCGCGGTGCCCGAGCAGGCGGTCTGGACCGCGGCGGCGGCCGGCAGGAGCGCCAGCGCCAGGAGGCCCGCCGCCCAGGGGCGCCGGGAGGAGCGGTCCGGAGCCCCCAGGAGGCGCCGGACGCGACCGGAGAGCGAGCCGCCGGTGGCCGCCAGGGCGAGCCGGGGCGCGGCGGCCCGCAGTCCCTCCAGCTCGACCAGGGCCCGGGCGTAATTCAACCGGTCGCCGCAGACGGCCACCGCCAGGTCGTCGCAGCAATTCTCCCGCTCGCGGCGCACCTGGGCCGACACCCACCAGACCGCCGGGTGATAGAAGAGCAGGGTCTCGACCGCGGTCTGGAAGAGGTTGACCAGATAGTCGTGCCGCCGCACGTGGGCCAGCTCATGGGCGAGAATGGCCTCGAGCTGGCGCGGCGCCAGGCCGGTGAGGGCGCTCGCCGGCACCAGCACCACCGGGCGCAGCCATCCCACGGTGGCCGGCACGGTGGCCGCGGCGGATTCGAGCAAGGCCACGGCGCGCTTGATCCCCAGCCGGTTGCCGAGATCCCGAGCGAGGGCCTGGAGCGCCTCCTCCACCGGCCGGCCGTGCCGCGAGAGATGCCGCACCCGGCGGAATCCTCCCAGGTGAGCGATGGAGAGCGCCGCGACGCCCGCGAGCCAGAGATTGAAGATCCACGGCAGCAGCGAGGCGCCGAAGGTCCGCGCGGCCACGGCGCCGCCGGCAGGCTCGGCCGCCTTCACGACCGGGGCCGCCGCGGGCGCGGCGGAGACGGCGGCCGGCGCGGGACGAGGGGTATCCCCCGCCAGCCAGAAGGCGGTCGCGAAGGGGAGCGCCGCCATCAGCAGGAGCGCCCCGAGGGCCACCGCGTAGCGCGTGGAGGCCTTCGCCCGTTCCAGGAGAGACAAGGCGATCCAGGCGGCAAGCCCCACCAGCGCTCCCTGCCAGAGGAAATTCACCAAAGCCCGGGCGGTCGCGATCGCGCTCATTTCGTCTCTCCTTCGAGCTGATCCAGCCATTGACGGATCTCCGCCAGCTCCTCCGGCGAGGCTGGCCGGGAGGAGAGGGCGCGCTGCACCAGACGGGCGGCCGAGCCGTCGAAGGCCCGGTCGAGCAGGTCCCCCACGAGCTGCGTCTGGGTCTGCTCCTCGGGGCACCGGGCCACGTAGAGGTGGGCCCGCTGCGACTCGTCGCGGGTCACCAGCCCCTTCTCCGCCATGATCTGGAGCTGCTTCAGGGTCGTGGTGTACCCGGTCGGGCTGCTGCGGGCGAGCTCCTCGTGGACGTCCTTGACGGTGCTCGCGCCGCAGCGCCAGAGCACGCGCAGGATCGCCAGCTCGGCGTCGGTCGGTCGGGGGGTCTCACTCATGGGAGAGACGATATACGAAAGATGTCGTACTTGTCAACGAAGAGTTTCGTAGATGGCGCCGTCCCGTACAATCCCCCTCCCATGTGGAAGCCCGGAGACCGCGTCACCCATCGTTTTCATTCCGAGCTCGGCACCGGGCGGATCGTCGCCGTCCAGGGGCGGAGCCTGAAGGTCGAGTTTCCGGAGGCCGGGCAGGAGCTCAGCTTCGCGGCGGGCACGGACGCCCTGGTGCCGCTCGCGATCGTTCCCGGCGGACGGGCCCGGCTGGAGCCCACGGGGGAGCTGGTGGTGGTCGAGTCGTGCGAGGAGGGGCGGTGCGTGCTCGCCGACGGCCGCGAGGTCGATCTCGACAGTCTCTGGCCGGTGCCGGCCGAGGTCTCCCCCGTCGAGCGGCTGGCGCGCGGGCAGGTGGACGGCTTCGAGGACTTCGCCAACCGGCTGGACGGCCTGAAGCTCCAGCGCATCCGCCAGGCGGGCGGGCTCGGCTCGTTCCTCGGCGGGCGCATCCAGATCTTCCCCCACCAGCTCTACGCCGCCGAGCGCGCCTGCCACAGCGATCCCGTGCGCTGGCTGCTGGCGGACGAGGTCGGGCTCGGCAAGACGGTCGAGGCCTGCCTGATCCTCAACCGCCTCCTCCACACCGGCCGCGCCGAGCGCACCCTGGTGGTGGCGCCGGAGACGCTCACCCTGCAGTGGCTCGGCGAGCTCTGGCGGAAGTATCACCAGGTCTTCGTCCTGCTCGACGACAAGCGGCTGGACGACGTGGCCAAGGACTACGGCGAGGGGTTCAACCCGTTCGACGTCCACCGCCGGGCGATCGTGGGAATGGCCACGCTGGCGAAACGCCGGCGGCTCACCGAGCAGGCGGTCGCGGCGGGGATCGACCTCCTGGTGGTCGACGAGGCCCACCACCTGCGGCGCCCGAAGGGGCATCCGGGGAGCGAGGAATACCGGGCTGTGGCGCCTATCGCGGCGCTGGGCCGGCACGTCCTCCTGCTCACCGCGACGCCGCTGGAGGACGACGCCCACGGCTTCTTCCGCCTGCTCCAGCTCCTGCGGCCGGAGGAATTCCCCGAGGAGGAGCCCTTCGACGAGCGCCTGGCCCGCCGCGAGCCGCTCCCCCCCTGCACCAGCTCCACCCGCCGCGTGGACATCGGCGGGTTGCCGCCGCGGGTGCCTTCCCCCGTCGAGATCGGCGGCTGGGAGGCCACCGACCGGCTGGTGCGCCATCTGCGGGCCAAACCTGCGGAGAATCCGCTGGCGAAACGCCGCAAGGCGGACCGCGTCTTCCGCGCCCTCGCCTCCCCCGCCGTCCTGCTCGCCGTGCTGGAGCGCGAGGACGAGGAGACCGCCGCCCTCGCCGCCGAGGCCGAGCGCGAGGACCCGCGGGTGCGCTGGCTGGTCGAGCAGTCCGCCCGCTGGACCGGCCCGGAGGAGAAGACGCTCGTCTTCGTGGCCCACCGCGAATCGCTCGACCTGCTCAAGGGGGCGATCGAGCGGCAGGGGCGGCGCACCGGCGTCTTCCACGAGGACCTCTCCCCCGAGCGGCGGGACATCGAGGTGGCGCAGTTCCGGCTCCCCGAGGGGCCGTCGATCCTGATCTCCACCGAGGCCGGCGGCGAAGGTCGGAACTTCCAGTTCTGCCGCCGGCTCGTGCTCTTCGACCTGCCGTGGAACCCGGGGGTGGTCGAGCAGCGGATCGGCCGGCTCGATCGCATCGGCCGCGCGATCCCCACCGAGATCCTCTACTTCCGCCCGTCGGCCGGGTTCGGCCGCGCGGTCGCCGGCCTCTACGAGGGGATCGGCCTGTTCACCGCGCCGCTCGGCGGGATGGAGCGGGAGCTGCGCCACGTGGCCCGGGCCCTCGAGACGGCGGCCGTCGAGGGGCCCGAGGAGATCGGCCCCGCGGATTTCGAGAAGGTGCTGCGGGAAGCCCAGGAGGCGCACGGCCGGGTGCGGCGGGCCGCCTATCACGAGCTCCACCGCGACCCCTACCGGCCGGAGATGGCGGCGGAGATCCTCGCCCGCGTGCCGCCCGATCTCGACGCCCTGAACGAGAGCGTGGTGGTGCGCGCCGCCTCGCGCTTCGGTTTCGAGGTGGAGGCGCAGAGCGGCGAGCGCACCTGGCTGATCGGCTACGGCTACGAGGCGCTGGTGGACCACTTCTTCGGCGTTCCGCTCGGCACCACGCTCCTCGGCACCTTCAGCCGGGCGCGCGCCGTGGACGAGGAGACGCTCGACTTCTTTTCCTCCGGCCATCCGCTGGTCGAGGGAATCCTCGCCGAGCTCGAGGAGGGTCCCCGCGGCCGGGTGGCCCTCCTCCAGATCCCGGGCGACGAGGAGACCTTCGGCCTGCTGGCGATCTACCGCAACACCGCGGACTGGCGGGCGGTGGCCGTGGACGCCAAGGGGCAGCCGCGGCCCGACCTCGCCGCGTGCCTGACCGCCGGCGTCATCGAGACCGAGCCGATCGAGGCGAAGAAGTGGACCAGCCAAGCGAGTTGGAAGAAGGCGATCCGCCGCATGGCCGAAGGCCTTCCCGCAGGTGAGGAGAAGCCGCAGGCGGTGGCGGCGTTCCGGGTGCGGCGGCGGTAGCCGTGCTAGCCTTCTCGCGGATTCATCTTCCGGGAGGGCATGGCTCATGACTCGCAGGCTCCGTCCGGTCGCGCTCGCGATCGCCTGTCTCCTGTTGGCCACCGCCGCCGTCGCGGCGCCGGTGAAGCCGCGGCTGGTCGTCCTCATCTCGATCGATCAATTCCGCGCCGACTATCTGGGCAGGTTTTCCGATCTCTTCCTGCCGCCCCGGGATTCCAAGGGGGTGGGTGGATTCCGCTGGCTGATGGAGCGCGGGGCCTACCACACCGACGCCCATCACGATCACTATCCCCTGTTCACCGGTCCGGGGCACTCGATCCACTTCACCGGCGCGCCGCCCTACAAGACCGGCATCGTGGGCAACGAGTGGTTCGACCGCGAGATGAACGCGGTGCGCTATTGCGTGCAGGACCCCAAGAGCCCGCTGGTGGGCGCCGACGATCCGGACGGCAAGCGGGGGATCTCGCCCGTGACGCTGCGGACCAGCACCGTGGGCGACGAGCTCAAGATGGCGACCGGCGGCCAAGCCAAGGTCTGGGGGCTCGCCCTCAAGGACCGCGCCGGCGTGCTGATGGCCGGGCACCTGGCGGACGGGGTCCTCTGGTTCGATGCCAAGACCGCGGCCTGGATCTCCAGCCGTTTCTACTTCAAGAGCGGCCAGCTCCCCCCCTGGGTGGCCACCTGGAACGCCGCGAAGAAGGTCGATGGCTACATCGGCAAGACTTGGAATCTCTCCGTCCCCCAGAAGGCGCTGGCGCGGTCTTGGACCCCGCACAATGACTTCGCCAATCCTCCCAGCGGATGGGGGAAGGATTTCCCCCATCCGGTCAAGGACTACGCCACGTTCACCTATACCCCCTACGCCAACGAGTACGTGCTGACGACCGCCGAGGAGCTGATCCGGCGGGAGAAGCTGGGCCAGGACGCCATTCCCGACATTCTGGCGATCAATCTCTCGACCAACGACTACATCGGCCACGCCTTCGGTCCCGACAGCCCCGAAGTGCTGGACGTCACGGCGCAGACCGACCGGCAGCTCAGCCGGTTCTTCCGTTTCCTGGGCAAGGCCGTCCCCGGCGGCCTCCAGAACGTCACGATCGTGCTGACCGCCGACCACGGCGTGGCGCCGATGGTCGAGGAGATGAAGAAGGGGGGCTTCGCCACCGCGTCGGCCTATCAGGAGAAGACCCTCGCCGACGCCGTGAAGGCGGCGCTCGACAAGGCGCTCGGCCCGGGTGACTGGCTCAAGGCGCTCTCGGAATTCAATCTCTACCTCGATCTCGACGCCCTGCGGCAGAAGGGGATCGAGCCGGCGAAAGCCGAGGAGATCGCGGCCGAGGCCCTCCGCGGCCAGCTGGGGATCTACGCCGCCTACACCCGGAGCCAGATCGTCGGCGGCCGGGTGCCGGACACCGACATCGGGCACCGGGTGGTGCTCGGCTTCCATCCCAAGGTGAGCGGCGACGTGGTGATCGTGCTCGACCCCTATACCGTGCCCAACTACTCGGGAGGCGTGGTGTCCAAGGGCACCACGCACGGCACGACGTACGCCTACGACACCACCGTGCCCATCCTCCTCGCCGGCGCCGGGATCAAGCCGGGGCGCTACACCCAGCGCGTCTCGACCCTCGACATCGCTCCGACCCTGTCCGACCTGCTGGGGGTGCTCCAGCCCAGCGGCTGCGAGGGGCGAGTGCTCTCGCCGGCGTTGAAGCCCTAACCGAACAGCCCGAGCTGCTCCACCTTCCCCGGCACCCGGAACGCCGCGGTGGACAGCTCGGGGAACGGCTGGTCCAGCCCGTACCGCCGCTTGAAGGTCTGGAAGGTGGCGCGGATCTGGTCCGCGAAGAGGCCCTCACCCCGCATCCGGTTGCCGAAGCGGGGGTCGTAGAGCTGGCCGCCGCGCAGCTCGCGGACGCGGTTGAGCACCTTCTCCTTGCGGTCCGGGAAGTGCTCCCCGAGCCAGGCCTCGAAGAGGCCCGCCACCGCTCCGGGCAGGCGCATCACCACGTAGCCGGCGGTGCGGGCCCCGGCGGCGGCGGCGGCTTCGAGAATCTTCGCCATCTCATGATCGGTGATCGCGGGCACCACCGGCGCCACCATCACGCCGACCGGGATGCCCGCCGCGGCCAGCCGCTCGACCGCCTTCAGCCGGTCCCGGGGGTGGGAGGCCCGCGGCTCCATCCTGCGGGCGACCTCGGGGTCGAGCGTGGTGATCGAAACCATCACGGCCGCGGCCTGGTGCTCGTTGAGCCGCTGGAGGACGTCAATGTCCCGGGTAACCAGCTCGTTCTTGGTGATGACGCCGACCGGGTTGCGGAAGTCGGCCAACACCTCCAGGCAGCGGCGGGTGATCTCCAGCCTCCGCTCGGCGGGCTGGTAGCAGTCGGTGACGCCGCTCATGGCGAGCGTCTGGGGCTTCCACTTCGGGGAGGAGAGCTCCTTGCGCAGCAGCTCGGGAGCGTCCGGCTTGACCAGGATGCGGCTCTCGAAGTCGAGCCCCGCCGAGAAGCCCAGGTATTCGTGAAAGGGCCGGGCGTAGCAGTAGACGCATCCGTGCTCGCACCCCCGGTAGGGGTTCACGGAGGCGTTGAAGCCCACGTCCGGGCTGTCGTTGTACGCGATGACTGACTTCGAGGTATCGCGCAGCAGCTCGGTCTCGACCCGTTCGGGCCCCGGGACCTCTTCGTCCCGCTCGACCTCGAGCGTCTCGAACCGGTTCTTCGGATTGCCGATCGCCCCTCGCCCCTTGAGCGCTACTTCCGCCATGGGCGTAAGTATAGCGCAAGTTGCGCCGCGTTGCGCCACTCCGCTGTCCCATTTCTCCATCCTTCAGCACCATCGAGTATAGGCACGGAGTTATGAATAAGCGTGCCTCCTGGTCTTGCCGGGAACTACAAGGAGAATCCATGAGCAAGAAGCATCTGATCTCGTATCTCGCCCCCGCTCTGCTCCTGGGGGTCTGGGGCTCCGTCCCACTCCGGGCGCAACTCAGCCCCGGCGCTCCCTGCCTGGTTCCTGGTCCAGGGTACTCCTGCGTGGGGTACGTCACTTTCTCTTCCTATTTCAAGAACGGTCCATTCAAGCCCTTCCAGGCGACTCCGGGGACCGGCGCTCAGCCTGATATCACGATCAACTTCAATCCCCCAGTCTATGAGTGGCGGGCCCTGGTCAACGACCCCGACTATCCGGCCAGGGCTCACTGGTACAGCCAGAACATCGGCTACGTGTCGTACCTCCAGTTCCCTGGTGACGGCATCCCGGGGCTGTTCTCCTTCGGCGGTGGGGGTATCCAGAACGCGCGCGCCTATCGGCTGATCCTTCAGACCGATTCGCGGGATTACGCGAACTGGTACGTGGAATACAGGCCTGCGAGCAGCAGTACCTTCTGGTGCCGGCTCAACGCGCAGACGACCAGTTGTGGCGGCGTCACGGCTACGGCCTCGAGTTGGTCACAGAACACCGCCTTCGACCCTTTCCAGGCCGTAGACAACTACAGCGGGGTCCAGGCGCCGATCGAGGTCGACTTCCAGTACCCGCTCTACTCGGTCAGCGTAACCGCCGTCGATCCGGACTATCCCGGCAATCGCATGGATGCCTATGGAGCCGACGGCACGCTGCTGGGGAGCGTCTCTTTCACCGGGGACAACAAGCCCGGGTTCTTTACCATGGACACCAAGTCGATCACCGACTCGCGGGGAATCACCAAGATCGTCCTGGTCAACGATCCCAACGACTATGTGGCCTGGACGGGCCTGACGGCTACGCCGGGATACTGAGCAACCTGAGCGGCCCGAAGTGATCTCCCTTCGGGCCGCTCCTCAACCGGAAAAGGCCCTTTCATCAATTGACGGCGTCGGCGGTCACCAGACCGGCTTCGATCTCCTTCGGGCTGGGGAGGGTGCTGCGCAGGCGGGAGGGGAGGGTGCGGTAGCTCGCGACGCCGATCGGCTTCTGCTGGCCCTGGAGGGTGTATTCGGCCACCAGGCGGTGCTTGGTCTTGCAGAGGATGAGGCCGATGGTCGGCTGGTCGTCAGGGCGGCGGAGGAGGTTGTCGACGGCGGAGAGATAGAAGCTCATCTTGCCGGCGTGCTCGGGCTCGAAGTCCGCCACCTTGAACTCGACGACGACGTAGCAGCGCAGGTGGAGGTGGTAGAAGAGGAGGTCGAGGAAGAAGTCCCGGCCGCCCACCGTCAGCGGGTACTGGGTGCCGACGAGGGCGAAGCCGGCGCCCAGCTCGAGGAGGAAGCGGCTGACCTGCTCGATCAGCCCCCGGTGGAGGTCGCGCTCCTGGATCTCGTCGCCGAGGTTGAGGAAGTCGAAGATGTAGGGCTCTTTGAGCGTCTCGCGGGCGAGGTCGGACTGCGGCGCCGGGAGGACGCGGTCGAAGTTGTTGAGGGCCTTCCCCTGCCGGCGGTGGAGGCGGGACTCGATCTGATGCACGAGGACGGCCCGGGACCAGCCGTGGGCGATGGTCTGATGGATGTAGAACGCCCGCGCGGTAGCGTCTTTGACTTTGTCCAACAAGGTGATGTTGTGGTACCAGGGGATTTGTGCAAGAGCCTCTTGCACAAATGCCTCGCCGGGCCAGGCTGCAGCGAAAGCCCTCATGTACTTGAGGTTCCGGGTCGAGAAACCGGTCATCTCCGGAAACGCCTGCCGGAGATCCTGGGATAGCCGGTCGATGACCTTGGCTCCCCAACCTTCCAGCCGCTGATTCTCCAGAATGCGGCGGCCGATCGCCCAGTACAGCAGGACGAGCTCACGATTGACCGCCGCCAAGGCACGGATCTGGGCCGTACGGATACGGGTCTTGAGGTCCTCCAGAAGAGCGGGATATCCCAAGGTCAATTGTGCAAGCGGTGCTTGCACAATTCGTTTCCGGGAGGTACGGCCCTTCTTGGCAGGGCTCCGCTGGGTAGGGCGAATTTTCGGATTCACGGCACGGATCTTAGAATGGAGATCCGTAGAAACGCAATCGGCGGCGATGCGCGTCCGGAGCCGCAGGAACCCCGCGGCCCCGGGACAGGTCTACAATGGAGGGAAGGAATCGACGCGAGATCCTGTTGTCCCTGGCAAGATAGGAACCCGATTACCCGAACGCCGGATCTCAACCTCATGGGCCGTCTCACCTGCCGCAGAGCGTTCGCGATCCACCGGAGCACCCGCCATGACGGGTGACCTCCAGGGGAGGGAGCGTTTCCTCGCCTGGCCGGGCCTCTCGGGCCTGCGGCTCACGCTCCCGCTGTCCTATCTCTTCTTTAAGATCTTCTACTCGGTCTACGGCGGCGCGAGCCTGCTCGCCAAGCTCCGCCGGCCCCACGTGGACTTCTACTTCCCCTGGGAGATGCGCCTGCCATTCCTCCCTGCCTGGACGCTGGTCTATCTGACTGTGCCCCTGCTGCTGCTGCTGACGCCGTTCGTCCTGCGGACGTGGCGGTCGTTCATGCCGTTCTTCCTCACCCTCACGGCCGAGACGCTGGTCGCCGGCGTCTTCTTCCTGGCGGTCCCGCTGGCGCAGGCCTATCCGCCCCGCGTGGCCTCCGGGTTCCTCGGCGGTGTCTTCCACATGGCGGACCGGCTCAACCTCGACTACAACAAGCTCCCCTCGCTCCACTTGGCGTTCGCGGTGACGGCGGCGATCGTCTTCGGGCGGCGGTGCGGCTGGCTGGGACGGACCCTGCTCTCGCTCTGGGTCGTGGCGGTCAGCGCCTCGGCGCTGCTGATCCACGAGCACCAGGTCCTCGATCTCGCGGCCGGGCTCGCCCTCGGCCTCGCCGGGGTCGCCACCGTGCAGCGCCGGACGTCCGACGACCGGCTGCTGGATACCCTGCGGATCGACGGCCTCTGCCTGCAGGAGCTCTCCAGCTTCGCGCGCTGGCGCCCCCGCCGCCTGCGCCCCTTCTTCACCCTCACCCGGGTGTCCCTGTTCCGCTGGCGCCAGACCCGGACGCTGCGCGCGGCCTACTGCCTGGCGCTGCACGTGGACGACGTGCTGAACGGCGGCCGCCGGGTGAAGGGCGATCCAGAGGAGGACGTACGGTCGGTCCTCCGTGTCCTCGCGGGTGGAGCGCCGGCTGCGGGAGCCGTCGCGGAGCAGCTCGCGGCCTTCCTCGCGGCGGTGCTGGATGAGGAGAGGAAGCGGGAGCTTGGGGCTCAGCTCGAGACGATGGTCTCGCGCTCCGGCGCGCCGGAAGGCCGGAAGGAGATCATGCCGGCGATCCGGGAGATCTTCCTTCCTCCTTCTCCCGCTTCTTCCGCCGGAACCGCTCCCGCTCCTCCGCGATCGGCCGCTTCTCAGTAAGCCGTGCGCCGGACCTCTTCCACCGCCTGACGGAGCTTCTCCCCCACCGTCCGGCGGGCCGCGTCGTCCTTGTAGGGGGAGCGCTTCCAGACCAGCTTCGGCGAGAACAGGCCGTCCCCCTTCCAGCGGGGGACGACATGGACGTGCAGGTGGGGCACGCTCTGGCTGATCTTGGTGTTCACCGCTACGAACGACCCCTCGGCCCCGAGCCCCCGCTCCACGGCCCGCTCGAGGATCTGGACGCCACGGAAGTAGGGCGCCAGAAGATTCTCCGGCAGCTCCGGCAGGGTCTCCACGTGGACCTTCGGGATCAGCAGGCAGTGCCCTGGAAGCAGCGGCCGGTGGTCGAGGAAGGCGACTGCGGTCTCGTCCTCCAGGACGATCTCCGCTCCGGCCGCCCCCCTGGCGATCTCACAGAAGACGCAGGCTTTGGGGCCGCGGGCCATGGGTCAGCGGGAGGCCCGCTCCCGCTGCCGGGCCCCGAGCCACTGGTTGACGTTGTTTTCCAGCACGTTGAGAGGCACCGCGCCGCTCCCCAGCACCACATCGTGGAAGGCGCGGACGTCGAAGCCGGTCCCCAACTCCTTCTCGGCCTTGCGCCGCAGCTCCTTGATCTTGATCTCGCCGAGCTTGTAGGAGAGCGCCTGCCCCGGCCAGGAGATGTAGCGGTCCACCTCGGTCTCCACCTCGTGGAGCGGCAGCGAGGCGCGGGCCGCCATGTAATCGATCGCCTGCTGGCGCGTCCACCCCTTGGCGTGGACCCCCGTGTCCACCACCAGCCGGCAGGCGCGCCACATCTCGTAGCCCAGGCGCCCGAAGTTGCTGTAGGGGTCGTCGTCGTACATCCCCATCTCCAGGCCCAGCCACTCCGAGTAGAGCCCCCACCCCTCGCCGAAGGCGGAGATGTAGGAGAAGCGCCGAAAATTCGGCAGGTCGCTCAGCTCCCGGCTGAGCGAGATCTGGAGGTGGTGCCCCGGCACCGACTCGTGGAGGGCGAGCGCCGTCAGGTTGTAGAAGGGCCGGCTCTCCAACTGGTAGGTGTTGACCCAGAAGATCCCCGACTGCGTGCTCCCCTGCGGGGCCTCGACGTAGCGCCCGGAGGTGTACTTGGGGGCGATGTCGTCCGGCACCGGCTTGACGGTGTACGGCAGGCGCGGCAACTTTCCGAACTCGGAGGGGAGCTTGCCGTCGATCTTCTTGGCGATGAACGAGGCCCGCTCCAGCAGCTCTCGCGGCGTCTTGGGGTAGAACTGGGGGTCGGTGCGCAGGAATTTGAGGAAGGCGGCGCGGTCCCCCTGGAAGCCCGCCTGCCGCATCACCGCGTCCATCTCCTTGGAGATGCGGTCCACCTCGGAGAGGCCGATCTGGTGGATCTCCTCGGGCGAGAGGTCGAGCGTGGTGTACTGCCGGATCTGCTGCTGGTAGTAGGCGCGGCCGTTGGGCAGGTCCATGGCCGCGAGCGTGGCGCGGGCGTGCGGCAGGTATTCCTTCTGGAAGAAGCCCAGAAACTCCCGGTAGCCGGCCACGGCGCCGTCCATCACCGCCGACCGCCCCTCCTGGCGCAGGCGCTCGCGCTCCCCTTCCGGCACCGTGGAGGGGAACTTGTCGAACGGTACCCAGAAGACGCTCTTCGCGGGATCCTCCACCACGTGTGCCGAGATCGTCCGGTCGTAGCCGTTGAGCGTCTCGCGGGGGACGGTGAAGCCGCGCCCGATTCCTGCCCGCATCAGCTCGATCTGCTCGCGGACGTAGCGGGGCCAGGCGCGGAGGCGGCTGAGGTAATTCTGGTAGTCCTTCACCGTGGCGAGCGGCACCTCCTCGGGGAGGCGGGAGAAGCCCGAGTGGAACCCTGAGTCGGCGTTGAACGGCATCTGGTAGTCGCCCAGCTCGAAGTCGGCGATCCGGTTCTCCAGTTGACGTCTGAAGATGTCGTAGTTGACTTGGTCCGCCGCGGGGAGCTTGGCGCGGTCGATCCCCTTGAGCTCGTCGAGGAAGGCCTTGGCCTCGGTGTTTTCCCGCTGGAGGTCGGCGAGGGTCACCGAGGGGAGCCGGTCGTCGTATTCGTGCCGGCCCACGGAGGTGGCGAAGAGCGGGTCCTCCTTCAGACGGATCTCCCACTCACGCTTGAACAGGTCGTGGAGCCGCGACGCCTCATCGGCCGCCAGGGCCGGGATCGCCGGAAGGCTCAAGGACAGGAGAAAAAGCAGCAGTCGTTTCATAGGATTCCCCCGAACGCGATGACGCCCGGGAGCATAACCCCGGAAGCTCCCTATCTCACAGCCCGAACGGATAGGTCTCCGGCATCCCGGCGACCTCCTGGGATCCGAGCGGCGAGACGGCGCGGGTCTCGTCGATCCAGACGTACTCGTCGAACTGCCAGGGGAGCACGGCCTGGAAGTAGTGGCTGAGCAGCTCCGTCTCCGGGCGGTAGATGACGCCGATCGCCCGTTCCAGGCGGGGGACCTCCAGCTCCTCGCGCAGCTCCGCCCGCCGGGGCTCACGCAGGTGGAGGAGGAAGGCCGGCACCCCCGACTCGTGGGCGAGTCGCTCATAGGAGTCCGGATGCGACGGGCGGACGCGCTTGATCTCCATCTCGCCGTCCCAGTCGGTCGCCGCCGCCACGGTGCCGTGATCGGTGCCGAAGCCGATCAGATAAGCCGCGTCGCCGAAGTGGTCGCGGGCGAGTTGGCCCACGTTGAGCTCGCCGCGCGCCCCCATCTCGGTGGCGCCCGCGTTGCCGATGTGGGAGTTGTGCTCCCAGACCACCGCCTTCGCCTCCCTCCCCTCCAGGCTCCGGAAGCTGAGCAGCATCAGGAGGGTGTCGAACATGTGGCGGTCGCGCAGGTTCCAGGACTCGGCTGAGCCGTAGTACATGGCCCGGTAGTAGCGCTCGGCGTTGGCCGCGATGCGCGCGTTCTGCACCGCGTCGAGGTAGCGCTCGCCGTCTCCCGCCGCGTACTCCAGCCGTTTCTCCAGCATCTGTTGGAGGGTGGTCAGCACCTCGGCCTCGCAGAGGGGGAAACGGCGGGTGAGCGCCGCCCGGCCGTAGAGCGCCGGGTCGCGCTCCCAGGGGGTGAGGCAGCCGTAGCGCAGCCGGGCCACCCGCGCCGCCTCGGGATCGACCTCCTGGAGATAGCGCAGCACCGCGGCGATCGATTCGTAGAGGCTGTAGACGTCGAGCCCGTGGAAGCTGACCCTGCGCTCGGGCTCCCGCACCCCCAGGTTGTGCTCGCGCAGCCAGTGGGTGAAGTCGCGCACCTCGCGGTTGCGCCACATCCAGGTGGGGAAGCGCGCGAAGGTGGGCCCCCCGGCCGGCGGGCCCTGGCGGTCGCGCACGTAGCGGTCGATCCGCGCCGCGTCCGGCCAGTCCGCCTCGACGGCGACGAGATTGAAACCTTTCCGAACGATCAGCTCGCGGGTGAGGCGGGCGCGGAAACGGTAGAACTCCGAGGTGCCGTGCGTGGCCTCGCCCAGCAGCACCACGCGGCTGTCGCCGATGCGGTCGAGCAGGGTGCCGAGGTCCGCCGTCTCGATATCGCCGAACGGCTCGGCTTCCTCACGGATCAGCTTCGCCACGACCGAAACCGGGCTCGCCGGCCGCGGCTTCATCAGCACGATCTCGGGCGGCGGTCCGGCGGGAGAGAGCTCGCCGAAGACGGGACGCACACCCGCAGCGGCCTCCGCCGCCCGCGCGGCCTCGGCGGCCGGGTTCTCGGTCACCGGCTCCCCCGGCGGGCCGCCCACGTCCACCACGGGGGCCTGGGGAGGGTGTGTCAAGCCTCCGCCCTCCTCCCGCCACCCTTGAGCGCCGATGAGAGGCACGAAGCGAACGCCGCCGAGATCCTCGCGGGCATAGGTGCCGTCCGGCCGCCGGCGCACCCGCACGAGGCTCTGGGTACGCGGCTCCGGCCCGATGGGGATCACCAGGCGTCCGCCGGGCGCGAGCTGGTCGAGCAGGGCCTGGGGCACCTCCGGCCCGCCCGCCGCCACCACGATGGCGTCGTAGGGGGCGTGCTCCGGCCAGCCGAGGGTGCCGTCGCCGTGGATGACGTGGACGTTCGCGTAGCCGAGCCGCGCCATCCGCTCCCGCGCCTCCTGGGCGAGGGATTCATGACGCTCGAGGGTCCAGACCTCGCGGGCGATCCGCGAGAGCACCGCCGCGGCGTACCCCGAGCCGGCGCCGATCTCCAGCACCTTGTCCCTGGGCTGAAGCTCCAGGGCCTCCGCCATCAGGGCCACGACGTAAGGCTGCGAGATCGTCTGGTCCTGGCCGATGGGAAGCGGCGTGTCGTCGTAGGCGAATTCGGCCAGCCGCTCGGGGAGGAAGGCCTCGCGCGGCACGGTCCCCAAGGCCTCCAGCACCCGCCGGTCGCGCACCCCCCGGGCGGCGATCTGGCGGTCGACCATCGCTCGGCGCAGGGCTCCGAAATCGATCGCGGTCATCGTGTCCATGCTACTCCTCCCTTCGCCGGAGGGGTCTGCATCGAGCGTGCCGGAACACCGTCCTTGTCCTTGAAATCGCGCTAGAATCCCGCCAAGTTTTGGCCCAGCGGCACGAGATCAAGCTGTCGCTCTCCGTCCCATCGCGGAGGAGGCGGGCTTCCTGGACGTGGCCGCCGCCCTGGGGGCCCGGATCTGCCGCGACGCCCTCTGGGCCGGCGAAGAGCGCTGCAACTGGATCGGCTTCTCCATGGAGTCGCTCGACGGGCGTTGGCGGCACGCCCACTGCACCTACGGCCCCGAGCCCTACAGCGGCACGAGCGGCATCGGGCTCTTCCTGGCCCGCCTCCACGCCGCCACCGGGGAGGAGGTCTTCCAGCGCACCGCCCTGGGGGGCCTCCGCCACGCCATGGCCCGCGCCGAGGAGGTCGAGCCGCAATCCCGCATCGGCGCCTGGAGCGGCTGGAGCGGCCTCGCCCTGGCGGTGCTCGAAGGGGCCGGCCTGCTCGGCGAGGACTCGCTGCGCGAGCCCGCGCTCGCCCTCCTCGGCCGGATCGCGGCCGGCGAGGTGGACCTCCGGGGGCTCGACGTGCTCGCCGGCTGCGCCGGGGCGATCCCCGTGCTCCTGCGCGCCCGGAAGAGCTTCGGCGGCCCGGATGCATTCCTCGACGCCGCCGTCCGCCTCGGCGACAGCCTGATCGAGAGGGCCGAGCGCTCGGAGGTCGGCTGGTCCTGGGGGGATCCCCCGCCGCCGGGCTCGAAGCAGAAGGGGAACCTGACCGGCTTCTCCCATGGCGCCGGGGGGATCGGCTGGAGCCTCTTCGAGCTCTGGCACGCTTCAGGCGAGGAGCGCTTCCGCCGGGCCGGCGAGGAGGCCTTGCGCTACGAGCGCCACCGGTACGACCCCGAGCGCCGCAACTGGCCCGACCTGCGCGACCCCGAGCTGTCGGGCTCGCCGGCCGACGCCCCCGCCTTCATGACCGCTTGGTGCCACGGCGCGCCGGGGATCGGCCTCGGCCGTCTGCGGGTCTGGGAGATCACCGGCGACGAGGCCTGCCGGGCCGAGGCCGAGGCGGCGCTCGCCACCACCGCCGAGAGCGTCCTGGGCGGCCCGGAGAGGAGCCAGACCAACTACTCCCTCTGCCATGGGTTGGGAGGCAACTGCGACGTGCTCCTCCAGGGCACCCGCGTGCTCGGCCGCCCCGAATGGCGCCAGCGCGCCGAGGAGATCGGCCGGCGGGGGATCGCGGCCTGCCACGCCCAGCAGCTCCCCTGGCCCTGCGGCACCTACGGCAGCGTCGAGGTCCCCGGCCTCATGCTGGGGCTGGCGGGGATCGGCTGGCTCTACCTCCGCCTCGCCGATCCGGAGGTCCCCTCGCCGCTGATCGTTCTGCCGTGACCGGCGACCGTGATACCCTGAAACGAAAGTCGCCAGCCTGGCATCTGTAGATGTCCGCCCGAGGAGGCCCATCCCGGTCCCCCGGCGCGGGGGCGTTTCAGGAGGGAGCCCATGTCCGAGCCCGAAAGCGTCTTCTCGCCAGCCAAAGCGCTGCTGCACATCATGATCGTCCTCTTCCTGCTCGTCGCTTTGGGAAGGGTCTTCGCCAGGATCGACGCCTTTCCGAACCCCGGGCACGCGGGCGAGGCCGGGGTGGTAGAGCTGCTCTGGGGCTTCGGGCTCGCGCTCGTGGCCTCCTTCGGCCTGCAGACCGGCCGGCGCTTCCTGTTCTTCGGCGGGCTCGCCGGCCTCCTGGTCGTCGTGGGGCTCCAGGTGCACGGCTTCCTGACCCTCGCCCTAGACCAGAAATTCACTCCGGAGCCGCTGAACGCCGAGGAGAAGCGGCGCCCGGAGATACAGATCATCGACGACCGGGCCCGCCTCTGCCACGACGCCCTGGGCTTCTCCCTCCCCCATTCCAGCGGCTTCGAGCCCCAGACCGCGATGGAGGACGAGCTGAGCTCGAAATTCTCCAAGGAGAACCCGAACCTCGGCCAGTGGGTCTACGCGAGCTCCGAGACCGGCGAGGCGGTCCTCATCCTCGTCGCCAAGGGGGTGGGCAAGTCCGAGAAGAGCTTCCGCGCCTTCGCGAAGGGGATCCGCGGCTCCTGGGACGACAATCCGGAGATCACGGTCAGGGACGAGGACTTCTCCTGGTTCGAGGGAGGGGGGGAGTACAACGTGAGCACCACGATCAAGGAGGCGCGCATGGACCTGCGGTGCCTCTCCCGGCCCGGCGCGGAGGAACGGGATTCGCTCGTGGTCTGCGCCGAGACCGTGGCCGGGGACGGCGACTCCCTGGGCAGCGTGCGCAAGGGGCTGCGCCTCACCTCCTGCGGCGCCTGAGGTGGAACCGATGTTGCACCGCGCCCTCCGCGATGAGGGATCTCCGGCGCGCGGGGGGCGAGCATGGCGGAGCGTGACGCGGTCGTCGTGGGGGCGGGGCCCAACGGCCTGGCGGCCGCGATCGTGCTGGCGCGGGCCGGCTGGCCGGTCGAGGTCTTCGAGGCGGGCGACACTGTGGGGGGCGGCGCCCGCTCGGCCGAGCTGACCCTCCCCGGCTTCCTCCACGACGTCTGCTCGGCGATCTACCCCCTCACCGTGGGGACGCCGTTCGTCCCCAGCCTCCCTCTCGAACGCTACGGCCTGCGCTGGCTCCATCCCCCCTTCCCCCTCGCTCATCCCTTCGACGACGGCACGGCGGCGGTGCTGGCGCGGGGGTTCGCCGAGACCGGCGAGAGCTTCGGCGAGCCCGCGGACGCCCGCGCCTGGGAGCGCCTCTTCCGGCCGTTCTCCGACCGCTGGATGGAGCTCTCCCCCGACCTCCTGGGGCCGCTCGGGCTGCCCCGCCATCCGTTCCGCATGGCCCACTTCGGGCTGGTGGGGCTGCGCGGCGCCGCCGGCCTCGCGAGGAGCCGGTTCCGCGGCTTCCGCGCCCAGGCCCTGTTCGCCGGCCTCGCCGCCCACTCCTTCCTGCCCATCGAGCAGATCCCCACCGCCGCCTTCGGGCTGATGCTGGGCGTCACCGGCCACGCCGTGGGCTGGCCCCAGCCGGAGGGGGGCGCCCAGCGGATTCCAGACGCCCTGGCGGCGCTGCTCCGCGACGAGGGAGGCACGATCCATACCGGCCGGCTCGTCCGGTCGCTGGCCGAGCTCCCGCGCGCCCGCGCCTACCTCTTCGACCTCACGCCGGCCCAGCTCCTGAGGATCGAGGGCATCCGCTGGCCCGAGGGCTACCGCCGCCGGCTCCGCCGCTACCGCTACGGCCCGGGGGTGTTCAAGATCGACTGGGCCCTCTCGGAGCCGATCCCCTGGCGGGCCGAGGCCTGCCGCCGGGCCGGGACGGTCCATCTGGGCGGCCCCATCGAGCACCTGGCGGCCTCGGAACGGGCGGCCTGGGAGGGGCGCGATCCCACCCGCCCCTTCACCCTGGTCGGCCAGGCGACCCTGTCCGACCCCACGCGGGCCCCCGCGGGCCAGCACACGGCCTGGGCCTACTGTCACGTCCCCCACGGCTCGACGGCGGACTTCACGAATCTGGTCGAGGACCGGATCGAGCGCTTCGCGCCCGGCTTCCGGGACGTGGTGCTGGCCCGGCACACGATGAACACGGCCCAGCTCGAGGCCTACAACCCCAACCTGATCGGTGGGGACATCAACGGTGGCGCCGCCACGCTCGCGCAGCTCTTCACCCGTCCGGTGGCGCGCCTGGTTCCCTACTCGACGCCCGATCCGCGGGTCTACATCTGCTCGTCGAGCACCCCTCCATCGGGGGGTGTGCACGGCATGTGCGGCTTCTATGCGGCCCGGGCGGCGCTCAAATCCAACCAAGGAGATCATCCATGAAAGTCCTGGTCACGGGAGGAACGGGGGTCATCGGCACCGCCGCGGTGCGCGCGTTGCTGGCCGGAGGAAACTCGGTGCGCCTCTTCTCGCGGCACGCGTCCGAGGACGCGGCGCGCTGGCGGGGGGAGGTCGAGACGCGGCAGGGGAGCGTCTCCTCCTCGGAGGAGGTCACGGGCGCGGCGGAAGGGTGCGACGCCATCCTCCACGTCGCCGGCATCGCCGAGGAGCGCCCGCCGGAGCTGACCTTCGAGGCGGTCAACGTCCATGGGACGGCGAACCTCCTCCAGGAGGGGGAGCGGGCGGGGGTGAAGCGGTTCGTCTACGTCTCCTCACTCGGCGCCGAGCGTGGCGGATCGGACTACCACGCCTCCAAGCTGCGAGCCGAGGGGCTGGTCGAGGCCTATCCCGGCGAATGGCTGATCTGCCGCCCGGGCAACGTCTACGGCCCCGGCGACGAGGTCGTCTCCTTCCTCCTCCAGGTGGTGCGCTCGTCGCCGGCCGCGCCGGTGATCGATTCCGGCGACCAGCCGTTCCAGCCCATCTACTCCGAGGACCTCGGGGCGGCCCTGGCCCTGGCGGTCACCCGCCGCGACCTCGACCGCCAGGTACTCCTGCTGGCCGGGCCCGAGGTCACCACCAGCCAGGACCTCCTCGACCGGCTGGCCCGCCTGACCGGTCGCGACCCGGTGCGCATCCCCGTGCCGTCCGCCCTCGCCTCGCTGGGCGCCCAGGCGGCCTCTGTGCTCGGCGTGCGCCTACTGGTCGACGACAACAAGCTGGCCATGCTGCGGGAGGAGAACGTCATCCGTCCCGGCGAGGTCAACGCTCTCACCGAGGTGCTCGGCATCACACCGACCCCGCTCGACGAGGGGCTCCGGCGCCTCGCCACCACCCAGCCCGAGCAGCTTCCCTCTGACGAAGGGACCGGCCCGCTGACCCGCCGGATCTTCCACGCCCGGCTGGCGGGTGTGCGGCGCCCCCCCGCGGAGCTGTTCGCCGAATTCCACCGCCGCTTCTTCGAGCTGGTGCCGGAGAGCACGATGGGCGAGGCGGGGGAGCCCGCGGCTCCGCCCCGGCTGGAGGCGGGAGGGACGCTGACCCTCGCCCTACCCCTGCGCGGCAACATCCAGGTGCGGGTGGCCGAGGTCACCAACACCTCCATGACCTTTGTGACCGTTGCCGGGCACCCCCTCGCCGGCTCGGTGACCTTCCGCTTCGTGGGTGCCCCTGGGGACGACCTCCGCTTCGAGGTGGAGACCTGCGACCGGCCGGCCACCCTGCCGGACGCCCTGGCGATGCTCCCCGGCTCCGTCCTCAAGAGCTGGAGCTGGACCACGGTCGTCCGCAACACCGCCGAGAGCCTGGGCGCGGCGCCGCCGGTGGAGGTGCGGGAAGACGAATTCCCCCTCAGCGATGCCGAGGAGCGGGAGGCCGTGGCGGCGCTGCGGAGCCAGGTCGAGGCGCTCGGCCGCAAGGAGGAACCCGGCCTACGCGAGGAGGCCCGGGGGAGGCTGGAGGAGGCGGTCAAGCCGGCGTAGGCCGCTCTCTAGCCTATAATTCCCCTATGGATACGACGGAACCGGCTGTTGCCCGGAGGATCGACGAGATCGCCGCCATCGTCCGGCGGATCTCGGAGATCGAAAGCGCGGGAAAGATTTTGGCGGTCTTTCTGTACGGCAGCGCCCTGAGCCGGCTCTTCCGGCCTGACAGCGATCTCGACGTCGCGGTCCTGGACAGCCCCGAGAGCCCCCTCGACTGGTCCGCTCAGGCGAAGCTCATGGATCGCCTGGAGCGGGCCACCGGTTACGGGGTCGACCTGCGGATGCTGCGCGAGAGCAGCCTCTCTCATCAGGCGCACGTGATCAACCAGGGACAGATGGTCTGGACAAAGGACCCGGCCGAAGCGGAGCGCTACGTCAGGGAAACCCTCACGGCTGCACGTCAGACCCGCGCGAGCTTCGAGTCGCGGTGGTCTCAGACCCTCGGCCGTCTGGCAAAAGCGGCGGCGGCGCGCTGATGGCCGACGTCAACCCGGAGTACCTGCTGGAGCAGTTTCAGCTTATCGAGGAATATCTGCGGCGAGCCCAGGGAATCGCGGGACGTTCGCGCGATGAGTACCTCCGTGATCCCTATGCTGTGGACGCGAGCGTTCGGGAGCTGGTCGTGCTCTTCGAGACCTCCCACAACGTCGCCAAACACCTGATCTCTCGGGAGGGATGGAGAGCCCCCGCGAGCAAGGCGGAGGCCTTCGAGATCCTCGGCGAGCAAGGAATCCTCCCGGAAGACCTGGTGGATGCGTTTCGCGAGGCGTCCCGATTCCGTAATCTCGTCACCTATCAGACCACCATCATCCGTGACGAGACGGTGTATCAGATCCTGCAAGATCACCTGACCGACTTCGAACGGTTTCTGTCCCTGGTTGCCCGCTGGTTGAAGGTCAGATAAGGACGTCCGCTTTTCTCACTGAGAACACGATGTGCTCCAGATCCCAGATCTCGACGCGCTTCTCCGGCGCCATGCCCAGCTTCCGGGCCACCCCCTGGGAGGGGAGGTTCTCGGGGCGGATCAGCGAGATGACGCGCGGGTGGCCCAGGGTGTCGAAGGCCCAGGCCCGCACCCCCAGCGCCGCCTCGCTCGCCAGCCCCCGGCGCCAGAACGGGCGGTGGATCAGGTAGCCGATCTCGGGCTCCCTCACCCCGTCGACGAGCTGCGTCAGCAGCCCCACCTGCCCTACCGGCTCCCCCGTGGCGCGGTCCTCCACCAGCCAGAGGCCGTGGCCGTCCCGCGCGTAGCGCTCGCGCTGGCGCTCCAGCCACGTCCGCGCCTCGTCCCGCGAATAGACCTTGGGATAGAAGCGCATCACCTTCGGATGGCCGAGCATGGCGGCCACGAAGCCGAGGTCGTCGGGCGACATCTCGCGCAGGGCGAGCCGGGGGGTCTCGAGGATCGGGGCCATCAGCGCTTCTGGTGCGACTCGCTCAGCTCCTCGTAGATGAGCCACTTCCCCGTCGCGTCCGGGCCGACCAGCAGGGAGACGGGGCTCGAGACCTTCTCGATCGAGGAGAAGCGGGTGACCTTGACGCGGACCCGGTTCCCCTCCACGGTGTAGGTGTCGTTGGTGTAGTTGCTGACGTCGCCGATCTGCCGGGCCTTGGTCCGCATGTAATCCCGCAGGACCTGCTTGTACTTCGCCACCGGCTTGGTCAGCGGGACGACCTTGCCGTCCGCCCGGTATTGGGTATTCTTGATCGTCGCCTCGTCCGAGTACAGGTCGGCGATCGACGGATCGAAGGCGTGCTCCAGCTCGACGTAGTGCTGGAAGAACGCCTTGGCCTTGGGGATCAGGTCCCCCTGGGCGGACCCCTTGGGGACGGCGGTCTTGGCAGCACCCGCCATCTGGCAGAGGGCGAAAAGGGCGAGGATTGTAACGAGAGCTCTCTTCATGGGATCTCCTGAAAATCGGCGGACGGGCGATTCTAGCGGAGATCGGAGCGCCTAGACCTCTCTCCCATAGACGATCTTCCACTCGCGCCCGCCGTCCTCGGGAGGGGGCTTGAAGGCGGGCTGGCGGCCCAGCGGGCGGAAGCCGAGCCGCTCGAAGAAGCGGCGGGCCGGCTGGTTGGTCTCGTAGACCACGGCCCGCACGCCGGGGAGCCTTTGGCGGCGCGCCTCATCGAGGAAGCGCTCCACCAAGCGCCTGCCCACGGCCCGGCCGCGCGATTCGGGGAGGAGGTTCACGTGCAGATGGCCGGGGTACCCCTCCTCGTCCGGAGCCTCCGCCTTCCGGCCCTCGGCCAGGAAGCTGGGGAGGTCGGCGAGCAGGCGCCAGAGGCTCCGCCGCCAGAGCAGACCGCGGCCGAGAGAGCGCGCCACGGCCTCGGGGACCACCCGCCAGGCCTGGACGCGATGGAGCCGTTTCTCGTCGAAGCCGCCCGCGAGGTAACCGACCACACCGCCGCTCCGCTCGGCCACCCAGACGCCGCCGGCCGCGAAGTCGGTGTAGGCGCGGATCATCAGGTCCACGAAGAGGTGGGGATCGATCAGCGCCTCCTCCGCCCCGCCATAGGCGGTCGAGCGGCAGATCTCCCGCACCGCGGCGCGGT
The DNA here is from genome assembly GCA_045807625.1 of Thermoanaerobaculia bacterium. Taxonomy (GTDB): domain Bacteria; phylum Acidobacteriota; class Thermoanaerobaculia; order Multivoradales; family UBA5704; genus DATARR01. The sequence continues at coordinate 176,220 of JBJMHA010000035.1, read as the reverse complement.
CTCTGGGCTGGTACTGGCGGATCTCGACGGCGTCGTCCATCCCGTGCGGATTTACGTTCGCAACTCCCCTGCCAGGTCTTCCGGTAACATCCAGTCGGCACGGCCGATTCTCTCCCAGGTGAACGCGGAGACGAGGTCGGCCGGCCGGCAGGGCTCGGGGCGATCGAGCAGGCCGAGCGAGAAGGCGAGATAGCCGGCGACCGCCTCGGGCGCCACCCCCGCCTCGCGCAGGGAGCGCAGGGTGAGCCCTTGGTCCCGTTTGGAAAGTTTTTCTCCCCGCGCGTTGACCATCAGCGGCACGTGCGCGTAGGCCGGGGAGGTGCCGTGGAGGGCTTCGATGAGCTGGATCTGCCGCGCCGTCGAGGCGAGGAGGTCGGCGCCGCGCACCACGTCGCCGATCTCCATCGCCAGGTCGTCCGCCACCACGGCGAGCTGATAGGCCCAGAGGCCGTCCCGCCGCTTGAGCACGAAATCCCCCACCGCCAGGTCCACCCGCTCGGCGATCGCCCCCTGGACGCGGTCCACGAACGAGACCGGCCGCTCATCCACTCGGAAGCGGACCGCCGCGTCCTGACTCCCAGCGGCGAGCTCATCGAACCAGCCGGGCGCGAGCTCCCAGGGGCGCAGGGACGCCGGATAGGGCGCCTCCTCCGCGCCGTGGGGAGCGGACGCCATGGCCTGGAGGTCCTTGCGGGAGAGGCGGCAGGGGAAGAGGCGGCCGGCCGCGGCGAGCCGGCGCAGCGCCTCCTCATAGACGGCGGACCGTTGGGACTGGGCGTACGGGGCGAAGGGGCCGCCGATGTCCGGCCCCTCGTCCCAGTCGAGGCCGAGCCAGGCGAGGTCCGCCATCTGCGCCTCGGCCATGCCGGGAACCACGCGCGGCGGATCGAGATCCTCCAGCCGCCAGACGAAGGCGCCGCCGCGGCTGCGCGCGGAGAGCCACGCCGCCAGCGCCGTGCGGGCGTTGCCGGCGTGGATCATCCCGGTGGGGGACGGAGCGTAGCGGCCGCGAGAGGACATCGCGGCCGAATCGTATCCGACCTACATCCCCCGGCCGCCCGCCACCACTCGGGAGGATGAAGCCGCCCGCCGCCGCACCCGGAAGGAGCGCTCGAGCGCCGTCCAATCCTCCGGGCCGTCGATCTGGTCCCGGGTTCCCCATTCCCGATCCTGGTACCCCCCGCCGCCGAACGTGGTCTCCAGGAGATCTGTGAGAGATGATCCCACCGTCCTCCCCTCGCGGACGCCTCCTTGGAACAGGGATTGGAATTCGGCCGGATGGGTGGTCACGAGGATCTTGAGCGTCTCGCTCCCCTCGACCTCCTCGCCGGGACCGGCCGCGGTGAAGGGAAACTCATCGGGAATGTAGAGGTCCATGTCGTCGCCCGGCAGGGTCCCGATCTCCACGGACCGTCCCGCCAGCAGGCTGTTCTCCGCCCCGGGGGCCGGATAGACGAGGCTGATCCGGCCGGTGAGCCCGAGGTCCAGGACATACACGAACAGCGGCTTCTCGTGCTGGCTGGTGATCCTCAACGCCAGGGCCTCCCCTTCGTTGAGGACCGGCAGGCTGCCCGGATCGGGCTCCAGCGTCTCGAGCTCGGAACCGGTTTTCCGGAACAGCTCGACCTTGATCTTACCGGTCAGCGCGCTCGCCTCGTTCCGGAGGCCGGCCGCCAGGCGGTACCGGGCCACCTTCTCCAGATTCTCCAGCAGGAGCTGCACGGTCCCCGGCTCGGACCGGCCGTGGCTGGGCATCAGGAGCTGGCCGTCTTCGCCCACCACGGCCCAGGTCTCCTCGCGCAGGACGCCCAGCATCGGCACGGGAGCGTTCCGCGGCACCACGGCACGCCGCGCCAGCAGGTAGACCCGGACCTTGGCGTGCCCGGGCTCGGCCCGCCGCAGCAGCTTGGAGCGATCGAGCCCGTCGAGGAGCGCCTGGACATCCGGCCCGGAGGGGGCCACCACCTCGACCGGCAGCCGCGTCTCCAGCGCGTGGCTCTCCTCCACCGCCCGCAGCCCCGCCACGACAGCGCCGGGCTGGATCTCCCCGAGCAGCCGCGCCTCGCTGGTGACGGCGCGCACGGCGGTGATAGCCACCCGTCCCAGGGGCTCCATCTCCGGTATGACCGTTTTCGTCCCCGCGGGATGGATCGCCCACTGTGACCCCCCGGTGAGGCCGCAGGCGGCCCCGCCGCCCAGGATCACCCGGTCGGCCGTCCGCTGCACGACCTGTACGAACCTCATCGGCTCGATCCGGTCGACGCCGAAAACCGCCATGTCACGGGCCCCCTCGAGTTGCGGATGCTGGGCGGGGAACTGGGAGGAGATCCGCGGCGCCAGCGCCTCGAACAGGTCGCGATAGGTGGTGCCGGACTCCGCCTTGCGCAGCTCCTGGGCCAGGAAGAAGGTCAGGGCACCGTGGCGGTTGCCGCCCGGCTCCTCCATCTCGCAGGCCTTCTCGTCCCGCCGGCATCCGGAGAGGAGGACGTACTTCTCCCCGAGAGGGAGCCAGCCGCCGGGGCCGACGTCCCGGCCGCCGTCGAGCGCCCCGCGGAAGATCTCGGGGATGGGCGACGGCGGCAACTGGTCTGGCGGCCGCAGATCGGGCTCGATCCACCGTTCCGCCCCGCCGAAGTCGTCGCGGACGATGGTCCCCGAGTGGCAGCAGTCGAAGATGAGCGTTACGTTGGAGGTCTTCGCCGTGAGGTCCTTGAGCCAGAGATAGATCTCGTCGTCCTTGATGTCGCGGTTCTCATGGGGAGCGCGGCCGCTGTCAGAGGGGACGATCGTCTCGTCGAGCCCGTCCGGCTCATCTCCTTCGAGGTCGGTCATCTGGGACCCGTGGCCGCTGTAATGGACCACCACGACATCCTCCGGCCCGGCCTTCTGGACGAGGTCCTTCATGGCGCCGAGGATCCCCTCCCGCGTGGCCTGCCCGTCGATGAGCAATGCGATCTGGCTCTCAGGGAAATTGAACGAATCAATGAGAACCTGTCGCATTACCTCAACGTCATGGATGCAACCCGTGAGTTGCCCCCGGGAAGCGAAATTGGGGTAGCTGTTGATCCCGATGAGGAGGGCCCACTTCTGGGAGTTCTCGGGGGCTGGATTCATGGACGGAGCTCCTTTTAGAGGTCTTCAGACACTGTTGCGGATAGTCTTGTTTAGCGGCGAGGGTCGTTGCTCGATCTCGCCAGGAAGGGAAAACCCCACTCCGTAAGGCTCGCTCACCCGCCACCGAGAGGGCTCATCGAGCCCTGCAGTCGCGACGAGTGGGCCGGCGAAGGTAATCTCCAGATGGACGATCTTCCCCTGGACCTCAGGCGCCCAGTCCTTTCCCAGATACGTATAGTTCCACCAGGTCCAGCGTTCGTCGCCGAACAGAAGCTTCTCGCGATGATCGGGATTTCCGAGAAGATTCGCCACTTCGGCTTCGGTCTTGCCGGCGACCAAGGTCCGAATTTCGTCAAAAGACTTTTTCGAGCGAGCTGACGGAGAGCAACCTGCAAGCAAAATGAGCACAAGTATCAATAGAAGAAAGCGATTCACGTAAGATTCCTTTAGAAGAGGGCCGGCGGAAAACCTCCGCCGGCCCGGGTCCACGACATCAGATTCTTCGCGATTTACTGCTCGTCGTCGTCGCCGTCACCGCCGCGCGGAGGCGGGACAACCTGAGCGTCCGGGGGAATGCTAGGACCGGCGATCTTCGGCTCGGGGTCCCGATCGCCTTTGTAGGAGCTTCCGGAAGCGGAATCGCCGGAATGCTGCGGGGCCGCTTGCTGAGACGGATGAGCCATGGATCCTCCCTCCTTGAGAAGTTTCGGATTCCCAGGCCCCGGCCGCCAAACGAATGGCGGCGCCGCTCTCCCCCGAAGCTCCTCGCCGTCAGCGAGGGGTACTTTTCGGAGGTGATTTTCTTGTCATTGCGGGGCTCCTTGGGTCTCCGTCTGGAGAAGAAACGGTGGAAGGAGCTTTGTTGAGAGATAGTGGGCGGATATTCCATTCGCCTTGCGCCATGAATCCACCCCAGACCCGCGGCGCCTTGCCCTCACCCCATAGATGAAGCTGCGCCTCACGGAGGGCATTGCTGGCAGACATACCTTTGACCATATTCCTGTAAAACATCTTCATAAGCTCCGAGGTGCTCGTGTCTCCGACATCCCAGAAGCTCATCACCACTTCCGAGGCTCCCGCGGAGAGGAACGCCCAGGGCCATCCGACGATCCCCTCCCCCCGGACCTGTTTTCCCAGGGCCGAGCCGCAGGCGCTCAGCACGACCAGATCCGACCGCAGCTCCTGGTTGTTGATGTCCTTGATCCTCAGCAACCCGTTCCGTGGCCGGCCCAGGTTGTCGTATCGGGAGAGGACCAACGCCGAGGAGGCCGGGTTTTTCTCTGAGTAATAGTTATGAGCCGCGATGTGAAGGACCCGATACTCTTTCAGCCTGCCACTCATCAGCAACTCACGGTTGGCGTCGAAGCCGAGCGCCTTGAAGACCTTGGACGCAGGCAGCCCGGCGGTGATCGCCGCCGCTTCCTCACCCGAAGCGAGTAGCCGGTCGAGGTAGTGAAGAACCGGATCGCTTCCAGCCCCCTTCGATCCAGGGGCTCTGGGTAACCGCGGATCGTCTCGTTCATAGACAGGATCGGCGAGTACGGCCAGCAGGTCCGAAGCGGGCTTCCGGCTCGCTCTGACCTTGCGAATCCCGGCGAGCACCGAGGCCGAAGGCTCCAGCAGGACGTCATGACGTTTCAACAGGGGCTCAGGCCAAGCGAGGCCTGAGCTCTGCTGGGACACCGGGGCGCCAGGATCCGGCAAAATCCCGAACGGCACGAGCTGAAGAGCTCCGGATGCGACGATCAATAATCGCTTCTGTTCCAAACGCTTCGCCACAGGACCGATCAGGCGGCGGCTCAGCTCGGTGGCCTTTCTGAGCGCCCGGGAACGCTCCGCCGGAATCTGGCTGTTCATGAGTGCGTCGTGGGTGTCTTTCGCCAAAGTCTCAAGCTCGTCGCGGGGAGGAAGCTCAAACCGATCGATCTCGTCCCGAGTCACCAGGAGGAGATAGCTCTTCGGTTGACCGAGAGAATATTCGAGCAAGATGGTGTCGGGGTCGAGTACCTGCTCCTGGATCTGGTGTGCGCCGAGGACGGGCACCAAGCGCTTTACCGCGGCTTTGTTCCGTCCGCCCAAGGTATCCAGCAGACTACGGGACCGCGCGCTCTCGCTGACCTGCAGAGCCTTCTCCAGAAGCTCTCGGGAGTGCTGGAGATTGTACTGTTCCATCAGAGCACGAATTAAAAAATCATATGCATCCTGCAGGCGCGCAAAATAGCCCAGACGATAATCCAGATCAGTGATGGCGTTCCGCGTAGATTCGATCTTTTTCAACGCCTCCACGGCATTCCGACTCGCCCCGTCGAAATTGCCGCGCAGCCGCTCCGTCCAGGCGAGCCCCAGAAAGGTGCCCCCCTCGAGGATCGGCTGCTCCAGACCCTGCGCCAGCGAGAGGGCGCGCCCGAACGCATCCGCCGCTTCGGCGTATCGCTTCAGAGACCCGAGGACCCAACCGATATTCATGAGCGCCGTTGCTTGCGCCGGCAGGTCGTTCTGACGCGTATAGATGGCCAGGGCCCTTTGGTATGACGCGAGCGCGGCACCGAAGTCTCCCCTCTTGGTGTAGGCCAAACCGAAACCGTTCAGCGTGTTCGCCTGAGCGTAGAGATCTCCCTGCTTCTGGAGATTGAACGCCTCCTGGAGGTAACGGAACGCGCCATCCGGATTACCAGTCTGAGTGTAGAGGTTCCCCACTTCGGTCAGCACGGCGGCCCGGGTTTGCGGACTTGGCCTGAGCCGCTGGAGCTCATCCTGGTAGACCTTCAACGCCTCTTCATATTGACCCAGGTTCCTGAGCAGCTTAGCCATCGCGGTCAAGGATGTACATTCTCCTTCGACATCATGGCTCTTCTCTTGGATCGCGATCGCCCGTTCAAGATGGATCTTGGCGTTCCAGGCATCGGCTCGTTGAGCGTAGAACATCCCGAGATGAGTAGAGGCAAGGGCTTCTGTGCCTTCGTCCCTAATGGACCGGGCCAGGGAAAGCCCCCGCTCAAAATCCTCTAGAGCCTGATCGACAGAGGAGATCTTGATCTCCGCATGCCCGGCTCCGATGAGGGCGGCGGCTTCTTGGCTTCGCATCCCGAGTTGATGAAAGAGCCGTGCCGCTCTTCTGTAGCTCTGCGCGCTCTCCTGCCACTCTCTCTTGTCCGTAGAGGCACTTCCAAGCTCCCGCCAAGCGTAGGCCCTCACCTCCTTCGGCGCGGCGGTCCTCTCCAAGGCCGGCACGGCCATCCGAAGAGCTTGGAGAAACTTTGCCTGGTCCGTTGTCTTCTTGTAAGACGACCTCGCCACGTAATAGCTCAGCAAGGCATCAGCTCTCTCGCCGTCCCACGAAGTGGCCCGGCGGACCTGGGCCTTGCGGATCATGTAGGCCACGCCCGTCTGCGGGCGATCTCCGGTCGTCACGAAGATCTTGTAGCTCCCCGACTGACCGGCGGCTAGAAGAACCGGCTCCTGGCCTTGCGACCCGTTCGGGCTGTCAATGGAGGCGAGGAGCTCTCCGGCGGGACCGAACAGGTCCAGATGGATGTCGACTCCCAACTGCTCAAACGTGGCGGAGAGGAGCTCACCCTCCTTGAGCTTGACGTGATAGACGTGGCGAGCGTTGAGCGTCAGGACACGGTGTTTGCCCCGCTCTTTCAGCAGCTCAAAAGGTTGCCCGGCGGGAACGGAGGGAACCTGCTCAGCCGCCGTGGCCGGGCGGCCCACGGCGCCAAGGCAGGTCCCGATCAGACCCGCGAGAACCAGGATCTTCCAAGTCTCGGCCATTAGGAAGGCGCGTCTTCTGGCGTCCTTGACAATCGGGCCGGCACGGCGGCCATTGGAAGCGCGCGCCTGGATGGCCCAGCGATTAAGAAACGGGACCCACCTATTCTAACGCGCGAAGAGACGAAAAAGAGGATCAGGCCTTGCGGGAGAGATTCAAGGCACGACGAGGACCCCCTGAGGCTTGCCGACCAGCTCAAACCGGCCATCCTTCAGGCCCAAAACCCGGATCTCGTACGTTCCCGGATCAACCAGCTCGATCAGCCAGCCGTCTGGAGCCGGGGGAAGCTCCAGAGTCTGTACCCGCTTGCCGTTCGCTGGCTCAATCTCGACAAGATACCTGGGGTACTCGGTTTCCGGAATGATTCTCAAGGCTGCCGGCAGCCGGACCTGAATCTTCTTCGGCTCGGGCGCCGAGCGGGTCGTGCCGAAGGAGAGCGCCCGCTCCGAGAGGACCCGCGCCGGTTTCTGGACGTACACGTCGCGCAGGAACAGACCGAGGGCCAGGGCAGCGAACGCCGCCGCCAGCGACTTAAACACGCGCAGCGATCTCAGCATCCGCCGCCGGTCGTCCATCGGGACCGCGGGAGAGGGCTCGGGAGCCCGGGCCTCCGCCGGCTCCATCCGCTCCTTCAGCCGCCGCCACTCCGCGGCCTTCTCAAAGGAGGAGACGCCTTCCGCTGGACCTTCCACGGGGGATTCCATGAACCGGGCGTGCTCCAGGAGCTGGTCCCGGCATTGGGGACAGACGACGAGATGGTCCTGGACACGGGACACCTCGCCGTCCGGCAACGTACGGGCATGGTAGGCGGACAGCGTCGCGTCGTCAGGGTGCTCGCCAGGGCTTGGCTCCCCCCGCTCCTCGTCCGCCAGGAGATCGAACAGCTCGTCCAACTCGGGATCGATCGGCTCGTCAGTCACGTCGCGTCCTCGCCACCCTTCTTGCCGACGTTCTCCGGGGTTCCCAGCATGGAGGCCAGCCTCTTGCGCCCCTGGAACAGATGGGCCTTGACGGTCTCGATCGAGATCCCCATCAGCTCCGCGATCTCGTGATATTTGAGCCCGTTCACATAGCGCATCATGCAGCATCGCCGCATCTGCTCCGGAAGCTCGGCAAGGGCGGCGCGCAAGGCGGCGACCTGCTGGCGCTTCACGGCTTCCGACAGGGAATCGGAGATCGGTGAGGCCAGAGTATCCGCGGGGCTCGGCGAGCCTTCACCGTTCACAACCGGAGCGTCGATCGACTGCTCAATGCCGTCCCGCTTCTCCGCCCTTCGCTTCCGGATCTCGTTCTTGTAAGTGCTTTCGGCGATCCCTCGGAGCCACCATTCGAAGCTCGAGTCACGTCGAAAGCTGTCTATACCCTTGAAGACCCGGAGAAACGTATCTTGGGTGAGATCTTTGCTCTCTTCTTGGGAAAAGCCTTGTCGTCTGAAATAAGAAACGACCCGCGGCCAATGCATGTCGAAAAGCCGCTCGGAATTCTTTTCCCGGTCGACGTTCGCCTGGATCAGCTCCACCAGACGCAGGCTGGGATCGTCGGGCTTGCTCAAGGAAAGCTCAAAACGGGCCCACCCGCCCCTGGAAGGACAGTTGAAGGGCAAAGACGGGTGTGGGCGAGAGATGCGACCGCAGAAGGCTACCTCATAAAAAGCCACAACAACGAAATCACTCGTTTGCCCAAAATATGCTTCCCGCCCGCACCTGTCAATCCCACCAACACGATATGCTCCCCCCATGTCCTGGACTCTCCTCATGGCCGACGACGAGGGCAACCCGCTCCAGGAGACGGTCGTGATCCTCGACGACGAGCTGGTGGCCTACCTCTCGGGGCTTCAGGGCTTCCCCGTGTTCCAGGGGCTGCGGGGGCTCGAACCGGTCGAGGAGACGTTCGTCGACGCCGAGGTGCGGGAGATGCTGGAGCGGGAGGTGGCGGAGCTGGCGGCGCGGGCCCGGCGGCGGCAGGTCCCCGAGCCCCCGGACTGGGTCGGCTTCGAAGGGACCGGGGATCTCCGGCTCGGCGAGGAGCTGGGTTGGCGCGGGCTCCTCGAATGGCTCCAGAAGGTCGAGCACCTCCTCCATCTCGCCCGCCAGATGGGGATGGAGGTCTGGTTTCTTCCGAACGACTAGCTCACCGGCGGCTCGATCGGCGCTCCGAACAGCTCCTTCCCCAGGGCGTCGAGCTGCTGGCGGAAGCTCTCCTCCAGGGCCAGCCGCTCCGGCTCCGGCAGGAAGGACTGCCGCAGGGCCGCCAGGGAGAGGCCGGCCAGTTGGGCCGGGGAGTAGCCGAAGGTCTGGTGCAGGCGCAGGTACTCCAACATCAGGTTGGTGTTGAAGAAGGCCGGATCGTCCGAATTGACCGACAGCGCCACCCCCGACCGGTAGAGGCGGTCGAACGGGTGCTCGGCCAGGTCCGGCGCCACCCCCAGGCAGACGTTGGAGCTCGGGCAGACCTCCAGCGGGATCTGCGCCGCCCGCAGCTCCTCGATCAGCGTGGGATCCTCGACCGCCAGCACGCCGTGGCCGATGCGCTCGGCGCCGCAGACCTCCAGGACCGAGCGGATCGACTCCGGCCCGGCGTGCTCCCCCGCGTGGGCCACCCGGTGGAGCCCCTCCCGCTTGGCCGCGGCGAAGTGCTCCCGAAACGGCTCGTTGGGGTAGAGCCGCTCGCTCCCCGAGAGCCCCAGGGCCACCACCACCCCCCGCTTCCGGCCGGCGAGCGCCCATTCGAGGGTACGGTCCGCGGGCTCCACGCCGACGTTGCGCACGATGTCCGGGATCAGGCGGAGGGTGACGCCGTGGCGCCGCTCCCCCTCCTCGATGGCAGCGGCCAGGGCGTCGAGCACCTCGCCGCCGTTGGCGCCGTTGGCGAGGTGGGTCGAGATGGTGAAGTGGACCTCGCTGTAGGGGACGTTCTGGTAGGCCTGCTCGGTCAGGAAGTCGAGCGCCAGGAGCTGGAAGTCCTCGGGGGTCCGCAGCGCCCGCGAGCAGGCGAGGTAGACCTGGACGAAGTGCTCGAAGTCGGTGAAGCGGAACCAGCGCTTGAGCCCCGCCTCGTCCTGGGCCGGCAGCGCGATGCCGTTGCGCCGCGCCAGCTCCAGCAGCACGGCCGGGCGCATCGCCCCCTCCAGGTGGACGTGCAGCTCGATCTTGGGCAGGCGCAGCAGGAAGCGGTCGAGGCTCATGCCGGTACCGTCGGGTCCTGCGGCCGGAGGCGTTGCCGGAGCCGGGCGATCACCGGCTCGGGGACGAGCCCGGTCAGGTTCCCCCCGAGGGAGAAGACCTCCTTGACCAACCGGCTCGAGAGATAGATGTAGTCCTCGCGGGGCATCATGAACACCGTCTCGACCCGGGGGTTGAGCCGGCGGTTCATCAGCGCCATCTGGAGCTCGTACTCGAAATCGGAGACGGCGCGCAGCCCGCGCACCACGGCGCGGGCCCCCACCTTGTCCATGAAGTCGACCAGGAGGCCCGAGAAGCTCTCGACCCGCACGTCCGCGCCCACCATCTCGCGGATCGCCTCGATGCGCTCCTCGACCGAGAACAGCGGCTTCTTCCCTTCGTTGCGCAGCACGGCCACGACCACTTCATCGAACAGCGGGCGGCAACGCTCGATGATGTCGAGGTGGCCGTTGTGCATGGGGTCGAACGACCCGGGGTAGACGGCGATCCGCTTGCTCATCGCTCCTGGCTGGTGAGGTTGAAGGTGGTGATGTTGTGCGCGGCGTCGGTGACCCGGAGCAGCAGCAGGTCCCCCGGCTTTCCGGGCTCGATCAGCAGGGTCTCGGTGCGTCCGTCGAGCAGCCCGTCGGCCGCCCGCACCGGCTTCCACTCCTGGGCGTTGACGCTGGCGACGGCCTCCCGCAGCGGGCTCAGAGCGTCGCGCACGGTGACCCGCAACAGCTTGCCGTCGCGGTCCCTCTCGACCTTGACCAGCGCGGGCGGCGTATGGTCGACCACCACCGGATCACTCACCCGGTCGGCCACCAGCACCGTATCGGAGTCGTTGGATGGCAGGTCCGAGGCCCGCAGGCGGAAGCGGTAGATGCCGTCGGGCAGCGACTGGGCGTCGAAGCTGAAGTGGTCGTCCTTGAGCTCTTTCTCCACGTCGAGCCAGTCCCCCTCCTTGCCGCCGTCCTCCGAGGCCGGACGGAAGGAGAGATCGTAGACCAGATCGTCGCCGTTGGGGTCGGTCGCCGTCCAGCGCAGGGTCTGATAGCCGAGCTTCCAGAGCAGCTTGTTGCGGCCGCCGGAGTCCTCGTCCCCGGCAGGGCCCAGGCGGGTGAAGATCCCCTCGCGGTTCGGATGGGCCGGCTCGAAGGTCTGGTTGGTGGGGTTGAAGTTGGCCGGCACCAGGATCTGCCCCGGATCGAGCACCTGGAGGGAGGCGATCTTGGGGGTCAGGTTCTCCTGACGATAGGAGAGCTCGGTCTCGTAGATCCGCGGGGAGGCCCCGTCGTTTTTACCAGAAGACTCGCCCGCCTTCAGCTCGGCCCGCCACTGGACGAAGCGCCCGCGGGGGAGGCCGGTCAGCGGGACCTCCGTCCCCTCGCGCGGCTCGGTCCAGGCGGACCAGGTGCGGTCCGGCTCGGCGCTGACGCCGCTGCGGAAGGAGAAGCGGACGGCGCCGCCCGGCGGCACCTCCCCCTGCCAGGAGAAGGTGCCGAAGCGCGCCACCTGCTCGGCGTCGAGGGCGCCGCTGGTGTAGGTGCCCGACGCCTCGGTGCCGCGGGTGACGCGGAAGAGGGCGGCGGCGTTGGTGGTGGCGAAGACCGGCCCGGGGTCCCCGGGCAGCACGGCCACGATCTGCCGCTCGTCGACGTCCTTCTCCAGGAGCATCTGCTGGTCGGCCCAGCGGTAGAGCTTCCCCTCGAGCCCCGTGGCGACCCACAGCCGGCCGTTCTGCCAGAGGAGGCTGTAGACGGTGTCGTCGGGGAAGCTCCAGAGGCTCTCGACCACGCCGGCGGGCGAGATGGAGAGGATCTCGCTGCGGGGCCCCTGGGCGGCCCCCCCCTTGCGCCTGCCCGCCGTGACGGTGGGCGTCTCCACCTGCTCGACGGAGACCGAGACCTGCGGCTGCCCGCCCTTGCTCCCGCCCCGGCCACCCGGGGGAGCGGCGGCGGGCGGGGCCGCCGGGGCCTGGTCCTTGGCCTGATCGACCAGGCTGGCCTCGGAGGCGATCACCGCGGCGTAGCAGGTGCCGTCCGCCGCCACGGCCAGGGAGACGACCTCGGGCTCCTCGGCGTCGTAGAGGGTGTGCGCCCGGCCGTCCGGGCTGATGCGCAGGATCAACCCCTCGCCGGCGGTGCCGGCCAGGACGTCCCCGCCCGGGAGCGGCGCCAGGGTGCGGATGTGGGTGTCGTCGCTGTCATAAAGGACGGAGCCCTTGCCCTTGGCATCCACCCGGAAGAGCTTGCCCTGGGTGCCCGTGCCCACCAGCAGGGAGCCGTCGGCGGCGCGGGCGAGAGCCCAGATGTAGGTCTCGCCGGGATCGAAGAAGACCCCCGCCTTGGCTCCCTTGCCCGGCGGGATGCGGTAGACCTTGCCGTGGGGAGAGGTGCCGGCGTAGACGGTGCCGTCGGGATCGGCCCAGACGGCGAAGACCTCGGGCTCGGGGGCGGCGAACAGCTCGCTGACGGCCCCCTTGCGGTCGACCTTCAGCACCTTGCCGGCGTTGCCCGTGCCCACCACCCAACCGTCCGGATGGACGGCGGCGGAGAGGAGGAAGGGCTCAGCGACCGAGGCGACCCGGTCCACCTTGGGGGCGAGCTGCATGCGGCCGAGCGCGTCGACGCTCACGCCGTCCAGGGTGCCGGCGAGGAAGGCGGCCTGGCTGCGGGCCTGGAAGATCTTCACCTGGGTGCCGCGCGCCGGCAGGACGGCCGCGGCCAGCAACACCCCCGCGGCGAGGGCGTGGAATCGCGCTCTCCTCATATGATCCCTTTTACAGGTCTCCCTTGGAATAGGACGCCACGCCGGACCCGGCCGCGTCGCTCCCGCCGTCGTCTCCGGTCGACGGCTCGCGGCGGCGCACCTCGAGGTCGATCCGGATCACCCCCTGCACCGGCACGGCCAGGGTCTCGTGCTTCTCCTGCACGATGGCGGCGCGCAGGGCGACCGCGCTGCCCGAGGCCGCCGCCCCCCAGAGGGAGCGCACGGAGCCCGGCAGCCGCGGCATGGCCTCGCCCGCCACCGACAGGCCCGGCCCGCTGTAGAACCCCAGCACCATCAGGTCGCGCCGGGAGTGGAACGAGCGCAGCAGGTCGAGCGCCTGGGGGAAGGTGACCGGCTCGGCCGGCTGCATGGAGAGGCGGGCGGCGTCGACGCTCGCGCCGTCCCCCACCAGCAGCGAATAGCGGCCGGCCGGCAGGTCCCCCGGCAGATCGAGGCCCAGCGAATGGCGGAAGCGCTCGCCGCGGTAGGGCACGAGGTCCAGGTTCAGCGTGATCTGATCGCCGGGGTGCACCACGGTGCGGCTGGCGTTGGCCCCCACCAGGCTGGCGGCGCTCGGCTGGTCGGCCTGCGCGAGGTCGACGTCGACGCTCTCGACCTCGACCTTCTCCAGGGAGTTCTGGGTCACGTAGGAGACGATCGACAGCAGGAAGGTCGAGGCCTCGCTCGCCGCGTTGTTGCCGTCGAAGCTCTGGCGCACCTCGAGGTCGCCGTAGTGGCGGAGGTGGAGGTGGGCGGTCATGTCCAGGCTCTGCGAGCCGGTCGTGTAGCTGGCGGCCTCCAGGCCGGCGATCACGCCGCTCCCCACCAGCAGGGGCATGAACTCGGGGAGGGCCGCGAGCCGCATGTGGTACTCGCGCGGCCGCTCGGTCTTGACCCGCACCACCATCGGCACCATCGGGGCCTCGGCGCCGATCCGCCCCTGGATGCCGGTCTTGCGGTCCTGCTCGAAGGCGCCGACGATCCGCCCCGAATTCGCGATCTTGAACGAGCTGTTGGCGCTGGAGAGGACGGTCACCACCTCGGCGGTCGCCATCGGCACGCGCACCGGCCCCAGCCCCAGGAAGGGATGGCCGAAGGCGAGGACCTGGTCGCCGTAGCGGTCGGTCACCGTACCGTTGGCCGCGAGCTGGAAGTCGCCATCCACCAGCACCACGTTGACCGCCTTGCCCGGCGTGAGGTCGTCCGGCACCGCCCCCGGGGCGGCCTTGCCGGCCGAGGAGACGCTCCCCAGCACCTGCCGCAGCATGCCGGTGGACCGCTCGCCGAAACCGGTGGCGGTCCACTGCACGGCCGGCGCGGCGCCGTCGGCGAAGCGCGGGAGGAGGCGCGCGAACTGGGTCGCGATCAGGTCCTGGGGGAGATGATGGGTGAGGATGTCCGAGAGCTTGACCTCGGGCGGCGGCGGCGAGATCGGGATCGGCTTCAGCCCCGAGAGCTGCCGCATGGAGCCGATGGGCGTGATGCCCGCGATCGCCTCGTTGGTGAAGGGCCAACTGAAGGCCACCGCGCCCGCCAGCTTGCCGTCGAGGAAGACCGGGCTGCCGCTCATGCCGCCGGCAACCCCGCTCTTCTCCAGCCCCTTGCCGGTGAGGCGGGCCAGGATGTAGCTCACCTCCGGGCTGACGTTGCGCATGATGCCGATCACCTCGACCTCGAAGCGCTCGGGCTCGGTGCCGGCGAAGACCGAGAGGCCGTAGCCCTTCTGGCCTCGCTGGATCTCCGAGAGAGAGATCGTGGGCAGGGCGCCCGCGGGGATGCCCGTGGCCGCGGCGGCGTCCGGGCTGTCGGCGCTGTCCGCATGGGTGGCGCCGGCCGGGACCGCGCCCAGGCAGACCGCGGCGAGCAGGAGCGCCGCGCGGATCGAAAGTCCAAGACTCAGGTGCTTCATCCTTCTTCCTCCGAGGAACGGAGATCCTCCTCGAGACGCTCGGCGGGAAATCTCCCTGACCGTAGAACCACGACCCGATCCCCTTCTATTGCCACCAGTGTGGAAGGGGGCCCGCCCGGGAGCACGCCGCCGTCCACCACCATCGCATCCTCCCCCGCCAGCAGGTCCGAAAGCGCCGCCGGATCGACGACCGGCGCCTCGCCGCTACGGTTGGCGCTGGTCGCCGTCAGGCCGTGGCCGAGGGCCGCGAGCAGCTCCCGCAGGGGGCCGTGGTCCGGCACCCGCACCGCCAGGGTCCGCGTCCCGGCCGAGGCCGGCAGCGGCCGCGCGACCGGCAGCACCGCGGTCAGCGGCGCCGGCCAGAAGGCGAGGAGACGCTTCACTATATTCAGGTCGGGGTCGATCCCCAAACCGGAGAGCTGGCCGCGCCCCGCGATCACCACCGGCAGCGGCTTGCCCGCCTCTCGCTCCTTGATGCGATAGATCGCCTCGACCCCCGTCGGGTTCCAGGGATCGACCCCCAGCCCGTAGCTCGACTCGGTCGGGAAGGCGAGGATGCCGCCGCGGGCGAGGAGGTCGCGGAGGGGGGGGAGGGGGTCGCCGAAGCGGAAGAGGGTCACCTGCCCATCATAGGTCGAGGAGGTCGAGACCGGAAAAACGCCGAAAATGCTTGCGGTCGAAAGTAGCCAGGGAAACGTCACGGCGACGCCCGAGAAACACAGCGTGATAGGCATCGATGAAATCGACATTGCGCTCGGTATAGGCGAGCAGGGCTTCAAGGAGCAGCTCCTTGTTCGGACACTCGAAATTCGGCGTGGTCAGAATCGTAGTGACTTGCTCGGCGACTTCGTCATGAGTCAACCCATAGAACGATTCCAGCGTCCACACGATCTCGGCGATCACGAGCAGGCTGGTCTCCACGATCACCTCGCCCGCCACGGCGGAGGCGAAGAGCTTGCGAGCCCTTTCAGCCTTGTCGAGATCGTCTTGGGTGAGGAAGCGCAGGAAGACGTTGGTGTCGACGAAAACCCTACGCATCGGGTTTGGCTCGCGCGCGGCCCCGCGCCGCCGCGACCTGGCGGCGGACATCGCCGAAATCCTCGGGTCGATTTTTCGGCTTCACAGAGCCTTGGAGATCGAGGATGGTGCGATGAACGGGTTTCAAGACGATCTCCTCTCCGCGCAGTTGGAAGGAGATCCGATCCCCAAGATGCAATCCTAGCCGCTCCCGCAGAGGCTTGGGGATGGTGACTTGACCTTTCCGAGTGAGAGTCGAGTAAGGCATGGCGTGACTTGGTAGTACCCCCTGGCCGCAGTAGTACCATGCGGCCATCCTGCTGTCAACGAGCCAGACGGCCGTCTTTTCGGGCTCGACGGCGCCTCACTTCCTCTTCCGCGCCGAGCCCGCGATCAGCTCGCGGGCGTGGGAGAGGGAGGTGTCGGTGATCTGTTTGCCGGCCAGCATGCGGGCCACCTCCTCGACGCGGGCCTTCCCTTCCAGCTCCTCCACCTTCACGCTGGTGCGCCCGCCGTCCACCTTCTTGCTCACCTTGAAGTGGAGGTCGCCATGGCTCGCCACCTGCGGCAGATGGGTGACGGCGAGGATCTGCCCCCCCTTGGCGAGCCGCTGGAGCTTGGCCCCCAGGGCGGCGGCCTCGGCGCCGCCGATCCCGGTGTCGACCTCGTCGAAGACCAGCGTCGGATGGGCCGACTCCCCCCGCGAGGCGAGCTGCAGGGCGAGATGGATGCGCGACAGCTCGCCGCCCGAGGCGATGCGGGCCAGCGGACGCGGCGGCTCCCCCGGGTTCGGAGCGAAGAGGAAGACGACCTGATCGACGCCGTCGCGGCCGAAGTCGGTCTCCTCCCCATCGATAATCAGCGGGCTCCCGGCCCGACGGCGGCGTTCGAGGGCCACGGAGAGGCGGGCGCGGGCGAGCCCGAGATCCTTGAGCTCCCCTTCGATCCGTTCGGTCAGGGCCTTCCCCCACCCCTCCCGCGCCTTCGAGAGCGCCAGCGCCGCCTCCCGGTAGGCGGCGAGGGCGGCGGCGACCTTCCCCTCGAGGTCGTCGCGGTTCTCGGCGTCCCCTTCGAGCTCGGCCAGCTCGGCCTCGATCTCGGCCCGCCGGGCGAGGACGGCCCCGGAATCCCCCCCGTGCTTGCGGCAGAGGCGCTCGATGACGGCCAGCCTCTCCTCGATGAAGTCGAGCCGGGCGGGATCGGCCTCCAGGCCGTCCAGCCGGTGCTGGAGCGCGCGCGCGGTCTCGGTCAACCGGATGCGCGCCTCCTCCAGCTCCGCCCCCCAGGCCGCCGCCTGCGGCTCCCAGGCCTCCACCTCGGCCAGCAGCGAGCCCGCCTTGCCAATCCGCTCGACGGCCGCGCCTTCCTCATCAAAGAGGAGGGAGAAGGCGGTGCCGAGGGCGCGGGTGATCGCCTCGGCGTTGCGCAGGACGTCCCGCTCGGCCTTGAGCTCCACCTCCTCGCCCGCGCGCAGCTTGGCGGCGTCGATCTCCGAGGCCTGGAAGCGGAGGAGGTCGATCCGCTCGCGGCGCACGCGGTCGTCTCCCGACAGGCGCTCCAGCCGCTCGGCCAGCCGGGCGTGCTGCTCGAAGGCCGCGGCCACCCGGTCGAGGAGCGGCTGTGCGTCCGGGCCGCCGCTGCGGTCGAGCATGGCGCGCTGGAGGTCCGGCTCGATCAGCCCGAGCTCGTCGCGCTGGCCGTGGATACGGAGGAGATAGGGGGCGAGGTCCGCGAGCAGGCGGAGGGTGGTCGGCTGGTCGTTGACGAAGACCCGGTTGCGCCCGCTGCGGCCGATCTCCCGCCGCACCAGCACCTCCGCCCCCTCCGCCTCCAGCCCCGCCTCCTCCAGCACCGGCCGCCACCCCTCCCCCTCGGGCTCGAACACCCCGGAGACGGTGAGCGCCTCGGCCCCCGTCCGCACCATCTCGACGCTGGCCCGGGCCCCCGCGAGCAGCGCGAGCGAGTCGACGACGATCGACTTGCCGGCCCCGGTCTCGCCCGACAGGACGTTGAACCCCGCCCCCAGCTCGACGGAGGCTTCGGCCAGGACGGCCAGGTTACGGACGTGGATCTCGCGCAGCACGGATTTCGAGGAAATTCACTGGATGACGGGTTCTGGACGAGGAGAGTCTAGCAGAGGCCGCGTGGGGAAGAGGCCACGCCTTGTCCTCGGTCCTGCCTGCCCTTCGAAGCCTCACCCTCGGTCCCTCTCCACTGCGTGGACCACTGCGTGGAGAGGGAGGGCCCAGAGAGCGAAATCTTCCAGATTCGGCAAGGTCGTCCCAGCCACGTTCCCCCTCTCCACGCAGTGGAGAGGGGGCCAGGGGGGGAGGCCTCGAAGGGCAGACCGCTCGAGGGCAGAGGCGGTTTGGATCACCGCCGCTCCCCCACCCCCACCTGCCGGCACATGTCGAGCACCGGGCAGGTCGAGCACTTCGGGCGCACCCCCGTGCAGACGTGCTTGCCGAAGGGGACCAGCAGGCGGTTGATCTCGACCCAGTACTTCTTCGGGAGCTTCGCCTCCAGGGCGGCCATGGTCTTCTCGGGCGTGGGCGCGGCCACGTACCCCCAGCGGTTGGTGACCCGGTGGACGTGGACGTCCACCCCGATCCGCGCCTCCCCGCAGGCGATGCCCAGCACCAGGTTGGCGCACTTCGGGCCGACGCCCGCGAAGGAGAGGAGGACCTCAGGGTCGCAGGGAAGCTCTCCCCCGTGGTCCGCCACGATCCGGCGGGCGATCTCGCGGATCTGCCGCGCCTTGGGCTCGTGGAAGGTGCTCTCGCCGATCGCCTCGTCGATCCGCCCGGGCGAGAGCCGCCGCATCGCCTCCGGGGTACGGGCCAGCGTGAAGAGGCGCCGCGCGCAGACCAGGGTGGTCTCGTCACGGGTGCGGATGGAGATGATGCAGGCGGCCAGCAGCTCGAACGCCGAGCCGAACCCCTCGTCCGCCAGCTCGAACAGCGCCGCCTTCGGGAACGGCCGGACCGCCTCGCCGATCCGCTCCATCACCCGGTCGATGTCGAAAGGCCGTTTGGTCATGGTTCCCGCTTCCCGCGCCGGGAGGTCGCCCGGAATTGCGAGAAGCGGGGATCATTTTACGTCAAACCGGGACCTACCGCCCCTCGCTCTTCAGGATCGCGGCGGTGCGCTCGGCCAGGGCGCCGATCGTGCGCGAGGGGTTGACCCCCAGGGCCTCCGGGATCACCGCGCCGTCGCAGACGTAGAGGTTGCGGTAGCCGAAGACCTCCCCCTTGTGGTCCACCACCCCGTGGTCGCGCGTGTTCCCCATGCCGCAGCCGCCCAGCGGGTGGGGCGTGACCAGCGAATGAAGCAGGGTCCAGGTGGGCGGCACCACCGGGGTGCCGCCGGTGGCGTGGGAGAGCTTCTCGTGCATGTTGACGATGGCGTCGATCACCTCCTTGGAGCGGGTGATGTCCCAATGCAGGTGCAGCGTGCGCTCGCCGGAGAACAGCCCCGTCTCCAGGGTGAGCTGGCCGTTGGCGGCGTCCACCCCCTGCGCGAACCAGGGCATCACGTTGCGGAACGGCTCGACGCCGGTGAGGGCGTGGCGGATGGCGTCGATCACCAGCTTCGCCCGCGCCCCCGTGCCGAGGCGGTCGTACTCCCGGACGAAGTCGGCCAGCAGGTTGGGGAACCCGCCGTCCTCGATCCAGAACGACTGCCCCTCCTGGCTGCGGTCGAGGAAGTCGATGGCGCTGGCGATGGTCGGCCCCACCGAGGGGTCGACGTGGTCGTCGAGCGAATAGAAGGCGGGGGTCAGGAAGTCGCCGTTGCTGCTCCAGTCGTGCCCCAGGAACGGGCTGATGTCGGGCAGGCTGCGCGTCAGGTCCCGGCAGCGGAGCAGCAGCTCGGTCGAGCCGAGCGAGCCGGCCGCGACGATCACGATCCGCGCCGTCTGGCTGCCCGGCACCCGGCCGCCGTTCTTCAACTGATCGTAGGAGACGCGGTAGCCGCCGTCGATCGGCTCGATGTTGCCCACCAGGTGGAGCTCGCGCACCTCGGCGCCGTGCCTCTCCGCCCAGGGGATGTAGTTGAGGTCGAGCGTGTTCCTGGCGTAGACGTCGCAGCCGATGTCGCAGTTGCCGAGGTGGACGCAGGTCCCCTGCTCGACCCCCTGCGCGTTGATGGACGTCTTGGATTTGTCGACGTTGTGCGGGTCGTCCTGCTGATAGGTCCACCCGGGATCGAAGGTCACCGCCAGCTCCAGTTGCTTGAAGCGGTCCCCGTGGCCGATCGCCTCGGCCCCCCTCTTCATCAGCCGCATGCGCTGCGTCCACTGGTTGTCGGGCACCGGCTGGACGTTCATGAACTTCGCCACCGTGTCGTAGTGGGGCTTGAGCTCGCAGTAGGTGATCTCCTGGGGCCAGCCGGCCTCGAAGGTCGCGGCCGGCGCCTCGCAGGAGATGTTGGCGTAGATCAGCGAGCCGCCCCCCACCGCCGCGCCCTGCGCCACCCCCATGTGGGGGAAGAGCCGCAGGTCGAGCCAGCCGTTGTGCTTCTCCGGATGCTCGTGGCTCCAGGTCCAGGCGTCCCCCGGCTTGCGGGGGTAGGTGTTCTTGTCCCACCGCCGGCCCCGCTCCAGGATCAGCACCTTGTAGCCCGCCTCCGCCAGGCGGCAGCCGCTGATGGCGCCGCCGAATCCGCTGCCGATCACGATGACGTCGAAGTCCATGGCACCGGTTCCCTCCCCTAAATTTCAGCTTCTTTAGAAAATTGTCGCACGCCCACGCCGGACGCGCAACCGCGGGCGGGGCTCAGGGCGTCCAGGCGCTCCACCGCGACCTCGCCCCCGTCTCCAGGCCGTCCTCGAACAGCAGGTTGGGCACGCAGTCGCCGGTGAAGTTGTAGCGCGCGCCCCCGTCCACCATCTGGAAGTCGGTGACCTGGAGGGCGGCGAGGTCGAGCGGGCCGAGGAGGCCGCTCCACTTGGCGGTGGTGAAGGTGTCGTTCTGGGCGGTGAGGGCAATGGTGCCGCCGTCGGCCAAGAGGATGCCGTACTTCTGCATCGCCCGCGCGACCACCCGCGCCCCGGCCGTGGGCAGGCTCTGCACCGGGTAGTCCGCCCGTAGCCGTAGGCGGGCCCCATAAGGGGGCGCCGTCGACGGGCCGCTCGTCGCGAACGTCGAGTGGGTCGCCGGATGAACGTACACCTTCCGGCGCATGCGGCTGTTGGGCAGGATGAAGCGGATGGCGTGATCGATGTGCCCGGCCTCCACCTCGTCGGCGCTGAACAGGAGCGGCGCGATGGGGAACCCCGCCGCGTCGGCGCTGGTGCAGTCCTGGCCGCGCCCCACCCCCGGATAGACGCGGTCCATGTTCCACACCGCCAGACAGCCGCCGTAGAACACGCCGCCGGTCACGTTCGCCCGCCACATTTCATATAGGCGGCGGGTGGACCGCTGGACCACGAGCAGGTGGCAGTCGCCGTCGCTGGCGCACTGATAGCCGCTCTCCCCCTCCAGGGCGCCGCCGGCCGGCAAGGGGACGGGGGCGAGGTCGCAGTCGGGATCGTAGAAGTCGGCCGTGGGGGTGAAGGCCTGCGGCACCGTGGCCGCGTCGGCCTCCAGCACCTCGATCGAGAAGTCGATCTGCATCCGCCCGCCGCCCCAGCCGCCCGCGCCGGCGAGCCAGTTGATCACCGCCGCCGACTCCGCGTCGACCGGCGCCGCCGAGATGTCCTGATACCAGGGGGCGCCCGCGGGGAAATAGGGCCCATGCCCCGCCGCCGGAGGCGCCTGGGCCCCCGCCGCCGCCGCGAAAAGCATCATCCCGCCGAGGAGGATCCCCCTCCGCCATACCGCCGGTCTCCGGCTTTCCATAGAGGAGATTCTATATCCCTGAAGGCCCACGCGCCACCCCCCAGCGGCCCTCACCCCTGCCCTTTCCCACTTCTCCTGGACCGGGAGAAGTGGCCGGGGTGAGGAGGGCCGTTCAGCGGAACGCCGCGATCGCCGCTAAAAAGTAGCAACGAGCTGTAATAAATTTCCTATAATAAAGCAAATTATTCCTAGTGCTACCAGCATTCCACGAAGCTTTTCGCTACCTTCAAGCTTACGGGCAATGCGGGTAGCCATTGCTATCGTAAGGGGTATAACCAAAAGAAGTAGAAGAAACGATCCGAGGGTTGAAACGAGGTCTAGCCACAGCAAAGGTTTACCATATTTCCAATTTTTCCAAATTATATCTCCCCAAAGCCAATAGCGGACCAGCCAACCAAGTATTAACACTGGGGCAATCAGTAAGAACAAACAACCTATTGCGAATGGGTCTGCCGGATCGAACTCTTCCTTAGCGGTATCGGCGCGATTGCCGGTAATGATGTTGTGCGCCGTCCGCTTTAGCCATTCTTCTACAGCCTCTACTCTTTTCATTCCGAGGAGCTCGGGCGCGACCAGGAAGCCTGCAACAAAATTAAGAATGATTCCAACCCGGTTTAACCACACTGCCCACATTGCCTAGCCCTCCACAGTTAAGGGGCATACCTCGCATCCGTTCGGCGTGTTCCGTGGTCCCCCGTCGGGGTCCAGAGGAGGGACCTAGGGGTGGATTTCTCTCTTCTCCGTTCTCCAACCATCTGTGGTGCGCGAACGCTTTGGCGCTTGCTTTGAATCCGTCTGTGACAATCCTGTGACAATTGATAAAGAGGGGATTGCACAACCAGAGGAAATCGACCACAGTAAATCCAGCGGTACATCTGATCTTCCGAAGTTTCTCTTTCCAACAATTTTCTCCTTGATTTCAGCTATAAGGCCTCGTATTATGGCCTTGGTGTGCAACTCTTCTTTGTGCGCAGCGAAGGTTGCAAGGCGACAAAGGGAAGAGAAGCGGTGGGAAATGACAGGGCTCCCGGCCCATTGTCCCCAGCGAAGGTTCAGATGGGACCGAGAGCCATAACCGAAGCAGGTAAGCGTCGGTCCCTGCGAGCATAAGGACCTTTGCGCTACCCGTCAACAGGAGGCGGCCATGGACCTGTGGAAAGCAGGAATCAGTGGAGTTGTGCTCTTAGCGGCTCTATTCGTCATTCTCCGTAGGTCGGACGATCTTGAGGCCCGGAAGTGGGCGTATGGAGCGGTAGGCTTCATCTTAGGATATTGGCTTCGATGAAGACTCTCACAAAAGGGCTATCACCCTTTCCCCTTTCCCGACTCGGGAAAGGGGAAAGGGCAGCCAGCTTCTCCCTCTTCTCCCGGGTCGGGAGAAGAAGAAGGGCCGGGGTAATGATATCCGGCCTCAGCGGAACGCCGCCACCGTCGCGCGCGTGTCGTTCAGCACGCGGGCGTTATGGTTCTTCGTGGTCGTGCCCATTGGATGCCCGTTGTAAAGGTTGTTCGGGTTCGACCAGTAGTTCAGGCGGGGGCAGCCGCCCGAGCAGTCGTAGGCCATGATCGTGCGCCACTTCGGGCTGCCGGTGTACTGATAGCCGTGGCCCCAGGCGTAGGGCGTGGTGGTCGGGTCGTTGGCCGGGTCGTGGCGGGCGGACAGCAGGTGCCCGATCTCATGGGCGAAGGAGTAGTAGCCCGTCGCGCAATCCCAGTACACGGCCACGAAGGCGGTGGACGCCGTCGAGCCGATGCCGGAGGCGAGGCCGCACGCCGAGGCGTTGTTGATCAGCAGGGCGCCGACGTCGGCCGTGGTCGAATTGCGCGTCGTGTGGATGCTGTCCATGAAGCCGTCGGCGGTCCCCCGGTAGCGGCTGAGGTCGGTGCTGAAGCTGCCGCTCTCGGTGTAGGTGACCTGGGACTTGTTGGCGAGCTGCAGCGTGATGGCCACGCCGCTGTTGGTGTAGCCCTGGTTGGACTCGGCGACCGCGAGGTCGATCAGGCTGCTGATGCTCCCCGAGGCCGAGGCCGCGGCCGCCGTATAGTTGACCATCACCCGGATGACCGTGTTCACCTTCGGGCTCGCCGGACGGCGGACCGGCCCATAAACCGGCAGGTCGGCGTACGCCGCCGGATGGTCCGGCGGCATCGCCTTCTGATCGACCGCCACCAGCGCGTGGCCGCCCGACTTCAGCGGCCGGATCTTGTACCAGTCGCCGTTGTAATGAATATTGCCGGTGATCATGTCGCCGTCCTTCACCAGCGTCACCGTGTTGAGCGGATCGAACGGCACCGACTCCGGACGGAAGATTCCCGTGAGGCCGTCCGAGATGACGCCGGTCCACACCAGCGAGCCGGACTCGGTGCGGTAGGCGTCGACGCGGTGGACCCGCAGGTCGAGCCCCGCGCCGAGGTTGAGCGTCACCGAGGCCGCCTTCTCATTCACCACGGCGGCGTTGGCCCGCACGAGCTGCAGGGCCGCGGTGGACGGGCTCTCCGCCAGCACGCGGTAGGACTCGTCGGAATTCAACGCCTTGGCATACCCAGAAGAGACCGCGAGCGGCGAGAACAGCGCATTGCCGGCCGGGGCCGCCTGGGCCGCGCCCGCGAGGAGCGCGAAGACGACCGCCATACCGAGAGACCGGATCCAAAGCTTTCGCATCACAAGCTCCTTACCGAAAAAAATAGACCATGAACCTGCGAGCTTCCGCGGCGCGGAAGAACGAAAGGGATCCCTTGCAATCAAGAAAGGTGCGGGGTGATGGGAAAGCGAGCCGGATGGGGTCTCGGGTGAGGTAAAATGTTGTAAAGAGATTGTTTCGGAGTTGTGAGGGGAGGTATCCTCCCCTCCACCCATGCCGCCCCTCCGCCGTCTCCGCCGCGCCGCTCTGCTCCTCTGCCTGCCCGGCCTCCTGGCCGGGTGCGGACGGTCCGCGCCCGCCCGCCCGCCCGAGACGGTGCGCGACCTGACCGCCGACTTGGACCTCGCGGAGATCCACCGGGAGCCGGGCGTGGTCGACCTCGGGACCCCCGAGGCCCGCCCCTTGATGCGGAAGGGGTGGTCGACGGACGAGGGCGAGGGCGCGGACACCTTTGTGTGGAGCGACGGCCCGGAGTCGGAGCTCACGTTCTTCCTCTCCGCGGCGCGGGACGTCCCCCTGACGCTCGAGGGCCGCCCCTACTCCGAGACGCCGCCCCAGGAGGTCACCCTCCTGCTCAACGGCGCCGCCGTGGGACGGGTCACCATCCGGGGAGAGAGGACCTCGACGGTCCTCCCGCAACGCGCGCTGCGCGCCGGGGAGAACCGCCTCGTCCTGCGCTACGCCTGGACCCGCTCCCCCTGGGAGGAGAGCGGCGGCAAGAGCGACGACCACCGCCGCCTCGCCGTGGCCTGGGACCGCCTCTCCTTCCTGACCAGCGTCGACGAGACGGGGCGCGTGCGGGCGGCCGGCGGCCAGCTCGCCCTCCCCTTCGGCCGGCGGCTCGACACCTTCCTGCGCCTCCCCTCCGGCTCGGCGCTGGCGATGGACGACCTGCGCGCCCGCGGCCCCGAGCCGGGGGAGCTCCGGGTCACCCTGCAACCCGAAGGGGGCGCGGAGCGGGAGATCGCCCGCCTCCAGCCCGGCTCGGGGCCGGTGGTCCTTCCGCTGGGTGACGCGGGAACAGGCCCGGCGCGCCTCTCCCTCACCGCCGTGTCCACCCGGCCGATGGCGATGGCCGGGAACGGCCTGACGCTCTGGCATCCGGTTATCGCCGCTCCCCACGCCCCCAAGCCTCCCGCCAACGCCCATTCCGCGGGCGCGGCGGTCCCCGCCTCCTTCCAGCGTCCAGCTCCGGGCGGCCGGCCGCGCAACGTGATCCTCTATCTCGTGGACACCCTGCGGGCCGACCACCTCGGCTGTTACGGATACTCGCGGCCGGTCTCGCCGCGCATCGACGCCTTCGCCCGGCAGGCGGTCCTCTTCCGCCACACCGTGGCCCAGTCCTCCTGGACCCGCCCCGCCACCACCACGATCCTCACCGGCCTCCTCCCCCGCACCCACGGGGTGAACGGCCGGCGGGACAAGCTCTCCGAGCAGGCCCTCACTCTCGCCGAGATGCTCCAGGCGCGCGGCTACCAGACCGCCGGGTTCGTGACCAACGGCAACGTGGCCCGCGGCTTCGGCCTCAACCAGGGGTTCGAGACCTACGAGCTCCTCCCCGCGAAGCGCAGCGCGGCGACCGACGTCAACGCCGCGGCGGCCGGCTGGCTGGCGAGCGGATGGAAGCGGGACGCCCCCTTCTTCCTCTATCTCCATACCGTCGAGCCGCACGCCCCCTACACCCCGCCGGCCCCCTTCCGCCAGCGCTTCGCCCCGGAGGTCCACGACGAGATGCTCACCAGCCGGAGGGTCTTCCACCGCCTGGAGGGCGGGTCGCTCGCGCCCACGCCGGAGCTGCGCCAGAGCCTGCTCGACCTCTACGACGCCGAGATCGCCACCAACGACGCGGCCTTCGGCGAGTTGATCGACCTCCTCGTGCGGCGCGGCCTCTGGGAGGATACCGCCGTCGTCTTCGTCTCCGACCACGGGGAGGAGCTCTTCGAGCACGGCGGCTGGGAGCACGGCAGGACCCTGCACTCCGAGATGCTCGACGTCCCCCTCATCGTGCGCGTCCCTGGAGCGGCCCCCCGGACCGTACAGCGCCAGGCCCAGCAGGTGGACGTGGCGCCGACCGTCCTCGACCTCCTCGGCCTGCCCGTGCCGCCGGTCGTGGAAGGCCGCAGCCTCGCCCCGTGGATCCTCGGCAACGCCCCCCAGGAGGAGCCGGAGGCCGAGGCCTATTCCTGGCTCGACCAGCACGGCTTCCGCGCCGCCTCGGTGACCACGCCCGCCTGGCGGCTGATCGAGGACCGCGCCCCGAGCCCCGGCCGCGCCCTCTACGACCGCCGGGCCGACCCCGGAGAGAGCCGCGACCTGGCGGACGACCGGGCGGTGCGCGCGGGCTACCTCCGCGACCACCTCCTCGCCGCCGAGCGCCGGCGCAAGGGAGCGCTCAAGGCGGGCCAGGCGGTTCTCGACGACGAGCTCCGGAAGCAGCTCCAGGCCCTCGGCTATCTCCGTTGAAAGTCTTTGTCCCGTTCAGTCGTCCAGCGACACATCAATTTTATAGATAGCGCTTAAACGCGCTGTCTCCCGGGCCCGGGCTCCAAACCTCGAACAGGCTGCTCCCGAAGCAGCAAGGAGACACGTATGGTCAAGCTCGTCCGTAAGGCAAGCCTCTGGGGCCTACTCCTCGGTGCCGTGCTGTCGCTTCCGGCGGCGGTAATGGGCCAGCCGCTGCCGGCGCCGAACCGCTTCGTCAGCTACCTCGACGTGCGGTGCTACCAGATCCCCAACCAACCTCCCCTCGGCGCGCCGCTGCGGCTGGACCACCTCAACCCGGTGTTCGTGCAGAAGGGCCTGCCCCCCGAGTACGTCACCCTGGGACCGCCGCAGGACCTCTGCGTCCCGGTCCAGAAGAACGACTACGCGCCCTCTCCGGACGTCCTTCCCTTCATCCAGTTCGTCGACTGGAAGTGCTATGGGATCAGCGGCCCGTCGCTCGACCTGCCGCTCCACCTGGACCACCTCAACCCGGTGATCGCGGGGATGTTCGGCCCCTACGACGACGTGATCGTCCGCGAGCCGCAGCAGCTCTGCGTGCCGGTCGCCAAGAACGGCCAGTTCCCGCCCGACGCGGTCCGGCACCTGGTGGAGTCACTCGACGTCAAGTGCTACCGGGTGGACGCCCGGCAGCCGGTCTACGGCGACATCACCCTCAAGCACCTCAACCCGCTGTTCGCGCCCCTGCCGGCGGAGCCCGCGACCTTCATCGGCCCCACGGCGAGCCAGCTCTGCGTGCCGGTGGCCAAGAACGGCCGGACGCCCCCGGCGGACGTCCTGCCGATCATCCAGTACTCGGACGTCCTTTGCTACCAGATGAAGGGGCTCCCGCTCAACTGGCAGCTCCGGCTGACGCACCTCAACCCCGTGCTGATCGCCATGGGCCTGCCGGACGAGTACGTCTATGTGACCGAGACCGACAAGCTCTGCGTGCCGGTGGCCAAGAACGGCAACTTCCCGCCGGCCGGCGGCTCGGGGGGGCCAGTCCCGGTCTCGACGACGACCGCTCACTGACCGGGCCCTGAGGCCCGTCCCTCCCCTCAACCCCGCCCGGCGAGCGTTCCCGGGCGGGGTCCCGCCAGGGCCCGGCTCCCGCGCGATACAGCACCGGACCGTTTTGTTTTAAGCGGTTTGCGCGCCCGTGGGACGCACGGTTACGCCGGGATGCCGGCGCGGTACATCCTCCTTCCCTCTTGGGGGAAGGTCAGGACCCTCTTTTTTTCTGGTCGCGCCCTCTTTGGGGCGCGTTGCATCCCCGAGAGGGATGGTTCCGTCCCCGAGGGGGATGGTTGCGTACCTCTTGGGGATTTATCGCGCCCTCGAGGGGGAAGGTTGCGTCCCCCGAGGGGATTCTTCGCGCCCTCGAGGGGGATGGTTGGATCCCCGAGAGGGAAGCTACCGTCCCCGGCGGGGAAGGTACCTTCCCTCTCGGGGACAGAGAGCGCCCTTTTTGGGGTCCACACAGGTACCGCGTCCGTCCAACCAGAACAAGAGAGGGTCCAACGGGACCCCTCTTCCGTCCAAACGCGCACCTCGAAGATCCCGCGGGCCCTCTCGAGGGTCCAAAGCGCGAAGTCTTGCGTCCACACCGCGAAGTCGAGGGCGCACCCGGCGAGCTCGAGGGTCCAAAGAGGAACCTCGGTGCGCGGTACGGGGACCAGCGCCGGTTTCCGGGGAGCGCCGCTGTCAGAGCCCAAGCACGGGCGCTGCTCCGGAGGAGACCGTGGGTTGGATTATACCAGGGAGCACCGGCCAGGTAAGGGCGGAGAGACCACTGGCTTGAACGCAGCCGCTATACTTGCGAAATGCGACCCCTTCGGTATTCCATCAACGTCACATTGGACGGGTGCTGCGATCATCGTGCAATGCTCGCGGACGAAGACTTGCAAGACTTGCATCGTCACGCGATCGAGAACCTCGAGCGGGCCGATGCTCTCCTCTTTGGCCGGGTGACTTACGAAATGATGGAGGCAGCGTGGCGGCCGCCGGCGGGGACGGGAGCGAGGCCTGATTGGATGGAACCCTTCGCCCGGACGATCGACGCGGCAAAGAAGTACGTCGTGTCGAGCACCCTGGAGCGGGTCGATTGGAACGCGGAGCTCGTGCGCGGGGACCTGGGCAAGGCCGTTCAGCAGCTCAAGCGGGAGTCGGGTAAGGGACTGTTCGTGGGAGGCGTGACGCTCCCGCTGGCATTGGCGGAGCTGGGATTGATCGATGAGTACGAATTCGTGGTGCAGCCCAGGCTAGTGGGGCACGGGCCGACGTTGTTCGCGGGGCTATCGAAGTATGTCGACTTGAAGCTCGTGGGCCGGCTGGAGCTCGGCTCGGGGGCGGTGGCGATGCGGTATGAGCCGAGAAGGTAGCGATCGGGCTTGTCATGGCATGGCAAGGAGAATGCAGCGATGAAGGCTGGCGAAATGGCTGGCCCAACCATTTCCCTCTCGGCCGCTGCACTGCGTAGCTCTGGAATGGAGATTTACGGAAGCGGCGGTGGCGGCAGCATTCCACACACAGCCATCTTCGATACCTTCCCGCAGGTCTGGGCTCTGGCTGCAAGCGGCAAACTCCGCATTGACACCGAAGCAGTGTCGCTCGCAGAGATCGAAAACGCTTGGCGACGCACTGATTTGGCGGGTCGAAGGCTCGTCATTAACCCATAGCGCCCCTGACCCAGGCTTCACGGAGCCGCAGTTGGACCGCCTGGCGCTCATCTACGTCGCGGCGAGCCCTCCCGCGTCCCCGTCCAGGCCCGGCTCTCCCGATTCGAGAGCTCCCCGCTCGAAATTTTGTGTTCCCCAATCGAATTCGAGCGTTCCCGAGCACCCATCCTGCGTTCCCGCGCACCCATCTTGCGTTCCCGCGCGGCCATCCTGCGTTCCCGAGCGACCATCCAAAAAACCCGGCGGCTCGGATACGTTCCCCAACGCTCGGGATGCGTTCCCGAGGCGCCATCCTGGATTCCCGAGCGCTCGGGAAGACTTCCTCAGCGTCCGGGAACGCATTTCAGCCGCGCGGATGCGTTCCCGAGGCGCCGGGCTCGTTCATTTCCGAGACGGGAACGCTTTTCTCGCGTCGGGGCGGCCTTCAAACGCGCCGGGCAAGAAGCTCAGCGATCCGGGAAGCCAAAAACTGGAGCCGGATCGCTTCCCGGGCCGCCATCCGCGGCTCCGAAGACATCGGGCGGCGCGCAAGGGCGGAGGGGCCGCTTATCCGTCCGGCGCGAGACGTATAAGCGCCGGAGTCTCCCTCTGGGCCGTCGTGCTTATCGCCCGCTCCCTTGCCGGGTAAGCATCGTAGCCCCCCTCGTCTCTCGATCCGCTTATACGTCCTCAGAAACGGGGAAAGGCAGACAAATTCAACCTCGGTAAGAAAATAGCCCTCTTGATTCGAGATGTCCAGGGCTGCCGGATAAAGGAACCACGAAGCCCAGCGCCCCGGATCGCTTCTACGTCGGGGATGCCTCCAGGTTGACGATTCGCTAGAGCAGGCGTAAGCTGGTAAGGTACTGAGAACAAGATACATACACATCTATCTACTCATCTTGGCAGTGGCTCGGAAGGCTGACGATAAGCATTCTGGAGATTAGGGCGGTGAAGTTAAACTAGGCTGTTAGGGCGGCTTTAAAGAGAGAGAGAGAATACCGATGTGGGAGATTGCAAGTGCTCAACTGAAGAACTGGTTCAAGATAAAGGATGTGTCTCCATCATATTGCGTACCGAAGCACGTGGATGTGGGATGTCCTAATCCTGCTTGTGGGCGCTCGTTGGTTAACACCCCCCTTGATTGGAAGACCTTCCAGGAGTTCCTGTTGGCCTCTTGTACTTGCGCCAACTGTGGGCAGCGAACGTTGCTGTTTCTCCTCAACCCTCCAGGGGACCTCGGGTCCGAGGCGTCTCGTAATGCTCGCCTCTTTCAGTTCCCAAAACCTTCGGTGCAGGGGCCATTTGAGGAGGGAATCGCGGAAATCTCCCCATCGTTCGTGGAGATTCACTCTCAAGCACAAGAGGCTGAAGGGCTTGGCCTCACTACTCTCGTGGGGATTGGCTACAGAAAGGCTATTGAGTTCCTGATCAAGGACTACCTCATCACAACCTTTCCGGACAAGAAGGAGGCGATACTTAAAGCGAAATTGGGCCAGTGCATAAGCAATTATGTCTCTGACCCCAAGGTTAAGATGTGCGCTGAGCGCGCCACTTGGCTGGGCAACGACGAGACACACTACGTGCGAACCTGGCTGGACAAAGACCTGCAGGACCTGAAGGTTCTTATTAAGCTGACGCAGTACTGGATCTCAAGCGACAAACTCACTTCCGACTATGGCGTCAACATGGTGAAGGGGAAGCCGGCGTGAGTGCGGCGTCGCCCAACCCCAAGCGGTCGAGCGGACGGTAACCGCAAAAAGCGCGGTTCCCGCGCGCTCACCGCTATCAGCGTTATGCGTTTCAGGAGTTACTTGCAATTAGATGGGCTATGAAAATGGACGGCGACAAAGTTCGAGAGTTAGCGGCGAGGGTTGAAGACCATCGCCTTGACTTCAAGGCTGGCCTCTACACATCAAACGAGGAGCTTGCAAAGGATCTGATGGCCATTGCCAACCTACTCCCGCCAGGGAGCAGCGGGCATATTCTTCTCGGGGTCAAGCAACTTCCGGACGACACAGGTACGATTATAGGCGTGTCTCTCGGTGCCGAGCGCGATCCACACTATCAGCAGAAAATAGCCGGGAAGCTGAACCGCTCGCCACACTTCACCTTCTTTCCGATCCAACTACCCGAGGGAGATGTAGGCGTCTTCGAAGTCACCGGCATGGGTGAACGACCGTACTTCCCTCTCATAACGGCAGGAAAGTTAAAAAAGTTCATCCCTCAGAAGCGCCTGGGATCTTCAACTGCCGATGCGTCACCAGATGAAGTAAGAGAGTGGGTTCTTGAGGATCGGCCAAGCTCGGATCCAGCTACTCTGCTCAGCCGAGTACCTTCAGCCGAGCGAGACAAATTTTTCGTTGTTGTAGACATGCTCACGACTAGTTTCAACGTAGTTACCACTGCGCCATTTGCCGCGACGCTTCTCACAGATGACCGTGCTGAAGGCGCGGCCAACTTTCGGCTTCAGCAGCAACAAAAGGACGTGACTATCCCCCTTAACAAGATTTCCGACGTTTGGCGAGATGGTCCCCATTGGCGAGTCCTTGTCGATGGGTATCTGCGAAATGTAGGCGACGGAGAGAAATGGGAATTTCAGCCTCGGTCACGGGCACGGCCGTGAGGAAGCGCATAACACCCGCTTGCACCGGACGGCCGGCTTCGCCGTCCGCACGGTGAAGCGAAGGCGTTGGCCGTTATGGCCTTTACAGAAGGAGGATCATTGATGCGATTTATAGCGATTATGTTCGTCATGCTGATGGCAGCAGTCAGTCCGAGTATCGCCGCTGTGAACCACTTGGGGGCAGCGGGGTCGAGCGAGATTCTGAACTGGGACCTGGCTATCGTTAGGATCGATCGGCAGTGCCAAGCAGATCCCCCGGTCATTTCTATTGATGCAAATGACGGGTCCTGGTCTCCTGAAAAAAGATATCAGGTACTCTGGATTGCGGACAAGATTGATGGTGATCTCGTTATTATCACTCCGAAAGGTCCGCGAGAGCAGGATGCCGCGAATCCACGACGCGGTCTGGTGATTGCAGGATTGTTTAAAAGGGGATACTGGATCCCGGGTTCAAGTAACGCGGTCACTTCGGGTGTTCCGAAAGTCTCTACTGGTCTGGGAAGCGTCGCCTGGCGATACGACATAGAGATCCGGGATGCTCAGGGCAACGTGATTTGTAGGGTCGACCCTGTGATCTGCATTAAACCCGGAGGTGTTGTTATGAAGGACACGTGTGACTGAGAGGCGCCGGAACGGCAGTCGAGCGGACGGAAACCGCAAACAGCGCGGTTCCGCCGCTCACTGCCAACCGCGTTACTGCGACATGATGTCGCTTCTTGATAGTGGAGTTGTTCCCCCGCAGTTTGGGAGGAACCACCCGTACCACCGGGTGAACTTAGGGGCCTGAATAAAGAGCGGCCCTGACAATGTACAGAGGCACGCGCAAGCGTGCGGGGCGGGAACCGCGAGGGACCTGCTCCCCTGGTAGCCACAAGCCGGGCGATGGCTAGGTAGCGGGTATGGTAAACACATGTGAACCTGTGCAACGATCGTCAAGCGCGATCGAGCTAAAGTGGCTGACAAGCTCGAACCAAAAGGTACGGGAGCCGGAGGTGGATTTAACGGTGCCACCTCGTGGTCGACAGTGCTCCCCGGTCGACAGCAGGTACCTAACCCCGCACAGACTCCAGAAGCGGAACGTGGTAACCCCGTATCTTCTCCCGCAAGGGAAGGCGAACCGCAAGGGGAGCTGATGGAGGTGCGGGCTTGGGATGTCGGAAGAAGCGAAGGCCGCTCTGTAATGGAGCGGATACGGGTTTCAATGTCACCCGGCACGAAAGTGAGCCTACGTCCGACGGGTGCCTTTTCGCGAGAAAGTATGGAGAACACCTTAAACGGGAAG
Organism: Thermoanaerobaculia bacterium; assembly: GCA_045807625.1. Lineage (GTDB taxonomy): Bacteria > Acidobacteriota > Thermoanaerobaculia > Multivoradales > UBA5704 > DATARR01. The sequence goes on along the minus strand of JBJMHA010000035.1, from coordinate 142,944 downwards.
AGCAAAGAGAGGTGGAGGTGGTTCGACCACCCGCCGGTGCAGCCCCTCCTCTGGCGTGTCCAGAGCCTGGTGCCTACCATGTTAGTATCGCGAAGGTTGTCCCGTGAGGGGCAGCCGGGTTCGATCAAGGGATCGGCCTTTGAGGTGCTTGAGCCGTATGCGGGGAAACTCGCACGTACGGTTCTTAGAGGGGCTGGGGGGCCGTAAGGCCCCCTGGCCTACTCGGCGGCGCGAGGTCATTAAAGAAGGAAGAGCATTGCTGCCTGGACAAAATCTCATGGAACCGAAAACACCTTCCAACAATAGCCTTGAGGAGTACAAGACCCTTCGGGCTGAAATCTTCCGAAGCTTCGACGCCGCAGATAAGAACATCCTCGCGTGTATAACCGCTAACGGGGTGGCGCTGGCTTACGGCGCCAAGGAAGCCAATGTATACGTTCTAATTTTGGCTTGTATGCTCCCCATATATTTTTGGATTCAACACGCCCTTTACAGGACTGAAGTGGCAAAGCTCTCGGCTTATATTACAGTCTTTCTAGAGAGCCCTAAGTCTGGCCTAATGTGGGAGACGAGGGTGCACAAGGCGGATCTGGCGGAGAGCAGAGGAGGAAAACTTGCATACGCGGCAAGAGCTATTATCCTGCCTTACCCAATCCTAGTGACGGTCTCTCTGCTGACGATGCTCGGTTCGCTTAAACCGGAAAGCCTCAATGTGCCATTGGCGATAGTGCTTTCGGCTATAGCCATTTTGGTGATCATTCTTGCTGCGATATTGACGAATTCCAGCCTTGCCAGACTTCGGAAGCACTGGCTGGAGATTTACGAAAATATCAAGGAGGAGGAGCGGAACTTGGCTCATGGGGTACCCGTGACTGCTCTATTGTCATCGGAACACCCAACCCGAGGCCTCAAGCGGACGCCTGACGGCGCCGCTTAGTCCAGCAGCGTTGGCCGCAGAGGCGAACCGTAATGAAAGAGAGGTTTCTCATGTCACAGAGTGAGGTCAGTGTTAGACGAGGGCTCTGCTTTCTGCTCTTCATCTTGGGCTCTTCCCAGCAAATAGTTGCCGAGAAGACCTCACATACTTACGTCGACGAAGATTACGGCTTTAGCCTGGAAGCTCCGGATGGTTGGGCGCGGGCGAACCCAACTGGCATTTCTGTCCCTGGAGAAGTCTGTCGAGCTTGGTCGCCCGATGGTACAGCGACAATCGTTGTGTTCATGCAGCATGCAGACAAAGAGTATACTCCGAGCATCCTCCTAGAACAAAGTGCCACTTCAGTCAAAACTAGGCTCGGTGCACAAGTTCGAGAGCAAGAAGTGAAGCAGGTGGCCGGGATGCAGGCGATGTGGCTTGTGTTCACAGCCAAGGGGACAGGTGGCATGCTTGATGGAAAGGGAAGTATCCCAACGATGCAGCACTGGGTGGCCATTCCACGCGAAAAGGAAGTCTTGGTACTGCTGCTGACAGCTCCCGAGAGCAACTTCGCATCATTGGCTCCGGTTTTCCAATCCGTACTAGGAACTTTAAAGGTGAGCGGCACTCAAACGGAAGAACAGAAAGCGAAGGTCGAAAAGCCAAAGGAAAAAGAACTGCGTTAACATTGCGGCCAACTCGAGTACGTTGGCGGCGAGCTTGTGGTAACGGGGGTACCAGGGGCATAACACTTGCACCGAACGACTGGCTTTGCCATTCGCCGGTGACGCGTCAGTTCTGCGGCATACAGAGGAATGTCAGTGACACCATCAAGGCACGCAATCTAATGGAAACTTTCCTTATCATGGCCAAGACCTACTCTCCGGCCGTGGCAGTGCTCCTGATCACTCTCGCCGCAATTGCCCTTGTTCTGAGAGAGGCCGTTAAGACCGCAGTGACCAACACCTTGGAGCTTCGCTTGAAGCGGCGCTCTGCATTCGAAGACAAGGTCCTCAGCGACAGATTCTCTCTAATTATTGGGCTCTCGACACGCCTCGAGCGCATTATGACCACTCTCAACCGGCGCCGTGCTGGGCAAACCATTCCTGATGGCTTCATGAATCTGAACGAGATTGTCCCTCTGACCGAGATCTTTGAGGACCTGATCGTGCACAGGCTTGTACTCGCGGAGCAGTTCTATGACCTATTCCGAAGAAAAGCGGAATTGGCATCGCGAGCTGCGAATATCAGCGCCCAAAACGAACAGGAATGGTCGAGCATCGCGAAGGAATGGGAAGGCCTCCGTAGTGAAGCTCGGGCTGCAACCGAAGAAGCGTTCGGAATCAGTAAGATCAAATGGTAAACGGGTCTTCATTCGGGAAGGTTGAGGCCGCAGAACCCCGCCGTTGCGGCGGGCGGCTACACCGCCGCCGCCTGGCCTACTCGGCGCCGTTTGGTGGGTAACTAGACCCTTAGTGAGGAGGGCCGCAAGTGGATCCGAATATAGTGGCCGCTCTCATAGCAGCTGGGATTTCCTTGCTAGTATCTTCGCTCGGTTGGTGGTTCGCTTTGCGCCGCGAAGATCGCTCTCGGCGTATAGAAAGAACGCTCGCTCGCATGGAGCGTCAGATAGGTGAGTTCTACAGCCCTATACTTGGACTCGTCGAGCAATATTTGATTGTGGGTGATGTAAAGAAAGAGATCCTGGAGAAGGGCAAAGACAAGCTCAATGATGAACAAAAAGCTATATTGGACCGGTTTGTGTATGAGAAGTTCTATGAGCCGATTCACCAGAGCTTGGCAGAGCTACTGGATCAGCGTCTGTATCTTCTTGAGAAGGGAAAAATACCGACCAGCTTTCGTGATTATCTTTGCGCTGCAGTGCAGGAGAAGATGCAGTATAGATTATGGGCAGAGCAGAAAATTGAAACGAAATTCGCGAGCGGGAAGACTTTCCCAAAGGACTTTCATAAAGAGGTGAGCAATACACTGGTCGAGCTTTTAGAGAGGCAAGAGCGCATTCTAAGAGGAGAGGAGATTCCAGAAGGTTGGGGCATATAGCAGGCCGGCCGCCGGTCCATCCCTCTCTCCATGGAGGAGATCGCCGCCTACGAGCCGGTGTACTCGACGAGCTGGCGCCCGTCAGCTTTCCGCGAGCCTATCCAACCAGAAGGGAAAGATCGTGGCTCTCGATCTGATCGCGTCGGAGGAGTAGCGCCGAGCCTCGTCGCGGGGCCGGCGTCACCCCCGCACCATCGGCCCCCGGGCCCTGGCGATCACGGTCTCGCAGCGTTGCGCGATAATTCCGAAGCCTTTGGCGCGGGCTTCGGCGGCGAGGTCGGCCGCGAGTTGGCGCGCCTCGCCGGACCGGCCGCTCGCCAGCGCCAGCTCGGCCTGGAAGAGGCGGCCCTGGAGCTCGTAGGTCACGAAGCCGCCGCGCCGCGCCAGCTCCAACCCTTCGTCGATCAATGCGCCGGCGGCGTCGAGCTGCCCGCGCGCGAGCAGCACCTGCACCCGGGCCCGCCAGACCAGAAAGGAACAGAAAGGCTTGTGCGGCGGGGGTAGGAGCGCGAGCGCCTGCTCGCTCTCGTGGTCGGCGGACGCGAGATCGCCGGTCGCGAGATCGGCCAGGGAGAGGCTCGCGCGAGAGCAGGCCTGGAGGGAGATCTCGCCCTGCTTGGAGGCGAGGTCGACCGCCTGGCGGCCGTGCTCCAGCGCCTCGGCGCCGCGCCCGGCTTCGGACAGCCACAGGGCGAGGTCGGAATGAGCCCAGGCCACGCCGCGGGGGATCCCGATCTCCTGCCGCAACACCAGGACCTGACGCGCGAGCTCGACCGCCCGCGCCGAATCGCCGCTCCAGAAGGCGAGGTCGGGCAGGAAGCTCCGCGCCTCGGCGGTCCGGTTGCGGTTGCCGGTCTGGAGGTTGCGCTGAATGCTCGCTTCGATCATCCGGCGCGCTTCGGCCAGCTCGCCGCGGTGGAGCCGGTTGGCTCCGATCGGGTGGAGGAAGCGCTCGCGGCAGAGGGTGCCGTAGGTCTCGCAGGTCTCGAAGGCCTCCCGCATCAGGCGATCGGCGCCCAGCAGGTCGCCCTCGCTGAGCCGGGAGCCGCCGAGGTTGTAGAGCAGAGGGGCGAGCTTCCCCAGGGCTCCGATCTCCCGGTAGAGATCGATGGCCTCGTGGTGGACCTGCTCAGCCCGGACCCGTTGCTCGCAATCGGTGAGGGCGGCGCCGAGGTCCTGCAGCAGGTTGGCGAGCAGGAAGCGGTCGCCCGTGGCCTCGGCCTTGCCGCGCGCCAGCGCGATCTGGTCGAGCGCCCAGGGGCAATCGGCGATGGAGCCCGTGCGGATCCGCGCGATCGCCAGATGATGCAACGCGCGGACCTCGACCTGGACCATCCCCTGCCGCCGCGCGGCGGCGAGGGCGCGGCCGGCGGCGGCGACCTCGCCGCGGTAGTCCTCCAGGGTGGCGAAAGCGTCCGCCTCGAGCATGGCGAGGCGGGCGTCGCCGCTCTCCGCCGGATGCTCCCGGCGGAGCTCGGCGATGGTGGCCAGGGCCTCCCGGCCCTGTCCGGCACGGTGCTGGGTCTCGCCGAGCGCGAGGCCGTCCGCAAACGCATGCCGGGAAAGCTCGTAGACCCGGCGCATGCGGTTGGCGGCTTCCGGCCGGCGGCGGGCGATGCGGAGGTAGGTCGCCTCGGCCTCCAGCCGTTGCCGCTCCGGCAGCCCGTTGGACTTCTGAACGGCTTTCAGGGCGGCATCCTCGGCCCGGCGCTCGGCGCCCAGGAGCTCGTAGGACCGCGCCAGGGCGAGCCAGCCGGGAGAAAACGCGGGATCGGCCGCGACGGCCGCCTCCAGCCGTCCGGAGGCGCTCAGCGCGTCCCGGCGCTGCAGCCGTTCCAGTCCCTCGGCATAGAGCCGCTGGGCCTCCGGTGACGCCGGCATGACGCCCCGCGCCTCCGCCTCGCCGGCTTCCTGTGCCGCCGGCTTTCCGAGCGCCTGGCGCAATTCGCCGGCCAGCGAGTCGGCGAGCGCGAAGAGGTCTTTCTCCCGGCCCCTGCGGCTGACCGCGGTCCGCGTCTCGCCGGTGCCGGTGTGGCGCAGCAGGACGTCCACGCGCAACGGCCGGTCCTGACCTTCCAGCAGCAGATAGGAGCCGGCGATTACCCATTCGCTGCCGAGGCGGCGCCGGATCTGGCCGAGCTCAGCCGAGCCCAGCGAGCCGTCCAGCCGCAGGCCGAGGTCGCGCCGCATGCTGGCGACGTCGTCGCCGGAGACCAGGCGCAGGGCACCGCCGTGGCCGAGGTCGGCGGCAAGCATCTCGGTCAGCGCCGTGCCCATCCACTCTCCGGCGCCACCCGGTGAAAGGTTGCGGAAGCCGACCACGGCGACCCCGGGGGGCCGGGAGGCCGCGGCCGTGTCGAGCCGGCCCACCATCATCCAGACCAGGCCCGCGAGCAGCAGGGCCGCGAGGCCGGCGGCCAGCCACAGCCGGCGGGGAAGGCGGCGCGGGAGCTCGGGGCGGCTCGCGGGCGCCGCCCCGCCGAGAGCCTCGACCGGCCCCAGGAAGCGGTAGCCGAGGCCGCGGACGGTCTCGATCCAGCTCTCCGCCGACTCCTGCGCGAGGGCCTTGCGGACCGCGCTGATGGTCCAGTGGAGATTTCCTTCCTCGACGATGGTATTGCCCCAGACGGCGGCGATCAGCTCGTCCCGGGTGACGAGACGGCCGGGATGGCGGACGAGGTAGAGCAGGGTGTCGAACGCGCGTCTCGTCAACGCCACGGGCCGTCCCGCGGCCTGCAGGCTGTGCTCGGACGCGTCCAGCTCGAAGGGACCGAAGCGGTACCGGTCGGACATTTGGGACAGTCTAGCCGACTGGCGCTCCGGTCCCCCGAGCCGGGAGCCCAGTAAATCCTGAACGGCGTTTCTACGGCACGTTGGGGATGGGGCCGCCGAGCTCCGTGAAGACGAAGATCCAGGGGCTGTAGACGTAGCTCAGCGCCGACGTGCGCCCCCAGAGGATGCCGGCCAGGATCGCCGCCTTGCTGCCGCTCTGGCAGAAGACCGGCGAGCCGCTGTCTCCGGGCGCCACGCCGGCGAAGACCCGGTCCTGGCACAGCATCGTGATATTGCTGAAAGCGACGTTGGAGTCGGAGCAGGTTTGGACCACCGGCCCGAGGGTGCCGCCCGTGGTGCGCCCGACCTTGAAGATGAGGGAGCCCAAGGTCGGAGTGCCGAACAGGAAGTTGGTGACGGACAGGCGCGGCTGGGACACACTGACCTGAAGGGTCCCCGCGCTCACCCCCCAGAAGAGCGGATTGGCGATCTTCCCGCCCGCGGAGAGCCCGGCGGAGTCGTAGGCGGCGAACGCCGCGTCCGAAAAGCGGCACTGGCGTCCCGGCGGGCACGAGCCGCCGGTGAAGAACGGGGGATCGACGGTCTCGACCCCGATCTGGCTGCTCCCGTCGGGCGTGCTCTGCGAGAAGGCCGCCCCGTCCACGACGCTGCGCGTCGCCGTGCAGTGCGAGGCGGTGACGAAGCCTTTGACCCCTGCCCGGACCGCGTTGGTGCCGAGCGTGCAAGCGCTGAAGGAGCCGCCGCCGAGAGGTCTGCCGATCTGCACCCCCGCGGGGACAGGACGGATCTTGTCGGTGAGCAGCTCCATGGGCTCGACCGGATCGGCGGCCTCGACGATCACCGCCTCGGGCGGCACCCGGGTGCCCCGCAGGAAGCTCTGGAGCCCCTCGGTGAACCTGTCGACGAGGTCGCGCTCCACGCCGAAGACGAGGCGGTTGCGCTGCTCATCGATGTCGAGGTACACGGCGCCCGGCTGCGCGAGCTGCGGCCGGACCTGGTCCTTCCAGGCGAAGAGGTCGCCGAAATTGTAGTCCCCCTGCTGGAACACCACGCGATCGCCCAGACCCTGCATCTCGCCGGCCCGGGTCAGATCCTGGAGATAGACGTGCGTCGTGCCCTGCTCGTCGAGGTAGAGCCCGCCGAAGCCGGGCACCTTCTCGGCCATCTTTGCGTATTCGTCGTCCAGGCTCATCCCGGGCGAGGTGGTCTGGGCTTGGACGGAGGCCGCGAGTGACAGCAGCGCGGCGATACAGAGGAATCGACCCCAAAAGCGCATTCCGGACATGACGTCAGCTCCTTTCGGCGCGGCGGCGGAGTTGCCACCGCGCACCCCGAATCTGGCGTTTCCGGGGGGCCGGCGGCCTGTGAGGAGCCTGAAATCTGTCTTGAATCCGCCTGGGCGGGCCCTAATTGCCCGTCGCAGCCACCTCGAGGTCGCCATCCGCCAGCGGGCCGGTGCCATAGGCCACCCGCTTGCCCGTGCCGTCAAAGACCAGGAAACTGACCACGTCCGGAGTGCCCGGGACGGTCGCCCTCTTATTGTTGGCGATCATCAGCCAGTAGCGGCAGCCGCGGACCCCTTCGGCCTTGCAGCGGCCGTTGACGTAGAGGGTGGGCGTGTGCTTGCCCGTCGAGGTCATCTGCTCGAACGAGGTCGCGGTGAGATTGCCCTGGACGATCGAGTCGGACATGCTGATGGCGGCGATCGTCAGGGTCCCCCCGGGATAGCCGTCCGCGGGATCGCACTTGACCTCCAGCCGGACCCGGAAGGTGCCCGAGTGGAGGGTGTCCGCGCGGCTCGCGATCTTGACTCCCCCCTCCCCATGGGCGGCGGTGGCATTGCAGACCTGGAGCGTGGGGATCTGCGGCTGCTGGGCCAGGGCGGCGCCAGCGGCCAGGACCAAAGCCGAGAAGACGGCGGTTCTCATCACGTTCATGAAATTCTCCTTTCACGAACGTTGGGCGTGGCGGGAGCGGGGGATGTTACGGGTGGTACCGGGAGCCCTGGAATTTTCTTGTCCTTGCTGTCTCTGGGGTCCCTGCTGTCTCTGGTAGGATCTTCACTTGGCAGAACCCCGATCATGAAACGCTCCTGGGCCCTCCCCCTCCTCCTCGCCGCCGCGGCCTGCGCCGGGCTCCCCGCGCCCGAACGCCCGCGGCCCATCCCCGATCAGAGGATCGCCGAAGCGGACGGCACGGTCCGACTGGCCCGGGAAGAATGGTTTCTGAAGCGGCGGCAGGAGGCGGACGGCACGGTGCCGGTAAATGCCTTCGGCCGCGCCCAGGAGAGATGGCGGGCGTGGTCCCTTTCCCACGGCGCGGGTAAGGCCGCGGGTGCCTCCCTCTTCGACGGGCGGGTCTGGGAGGAGATCGGGCCCCGCAACATCGCCGGCCGTGTGCTCTCGGTCGCCTTCGATCCCACCGCTCCCGACGTCCTCTGGGCCGGGAGCGCCGGCGGCGGCCTCTACCGATCGGGCGATTTCGGGCAGAGCTGGCGGCAGATGGGGGGCGATCACCTGCCCAGCCTTTGGATCGGCGCGATCGCGATCGATCCCAGAAATCCCCAGGTCCTCTATATGGGGACCGGCGATCCCAATACCAACGTCCACGTCTTCGGAGGGTTCGGCGGCCTGCTCAAGACGGTGGACGGCGGCCTGACCTTCCAGAAGCTCCCGATTTCCGAGGCCGCCTTCTTCCGCACCCTCGTCTCGGCGGCCGACTCGAATCTCGTGCTCACCGCGGGCAAGACCGGCCTCTACCGCTCGGCGGACGCCGGGGCCCATTTCACCAAGGTGCTGGCCGGCGAGATCACCGATTTCGCCCAGGACCCCAAGAGCCCCGCCCGGCTCGTCGCCGTGAAGGCCACGACCTCGGCCAGCCATCCGGACAGCGGCCTCTTCGAGTCGCTCGACGCGGGGCTCACCTGGCACCCGCTGGGCACGGGGCTGCCGGACGGCATGAGCTGGGGGCGCGGCGCCCTCGCCCTCCCGCCGGCCCCCTCGACGGTGATGTACCTCGCCCTCGCATTGACCTCCGGCGCCTCCGGCTCGCAGAGCTCGGGCCTCTTCCGCTCGGCCGACGACGGCAGGACGTGGACCCGCCAGGCGACCGACCGCGAGAACGGCTACGGCGGCATGACCACCTATGGCGCCCACCTCTACGCACCGGTGGACGAGAGGCTCCTGATGCAGGCGAACGGCTATTCGGTCCTGCTCTCCCGGGACGGCGGGCTCACCTGGACCCAGCCCGGCGGCGGCTGGCACATCGACACCCACGGCCTCGCCTTCCATCCGCGGACCCCGGAGCGCATGGTCCTCGCCACCGACGGCGGAGTCGCGGTCTCCACCAACGGCGGCGCCACCTTCGAGCGTGTGGACCAGGGGTTCCCCACCGTTCAGTTTTATTCGTGCGCGATCGGCCTCGCCAACCTCACCTCCCTCTTCGGCGGCACGCAGGACAACTGGATGAACGTCTACCGCGGCGCGCCCGGCGGGGCCTGGGAATTCAGCTTTCCGCCCAACGTGGGGGACGTGGGGGGCGTATCGATCAATCCCGCCAACCCGCAGGAGATGGTGGCGGTGACCGCCTACGCCTTCGACATCGGCTTCAGCGGCGACGAGGGGCGCAACTGGACCGCCACCCGGAACCGTGGGCTCCCCGGCGACGAATTCTCCAACTGGGCGCCCCGCCTGGCCCGCAGCCCGCTCCATCCCAACACGATTTCGCTCGGGGCCCACCGCCTGGAGACGTCGGGCGACGGCGGCCGGACCTGGCGGCCGGTCGTGATCCGTCCGGTCGATCCCGCGCTCACCATCGTGGACGCCGCCTACTCCCCCGCCGACGACCGCGAGGTCTGGACCCTCTGGTCGGATGGAAAGGTTTTCGTCTCCGAGGACGCGGGGGCCACCTGGCAGGACCGTTCGCCCCCGGGTGGCACGCGGGCCGGCACCCGTCTCAGCGCCGGTCCGGTGAAGGGCACGGCCTACGCGGTGCTGGGAGGCACCAGCGGCGCGCGCCTCTTCCGCACCCGCGACGGCGGCGCCACCTGGGACGACGTCGGCCGCAATCTCCCGAGCGTGGCGCTCAACGCCGTGCTGGCGGACCCGCGCGCGGCCGGCCGTCTCCTGGTGGCCACGGACGCGGGCGTTGCCACCTCCGGCGACGACGGCGAGACCTGGCAGGACGCGAGCGGCGCTCTGCCGGGAGAGATCGTGTTCGATCTCTGTCTCGATCCCGCCTCCGGCCGCCTCGCCGCCGCCACCTACGGCCGGGGGATGTGGGAGCTCAAATTCGCCCAACCCTGCGCGCCGGACGCCACGACGCTCTGCCTCAACAACAACCGTTTCGAGGTGAAGGCCGCCTGGACGGCGCCCGGCACCGGCGCCAGCGCGGGCCAAGCCGTGCGGCTGACCTCAGACACCGGAACTTTCTGGTTCTTCGATCCCGCCAACGTCGAGGCGATCGTCAAGGTGCTCGACGGCTGCGGCCTCAACCAGCGCTATTGGGTCTTCGCCGGCGGCCTGACCAACGTGCGGACCGAGATCACCGTCCGCGACACCCGCACGGGGATCTCGAAAACCTATATAAATCCCCAGGGGACACCCTTCCAGCCGGTGCAGGATGTGGGGGCGTTCCTGGGGTGTCCGTAGGGAAGGGCTAATCCTTCGGCCCGTTGAACGTCGAAGGGATGAACTCGGGGTCTTCCTGGGCCCGGCGCTCGAAGCTCAGGAAGTCGTAGTAGCCGCAGCGGCTGTTGCCGGGATAGGTGCGGCAGATCTCCGGCCTCCCCTCGTAGACGGAGCAGCGGCGGGTCTCGAGGTTGAGGAACTTGCAGATGGTGCCGTAGATCTTGTCCGGCTGATGGCGGAGCACCACCTCGCCCGGCTCGTCCCCCTTCTTGGTAAACTTCCGCGCGACGACCTCGGGCGGCAGGCTCAGGTAGAGCGCCAGGCGGCGCACGTCGGACTCCTGAACCGGGATCCGCGGGTAGGAGCAGCAGTACGAGGGGCAGCGGTCGCAACAGAAGAAGTTGGCCATGGTCTTTTCTCCCCTCGCGCAGTCTAACCGTTTCGAAGCGAATGTCTACTGGAGATCCTATTGTGGAGATCAAATTGCACCGCAAGGCCCTGCCCCTTCTTGCCTCGCTTCTCCTCGCCGTCCCGGCCGCGCGCGCCGCGGAGACGGCCCCGCAGACGCTGCCGGTGCCGGAGAGCATCTCCGTCCAGGGGGTGCCGCCCATCCCCGCACGGAGCGTCGAGGATCTCCTCCCCTACGAGAACATCCGCTCCGCGTCGGTCTCGGACTGGCATCCGAAGGAGCGGCGGCTGCTGATCCGCACCCGCTTCTCCGAAAGCCCGCAGATCCATGAGGTGGGCATGCCCATGGGGGCCCGCACCCAGCTCACCTTCTATCGCGATCCGGCGAGCAACGGCCTCTACCGGCCGGGCAATCCCGATCAGATCGTCTACTCGCTCAACGAGGGGGGCGCGGAGAACTTCCAGTTTTTCCTGCTCGACCGCAAGACCGGCCGAGCGCGGCGTTTCACCGACGGCACGCACCGCTATACCTCCCCCGTCTGGTCGCGCGACGGCAAGCTCCTCGCCTACGCCAGCAACGCCCGCAACGGCCGCGACATGGATGTCTACGTGGCCGATCCCGCGGCGCCGGGCAGCGAGCGGCGGGTCGCCGAGGTCCAGGGCTCCTGGTCGCCGCTCGACTGGAGCGCGGACGGCCGCCGCGTCCTCCTCAGCGAATACATCTCCGCCAACGAGGCCTATCTTCATTGGGTCGAGGCCGCAGGCGGCGAGATCCATACGCTCACTCCCCGCAACCAGCGCAAGGAGGATCCGACCGTCGCCTACCAGGGGGGCCGGTGGTCGACGGACGGCCGGTCGGTCTATACGACCTCGGACCGCGACAGCGAATTCCTGCGGCTCGTGCGCCTCGATCTCGCGACCGGCGCCACGACCGTGCTCTCAGGAGACGTCCCCTGGGACGTGGAGCAATTCGATCTCTCGGAGGACGGCCGCCTGCTCGCCTTCTTCACCAACGAGGACGGCGTCAGCCGCCTCCACCTCCTCGACGCCACGACCGGCGCCCCCCTCCCCACTCCCGACCTGCCGGCCGGCGTCTCGGGGGGGCTGCTCTTCCGCCATGGCTCGCACGAGATGGCTTTCGATCTCAGCTCCGCCCGCTCCCCCTCGGATGTCTACAGCTACGACCCGGACAGCCGGCGGCTCGAGCGCTGGACGGCGAGCGAGGCCGGCGGCCTCAATCCGGAGGCCTTCCCATTGCCGGAGCTGATCCATTACCCCACGTTCGACACCACGGCCAAGAACGGTCCCCGGCGGATGATCCCGGCCTTCGTCTACCGGCCGAGCCCGGAACGCTTCCAGGGGCGCCGGCCGGTCTACGTCAGCATCCATGGGGGCCCCGAGGGGCAGGCCCGGCCGCTGTTCCTGGGGAGCATGAACTACCTGATGGACGAGCTCGGAGTGGTGTTGGTCTATCCCAATGTCCGCGGCTCCACCGGCTATGGCAAGTCCTATCTCAAGCTGGACAACGGCCGGCTGCGCGAGGATTCGGTGAAGGACATCGGCGCCCTGCTCGACTGGATCGCCACGCAGCCGGACCTCGATCCCAAGCGGGTGATGGTGGCTGGCGGCTCCTACGGCGGCTACATGTCGCTCGCCGTGATGACCTTCTACAGCGACCGCCTCGCCTGCGGCTGGGACACGGTGGGGATCAGCAACTTCGTGACCTTCCTCGAGCACACGCAGGGGTACCGCCAGGACCTCCGCCGCGCCGAGTACGGCGACGAGCGGGACCCGCAGATGCGCGCCTTCCTGGAGGGGATCGCGCCGGTGAGCCGCGCCAAACAGATCACCAAACCGTTGCTGGTGAGCCAGGGGGCGAACGATCCGCGGGTGCCGCTCGCGGAGTCGGATCAGATCGCGACCGCGGTCAAAGGCAACGGCGTGCCGGTCTGGTACCTGGTCGCCAAGGACGAGGGGCACGGCTTCGGCAAGAAGACCAATACGGACTTCCAGCGGGCGGTGCTGTTCGAGTTCATCCGGCGTTATCTGATCGGGGAGAGGTAGGCCCCGAATACACCGCCACCCGGTTCCGCCCGCTCCGCTTGGCGAGGAGCAGCGCCTCGTCGGCGGCCTGATAAAGGTCCTGGGGGGTGGACATGCGGCGGGTGAGTTGGGCGACGCCGAAGGAGCAGCCGACCTGGATGCGGATGTCGCCGTAGCGGTGCTCGTAGCCGGCGATGCGGTCGCGCAGCTTGGAGGCCAGGGCCTCGGCGCCCTCCCCCTCGGTCTCGGGGGCGAGGATCACGAGCTCGTCCCCTCCCACCCGGGCCAGCACCTGCTCGGGACGCGCCAGCTCGCGGGCCAGCGAGGCCACCTGCTTGAGGATGAAGTCGCCGCAGAGGTGGCCGTAGGTGTCGTTGATCGTCTTGAACTCGTCGAGATCGAAGATGATCAGCGACAGCGGCCGCTGGTGGCGGGAGGCGCGGGCGTGCTCGCGCTGCAGCTCCTCCTCGAATTTCCGCTTGTTGAAGATCTCGGTCAGGCCGTCCTTGGCCACCAGCTCGTAGATGGCCAGGTGGTAGGCGCTCTCGACGTCCTGCTCGTGGAGGAACTTGAAGTGGACGGCGGCGGTCTGGAAGCGGTCGCCGCTGCGCAGCACCGTGCGGCCGTGGATCGGCTGGCCGTTGATGTAGGTGCCGTTGGTGCTCCCCAGGTCCTCGACCGTCACCACCGGGCCGAGGTAGCGCAGGCGGGCGTGCTTGCGGGAGATCGACATCACCTCGGGCAGGCTGATGCCGACCGCCGCCGAGCGGCCGATCTCCAGGGTGGTGCCGGGGGAGAGGCGGAAGCGGGAGCCCAGCCGCTGGTTCTCGGGGTGGGCGATGAGGATGATGTCCGCCTCGGTCTCGACCTGGCCGAGGGGGTGCCCTCCCCGGTCCCGGGTGGCCCCCTCGAACGTCTGCGTCATCCCACTCTCGTGGATCGGCGAGAGATCGATGTCGTCGGTGTCCGAGTCCCCCCGGGACTGCAGGACGTTGCGGGAATCGGAGCGGTGCCGTTCGTCCATAGCTTCAGCGCGGATCTAAAGAGATCCAAAAAAGCGTATCACCCGTCTGGAAGGGCGTCAAACCAAATCGTCATTTCCCAGACATCATCGCCTTTAATACGTGGCGGGCGACCTCGGGGTTTTCCCGCAGGCGGCGGATCGAGTAGGCGTACCAGTCGCGGCCGTAGGGGACGTAGACGCGCAGCCGGTGGCCGGACTCGATGAGGATGCGGCGCAGCTCCTCGTCCACCCCCAGGAGCATCTGGAATTCGTACTGGTCGCGCGTCAGGCCGTGCCTGTCGATCAGGGCCGAGGCGGCACAGGTCAGGTATTCGTCGTGGGTGGCGATGCCGACGTAGACCCCCTGGGTGAAGAGCTTGTCGAGCGCCTGGACGTAGTTGTGGCGCACGGTGTCGTACCCCTTCCAGGCGATGCGGCGGGACTCGACGTAGATCCCCTTGCAGAGGCGGACGCTCGCCCCCTGACTCGGCAGATCCTCGATGTCGCGCAGGGTGCGCCGCATGTAGGCCTGGAGGACGATGCCGAGGTTGCCGTAGCGGGCGTGCAGCTCGCGGTAGATGCGGATCGTGGCGTCCGTCGTCGTATGGTCTTCCATGTCGATGCGGACGAAATTATTGAACCGCTTGGCGGTCTCGACGATGCGGGCGACGTTGTCGCGGCAGAACCCCTCGTCGATCTTGAGGCCCAGCATGGTGAGCTTGATCGAGACGTTGGAGTCGATCTTCTCGCGGTCGATCGCCTCGAAGACCCGCAGGTACTCCTCGACGGCGGCGGTCGCCTTCTCCCGCTCGCTCACCTCCTCGCCGAGCACGTCGACGGTCGCCATCGCCCCCTGCTGGTTGAGGGCGCGGACGGCGCGGACGGCGTCGGCGAGGTCTTCTCCGGCCACGTAGCGGGAGGCTACCCGGCCGACGACCGGCTTCGGCACGGCGGGGAGGCCGGTGACCAACATGCGGTTGAACACACTCATCAGGGCCTCCCTGGGGACGGCAGATCAGAAAAACAGAATGTGCGGTCAGGCGACGGGCTGCGCCGCGGGCTCGGAGGCCGCCACCGTGGCGGGCTCGTCCACCACCCAGCGCACCGACTTCGAGCAGGGGCAGGCGCCGGCGACGCGGCGCAGGGCCGGCATCCGGCCGGCGGCCTGCTCGACGGTCAGCGTCCCGGCCTCGATCGCCAGGAGCGCGTCCGCGTAGTCCTTGTAGTCGCGGCTGGCGCGATAGGACTCCGGCAGGGTGCGCACCAGGTGCTGGAGGTAGTCGTGGGCGGAGGTGAAGGCCTCCCCCTGGGAGCCGGTCATCTTGAAGGCGGCGACGCCACGGCGGCGGAAGAAGTCGATGTGCGGCATATAGAGGAGGTCGTCCCGGCGCACCCCCTCGACGGTCTCGCCGGCCAGGATGCGGTCGAGCACCGCCTCGGACTCGCCGTGGGTCAGGCTCGCCAGGCGGGAGCGCAGGTAGCGCAGGTTGAGGTCGCGCACCAGCTTCTCGCACTCCCGGTAGTACTGCTGCTGGGCCTCGGCATTCTTCATCGGCTTGAGGCCGAGGCGGACGTTGGTGCCGCCGCCGCGCTCGTCGCCGAACATCTCGAAGCCGCGCGGCAGCCACTTGTTGAGGGTCTTCTGCAGGACCTCCATGGTGACGAAGGTCTCCCCCTTGGCGGCGGCGGTGGTGAAGCGGCGCATCGGCACCACCCCGGCGGCGAGGTGGAAGGCCTCCTCGCGCAGCATCTGGGGCATGCTCTCGGCCATCGGCTGGTAGGCCGAGATCTTCTGCATCTGGAGCTGGTACTTGCCGACGCGGTCGATGAGGGCGCAGAAGACCACGTTGTCGACGAAGGAGTCGAAGTCGATGTTGAAGGCGCCCAGCACGTGGGAGCCGGTGTTCATGGAGAGGATGTCGTCGATGACGTCGGAGGTGGAGTCCTTGGAGACCGAGCTCCAGTCGTCCTCGGCGAGGAGGTGGAGCATCTGATAGCCGTGGCGGAGCTCCTCGGCCATCATGCGGAGGATCCAGAACTGCTCCTCCTCGTCCTGGGCGCGGGCGAGCGTGAGGCGGTGCTGCTGGATGGAGCCGAACTCGGTGGAGGCCTGGGCGCGGATGGCGCCGAAGAGGTGGTGGGCCGACTCTTCCGGCAGCTCGGAGGCCTTCTTCGCCTTCGGTTTCCCCTTCATGTCGCCGCACTCGACCTCGGTGCACATCCCCATCTCGCGGTAGGCGCAGAGCTGGAAGGTCTGGTCGTTGGGGAAGTGCTTGTCCCAGTTCTCGATCAGGAAGTCGAAGTCCGGCAGGAACACGTCCTTCCAGCGCAGGACGGCCTCGTGGTATCGCTTCGGCAGGGTGGTGGTCTTCACGCTCATCCGGTGTCTCTCCTCGCCCCCTACTACAACGTCTTCACAAAGGGTCGCATCGTCGACGGCTCGAACCCGAGGGCGCTGAAGAAGCGGCGGATGTCCCCCTGCTTCTCCTCGTCCACCAGCGTGCGCACGCTGTGGGCGCCCCGCTGGCGGAAGTGCTCCAGGATCGCCTCGGCCAGATGGCGGCCGATCGCCCGGCCCCGGTAGGCCGGATCGACCCCCAGGACCTCGATCCAGCCGGTCGGCTCCTCGAGGCCGAACTCGCCGGAGCGCACCTCGCCCAGCATGAACCCCGCGACCTTGCCGTCGATCTCGGCCACGACGGAGGAATCGGGGTCCCGCCTCAGGTAGTAACCGATCCGGCGCTCCCAAACTTCCGGCCGGTAGCGGCCGCTGATCTTCTCGTCGATGGCGACGATGTCGCTGATGTCCAGCTCGTCGAGCGGGCGGATGCGGACCCCTGGCATGGTGTCGGTCATGTCTTGGATTGGGAAGGGACGGCGCACCTTGTGATGCCCGTCACAAGGGGGCATTCTATCGGTTCGGCGGGACGGGCGCAAAGGGGCTATCCTTCCCCGCCATGACCGAGCCCGCCGCCGCCGCCCGCGCCCTGGCGCCCCCCGCGCCCGCCCCGGCGTGGCGGGTGCACCTGACGCTGATCCTGGTCCAGATCGCCTTCGGCGGGTTCCATGTGGTGGCCAAGGCGGTGATCTCGGACCTGGCGCCGTTGACCCTGGCGGCGATCCGGGTCGGGGTGGCGACGCCGGTGCTGATGGCGCTCGCCTGGCGGCGGGACCGCTTCCTCCCGGCCCGGCGGGACCTGCCCATGCTGGCCCTCCTGGGCGGCCTCGGCGTGCTGGCCAACCAGGTGCTCTTCATCACCGGCCTCAAATTCACCACGGCCACCAACGCGGGGATCCTGATGACGTCGGTCCCGGTCTTCGCGGCCGGGGCCGCCGCCCTGATGGGCATCGAGCGGATCACGCTCAACCGGCTGACCGGGATCGTCCTCTCGGTGGCGGGGGCCCTGGTGCTGGTGAACCCCTTCCGCTTCTCGGCCGGCCGGTCGGGGGCGCTCGGCAACGGCCTGATCCTCTGCAACGGCCTCTGCTACGCCCTCTTCCTGGTGCTGCAACGGCCCGTCCTCACCCGCATCCCCTGGCGGACGGTGACCGCGGCGGCCTTCTTCTTCGGCGGCCTCGGCGTGCTGGTGGTGGCCCTGCCGTCGCTCTTGGCGTTCGATCCGGCGCGGGTCGGGACGGGGGCCTGGCTCGGGGTGGCCTACATCATCGTCTTCCCCACCATCTTCGGCTACGCCGCCAGCACCTGGGCGATCCGCCGCTCCTCCCCCGCCCTGGTGGCCGCCTACAACACCCTCCAGCCGCTGGTGGCCTCCACCCTCGCGGTGGCCTTCCTCCACGAGCCGTTCGGCTGGGCGGAGGGGGTGGGGTTCGCGCTGATCGCGGCGGGGTTGTGGCAGGTGAGCAGGGGAACACGGACGCAGCACGGACCTGACACGGACTGACACGTGTCCGTCCGTGTGGGTCCGTATCAGTCCGTGCTCTTCACATGCTCGTGAGCGTGGTAGCTGCTGCGCACGAGCGGCCCGGACTCGCAGTGGGCGAAGCCGAGGGAGAGGGCGTAGTCGCGGTAGGCCGCGAACTCGTCGGGATGGACCCAGCGGGCCACCGGCAGGTGCTTCGGGGTGGGCTGGAGATACTGGCCGAGGGTCATGATCTCCACGCCGGCATTCCGGATATCGGCGATCGTGGAGTAGATTTCGTCCGGCGTCTCGCCCAGGCCCAGCATGATGCCCGTCTTGACCCGGCCGGCGTACTCCCCCGCGTCGCGGCGGCGGGAGGCCTCGGCGAGGAGCGCCAGGCTGCGGTCGTAGCGGCTGCCGGGACGGGCCTTGCGGTAGAGGCTGGGCACCGTCTCCATGTTGTGGGAGAAGACCTCCGGGGCGGCGCCGAGGACAGTGTCCAGAGCGTCAGGAACGCCACGGAAGTCCGGGGTGAGCACCTCGACGGCGCAGTTGGGATTCCTGGCGTGGACGGCCGCGATCACCCGTGCCCAGTGGCGGGCGCCGCCGTCCGGCAGGTCGTCGCGGTCGACGGAGGTGAGCACGGCGTGGCGCAGGCCCATCACCGCCACCGCCTCGGCCACGTGGGCGGGCTCCTGGGGATCGGGACCGGCCGGGGGGCGCCCCGAGGTCACCGCGCAGAAGCCGCAACGGCGGGTGCAGACGTCGCCCAGGATCATGAACGTCGCGGTGCCGTGCTCGCCCCAGCACTCATAGATGTTGGGGCAGCGGGCCTCCTGGCAGACCGTGTGGAGGTTGAGCCGCTCGACCAGCGAGCGGACCTGATGATAGGACGCGGGGGTCGCAAGCCGTATGCGCAGCCAGTCGGGCCGCCCCTCCCGGCGGGAGGGGGAGGAGGCCGAAGTCTGGCCGATCTGGACTAGAGTCTCGCTCATAGGTCTCCTAGTGTAACCGCAGCGACGGTGGGGAGGGAGCTGGCATGAAAGTCGCAAAAGGCGGTAGGCGTGGACTTGATGAGACCGGCAAAGATGCCGGAAATCAATGGTTTAGCCCTAACTAGGAGATACCCGTGTCCGCGCACCGTCGTTCCCAGGTCCTGTTCCTTCTCGGCTGCCTGCTCGGAGCCGTGCCGTCCGCCGCCGGCGTTCTCGCCGGAAACTGCCGGCTGGCCAATCAGCCGGCCGCCACCCTGCTCATCCCCTACTTCGAGGTGGATCTCGCCAGTTTCAACGGCCAATCGACCCTGTTCTCCGTCAACAACGCCTCCGCCAAACCGGTCCTCTCCCGCGTGGTCCTGTGGACCGACTGGGGGGTTCCGACGCTCGCCTTCGACGTCTACCTGACCGGCTACGACGTCCAGACCTTCAACCTCCGCGACCTCCTGAACGGGAAGCTGCCGGATACCGGGCCGGAGGTGAGCAACACCGGCACGCTCTCCGACGCGGGGACCCTGTTCACCGGCTGCAGCGGCGCCGGAGCGGCGGGGGTCTCGCCGCAGCTCGACCCGCAGGACGTGGCTTGGCTGCGGGCGGCCCACACCGGCCAGCCGGTCGCGACCTCGCCCACCAACCAGTGCGCCGGCAGCGGTACCGCCGGGCCCAGCGTGGCGACCGGCTACATCACCGTCGACGCGGTGAACCGCTGCTCGCCGCGCACGGTCGGCAGCCTGGTCAACACCCCGGCGAACGGCACCTATTTCGCCGCCAAAGGGACGGGCCTCGCGAGCGACGACAACGTGCTCTGGGGGGACTTCACCTACGTCAACCCGCAGCGGAACACCTCGAACGGCCAGAGCGCGATCGCCCTCGTGGCGGACCCCGACGCCCTCACCGCCGGGACCTACACCTTCTACGGCCGCTACGTGGGGTTCGACGGGCGGGACAACCGGATCCCCCTCTCCAGCCTCTACTACGCCCGCTACGTGAACGGCGGCACCTTCTCCGGCGGCACCGACCTCATCGTCTGGCGGGACAACCGCCGCGCCTCGGTCGCGCCGGGGGAGTGCGGCAAGGCGCCGAGCTGGTCGCCACTGGGCGAGATGCAGCTCGTCACCTTCGACGAGGAGGAGAACCCGAAGGAGATCGCCAACAGCAACGCCTTCCCGGTGGTGACGCAGAAGGTGCACGTCGGCGGCCCCTCGCTCCCCATCTCCCAGCCCTTCGGCTGGCTGATGCTCGACCTCTGGCACAAGGATTCCACCCACGCCCAGGCCTGGGTCGGAGTCTGGATGACCGCCGAGGGGCACTTCAGCTCCGGGGCCGAGGCGCTGCGGGCGGACGATCTCTGCAACTTCGGGCCGTAGGCCTCGAGACCGGGACGGTTTCTTAGGGCGGGGCTGTGGTCCCTGCCCTTTCCTCATCTATCCAGGCCTGAAGGCCATAAAACGTGCAAAAATCATCCCTATGGAAAGAGCCCTGTCCTTCGAGATCCCGGCGGCGCCCCTCGCCGACTTCTGCCGGCGGAACCAGGTGCAGGAGCTCGCGCTCTTCGGCTCCGCCGCGACCAGTGCCTTCGGACCGGAGAGCGACATCGATCTCCTGGTCACGTTCCGGCCCGAGGCTCGCGTCGGGTTCCTGACGCTCACGAGGATGCAACACGAGCTTGAGGATCTGCTCGGACGCAAGGTCGATCTCGTCCCCAAAGGCGGGCTGAAGCCGTTGATCCGCGACTCCGTGCTGGCGAGTGCGCGAGTGATATATGTGGCCTAAACGGGTGAGCTTAATAGTATTCTATTCTCCAAAGGTAAGATAGTTAAAACCATCCACGAGCCAGCCAAAATCACCTCCTCGCCTGCCCTCTAGAAACTTAGACACAACCTCTTTGTACTTGAGCGGGGCGTCAGGATCATAAATCGACCGCAGAAAATTCAATGTAGCCTTTCCCATAACGGCCGAAAAAGCTATTGGCGCAGAGGCCCTCCCCTCAGAGACGAACACATGGTCGATGTTCTCTTCAATTTCGAAAGGCGATTCTGGCGCAAGCAGTCCAAGGGCGTCGATACTACTGCCATATTATGAAAAAAGATCGCGCTTGTTCTGCAGTGTGACTTCGACTCCAGAGCCCTTCACGGATATGGACTTACCCTTAATAGTAAGAGAACGCACGCTCCTAACGATGATCCCTCTTTCTATCATTTTCTCTCTCCTTACGGTTACCTAACTACTACGGAGGGGAAGAAGAGGCGCTCCCCTACCCCACCTCCAACGCCACATCCAACCCCGGCGCGCTGTGGGTCAACCACCCCATCGACAGCAGATCCACCCCCGTCGCCGCGATCGCCCCGGCCGTCTTCGGATTGATCCCTCCCGAGGCCTCGGTGATCGCTCTTCCCTTGGCCAGCGCGACCGCCTCCCGCAACGTCTCCAGGGACATGTTGTCGAGGAGGACCACGTCCGCTCCCAGGTCGAGGGCCTCGCGGAGCTGGTCCAGGGAGTCCACCTCGACCTCGATCTTCACCAGATGACCCACGTGGCGGCGGGCGCGCTCGACGGCGGGGCGAATCCCCCCGGCGAGGGCGATGTGGTTGTCCTTGATCAGGACGGCGTCGTCCAGCCCGAAGCGGTGGTTGTGGCCGCCGCCGCAGCGGACAGCATATTTTTCAAGGGCGCGGAGGCCGGGGGTGGTCTTGCGGGTGCAGACGACGTGGGCGCCGTGCGGCTCGACCAGCCTCTGCATTTCGCGGGTGGCGGTGGCGATGCCGCAGAACCGGCCCAGCAGGTTGAGCGCCGTGCGCTCGGCCGAGAGGATCGAGCGGGCCGGACCGCGGACCGTGGCGAGCACCGTCCCCGCCTCCACGTCCTCGCCGTCCGAGACGAAGGGCTCGATCTCGACCGTGGGGTCGAGCAGCCGGAAGGCGGAGAGGGAGACTGGGAGCCCCGCCACCCGGCCGGCGGCTCGCGCCACCACTCGGGCCTCGGCGGTCTGGTGGGCGGGCAGGATGGCGTCGCTCGTCAGGTCTCCGGCCCGGCCGAGATCCTCCTCCAGGGCCCGGCGGACCAGGGGCTCGTAGAGGAGGGGGTAGAGCTGGGGGAGATGGACGGCCGGCGGGCCCTCGCTCAAGACCGGGCCCCCGCGGCCGCCAGGAACGGCGCGGCGGCCGTCTCCATGGGCTCGAAGCGGGGCTCGAAGCGGGCTCCGCCGTCGGGCGCCGCGGTGAGGTAGAGCCGCCGCCGCCAGGCGGGGTCCGGCGCGGGAAAGTCCGAACGGTAGTGGCCGCCCCGGCTCTCCCGGCGCTCCAGGGCGGCGGCGGCGAGCAGCCGGGCCACGCCCAGGAGGTTCCGCACCTCCCCCGAGGCCCGCGGATGGGCCGCCGCCAGGCGCTTCAGCTCGGCCACGGCGAAGGCGAGGCCCGCCTCGTCGCGAACCAAGCCCACCTTCTCCCACATCAGCCGCCGCACCGCCGTGGTCAGCCCGGCGTCGCCCGGCGCCGCGAGGCCCAGCGGGGCGCCGGTCCTGCGGACGCGCGGCGTCCGGCCCGCGGGGAGCCCGGCGCGCAGGTCGTCCGCCACGCGGGCGCCGAAGACCAGGGCCTCCAGCAGCGAGTTGCTCGCCAGGCGGTTGGCGCCGTGGGCGCCGGTGGCGGTGACCTCGCCGCAGGCCCAGAGCCCGGGAAGCGAGGTGCGGCCGTTCTCGTCCACGGCGATGCCGCCCATGTGGTAGTGCGCGGCCGGCGCGACCGGGATCGGCTGCGTCCGCGGATCGAGCCCGTGCTCCTGGCAGAGGTGGAAGACGGTCGGGAAATGCTCGGGAAATTCCTCCCCCACCGCCCGCGTGGCGTCGAGGAAGACGCGATGGCCGGCCATGAGCTGGCGCCAGATCGCCCGCGCCACCACGTCGCGGGGGGCGAGCTCGGCGTCAGGGTGCTCGGCCGGCATGAAGCGCTCGCCGGCCTCGTCGATCAGCACCGCCCCCTCGCCGCGCAGGGCCTCGGTGAGCAGGGGCATGGGATCGGCGCCGGTGGCGAGGGCGGTGGGGTGGAACTGCACGAATTCCAGGTCCACCAGCCGGGCCCCGGCCCGCGCCGCCATGGCGAGGCCGTCGCCGGTGGCCTCCTTCGGGTTCGTCGTATGGAGGTAGAGCCGCCCGAGCCCGCCGGTCGCCAGCACCACGGCGGAGGCGAGATGGAGCACCCGGCGGCCGTCGGCGTGGACCGCCAGCAGGCCCACCACCTGGCCGTCCTCCACCACCAGGTCGACCGCGAAGGCCTCGTCCACCACCCGCACCTCGGGAGCGCGGCGCACCGCCTCGACCAGGGTGCGCACGACCTCGGCGCCGGTGGCGTCGCGGGAGTGGAGAATGCGGCGGCGGCTGTGGGCGGCCTCGCGGCCGAGGGAGAGCCCGCCGGTGTCGTCGAGATCGAAGTGGGCGCCCAGGGCGAGCAGGGCCTTCACCCGCTCCGGCCCCTCGGCGGTCAGGATGTCCACCACGTGGGGATCGTTCAGCCCGGCGCCGGCGGCGATCGTGTCCGCGGCGTGCAGGGCCGGCGCGTCGTCGCGGCCCACGGCGGCGGCGATCCCCCCCTGCGCCCAGGGGCTCGATCCGCCGGTGCCCAGGCGCGCCTTGGTCAGCACGGTCACCCGCAGGGGGGCGGCTCCGAGGGCGGCCGTCAGGCCCGCCGCGCCGCTTCCCACCACCAGGATCTCGGAACGCGAGACGCCGTCAACTCCACCCTGACCGCCGCGGATTCCGATCATTTTCCCTCCCTCCTTCCCACCGCGAGCATCCGCTCGACCGCCACCCGGGCGCGCCGGGAGACCTCGGAGTCGACCTCGACCTTCGTCTCCATCGTCTGCAAGGAGCGCAGGATCTTCGGCAAGGTGATCCGCTTCATGTGCGGACAGAGGTTGCAGGGACGGATGAACTCGACGTCCGGATACTCGACGGCGACGTTGTCGCTCATCGAGCACTCGGTGACCATCACCACCCGGCGCGGCCGGGCCTCGCCGACGTGGCGGATCATCGCCGCCGTCGAGCCCACGAAGTCGGCCTCGGCCAGCACGTCCGGCGGGCACTCGGGGTGGGCCAGGATCTCGACCCCCTCCCCCTGGGCCGCCCGGTAGGAGCGGAGCTCCTTGCCCGTGAAGCGCTCGTGCACCTCGCAGTGCCCCTTCCAGAGGATGATCTGGACGCCGGTCTGCGAGGCCACGTACTTGCCCAGGAACTCGTCGGGCAGGAAGATGACCCGGTCGACCCCCAGCGACTCGACCACCGCCACCGCGTTGGCCGAGGTGCAGCAGATGTCCGACTCGGCCTTCACCGCCGCCGAGGTGTTGACGTAGGTCACCACCGGCACGCCGGGGTAGCGCTGCCGGAGCAGGCGGATGTCCTCCGCCGTGATCGAGGCCGCCAGCGAGCAGCCGGCCAGGGGGTCCGGGATCAGCACCGTCTTCTCGGGCGAGAGGATCTTCGCCGTCTCAGCCATGAAGTGGACGCCGGCCAGCACGATGACCTCCGTGTCCGTCCTCGCCCCCTGCTGGGCCAGGGCGAGCGAGTCGCCCACGAAGTCGGCCACCCCGTGGAAGATCTCCGGGGTCTGGTAGTTATGGGCGAGGACGACGGCGTTCCTCTGCCTCTTGAGCTCGTTGATGGCGGCGATGTAGGGAGCGTGGACCGGCCACTCCAGGTCCGGGATCACCGGGCGCACCTTCTCGTGGATGGCGGCGGTCGCCCACGCCACCTCCGGGGTGTAGTCGAGCGAGGCGTACGGCCGAGGAGTCTCCAGGTTCATTTGATGTCCCCCTATGCTCAGTTTGAGCATATAGAGCCGATAAGAAAGGGCCGGCTTCGCCGGCCTGGGCCTTATACTAGAACTGAGTATAACGAGTTGTCAAGACCGTGGCGGATGGGGCGGGCCGGCGTCGGCCCCGCGTCTTCACCGCTCACTGGATACAACAAGATTCACGCGGGAAATCTGCCCGGGCCGCCCGGGTATGATCCCCGCGTGCTCCGCTCCCCTCTCCTCCCCCTCCTCCGCTTCCACTTCGCCGTCGGCGCCCGGCTGGCGATGCGGCTGCTGGTGCCGGTGATCGCGGCCGCCTTCGGCGCCGGGATGCTGCTGGGGACCGACTTCGTGACCTCGTTCTCCCGCGTCCTCTTCGGAGCCCGGGCCTCGGGGGGCACGGCGGTCCTGTTCGCGGCGGTGCTGCTGGGGGGAGCGGCGGAGGCGGCGCCGCGGGTCTGCCGGGGCTTGAGCGGCTGGCTGCGGCACCTGCCGGTGAGCGGGCTCGCCCACCGCCGGGCCGCCGGCCTCGCCATCGCCGTCGCCCAGGCCCCGCTCCTGCTGGGGCTCCTCTTCCTCGCCGCCTTCGCCTCCCTGGCGCCCGCCGCCCTGCTGGCGGACGCCCTCAAGCTGACCGTCACCGCCCTGGCCGCGGCCCTCTGCGTAACTCCGGCCGAGCGGCGATGGGCGGCCCGGCCCCCCGCCCTGGCCGCCGCCGTCCTCGCGGGCTCCGGCGGCTGGGGGGCGCTGGGGATCTCGATCCTCCTCCTGATCCTCGCCGACCGGATCGCCGGCCCCCTGGCGCCGTCCGGGCCTCCGGCGGCGCGCCTCTCCCGCGGCTCGCGGGGCGCCCCGCTCGAGCTGCGGATTGCCTGGAGGGCTCTGGGCTCCTCCCTCTTCGGCGCCTGGGCGCTCGGGCTCCTCCCCCTGGGGGCGGCCTACGCCTTCACCGCCCACAACAGCCTGGCGCCGGAGCACGTCCGGCTGGCCGCGCGGCTGGGGGCGGGCCTCGCCGCCGCCGTCGCCCTGGCCCAGATGGCCGAGGCTCTCGCCGTCCGCCGGCCGGCCTGGCCCTGGTCGCGCTCGCTCCCGTGGTCCGCGGCCCGCCGGGCCGGCGCGGACGCCCTGATCCTCGGCGGTCACGCCCTGCCGCTGGTCCTGCTGACGGCGCGGATCGACCCCGCCGCGCTGGTGGTCCTGGCCGTCCTCCCCTTCCTCGCGGTCCGCGCGGCCGGGGCGATGCGGCGGGCGCCGGAGCGGCGGACGGGCGCCGCCGGGGAGATCCTCTTCGAGGGGGCGCTCCTCGCGGCGCTGGCGGCCCTGCTCCCCTGGACCGCCCTCGTGCCTCTGGCGGCGGTCCCCTGGGCCCTGCGCGCCGCGGCGGAGCGGGAGCGCCGGCAGAAGGTCAGCCGCTGGCTGGAGCTCCACCACCTGGCGGCGGGCGATCCGCAATCGTGGAGCGGCTCGTGATCCGGCTCCACCAGGTCTCCTTCGCCTACCGCGAGGCCGAGCCCGTGCTGGCGGGGGTCGACCTGGAGATCGGGCCCGGCCTGACCCTGCTCCTGGGCCCCAACGGCTGCGGCAAGAGCACGCTGCTCAAGCTGGCGGCGGGGATCAAAAAACCAGATTCCGGCCGCATCGAGATCGACGGCCACGACCTCTGGACGGACGAGGTGGCTGCCCGGCAGGGGCTCGCCTACGTCCCCGAGCAACCGGACCTCACCCCCTACGCCACCGTGCGCGAGATCCTGGATTTGGTCTGCCGCCTGCGGGGCGAGCCCCGGGAGCGCGGGAGCGAGGCGCTGGAGCGGGCCGGCCTCGGCCACCTCACCCACCGCTCCGTGCGCGAGCTCTCGATGGGCCAGCGCCGCCGGGCCGTGCTGGCCGCGGCCCTGGTGGGCACGCCCCGCCAGGTCCTGCTCGACGAGCCGCTCGAGGCCCTGGACCGCGGCGCCCGCGAGGACCTCCTGGCCTGGACCGGCCGGCTGGTGGAGCTCGGGGCCGCGGTGGTGGTGGTCTCGCACGAGATCGAGCCCTTCGCCCCGCGCGCCACCCGGGCCCTCGCCGTGCGCGGCGGGCGCTGCCTCGACGCGGGGGCTTTGCCGGCGGAGCCGGGGGAGCGGCTGGCCCTCCTCGACCGGCTGGCGCGGGGGGAAAAGAATTCGTAGGGGCGGCCCTATGTGGCCGCCCTGGGAGGGGGAAACCCCGCCCGGCAAAAGCCCCCCACCCAGGGCGGCCACACAGGGCCGCCCCTACGAAAGAACGAGGCCTTGCGGTATAAGGCCTCCCATGACCGACAACCCCCACCCCCTGGAGCTCTCCGCCCCGGAGATGCGCGCGCTCGCGGAGGCGGCGCTCGACCGGATCGTGGCCCACATCGAGGCGCTCCCCACACGGCCGCTCTCGGACACCCGGGGCGGCTTCGAGGTCGCGCAGTCGCTCGCCGAGCCGTTGCCGGAGGCCGGCACGCCGGCCTCCGAGCTCCTCGACCTCTTCTTCGAGCGGGCGGTGCCGCCGACGATGAACACCGCGAGCCCCGGCTACCTCGCCTACATTCCGGGCGGCGGGCTGTTCCATGCCGCGGTGGCCGACCTGATCGCCGACTCGGTGAACCGCTACAGCTCGATCTACGTCAACGCGCCCGCCCTGGCGCGGATCGAGATGAACGTCATCGAATGGTTCTGCGGGCTCGCCGGCTACCCGGCCGAGGCGCGGGGGACGCTCACCAGCGGCGGCTCGCTCGCCAACTGGACCGCCCTGGTGACGGCGCGCCGCGAGCGGCTGCCGGAGGATTTCCTCCAGGGGACGATCTATGCCTCCGACCAGGCCCACCACTCGGTGGCCAAGGGGGCGATCCTCGCCGGCTTCCCCGAGGGGAACGTCCGCGAAGTCCCCTCCGACGACCGCTTCCGCCTGCGGCCGGACGCCCTGGAGGCGATGATCGAGGAGGATCGCCGCCGGGGGCTCACCCCCTTCCTGGTCGTGGCCAGCGCCGGCACCACCAACACCGGCGCCGTCGATCCCCTCCCCGAGCTGGCCGACCTCGCCGCCCGCCACCGGCTGTGGCTGCACGTGGACGCGGCCTACGGCGGCTTCTTCCTGCTGACCGAGGAGGGGAAACGGGCGATGCGGGGGATCGAGCGGGCGGACTCGATCGTCCTCGACCCCCACAAGGGGCTCTTCCTCCCCTACGGCACCGGCGCCGTGCTGGTGCGCGACGGCGCGGCGCTGCGCCGCGCCCACAGCCTGACCGGGGACTACATGCCGGGGATGCAGGACGACCCCGACCGCGTGGACTTCAGCCAGTATTCGCCCGAGCTCTCGCGGCCGTTCCGGGGGCTGCGCGTCTGGCTGCCGTTCAAGATGCACGGCGCGGGCGCCTTCCGGGCGCAGTTGGAAGAGAAGCTCGCCCTCGCCCGGCTGGCGGCGGACCGCCTGCGGGAGATGGAGGGGATCGAGATGCTCGCCGAGCCGCAGCTCTCGCTCCTGGCCTTCCGGCTCGCCCCGGCGGGGACCCCTGAGGCCGAGCTCGACGCGCTCAACCAGCGCTTCCGCGACCGCATCAACGCCCGCCAGCGGGTCTTCCTCACCCCCACGCGCCTGCGCGGGAAATTCGCCCTGCGGATCTGTGTCCTCTCCTTCCGAACCCACCGGGAGCGGATGGAGATGGCGCTGGAGGACATCGAGGCGGCGCGGCGGGAGGTGCTGGGGTAAGGCCCCTCATCACCCCGGCCCTCTTCTCCCATCCCTCCGCCCACCCTGCCGGGGAGAAGAGGGAGCACAGTTAGCCGAAGAATGTCTTGAAGCCCCTCTCTCCCCGGCAGGGTGGGCGGAGGGATGGGAGAGAGGGGTTGGGGAGTGAGGGCTCAGCGCGCCGGCGGCTTCTGCGGGTCGGTGCTCGGCTTGCTGCTGTTCCCGGGCTGCTGCTGGCTGCCTTGGCCGGGCGTGCCCGGGGCGGCGGCGGGCTGGCCGACCGAGAGGAGCTCGACCTCGAAGACCAGCGGCGCGTTGGGGCCGATCACGCCGCCCGCGCCCTGCTCGCCGTAACCAAGGCTGGAGGGGAGATAGAACTTGTACTTCGCGCCGGGCTTCATGAGCTGCACGCCCTCGGTCCACCCCGGGATGACCTGGTTGAGCACGAACGTCGCCGGCTGGCCGCGGTCATAGGAGCTGTCGAAGGTGGTGCCGTCCATCAGCGTGCCCTTGTAGTTCACGGTCACGGTGTCGGTCGGCTTCGGGCTCGCGCCCGTGCCCTCCTTCAGCACCTCGTACTGGAGGCCGCTGGCGGTCGTCTTGACCCCAGGGCGGGCCTTGTTCTTCGCCAGGAAGGCCTCGCCCGCCGTCTTGTTCTTCTCGCCCAGAACCTTCGCCTTCGCCTGCTGCTGCCCCTGCACCTGCTGCTGGAAGGCCTGCATCGTGGACTGCATCTCCTCGTCCGTGAGCATCCCCTTCTCGCCCGCCAGACCGGCGGCCAGCCCCTTGTTGATGAGATCGGAGTTGGCCTGGACCTCGTTCTGCTTGAGGGTGCGGCCGAGGTTGTAGCCGATCACGTAGCTGGCCTTGTCGTTCAGGGACAAGCCGGCGGCCGCGGAGGAGGGAGCCGCGGGGGCGGGAGCCGCCGGAGCGGGCTGGGTGGCCGGCTTCTGGGCGGGCGCCGCCGCGGGCTTACCAGACTGCGCGCCGGCCACGGCAGCCGCCACAACGAGCAGAGCGGCGGGAAGAATCAAGGTCTTTCTCATACAGATCTCCAAGAATGTTGGGTAACTCCTACATAAGAAGAGGGCACACGTCGGACCTCTCCGGCGATCAGGAGATCTTAACCCAACCGGATGCCTACCGATTCCCGTAACGGCGGGCCGGGCTCCCGCGCCGAAAGGTAGTGCCCGATTCCGTCATCTGTGTAAAGGTAGAGATCCCTTGCCTATGCCATCCCATAGCTTCCGTCTGATCGCCGCCCTCCTGGCAGGGCTCTCCGGGATCGCTCTCGGAGCCCAGCAGGCGCCTCCTCAGCCCGCGCTCCCCCAGGCCCTGCAGCCGATCCTCCGCGCCCGCTTCCCCGCCGACGGCAAGCCGCCGGAGCTGCCCGCGGACAGCGGGGCCTTCCGCGCCGCCCCCGGCCTCCCCTGCTTCTACGACCGGCGGCAGTACGCTCCCGCCTGGGTCGGCGACAAGGGGCTGCGGGCGGACGCCGACGAGCTGGTCGCGGCCCTGGCCGACGCCCCGGCCGACGGCCTCGACTCCGAGCGCTATCGCCTGGCCGATCTGCGCCAGCGCCTGGCCCAGGTGAAGGGCGCGCCCAATTCCTCTCCCAATCCGGGCGACCTCGCGGAGATCGACCTGCGGCTGAGCGACGCCTTCCTGCGCCTCGCGGCCGACCTGCGCAGCGGCGCGGTGAACCCCGAGCTGCTCTACAGCGACTGCGAGCTCGACATCCCCGAGGTCGACCTCGCCGCCGCGCTGGAGAGCGCGCTCGCCGCCGGCCGCGTGCGCCAGTCTCTCGCGGAGCTCGCGCCCACCCACGCCGGCTACAAGGCCCTCAAGGCCGCGCTCGTCCAGTCCCGCGCCCTCGCCGCCCGCGGCGGCTGGCCGCCGGTGCCCGAGGGGCCGCCTCTGAAGCCCGGCGACCGCGGCGAGCGGGTCGCCGCCCTGCGCGCCCGCCTCGAAGCCTCGGGTGAGCTGGCGCCGGACGCGTCACCCAAGGAGGCGCGCGACCTCTTCGACGCCCCCCTCCAGGCTGCCCTGGTCAAGTTCCAGGATCAGCACGGCCTCGACGCCGACGG
Organism: Thermoanaerobaculia bacterium; assembly: GCA_045807625.1. Classification (GTDB taxonomy): domain Bacteria; phylum Acidobacteriota; class Thermoanaerobaculia; order Multivoradales; family UBA5704; genus DATARR01. The sequence continues at coordinate 112,674 of JBJMHA010000035.1, read as the reverse complement.
CAAGATGGGCAAGGGGACTCTCGCGGCCCTCAACGTGCCGGCCGGGCAGCGGGTGCGGCAGATCGAGATCAATCTCGACCGCTGGCGCTGGCTGCCGCACGACCTGGGGGAGCGCTACATCATGGTGAACATCGCCGGCTTCGCCCTCGACGTCGTGGAGGACGGCAGCCCGGCCCTCTCCATGCGGGTGGTAGCCGGCAAGCCCACGACCCGCACGCCCATGTTCAGCGGCCGGATGACCAACGTGGTCCTCAACCCCTACTGGAACGTGCCGCCGGACATCGCCCGCAAGGAGGTGCTGCCGCGGATCCAGCGCGAGCCGGGCTACGCCGAGAAAGAGGGGCTGGAGGTGAAGGGGACCGAGGTGCGGCAGAAGCCCGGCCCCAAGAACGCCCTGGGGAAGGTCAAATTCCTCTTCCCCAACCGCTTCAACGTCTACCTGCACGACACGCCGTCGCGCTCCCTGTTCAGCCGCACCGTGCGCAGCTTCAGCCACGGCTGCATCCGCATCGAGAAGCCGGTGGAGCTGGCCGAATACCTGCTGAAGGACGATCCGGCCTGGACGCCGGAGAGGATCGCCGCCGTCCTCGCCAAGGGCCGGGAGGCCTGGGTGACCATCCCCAAGCCCCTCCCCGTCCACCTCGTCTACTGGACCGCCTGGGTGGACGGCGCCGGGACCCTGCAGCTCCGGGACGACCTCTACGGGCGGGACAAGCCGCTGCTGAAGATCCTGGGGACGGAAGAGCCGGCGGGGATCAATCCTCCCGCCGCGCCTCAGACCACCCGCCGCCCCGGATAGACCGCCACCTCCGAGCCGTCCGCCAGGAAGGCGGAGCTGGGCTCCCCGGCCAGAGGCTCGGCAAATTGGCGGCCGTAGAGGGTGGCCACGTCGCAGTCGAGCACGGGGCGCAGGAGCGTCCAGACGCGCCAGCGCGGGTGCTCCACCTGGTACTCCACGCAGCCGCCGCCGCGCAGGGAGGAGTACCCCCAGTAGTGCTCGGTGATGAATTCCTCCTCCGAGCCCGGCGCCGCCTCCTGGGGCGAGCCCCCCACCACGGCGCCGATGCCGTTCCAGCGCCCCTGGAGCCGCCAGCCGTACATCACGTACAGGCCGCCCCGGGCGGGGTCGCCGGTGATCGAGTGGCGCATCGGCAGCGCGACGTACTTCTCGCCGTAGAGGAGCCGCGCCGTGCCGGCGATGGCGAAGCGGGGGACGATCTCCTTGACGAAGACCACCCCCCGGCGCCAGCCGTCCTCCGCCTTCCGTCGCACGTAGAAGCGGAGGTTCACCTCCTCGAAATCGCGGTGGCCGGGGATCGCGATCCCCCGCACCCGGGTGTCCAGGAAGAGGAAGCCCACGATGCTGGCGAAGGTCTTCCCCCGCCAGGAGTCGAGTTCCGTGCCGGCCGGCACCAGGGGCGTCAGGATCTCCGGCGGCACCTCGTAGTTGAGCATCGCGAGATACCGCCAGCGGGCGGTCAGGAAGGGGCGGGGCTCCACGCGTCCATCCTATCCGAGACCCCAGGGTGCAGCCGCCGCCCCTCGCTGTAGGGGTAGAAGGAGACCACCTCCCCCCGGCGGAGCCGCTCCTGGAGACCCCGCCAGAGCTCGACCCCGAACAGGTCGCCGTGCTCGCGCAGGAACGCCTCCTTCAGCTCCCCTTGGAGGCCGAGGAAGGTGAGCAGCTCGGCCGGGAAGATGTCCCCCTCCCCGACGCCGAACCAGGGCTCGGCGGACATTTCCTCCAATTCGTCGCGCGGCGGGGGCAGTTCCCGGAAGGAGAGGTCGGTGAGGGCGCAGAGCTCGTCATAGTCGTAGGAGAGGACCCGGCCGTGGCGGGTGACGCCGAAGTTCTTGAGCAGCACGTCCCCCGGGAAGATGCCGGCGGCGGCGAGATCCTTGAGGCACCGTCCCCAGTCGAGCACCGCCGCCGCGGCCCGCGCCGGCTCCGTCCGCTGGACATAGAGGTCGAGGGGGACCACCTTCCGCTCGACGTAGCAGTGCCGGACCATCACCTCCTCCCCGTGGACGGAGACGGTGCCCGGAGCGGCGGCGAGGAGCTCGGCGAGCAGCTCCGCGGCGAAGCGGGAGCGCGGGAAGGTGAGGTACTCGAACTCCTGGAAGCCCACCAGGCGCCCCACGCGGTCGTGGAGCTGCACGGTGCGGTACTTCTCCTTCACCCGCTCCCGCGTGGTGTTCTTCTGCGGCGGAAAGGCGTCCTTGATCACCTTGAAGACGAAGTCATAGGAGGGGAGGGTGAAAACCGACATCACCAGCCCGCTCGCCCCGGGCGCCGGCACGAACCGGTCCCCGCCGCCGGCGATGTGGGCCATCAGGTCCCGGTAGAGCTCGGTCTTGCCGTGCTTCCGGTAGCCGAGGGCGGTGTAGAGCTCAGGAGTCCGCTTCCGGGGGAGGATCGACCTGAGGAAGCCGATCACCTGGCGCGGGCTCGCCACGTCGACGTGGAAGTCCCAGCGCGCGAAGCTGAACACGACGCTGGTCTCGTCCTCGGTATGGAGCACGGCGTCGACCGTGATCCCCTCTTGGCGGTTGACCAGCGCCAGCACCACCGGGACGCAGCGCTCTCCGCGGCGGGCCCGCCCCACCACGTAGGCCCCCTTGTTGCGGAAGAAGAGGGGGCGCAGCACGTCGAGGGCGTCGATCTCGGGGGAGCCGAGCGCCTCGGCGATCCCCTGGTCGAGCCGCGCCGCGGCGAGGGCGGAATCCTCCGCGAGGTCGCGGAAGGGGGCGCGGAAGCCGGCGTCCTCCAGCATGCGGCAGACCACGGCGGCGTCGATCCTATGGACGGCGTACAGGCGGGCGCTCGCCATCTCCCAGCCGTGGAAGGGGAGGGGAAACTCGTCCGAGGTGAAGTCGATGGCAGGATCGACGCCGTCGTGGGCGAAGACCTTGCGGGTGAGGGAGTTGAAGTAGGTCTGGGCGATCTCGAAGTCGTCGCGCCCGAGGATGGCCCGGGTGTAGGCCTCCTTCATCGCCGCCCAGACCGCCCGGTCGGCGAGGCGGCCGCGGAGCTGGCCGCGCAGGACCTCGACCGTCTCGTCGACGCTCCACGACGGCAGCTCCAGCTTCTCCAAGGTGTCGCGCCGGATCCCCTCCCAGTCGCGCTCCTCGAAGCGCCGCGCCACCCGCTGGGTGATGGCGCGCAGCCCCCGGTGGTGCTCGCCGAACGCCTGACGGATGGTCTCGGCGCCGCGGGCGGCGGTGGGTTGGAGGTCCACGCCGGGATGGTACTCCGATTCGGAGCTTGACAACCCCCTCGTTTCCTCCTACTCTTCATCCCCGGCAGGCAACAGACAAGCCTGTCTCAGTAACCAGTGAACATGAAGGGACCTGGCTTTTGAGTGGGTCCCTTTTGTGTTTCTGGGGAAAACCAAGAAAGAGAGCTTTCAGAATGCGTAACACCGGAAGAGTGAAGTGGTTCAACGACAGCAAGGGATTCGGATTCATCACGCCGGAGGACGGTGCGAAGGACTGTTTCGTCCACCACTCGGCGATCCAGGGCAGCGGCTTCAAGTCGCTCGCCGAGGGGGACCGCGTGGAGTACGACATCGTTGACGGCAAGAAGGGCCCCGCCGCCAGCAACGTCACCAAGATCGCCGGCTGAGCCACACTCACTCCCCGACCGACGAGAGCCGCTCCGTTTTGGAGCGGCTTTTTCGTTTTCACCCCAGGTAGGCGGCCACCGCGCGCGCCCAGAGCAGGGCGTTGAAGAGCACGTAGCCGGCCGGGAACAGGAACACGCTCCAGCGGTCGATCGCCTTCGTGGCCTTCTCTCCTCCTCCGCGCCTGTGCAGCCGGAAGACGATCACGCACTCCGCCGCGGCCAGGAAGATCACAAAGAAGCTCCCCAGCAGGAAGTCGTCGAGCAGGGTGAGGTACGCGGTCCGCGGGGTGATGCCCCCCACCACGTAGCTGAACGCCACCGTCGCCAGCAGCAGGGTCACCGCCACCGTCGAGCGGTCGCCGAGGTTCCCCGGATCGAGGAAGAAGACGATCCAGGAGAGGATCACCAGCAGGGCCTCGATGGCGATGATCTTCCAGACGTAGAACCCCGGCCGGCGCGCGACGTGGATCTCGATCCGGAACCGCGAGAAGGTCTGATCGATGAAGCCGTAGTACTCCGGCGTATGCCGGACGCGGATCTCCTCGATGTCCCACTCCGGCAGGCGGACCCTGTCGCTCAGCACGTTCCGGGGATCGGCCGGCCACCCCTTCTCGCTGTCCCCCCGGGCCTTCGTCTCCATGCCGCCGTCGAAGGCCAGGTCCTCGATGTTGGCGGCGGATTCCACGTAGATCGGCAGCACCTGGCGGTCGAACGGGAAGTCGCGGAGGTCCATCGGCGCCCGGAACTTGCCGGAGTAGGTGCTCAGCAGGCTCGCCCGGCCGGGCGAAGGGTGCTCGAGGACCGGAGCCGCCCAGCGCGACCTCTGGTCCAGCGCGTTGACGAGGTCGATCTGCGGCTCCCAGCTCTCCCCCTGGGCGCGGAGGGCCGGATCCTTGCTGGCCAGGCGCGGATCCTCCCAGGTCAGGAACAGATAGAAGTCGGCCTCGAAGCTCTCGGATACGGCGTCCACGTCCGTCACCGAGTTGAAGTAGAAATTCGTCGTGACCCGCGCCGGATGGGCCGGCGGCGGCACGGCGAGCTGGGCGGCATGGGCTCCGCGGCCCGCGCCCGCCAGCAGAAGCAGAGCGCAAACGAAAGATTTCAATGGGACCGCCGGCTCAGCCTCCCAGCGTCTCCTGGAACAGCAGCGCCCCCGTATCCGTGTCCTGGTAGTAGGAGACGGCCGCCGTCTTGCCGGCGTCGTCGAGCTTCAGGATCACGTAGCCGTGGTTGTAGACGCCCCCTGTGGTGCCGAGCATCACCGGCACGCCGGGGACGGCCGGGTTGGCCGCCAGGAGGGGGATCTTGCCGCCCACGCGGGACTTGTACGGCTCCTGGGTCACGAACACCGGCACCGCGCTGTGGCCGATGCACCGCCCCCGCTTCAGCCCCGCGTACGGCGCGTAGATCTCCAGGTTGTGCTCGTGCCCCCAGAGCCACGCCTCCACCTGGCCCAGCACGTCGCCGAATTGCGAATGCAGGAGGGTGTTCATGGAGCGGTCGCCGTTGCTCTCGGGGCCGATCGCCGAGAAGGCCGAGAAGAGCTGGTGGTGCGAGAGCAGGATCGTGCGCCGGCCGCCGGCAGAGGCGATCTGGTGCTTGTGCCAGGCCACCTCCGTATCCTCCAGATAGGTGAGATCGGTGGCCACGTCGAAGACGTCGTCGTCGTGGAGCCCGGTGTCCATCCCCAGGATCTGCCAGCCGGAGCTGCGCAGGTTGAAGAAGCTGTGGGTCTGGAGCTGCCCCGGCGGCGCCAGCGGCGGCTGGTTGAGCTTGTCGATCATGGCGTAAAAGGGGTCGCCCCCCGAGTACATGCAGTGGTTGCCCGTGAGGCCGAACACCGGCAGCGGACGGCCCGGCCCGCGGCCCAGCACCTCGTTGATCGGGTTGAACAGGTACTGGGTGTACTCGCTCTCGGTGCCGGAGTAGTAGACGTCCCCCAGGTGGATCAGCACGTCCGGCCGGTGGGCCATCACCTTCTCCAGCAGCCCCCGCGCCTCGGCCGTGCCCGTCCCCCAGTCGGCGATCAGGGCCACGGTGGCGTTCTCGGGGAGGGGCAGCGGCGCCGGATCGTCCGGCCCGGTGGAGGCCCGGTAGGGGATCTTCTTCTTGTCGACGTCGAAGAACTGGACGTACTCGGTGACCGCCTCGGCCCACAGCGGATCGCAGGTGCTGAAGCGCAGGGAGCCCTCGAGCTGCTGGATCTCCGCCGCGGGCCGCCCCTCGACCTTGGCGGTGGCGAGCTGCAGGGCCAGGTGGGCGCACTCGTCGTCGGTGCAGCAGGTGGGCGCCGCGGCGGTCGCGGCCGCCGGCGGGGCCGGCGCGGTGGCCACCCCGCTCAGCGTGTGCGCCGCCGCCGTGGTGGCCGCGGCCACCACCGGATGGTCCAGCGTGGGCCGCGTCGCGCCCGTCCCTTCCTTGCGGCGCAGCACCTCCTCGACCACCGACTGCCAGCGGGAGAGGTTGGGATCGCGGAACGTCTTCAGGCTCACGGCAGGGCGTGCCTCACGTAGGTGTCCCACAGCTCGCCGAGGAAGAAGCGGCCGAACTTCGCCATCGCCTCCGACTTCTCGGTGAACGTGGCGGCCCCCGGCGTCTTCATCGTGGACATCAGGTCGATGAGCTGCCGCACCCCGAGGCTCAGGATGCCCGCCCCCACCACCGGGCCGGTCTTGTCGGTCCCCTCGTGGAGCTTCGAATAGAGGGTGGTCGTGGCCTTCCAGAGATCGAAGATCGGGTCCTGCCGCACGTCCTTCTGCCCGGCCAGGTAGTAATTCTTCCCATCGTGCTGGAAGCCCATCTCATAGACCATCAGCTTGAGCCTGGGGTCGCTCGTGGGGTTGAACAGGTTGAACACGCCGGAGGTGGCCGGCAGGCCGTTGCCGAAGGGCGTGAAGTCGAGCGTGCCGGTGAGGCCGCCCGGGTGCTCCGGCTCCTGGAGGAAACGGTCGAGGTCCTGGATGTCGATCGCGGCGTGCATCGTCATCTCCGTCCCTTCGGCCCGCCCCCGCCTCTCCCCCTCCGCCGGATCGGTGGCCCCGAGCGCGAAGCCCCCCGACATCACTTCCCGAAACGAGATTCCTATCGTGCTCATGCGGCCCTCCCTTGGGTGTCTTCAGCGCGGTGCGCCTCGATCCATTCGACGAGATGGGGGAAGACGTCCTCGTGATTATTCTTGCCCATGAACGGGTCCTGGTGCCCGTAGCCGGGCAGGATGCGCAGCGCGTTGCGGTCCTCCGGCTGGAGCTTCCTCAACGTCTCGTAGGTGACGATGTTGGAATTCATGAAGACCTTGTTGTGGTCGCCGGTGATGAACAGGACGGGGGTCTTCACCTCGGCGGCGCGGGCGAGATAGTCGTCCGGCAGGCGGTCCCACTGGGGGTCGTCCGGGTGCATCTTGACCGCCCGGCGCCGCCGCGCCATCTCGCGGATGTGCAGGTAGTAGTTGATGTTGATGGCGCCGAACAGGTCCCCCAGCCGGCGGTGGGTGACCGGCGCCAGGTTTTCATGCTGGTAGGCGGCGGGGCGGCCGGCTCCCCACATGAAGCTGATCATGTGGCAGGCGGGCACGTCGCACTCGGGATGGAGCAGGTCGATGATCTTCGACAGCGGCTTCCCCTGCGGGATGCCCGGCCCGGGGAGATAGCCCCACCGCGGGTTGAGGTTGGGGAAGCGCAGGATCCAGTTCATGAAGAACGGCGCCAGCGTCAGCTTGACCTCCGACCAGCGGGGGACGCGCGGGGTGAGCGAGACGCTGTTCGACACCACGCTCGACACTCCTTCGATCAGCCCGGCGAACAGGCTCATCATGAAGGTGATCGATCCCACGCAGTGGCAGATCACGTGCAGGCGGGGCCCGGGGCCCACCTCCCGCCGCAGGTGCTCCACCGCCGCCGGATGGTCGTAGAGGGCGATCTCGTCCAGGTTGAAGCGGCCGGGGAAGAGGTCGTAATTGTGGCGCAGGCTCCCCCGCCAGTCGAACGACCAGACCTCGTAGCCGCGGTCGAGGAGGTAGCTGACCAGGTTCGCGTGCTCCGGCATGATGAACATGTCGGTGGAGGTGGTGAGCCCGTGGAGGAGCAGCACCACGTCCGAGGGGGGCGCGGTGCCGCGCCGGAAGCGCAGCATGGAGAGGCCGAGCTTGTCCTCGGTGGTGATGTAGTGCGTGGTGATCTCGGCGTCGCGGACGCCTTCCAGCGTGAAGACCGGTATCTCGCGCTCGGGCTGGTTCATCGCTGACTCCTTTAAAGATCGCCGTCCGGCGTGATCCCCTCGGCCACCCGCTCCGATGCCGCCGCCGATCCGCTGCCGATGACGATCGCCTCGTACCTGTCGGCCATGGGTTTCCTCTTTTTAAGATCCGTTGAAGGATAACAATGATACCACGCCCGTGCTACCCTTCCCCCGAGCTCATCGGCCACGACGTCAACCGCTGCGGCGAGGCGCCGAAGGATTTCGACTACCTGGCGCGGTACGGGCAGTTGGTGGAGCAGTTGTTGGCGTTGTAGGGCCGCCCCTTCGGGGCGGGCCCTCATCACCCCGGCCCTCTTCTCCCGGCCTCCCCCCCACCTGACGGGAGAAGAGGGGGGCTTGGCCGCGGGAGGCTGTCGCAAGAGGCAGGGCTCATCCCGCTCACGGAAACCAAAAACAAGCCAAGCTAACCTCTCCCTCTTCTCCCGTCGGGAAGGGGGGGAGGCGGGGAGAAGAGGGCCGGGGTGATGAGGGCCAACCGGCCGGGTGCCCCAACCCCGCCGAAGCGGCTCTATGCCACCCCCGCCCGCCGCCCCACCGCGAACAGGATCGCCGTCATCACCGTGTGGTAGACCATGAAGCCGGCCACACTGTAGTGGAACAGGTCCGGCTGCCACCCCCGCGAGAGCAGGAAGTAGACCCAGAAGACGAGCGAGACGACGTTGAAATAGACCGCGAACCGGAAGACCGGCGGGTTCTCCGCCTGCCGGCTGCCGATCAGGATCGCCGAGCCGACCAGGAACTGGAACATCCCGATCTGCTGGATGTAGTAGCTGTCGAAGCCCGGCGCCAGGCCGAAGATCGCCTTGTACGTCTGCGGCAGAAACAGCAGCAGGACCGACGTCAGGAATTCGCCCAAGCCCACCAGGAACACGACGATCCGCAACGCCTTGAGGCCGTTCGATCCGGTCATGGCCGCCCTCCCCAGGTTTTTCCAGAGGTTACGAGAGAAGCGGAGGAGAGTCAATCGAAAGAGACGCGGGATAAGATCCCCCCATGCCCCTCTCCTGGACCATCGACGAGGACATCCGCCGCGCCTCCACCCTGCCGGCCGAGGTGTACGGCGATCCGCGCTGGTATGCCACGATGCGCGACCGCGTCTTCGCCCGGAGCTGGCAGCTCGTGGCGGACACCGACGCCGTGCGCGTCCCCGGACAGACGTACCCCTTCACCCTGCTGGAGGGGGTGCTCGACGAGCCGCTGATGCTCACCCGGGATACCCAGGACCGGCTCCACTGCCTCTCGAACGTCTGCACCCACCGCGGCACGCTGGTCTGCGAGCACGCCGCGGTGCTGCCGGCGCTGCGCTGCCGCTATCACGGCCGGCGCTTCGCCCATGACGGGCGTTTCCTCTCGATGCCCGAATTCGAGGGCGCGGAGGGGTTCCCCTCCCCCGCGGACGACCTGCCGAAGATCCCCTTCGGCGCCTGGGGGAAGCTCCTCTTCGTCTCGCTCGACCCCGCCTTCCCGCTGGCGGAGCTGACGGCGGAGATCGACGCCCGGGTCTCCTGGCTGCCGCTCCGCGAGGCGGTGCTCGATCCCGCCCGCTCGCGCGACTACCTGGTCAAGGCCAACTGGGCGCTCTACTGCGACAACTTCCTGGAGGGGTTCCACATCCCCTACGTCCACGCCGGGCTGGCGGGGGCGCTCGACTACGGCGAATACCGCACCGAGGTCTTCCGCTGGTCCAACCTCCAGGTGGGAGTGGCGAGCGGCGGCGAGGACGTCTTCGACCTCCCCCCCTCCTCCCCGGACTACGGCCAGAAGATCGCCGGCTACTACTTCTGGCTCTTCCCGAACACCATGCTGAACGTCTACCCCTGGGGGATCTCGGTCAACATCGTCCGTCCCCTGGCGCCGGACCGCACCCGCGTCTCCTTCCTCTCCTACGTCTGGGACCCCGCCCGCCTCGACCGCGGCGCCGGCGCCGCCCTCGACCGCGTCGAGCGCGAGGACGAGGCGGTCGTCGAGAGCGTCCAGCGAGGGGTACGCTCCCGCCTCTATCACCGCGGCCGCTACTCCCCCACCCGCGAGCAGGGGGTGCACCATTTTCACCGGCTGCTGGCGGGGTTTCTGGGAGAGGGGTAGCCCGGCCCCTGGAAAAAGACGGGCCCCCCGGGCGCACCGCCCCGGGAGGCCCTGCAAAGGACTCCTGCTTCGATTCAGTTTTCAAAGAACCCGATGAAACTGCCGTCTGCTACTGCGCGGCCGGTTGCGGCTGCGGCGCCGGAGCCTCCGCCTTCTTCCTGCGCGGACGGCGCGGCTTGACGCCGAAGCCAAGGAGCGTCTGGTTGTCGAAGCCGAGGCTGCCCCGGAGGAGCGCCGCGAGCAGGGACTGCAGAACCTTCCCCCGCTTCTCGAGCTCCCGCCGCTGCCGCACCGTCTCCTGAAGCGTGCCGCGCAGGCCCTGCTGCTTGGTGTCCATCCCCTTGGCCTCGGCGATGAGCCCTTCGAGCTCCGTCGCCTTGGATGACGCCGCCGCAGAGCTCTGACACCCCGCTGACGGAGCTGACAGTCCCGTCACCCTTCTGACAGCGTCTCTCCGGACCTGACCTCCGAATCGTAAACCGTTGATCCTAAATCGTTTTTCGCAATCCACACTGCTGGCACGAGCCCTGCTATATGGAAAGGACATTGACGTGCCCTCCAAGCAGCTCCTCGGTGGTATCCCCCCCGAGGAGCCTTTTTTTGCCCCTGCTCGGATCGGCGGCGCGTGGGGTACACTGAGTTGAATGTCGGATGCAACGTCCGGATTCACCATTGAGCAACCGGTATGGGACGACCTGTCCGCCGGCAGCGAGCGGCGCAGGCGTACGCGGGTCCGCCATGCCGCGCTGACCATCCTCTACCACCCTGACGTCCGGCGGGCCGGCGAGCGGGCGATCCTCGGGGCGCTGGCCCCCGGACGGCCCATGCCGCTCTCGCGCCTGGAGCCCGGCTTCGAGGCGCCCTACCGTTCCGGTCCCCGGCCGCTGCTGGACCGCTGCCTCAGCCGCTCCCCCCTCCAGGTCTCACGGGAGACGAGCGGCGCCGTCACCTTCTCCATCCGGGGGAGCCGCACCCGTCTGGTGGCGGAGGGAGTGCTGGTCCCCCAGTCCTGCACCTTCACGCCGGAGGAGGTCGAGCGCGGGGTCGTCCTCGAGCTGGCCGACCGGGTGGTCCTGCTGCTGCACACGCTGCCGGCGCTGCTCCCCCCCTACTCCGCCGAGAAGCTCGGGCTGATCGGCGAGAGCGAGGGGCTCCAGCGCGTGCGCCACGAGATCCGCCGGGTGGCCGACCTGGAGGTCCCCGTGCTGCTGCGCGGCGAGACCGGCACCGGCAAGGAGCTGGTGGCCAGCGCCATCCACGAGGCGAGCCCGCGCCGCAACGGCCCCTGCCTGTCGGTGAACATGGGGGCGATCCCGGCCTCGCTCGCCACCTCCGAGCTGTTCGGAGCGGTCAAGGGCTCCTACACCAATTCGGTGCGGGACCATCTCGGCTTCTTCCAGCGCGCCCACGGCGGCACCCTGTTCCTGGACGAGATCGGCGAGGCCTCCCCCGAGGTGCAGGTGATGCTGCTGCGGGTGATCGAGACCGGCGAGATCCAGCGGGTCGGCGCGCCCGGCCTCCAGAAGGTGGACGTGCGGCTGATCGCGGCGACCGACGCCGACCTGGAGGACGCCATCGAGGCGGGGCGCTTCCGCGCTCCCCTGCTCCACCGGCTCTCCGGCTACGAGCTGATGATCCCGCCGCTGCGGGAGCGCCGGGACGACTTCGGGCGGCTGTTCTGCCACTTCCTGGCCGAGGAGCTGCGGACGATCGGCGAGGAGCACCGCCTCATCCCCCCCGAGGACACATCCCCACTCTGGCTGCCGACCTCGGTGGTGGCGCGCCTCGCCCGCCACTCCTGGCCGGGCAACATCCGGCAGCTCCACAACACGGTGCGGCAGATGGTGATCGCGAGCCGCGCCTCCGAGACCGTGGAGATCGGCCCCCAGATCGAACGCCTCTTGCGGGAGGTCGCGCCGATCCCCGAGCCCGAGCCCGAAATCGTGGCGCCGGCCCCGCGGCCGCGCCGGCGGGCGGAGGCGGGCGACTACCGCTCACCGGCCGAGGTCACCGAGGCGGAGCTCCTTAAGGCCCTGCGGGCCAACCGCTGGGAGGTCAAGCCGGCCGCCGAGCAGCTCGGCATCTCCCGGCCGTCGCTCTACCTGCTGATCGACAAGTTCCCCTTGATCCGCAAGGCGGCGGACCTCACCCGCGAGGAGATCCTGGAGGCGCGGCAGGCCTGCGGCGGCAGCCTCGAAGCCATGGTCGACCGCTTGGAGGTCTCGAAGAAGGGGCTGCTTCAGCGGATGACGCAGTTGGGGATCGAGTAGGGCGCGGCGCGGTACACTAAAAACATGGGTATCGAGGAGATCCTGCGCAGCAAACGGAACGAGATCTTGGAAATCGCCAAGCGCCACGGCGCCGATCAGGTCCGCGTCTTCGGCTCCATCGCCCGGGGAGAAGCGCGCGCGGACAGCGACATCGATCTCCTTGTAAGCACCGGTCCCAAAACCTCAGCGTGGTTCCCGGCAGGGCTCGTCCTCGACCTCGAGGCGCTCCTGGGGAGAAAAGTGGACGTCCTCACAGAGAATGCTCTCCACTGGTACATCCGCGACCGGGTCCTCTCCGAGGCGGTTCCCCTGTGAAGGACGAACGGCTCTACCTCATCCAGATGCTGGAGCGCGCGGATCGCATCTTTGAATATACCGACGGCGGCCAGGACCAGTTTCTTCGTGATCGCAAGACGCAGGATGCAGTGCTGCGCAGCTTCGAGGTGATGGGCGAAGCCGCCAAACGGGTGCCCGAATCCATTCGGAGCCAAGCTCCCGAGATCCCCTGGAAAAGGCTCGCGGGATTCCGGGATGTCCTGATCCATCAATATGAAGGCGTGGACCTCGGAGAGGTATGGAAGCGGGTTTCGGAGGATCTCCCTCCGCTCGTCCAGTCGCTCGAGGCCTTGTTGCGGAAGCTCGACACGAGTGGACCCGGCTAAAACGTCGTGAGCGTAACCCTGGCGCTCGCGGCCCCGGCGCCTTCCCCCTCGAACGTGAGGATGTTGCGGTTTCCCGCCTGCATCGCGGTGGAGAGGTCCAGCGTCCTCTCCTCGCCGCCGGCAAGATTGGAGAGCTCGAAGTTGGTGCCGTTGGCGTTGACGACCAGCCGCGTGAGCCCCGGCCGTCCATTGGCGAGCGCCAGGAGACTGAGCTCCCCCGGGAGATCCTCCAAGGTCAATGGGGGATCGCGAGTGAAATCGAGATCGTCCGGGTTCCAGATCCCCAGCCGCTTGGCCTTGCGCCAGAGGCGGAGGGGGAGCTGGTCGTAGCGCAGCCCCTGGGGGCGGGTGCTGGCGAAGACCGTGTGGCGCGGAGCCGGCCCGGTCATGGCGCTACACCCCCGCGGGGAACCGGGTCTCCACGCAGGCCGCCGAGAGGACCATCTCCTTGGCGGCGGAGGTGTAGGGGAGCAGGCTGACCAGGCTCCCCTTGGCCAGCTTGAGCTTGCCGCGGATCAGCCCGAAGATCGGCTCCAGATCGCGGTCGAGCACCCGTTTCCAGGTGTGGGGGTCGGCCCGGATGATGAACGGCACGTCGTCGAGGTCGGCCGCCGTGGCGGCGCGCGCCTCCTTGCAGTCGCCGTGGTAGAGATTGAGGTAGACGGAGCGCTCGGGGACATCCAGCTTGGGGTCCGCCGCCATGGTGAGCACCAGAGGCCACTCCCAGTTCTTCGCCGCCTGGCGGTAGTCCTCGTTCTCGTTGATCTGCTCGCCGCAGGCCACGGCCCAGTCGTGCGTAAAGACTTCGTAGGACATTGTGCGGCCTCCCTTGTCTGCCGGAAGCTTATAACGTCGCCGGGTCCTGATTTCGTGTATCCTCGGCGAACACCCGGATGGAGCGAGATGCCTTGCCAAGGGAAGCGCCCGAGGATGACGTCGCCGGCCTCGTCCGCCGGATCCAGGGGGGCGATCCGGCCGCCGAGAGCGAGCTCGTGGCCCGCTTCAGCCGCGGCCTCCTGCTGATGCTCCGCCGCCTCGTCCAGAATCCGGCCCTGGCCGACGACCTCCACCAGGAGACCTTCGCTCTCGTCCTCGGAAAGGTCCGCCGGGGCGAGGTGCGCGAGCCCGAGAGGCTCGCCGGCTTCATCCGCGCCACGGCGCGCAACCTCTTCATCGCCGACCGCCGCAAGGAGGCGCGCTACAGCGCCCTCGACGGCGGCCGGGACGAGGACGAGTGGGCGCGCCCGGAGCTCGCCGACCGGGGGCCGGCGCCGCTCGACCGGTTCCTGGCCGACGAGGAGGCCCGGCAGGTGCGGCGGCTCCTCGACGAGCTCCGCTTCGACCGCGACCGCCAGCTCCTGTTCCGCTTCTACCTCTCGGACGACGGCAAGGAGGAGATCTGCGCCGACTTGGGAGTCGAGCCGGAGCGCTTCCACCAGGTGCTGTTCCGGGCCTCGCATCACCCCTCCACCCCAAGGGCGGTTCCGAACCCAGGGCTATCGTCTTCCCACGTGCCACGGTATTCTCTATAGTGAGTAGAGTTTTTCCACTTCCTGATCCCATCTCCTGGCTTGGTCACAGTATGGGGGTAAGCGACATGAAGGTATTCATCGGCAGCTCCAAAGAATCAACGGAGCTCATGGACTGGGTCGCGCTGTCTCTAGAGGAGCTGGGGCTCGATCCCGTCAAGTGGACTCATCCGGGGCTCTTCCCGCCTGGAGAGCAGGCTTTTCTGCGGCTCATCGACATTACAGCTTCCGTGAGCGCCGCGATTTTTATCTTTGCCGAGGATGACAAGGCGTGGTACCGCGGCGATGCGGTAGGGATTCCCAGAGACAACGTCCTCATCGAATACGGTCTATTTACTGGCAAGTTCGGCTCCCAAAGGGCAATCGTCTGCGTCAGCGGGAAGCCCAAGACGGCCTCAGATCTCTTGGGGCTCACCCATATTGACCTCACCAAGAAGGAGCGCGCGAAGACAGAGATCAAGGAGTGGGTTAAGGCACTCAAGCCCATGCTCGCGACCCAGGAAAAGCCCAATGCCGAGCTCGCGGCAGCACATGGTTTCTTGAAGCAAGAGTACGAATCCCTGCGGCGGCTCCTGGATGAGTCGATGGCCGCAACCCACTACATCTATAGCCAGCACAATCCTGAGTTGCCGCGGGTGAGAATTCTCGAACAAAATTACCTGATCTCCATCAATGAAAAGGGAGATTGTTATTGTCAGGAACATCGCAAGCAAGTCGCAGACTCGATCTACGGCATGGAGCTCTTTACGGTTTTCGGTGATCCTCCAGTAGAAGATTTTCAGAGAATCCAGTTTCTTGCCACGATCGAGAAGAGAGAGCTCGTGGTCTTGCCCGCCTACAATAAGCCCAGTGAAAAGCGCTTCCTCGCTTTTTTCCTGCCTTTCCTGCCCGAGAAGGAAGAGCACACCTTGTCCTTTAGCTGGCGGTGGCCCGGAATGTGGGATCGGCTCTTGCGCGGCGTTCCGGACGTTTGGGAAGTCAAGGTCCCCTTCAGGTGGTCGGTCGACCACCTGACCATCACCTTCCATTTGCATGAATCCTTACCGCGAATCAAAATGAGCAATATCGGACAGGGAGGAGGCTCTTCGGTAGCTTTGAATCCTCCCTCGGGCTCTCCCGGCTATAGGGAGTATCAGTGGGTAATTCAGAATGTAAGGGCGGGGGCTAATCCTCTTCTGAGGCTTCAGCCGGTACTAGATGTGGTATAGTTTCCATGGTGGAGGAATGACCATGCTGAACAAAGCTTCGAACGTACGGCGTGAAGGCGGCGGCAGCGGCGGCGTGGACCCAACTGGTCCGACGGGCTAAGTACCGTTTCTTTCTGGTACTTAGCCCAGACCTTTCTCTCTTGATAGGCACCCCCGCCTGTTCGGGTCTCACGGCACCTGCGGGGCCTCCCCCTTCTTGGGATAGATCAGCGACTTGTTCGGATAGGCCGGCGCCTTGGGCACCGGCACGGGCTCAGCCTTGATCTTCTCCTGGAGATATTTGATCGCGGCGTCGAGCTGGGCGTCCTTCCCTTCGAAGGTGGCGTGGGGGGCGTTCTCCACCGGGATGTCCGGATCGACGCCGTGCCCCTCGATCAGCCAGATCCCCTCGGGGCCGTAGACCCCGAACTCGGCCGCCGTGGCGATCCCCTTGTCCACCAGGACGTTGCTCGACGAGAGCCAGATCTCGCCCCCCCAGGTGCGGTTGCCGATCACCGGTCCCAGCTTCAGCCGCTTCACCCCTTCGGCGAAGGCCTCGCCGTCCGAGGCGGTGAATTCGTTCACCAGCACCACCAGGTGGCCCCGGAAGGCATAGGGCATGTTCGAGTAGGGCTCCCCCGTGCGCGGCTGCCACCAGAACCACGCCTTGCGCAGGAGCTTGGCGAGGATCCAGCTCTCGATGTTGCCCCCGCGGTTATTGCGCACGTCGAGGATCAGCCCGGGGCGGTCGAACACCGGATAGAAGTCGCGCGCCCAGCTCGTGTAGTCCTCGCCGCCCATCGCCCGCAGGTGGACGTAGCCGATCTCCCCCTTCCCCTTCTCCTCCACCGCCGCCCGCCGCGACTGCTCCCAGTCGCCATAGCGCAGGTCGGCGTCCTCCTTGGGCGAGACCGGCTTCACCACCACGTCGCGGCTCTTGTGGGTCTTGGCGTCCTTGACCCGCAGGAGCACCTGCTTGTCGGCCTGGTTGCGCAGCAGGGCGCCGAGGTCGCGGGCGGAAGCGGTGGGGACGCCGTTGATCGACTCGATCACGTCGCCGTCTTCCATGTCCACCCCCGGCGCGCGGAGCGGCCCGGCGTCGGAGGGCAGGTCGGGGTCGGTGCGGTAGACGTGGGTGACCCGCCACCCCCCCGCGGCCTCGTCGCGGGCCAGCTCGGCGCCGAGCGAGGCGATCTCGACATCCTCGTCTCCCTTGCGCGGCTCGCTGCGGACGAAGGTGTGCAGGGCCGACAGCTCGCTCACCATCTGCCCCAGCAGGTCGTCGAGCTCCCCCCGGCTCGTCACCCGCAGGCTCAAGGGGCGGTACTTCTCCAGCATCGCCGGCCAGTCGACCCCGTGCATTTTGGGGTCGTAGAAGTAGTCGCGCTCCAGCCGCCAGGCCTCGCGGAACATCTGCTGCCACTGCTCGCGGGGATTGAACGGGAAGGTCCATTTCGAGAGGTCCACCCGGGCCTTCTCGAGGTCCTTGTCCGCCAGGCCGTCGTCCCCCGCCGTGGCGTCCCCGGCGTCGACCACGTAGAGGTCGTCCATCTTGCGGATCAGCAGCTTCTTGCCGTCGGCCGAGAGGTCGTAGTCCTCGAGGCCGGCGAGCACCGTCTTGGGCTCGATCTTCTCCCAGTCGAACGGCACGGTTTCCAGCGCCATCATGTCTTCCATCAGCCCGGGCTGGGACGAGACCCAGAAGAGGTGGTCCTCGCCGGCCCGCAGCGACTCGTAGTTGCCGGGGGGCACCGGAACCTCGTACAGCCGGGAGGAGAGGCCGTCGAGGTCGATCTCCACCTTGGGCGGTTTCTTGTCCTTGTCCGCGTCCTTATCCCTGTCCTTCTTCTCCTTGTCCTTGCCCTTGTCCTTCTCCTCCTTCCCAGCGGGCTTCTCGTCGTCCTCCTTGTCCTTGGGCTTGGCCGGATGGAGCTCGTCCGGCGGCTGGAAGGGGGAGCGGGTGTCCTTCTTCAGGGCGACGCCGAAGATGCCGGTGGTCGCCGTGAGATAGGGGTCGGGCTGGCGCGGCCCCCAGGGGGAGCGGACGAGGGTGTGGAGGCTGCGGTCCGAAAGGAAATACAGCCACTTGCCGTCGCGGCTCCAGGCCGGGCTCACGCTGTTGAAGCGGTTGGAGGTCAGCGGCACGGTCTTGCCGGTCTCCACCTGGTAGAGGTAGATCCGGTTGAAGGAGTTGGATTCGGGGACCGACCAGGCGAGCCAGCGGCCGTCCGGCGACCAGGCGAGGTCCTGGAACTCGCCGAAGGGGGCGGTGGAGACGGCGAGCCGCTTCTGCTTGCGGCTCTTGAGGTCGAGCAGCCAGAGCTGCTGGTCCTTGTCGTGATGGGCGAGCCACTTCCCGTCGGGCGAGGGCTCCCCCTCCCAGCGCAGCACCTTGGCGTCGGAGGTGAGCTGCTCGGCCGCGCCGACGCCGTTCGCCGGTAGCTTCCAGAATTCGACCTCCCCCGACTCGTCCGACAGGGCGACCACGCTCTTGCCGTCCGGCAGGAAGCGCCCCTCGCGGTACCGGACGCCCGGCTTGCGGGTCACCTCGACGATGCGCCCCTCCTTGGCCGGCGCCACGAACACCTGCCCGCGGGCGGTGAGCACGATCCGGCCGCCGTCGGGCGAGAGCCGGGCCGAGGTCAGGAAGTCCACCGGCTTCTTCACCCAGGTCTCCCGCATCTGATCGAAATCCGAGATCAGGCGGACCGGGACCGGCGCGTCCTGGTTGGCGGCGACGTCGAAGATCCGCAGGTCGGCCCCGAGCTGGTAGACGATCCGCCCGTCCGAGAGGTCCGCCGAGGCCACGTCCCACCCCTGGTGATGAGTGTGCTGGCGCGGGTCCTTGCCGCTCTCGTCCATCGACCAGAGGTTCATCGTGCCGTCGCGGTCGGAGACGAAGTAGATCCGCCCCTGCCAGAGCATCGGCGACCGGCTGGTACCGGGGAAGTCGGCGGTGAGCGGCGTGGCCTCGGCGTCGCCGCTGCCACCGGAATACCGCCAGAGGCTCTGGGCGGTCCCCCCCTTGTAGCGCTTGGTGTGGCTCCCCTGGAAGGCGAAGCGGGTGAAGAAGAACGTCTTGCCGTCCGGCGTATAGACCCCCTCGCTCGCCTGCGCCAGGGGGACCACGGTGCGCCGCCCGGTGGCCGGAGCGATCCGGACGAGCTCCGAGCCGGGCAGCCCGGGCTCGTGCCCCGTGGCGTAGAGCACCTCGCCCTCCGGCGTCCACCCCACCACCACGGCCCCTCCCGACCGCCCCTTCTCCCCCTCGAAGGTGAGGCGCGCCGGCAGCCCGCCGTCGATCGGCATCGTATAGACCTCGGTGGGCCCCTCGTAGGCCGCCGAGAAGGCGAGCGTCCTGCCGTCCGGCGAGATCGCGGGGTGGGACTCCTCGGCCGGATGGGTGGTCAGCCGCGTGGCGACGCCCCCCCGGCGGTCCACCCGCCAGAGATCCCCCTCGGCGGCGAAGACGATCGTGTCGCCGTGGAGGGCGGGGAAACGGTAGTAGCCGAGCGTCTCCTCGGCGCGCAGAGCACAGGGGAGCAGCAGGAAGACGAGAGCGAGAATCCTTCGTGTCACTGGGAAACCTCCGGGCGCGGATGGTAGCAAAAAGCGGCGGCCCGGGCATGAATGCCCGGGCTACGTTTCAACCGAAAAGCCGGTTGAAGCCGGCTCCCTGCATGGCCACTTTGCGGCTTGGCCCTGAAGGCCCGGATTCCTTCCCGTCGGCGATCCTACCAGGGACACCCCGGGACCCTCGGCGAGCATTGAAAGAAGGTTCGCATGGACCGGGGCCTCCGGCAGGAGAAGGTAGCGGCGGCGCTTGGCGTCTCAATCACGACGGTCTGTACCTGGGAGACGGGCCACGCGAGCGTTTCGACCCGCTCTCGCCCCAAGGTGGTGGACTTCCTCGGCTTCGCCCCTCAGGGAGAGGCGAGGACGCGGCGAGCGGATTCGGATGCTTCGGGAGCGGCAGGGTCTTACGCAGCAAGCCCTGGCCGAACGACTCGGCCTCAACGACTCGACCGTGACCGAGTGGGAGCTGGACCGGGTACGCCGGCCTGCCCGGAAGGTTCTGAGGCGGTTCGAGGAGTTTCTGGCGGGAGGGTGAAGCGGTGCGGATTTGTGGATGACGACAGCGCATCCTGAATCTGCGTAGCGGCGGCTCATCGAAGCCGCCGCTTCTTCTTTACATCCCGTAGCGAGGGGAGGCTACGGGATGACGAGAAGCTCTTCCTCCTTCCCGTCCGGATAGCGCAGGACGAGTGTCTTTTCGGACGACATCCGAGAGACAAGGATGTCGTAGAGAACGAGCGCACGGCGTATGACCTCGGTGCGACTATGCGCACCGCTCGCCTCCGTGAGGTAGTCCAGCCGGTCGGAGACCGCCGGTGTCAGCTCTAGGTTGAGTCGTACTTTAGCTTTTCGCATTTCCTTTCGGGGTCAGCATCCATACGAGCCACGCTCCCAAAGCTCCAAGAAGGCATGCCTCTAGAGGCATATGTTTGAAGACCAGCCCGAAAAATCCCGCAAGCGTCGCCAGTGCTACGACCGCCCTCGGCTTCCCTGAGGCACTGAATAGACCACCTGCGACACGAACGTCGACCCTTTCTTCCAGTCCTGAGTACAGGTTCTGGGTCTCTTGGACTGAGAGTTCACCCTGTGAGGGCAAAGCTTCTCTCTTGGGACGCTGAACACTGCTACTTCCGGAACCTGTCTTCTTGCCTACACGATTCTTAGCTTTGCTCTGGTGCCCGCGCATTCTTGCCGCCCCCTCGCCGGCGTGACAGCCGAGGAGGAGGCGGTAGTGTCTGCACAAGCACCTCGAAAGACTCGCCGGTTCATCGGCTCATCCTCCTCGGCACTTCCGCAAGACTACCGCTAAGGCTTCGGATTGAATACTTCCTACCTACTTTGGCACTACTCAGGGCATCTAGATATGCAAGGGGTTGTACGCGGGTGGTATATACCGCGCCTAGTAACCTTGAATCTTGAACTTCTCAATCCTCTAGCCCGCTTCATCTTTAAAGAAGAGCGATTTATGTATGTGCTACTGGACAGCGCTGTTACGCACAACGCCTGCCCCAATTCTTGAACCTCCTTTCCAGTGATGCCCCACATGATTTGTGTAGGATAGCTCTCCTTCTGCTCAAGGGTCAAGTAGTCTCGTCGCATCGGCCAGAAAGGACCTCCCCACGTTCGGCAAGGGGCTCTCTGGACAGCTTTTCTCTTCGAGCCGGGTTTACCCGGCTTTCGGTTGCTTCGTAGCCCGGGCATTCATGCCCGGGCGGGGCCGCCCCTACAGACGGTCCTCCGCCCACCCCGCGAGACGTTGCCTGAGGTCCCCGGAAGGCCGAGAATGGCAACCGGAGGTACAGCGCTATGCCCACCACAACCGAATCTCACGCGGAAATCCAGCTCTCGCACTACTGGTGGCTGATCCTCCTGCTGGCGCTCCTGTTCCTGCTCCTCTCGTCCCGGCCGGCCCACGGGTAGCCGGCGCGTGGCTCTCATCTTGCAGTGGGCCCTCCGCCGGCCTCCGGACATCCCGGAGCCTCGACGGAGGGCTCATGTTCAACAACATCGACCTGCGCGAGCTGGCGCAGATCTCGGGCCCCGAGCGGGCCTTCGTCAGCCTCTATCTGGCCAACAAGGACTCCTACGACGGCCTGAAGGGGCGTATCGACACGATCCGTGCCCTGCTCAAAGACGACCCCGCGGAGACCGAGCACTTCGAGGAGAACCTGAAGATCGTGGAGACATGGCTCGCCGAGCACGTCTGGGAGACCGAGGGGGTCTGCCTCTTCGTCTGCTGGGCGCTCGACTACACGCAGGCCTACCCGCTGACCGTGGCCGTGCCCGACCTCCTCTGGGTCGACTCCTCCCCCTACATCCGCCCGCTCGCCGAGCTCCAGGACGAATACGAGAGCTTCGTCGTGGTGGCGGCGGACAACACCGCCTCCCGCATCTTCTTCGTCACCTCGGCCCGCGCGGACCAGGACGCCCGTGTCAAGGGGGACGTCAAGAACAACGTCAAGAAGGGGGGGTGGTCGCAGAAGCGCTACGAGCGGCGGCGGGTCAACGAGCTGGTGCACTACGCCAAGGAGATCGTGGACGTCCTCACCGAGATGGATCAGAAAGAGACGTTCGACCGCCTCTTCCTCGTGGGCTCGCAGGAGACCATGGTGCAGATCGAGAGCGCCCTGACCCCGCCGCTCGCGGCCAAGCTGGCGGGCAAGCAGAACGTGGACTTCAGCGCCGGCGACGACCAGATCTTCGACACCGCCTTCGACCTCTTCTTCAACGCCGAGCGCGAGGCCGAGGCGAAGCTCTGGGACAAGATCAAGGACGAGGTCTGCCGCGGCGGCCTGGCCGTGACCGGTCCCGAGGAGGTGCTGAAGGCCGCCGCCGTGGGCCGCGTCGAGAAGATCGCCGTCACCCGCGACGCCAAGCTCCCCGGCACCCGCTGCCGCGACTGCGAGAACCTCTCCGCGGGGTCGCTCACCAAGTGCAAGATCTGCGGCTCGGAGGACGTCTTCCCCGTGGACCTCGTCAACGAGCTGGCCGAGCTGGCGGCCCTGACCAGCGCCGAGACCGACTTCGTCGATCCGATTGAGGGGCTGTCCGAGGCGGGGGAGGTGGCGGCGTTGTTGCGGTATTAGAGCTTTTCCAGCAACTGGAAGAATTCTTCCCGGGAGAGCCCGGCGTACCCGCACTCCTCCAGGACCTCTTCCAGAGTCCCCGCGTCGGCAGCCGTGAGGAGGAAAGCACGGGCTGCCTCATGGACGGCCTCCCGTGCGGCTTCCGGGGTCGGACCGCTGCTGACCACGTCGAGCGGCATGGCATGGGCCACGTACTGCCGGCCTTCCTTCGTGAAGGAGATTGTCAGGTCGAGGCTCATGGGGTTGATCTTATCAAACCTTGAGAGTCCTAATAAACCGGCCCAAGGGGCCGGGAGATTCTAGCCCAGGGCTGAGGCCGAAGGCCGATGCCCTGGGTAGGAGGTGCAACAAATCCAAGGCGGCCTGTAAGGCCGCGAGAGCTGCTCGTCGTTCGGCGCTACCCAGGTTCTCGCGGCCCTTCAGGCCGCATGGCGATTTGGTCTTCTTACCCAGGGCATCGGCCTCCGGCCTCAGCCCTGGGCTGGGCTCTGCCGGCCCGTTGGGCCGGTTTGTCAGTCGCTCTTACTCCTTACCCGTTCCCATCAATCTAAGCTCAGCGGCAGTTTGCTCTTTGTGCCATCGTTGCCAGTGCTCATTTTCTTTTCGCAGAAGCTCGGCATCCACAACCCGTGGTCGCAGCTTCGGGATATCAACATCCTGATCTGCGGCAAAGATCATACGATGAGCATGCTCCGCAACAAAACGGCGAATATATTCTGCGTGGTCACGCATCACAATTTCTCCACGCCGCG
Organism: Thermoanaerobaculia bacterium; assembly: GCA_045807625.1. Taxonomy (GTDB): domain Bacteria; phylum Acidobacteriota; class Thermoanaerobaculia; order Multivoradales; family UBA5704; genus DATARR01. The sequence continues at coordinate 89,648 of JBJMHA010000035.1, read as the reverse complement.
GCGGCTTCTTACCGACTTGAGTATAGAGAAGATGATATGGTCCGAGAGGCAGGAATATTTCTGACCCTACATTATTCCACCCACCCCCGAAGTCATAGCTGTAATTTTTGTAAAAATTCAGACGAACCACCGGGTCATCGCTCGTAAACCAACATAAACCCTTGGGCGGCACAAGGATCGTCCACTTATGTTGGAGTAAAACTCTTGACGTTTTTTCGAGCAGGTGTCGCATAATAAATAACCACAGGCCACGGCCAGCCACAACCTCGACCTTAAGATTGACAAAATCTTCATCTGGCAACTCTTCGGTTGTTATCCGAAACGGGCTCTGAGCATTGGCTGGAGCCTCTGATGGCAAGATAGCCTTCCCAGAATTTCTCGCCTCCTCCAATCTCCGGACCGATTTATTCAACGTTTTATCTAAAAATTCCGGCATTTCCCTATTCCATCGCCGAAGGCTCTCCGCAAGACGAGCAGGGGTCCGGACGTCCTGCGCCGCAAGAAAACGAATCAGACACTTCCAATCAGCTGTCGTTAGCCGGTCGTCCGAAGTGGCTTTTCGAAGTGCCTCTTCCGCGGGAGACTCAAACTCACGGTCCAGCCATCTCTCAATATCATCCGTCTCCTGACCGGCAATGAGACGAGTATAGAGGTGCGAATGGTATGCAACCCCCTTGGGAGAGCTCTCCTTCCAAAATGGAACTTTTAGATGCGAGACAAGCGTCCGGTAAGTCCAAACATGCCCTTTCGGCGATGCCCACCTCTTTAGGTATGCACAGGGTACGTAGTGATTATCCCGATGAAAAGATATCTCACTCACGACGGCTCCGGCGATCGCCTTATCCACGACCGGCTTCCAGGTCCTGGAGCCCAGCCTCCAGCGGGAAAACCTTGTAGCGTCCGAGGCTCAGGAGAAACTCGACGCGTGACATCCCCGCCAGCTCCGCGGCCCGGCCGGACGACAGCCGGCCGAGTTCATAGAGCTTGACCGCAGCGAGCATCCGAAGCTCTCGGGCGAATGAGGCTTCGTCGGTCCTTTCGGCCAGCAGCACCGCTTCCGGAACATCGATCAGAAGTTGTCGGCTCGACATGCGGTCTCTCCTCGATTGGATTGTAGCTTGAAGGGGTGGATCCGGATCGCTCGTGGGTCTTCCGCGAGCGCCGGGCCGCTGCTGCCCGCGTCGGGGCCGCGACCGCCCCGATCCGTGCCACCGTTGCCCGAGCCGGGACCCCCGTTTCCCGAGTTGGGGCAGCCGCTGCCCCGGTTGGGGTAACCGCTGCCCCGCCTCGGGCCGCCCCTGCCCGCACAGTGACCCTGGTGGCCCGCGCTGGTGTCACGACGGCCCGGGCTGTGGCCGAGGCTGCCCCGGATCGGGCAGCAGGGACCCGGGCCGGGGTCATGGCTGCCCGCGCTCGGGCCGAGGCTGCCCCAACCGGGGTCGAGACGGCCCTCCCCTCGCGGAAAGCTCAGGAACGTCCGCGCAGCGGTCCGTCCTTCTCGGGCCTTTTACCCTTGAGCTCCCGCCGCGAGAGCCAGAACCCCGGCGCCATCGGCAGCCAGTAGGTAAAGCCACGGAGGAGCAGCGTGGCGGTGAGCGCCACCTCCACCGGCACGCGGAAGAGGGCCAGCATGGCCACCGAGCTCGCCTCGAAGGTGCCGAGGCCCCCCGGGATCAGCAGCACCGTCGCCGCCACCTGCGCGAAGACGAAGCTGGCGAAGACCGCCGCCGGATGCGCGGCGTATCCCACGGCGCGCAGCATCGCGTAGAAGGTGAGCGCGTCGAGGACGAAGATGAGGAGCTGGAGGGCGCCGTCCTGGAGCAGCAGCCCCTTGTTGCGCACCAGGCGGCGCGGCGCCCGGGAGACCTCGCGCAGGAGGTCCCCGGCGCGGGGAATCCAGCGGATCCAGCGCGGCGGCTCCCGCTGCCTGCCTCCGCTGAGCCAGAGCACGGCGGCCGGGATCGACAGGGCGAAGAGCGGGAAGAGGCCGGCCAGGCTGAGCACGAGGTGGTTCAGGTCCCGCAGGGTGGCGACGATCCCGAGGCTGGCGAGCACGCAGACCGCGAAGGCGGCATAGAGGGTCAACAGGTCGACCAGGATCGCCGCCACCGCCAGCCGGGTGTGGACCCGGCGCCGGCTGAGCGCCCGCGTGACGAGGAGGCGCCCGCCGAAGCCGGCGGTGGGGATCACCTGGTCCACGAAGAGGCGGGCGACGGCGATCGGGAGGAGGGAACGTAGGGTGCAGCGCGCCCGCCCTTTGCGGAGCACCCGCTGCCAGACCGCCGCCGCGCAGACGTAGGTGGCCCCCTGGAGGAAGGCCGCCACCAGGATCCAGGCCGGGCGCGCCTGCTGGAGCAGGAGGGAGAATTTCCGACCCTCGCTGTAGTGGGTGGCGACCGCTACCAGCCCGGCCAGCAGCACCACGCCGGGCAGCCAGGAGAGCACACGCCGCAAACGGCTTGGCTTCGGGCTCGCGTCGCTCCCTGGCTCCACCTTCGCCTTCCCTCCCGGGCTTGAGCCTACCAACCCGGTGCGGGATGGCCACGGCTTCGGATAACGTAAAGAAGGGCGCGCCCCGAGCGCGCCGCGCTGAAAGGAGAGATTCAAGATGCGTTCCCGAGCCCTGAGGATTCTCGTCGCGGTCCTCGCCGCGGCGATTCTGATGGCGGCGCCCGGCCCGGCCGCGGCAGAGAGATCCACGTGGGGCATCCCCAACGCCAGCTTCCCGCTGCCGGGGGTGATGGCCGCCGGCCAGCCGACCGGCGAGCAGATCCAGCTCATGGTCGAGGAAGGGGGGTATCGCACGGTGATCGACCTGCGGCTTCCGGGCGAGCCGCGCGGCTTCGACGAGGCCGAGGCGGCGAGGCAGATCGGGCTCACCTACGTCAACATCCCGGTCACCCCCGAGACGCTCGACCAGGCCACGATCGACCGCTTCCTCGCCGTCTTCCGCAAGGCTGAGAGGCCGGTCTTCGTCCATTGCAGCAACTCGGTCCGGACCGCCGGCCTGCTCTACGCCTGGCTGGTGCTGGAGAAGAGGGAGCCCGCCGCGAAGGCGCTGGAGCGGGCCAAGGCGGCCGGCCTGCGCGGCCCGGAGATGACCGAGAGGGTGCAGAAGCTGGTCGCCGAGCGCCAGGCGCTGTCCCCCAAACCGTCTCCGAGGCCGCGCGGTTGAGCCCGGGGGATTTCGCCGCCAGCCTGCTCCACGGAGTCTCCGAGGAGGGTCGGGAGGCCGCGATGAGGCGGGCCGTCTCCCGGCGGCTCGACCGCAAGCAGGTGCTCTTCCGCGAGGGGGAGACGGCGGCGGCGATGTATCTCCTCGAAACGGGCCGCCTGAAGCTGACGCAGCTCGCGGTGGACGGCCAGGAGGTGCTGGTGCGCTTCGTGGGCCCCGGGGAGCTCTGCGCCGGCGTGGCCGCCCTGGAGGGGAGCGCCTATCCGGTCACCGCGCGGGCGGTGGAGCCCACCGCGCTGCTGCTCTGGCCGCGCGACGTCCTGCGCGAGCTCTGCCAGCGCCACCCCCAGATCCAGACCAACATCCTGCGCGCCATCACCGGCCATCTCCAGGACTCGATGACCCGCGCCCGCGAGCTGGCGACCGAGCGGGTGGCCTCGCGGGTGGCGCGCACCCTGCTGCGGCTCGCCCGGCAGTCCGGCCGCAAGGTGGACGGCGGCATCCTGGTGGACCACCCCCTCTCGCGCCAGGAGCTGGCCGAGATGACCGGCACCACCCTCTATACCGTGAGCCGCCTGCTCTCCGGCTGGGAGGACGAGGGGATCGTGGAGGCCGGCCGCGAGAAAGTGACGGTCCGGTCGCTGGAGCGGCTGGAGGCGGTGGTGGAGAAGGAGTAGGCGCTCCTTGCGCCAGCGCAACGAGCTCCCTCCCCCGCCCCTCTACCCTCTCTCCAACGAACAAGGAGAGAGCTCATGGACATCACCCCCCAGACCCAGGTTTCCGAAATCGTCGTCCACAACCCCGCCTCCACCCGGATCTTCCATCGCCACGGCATCGACTTCTGCTGCGGCGGCAAGCGCCCCTTGAGCGAGGTGTGCGCGGAGCGCCGGCTGGACGTCGAGCAGATCCGCCGGGAGATCGCGGCCGCCGATCCCGGCGAGGCGGAGGAGAAGGACTGGAGCGCCGAGCCGCTCGCCGCGATCGTGGAGCACATCCTGGCCCGCTATCACCGGCCTCTCCAGGAGGAGCTCCCCCGCCTCGCGGCCATGGCGCAGAAGGTCAACCGGGCCCACGGCGCCAAATTTCCGGAGATGATCCCGCCGCTCCAGCAGCGCCTGAACGAGCTGGCCGACGACCTCGAAGCCCACATGATCAAGGAGGAGCGGGTGCTCTTCCCCTACATCGTGGCCCTGGAGGAGGCGGCCGCGGAGGGGAAAGTCCTTCCCCGCTCCCCCTTCGGCACAGTGGCGAACCCCATCGCGGCCCTGGAGGCGGACCACGACGAGGCCGGCCGCCTGCTCGCGGAGATGAACCGCCTGACCGGCGGCTATGAGCTCCCGGAGGGGGCCTGCAACACCTTCCGCGCCCTGTTCCACGGCCTGGCGGGGCTGGAGCGGGAGATGCACCTGCACGTTCATTTGGAGAATTACGTGCTGTTCCCGCGGGCGGCGGCGATGGAGCGGGGGATGGCGGCGTAGAGCTCGGGGGCGTTCTGCCCTTCGAAGCCTCACCCCCTGGCCCCCTCTCCACTTCGTGGAGAGGGGGAACGTAGCTGAGACGACCTTGCCGACTCTGGAGGATTTCGCTCTCTGGGCCCTCCCTCTCCACGAAGTGGAGAGGGACCGAGGGTGAGGCCTCGAAGGGCAGGCCGCCCCGAGGGCAAGGATGCAAGAGGCTTCACCCCGCGCAGGTGCTATCCTTCCCGCGGGTCTTACCTTCTTATGAGCCTCACTCGCCTCCCCCCCAGGGCCGGCCGGCCGGCCGGGTTCACCCTCGTCGAGGCCCTGATCGCCCTCACGGTGCTCGGCATCGCCCTGCTGCTCGCCATGGCGCTGGTGATCCAGATCCCGCGCGACATCCGCCGCCTGGACGCCGAGCGAGAGGCCATGCGCGCCATGGAGGCCTCGCTGGAGGCCATGCGGGCGGGGATCCTGCCGGTCGAGGATTCCGAGCTCAGCGGCTTCATCACCCTGGCCGGCGCTCCCGCGGCCCGCGACCTCAAGATCACCGTGGCCGTCAGCCCCACCGAGCGGCCGGGCCTCTATCAGGTGACCCTCACCGCCCACTACTCCGTCCTCAACTCCCAGCACCAGAAGCAGCTTCAGGCCCTGTTCCGGTCGACCGGCTGAGATGATGACGCCCCTCCCCTCTCCTCCCGGGCGCCGCCAGGCGGGCTTCACCATCCTCGAGATGATGATCGCCCTCGTCCTGCTCCTGGTGGGCCTGCTGATCGCGGCGGACCTGATGATGGAGTCCTCCCGGCTCTTCGTGGAGACCTCCGCCGAGGCGCTCGACACCCCCGCGCCCCTGGCCGCCGCCCGCATCCGCGCCGACATCCAGGGGTCGACCTCGGTCACCCCCCAATACTCTCTCCTCGACACGAACCAGCTCGACAGCGTCCACGTCCGGGGGGGCGGCGAGGAGATCGTCTACCAGAAGACCGGCGACGCCATCTACCGCGTCGTCTACCCCACAGGCGGCCTGCCGCAGGACCCCGTGATCCTCTGGCGCGGGGTGGTGTCCTGGAAGTGCGACCCGGGGAGCACGGGCTCGCCGGCCTTCCTCAAGGTGACCTACATGCGGCGCAGCACTCCTCATACACCCCTGCCGGTGCTGCCCGCCGACCGCGGCTCGCTCACGCAGGAGGCCACCGAGGCGCTGTACGTCCTGCCGCGAGGGAACGGCTGGTGAGGGCGCCGCGGCGGCGGGAAGAGGGCGCCGCGCTGATCATGGCGCTGCTGGTCCTCTTCCTGCTCTCGGTGGTCCTGGCCCTGCTCGCCGAGTCCCTCCAGCTCCGCATGCGGATGGCGCGCGACGAGGCGGAGTCGGTCGCCGTCAACAGCCTCTCGGACTCCGCCCTGGAAGAGGCCATGGCCGCGCTGGCGCTGGACCCCGACTACGAGGGAGAGAAGGCGCACCCCTTCGGCGGCGGCACGATTGAGACCAAGGTCGAGCCCCTCAGCCCCGGGCTCTACGACGTGACGGCGACCGCCGCCTACGGCAGCCGCCACCGCATGGTCGAGGCCCAGGTCTTCCGTGGCGGCGGCGGCGGGGTCACCCTGCGCCACTGGCGGCGGGTGCCGGGCTGAAAAATCGCCTTTTCCTACTCCCCGAACACCCGCGTCACCCACCGCAAGATCGGCTCCTCCACGAATTCCCGGTGCCGGGCGGTCATGAAGTGGTCGATGTGGCCGAAGCCCGGCTCCAGGAGAAAGGTCTGGTCGGTCGAGCCGATCTGGGCGAGCTGGTCCCCCATGTAGGGACCGAAGCCGCGCCCGCCGCCGATCGCCAGCACCGAGCCGTGGAAGCTGCCGAGGTTGGACGTGTACTGGGTCTCCACCCCCGCCAGCGAGCAACTGATGTCCCGCACCAGCACCAGCGGCGAGTAGGCGTTGAAGCGGTTGAGGTCGTCGTAGAGGCGGGGCTCGGAGACGTAGAAGAAGCGGTCCTCCGTGACGCTGCCGTTCATCAGCACATAGTTCGGCACCGGGTTGGTCACCGGGTTCGGGGTGGGGACGCTGGTGATCGTCAGCAGCGTCTGGTGATTGGTCAGGTTGGGCGGGAAGAGGGGGATCGGGGTCAGGCCGCCGGGGGTGTTCTGGGCGAGCGAGGCGGCCATCTTGAACACGTTGGCCCCCACGCCGTCGTAGACGAGGCCGGCGCCGAGCTGGGCCTGGATCGCGGCGCAGTAGCCCTGGTCGAGGGCGAGCACCTGCGGGTCCTGGCTGTGGAGCATCCCCTCCCAGACGAGGATGCCGTCATAGTCGTTGGGGTGGGCGTTGGCCACGGCGAGGGCGAGGATGCCGCCCAGGGAGGCGCCGCCGGTGGCGATGCGGGTATGGGGATTCAGGACCTCGATCTGCGAGGGGACGAAGGTGATGTCGTCCACCATCGAGGCGAGATCCCAGGTGGCCATGATCGAGCAGTCGAGGGCGCCCGCCTCGCAGGTGCCGGCCGGGATCCCCTCGAAGCGCGGGGAGATGCCGTAGACGTCGTACCCCCGTTGGGCGAAGTACTCGGCGATCGAGGAGCCCGGGGCGCCGTTGGGATCGCGCTGCTCGTAGAAGCTGAATGTGGTGCCGAGAGGGGGCAAGAAGAGGAGCGAGCCGCGCAGCCGGCCGGCCGCGCCGTCCCGGACCAGGCGCACTATCTTGAAGCGGTCGAGCGGATGGGCCCCCGCCCGCACGGAGTACTCGGTACGGACGAAGCCGCCGTCCCGCGTCTGCACGGTGGCGGTGATCTGGTAGGGGCCGGAGGCCAGGGCCGCCTGGGCCACGCACGCGGCGGCGAGGACCAGCAGAAGGACGCGTCGGATGGACATCGGGGTTCTCCTTCCTGGAGGGTAGCTTCTATTGAATGCTGTGCGGGGAGGAGGCCGGGAGGGGACAGCGGACGCCCCGAACGCGATGAGGAGAAATCTTCCCCATCGACGCATACAGACTCTGGAGCGGGTCTGAGCCGGCGTAGACTCTCCCCCCCCCCGGCTCCACGCAACGAGAATCGACTTCTGGAGTCAGCATGAGATCCGCGGCAAAGAAATTCATCCTCCTGGGCCTGGCGCTCGGGACCTCGCTCCCGGCCTCCGGAGCGCTCCACGATCTGGTGTTCGGGGACCTCTCCGGTCCGCCCGCTCTCAACTGGTTCGACCCGTCCATCGGCTTGCCGGTCGCCCGGCTGGCCGACGGGAGCTACGCGGTGGTCTGGCAGGGGCCGGGCCAGGAGGCCCGGCTGCAATGGGTGAGCCCGGACGGCGCGGAGGTCCTCGAGCCCGGCGGCCGCCGCTTCGCCACGCCCACGGACGGGGAGTTTCCCATCGTCATCACCAACCCCGCGGGAGGAGCCTTTGTCGCGCTTGTGGGCGCCACGGAGAAGGGGGCCAGGGTTCTGGTGCAATCCTTCGACGCCGCCGCCTCTCCGCGCTGGCCGGGCGACGGGGTGCTCGCCGTGGATTCGTCAGGGCGCGAAGACCAGAGGGCTCCGCGGCTCCTGGCGAGCGCGGACGGCGGGGTCTTCGTCTGCTTCGGGCGGTCCGCCGACCCGGCGCCGGCGGTGGACCAGGACCGGACCGTCTGCCAGCGGCTCGGCCCGGACGGCCGTCCCCTCTGGCCCGGCGGCCGGGTGGCGGGAAGCCGCCCCGGCCACCACCTCACGCCGAGCCTCGTCACGGATGGCGCGGGCGGGGTGCTGGTCTTCTGGAGCACCACGCGCACCCTGACGTCCGGAGGCCAGCGGTTTTCGTTGCTCTCCGTGGAGGGCCAGCACCTCTCTCCGGACGGCACCCGGCTCTGGGAGCCGCGCGGCAAGCTTCTGCACGAGACGACCAGGGACAACTCGTTCTTCGCGTTCAGCCGGGTCTTCGCCGTCCCCGACGGCCGCGGGGGAGCGATCCTGGCCTTCGGCGACTGGAAGAGGACGTCGGACGACGTCGCCGCGCAACGGGTCGATCGCGACGGGACGCTCCTCTGGGGCTCGGGGATCACGGTGGCGGCCGGTCCGAGGTACCAGCTCCTGGATTCGCTGACCGCCCTGCCGGACGGCGCCGCGGTCGTCGTCCAGGAGGTGCTTCCCAACAGCCAGAGCCGGCTTCGCCTCTACCGGCTGAGCCGCGGCGGCCAGTTGCGCCGTCCCATCCTGGGGGCCGAGCTCTCCGCTCCCAACCGGAATCAGGCGGATTTCGGCTCGCAGGGCTCGTTCGACGGCGACCGGCTGCGGATTCTGTGGTCCAGCCATGTGCTCGGGAACGGCCTCCACGTGGAGATCCGGATCGCCGTCTTCGACCCCGCCGGACGGCGTCTGACCGCACCGGACGCCCCGCCGCTCGTCGCCTGGGGCACTGACGAGGCCCGCTACTTCGGCGGCTTCGCCTTCGACACCGGGCGAAACCAGGGGCTGGTGGTGTGGAACGACTGGCTCCTCCTCACCACGCCCACGAGGACCGTGGGGATCAACGCGGAAGGGGGCCTGTTCAGCGGGGACGAAGGGGTACCCTGATAGACTCTCCCGAGCTCAGCTCCGTAGACAGGATCAGACCGCCCTTCCCCCCAGGAGGAGGAGCCCGCGATGCGGCACGCCGTTCGGACGACGTTGCGCTCCCTCGCCCGCCAGCCCGGGCTCAGCCTGGCCGTGATCCTGACGCTGGCGCTGGGGATCGGCGCCAGCACGGCGCTGTTCGCCTATCTAACGGCGATCGTCTGGCCCGCCCTGGACGCGCCGGACGCCGACCGCGCGGTGTGGATCTACACCGGCACCCAGAAAGATCCGCGGAATTCCGTCTCCTACCTGGACTTCCTCGACCTGCGGCGGCACCAGGGCGCGGTCCGCGACCTCGTGGGGGTCGGGGGCTTCGGCGCCTCGGTCGGCCACGGCCGGGACGTGACCTTCGCCTGGGGGCAGACGGTGAGCGGGGACTTCTTCTCGTTCTTCGGCGCGCGGCCGGAGGCCGGACGGCTGCTGCAGCCGGCGGACGACCGGCAGGGGGCCGAGCCGGTCGCCGTGGTCAGCCACACGTTCTGGACCCGGGTCCTGGGCGGCGACCCCAAGGCGGTGGGCCGGCCGTTGCGGATCAACGGCTCGACCTTCACCCTGGTGGGCGTCACGCCCAAAGGATTCCAGGGACGGGGACGCCCCACGCCGCTCTACGTACCGGCCGCGCAGGCCGAACGGGTGACGGGGACCCCCCGCTTCGAGAAGCGCGATTTCGGCTGGCTGGCCGTGCTGGGCCGGCGCGCTCCGGGGGTGAGCCTGGCGCAGGCTCGTGCCGCCCTGGACGTCGCCGGGCACGCCCTGGACGCGACGGCCCCCTGGCGCGACGGCAAGCGACGCATGGCGGTGGTCTCCGCGACGGATCTCGATTCCGAGTACGCCAACGAGCCGTTCCTCGCCGCCGCCCGGCTGCTGATGGCGGCGGCGGTGCTCTTCCTGCTCCTGGGCTGCGCCAACGTGGCCAACCTGCTGCTGGTGCGGGCCACGGCGCGGCAGCGCGAATGGGGCATCCGGGCCTCGCTCGGCGCCAGCCGCTGGCGGCTGGCGTGCTCGGTCCTCGCCGAGAGCCTGGTGCTCTGCCTGGCGGGAGGCGCCCTGGGGCTCCCCTTCGCCGCCGGGATGGCCCGCCGCATCGAGGCCTACGTGCTGACCAATCCCGGCGGCCTCGGCGCCTGGTCGGAAGACGCCGAATTCGTGCGGCTCGACCTGCGGGCGTTCGCCTTCGCCCTGCTGGCGGCCCTGCTCTGCGCCGCCCTCTGCGGCCTCGCCCCGGCCCTGCGGGCGCTCCGCGGAGACCTCGTGGCCCCCATCAAGAGCGACGCCGCGGGCGCCACCGGCGGGCCGGCGGGGGCGCTCGCCCCCCGCAAGCTCCTGGTGGTGGCCCAGGTGGCCCTGTCGGCTCTCCTGCTGCTCGGCGGCAGCCTGCTGGTGCGCACCCTTCAGCAGGCGGAGAGGGTCGATCCGGGCTTCCATCCGCGGCACCTCTTCCTCGCCACGCTCTTCGCGCCGCGGGCCAGCATCTCCAATGAAGGGATCCTCGGCGTCTATCAGAAAGCCCTCGACGCGGTGCGCCGGCTGCCGGGGGCCCAGGCCGTCAGCCTCTGCTACAACCCGCCGCTCGCCGGCATCTTCCGCACCGTCGAGGTGGCTCCCCGCGAGCGTCCCAACGCGCCGGTCGAGACCGGCTACAACATCGTCGTCCCCGGCTACTTCGAGACGCTGGGGATTCCGATCCTGCAGGGGAGGCCGCTCGACGTCCACGATCGCCGCGGCGGGGCCCCGGTGGTGGTGGTCAGCCGCGCCCTGGCCCGGAAGCTCTGGGGGGACGGGAATCCGGTCGGACGCGCCCTCACCGTCGCCGATCCGCCGCAGTTCGGCGAGGCCGGACCGGCGTTCGAAGTGGTCGGCGTGACGGGGGACGTGCGGATCGACTCCCTCACCCGGCCGATGGGGCCGGTGATGTACTTCGCCTTCGAGCAGCGCTTCCATCCGCGGATGACCCTGACGGTGCGTTCCTCCCTGCCGCCGGACCTGCTGGCGCCGGCTCTGCGGCAGGCGGTGGAAGCGGCCCATCCGGACCTCTCGGTGGTCGACCTCCTGCCCCTCGATGAGCAGATCCAGCGCAGCCTCAACGAGCCGCGCATGTACGCCGAGATCGCCGGGCTTTTCGGCCTGCTCGGCCTGCTGGTGGCGGTGCTGGGCCTGTTCAGCCTGCTCAGCTACACCGTGAGCCAGCGGACGCGAGAGATCGGCATCCGCATGGCGGTAGGCGCCGGCGAGGGGGAGGTGCTCCGGCTGGTGCTGCGCCAGGGGATGGCGCTGGTCGCGGTGGGGATCGTCCTGGGGCTCGCCGGCTCCCTCGCCCTCACCCGCCTGATGTCCAGCCTCCTCTTCGGCGTGGGCGCGACCGATCCCCTCACCTTCATCAGCGTGCCCGTGGTCCTGCTCCTGGTGACCCTGCTCGCCTCCTGGCTGCCGGCCCAGAAGGCGGCGCGGCTGGACCCGGTGCGGGCGTTGCGGACGTAGGCACCCCCAAACCCGGCTTGAAAAAGAGCCGATCTGACCGATCTGACCGATCCGTCGGATGAGACCGGTGGGAGGGGGGAATGCCCCTGGCACGCTTTCCGCTTACCCTGCCCCGCGCGTGCGCATCTGGTTGAAGCGGCTCCTCTTCGCGGTCCTCCTCCTGACAGGCCTCTATCTGTTGGGTGTGAACCTGTTCCTGAATTCGCCGCTCGCGTCCAGGGCCTTCAATCGCCGGCCGGCGAAATTCCGCATCGCCTGGTCGTCGGCCTGGACGGTCTGGCCCGGGCTGGTGCAGGTGCGGGGATTGCGGCTCTGGGGGCACGTCAACAGCGTGACCTGGACGGTGGACGCGGAGCGCGCGCGCGGCTGGGTCAATCTCGGGACGCTCCCCGGCCGCACCTTCCGGGTGACCGACCTCCACGCCGAGGGGCTGCGGTCCACGGTGCTGCGCGGCCCCGAGCAGGAGACGGCGGAGGACCGCAGGGAGGCCGCGGAGCCGGACACCCCCGAGGACCGCAGCTACCAGCCCTGGACCCTGCGCTTCGAGCGGATCACCCTCGACCACATCCGCCAGTTTGACTTCAATGACTTCCGGATCACCGGCGACGGCCGCGGCTCCGGTGCGTTCCGGGTGGTGATCCGCCGTGATTTCCGGCTCGATCACTCCCAGGTCACGATGCCCGCCGCCCAGCTAGGCCTGGGGAAAGACCCCATCGCCCGCGGAATCCACCTCGAAGCGTCGGCGAGCATGGGCCCTTATGCTCCCCACGAGCATCCCGGCCTGGAGGGGTTCGACTTCCTCTCCGGCACGCTCCAGGCGCGGGGGGAGGTGCCGGACCTCCCTTTTCTGGAGAGCTCAGGGCTGGTGAAGACCGGCCATGAGGCGCCGGGCGCCCTCATCGCCGACCTGGCGGTCGAGCGGGGGCGGCTCGCGCCGGGGAGCCGGTTCGACGTCACCGCCCCCGCCGTGAACGGCGGCACCCCCTTCGCGATCGACGCGGCGGTCACCCAGGGGCCCAAAGGCACGCTCCTCCACCTGGGGATCGACGCCAAGAGGCTGGCGGCCGGCCGCGTCCCAGGGCATCCGCCGCTCTTCCGGGCCGCCACGCTCGCCTTGATGTCCACCACCCAGGAGACCCGCCTCAGCCGGCTCTTCGCCACCGTGCGCGACCTCCAGGACGAGGACAAGCCGCCGATCCAGCTCCCGCTGTCGAGCGACGTGCGCGCCTCGGGGGTGCGGATCGAGGCCCCCGGCAGCCGGGCCACCCTGCGCGCCACCCTCGACCGGGCCAGCGGACGGGTCGACCTCGCCGGTTTCCTCTCCCGAAGGATCAGCATCGACGGTCTGCAGGCGGACGGCGTCTCCGCCCGCCTGAGCCTGGTCAGCCCCAAGCCGTCCTCGGGCGAGGCGAGCCCGCCGTGGACCGTGCGGATCGCCGGCGGCCGCCTCACCGGCATCCGGGAGGTCGCCCTCGGCGACTCCCTCCTCGCCGGCGAGGCCCAGGCCGAGGCCACCTTCTCCTATCTGCCCGACGGCACCCTCGCCGTCCGGCGGGCCGCCTTCAACATGCCCGATGGCCGCTTCGTGGCCGGGGGCGAGACGATCACGCGGGCCCTCTCGGTGCGGGCCGAGGTCCAGGTCGAGCCCTCCATCCTGGGGCAGGCCACCGGGCCCGCCTTCCTCCGCTACGTCAGCGGCACGGCGGACGTGAAGACCCCCATCTCCTCGCTGGGCTTCCTCCGCGACTACCTCAAGAAGACCCCCTGGCTGGAGCTTCAGGGGAAGGGGGGCTTGAGCGCCAACGTGCGCCTCGATCACGGCCGGCTCGCCCCCGGCAGCCGGATCGCGGTGGAGGCCTCCCCCATCCAGGCCACCGTCTTCGACAGCCGGGCCACGGGCCGGGGCACGGTCACCGTCGCCGTGGCCCAGGAGGGCGCCGCCGCCCAGACGGCCCTGCGGGTGCGCTTCAACCGCTTCGTCTTCGAGGACCTGCGGCAGAAGGGGTGGCCCGACTACCTCCGCGGCCAGGGGCTCCAGCTCAGCGCCGTCATCCCCTCCGCCCTCGACCTCACCGGGCCGGTGCCCGACTTCGACGCCACGCTCGACCTGCCGGACGCCGAGGTGCCGGACCTCACGGTCTACGACGCCCTCCTGCCGAAGGAGGGGGGGCTCTGGATCGTCTCCGGCCGCGGGCGGGCGCGCCTGCACCTCGAAGCCTCCACCGCCACCAACCGGACGCGGGGGACGGCCCTGCTCACCTCGGACGCCGCGCGGGTCCGCTTCCAGAACCTCGAGCTCGCCGGCCGCCTCGCCCTGCGCGCGCCGCTCGCCAGCCCCGACCTCTCCAACCGCAAATTTGACCTCAAGGGGACGCGCCTGGAGCTGACGGACGTCTCCTACCGGAACGTGGAGGGCAAGGAAGAGGCGGAGCCCTCCGGCTGGTGGGCCCGCGCCGAGCTCAGCGGCGGCTCGATCGTGTGGGGCTCCCCCCTCTCGTTGCGCGGCGAGGGGAAGGTGGACATGAAGAATTCGGGCCCCCTGCTCGTGCTTTTCGCGGAGCGGAGCCGGTTCCTGCGCTGGTTCAACGACGCGTTGAACGTCGAGAACGTCACCGCCCGGGGCGCGGTGCGGCTCGGCAACGGCGCCGTGGAGGTGGAGTCGCTCCAGGCGAACGGCGGCCCGCTGGAGATCCGCTCGCGGATGGATTTCTCGAAGACCCGCCGCTGGGGGGACCTGTTCCTCCGCTACGGCCGCCTGGCCGCGGGGATCGAGCTGCGGGACGGCCAGCGGTCGATCAAGCTGGTCCATCCGCTGGAGTGGTATGAGGGGCAGCGGGGGGTCTGGAAGCTGCCGGCGGCGCGCTAGCCTGATACTCTTCACCGCCATGGAGACGCTCGACCGCGACGCGGTGACGACCCGGGTGCGGGAGCTGCTGGCGGAGACCCTGCACCGCGACGTCGGCGAGATCAGCCTCGACGACCGGCTCGAGGATCTGGGCGTGGCCTCCATCGATCTGATCACCCTCGTCTTCGAGCTCGAGGACGCCTTCGGCCGCACTCTGGAGGACGAGGACATCGCCGGCCTGACCACCGTCGGCTCCGTGGTGGACTTCCTCGTGGCCGGAGGAGCCGGCGGTTAGCTTGGCGGCCGGAGAGCGGCGCGTGGCCCTCACCGGGGCCGGAGCAGTCACCAGCCTCGGGACGGACGTCGACGGCTTCTGGCGCCGCTGCCTGGCGGGGGATACCGTGGTCGAGGAGATCCCCGCCGCCTGGGCCCTCCACTCCCCTCTGCGCTCCCGCGTCTGGTCCCCGCTCGGCGCCTGGGAGCGCGAGACCCCCTTGATGACCAGGATCGAAAAGAGGCAGCTCGATCCCGCCAGCCGCATCGCCCTGCTCGCCGCCGAGGAGGCCCTGCGACGGGCCGGGCTCCCCCTGGAGAGCGCCGACCCGCGGCGGAACGCCTGGCGGATCCCCGGCGTCGACGGCGATCGAGCCGGGGTCTTCCTGGGCACGGGCGTGGGCGGCCTTCACTCCTGCCTGGAGAGCAGCCGGTTCATCGTCCTCGACCAGCCGCGCCGCGCCCTCCAGGGGCTGAAGGCACCGGAGGTGGCGGACGTGCTCGAAGGGCTCGCGATCCCCCGCGCCTTCAACCCCTTCTCCGTGGCGATGACGATGCCCAACGCGTCGGCGGCGGCCCTGTCGATCAAGCTGGGCCTTTTCGGGCCGTGCCGCACCTTCGCCGGCGCCTGCGCCTCGGGCACCGTGGCCCTGGGGCAGGCCTTCCGGGCCTTGCGCCAGGGGGAGTGCGATCTGGCCCTCGCCGGCGGGGTCGAGTTCCTCAGCGATCCTTTCGGCTGCGCCTTTCGCGGCTTCGACGCGGTGGGCGCGCTCGCGGCCGGGCCTCTCCCCCCGGACCGGATCAACCGCCCCTTCGACCGCGAGCGCTGCGGCTTCCTGTTCAGCGAAGGGGGCGGAGCCGTCCTGGTGCTGGAGGATCTGGAGAGCGCGCGCCGGCGGGGGGCGGACGTGCTGGCCGAGATCGTGGGCTACGGCGAGACCGCGGACGCCTACCATCTCATGGGCATGGCGCCGGAGGGGCGGCAGATCCGCCGCGCCCTGGACCTCTGCCTGGCCGACGCCGGCCTCGCGCCCGCGGACGTGGGCTACGTCAACGCCCACGGCACCGGCACGTCGGCCAACGACGACGTGGAGGCGAGGGTCCTCTCCGAGCTGTTCCCGCCCGAGACGCGGGTCAATTCCACGAAATCATTGCTGGGGCATACCCTGGGAGCGAGCGGCGCGATCGAGGCCCTGGTGGCCGCCCTGACCCTGCGCGACGGCGTCGCCCACCCCTCGCGCAACCTGACCGACCCGGAAGTCCCGCTCGCCTTCGTCCGCGAGGCCGAGCCGGTGGCGGCCCGCTACGCGGTCTCCGAGTCCTTCGCCTTCGGGGGGCAGAACGCGGTGCTGGCGCTGGCGGCGTTCCGGTAGATCCGCTCCGTCAAGTCAACTTGCCTTCGCCAAACGGCGGATCGCCAAGACCTCGTTCGCCTGGAGGCTCTCGATCTCGGATTCCTTGACCGTAGCGACGGCGATCGAGTCGCCGAGCGCGTTGAAGACCTCAAGGACGCACCCGTCTTCGCCGCCTCCAGGGTGCGGCACGTAGTCGAGCAGGACGGCGACATCTCCCTTCTTGAGATCATGCTCCGGGAAATCCCGCCGCAGAGCCACACGTTCATGGAGTGGTATCCTCATGATCGCACCACCGCCAGCGCCTCCTTCAAAAACTCAATCTGCAGCCGCATCTGATCGCGGATCGGCATTCCGCGTACGCCGCTCTTTGCCATCTCGCTCCGGACCTCCTCCGCGGGCCGGCCGGCGATCCGGTCCAGGAAGGCGCGGAGATGGGGATCGTCCGGCCGGCCCGTCTCCCCCGGCTCCAGAGGACGCAGGAAGAGCGGCATCTCGGAGACCAGGGTGAAGGGATCGCCGCCGAGGGAGCGCACGTACTCCATCGAGCTGGGGCGGAATTTCGCCGCCGTCTCCGGATCGTTCCGCTCCTCGAACCAGCGGACCATCGACCGCGAATCCGGACGCGTGGTGAACCCTTCGTCGATGCGATGAAAACCTTTCTCTCCACCCCGGTCGACGTCGAAAGGTCGATATCCCATCGCGCGCACGCGGCGGCGGAGCGCCTCGCGCAATCCGGCCGTGCGGTCGATCCAGGCCTCTTCGATCAGGAACCAGGGGCCCGTGGCGAAGCCCATCCCATGGAAGCTCGCGTGGAGGTGGAACGGCGCCCCTTCGGCCAGAAACCCGGCCACGGCGAGGTTCTCGGGCCGGGCGCCGGTGTCGGCGGCGTCGCGCGGGAAACCGAATTCCATGTCGTCCCCGGGCCGCTCGCGCAGGACATGATCCATATAAAGAGATAGATCGTAGGCGCGGTCCTCCCGGCCGAGGTGATCGACCGCCGGCACCGTGGGCGCGCTCCACGCCGCGTTGCGGGCCTCGCCGTCCGGATTGACGTGCGGCACGACGTACCAGGTGACCGCGGTCAGCAGAGGATCGTCCGCCGGCCGCGTGGTGAGGAACGCCACCAGACGCCGCAACATCGCGGGCCCCACCGGCTCATCCGCGTGGCAGCCGGCGATCAGGCTGACGTGGAGAGGCCCGCGCCCGAGGCGGTACCCCTCGACCGCCTGCCCCTTGCGCGAAGGCCCAAGGACCCTCTTAGCATGCGCAACGGTAAGCTTCGCAAGCAAGATTTCAGCAGTCGGTAATTGGATTATTGGGACCACTTACCGAGGAACCTCTGGGACCGAGAACTTTAAATTCTCTAATTCGTCAAGGAATTCTCGTCTCTCTTTGTATTTTTCATTAATCTTGACCAACCGCAGGAAAAATACCCAAGCGTATACCATGAACCTCGCAAACTCCTCCAGATCCTTCAATGCCTGCCCATGGTGAACGAACTGAGATCGAAAGCTATAGCAAGTTTTGACCAAAGATACGATATCACGACGCTCTTGCACCGTTTTGCCCAGAAAAAAAGCCAACCTCTCACCCACATTCTGCTGTATTGCTTCCGACCCATCTTTCACAAGAATTGACTCCAGGGCCACCATAATATAGATTAACT
Source organism: Thermoanaerobaculia bacterium (assembly GCA_045807625.1). Lineage (GTDB taxonomy): Bacteria > Acidobacteriota > Thermoanaerobaculia > Multivoradales > UBA5704 > DATARR01. The sequence goes on along the minus strand of JBJMHA010000035.1, from coordinate 71,826 downwards.
TATCCGTAGGATCTCTTGCCATCGTGCTCCTAGAATAAATCAACAAAGCGTCGATAATTTGATTCTGAAAATTTGTCCTAGATTTGATCCACATTTCGCGAATCGCAGAAAGTTCCAGGGCTTCGAGATGGTCTAATTTAGCATTATCCAGGTCCCACCGGTCGGGCACCGGAAGCCTGACAGACCCTCTACGCCCTCGGTACTTATCCTCCTTCACTACGTAAGCACAATAACTCTCTACGTTTTCGCTGCCTAAGGGACGACAGTAGAATGCGGCGTTTGGGGAAGAGTTGGCCGGATGAAGAACTCTGAAAAAAGCTGACAATTCTTCCGCCTTCTCTAGAGCTTTTTCGACAGCAAAATCGCTCTCCCCCCTGAGCGCCAGATACACCGCAGCGAGGCCTTGTATGCGCTGCCTCTCCTTCAAGAAGTTGACCTCGATCTGCTGTGCAGATTCGGGATCTCTGTTTTCTAAACTAGTTTCTAACCAGCCGTCTAATACCTCCTTCTGCAGGGGACGCAATTTAATTGGCCCAAACTCCAAAGCTCGTTCAATGGCCAAGTTCGCCAGCGGTACCCAGACCTCAAAAACATCAACTGCACTTTCAACTCGCTCCTCTAAATACCCAGGAAGTTTTAGGTCGATCTCTCCCCTCGTCCGTTTTTCAAGCCAATCCAAGATTACATTACGGGAGAATTTGTAGCTTACCCGTATACCGAAGTCCTTCACCCGCAAGATAGCTTCCGCTAATCTATTCAAGACCTTACAATCATCTCCCGTCAGGCCCATCAACCCAGACGTACCCTCAAAAAATATTTCAGAAACCTCCATAGTCAAAGGATTAACCGTCTCTCCCCGTACATGCAATATATCTTTTTCCGTAAAGCTGGCAACAGGCACCCGCTCAGGCTGAAAGCCTATTCTAGAAGCTCTATTAGGCAAGCCCTTCACTTTGGAAAGAAGCTCTTCCCCTTTAGAAGCAAAATTCTCGAACGCATCTGGTTTAAACGCAATCTTTTCTGCCATATTGATCCGGCCTTCTAGCTCTAGGGCTAATCTGAACTCTTAATCGCCTTGACCTCCTCCTCCGCCCGCTCCACCCGCTCGGCGGCGCGGTCGGCCTTCTCGCGCGCCCGGTCCGCGGCGAGCTCCGCCGCCTCGGCGCGCCGGCGGGCGTCGGACGCGGCCTTCTCGGCCCCCTCCGCCGCCTCGCGCAACGTGCTCGCCTCGTTGCGGGCCCGCTCCAGCTTCGTCTCGGCGACCTCGACGAGACGGCGGATCCGCTCCGCCTCCCGCTCGCGGCGGGCCTGCTCGGCCGCCTCGCGGCGCTCGCGCTCCTTCCGCTCCCGCTCGGTCTCCCCCTTGGGCTTCGGGGGATGAACCACCTTGGGCGGAGGGGGCGCCTTCTTCGCCGGGGCCCGCTTCTCCTCCCGCTGCGCCCGCCGGGCCGCGATGTCCACCACCGGCGCTCCGGCGAGCTGAAGACCAGCGAGCACCTCGAAGCCGGGGGGATCGAGGTCGCGGTCCAGCCAGCGGCGGGAGGCTTCGTCCGCCGCGGCCGGGCTCAGGGCCAGGGCCTGGAGATCGGTGCCGATGCGCTCCATGATGGCGCGGCTGGCCGCGCGGCCCGACTCGGCGAGGATGCCGACCCCCAGGCGCCGGAGCTCATCGATGAGGCGGCGCACCATGTTGAGCCCCTCGCGCAGGGCCTCCGCGCCGCGGCCGGACACCGCCTGCTGCTGCGCGGCGCGCGCCCGCTTCCCCGCCGCGAGCAGCTCGTCCATCTTCTCGCGGTCGCGATCGAACAGGACGTTGACCGCCCAGGCGGACGGAGTCGGCTTCGCCAGGGCGCGGACGCGGTCGGCGTCGGCGCCCTGCCCGAGCTTTTTGAGCTGCTTGGCGATCTCGTTGCGGGCCGCCGTGAACCCCTCGAGCGGCCCCCGGTAGAGGCGCGCGAGCTCGACGTCGAGATCGTTCTTCTTCGATGCCATGGCGGGGTCATCGTACAACGATTACAATCGCCTCCAGTGAAGCTCCACATCGCGATCTGCGCCGCCCTGGGGCTGGCCCTGGCCCCGGCCGCCCACGCCGCCGACCCCGTGGTCGGCGCGGCCGGGGACATCGCCTGCGAGCCCTCGAACCCCTTCTACAACGGCGGGAACGGCACGGCCTTCGCCTGCCGCATGCGGGACACCTCGGACCTGCTGCTCGGGGGCGGCTACGACGCCGTGCTCCTGCTCGGGGACAACCAGTACCTGTCCGGCTCCCTCTCCGACTACCGGACGGTCTTCGCGCCGACCTGGGGGCGCCTCGGGCCCCTCCTGCGGCCGGCGGCCGGCAACCACGAATACGAGACCCGGAACGCCGCCGGCTACTTCGACTACTTCGGAGCGGCGGCGGGCGACCGCTCGCAGGGGTGGTACAGCTACGACCTCGGCACCTGGCACGTGGTGGTCCTCAACTCCAACTGCGGCGCCATCGCCGGCTGCGGCCCGGAGTCCCCCCAGCTCCGCTGGCTGGCCGCCGACCTCGCCGCCCACCCCCGGGCCTGCACCCTCGCCTACTGGCACCACCCCCGCTTCTCCTCGGGACCTCACGGCGACGACCCCACCTACGACGCCTTCTGGCGGACCCTCTACGACGCCGGGGTGGACGTGGTGCTGGCGGGGCACGATCACGACTACGAACGCTTCGCCCCCCAGAACCCCTCGGGCGCGGCCGATCCCGAGCACGGCATCCGGGAATTCGTGGTCGGCACCGGCGGCCGGGAGACCCGCCCCTTCGTCACGGCCGACCTCAACAGCGAGGTCCGCAACGACCGCGACCTCGGCGTGCTAAAGCTGCGCCTCCGCGTCGACGGCTACGACTGGCGGTTCCTCCCCGTCCCCGGCGGCACCTTCACGGACGCTGGGAGCGGCGGCTGCCACAATCCGCCCAACGCCACGAGCGTGCCCCTGGGCCGGGGACGGTTCAAGGCCGAGGTCACCTGGCGCACCTCCGACGGCGCCACGGGCGTCGGTAAAGCCGCCGCCCCCGCCGCGGACGGCTCCGGGCTCTTCTGGTTCTTCGATCCGGCCAACTGGGAGCTCCTCGTCAAGGTCCTCGACGGCTGCGCCCTCAACAATCGTTATTGGGTCTTCGCCGCCGCCACCACCGACGTCGCCTACACCCTGACCGTGACCGACACCCTCACGGGCAAGACCGCGCGCTACGAGAACCCCCTGGGAAAGCGGTCGCCGGCGATCACGGACGTGGGGGCGCTGGATACGTGTCCCTAGGGGGGGTCCGTGTTTTGTCCTTGTCGTCCCTGCAGTCCTTTGGATCCTTGACGTCCTTGTCCCCCAGAGGAGTTACACTTACAGAATGAAGAAGCTCGCGCTGCTCCTCCTCCTGGTCCCCGCCCTCTTCGCGCTCACCTCCTGGGCCGCCGACCGGCAGGCCGGTTTCTCCCGCAGCCGCTGGCTCGAAGAGCAGATGGCGTGGGGGGCGCGCGTGCCGGAGAACCTGGTTCCCGAGGACCCGCAACGGCTCAAGGCGTTCCTCGACCGGCTCGCCAGGGCCAAGCCGCCGGCCACGGGCATCCCCAAGGGGGTGGTGCGGGTGAGCGGAGACATCCTCGCTCCCATCCCCGGCCGCGCCCAGCCGGAGACCGAGACGGAGCCGTTCTTCGCCATCGACCCCGAGAGCCCCAAACACCTCCTCGCCTCCTATCAGGAGGACCGGTTCGAGGACGGCGGGTGCCGCGACCTGACCGCCGCGGTCTCCTTCGATGGGGGAGCCACCTGGCAGGAGAGCCTCCTTCCCAACCTGACCCTCGCCGCCGGCGGACCGTACCAGCGCACGTCCGACCCCTGGGTGGCCTTCGGCCCCGGCGACCGCGCCTATTTCGCCTCCCTGGGCTTCGACGAGACGACCCCGCGCAACGGGGTCTACATCTCGGCCTCCGAGGATGGCGGCCGCACCTGGGGCGATCCGGTCGCCGTCCACAGCGGCACGCAGAACTTCGACGACAAGGAGGCGATCATCGTCGACACCCGGGACGACAGCCCCTACAAGGGGCGGCTCTACGTCGCCTGGGACTCGATCTCCCCCGCGCAGCAGCAGCCGGTGCTCCTCACCTACTCCGAGGACGGCGGGCACTCGTTCGCGGAGGGCGCGATCCTCCACATCCAGGGGTCGAGCATCGGCATCATCCCGCTCGTCGGGCCCGAGGGGATCGTCCACGCCGTCTGGCTCAACTACCTGGGACGGCAGGCCTCCATGCTGGCCGCTCACTCCACGGACGGCGGTCGGACCTGGTCCCGGCCGGTCACCATCTCCAGCGTCCGCGCCTCCGGAGTCGAGGGGTCGCGCACCGGCGCGGGGATCCCGTCGGCGGCGATCGACGGCCAGACCGGAGCCCTCTACGTGGTCTGGCAGGACGACCGCTTCACTCCGGGCACCGATCAGGCCGTGCTCTCCCGCTCGACGGATGGCGGCCAGACCTGGAGCGCGCCGCTGCGGGTCTCCGACGGCCCCAACGACTTCGCCAACTTCACCCCCGCCGTGGCCGTGACCCCCGAGGGATGGGTGGGGGTCTCCTACTACTCCCTGCGCAACAACCCCGCGCGCGTGATGGTGGACCAGTACCTCTCCGTGTCGAAGAACGGCGGCCAGCAGTTCGCCAAGGGCCAGCGCCTGACCGCCACCTCCTGGGATCTGCGGTTCGCGGCGGCGGCGGACGGCTTCTTCCTGGGCGACTACCAGGGGCTCGCCGCGTCGTCGAAGACCTTCTACCCCCTCTGGATCGGGACCTTCAGCCCCTCGCGCGTCGATCCGCCGGCCCGCCAGCCGGACGCGTTCACGCGGGCGATCAAGGTAAAGTGATCTCCATGCCCATGACCAGCGGCGAGCTCCTGATCGGGCCGGGCCAGATCTTCCTGCGCCTGCTCGTCGCCACCCTCATCGGCACCGGGCTCGGCCTCAACCGGGAGATCCACGGCAAGCCCGCGGGGATGCGGACCCACGCGATGGTGTCCCTCGGCGCCGCCCTGATCACCATCATCAGCCTCGAGCTCACCACCCGGGGGGACCTGCCCGACGGCTCCGCCGTGCTCCGCACCATCCAGGGGCTCATGGCCGGCATCGGCTTCCTGGGCGGCGGGGTGATCCTGCGCGACGACTCCCACCAGAGCGTCCACGGCCTCACCACCGCCGCTTCGGTCTGGGTGGTGGCCAGCCTGGGCATCGGCTGCGGCGCCGGCCAGTGGCTCACCGCCCTGATGGCGCTCGGCCTCGCCTTGGCCGTGTTGATCGTCCTCGGACGTATCGAAAAACGATGTGTCGGCTGGTTCACCCGGAAGCAGCAGGCCCCGGAGGAGCCTCCGCGCGCCGGCGGCCCGCGGCCGGGGATGATGTAACGGTTTTCCGTCTCGGGACCGTACCTCCCAAGCACCTCCTTCATAGGGAGTGGACGCACGCGCGCCCTCGGCGCCATCCTGGCGCGAGCGCGCGCCGCCCACCAATTAGAAAGGAGCGGGCGATGAAGATTATGATTCGTTCAAGCTTATTGGGAGCAGTGATCTTGATGTTGATCACTGGCTCACCCGCGTTCGCCGGGGACGCCATCCACAACGGAGTCGATCTGTGGATGACCGTGGCCGGCTTCGCGCAGACGAGCTTCGCGAGCGAGCCCCTTCCCGCGGGCTTCTTCTGCGAGGGCTCCAAGCCGTTCACCGGCACGGTGAAATTCAAGGGCGCGCCCCTGACGGTGGAGCCCACCGGCAGCCTCGGCGCCATCGACACCGTCGTGCGCCGCCTCGACGACGCGAAGCTCGACGCCAAGGGGGAGGCGAAGACCCGCATCCAGCTCATGGCCCTCTCGCTGGTGAGCACGAAGCCGATCGAGACGAGCTGCGGAAACTATGACGTCGCGGTCAGCCTGACCGGGAAGCAGCCGGTCACGATGATGAAGATCTTCCAGAGCGACGCCTTCGGCGGCACCTACTCGGCGCCGCTGGAGCTCAACGTCAAGGCCGTCTTCACCCCGGCCGGCGGCGACCAGAGCGGCCGGCGCGAGATCACCCGCCGCATCGACCTCGGGCCCGGCAACCACTCGGTCTGGGCGTACGTCAACCTGCCGCGCTACAAGCAGGGCGTCCGCGTCGACACCAACGGCGACGGCAAGCCGGACATGGCGCTGCCGGCCGCCTCGAACTTCCTGGCCGGCGTCTCCCCGGCCGTGCTGAAGTCGCCGCCTCCGCTCCCCCGCCTGGCCGCGACCTCCTCCAGCAGCGGCACCATCTCGGGTGGCACCGCGACCGACACCATCGCCTGCCCGGCGGGCCAGTGCCCCTACCGGTCCTGCCACTGCGCCGCGCTGGACACCAACCCGCAGTGGAACCAGTCGGCCACCGGCTGCGCCGACGACCACCTCCACTGCATCTGGACCTGCGCCCCGTCCGGAGCCTCGGGCCCGAGCGGGCCGGTCACCGCCTGCGCCGTCGCCGAGCAGCCCGCCACCTCCATCGAGTGATCCTTCCCGGCGGCGGTCCGTACGGGCCGCCGCCCGCCCTCTGCTAGACTCCCTCCTCCCGGGAACGGTCCCGGAGAGGAACCGCACGACATGGAATTCCAGGGCACCGAACGCTACTATCTCGACCCCGAGCTCGGCGCCATCGTCAACATGGCGATGGCGATGGAGAAGCCGCTCCTGCTGACCGGCGAGGCCGGCACCGGCAAGACGCAGCTCGCCTTCGAGATCAGCCGCTCGCTCGGGCTTCCGATCGAGACGCTGCGCTGCAAGTCGACCATCAAGGGAGAGGAGGCCTGCTATGTGCAGGACACCGTCCTCCGCCTCAACGACGCCCGCTTCGGCACCTCCGGCACCGGCCGCGACGTCAACCATTTTTTCGACTATGTGATCTGGGGGCCGATCGGCCGCGCCTTCCGCAGCGACGAGCGGGTGGTCCTCCTGCTCGACGAGATCGACAAGACCGAGTCGGACATCCAGGACAACCTCCTCGACGTGCTGGAGGATTGCGAGTTCACCATCCGCGAGGTCAACCAGGTGGTGAAGGCGAAGATCCGTCCCGTGATCGTCCTCACCTCGAACGCCAAGCGCGAGCTCTCCGACCCCTTCCTGCGGCGTTGCTTCTGCCACCACATCGCCTTCCCCAACCCGGAGCAGATGCGCGAGATCGTCAACCTCCACTTCCCCGATCTCGACCATGGATTGCTTGACGCCGCGCTCGGCATCTTCTACGAGCTGCGCCAGCGGGGCTACGAGAAGCCGCCGGCCACGAGCGAATTGCTCAACTGGCTCGGCGCCCTCAACCACGCCCGCATCACCCCCGACCGCCTGAACGTCCCCTTCGTCGGCACGCTGCTCAAGCGGACCGAGGACATCCTCGCGTTCCGGAGCGGGGGCAAGCGCGCGCGGGTGAACTGATCGGATTGATAAAAGCGTCATGTTCCTCGACGGCTTCATCCTCCTCCTGCGCGACTACGGCGTGCCGGTCAGCCTGACCGACTCGATCGATTTCTATCGCGGCATGGAGCGGGGCCTGGCGCCGGACCTCGACTCGCTGTTCGTCTTCGCCCGCCTCTGCTTCGTGCGCCGGGTCGAGCACATGGACGCCTACGAGCGGGCCTTCGCCTTCCATTTCTACGGCATCGACCTGCCGCGGGTGGCCGCGGGGGACCCGGAGCTGCTCAACACGCCGCAGTTCCGGCAGTGGCTGAAGGAGGCAATTCGAAGGGGGGAGCTGCCGCCGCAGGCGCTCTGGACCTTCCCGCCCGGCGAGCTGATGAAACGTTTCTGGGAGACCCTGCGCAAGCAGATGGAGGAGCACCACGGCGGCAGCCGCTGGATCGGCACCGGCGGAAATTCCCCGTTCGGCCATTCCGGAAACGCCAAGGGAGGAGTCAGAGTTTTCGGGGAAGGCGGCAAGCTCTCCGCCACCAAGGTGATCGGCGAGCGGCGATATATCGAATATTCCGACGCCAACACGCTGAGCGGCGCCAACCTCTCGCAGGCCCTCACCTCGCTCAAGAAGCTCACCCCCGCGGGCCCGCGCGACCAGCTCGACCTCGACGCCACGATCTATCAGAGCGCGAGGAACGGCGGCGAGATCGATCTCGTCTTCCGCCGCGACCTGCTCGACCGTATCGAGGTGGTCTTGCTGATCGACAACGGCGGCACCTCGATGCTCCCCCACGTCGACCTCACCCGGCTGCTCTTCGCCAAGGTGCGCGACCGCATCAAGCGCTGCCACACCTATTTCTTTCACAACACGGTCTACAGCGCGGTCTATAAGGACGCGCAGCGCCGCCGGCCCCTCCCTGTGCCGGAGCTGCTGAAGCGCTCGCAGGATACGCGACTGATCATCCTCGGCGACGCCTCGATGGCCCCGGAGGAGCTGATCTATCCCGGCGGCTCGCTCTATTATTTTGGGGAAAATCGAGACGAGGGGTCCGAGACGAGCCTGCGCTGGCTGGAGCGCCTGCGCGACCGCTTCCGCCACGCCGTCTGGCTCAATCCCATCCCCAAGGAGCTCTGGCCGGACGCCTACGGCCGCACGACGATCAAGAAGATCGGCGAGGTCTTCACCATGGAAGACCTCACCCTCGGCGGCATCAAGCGGGCGGTGGCCCGGCTGACCCGGAGATGACGTATAATTCTGTAGTTGTCCCTAAATCCCTCTCTGCGGCAACTTACTTTTAGGGGCAGCGAAGACCACCCCTGTCCGGCGTCCCGAGCGCCAAAGGAGGCTTTCCATGTCCTACTTCTCGGAAGATTTCCTCACGTGTGACTTTTTCCCCAGCAACAGGACATTGCCATTTGGGGATCTCCTTGAAAGACTCTTCTTCCAGCCCAGATCGGATAACGAGGATTTTCCCATCCATGGACCGAACGTCATCCGCTTCTCGACCGCTCTCGTGAGTGGCGGCGCCCTTCAGCGACACCTTCCAATCGAGCTCGAAGGCTTTCTCAAGGGGACCCCTGCAGAGCTCGCAGCCATCAAGGACCTGATCGTACATAATTATCGCAATACAATCGACCATGCCATGGAGATGGAGAACGAGCCGGAGCGAGAGAAGGAGGAGGATTTCCTGCGGATCTGCGCTCTATATCATGACCTCGGCAAGGTTATCCGCCGTGCCAATCACCCTCAGATCGGTACCAACCTGCTTCGCAACTCCCAGGAAGAGGAAACCCGCAAGCTGGTGGAGACTCTTCAGTCATCCGCGGCGGCATCCGACCGGTTGGAGAGGGCTGAGAACCGCTTCGCCCGCCTGGCTTCGGTGGTCCAGCACCACGATAAGTTCGGCGTCGTGAGCACGGGCGAGGGAGGATTGCCGATCTTCAGCGATATCCCCTATTTCCGCAGCGACAGCAGCAAGATTCCTGGAATTAATAAGAACATCACGACGGTCATGCTTTTGAATCTTGCCGATATAGCGGCGGTGAACACATCCGCGACAGCACAGCGGGAGTCGTCGCTAAGCTTGGTCAAGGAAATCCGGGCAGCGCGCGAAGCGGAAGAGCGGACCGCCGAGAAGGATAAAATGGACCAGCTCATCGAGATTTGCAAAAATCGGGACAACTGCAAAGGTCTCAGCCTGCAAATCGTAACCGATGTCCTTGATGACTGGAGCACATTGATCCGCGCTGTGGCGGAGGGCAATGGTGACCGGGGAGCTCTCAAGAGACGTCTTCTGGAGCTTGAGCAGAATCCGTTCCGAGCCATCAACCGTGTCCTCAGGCTTCTCAAGGCCTCCTCTTCCTCAAGTGGAGCCTCGATCCTGGAGCCACACTTCTCTCTGACCTCCATCGAATCGGTTCTCGTCGGGGCCCTGGGCTCCCACCAACTTCAGAGCTTCTGCGATCAGTTGGCGACCGTCGTGAAATTCGACTATGGGCTGGGCTTCTTTCAGGCAGTTATTTGTGGCTGTGTACGCCGCAAGATCGGCACGCAGGCCGGACCCGGAGGAAACCCGAAGAGATTGTCCAGCGAAGAGATCAATTCCTTTGAACAGGCGGGCCCCACCGTTCATCGGGAGATCGCTCAGTTCGCTATTGAGCGTCTCATCCAAGTCATCAAAGGGCTCCTGGGCCGTTACGTAGGAGTGCTGGGCTCATCCTTCGGTGCGAGCCGTCGGTTCGGGATTCAGATGCAGACGCTGAGCAGTGATCCTACAATCCTCAAGACCATCATGGATTTCCTCTGTATGAAGGACAAGGAATTCGTGGCTGTAACCTGGATTGCCGATGAAGTCTCTCTCTGGTCCCTCGACTGAGGCCTTTGGGAGCTCCGGCTCTCGGGGTCAGGAAGACGCCTCGGCCAGCCGTTTGAGGCTGAGGAGCTGCCGCCGCATCATAATCAGATCGCCCGGCGGCAAAAACTTTTTCGTCAGCCATCCCCAGAGCCCGCGCGGATAGCGCACCCGCAGTTTGGCCAGCAGGCGGCAGCCGCCTTCGCTCCGGGGGACGATCAGATACGTGCCCGCCACGTCGCCGAAGATACACTCCGAAGAGGTCCCGTGCCTGATCCGGATCGTCAGGTGGACATCCTGCTCAAAATCGATCAGATGGAAGATCGTCATCACCGTCTGCCCCACCGCGAGGTTTTCGAGGCCCGGGATGAGCTCCCGCGGGCTGCGGCGGCCCCAGTTGTCGATCCAGTCGTAGCTGTAGGGCGCGGCGCGGAGCTGGCAGAGCCAGCGGAAGACGGTCGCGGGCGGGGCCTCGACCGTGACGCCGCGGTAGTAGGCGGCGTCGAAAGGTCCCGCGATCTCGTCGCAGGCGTAGGCGAGATCCTTCTCGGCGGGCTCGACGCCCCAGGTGGCTCCGAGGGGGGACATGGCGGGGAGCATATCGCGAGCGGGAGCCTCTTCCCCAAGGCGTCTCTCTTGTGGTAGAAATCGCGTCTACGCGGTACACCCGGGAGTCAAACGACGGCTGTGTTACACTGAGGTCGCGGGAATCCGCGCCTGGGGACGAGGACGGAGCGTTGAGCCATGACTGATATCGAGCTGAAGCAATTCGTCGCCGATCTCGCGGTCAACCTGGCCGAAACGGGCCGCGTGTTGCGCGAGAGGCAGGCTGAAACGGATCGGCTGATGCGAGAACGTCAGGCTGAAACGGATCGGATGATCCGGGCAACGGACAAGCAGATCGGAGAGCTCGGAAAGCAGCTCGGCGGGCTCGGTGCGAAATTCGGCGGCTTCACCGAGGGGATGGCGTTCCCCTCCATGCAGAAGATTCTCCGCGAGCGGTTCGGGATGAATGTCGTCTCGGTGCGGAACATCGCCCGCCAGAACGGCCGTTCTCTGGAGATCGACGTCCTCGCCTACTCCAACGCCAAGGTGAACGAGGTCTACGTGGTCGAGATCAAGAGCCATCTCCGCGAGGACGGCATCCAGCAGATGCTCCGCATCCTCCGGGAATTCCACGACTTCTATCCCGGTCACGAAGACAAGAAGGTGTACGGCATCCTGGCCGCGGTGGACATCCCCGAGGATCTGGAGAAGCGCGTCCTTGCCGAGGGAATCTACCTGGCGAGGATCCACGACGACACTTTCGAGATTACCGTCCCCGACTCCTTCCAGCCCCGCGCCTACTGATCCTCCCCCGCCCGACAGGTGTATGCTTCCCCATACGCTTTTGAGGGAGGGACCGGCGTCCTCATGCTTCGCGGCCCATGCCCGCGGTCTTCGGGAAAGCGGCGCAACCGCTTTCCCTGCCTGAGCTTGGCTCCTGTCCCCGGGAACGGGACAGGGTCCGGCATCGCCTTTGCCCTGGGTGGAAGCCTGGTGCCACGACGATTCCGGTCCACGGCCGTCCCCGAAGGAGCAGAGCGTTGAAGTTTTTCCCGATGTCCCTGCGCGCAATCGCGATCCTCTTCGTCCTCCTCGCCGGCGGGAGCCCCGCCCGGGGAGACGAGCCGGCGCAGGAGCCGGCCCGCTTCCTGATCGAGAGGATCACCGTCGAGGGACCCAAGACGGCCGCGGCCAACATCGTTCGCGTGGAGACCCTGCTGCGGGCGGGGGAGTCCTACACCGAGGACCAGCTCCGCCAGGCCGTCTACCGGCTGCACCGCCTGCCCTTCGTGCTCGACGCCACGTTCTCCCTCCACAAGGGGAGCCGGCGCGGCGCCTACGAGCTGCTCATCGAGGTCGCGCCCGCGCGGTGGTTCTTCTATGACGCCTGGGTGCGCGCCTTCGCCTTCGAGCAGCCGCTGGTGCTGCGGGACGAGGCCTTCCGCGGCGACCGCTCCAGCGTGGCCCTGGTCGGGCTCGCCGGGGGGCGGCACTTCGTGGGGCGCTCGGGAGTGGTGTTCGCGGCCGTGGACAGCCAGGAAGGGGCTCAGGTGGGCTTCACCCAGTACGATCTCTTCCATCGCGGCATCCTCGCCAGCGCGGGCATCTCCCGCGACTCGTGCTGCGTCACCGAGGTGCTCCCCCTCGGGCTCGATCCCACCTTCTCCTCCTGGTCGTTCGGCCCGGCCACCCGCTTCTCGCTCGGCCTCTCCATCCCCCTGGGTGGCCCGCAGTCGATCCAGCTCGCGGCCAGCGAGCGCCAGGGGGACCATGGCATCCAGGAGGATGTGCTGGTGCCGCGCGGCTTTCCGGAGGGCCTCCGCACCATGACCGCCGAGGACCTGAGCTACCGCCGGGCCGAGGCGAAATGGGTGTGGGACACCAGCGACGATCCGGTCGTCCCCACCCGGGGCCTGAGCGTCTCCGCCGGGCTCGAAGCCTCCCGTTTCGCGGCGCGCGACCTGGTCCTCTACGTGTTCAATCCCTTCACTCTGGAGACCCTGTCCAGGAGCACGGCCTCCTCGCTCCGCTCCGAGCAGGTGGTCGGGGCGGTCTCCGCCATCCGCCACTGGCCGGTAACGCCCCGGCAGACGGTCTCCGTGCAGGGCCGGATCTCCGCGGGCCGCTCCCGCGTGGAGACCCTCGACATCAGGGATGGCGTGTTGAACGGTCACGCCGACACCTGGGGCGGCTCCGTGGAGGTGGACCACGCCGTCACCCTCCGCCGCTCACGGAAGGCGGGAGACCTGAACGACCTCCGCCTGGAGAGCGGCGTCGAGGTGGGGACCGAGACGGTCTCCCCCCGCGTCACGCCGAGCCCCCTGCGGCGGCTCGCGGTCCATACCGGTCTGGTGTTCCGCAACGCCTGGGGGCGGGCGCGGGTCTCCCTGAGTTATGTGAGCTTCCGCAAGGGGACTCCGTGAGGCGGACCCCGCCCTGGGCTCTCCTCCCGCTGCTGCTCGCGGCCGCCGCTCTCCGGGCCGCCCCGCCGTCGCCTCCCGCGCCGGCGCTGGAGGCGGCGCGGGAGGGGGTCACCCTCTCCCGTCTCCCCCCCATCCTCGGGGAGGAGGAGGTGCGCAAGCAGCTCGGCACGGGGCTCACCACCAGCTTCGCCTTCGAGGCCACCGCCCGCCGGACGGCCGGCGGCAAGCTCACGGGCGCGGCCCGGGTCGACGTCCGCTACGACCTGTGGGACGAGATCTACATCGTGACCCGCGTCGACGCCTCCGGCCACGCCGCGCGGGTGACGCTCCCCTCCTTCGAGCGGCTCGCCGAGTGGTGGCGCGATGCCCGGCTGGTGCTGATCCGCGGGCCCGCCACGGGGGCCGCGACGGTCGAGGTGCGGCTCAAGGTGATCCCCTTCTCGCAGGCCGAGCAGCTAGAGACCCAGCGCTGGTTCTCGCAGGCGCTCTCCGCCGAGAAGTCCGGCAGCGCCGGCGCGGTCTCCGACGCCGTCGAGGACCAGCCCGAGTCGTTCAGCCAGGTGATCAATCTGCTGATGGCCACCTCCATCGGCCGCCCCTCCCTGCTCGAATACGCCTGGAAGCTGCCCGTTGCCCAGGGGAAGAAGCGATGAACCGCCGTTCCGCCGTCGTCACCCTCTGCGGCATGCTGCTCGCCGCCGCCGCGGTGCTCTGGCTCTTCGACCGCGAGATCTCCGGGCCCTGGTTCCGCCTGGGCGTGCAGCCCGAGATCACCTCCGAGCTGGAGCGCTCGATGGCGGATCAGAAGGCGCTCGCGCGCTTCGACCCCCAGCACCGCGACGATTACCGTGCCCGTTTCGAGGCCACGGAGGCCCTGCTCAACCACTTCCGCATCCTGGAGCACAACCGGACGGGGATCCGCCGGCGGTGGGAGATGATCCTGCTGGCCGCCGTCTTCGCCGTGCTCGCCGTGGCCGGCGGCCTCCACCTGCTGCGCCAGGGGCGCCTCGACGCCCGGCTGGAGCGGCTGCGCCTCGGCCTGATCGCCCTCTCGGACGGCCAGGAGGACCTGGAGATCGGAGACCGGCGGCGGGACGTGATCGGCCGCATCGCCGGCATGATCGAGGACACCTCGCGCGCCATGGCCCGCGACCGCAAGCGCCTGGCCTACCTCAAGAACCTCTCCGGCTGGCAGGAGACGGCCCGCCGCCACGCCCATGAGATCCGCACTCCGCTCACCGCCGCCCGCCTGGAGCTGGCGCGCCTGGAGCGCCTGCTCGAAGCGGAGGAGACCCGGCAGGTGGCGCGCAGCGTCGGCGAGGAGCTCGAGCGGCTCGGCCGCTTCACCCAGCAGTTCACCTCCTTTGCCCGCATCCCCCACCCTCGCCCCCAGGTGCACGACCTCGGAAACGTGGTGGAGGAATTCGTGACCACCTTCGCCGCCGCCTGGCCCAACCTGGAGCTCCGCTTCGAGCCGCGGGATAAGCCCCTGCCCGCGGCGCTCGACCGCGACATGCTTCGGCAGGTGCTGGTGAACCTCTGCGACAACAGCTCCCTCGCCATCCGCGCGGCCGGCGAGGGGCGCGGCACCGTGACCCTGCGGGCCGGCGAGGCGGGGTCCGGCGGCGTCTACCTGGACGTGGCCGACGACGGCCCCGGCATCGCGCCCGAGATCCGCTCCCGCGTCTTCGAGCCCTACGCCACCACCCGCCGCGTGGGCGAGGGGATGGGCCTGGGGCTCGCCATCTGCAAGAAGATCCTGCTCGATCACGGCGGAGACCTGGAGCTGCGGGCGACCTCCGGCGCGGGCACCACCTTCCGACTCACCTTCCCCCGCCGCGTGGAGGACGCCGCCGCATGAGCCGATTATCATGAGTAGATTACTGATTGTCGAGGACGACGAAAAGATCCGCGCCAGCCTCCTCCTCCAGCTTCGCGAGGAGGGATACGCCCCCCACGCCCTCGGCTCGGCCGAAGAGGCGTCCACCCACCTGGAAGACCCGCGGTGCACGCTGCCCGACCTCCTGCTCCTCGACGTCCGCCTGCGCGGCATGAGCGGGGTGGACCTGGTCCGCCGCCTGGCCGCCGCGAAGCGGTTCCCGCCCACCATCATCATCTCGGGCGAGGCGTCGATCAGCGAGACGGTCGAGGCCCTGCGGCTCGGCGTCCACGACTTCATCGAGAAGCCGTTCAGCCGCGAGCGCCTCCTCCAGGCGATCCGCAACACGCTGGAGCATCAGGCCCTCAAGCGCGAGGTCGCCTCGCTCAAGGCCGACCTGCGGGGGGAGTCCGAGATCCTCGGCGCCTCGCCCGCCATCGAGGAGCTGCGGCGCAAGATCGCCCGCGCCGCCGCCACCGACGCCCGCATCCTGATCGTGGGCGAGAGCGGCACCGGCAAGGAGCTGGTGGCGGGCGGCCTGCACCAGCAGAGCGCGCGGAGCCCGAAGCCGTTCATCAAGATCAACTGCGCGGCGATCCCCCATCACCTGGTGGAGGACGAGCTGTTCGGCCACGCCAAGGGGGCCTTCACCGACGCCAAGTCGCCCAAGCCCGGCCTCTTCGAGGAGGCGGACGGCGGCACCCTGTTCCTGGACGAGATCGGCGACATGGACCTCACCGTCCAGTCCCGGCTGCTGCGCGTGCTGGAGGACGGCCGCGTGCGGCGGGTGGGGGAGACGCGCGACCGGCAGGTGGACGTGCGGGTGCTCACCGCCACCCACCGCAACCTGGAGGAGGAGGTGAAGGCCGGCCGTTTCCGGGAGGATCTCTACTTCCGGCTGGCCCACCTGCCGATCTCCGTCCCCTCGCTGCGCGAGCGGCGGGAGGACATCCCGCTCCTCTTCGGCCATTTCCTCGACCGCTTCTCCCGCCAGCACCGGGTGCGCCCGCGGCAGGCGGACCCGGACCTCTTCCCCTATCTGGAGCGCTACGCCTGGCCGGGGAACGTGCGCGAGCTCAAGAACCTCTGCGAGCGCCTGGTCGTCTTCGGGGCCGACCCCCTCACCCCGGACCAGCTCCCCTCCTCCTTCTTCGAGCCCGCGCGGTGCCCCGAGACCGGCCTCCTCCTCTCCCCCGCCACGCTGCCGATCGTGCCGCTCAAGGACTTCAAGGCCCAGTGCGAGCGCGAGTACATCGAGAGCGTCCTCCACCGCACCCGCTGGAACTTCACCGCCGCCGCCAAGGTGCTCGACGTGCAGCGCACCTACCTGCACCAGAAGGTGAAGGTGCTGGGGATCCGGCGGCCGGGGGTGGGCGCGGAGGAGGAGCTGGAGGCGGTGGGGTAGAAGGGGAACACGGACTGACACGGACGGCCACGGACCCTTCGCGGACCAGTAACTCCTGTCCGTGAAAGTCCGTGTGAGCCCGTGCTAGCCTTTTCGTGAGCGGGGACGGCGGCCTGCGCTGGAGCCCGCTCGGCGACCTGCCGGCCGGCGCGGCGGTCCGCCAGCTCGCGCGGGACCCGCTCTCCGCCTCCTGGTACGCCGCGACAACCGGTCGCGGGATCTACCGCAGCCTCGACGACGGGGCCCACTGGACGCTTCTCGACGGCGCGCCGGACCACGACCACCCCACGATCGCGGTCGACCCCCGCCGGCCCACGGCCCTCCTCGCCGCGTTCGCGGGGCAGGGGCTGTGGAGGTGGACGCCGTAGGAGAGCGGTTCCGCCCAACGGCGATTTCCCCCGCTTTCCCCGCGATCGGGGACCTCCCGTCACGGAACGACGGACGCGGTACCTGTCCGGTCCCTCGAGGGGAAGGTGAGGACCCTCTTTGGGGCGCTGATTGTCCCCGAGAGGGAAGGTACCTTCCCTCTTGGGGATCGTAAGGACCCTCTTTGGGGAAGGTTCCGTCCCCGAGCTTCCCGGCTCCGTCCCCGAGGGGGAAGGTACCTTCCCCCTTGGGGATCGTGAGGACCCTCTTGGGGGAAGGTACCGTCCCCGCCGGGGACGGTACCTTCCCTCGCGGGGATGCAACCTTCCCCAAAGAGGGCGCATATAAAAAACTCGGGGATCCATATAGGTACCGTGTTCGTCCACGCGCGCACCTTGAGGGCGCGATGGGGTCCCGAGAGGGTCCAAAGGGCGAAAGAATCCGTCCAACCAGACCCCGCGTCCGTCCACACGCGCACTTTGGGGGCGCGAACGCGCACCGTCTCCGTCCACACAGGGACCTTGAGGGCGCGAACGTGCACCGGCTCGGTCCGAACAGGCACCTCCTCGTCCAAATGGACGTACGTGGAGTAGACTCTCAGTAGCGCATGAACGTCAATTTCGAGTGGGATGAAGATAAGGGCGTTTCCAATCTCCGTAAGCACGGCATCTCCTTTGAGGAGGGGGCCACGGTCTTCACCGATCCTCTGTCTCTGACGATTTCCGACCCTCCACTCTCAATACGAGACCCGGTATGTCGACATTGGACGGTCGATTGAGGGACGCCTGCTGGTCGTTGTCTACACGGAAGAAGAGTCTACAATCCGTCTCATCAGTTGCCGCCAGGCCTCAAGGGCGGAACGGAGGATCTATGAAGAAGCCCACCCGTGACCCACAGCAGACCGAAGTCGAGGACATGCTGCCCGAGTACGACTTCACGGGCGGGATACGAGGAAAGCATGCCCGTGCCCTTGAGCAGGGGTATACCGTGAAGGTGCATCGCTTGGATGGCACGACTACGGTCCAGCACTTCAACCTGCCGGAAGGGGCTGTGATGCTGGAGCCGGATGTCCAGGAGTATTTTCCTGATTCCGAAGCGGTCAACCACGCTCTGCGGACTCTTATCGAGCTCATCCCGAGCCGGCGGCGCAGCCGCCACCGGAAATCGTGAGGGCCATCAAGGCTCATATGACTCGTGCCCGACTCGAACGGCATTCCGTCACATCAGTCTCCTCCACCAGCCTCGCAGGGGCGACAGGAATTCGCGGAGTGGTCCTCCTGTCGCCCCTGGCGGGGCTCTCGATAATCGTTGTGCCATTGATTCCCGGGGCTTACGCCGCCGGGCTAATTCATGACGCCCCTGCGGGGCTGGCTCCATGGATCAATCAAGAGTCAGGGCAGCAAAATCCACCGCCGGCGAGGCGCTGTTCTATGGTTGCACAGGTCTATCGGATGGAAAGAATACTAGCGAGGAGTTGTGCTTGTTGAGAAGTCGCAGCGTTGAGCCCTGGCGAGATATGACCTATGTTTACCGGTGGCTGTCCGTCCAGGCTAACAACCTCTGTCAAATGCAGAAATGTCATGTTAGTCGGCCCACCATATCCCAGACCTACCGCTGCTTGCCTAACGCCGCGAAGCGTGCGGTTAGTCCAGAGTACTTGACCATCGTCAGTAACTCTAATGCGGCCCCCTCCCAGAAGGAGTGGGACAGCATTGGGGGAGGATCGCCAAACTAGCCACAAGCGGTCACCAGCAGATGGCATTGCCGACAATCTCATTGGTGGACACCAGATCGAGTTATAGGTTGGGTCCAGCAGCAACTGTTGCGTACCAGCGGCGTCAACCGGTGGATCTGTGCCGCAGTATATGAAGTCTGTCATCGCGAGATCCTGCCGCACAACTGTAATTTAGACAGCAACCGGCATGAGCCGAAAAACTTTGGCTAGCTGTCCCGCCGTCTCAACCTCACCCGCCCGCAGAGCCTTCCTGACAGCGTCCAGCTTTTCCACATCTTCGAGAGACAGGTACGGTGCCCAGCCCTCCTTGTCGTCAATCAGCTCGACCTCGACTTCGGCGACGTACTGGCCCTCTCGCACGAGTTTGATCTGTCGACGGGTAGTCATGACTTCCTCTTAGTAAAATCAGCGTTCCAGCGCTGAACATCGGGCCGGTAAGCGGTAATCAGGACCGCAGGAGTTGACGCTCGCCTCGGAATTCCCCAAACCACATGAAGCGGCTGGCCGTCGCTATCTCTCTGCAGGACGAGAACACACGGCCCCTTGGGGTAGTCCGGATAGTCCTCAAGGACTTTGGCATCCTCCACCCCGGCAATCACGTCCGTCGCCAGAATACCATCTGCCGCCAGTTCGTCGTAGCCGTGGCTCGAGATCCGGACTTCCCGTCGGCGGACCAGATCTCGGATCGACCGGAACGTCTCGCTCATCGAGACGCCGCCCTGTACCCCGGCCCCCGCAACACCTTCCCCGGCAATGCCCCCGTCATCTTCCCGCCGTCGATCACCGGCACACCATTCACCAGCACGTACTCCATCCCCTCGGAGAGGTGGTTGGGGCTCTCGAAGGTGGCGACGTCTTTGATCGTCGCGGGGTCGAAGACGACGACGTCGGCCCACATTCCCTGCTTGAGGACGCCGCGGTCGGTGAGGCGCATGCGCTGGGCCGGGAGGGCCGTGAACTTGCGGATCGCCTCGGGGAGGGTGAGCTGGCGGTCCTCGCGGACGTACTTCCTCAGGATGCGCGGGAAGGTGCCGTAGGCCCGCGGGTGCGGATGCTCCTTGCCCAGAAGGCCCTCGGGCGAGGTCCCCTGCGAGTCGTTGCAGACCGACACCCACGGCTGCTTCAGCGCCAGCAGCACGTCCGGCTCCGACATGCCGAAGACCGCCACCGCCGTGTAGCCGTGGTCCTCGATCAGCAGGTCGAAAAGAGTGTCGATGGGGTCCTTGCCGCGCATCTTCGCCACCTCGGCCAGGGTCTTCCCCTGGAGCGGCACGAGGGCGGGATTCTGAAAGACGGAGAGCAGCACCGCCTCCGGACCGGGGATCTCCTGCCACTCGTTGTCCCAGGCGGCGGGCGCGGTCGACTCCATCTCCTTGCGGATGCGCGCGCGGGTGGCCGGGTCCTTGAGCCGCTCGATCATCTTCTCGTCGCCCCCCTCGTGCGCCCACGGCGGCACGAAGGCCGAGAAGGAGTTGAACCAGGCCGGATAGGCGTAGGTGTCGGCGGTGATGTCCACCCCCTGCCGCCGCGCCTCGTCGAGCTTGGCGACGATGTCCGGCATGCGCCCCCAGTTGCGCTTGCCCGCCGCCTTCAGGTGCCAGATCTCGACCGGCGTGTGGGCCTCGCGGGCGATGCGGATCGCCTCGTCGATCGCCGCCATCTCGGCCTCGCTCTCGCTGCGCATGTGGGTGGCGTAGATGCCGCCGTGGCGGGCGCTCTCGGCGGCCAGGGCGATCAGCTCCTCGGTGGAGGCGTAGGGGGCCGGCGCGTACTGGAGCGAGGTCGAGAGCCCCACCGCTCCCTGCTCCATGGCCTCGCGCACCAGCCCCTTCATGCGCTCGAGCTCCTCGGGTTTCGGCGGGCGGTTCTCCTGGCCGATCACCACCCGCCGCACCTGGGTGGCGCCGACGAAGGTGGCGAGGTTGATCCCCATCCCCTGCTTTTCGAGCCGCGCGAGGTACTGGCCCAGGGTCCGCCAGTCCGGCTTGACCCCCAGGTGCTCGTAGCCAAGCTTGTCCTCCGTCACGATCGAGTCGGTGAGCGGCGCGATCGAGCCCCCCTCGCCGGTGATCTCGGTGGTGATCCCCTGATAGATCTTGGAAGGCAGGCGCGGCTCCACCAGGATCGTCAGCTCCGACTGCCCCAGCATGTCGATGAACCCCGGGGCCACCACCTTCCCCTGGACGTCGATCCGCCGCTTCGCCCTGGCGTCCGCGAGGTTGCCGATCGCCGCGATACGCCCGCCCCGGATGCCGACGTCCCCCGAGTACCACGGGGAGCCGGTGCCGTCGATGATGTGGCCGTGGGTGAGGATAAGGTCGAAGGGGGGATCGGCGGCGCGGACCGCGGCGGGGAGGAGGAAGAAGGCGAAAATAAAGGCTCGGAATCTCATGAAAATGGTGTCTCCTTGTGAACGCGCAGCAGGAGGGGGTGAATCATCCGACGGATCGGTCGGATCCGTCCGATCCGTCCGATCCGACCGATCGGTCGGATCTCTCTGCCGCCTCCGCTCCGCGAGCCGGGCCGCAGGGAGGCTCTCGCGATGAGGCCTCTACCCCGGCTGCTGCCAAAGCTTCACCCCGCCCAGCAGCCCGGCGACGTTCTCGATGATCCGGGCGTTCTTCGGCAGCTTGAATTCGATCTCCTTCGCGTTGCCGCCGCCGAGGTAGAGGACGCGGTAATTGAAGATCGGCGCGAGCTGTTGGATCACTTTTTTGACCCGGCGGTTCCAGCGCCTCTTGCCGACCTCGTGCAGGGCCGCGTTGCCCACCAGCTCCTCGTAGGTCTTCTTGTTCCGGAAAGGGTGGTGCGCCATCTCGATATTCGGCACGTAGTGGCCGTCGACGTAGAGCGCGAAGCCCATGCCGGTGCCGAGGGTGAGGACGAGCTCGGTGCCTTGCCCTTCGATCACCGCCAGCCCCTGGACCCCGGCGTCGTTGGCGACACGGGTGGGCCGGCCGGTGAGCTTTTCCAGGGCCCCCGACAGATTGAACCCCTCCCACTCGGGATGGAGGTTCGGCGCGGTCAGCGTGCGCCCTTTGACCACCACGCCAGGGAAGCCGGCGGCCACGCGGTCGAAGCGGGGCATCTGCGCGACGATCTCCTTGACGACCGCGAGCACGGCCTCCGGGATCGCCGGGTGCGGCGTCTCGATGCGCACCCTCTCGCTGGTGGGGTGGTCCGACGGGTCGGCGGTGAACCCCTTGATGCCGGTGCCGCCGATATCGAGGCAGAAGGTGATCGGTCCCGTCTTCTTCATCCCGGCTCCTCCCAAAGTGGACGTCACCGGGATTATCTCATCAGGAGAGGCCGCCCGGGGATCAATCCCCGGGCGGAGGCTCAGCACACCTTCTCCTCCAGCCTTCCCTCCTTCCCCAGCACCGCCGCGTATTGGAACCTCCCGCGCGGGGTTTTCCTACGGCTCCGCCGCCCGGGCGATCGCGGCCTTGAGCTTGTCGATGTCCACCGGCTTGACCAGGTGCTCGCGGAACCCCGCCTCGCGGCTGCGGCGCAGGTCCTCCTCCATGCCGAAACCGCTGACGGCGATCCCCTGGAGCCCGTAACGCTCCCGCAGCTCGCGCATGAGATCGAAGCCGCTGCCGTCGGGCAGCCCGAGGTCGCTCACCACGAGATCGAAGGTGTGGAGCTCGGCCAGCTCGCGGGCGGCGCGCACGGTGGCGGCCGGTTTGACGTCGTGGCCGGCGAGCTCGAGCAGGTCCGCCATCACCTGGAGGGTGGGCTCGTTGTCCTCCACGATCAGGAGCCGGAGGGCCCGGGAGTCGGCGGGTCCGGCGGCGGCTCCGGCCGGCCGGGCGGCCTCGGGGGCGGGCACGGTGGCGAGGCTCACCGTGAAGGTGGCCCCCCGCCCCCGGCCCGGGCTCAAGCCCGTGAGAGTGCCACCATGCTGATCGACCAAGGCCTTGCAGATGGCGAGGCCCAGCCCCAGCCCGCCGAAGGTGCGGGTGATCGAGAGGTCCCCCTGCTCGAAGGCGTTGAACAGGCGCGGCAGATCCTCCGGCGCGATGCCGATCCCCGGATCGATCACCGCGACCTCGATCCTCCCCGCCTCAGGGTTGCGCGTCGCCACCCGGATCCGCCCTCCCGCGGGGGTGAACTTCACGGCGTTCTTGAGCAGGTTCCAGAACACCTGCTGGAGCCGGGCCGCGTCCGCCTGGACGTGGCGCTCGGCGGCGCCGGGCTCCAGGCCGATCGCCAGCGTGCGCGCCTCCATCCCCTCGGAGCAGATGGCGACCGTGTGCTCCAGCAGGGCGTGGACGTCGACCGCCTCCAGATGAAGGGAGAGCTTGCCGCGGGAGACGCGGGTGAGGTCGAGGAGGTCGTCGATCAGCTTCGCCTCCAGCTCGACGTTGCGCTGGATCATCCGCAGGTCCGCGCGCAGGGGCTCGGGCACGCCGGGGGAGCTGGCGAGGGCCGCCACCCGCAGCAGCACGGGGGTGAGCGGCGTGCGCAGCTCGTGGCTGAGGGCGGCCAGGAAGTGGTCCTTGGCCTTGCTGGCCGCCTCGGCGCGGCCGTAGAGGCGGGCGTTGTCGATAGCGAGGGAGGCGCGGGCGGCGATCCCCTCGGCGAGCTCGAGGTCGTCGAGGCCCAGATTGCGGCCCGAGACCTCGGAGGTCGCGAGGAGCATCACCCCCAGGATCTCGCCGCGGGCGGCCAGGGGAGCGGTTAGGAACGACCGGGCTCCCATCCGGGAGAACCCCTCCAGGAGCTCCGGGTTGCGCGTGATCTTCAGCGCCGTCTCGTAGCTCACACTCGCCGCGAGCTGGCTCTCGCCGGTCTTCACGGCCCGCCAGAGGAGGCTCGCGGGGTTCTCGGGCGCGGCCGCGAAGACCTCGCCCAGGCGCCGCAGCAGATCCTCCCCGGCGGGATCGACGTGGCGCAGGGCCACCGGCCGCAGCCGCGGCCCCTCCTCTAGCTCGCAGATCAGGCCGTAGTCGGCGAGGCGGGGGACAGTCAGGTAGAGCAGGCGCTCGAGGTTCTCCTGGTAGTCGAGCGACTCGGAGAGGGCACTCCCGGCCTCGGCGAGCAGCGCCGCCCGGTCCTCGGCCTTCTTACGGGCGGTGAGGTCGAGCACGAAGCCGACCGAGGCGTCCGACTCCGGCAGCAGGGCGGAGCCGACCAAGACGGGAATCCGGCTGCCGTCGGCGCGGCGGAGCTCCTTTTCATAAGGAGCGCAGGCGCCGGTCGCCACCAGCTCGACCATCGCCTTTTCGTCCGCCTCCTCCCACCCGGGCGGGGTGAGCTCGACCCAGCTCAGCTCGCCCCGCTCCAGCGCCTCCCGGGTATGACCGAGCATGGCGAGGAAGGCGTCGTTGGCGCTGGTGACGCGGGCCTTCTCGTCGGCGTAGAAGATCCCCAGGATGTTCGACTCGAACAGGCGCTCGGCGCGGGCCTGGCTCTCCCGCAGCGCCTGAAGCAGGGAACGGCCGGTGTCGAGCCGGCGGGCCGAGCCGCCCGCCCCCTTGCGAAGGGAACGGCGGCGCTGGGGTTTGGACAACGAGGGCAACCTTTTTTCTCACAGCGAGAGCTATGGAGGCAATATAGCAAAAATGGAGGGGCGCGTTGTAACGCGCGGGCTTTAGCCGGCTGCTCCCACGGGTGGGTGAATCATCCGACCGATCCGTCGGATCCGTCCGATCGGTCGGATCTCTATGCCACCTCCGCTCCGGCCCCTACTCCCGAGCCAGCACCTCCCCGTGCGCGTTGAGCATCGCCTTCCGCGCCTTCCTGGGAAGCTTGAGCTTCACGTCCACCGGCACAGTGGCCTCGCCGACCATGGGCACCATGCCGACGCGGACGGTCTCGTTCTTGCCGAATTCGACGTAGATCGGCACCAGGACGCGGAAGTCCTTGGAGACCCCCTCCTGGCGGATGGTGCCGTGGATGCGGGTCTCGTCCCCCGCCGAGTCGACCTTGAGGTCCTCGACGTAGCGCGGCACGTCGGTACCGTAGACCCACTGGTTGAAAAACCAGTCCATCTTGCCGTTGCCGGTGGCGTTCATGGCCGGGACCATGTGCCGCTCGACCACCTTCTGGAAGTCGGCGCTGGAGGCGAACTTGCCGCCGTAGGTCGCGGTGTAGTCCTTCATCATCTCGATGAAACGGGCGTCCGGGTCCTTGGAGCTCCAGTCGTACATCATCATGCGGAGCATGTGGAGCACGTAACCCCCCTTGGGATAGATCATGAAGCCGGCGCTGGGGGTCTTGTAGGTGGAGAGGCGCCACCCCTGGGTGATCGGCCCGGCCTCGTAGGGGGCCATGGCGTTGCCCGGCGTCTTCTGCACGATCTCCTTGCGGCGCTCGCGCCAGAAGCGGTCGTACTGGGGCCATCCGGCCGTGCGGTGGACGGCCAGGCTGGCCGAAAACTCGGCGAACCCCTCCTCCAGCCACTGGTCGCGGTAGGTCTCGGCCCCCACCAGGTGCCCCCACCACTGGTGGGCGAACTCGTGGTAGCCGACCTGATCGACGAAGTCCTTGGCCCGCACCATCCCCAGCCGCTGCCGCTGGGTGCCGTCGAGGAAGGAGATGTAGGGGAGGAAGATGAGCGACGGCCACGACTGCCCGAAGGCGAAGTCGGACTGCTGGGTGATGGCCACGTTCTTCTGCGGCAGCGGGCCGAAGTAGGCGGTGAACAGCCGCGCCGAGTTCAGGCCGTCGGCCAGGGAGATGTCGGCCAGCCTGGTGGTGTTGACGTTGCCCAGACCGGGCCCCCCGCCGGAGGTGGAGAGGGTGACTCCCGTGTCGGCATCGACGTCGCCGAACCCCGAGGAGCCGCTCAGGGCGTCGTTGATCTCGCGGATGATGTTCGGCTTGCCGGGGTTCGTGTAGACCTCGACGTCGATCTGGCTGGTCTCGTCCACCTTGTCGATCTTCTTGAACTTGCCGTAATTGAAGCCCGCGACCTGCACCGGATGGTCGGTCTTCCAGTGGGCGATGCTCTGGGTCCCTTCCGTCCGGGTCTCGACCTGCCGGCCCACGGAGACGATGTCGTTCCCCACGGGGATGTGGTAGGTGAGGTCGAATTCCGCCGGATCGGCGAAGACGCCCATGTTCGGATACCAGCTCTCGCGGGCGCCGACGTAGTAGTTCTTGTCGCCGCCGTCGCGCAGCACCTTGTTCCCCTTGTAGGAGAGCTTGAGCAGCACGGTCGCCCCCTTGGCCAGGGGCTCGGGGAAGACGACGGCCGGGGTGGAGTCCTCCTTATCCGCCTCCTGGATGAAGGGGAGCGGCTTCCAGGCCGGCTCGGCGCCGGGAGCCTCCACCGCGTACGAGGCCTCCTGCAGGCGCAGCGTGGACACCAGGTGGAGCGGCAGCACCCGCACCTTGGGCACCAGGGTCTTGAAACGCAGGGTCGTGGTGCCGGCGAGGTCGGTGTCGCGCTCGATGGTGGTGTCCACCGTGTAGTCGAGCGCGTCGGCCAGGCGCTTCTCGGGGCTCCGGCGGTGGCTGTCGATCTCGGCCTGGCGGTCGCACTGATACCAGATGCCCCCCTTGTTGGGATCGGGGACCAGGAAGAGGGTGTCCTCCTGGCCCAGGCGGGCGCCGAAGCTCAGCGCCTCGGCGCCGTTGGGATCGACCGCCGCCAGGGCCGGGGGGTACTTCCTGCCGTTGATCAGGGCCAGGAAGGCGCCGCTGGTCAGCCCCGGCTGATTGAGGACGTCCTCCAGCACGCGAAGATGGAAATTGATCCGGAAGTCCTTCTTCTGCTGCTTGAGGTAGGACTCATAGACGGAGACCGCCCGGCCGTCCGGGGGCCCGGTCCTGACCGGCGCCTGGAGCTCGATCTCCTGGGCGGTGTCGTCCGCGAAGAACAGGACGAGGTCGTCGAATTCGTCGCTGAGCGTCTCGAAGCTGCTCTTGTCCCCGCCCGAGGCGAGGGCGAGATGGCGCCGCTCGTTGGGGGTGGCCGGGCTGAGCCGGTAGCTCCCATGGCCCACGAACACCGCCCCCACCGTGCGCCCCTGGACCGGCGCCAGGAAGTAGAACGCCCCGGAGTCGAGCTGGAACCGGAAGACGTCCCGCTCCAGCGTCATCCCCTTGACCGGCACCATCCGGCCGTCCGGCCGCGCGGCGCGCAGGGCGGCATAGGTGGGGTCCGGGTCCGGCGCCGCCACGGCGGCGAGGGGGGACAGGAGGAAAGCCAGAAGGACTGCAGAGGCATGGGGAAAAAAGGAACGGCTCACGTGCGACCTCCTTGCCAGAATTCTCGCCTCCAAGTATACGTGCCAAAGCCTGGTGCGCCGTCAGCTCCGGGAGATCAGTGTGATGCTTTCGACACGCCAGCCGTCATCATACTTACGAAAGCTGGCCTTCGCCCTCTGAGCCGGCGTGGGGAAGCTCAGACCATGGCTGACGAGCTCCTTTCCCGTATCCGTCAAGCGAAACCGCCACGTGAAATCGACCTGTGCCTCCCTACCTGAGCCAACCACTCCCGTCACCTCGGTGAGCTCACGGATCGCCACTGGAATGACCAACTCGTCGGCTCTGGAAGCCCCGGGACCAAGCTTCCAGCCAGGGGCACCGGCAGCCTTCTCTCCCTGCGGAGTGATTACCGCCGTTGCAATGTTTCCAACCCGTGGAATGATCGTAATAAACCCGGCCTGTGCGGCAGCACGATAGGCTGGACCGTCGGGTCCGTCCTGGCGAAAAACTTGCGGATGAAGGAAAAGGGCCACCACGTTGAAGTCACCAAATTCGGGCCGTTTTCTCAGAGAATCAGCCGCTTGATCCCGGCTGAGCCGGCCGGGAGCACAACTGGCGAGAATCAGTAGGGCGAGGCTGGTGGAGAGGGCAAGGCGGGCTTTGACCACTGATCTCCTCCTTGGGCGCGGGAGCCCGCGTTCGGAGCTTATTGTAGAAACACTTCTACTATAGTAGCATAATTGAGCTACCAAAGGAGATCGCATGGTCCGTCTTCGGGCCTCCCTCGCAGCTCTGCTGCTCCTGGCGTGCGCGACCGCCGTCGCGCAGGAGAGGGCCTCGCCGCCGCAGCCAAAATGCCGGGAGTACGGTCCGGCGCCGGTCCTGCGGATTTGTACGGAGCTCGACGCGAACAAGCTCAAGGGAACGGGGCACTCCACGGCCTGGACGATCCGGGTCGAGGGAGGAAGCCGGGGGACGAAAGTGCGCCTGCACAACCACTCTCCCGCAGTGGTCGTCCTTGAGGGGGGAGACGATCAGATCGTCTCCCTGAAGCGTGGTGGGGAGATCCGGCGCAAGGTAACCCAGGTCTCCCGGGAGGATGCATCCGCTTCTCTGGTTGCCACTCCCTACGACCCTTCTCCCGCGCGGGAGTCAGCCATTCTGGCGGCGTTCCTGTCGCCCCGCTTGGAGCGGGTGGAGGCTTGGTTTGCCGGGGAGCGCGGGCGGCTCGCCGAATCGGGCTACTCCGCTGAAGCTGCCGGGAGACTGCTCGACAAAACCGAGGCCGATCTCCTCGAGCTCCTGAGCTATCCGGAGCTGTCAGCCTTGCGTGGCTACGTGCAGGTGAAGCTCCGCGAAGCCCGGATCGAATTGTCGAAAGCTCCGTTGGCGGCCGGCATGGGTGTGGGACGTCCCCTGCCGCGAGCGATTCCAGCCCTCTGGACCCCTGCCGCTCCGAGCGCCGCCGTCCGCGTGGCCAATCCCCCACCGGCCTCTGGAAGGAGGCTCCACAAGAAGGAGGCGGATTCCGTGCTCGACCGGGTCCTCCGCATGATTCAACGGCTCCGCGAGCTCGCCCGGACCGGCGATCTCTATACCCGCCTCTGCATCGTCAGCGCACCGGGAGACGGCGCGCGGTTCATGATGCGCCCTCAGCTCTCCGACGCCAGCGAGCGGGTGGAGATCAACACCAACGGTGAAATACAGGCCTACCGCGGCCTGTACGTGTTCTCGATCCGGAAAAGTTTCAGGCAGCGGATCGACTGTGAGAAGCTCGATCACGAGGACTGCATCCTGATCGATCTCGTCGACGATCCGAAGCCGGTCTTTTATTGTGATTTCAACAAGAAGAATTGCGAGCGGCGCCCCGGCCCCGTGCTAGTGGGGGTGTGCCATGACGACGGACGCTGAGAAGCAGGCCGGTCCTCTGCCGACCCCGCTCGCCCGGCGCTACGTCCGTTACGTCGTGGGCTTCGGCGTCGCGGTCGGCGTGGGCCTGGCGCCCTTCCTGGGAAAGGTCCCAGGGCTCAATGCCCTGATCTCGCTCTTCCCGGAAGAGCTGCGGACCTCGTTGATTCCCTTCTCCGCCTTCCTGATGGGCGTCATCGCGGTAACCATTCAGTTCTATTCCGGGGAGACCGTGCCGCGCGCTCTGCTGCGCAAACGGTTCAAAGCGAGCCTGATCGTCCTGCTGATCGGCCTCGTCGCACTGATCACCCTCTATACTTTCCTCGTCGTGCCCTATACCACTCTTCATGGGGAGACGACCTCGCCGATCGTGATCTCCCTTTCCCGGACGAGCGCCTGCCTCTGTCCTCCCTCGATGTCGGATCTCCGCTGTCTCCAGGCGATCACGCCAAACCCCGCGAAGGTCGCGGATTGCTGGGGAAGCGGAGCGATCCGGCGCAGCCGCCTCCTGCTGAGCCTCAGCTACCTCCTGGTCACCGGCGGCTTTGGCGCTCTGATCGGCCTGCTCCTGCTTCAGGAGGAGGCGAAGAAAAAACAGAAGCGGCGGCGCTTGGGCCACTAACGCGCCGGGCTTCAACCGGCTGCCTCGAACGGCCGCGTTCCCATGCACTCCGGATAGCCGGCGCACCCCCAGAACCGCGACCCGGCACGAGCGCCTTTGCGGGCGGTGCGCAGCACCATGCCCTTGCCGCAAGCCGGGCAAGCGGGAGGGGGGGTGGTTGAATCATCCGACGGATCCGACCGATCCGTCGGATCGGCCGGATCTCTCTGCCGCCCTCGCTCCGCAAGCCGGGCCGCCGCGAGGTTCTCGCTATAACCACCCTCGCGAATGAAGCCGCGCTCCAGCGCGGAGATCTGCTGATCGAGCAGGTAGTTGGCCTGATGGATCAGGCAAATCACCGCATTGGCGACCACGGCGGGGTCCGCGTGGCTCAGCCAGGCGGAGTAGGCGGTGGCAGGGACCGGCGAGAGCTCTCTCCCGACCGCCCGCACCGCGCGCGCTTCGCGGTCGTTCTTGTCCCATTGGCGTTGGCCGCGTTGGCGCAGGAAGTCCTCATAATCCAGAAGCAGCTCGTCGAGGCTGGCGCGGGCGACGTTGACCAGGCGGAGCTCGGTGTTCGAGGAGATCGCCGAGGCCCGGCTGCCCTCGGCGATGTTCTGCCGTCCGCTGCGCGCCGCCTGCACCATCTGATCCACGGTCCGGGAGCGCTTGCCGAGGAAGCGGTCGCAGAACGAGACCGTGGCGTCGTAAATGATCGTCGCCACCTGAAACGACCGCAATTTACGATAGCCGCCGCTGGGCCGCAGCCTCTGGCCCTTCTCCTCCATGCCGGAGCGCCTCCCGAAATTTTCCGGTCCGTCGCTCCGGCATCATACTCTGCTTCGAGAACCTCACGGCACGTCGTACGTGTCGATTTTCTTCCCCTGAAGATACTTGTCCATCCAGGCCACGATGTGGCGCAGGCGCTCGATGCGGTGCCAGGGCTGGCCCGAGCGGGAGAGCTCGTGGCTCTCGCCGGGGAAGCGCACCATCACCACCGGCTTGTGCAGGTACTTCAAGGCGCGGAACATCTGCTCGCCGCCGGCGGTGGGGGGGGTGCGGTAGTCCGCCTCCCCTTCGATCAGCATGAGCGGCGTGGTGACGTTCTTGACATAGGTGATCGGCGAGCGGCGGGCGAAGTCCTGCGGATCTTCCCAGGGGGCGCCGTGGAACCAGGTCGGACGGAAGAGGGTGAAATCCGCCGTGTACCAGAAGCTCGACCAGTCGGAGATCGAGCGCTGCGCGGCCGCCGCGGCGAAGCGGTGGTCCTGGGTGACGATCCAGTTGGTCAGGATGCCGCCGCCGCTGCCGCCGGTCACCCCCAGCCGCTTGGGATCGGCGATGCCGCGCTTGACCATCTCGTCCACGCCGGCCAGCAGGTCCTTGGCGTCGTCGCCCGGGAAGTTGTACTGGATGACGTTGCCGAACTTCTGGCCGTAGGTCGAGCTCCCCCGGGGGTTCAGATAGAGCACCACGTACCCCTGGGCGGCCATCCACTGCATCTCGTGGAAGAAGGTGTAGCCGAAGGCCGAGTGGGGCCCGCCGTGGATGTTGAGGATCAGCGGGTACTTCTTGCCCGCTTCATAGTTGGGCGGTCTCTGCACGAAGGCGTGGACTCCCAAGCCGTCGAAGCTCTTGTAGGTGATCTCCTCGGGACGGGTGAGGTCGAGCTGGTCGAAGAGCTCCTGGTTGGGACGGGCGATCGGGGTGAGGCGGCCGGTGGCGGTGTCGAGCGAGTAGAGGTCGCCGATCACGGTGGGAGTCGAGATCACCAGGGCCATGCGCGAGCCGTCGCGGGTGGCCGAGTAGGAGACGACCTCCTGGTCCCCCTGGGTGAGGGGGGTGGCTGTGCCGGTCTTGACGTCGAAACGCATCAGGTTGCTCCGGCCGCGCTCCGCCACCGTGGTGATGAGGGAGCGGCCGTCGCCGGTCCAGACGACCGGCTGCGGATTGCCGCCGCGAGGGGCGTGCTGGTCGGCCCCGATCCCTTCGTCAACGTCGGCGTCGAGGTTCGCCGTCAGGTTCCGCGGCTTGGGGTCCGCCGCGACGTCCATCACGAAGAGGTCCGGCTGGTTGTAGGAGCGCTCGGGCTTGACGTTGAGGATCCCCGAGGCGCCGATCGTCCGGCCGTCCGGGGAGAGCGCGGCCTCCTGAAGGCCACCGTCGAGGCCGAAGACGCGGCGGCTCTCCCCGCCGGCGGCCGGCACGGCGTAGAGCTCGACGTGAGGCTCCGAGTAGTAGGGCTCCTTGTCGTGCTGTGTGCCGTAGTAGATCAGCGAGCTGTCCGGCGACCAGAAGGCGGCGCCCTCCTCGAATTCCCCCGCGGTGAGCTGCCGCGGCTCCGGCGGGGTGGTGAAGCCGGCCGCCGGGACCGTCACCGCCCAGAGATGGCCCGGATGCGCGACGTCCTCATAGCCCCCGCCGTTGAAGCGGTAGGTCGCGTGCGCGATCACGCGGACATCGCTCTCGTGCTCCTCCTCGGCCTTCTCTTCCGCCTTCTGCCCCGCCTTGTCGCCTTCCGGGGGCTTGCCCTTGGCTCGCCACTTCTTGACCTCCTTCTCGTTCATCGAGCTCCCGAAGGCGATCGTCCGGCTGTCCGGCGACCAGAGCGGATCTCCAGCTCCTCCCGGGAGGTCCGTCAGGGCGACCGCCTCGCCCCCCTTGGTCGACAGGAGGTAGATCTGGGGCGGCTGGCCGTGGCCGTCCTTCTGGACCGAACGGACGAAGGCGAGCCGCGTGCCGTCCGGCGACCAGCGGGGGGAGGAGTCCGACGGGCCGCTCGTGAACGGCCGCGGCGGCTCGCCGCCGTCGGTGGGCGCGATCCAGAGGGCGGTGTCGTAGCCGTCCTTCTTCTCGTTGACGGTCACGCGGACGTAGACCACCTGCCGGCCGTCCGGCGAGATCTGGGGGTCGGCGGTCCAGACGAACTTGAAGAGGTCGGTCTCGGTGATGGGCCGCTTCGCGGCGCTC
Organism: Thermoanaerobaculia bacterium; assembly: GCA_045807625.1. Lineage (GTDB taxonomy): Bacteria > Acidobacteriota > Thermoanaerobaculia > Multivoradales > UBA5704 > DATARR01. The sequence goes on along the minus strand of JBJMHA010000035.1, from coordinate 39,575 downwards.
GCGGCGTGAGGGGCCGCCAGGAGAAGGGCGGCGATGAAGACCGCCGCGGCGCGACGGTCGCGGAGACTGCGGAGAATGGACGGCATCAATGGGCTCCTCCAGGGTTGGACACAACCTTATCTTTACGGCGCGGGGGGCGGGAAGTTGCGGGGGCCCGGCGGGGATCATTGGCGCGGCATCCCGCCCGGGCATCAATGCCCGGGCGTCACCTCAAGCTCCGCACGAAGTGGCGCACCCGCCGCGCCAACCCCGGGCGCGGCCCCGACTCGGGGCGCCGCCGCGCCACCAGGTGGTAGGCCTGGAGGCGGTCGGTGCGCATGGCGTGGCAGGCCCCCCAGAGATAGATGCGGAAGGCGCGGTAGACCCTCTCCCCCCAGCGCTCCACGATCCAGTCGCGGGCGGCGTCGAATCGCTCGGCCCAATGGCGCAGGGTCAGGTCGTAGTCGCGCGTCTCGCGCTTCACCTCCTCCACCTCGAAGCCGTTCCAGAGCATCTCCTGGACGATGTCCTGCACGGCCATGAAGGTGTGGGTGCCGTGCCAGATGTACTGGCGGGTGAAGTTGCTCATCACGTACTTCTCTTTGGAGGCGGAGGCGTCCATGTAGAGCCGTCCGCCGGGCGCGAGGCACTCCCAGGCCCGCTCGCAGAAACGCCGGTAGTTGGGGAGGTGCTCGATGACGCCGAGGATCACGATAGCGTCGTAGGGGCGCTCGGGGCGGTGCTCCAGGAAATCCTGGAAATGGACCTCGCCGGGCAGCCCGGTGGTGTCGAGGAGGTTGCGGATGTAGCGGTGGGAGTCCCTGGCCAGGGTGAGCGAGGTGACGTGGACGCCCCGCGCTCCGCAGTAGCGGGTCACGCCCCCCCAGCCGCCGCCGATGTCGAGCAGGCGCATGCCGGGCTGGAGCCGCAGCCCCGCGAACAGGGTCTCCAGCTTGTGCTCGGACGCCTCCTCCAGGGTCTCGGTCTCATCATGAAAGAGGCCGTGCGAATAGAAGTGATACCGGGTGTCGAGGAACGAGTGGTAGAAGTCGTCGCCGAAGTCGTAATGAAAGCTGATCGATTTTTGGTTGAGCCGGGTGGGAGCGATCAGGAAAAGGTGAGCGAGGAAGCGCAGCACCGCCCCCAGGCGCGTGGGGTCCCGGAGGCGCTCGCGGATCTCGAAGACGCTCCAGAGGTCCCCTTCGAGGTCGAGCTCCCCCTCCAGATAGGCGCGGCCCAGCGCCAGCTCGTCGAACGCCTGGCGGAGCACCCGCTCCGAGCGGAAGATGACGCGGAGCTTCGGCTCGCCCGTGCCGAAGCGGAGGGTCCGGCCCGAGGGGAGGACGACCTCGCAGGGGATTCCGGTGTCTTCGAGGAGGCGGGAGAGCGGCCCCGCGTCGGCTTTCCCCTCCCTCCCCGAACCCTCACCCCCGGCCCCTCTCCCGTCCCCTCCCCCCTCCATCACAGGGAGAGGAGAGACAGGCTCTGAGATGGGGATTGGAGCAAGGGGAGACGAGGTGCTTTCACGCAGGAGCGGGGTGGTCATGCGTTCTCCTCCAGAGACAGCACGCTTGTTTCCCCCTCTCCCGGTGAGGGAGGGGGGAGGGGACGGGAGAGGGGGCCAGGGGGTGAGGGCTTGGGCGTTCCCCGCAGCACCCGGGTGGCGAACCAGAAGCCGGGATCGAACCGCCGCGGACAGAAGCGGGCGCTCGCGGGGAAGCGGTGGTGGAAGTTGTGCCCCAGCGGCTCGCCGCCCGTGAGGTAGGCGAAGAAGACCTGCCAAGGGCCGGCGGCGTCGGTGCCCAGATTGTCGTAGGGGCGCTCGCCGAAGGTGTGGCCGATCGAGTTGACGTAGCCGCTCAGCAGCATGTAGGTCGGCAGCCGACCCACCCAGAAGGCGACGCCGATCGGCCCGGCGAGGATCGAGAGGGCGATCTGGAGATAGAAGTTGACATAGCAGACCTCCTTGCGGTCGAGCCAGCGGAGCAGGCGCTCGCGCCGGAAGGCTCGCAGGTAACGGCTCTCCGCGTAGTCACGGTTCCCGCGTGCCCAGCGGGTGACGTAGTACCAGGAGAGCAGGATCACCGGCCAGACCCCCTTGCGGACCGGCGAATGGGGGTCGTCCTCGCTGTCGGAGCTCGCGTGGTGGTGGCGGTGCGCGGCGATCCAACTGAGCGGCGGGATGCAGGCCGTCAGCCAGAAGTAGACGGCAACGGAGCGGTTGATCCAGGGGGGGAAGCGGATCGCGCCGTGGGTCAGGCCCCGGTGCAGCACCGCCGTCGTCAGATACTGGCCGACCTCGCAGACCGCGAAGCCCGCCAACAGCGCCAGGAGGATCTGATTCAGATTGACCGCAGACCAGGAGACCATTCGTGAGACCTCCCGCTGGAAGTTGCTGAAGGGACAGTATAAACCCCCCGCCCCGAAACCGGGGCGGGGGGCGTTTTACTTCTTCAACCCGATCTCCCGCAGCCGCTGCTCCAGGAACTGCCCCGCGGTGATCGGCGGGTACTTGGCCGGGCTGTCCGCGCAGACGAACCGCTCGGGGATCGTCAGGTCGCACGACGAATAGGGGTGGACGAAGAAGGGCATCGAGTAGCGGTCGCGGGCCGCGTTCTCGGCCGGATTGACCACCCGGTGGGTGGTGGCGGGAATGACCTCGTTGGTGAAGCGGGAGAGCATGTCCCCGGCGTCGACCACGATCTGCCCCGGGCCGGTCTCGACCGCCATCCACTCGCCCTCGCGGGTGAGGATCTCCAGCCCCGAGTCGGTCGCCTCACAGAGCAGGGTGATCAGGTTGATGTCCTCGTGCGCGGCGGCCCGCACGGCCGGGGCGTACTCCGGTTTGACGGGCGGGTAGTGGAGGATGCGCAGGATGCTGTTGCCCACGTCCATCATCGAGGAGAAGGAGTCGCGCGGCATCTCGAAGTACTCGGCCAGGGCCCGCAGCAGGTTCTCGGCTACCCGCTCCAGGCTGCTGTAGAGCCGCAGCGTCGGCTCCTGGATCTCCGGGATCTCCGCCGGCCAGACGTTGGCCGGATACTCCTTCCGGAACGGATGCCCCTCCGGCGGCTCCTGGCCCACGTGCCAGAACTCCTTGAGGTCGGGCAGCGGGTTGTCCTTGGCGTGCTCGACTCCGAAGGGTGTGTAGCCCCGGGCGCCCCCCTCGACGCCCGCGTACTTCCGCTTGACCTTGTCCGGCAGCTCGAAGAAGCGCTTCCAGAGGTCGTAGGTGCCACGGATCAGCGACGAGTCGATGCCGTGCCCCTCGACGTTGAGGAAGCCGAACTCCTGGAGCCCCTCGCCCAGCGTCGCGATCAGCCGCGACCGGGACGCGCCGCCGCCCGAGGTGTAGTCGTTCAGATCCACGGTGGGTATGTTTTTCACTGCTGGCATGGGAGATCTCCTCCTGGTTTCGCGCGGAGTCTATCAGCACCTGGCACACCCCATGCTAACCTCCCCTCCCGACGGGGCCGGGAGGGGGAAAACCATGCTGCGGCGCATTCTCAATCGCAATCAGGACGAGCTGCTGGCGGAAAACCGCCGGCTGGTGGCCGATCTGCAGCAGGCCCTCACACGGTTCGACGCCGCGGCCGAGGATCAGGCGACCCTCAAGCGGTCGGCCCTCCAGCTCGACGAGCTCTTCCTCCTGGTCGTCGCCGGCGAGTTCAACGCCGGCAAGAGCGCGTTCATCAACGCCCTCCTGGGGAGCAAGATCCTGGAGGAGGGGGTCACCCCCACCACCACCCACGTCCACATCCTCAAATACGGCGGCGCCGTCTCCAGCACCCCGGTCGAGACGGCCCTCGACGTGATCACCGCTCCGGTCGAGCTGCTCCAGGACATCAACATCGTCGACACCCCGGGCACCAACGCCATCCACCGCGAGCACGAGGCGATCACCCGCGACTTCGTCCCCCGCTCGGACCTGGTCCTCTTCGTGACCTCGGCCGACCGCCCGTTCACCGAGAGCGAGCGCGCTTTCCTCCAGGGGATCCGCGACTGGGGGAAGAAGACGGTGATCGTGGTCAACAAGATCGACATCCTGGAGACCCCGGAGGACGTCGACCGCGTGCTCGCCTTCGTGGCCGAGAGCGCCCGCACCCTGCTCGGCTTCACTCCTGAGATCTTCCCCGTGGCGGCCCGCCTCGCCCTGCGCGGCAAGATGGGCAACGACGCCGCCCTCCTCGCCCAGAGCCGCTTCGAGCCTCTGGAGCGCTACATCATCGACACCCTGGACGAAAAAGAGCGGGTCCGCCTGAAGCTCATGAACCCCCTGGGAGTAGCCGAGCACCTCGCCAAGCGCTACCTGGAGGTGACCGACGGCCGGCTCGGCCTCCTGAAGGAGGACTTCGCGGCGGTCGAGGACATCGAGCGCCAGATGAGCCTCTTCAAGGAGGACATGCAGCGCGAGTTCCGCTTCCGCCTCGCCGACGTCGACAACGTCCTCAACGAATTCGAGAACCGGGGGATGAGCTTCTTCGACGACACCATGCGCATCGCCCGCGTGGTCGACCTCATGAACCGGTCGAAGATGAAGGCCGACTTCGAGCGGGTGGTGGTGGCCGACCTCCCCCAGCGGATCGAGAAGCGGGTGACCGAGATCATCGACTGGCTGGTCAGCTCGGAGCTCCGGCAGTGGCAGGCGGTGACCGAGCACCTGGCCCTGCGGCGCCAGCAGCACGCCGACCGCATCGTGGGGCAGGTGGGCCGCAGCTTCGACTACGACCGCTCGCGCCTGCTCGAGAGCGTCGGCCGCACGGCCCAGCGCTCGGTCGAGACCTTCGACCGGGAGCGCGAGGGGAGCCGCCTCGCCGACTCGGTGAAGATGGCGGTCGCCACCACGGCGATCACCGAGGCGGGGGCGATCGGCCTCGGGGTCCTCCTCACCCATCTGGCGGTGACCGCGGCGGCCGATTTCACCGGCATCCTCGCCGCCGGCACCCTGGCCGTGCTGGGCCTCTTCATCATCCCCAACCGGCGCCACGACGCGAAGAAGGACCTCAGGGAGAAGATCGAGGTCATGCGCGAGCAGCTCATGACCTCCCTCACCGGCCAGTTCGACCGCGAGGTCGAGGGGAGCCTGCGCCGCATCGACGAGGCGATCTCCCCCTACACCCGCTTCGTCCGCGCCGAGCGCGAGCACCTGGAGGCGGCGCGAGGGGAGCTCAACGCGGTGACGCAGGGGTTGATCCGGCTGCGGGCAAGGGTGGAGGGGCTGTAATTTCGCCCTGGAAGGGCGGGTATTCCCCAGCCTGGGGTTTCAACCCCAGGCCGAGAGGCCGGGGTGGGTTTCCCGGTCCGGATTGGCCCACCGATCGGACGGATCTGTCCGATCGGACAGATCCGTCCGATTTCGCCACCCGGCCCGGATTGCCCGCCGCCCCCCCGCCTGGGGTTGAAACCCCAGGCTGTTCAATACCCGCCCCTCCAGGGCGGCCCCTCCCCCACCCAATACGGCCTCGAAACCCTGTAAGCTCCCCGCCGTGACCCAACCTTCCGAGCGCCCCGACACCGACACCACCCCCGCCGCCAAGCCGCGCAAGCCCGGCATCGGCGACGTCTTCCGGGCGCTGGGGCGGCCCAAGATCGCCATCATGCTGGCGCTGGGCTTCTCCTCGGGGCTGCCGTTCTTTCTCACCGCGGCCACCCTGGGCTACTGGATGCGCGACGAGGGGTTGACCCTCAAGGCGATCGGCTTCCTCTCGTGGGTGGGCCTCGCCTACTCCTTCAAGTTCCTCTGGTCCCCCCTGATCGACCGGCTCGACGCGCCGTGGCTCGGCAAAAGGTTGGGCCGGCGGCGGGGGTGGATCCTGACCGCGCAGGTCGTGGTCGGCTGCGGGCTGCTGGCGATGGCCGCGATCGGACCGCGGCACGGCCTCCTGGCCCTGGGGGTGGCGGCCCTCACCGTGGCCTTCGCCTCGGCCACCCAGGACATCGTGGTCGACGCCTGGCGGATCGAGGCCGCCGACACCCACGAGGAGCTCGGCCTCCTCTCCAGCGCCTACCAGCTCGGCTACCGGATCGCCGTCATCACCAGCGACGCCCTGATCCTGTTCGCCGCCAACCACCTGGGGTGGCCGGCCGCCTACAGCCTGATGGCCGCGCTGATGCTGATCGGCGTCGCCGCGACGCTCAAGGCCACGGAGCCGGCCGGGGCGGACAAGGTGCTGCACGAGAAGTCGGCGGAGGCGCCGCTGTGGACCGGCCGGGGCCTGTTCGACGCGGTGGTCGGGCCCTTCCTCGCCTTCTTCCGGACCTGGGGGCCGGTGGGGCTGCTGATGCTGGCCTTCATCAGCCTCTACCGGCTGCCGGAGTTCGTCATGGGGCCGATGGCCACCCCCTTCTACCACGACCTCGGCATCTCCAAGGACATGGTGGGGGCCGTGCGCGGTACGGTGGGTCTCGCCGCCTCCTTCCTCGGCATCGCCTTCGGCGGGCTGCTGGTGGCCCGCGCCGGGTACATGCGGGCGTTGATCCTCGGCGGGCTCCTCCAGGGGGTGGCGATCGCCAGCTTCGCGCTCCTCGCCATCTACGGCGGCGACCCCCGCCTCTTCGGCGCGGTGATGGTGTTCGACAACTTCGGCGTCAGCGCCGCGGGCGTGGCCCTCGTGACCTACATGTCGAGCCTGACCAGCCTTGGCTACACGGCGACCCAGTACGCCCTGCTCAGCTCCGCCTACGCGATCGTGGGCAAATTCCTCAAGGGCTTCTCCGGCGCCGTCGTCGACGGCCTCCAGGCCCACGGCCACACCCTGATGGAGTCCTACGCCCTCTTCTTCGTGGGCGCGGGGGCGATCGGCCTGCCGGCGATCCTGCTCTGCCTCTGGCTGGCGGCGGTACAGAGGAAGGACCGGGGAAACCCGGCCGCCGCTGGCGCGTAGTGTGAATGTGAGGCCGGGCGTCATGGCCCGGCCGGGGAGGTGACTCATGCCCTTGTACCGCTCTCGCAAACACAAGATGATCGCCGGAGTCTGCGGCGGCATCGCCGAATGGCTCGGCTGGGACCCCACGGTGGTCCGCATCGCCTACGTCGTCATCTCCATCGCCTCGCTGGCATTCCCTGGAACGCTCGCCTACCTCGTCCTCTGGGCGGTGATGCCCAAAGAGCCGGCGCTGTAGAGGCTGGAAGGAACGGCCGGACAGGGAGGCGATCCCCCGTCCGGCCTCCTGTCTCACTGCAAAGGCAACCCGAACGTCGTCGCCAGGAACACGGCGAGCTGGGCCCGCGTGTTCGGGCTCTCGGTGCAGAAGGCCCCTCCGCCGCAGCCGGCGGTGATCCCCCGGACGGCCATCTCCTGAATCCAGGGACAGAAGGGACTGCCGCTGGACACGTCGCTGAAGCCGGAGGCCGTGCACGCCGCCGGGGAGTAGCCGGGCCCGTGCCACGCCGAGAGCAGGAACACGGCCATCTGCGAACGGGTGACCGGGCTGTTCGGGCAGTACTGGCCGCCGCCGCAGCCGGAGGTGACTCCGCGTTGCACGAGCTCCTGGATCCACGGGCAGAGCGGGCTCGCCGCCGGAACGTCGCTGAACGGGCTCACCGCGCAGGGGGGCGGTACATAGCCGGGCCCCTCCTTGGCGATGATGAGCATGGGCGCCATCGAGCCGCGGGTCACCACGTCCTCCGGACAGTACTGCCGGGGGCTCTGGGCGCAGCCGGTCGTGACGCCGGCCCGGAAGACCGCCTCGATCCACTTGCGAGCCCAGTACTTGGGCGGCACGTCCGCGAACACCGTGGCCAGGTAGTCGAGGGCCGCCTTCATCACGTCGCGCCGGCCCTCAGGCGTGGGCAGGGCTTCGAGGGGGAAGCCGAGGAAGATCGTGCGGTAGCTGCTGCCGATCTTGCTCACCCCGGCGCCGCCGTACGAGTTGCTGAAAGCCAACTGGGCGCCGGCCGCCGGCGCGAGCAGATCGGTGTAATTGGGCCAGTTGAAGAACTGCAGGTTATAGGGACCCAGCCCGCCGAACGCGTCCCCCTGGCCCGTGACCTGATAGTACTCGAAGTCCGAGTAGTAGCTGCCCAGGCCGAGATAATTCACCATGAACGGGGTGGCGCCGCCGCGGTCGTAGATGTAGTCCTGGGAGGGGACGAAGAGCGCTCCGCCGCCGTCCAGGTACGTCGACAGCGCCGTCTCCTCGCCCGAGTACAGGGCGCCATAGGGCCCCGTGTTCCAGACCACCCGGGGGTAGGCCGAGAGGGTGGAGGCGTTCGGCTCCCCCTGGGAATCGATGCTCCACAGATCATAGCCGATGCCCGCCGCATCGAGAGCCGCCGTGTAATAAGACTCCACGTAGCTGTCGCCGCTGACGAGCAGGACGTTGATCAAACCCTCCAGATAATTCACCGTCACTGTCGTATCGCCCAGGGGCATCGTCAGCGTGTTGACGATCCCATGGCTGGCGTCCGCGCTGGTATTGACCCAGCTCCCGACCCGCCAGCCGGAGGCCGGAGAGGCCGTGACCTGGATCGGCTCCCCGTACTTGTACTGGCCGGCCGGGCAGCCGGGGGAATTCGCGGGCGACGCCACCGGGTTCCCGCCGGAGCCGGTGTGGGCCAGGGTGAGCGCCCAGCAGGGGGTGAAATAGGTGACGTCGACCGTGTGCGGAGCGGCGGGCATGGTCAGGGTGTTGGTCGCGGCGGTGCTCCCGTCGTTGTCCGTGCCGCTCCAGCTCTGGAGGCTCCAGCCGGTCGCGGGCTGCGCGGTGAGCTGGATCACCTCCCCGGCGCGGAATTCCCCCGCCGGACAGCCGGCCGAGCTCGACGGGACCGCCGCGGGATAGCCGCCCGACCCCGTCCGCGTGCGGGTCAGCAGGTAGCAGGGCTCCTTGTCGATCACCAGATGGACCGCGTCGGGATATGGGTTCTCGTCCGCGTCGTTGGACCCCACGATCAGCCGGTTCATGGAGACCCCGTCCGGCGCCGTCCCGAGGTCGACCGACACCGAGACCTCCCGCGAGCCGCCCGGAGCGATGTCGAACGGCGCCTCCGGCGTCCAGTGGATCCAGGAGGCCGGCGTCTCGAGCTGCATCGAGAGCACCGAGAGGATCGCGGTGCCGTCGTTGTAGATCGTGAAGCTGTGATTGTCGAACGGTCCGCCCGTGACGGCCCGGCCGAGATTGATCCGCCGGAGGTCGTAGCCGTAGGCGTGGTTCGGATCGCCGGTGTTGCGCAAGACTCTCAGCAGGTCCGTGACCGTGGCCTGCGGGCTCTGCTGCCGGAGGATGGCCCAGGAGCCGGTGACATGGGGCGCCGCCATCGAGGTCCCGCTGAGCACCTGGGTGCCGCCTCCCGGCACCGAGGACTCGACGGCCACCCCCGGAGCCAGGAGGCTCAGAAAAGAGGCGAGATCGGAGAAGTTGGCCAGGGTGCCGGAGTCGTCGGTCGCCCCGACGCTGACCGCCGAGGAGATGCAGGCGGGAGCGGCCAGCCCGTAGGGATAGTAGTCGTTGCCCGCGGCGACGACGGTCGCGATGTCCAGCGAGCGCAGGTTGTCGATCGCCGCCTTGCGGGCGGCGTTGTCGGCGTCGCAGGCCGCCTGGTCGGAGTAGCCGCCGCCGCCGAGGCTCATGTTGACGGCCGCGATGTTGTACTGGTCCGCCAGCGCGAAGACCCGCTCCAGGCCCTTGACCTGGTCGCTGGTCCAGGCCCCGACCGTGTAGCCGACGTCCGAGAAGACCTGGATGGAGATGAGGTCGGCGTCGCGCGCCACCCCGAAGTTGGTCCCCCCGTCGTTCGCGGCGGCGATGCCGGCCACGTGCGTCCCATGGATGCACTCGAAGCTCGAGCAATTCACCCCCGAGCCCGGGGCCGTCGACTCCTCCACCCCTCCCGGACAGACCGTGGTGGTGTAGCCGGTCACATTCGAGGAGTAGCAGGCCTCCGAAACCACCTTGGCATGCCCGCCGCCGTTGAAGAAGGGGTGCGTCTTGTCCACCCCCGTGTCGAGGATGGCGACCGTCTGGCCGGCGCCCGTCAGACCCTGCGACCAGGCCACGCCGACGCCGATCGACACCTCGCTGTTAATCAGAGAGGCTTTGTCCAGGACGTCCTGCTCGACCGCGACCACCTCGGGCGTCCGCGAGAGCACGTCCAGGGCCTTGGCGTCCACCTCCAGGGCCAGGAAGGGGATGTGCTCATAGCGGGCGTGGAGCTTGAACCGCTGCCCGGCGAGCTTCCCCAGCACCGTGTCCTGGACCCGGCCGATGGCCTGCTTCTGATCGAGCGCCTGACTGGAGGAGAGGCGGCCCTCAGGACGGAACGGCGCGGCGAGCTGAACGATGACCCGCACCGGGCCCCCCTGTGCGGCCTTCTGCCGGAGCGCCTCCGGAACCTCCGCGCGGGAGACGGCCGGCGGCGGCGAGGCCTGCAGAGACTTGACCGGAGCCGCGGGGGGAGCCGTCGCGGCCCCGAAGTACAGCGTTGTGGGATCGATGCGGATCTCCGGCGCCGCCGGAGCGACGGCGTGAGCCGGGAGGGTCAGGAAAGAGGAGACCGCCAACAGCAGACAAAGCCCAGAGACCCATCGTGGATAAAGCCTGGACGCGACCAGCCGACCGTTCATAGGGACTCCTTGGAAAATCGAGGTTGATCGACGATTTCTTCCACTCTATGTCCTAATGGAGGGAGAAAGGAATCCCTTTCATCGCCATGTGGGAATGCGCTGATAATGGAGGAAAGCCGGCGGAGCGGGTCGGACGGGGAGGGCTCGCCTCCCCGTCCGGTCCGGCGGGTCTTACTGGAGCGGGAGCTGGAACGTCGTGGCGAGGAACACGGCGAGCTGGGCCCGCGTGTTCGGGCTCTCGGTGCAGAAGGCTCCCCCGCCGCAGCCGGCGGTGATTCCACGGGCAGCCATCTCCTGAATCCAGGGGCAGAAGGGGCTGGAGTCGGGCACGTCGTTGAAGGCGGACCCCGTGCACGCCGTGGGGGCGTAGCCGGCCCCATGCCACGTCGAGAGCAGGAACACCGACATCTGGGACCGGGTCACGGGATTGTTCGGACAGTACTGCCCGCCGCCGCAGCCGGCGGTCACTCCGCGCCGCACCAGCTCCTGGACCCATGGGCAGATCGGGCTCGAAGTCGGAACGTCGCTGAACGGGCTCGCCGTGCAGGGGGGCGGCACGTAACTGGGGCCCTCCTTGGCGGCGATGAGCATCTGAGCCATGGAGCCGCGGGTCACCACATCCTCCGGGCAGTAGCGCAGGGGACTCTGGGCGCAGCCGTTCGTGATGCCCGCCCGGTAGATCGCCTCAATGAATTTCCGCGACCAGTACTTCGGCGGCACGTCCGCGAATACTGTGGAGCAGAAGTCCAGGGCCGCCGCCATTACCTCTTGGCGCGTCTGGGAGGTTGGAAGCGCCTCGAAGGGGAAGCCGAGGTAGATCGTCCGGTGGTTGGGCCCGATCCGGCTGATCGCGGCGCCGCCCTGGTCTCCGGAGAAGGCCGTCTCGGCGCCGGCTCCTGGCAAGAGCAGGTCGCTGAAGTTCGAGAACGGGAACGCCAACGCGTAGGAGCCCAACCCGCTGAAGGCCGAGCCCTGCCCCAGCACCGAGCTCTGGCTCACGTCGTCCGCTCCCGCGCCCAGGCCCAGGTAATTGACCATGAAGCTCGTCGTGCCCCGGTCGTAGAGGTAGTCCTGACTGCTCAGGATCATGCACCGGCGGTTTCCGCCGCTGAGGAAGGTCGCGAGGTCGGCCTCGCCCGAAGCCCCGGGTCCGGCCGCTCCTCCATATGAATCCCCCGAGAACCAGATGACCGTCTGATAGGCCTGGAGCGCCACGGCCCCGGGCTCGACGTCGGTGTTTCCGGTATCCCAGACGTCATAGGTCTTCCCGAGGGCGCTCAGGGCCGAGGTGTAGTAGGAGCGGACGTCGGGATCGTCGTCATCGTCGTCGACGAGGAGGATGGCGGAACTCGGAATTTGGGCGTAATTGACCGTCACGGTACGGCTCCCCGCGGGCATGGTTGTCGTATTGCTCGTCGAGGTGCTGCCGTTGTTGTCGGTCCCGCTCCAATTCCCCACGCTCCAACCCGAGGCCGGGCTTGCCGTCAATTGGATCACGGCTCCCGCTGTGTACTGGCCCGAGGAACAACCCGTGGAATTCCCCGGTGAGGCCGAGGGATTGCCGCCGGAGCCGGTGTGAGTGAGGGTGAGCGCGTAACAGGTGGGCTGCGCCTGCACGTAGCTGACTGTTATCGTCTGATTGCTAGCAGGCATGGTCGCCGTGTTGCTCGTTGAGGTGCTCCCGTTGTTGTTGGTCCCGCTCCAACTCCCTACGCTCCAACCCGAAGCCGGGCTGGCCGTCAGTTGGATCGCGGCCCCCGCCGTATACTGACCTGAGGAGCAGTCCGTGGAATTTCCGGGTGAGGCCGAGGGATTGCTGCCAGAGCCGGTGTGGGTGAGAGACAGGGTGTAACAGGTGGGAGGCGCCTGCACGTAGTTGATAGTTATTGTTTGGTTGCTCGGGGGCATGGTTGCCGTGTTGCTCGTCGAGGTACTGCCATTGTTGTCAGTCCCGCTCCAACTTCCCACGCTCCAGCCCGAGGCCGGGCTCGCCGTCAGTTGGATCGTAGCCCCAGCCGTGTACTGACCTGACGAGCAACCCGTGGAATTCGCCGGTGAAGCGGAGGGATTGCTGCCAGAGCCGGTGTGGGCCAGAGACAAGGTATAGCAGGTAGGTGAGGACGAACGGTTGACAATGATGTCCACGCCTCCCGGATAGGGATTTTCGTCCGGATCGTTGGAGGCGATCAGCAGGCGCCGGGTTGACGAGCCCGCGGGTGCGCTGGCGAAATCAACGGATACTGTAACCAACTTTGATCCACCCGGCGCAATGTCGAAGGGAGCTTGCGGCGACCATTGGATCCAGGAGCCAGCGGTCTGGAGTTGCATCGAAGTCACGGAAAGGGTGGCGCTACCGTCGTTGAAGATGGTAAAGGTCTGCCCTCCTGGAGCAGATAGACCAAGAGCCTTATCGACGTTGATGCGGCGCATATCCGTGACCGCGCCACCGGAGCGGTTGTCGTTCACCAAAGTGCCGGTATCTCGCAGCGCCACCAATATCTGATCAACAGTGGCCGCTGGATTTTGCTGCTTCAGAATTGCCCACGCTCCAGTGACATGAGGAGCGGCCATTGACGTGCCGTCCTTCCTACCTGTCGAGCCTCCGGGTACCGAGGAATCGATAGACACACCGGGAGCCAAAAGAGAGATGAATGACGCAATGTTAGAGAATGAAGCCACATTGTCGGCGTCGTCAGTTGCTCCCACACTAATCGCGGACGATATACAGGCCGGAAAAGCTATGGCATCTTTATACCCCTTATTGTCGGCCGCTATCACAGTGGCAATTTTCGCGGAGCGCAGATTGTCGATCGCGCTCTTCATGGCTGGATTGACCGTATCGCAGTTGGAAAAATTCTGCCCACCTCCCAAGCTCATGTTTACCGCAGCGATACTGAAGGTCGTCCTCAAAGCGTAGACTTGCTGAAGCCCGGACAATACGTCGCTGTAGTTTGTTAGTGCACAGGGAGCTGCAAGCCCGAAAGTAGAGCACTCATTGGCGCTGTCATAGCGAGAAAACACCTGAACGGCAATGATGTCCGCGCCGCGTCCAACGCCGAAATTCGGTCCTACGCCATCGTTGCCCGCCGCAATACCGGCCACATGAGTGCCATGATCACATCCGGTCACAGATACTGGGCAGTTGACCCCAGAGCCCGTAGCAGTGGAAGAGGTGACACCACCAGGGCAAAAGCTGATGGCGCCTCCACCATTGGAGGAGTAACAAGCCTCCGAGACCACCTTATTATGTCCGGTAGTGAAGAAAGGATGCGTCTTGTCCACTCCACTGTCGAGAATCGCCACCTTCTGACCGCTTCCATCGTACCCCGCGGCCCAAGCTGCCGGCGCCCCGATTACCACCGTGCTGCTTGCCAGTGAAGGAGCCAACAAAACGTCTTCTTCGATTGACAATACGGATGACAGAGTTACCAGAGAGGATAACGACGTAGCGTCCACCTGAAGTGCAAGATAAGGAATATATTGGTATGTCGCCAGCACTGTCACGTTCAGACCTTGCAACCCGGACAGCACGGCGTCCTGAGCGGCGCGAATCGCGCTTCGTTGATTCTCTAGAGCCTGCGCTCCCTGAATTCTCCCCTCGGGAGTGAAGGACGCGTTGACACGCACGATTACTCGTACCGGACCTTTTTCGCGTGCCTTCGCAGCAAGTCGCGACACGAGAGCCCAGTCTATTGCTGCCCCGGCCTCAGGCCCTTTCTCCAAAGGCTCGGAGTTGGCCGTCAGGCTGCTGGAGCTGAAGGTCAAGGAGAGCGGAGAGACCCGAATATCCGGCGCGGTGCTCCCAGTGCTGACCTGGAAGTAGAGGAGGTTTGAGCCGCTGCTCTCCTGACCAGCGCTGTTGAACGAGCTCACCTGCCAGCGATACTGCCCGCCATCGGACAGTTGGCCGGAGGGTATCGTGAAGGAAGTGGTGTTGACATTGGAGTTCGAGTAGATCACGTTAGAGGGCCCGTAGGGGGCCTTGCTGATGTAGAAGCCGTACCGCCCTACTCCCGATACACCAATCCAAGTGAATGTAGGCGTTGTTGTACCGATGGCGCTGCCCGGAGCTGAGCTCGTACCGGGAGACTGTGCGGTAGGATTTGACGCAGGCACACTGACCTGGAAATACAGCAGATTGGAGCCGCTGCTCTCCTGGCCGGCGCTGTTGAACGCGCTCACCTGCCAGCGATACTGCCCGCCATCGGATAGTTGGCCGGAGGGTATCGTGAAGGACGTGGTGTTGATGTTGGTATTGGTATATACGAGGTTGGACGAGCCGTAGGGAGCCTTGCTGATATAGAGGCCATAGCGGGACGCTCCCGTAACGTTCGTCCAACTGAACGAAGGTGTCGTGGTGCTGAGGGTGGAGCCCGGAGCAGAGCTGGTTCCAGGCGACTGGGCCGTCGGATTCCCCGGAGGAGTCGAGAGGCTGACCTGGAAATACAACAGGTTCGAGCCGCTGCTCTCCTGGCCGGCACTATTGAACGCGCTCACCTGCCACCGATACTGCCCGCCATCGGATAGTTGACCGGAGGGTAGCGTAAAGGACGTGGTATTGATGTTGGTATTGGTATATACGAGGTTGGACGAGCCGTAGGGAGCCTTGCTGATGTAGAGGCCGTAGCGGGAAGCTCCTGTGACGTTCGTCCAACTGAACGAAGGCGTCGCGGTGTTGAGGGTAGAGCCCGGAGCGGAGCTCGTTCCGGGCGACTGGGCCGTCGGATTGCCCGGAGGCGCCGGAAGACTTATCTGGAAATACAGAAGATTGGAGCCACTGCTCTCCTCGCCGGCGCTGTTGAACGCCGTCACCTGCCAGCGGAACTGGCCACCATCGAAGAGCTGTCCGGAGGGCAGCGTAAAGGAGGTCGTATTGATATTGGTGTTCGTGTACACCAAATTTGATGGCCCATAGGGAGACTTGCTGATATAGAGGCCGTACCGTCCCACTCCCGATACGCCCGACCAACTGAACGAAGGCGTCGTGGTACTGACGGTAGAGCCGGGCGCCGAGCTCGTCCCGGGTGACTGCGCGGTAGGATTCGCTGGCGGTGCAGCAAACGCAATGGCGGTGGCCGTCAGTAGCGCGCACCAGCAGCACAGCGCCCTAGCAAGGAAGAGCGCTCCCGGATTTTGAGGGTGATTTTTAGACATAAATACCTCTCTCTGCAGCAACGATAGATTTCCCGCGCAGTCCCCCAAGATTCAACACACCTTTGACGACCCGATGTTGACGAGCCGTCAAAGACCCCACCCCAACCTACTTCTATTACGCGAAATCTCAAAAACAAAAGCGCCATCTATATCTGGCTATGGGCTCCAGACCTACGATGCGACGGGAGCCGGCAGGCCGTGCTATCTTGTTCTTGTTGCCGCGATGCGGCAGAGATGGGAGGACCCGTATGACCACCGCCACCGCTCTCAGCCCCCAGATCGTCACCGGCTCGGCCCGCGCCTCCTCGCGGGCGGAGATGGACGCCGCGGTCGTGGCGCTCCAGGAGAGCAAGGGGGCCTGGACCGCCGTCTCCGTGCGCGAGCGGCGGGAGATCCTCGGCGAGCTCAGCCGCCGCTTCCTCGCCGTGGCCGAGCGCTGGGCCGCCCTCGGCGTCGAGGCGGAAGGACTCGACCCCGGCCAGCCCGGCGCCGGCGAGGAGGCCCTGGTGGGGCCCTACTTCATCCTCCGCAACCTGCGTCTGCTCCGCGAGTCGCTGCTCGACGTCGAGACCCACGGCCGCCCCCGCATCCCCGGCGGCGTCCGCACCCGCCAGTCCCCTGAAGGGCCCCAGGTGGTGGCGCGGATCTTCCCCATCGACCTCTACGACCGCGCCTTCTACGCGGGGGTCACCGCCGACGTCTGGATGGAGCCGGGCATCACGGAGAAGGACCTCCCCCAGACCCAGGCCGTGGCCTACCACTCCCCCGTCCGCCAGGGGCGGGTCGCCCTGGTGCTCGGCGCCGGCAACGTCTCCTCGATCGGCCCGATGGACGCCCTCTACAAGCTGTTCGTGGAGGACCAAGTGGTGGTCTTCAAGACCCACCCCGTCAACGTCTATCTGGGGCCGCTGATGGAGGAGGCCTTCCAGCCGCTGATCGAGCGCGGCTTCTTCCGCGTGGTCTACGGCGGCGCCGAGGAGGGGGCCTACCTCTGCCGCCACCCCGGGGTGGACGAGATCCACATCACCGGCTCCGACCGCACCTACGAGGCGATCGTCTTCGGCCCCGGCGAGGAGGGGCGGCGGCGCAAGGAGGCCAATGAGCCGTTGCTGAGCAAGCGCTTCACCGCCGAGCTCGGCAACGTCAGCCCGGTGATCGTGGTCCCCGGCCCGTGGGATGAGGGGGATCTCGAATACCAGGCCGAGAACCTGGCGACGATGCTCACCAACAACGCCGGCTTCAACTGCAACGCCGGCCGGGTGATCGTGCAGCACGCCTCCTGGGACAAGCGGGGGGACCTCCTCGCCCGCACCGGCCGCGTCCTCTCCGAGATCCCGAACCGCCGCGCCTGGTACCCCGGGGCGGCCGACCGCTTCGACGCCTTCCTCGCCGCCCACCGCGACACCGCCGAGATCTTCGGCGCCCGCGCCGGCGACAAGCTCCCCTGGATGATGATCCCCAACCTCGACTCCGAGAAGCGGGACGAGATCTGCTTCACCACCGAGGCCTTCTGCGGCGTCTGCGGCGAGACCGGGCTCGAGGCGGCCAGCGTCCCCGAGTACGTCGACCGCGCCGTGGCCTTCTGCAACGACCGGCTCTGGGGCACGCTCAACGTCACCCTGATCGTCCATCCCGGCTCGCTCAAGGACCCGGAGGTCAAGCGGGCGGTCGAGCGGGCGGTGGCCAACCTCCGCTATGGCACCGTCTCCGTGAACTACTGGGCGGCGGTGGGCTACGGCCTCGTGGTCACCCCCTGGGGGGCGTTCCCGGGCCACACCGCGCAGGACATTCAGTCGGGGGTCGGCTTCGTGCACAACACCCTGATGTTCGACCGGCCGCAGAAGACGGTGGTCCAGGCCCCCTTCTACGTCTGGCCCAAGCCGGTCTGGTTCTCCACCCACAAGACGGCGCACCGCCTCACCCCGAAGCTCTACGAATTCGAGGCGGCGCCGTCGATCGCGAAGCTGCCGGGGATCCTGGGGCTGGCGGTGCGCGGGTGAGGCGCTACCCCACCACCAGCTTGTAGCAGGGATTCAACACTTCCAGGGGGACGTCCCCCTGGTAGGGGCCGCGCACGATGGTCCCCGTGGTGGTGATCGTCAGCGGCACCACGTCGGGACGGGGGTGGCGCATCTTGAGGACGAACCCCGAGGGGGTCGTCTGGGAGCAGATCCCCCGGTACGGAGCGCCGACCACGACCCGGCGGCTGGCGAGCCCCCAGTCCACGTTGACCACGGTCCCCTGAGCCGTCCCGCCGGACCGGGCGAAGTTGATGACCGTGAAGATGACCCCCGGCTCGGGCGGCGGTGTGAAGTAGGCCGAAGAAGCGATGCTGCGGCGGCCCGCGAAGGCGGTCGCGGCGGCCAGGATCAGCAGGAGCGCGAGGGCGAGGTGTAGTTTCCGCATGGCATCTCCTCTTCAGAGGTCGTGAAGTAAGTCCCCTCCAGGCTCGAACAGGTTCTAAGTTGATGCAGCATCGATGCCGGGCGACCTGCCCTCCGAAGCCTCACCCCCGCCGCCGCCGATCTAAGTGGCGGCTCGCTCACTGCCTCTACCTGGACCGAGCTCGTAGACCGCCAACGCCGAGCCGATGAGGACAACGGCGGCTTGTGCCACTTGCAGAAAGGCCACCAAAGCCTCCTGCCACGCCGCGGCCGAAAAGCCGCCGCCGGACAGCGGCGTGAAGTGGCGCGTACCCCACATCGAGCCGAGGGCCGACGCGATCCAGTTCGCGTAGGCCGACGAGATAAAGCAGTAGCGGATGATCTTTGCCGGCAGGGCGCGGCGGGAGAGCGCCGGCCAGGCTACGGCGAGCGCCATGAGAATCAGCGCGCCGAGAAGGCCCGTGAGGTGCGAAGCCAGCGCCATCTTGGGATTCACGGTGGCCGGAATCGCGAGACCGGTCAGCATCGCCAGAATGAGCAGGACGAAGCCGGCACGAAGAATGCCACGATCGGGAAACATTATCTGGCTCCCTTTAAAAACCCGCGCGAGTGTACTGGCTGGGCGATCACAGGACCTCCGCCCCATGCTCGCGGAGGAGCTCCCGCAGCACCGAACGGTGGCACCGCTCCTCGTTCTCGCAGTAGCACCCCACCGAGAAGTGGGTCTGGCGGGAGAGCGCGGCGAGGAGGGCGAGGAGCCGGCCGCTCTTGGCGTCCTTCATCTCGGCGCGGTAGCCGCGGACGAACTTGTTCCAGCGCGGACCGGTGACGGGCTCCGACAGCAGCCAGCTCACCAGCTCCGCGCTCGGGGCCAGGTCGGGGACCCAGACGTCGAAGTAGTCCAGCCGGGCGTAATCTTCTTTCTTGACGCCACGCGGCGGACGGCGGACCGTGCCGAGCCGGAGGCCCTCATCCTGGACGCGCGGGGTGCCGAGACGGACGACGTGGATGCTCATGGTCCTATTTTACCTTTACCGGGAACCATCCTCCTCCACCATCTCATCCCCCTCCAGCAGCCCGAAGCCGCGCCCGGCGGCCCATGCGAAGGCCTCCTGGACGGCGGCGGTGGCCCGCTCGACCTCGCCGCGCTCGCGGCCGGTCGCCTTGACGCCGAGGGAGACGAGCGGCTTGCGGGAGCGCGCGAGCGCCTCCTGGATCTCGCGCACGGCCGAGGGAGGGAAGTAGAGGCCCGTGCCGAAGGGCTCGCAGACGCGAGGGAGCCCCGCCTCGAACCCCGCCACGGCGACCGGGGCGAGGAGACCCGCGGGGGTCTCGCCGAGCCGGGTCAGCCGCGCGCGCATCCGCCGGGCGCCCGAGAGGGGGAGCAACTGGAACGGCGAGAGCTCCGCGGCGAGGAGGAGGCCGAGCGAGTAGCCGGCTCCCAGGCTCCAGGAAGGCAGGGTCAGGCCCAGCAGGCGCCCCAGGGTCGAGCCGAGCAACTGGCCGTAGACCTCCGCCAGGGCCTGCCCCTCGAAGGCGCGGGGCTCGGCGCCCCCGGAGAGCGCCGTCACCTCGTCGTCCCAGGCCGGCGGCTTCGAGATCTCGTGCGCGTAGGGCCGCCCGGCGAGGAACGCTTCGCGCATGCGGCGCAGGATGCCGACGTCCGTAGTCAGGGAGCTCCAATCCTCCGGCGAGCCGCCCTTGCCTTCCCTGGAGGCGCCCGCCCGCAGATCGGCCAGGGCGGGCCCGGGATCCTCCAGGATGGTGGAGCCCAGGAGCTCGACGATCCTGGGCTCGACGGGGAGGAGGTAGACGCGTTGTGTCATGGAGCGGCAGCTAGGAATGCAACAGGTCGAGGATCACGAGCACCGTGCCGGCCGCGACGCACACGAAAGAGAGTCCCATGAGAATGCGCCGGGCGCCGGGCTTCGTCGCGGGGAGGAGGCCGGACCAGGCCATGAGGAGCATGCCCGCCAGGATCAGCGGGCCACGGGCGGCCTCCTGCCACGGACCCGGCTTGCGGACGTAAGCGAGAAGGTTCAACGCGAGCGCCACGAGCGCGAGCGCGATCACGAGGATCCACATCTTCTTCGTGGAGGATGGATTGGTGCCCGGTTCCGGTGTCATGGGAGAGCCCTCCTGCCCTCGGATCGTATCAGCCAGGGGGACGGTCAACGCCAGCCCTGGCGCCACGCCGGCCAGGCGTCGCGCAGGTAGAGCCCGAAGGGGATCCACCAGATGAAGTCGTTCGTGACGCAGAGGACCACCGTGGCGGGAGGCCAGGCGCCGCTCCAGATGAGCTGGGCGAGGCCGATCGGACCCAGGACCTTGCCGGCGAGGCCCACCGCCGCCAGGAGCCAGCCGCGCTCCGGCGCCCGCGCCACCTCCAGGTAGAGGATGCCGTAGAGCCCGATGACCATCCCCAGGCAGGCGAAGATCTGCGGCGTGTTCGACGGCGGCATCCTGGCGAAGCGGAACAGCCACTGCGGATCGAGGGCGGAGAACAGCCCCCAGACGAGGTTGTAGAGGCCGGCCGCCACGAAGACGGCGCGGTGGAATCTCCGGCGCGGCGGGATCGACCCGGGGGTCGACGCTCCGGCTGCGATCTGTGCGCGGTCGGATCGCGGCATGGCGGGGATCATAGACGGATTGGACGTCTCCGACCCCGTTCGTGACGCTTCGGACCCGGGGGTCGGAGTCGTGGACCCGCGGGGCGGAAGCGCCGACCCGATCTGTGACGGCGGCGACCCGGGGGTCGGAAGAGGCGACCCGATCTGGAGCTCAGTCGACCCGATCTGTGAGGGAGTCGACCCGATCTGGAACGGCGTGGACCCCCGGGTCGTAACCGTGGACCCGCGGGTCGGCGCCAGCGACCCCCGGGTCGTCAGCGTGGACCCGCGGGGCGGAAGCGTGGACCCCCGGGTCGGAAAGGCCACGAGTCTCCGGGACTCTCAGGACCGCGCCCGCTCCGTCACCAATCCGATCCGGGTGAAGCCCACGTCGCTCACCGGGCGGTCCGGCGTCGCCTGATGGAGCGTGGCGAGCAGGCCGGGCAGCTCCCCCGCGGAGGTCTGGCGGCCGGCGACCCAGACGCTGCCGTCCTCCCGGATCGTGACGGTGAGCTGATCGTCCTGCCCCGGCATCGGACGGGACCTCGCCGTCTTGGGCAGGTCCACCTTGACGCCGGCCTGGATCAGCGGCGTTACTACCATAAAGATGATGAGGAGCACCAGACAGACGTCGACCAAAGGCGTGACGTTGATCTCGCTGCGGACGGCTCCGCGCGGGGACTGGAGATTCAGGGCCATGGGGTCACCTCCTGGATCGAGGGTTGAGGACCCGTTCCGGAACGTCCGGAGCAGTGCATGAGGAGGCGCCTCGATTCAATTGGACTGTGGGACACCGGATTCGGTTCCGGGCTCGGGCCCCGATGCTCTCGGTTAGGCGATCGCCTTCAGCACCACCGGATCCTTGCTCGTCAAGTACCCGGTAGCCGCTTCCTGCCACCGTTCGGCCATGTCGCGGTCTTTCTCGTAAAGAGAGATGAAGGCACGTCCGCAGGCCGTATGCGGATGACGGCAGGTCTTCTGAACGGTCTCAAGAAATGCCTCGGCTTTGGCCTTCTTCTGGGGGTCCGGGGACGCGCGGTTTTCAAGCTGGCACCACAAGAGCTGAATCAGCACACAACGCAGCTCCAGAAGCCCTTCCCGGGTGTCCAGCTCAAAGAAGTCGATCACCACCTGAGCCCGTAGGCGCTCATGTCCCGCTGCAGGGAGTGGGTGTATCGTCGGCCCCTGGAAAGCAAGGTATTCAACGGGCTCATCCCCATCCTCACCGAAGGGAAAAAGGAGCAGGGGCCTCTCGTTGGCGTCGAGGATTGCCCGCTCTTCCGACACTGCATCCGGTTGGTCCGCGATCGGAAAGCGATCGGCCTTGTAGGAGGAGTTGCAAACCTTGCAGGAGGCCAGGTAGTTAAACGGATCGAAGGCCAGTCGAACATAGCCGCCGGGATCTCCCGAAGAGACGGAAGCCCGGTACTCCTGGACGGACGGACGCCGCTTGAGAACATCCCACGTCGGCCAAGAGGTCACACGGTTCTTGGGACGGTAATGCTCGACGTCGTAGTCGACTCCCACCTTGGTGGCCGAGGTGGAGTCGACTTTGGGCAAGGGAAACTCACAGTAGATGCACTTGAATTCCTGGCGTAGGATGAAGACCTCTTTGATCTCGCTCCAGATGCCGTCCTCCTCACCGACTTTGCCCGCGGCGAGAGCCGCAGCCTTCTTCTCCTGTGCCTTCTCCATCCATCGAGGGCTCTTACTCTCGATCGCCGCCAGCAACTCGGCGGAGGTCACCGCGATGCGGATCATCTCTGCCCAGGCCCTCAGGACGGGGTCTTCCCGGCCCCTACCGTCTCCGGCTGGGCGGCCGGCGTGGCCGGGCTCAGCTCCGGGGAAGCCGGTTTTACTGGGGGAGTGGCGGGACCCTCTGCGGCGGCGCCCAGCGCCATCAGGCGCATGAAGTGGATCGCCGCTTCGGGGTCTCCCTCGCTGGCGGCGTGCGCCTGGGTTTGAAGATGGCTGGTGAATTCGGGATTGCGGGCTGAGGCGAGGCCAAAGTTTCCGCTGGTCAGGATCTGGTCCGCGGAAAGTCCGTAGACCTCTTCCTCGCAAGGACGCAGCAGGCTCTTCCGGATTCCCTCAGTCTCTTCCGTCTCTAGTACGAACACATTGGCCCCGTGGACGGTTCCGACCAGGAGAGGGCTGTGCGACGTGAAGATGAATTGCAGGCGGGGGAAGACGCGCGCCAGCGTGGGGATGACACGCTGCTGCCATTCGGGATGAAGGTGGAGGTCCACCTCGTCGACGAGCACGACACCCCGGTTCTCCGACAGCTTCAGCCCGCTCGGAGAGCCCATGGAAAGGTGGTAGAGGAGGTCGGTGACCCAGCCGATGTAGGCGCGGTAACCGTCCGACAAAGCCCGCAGGGGGACGTCGGCGCCGCCGATCCGGAAGACGTATTCGTCCCCGGAGGGCTCGGGGCTCAGCTCGGCGTGCGGCGCCAGCAGGTCGTTGAGCAACTGGACCGCCTGCGAATGCCGCTCCGGGTCCTGGCTCTGCAGCCGCGGCAACCAAGAGAAGAAGGGGACCGTGGTCACCGCCTCCTCGAAGAGGCCAGCGACCCGCGAGTAGCGAAGCGCCCGGGACTTCGAGCGCAGCTCTTCGCTGAAGCTGGCGCTCGGATCGACTCGGCGGCTGGCGCCATAGCCGACCATCAGAAACGCGGGGGAGCTCTCTTCCCACATCGCTTCCGCCCATCCGGGAAAGCCATTGGACTGGAACCGGTCCACCCACCCTCTCGTCGGCTCGATGACCGTTTCGAGAGTCTCCTCGCCGACGTGTCCGTCCTGCTCATGCAGAAGGAGCTTCACCTCGACGCGGGCCGGCCCTCGCATCTCCCGGCGAAGGACCCGGCGAACGAGAGAGTACGGGACGAAGCCGGCGGAGCCGGAGGCCAGGATCGGGCCCAGCGCTGCCAGGGCGGCCGCGCGTAAGACCGAGGTCTTCCCCGAGCCGTTGTCCCCCAGGAGAAGATTGACGTTCGGCATCGAGGAGGAATCGGCGGTCGGCCCTGCGTCCGGCACATTGAGGTCGATCCGCGCCTTCTCGAACGTCCGCAGATTCTCGATCTGAAGTGACTGAATATACACGCCGTTCCCT
Source organism: Thermoanaerobaculia bacterium (assembly GCA_045807625.1). GTDB lineage: Bacteria > Acidobacteriota > Thermoanaerobaculia > Multivoradales > UBA5704 > DATARR01. The sequence continues at coordinate 15,773 of JBJMHA010000035.1, read as the reverse complement.
CGGGGCCAGTGTACCTCAAGAGGCATCACTCCCGGGTGAGTCCCCTTGGGTCCCTCCTACTCGTGCTGCCCCGCCACCACCGTATCCGCCGCCACCGGCGAAGCCGCGATCTCGTTCACCGGCCGCTCGTCCTTGCAGCCGTAGACGTAGACCGGCATCCGGTTGGGCACCATGCGCGGCAGGCGCTGGGAGGCGAACATGGGGACGCGGATGCAGCCGTGGCTGGCCGGGTAGGCAGGCACGTCGAGGCTGCCGTGGATGGCGATCCCCCCCACGATGTAGAGGGGGTTGTACATCTCGCCGAGCGGGCTGGTCTTCCAGCCGGAGGCCCGGGAGTAGACCTCCAGGTGCCCGCAGGGGGTGACGGCATGGGTCTCGGGATACCCGTTCTCGTGGAAGGTCTTGCCGCTCCCCGAGGAGATCGGCAGGATGTTCCCCACCCTCCCCCCGGCGTCGACCAGGAAGAGCACCTGGCGGGCGAGGTCGACCTCGATGTGCTCCCCGAGCTCGCGCGGGCGCGGCGGCGGTGCCACCGACAGCGCGTTGTACTCGGCGCGGGTGAGCCGGCCGGTGGCCTTGGCGTGCTGGACCTTCTGGAACGCGATCAGGGCGTGGCGCGAGACATCGTCCCAGACGCCGTCGGCCGGACCGGTCCAGTAGCCGAGGTCGGCGAGCCACCGCTCGGCCTGGCGGATCTCGTCCCGGCTCAGGGCCGCCGGCTTCGGAGCGGCCTTGGGGGCCGGCTTCGGGGCCGCGGCGGCAGGGATCGCGAGGAGTGAAAGGGAGGCGATTGAAAGGGATGCGACGGCGAGGACTGCGACGGCGGTACGGCGGTACGGCGACATCGGAAAACCCCCTTGCCCTGGACGGCGGCCTCCCCCCTTGGGGCCGCATTCAGCGTTATACGTTTGGCGACCCTGTTGTACCTCACCCCAAGGGGGGCGAAAGAGGCTCCAGCAACAACAATGCCAGTAGCGCCGCCCGCTCGGGGAGCCGGTCCAGCACCACGTGCTCGTGGGTGGCGTGGGCGCCGTCGCCCACCGCTCCCAGGCCGTCGAGCGTGGGGGTGAAGCGGCTGGTCAGGCTGCCGTCGGAGGCGCCGCCGGCCGTCCCCTCGCCGAGCGCGATCCCGAGCTCGGCGGCCCGCCGCAAGGCCGCCGCGGTGAGGAGCTGGTTGCCCGGGGTCGGCTCGAGCGGCGGCCGGTCGATACCGCCCAGCACCTCGATCCGGGTGCCCGGGGTCTCGGCGGTGAGGGCGAGCACCTCGCGCTCGAGGCGCACGGCGTCCTCCCCCGCCAGCACCCGGATGTCGAGCTCGGCCCGCGCCTCGGGAGCGACCACGTTGGCGCGCAGGCCGCCGGCGATCACGCCGACGTTGACGGTGATCCCCCGCGCGGGGTCGGCCAGGGTGTAGAGCCACTGGATCACCCGGGCGAGCTCGCGGATGGCGCTCGCCCCCTTCTCGGGATCGAGCCCGGAGTGGGCGGCCCGGCCGAAGGCGCGAATGGTGAAGCGGAGCGACCCCTTGCGCCGGGTCTTGAGGTCGCCGGCGGGTCCGAGAGAGGGCTCCAGCACGAAGACCCGCCGCACCCGGCGCGCCAGCCGCTCGATGCGGGGGAGGGATTCGGCGCTGCCGATCTCCTCGTCGGAGTTGATGAAGAAGGCCGGCTCCACCTCGGGGGCGAGCCCCAGGCTCCGCAAGGCCCGCAGGGCGAAGATCCCCTGGACCAGCCCGGCCTTCATGTCGTAGACCCCGGGGCCTGAGAGGCGGCCGTCACGGATCTCGACCGGCATCCGCTCGATGGTCCCCACCGGCCAGACGGTGTCGCAGTGGCCGATCAGGAGCTGGGCCGGCGCGCCCCGCCGCCGCTCCCGGGGGACGGCCCAGAGCTGGCCGCCGCTCCGCTTGCCCAGGAGGCGCCGCGGGCGCATCCCGGATTCCGCCAGCTCCGCGGCAAGGCGGGCGAAGACCGGCTCCTGGGTGGCCGGCTCATGGGAGGGGGATTCGAGGAGGGCGAGGCCGCGCAGCAGCGCGGTCATCTCGTCCTGGCGGTCGCGGAGGTGGTCGAGGAGGCGGAGGGCGGTGGTCACGGAGCGGGATGGTATCGCAGAGATCGGCCCCCCTCCCCAAACCCATGGCAGAGGGGTGTGACGATCCTCCCCCTCCTCGCGGAGGGGGAGGAAGGAAGGGCTCAGTACCGGAACACCGCCGCCATCGCCTGGCCGTCCGGCACCTCCTGCTGGGGAACGGCGAAGACCTTGCCGCCGTTCAGGAAGGTGCGGACCGCCGCGAGGTCAAGGAGATCCTCGCCCCCCTTCCGCGCCGCGTCCTGATCCTCCTGCAACCGGACCTCGCGCTTCTTCTCGTCATAGCTCCCCCAGAGGCGGACGCCGCGGGCCACGAACAGGGTGTCGATCCGCCCGTCGTGCGCCGCCGGCAGGATCTCCTCGTAGCGGCTGGAGGCGCGGCCGGTGCCCAGCAGGTCGCCGTAGCGCTCGGCGGCCTTGCGCCGGTCGGCGGTCAGCACGGGCTCGACGATCTCCCAGGCCATGTCGCGCAGCTCGTCCGGCGAGAGCCCCTCGGCATTGCCGGTGAGCCCTTCGTCCAGCACCTTCGGATGCTCGGTGGTCTCCTTGTACCGCGGCAGCAGGTACTCCACCCCGGCGAGCACCACGGGGACGTCGCGGTCCATATATTTGAGGAGGGCCTTGTCCGCCAGGTTGAAGAACTGGACGATCTCCGCCTTCAGGTTGTCCTCGCCGGTGCCGTGCCCGTGGAAGATGGGGGACCGGGCGACCGTCTTGGCGCTGGTGCCGGGCTGGAACTGCGAGTACTGCCGGGTCGCACCGCCCAGGGTTTCGGCGAGGCTGCGGGGGACGCCCGGGATCTCCAGCTCCTCGGCGTGATGTTGGGTCGCCGCGATCAGCCGGATGTTCTTGAGGCTGATGGCGAGCACGTAGAACGGCTGCTCCTCGGCCAGAAGCGTGAACAGCGGCTTGAGGTGGAAGCGCTCGTTCACCAGCACGAATTCGTTGAGCGCGGCCGGCAGCCGGTAGGTCCGGAAGACCTGCGGGGAGAAGAAGATTGCCAGGCCGTCACTCTGCGTCTGCCAGAAGGCTTGGTCGTCCACCAGCTCCCGGACGGGGGTCATCAGCTCGGCGGCGTCGGTGCTCTCCATGCCGGACTCCTCCAGCTTCTGCTGGACGGAGCGGAGGAGGTTTTTCAGCCGGATGGGGTTCTGCTGGGTCTCCACGCCGGCCCGGAAGGTCGGCATGTAGATCGAGACCCGGGGACGGCCCGGCAACTGGAGGAGGTCTTCGAGGTCTTCGCGGCGGATCGTGCTCAGGCGCGGGGCCTGAACGTCGTCTCTGGTCAGTATGGCCATGGGCACCTCCTGGCGGATGAAAGCGGAGCCCGAGGCCCCGCCCGCGATGGGCGAGACCGGGCTGCTTATGCTTCAGCAAGGGGCGTGCCGTGAAGCCTAGACCGGGGGTGGAACGCAGTGGTCGGTGCAGGTGCCGCAGATGTACTCACCCGTGCAGGGGTTGTACTTGCAGGGCTGCCGGTACGTGGACGCCGGGCCGATACAGGAGCGGCAAAGGCCTTGCAGGAGGCAGTCGTCCGACTTCGCGGGCCGGACCGCCGCGGTAGTCATCAGGAGGGCCGCGGCGGCGAGCAGAAGCTTGAAGCGGGTCATGGAGGGCTCCTTTCCGAGACAAAAAGAAAAACAGAGCGACAGGCTCCACTAAGAGACGGTGCCTGGGAGAGGAGATTGGGGGCGGCTCCGCCGCAGCCGCTTCGCTCCGTAGATGCCCACCAACAAAATTGCCCCCAGCAAAATAATCGCCGGCCCCGAGGGGAGGTCGTAATTGAAGGAGAGGACCAGGCCCCCCAGGGTGATTCCGACCCCGATCCCGACCGACCCCAGCAGAACGCTCCGCAGATCCTTCCAGAGCATCAGGCTGATCACCGAGGGGATGGTCAGCAACGCCACCACCAGGATGATCCCCACCACCTGGATCAGGATCACGACGGACAGGGCGATCATCCCCAGCAGCAACGCCATCAGCAGCCGCACCTGGAGCCCGCGCACCCGGGCGAAGACCTCGTCGAAGGCCACGGCCACGATCCCCTTGAAGAAGAGGAACAGCGTGGCAAGCACCGAGACCGCCAGGACCAGGATGGCCAGCAGGTCGCGCCGGGTCACCAGGAGGATGTTGCCGAAGAGATAGGTCATCAGGTTCGGAGCATAGCCCGGCGTCTTATAGACGAAGACCACGCCCACCGCCATGCCCACCGCCCAGAGCACGCCGATCAGGGCGTCGTAGGAGCGGATCGTCTCGCGGTCCACCGCGCCCAGGGCGAAGGCGCAGGCCAGGGCCACCGGGATGGCGCCGAGCAGCGGGTCGATCCCCAGGAAGAAGCAGAGCCCCATGCCGCCGAACGCCGCGTGGCTGATGCCGTCGCTGATGAAGGCCAGCTTCTTGACCACCACGAAGGTGCCGATCACCCCGCAGAGGACGCTCGCCAGCACCCCGGCCAGCAGGGCGTTGCGCAGGAATTCGTAGGAGAGGGCGTCGAGGAAGCTTGGCATATCAGTGGTGGTGATGGTCGTGCAGCACGCGGTGGGGCACGCCGTGGGTGACCAGCTCGACCGGGCAGCCGTAGACCTCTTCCATCACCTCCAGGGAGAGCTCGGGGCCGCCGTGGTAGAAGAGCTTCCGGTTGATGCAGGCGATCCGCTTCACCATCGGGGCCAGCGAGGTGACGTCGTGGGTGACCACGACAATCGGGATCGCGCGGTTGAGATCCTCCAGCAGCTCGCGCAGGGTCTCGCGCGACTCGGCGTCGATCGAGGCGGTCGGCTCGTCAAGGAAGAGGACCTCCGGCTCGGAGACCAGGGCGCGGGCGATCAGCGCCCGCTGGAGCTGCCCGCCCGAGACCTCGGAGGCATGCGAGCGGGCCACCCCGGCGAGGCCCAGGCGCTCGATCGCTTGATCGGCGGCGGCGCGGTCCTCGCGCGAGTAGGGGCGCAGGATGCTGCGGCGGCCGAGGCGGCCCATCAGCACCATCTCCGCGATCCGCAGGGGAAAGTCGCGGTCGAAAGTCGAGAACTGCGGCACATAGCCGAGCCGGCCGCGCGGGTCGCTCCCGGAGGGGAGATGGAACGCCACCTCGCCGGACCAGGGGTGGACCAGCCCCAGGATCGCCTTCAGCAGCGTCGTCTTGCCGCCGCCGTTGGGGCCGATGACCGCCAGGAAGTCGCGGGGCTCGATGGTGAGATTCACGTGGTCGAGCACCACCTCCCGGCCGTAGCCGAAGGTGACGTCGCGGATTTCGACCAGGGGCCCTCCCTTGGGATCAACCATGGGGGAGCGCCTCCTGGAGCTCGCGGGAGACCCGCTGGAGGTTGCCGAGCCAGTCCGGGTCCTGGGGGTCGGCCACCAGCACTTGCCCGCCCACCGCCTCGGCGATCACCTGGGCGCTCTTGCGGGGGAAGCCGGCCTGGACGAAGACGACCTTGATCTTCTCGCGCCGCGCCCGGTCGATGAGCTGGATCAGCCGCTGCGCGCTCGGCTCCTTCCCCTCGGCCTCGATCGCCACCTGCTGGAGCCCGTACTCGCGGGCGAAGTACCCCCAGGTGGGGTGGTAGACCATGAAGCGGCCCCCCTGGGCACCCGCGAGGCGCCCCCGGATCTCGCGGTCGAGCGCCGCCACGTCCGCCTCGAAGCGGGCGAGGTTGGCCCGGTACTCGGCGGCGTGGGCCGGATCGATCCCCTCCAGGGCGGCGGCGATGTTGCGGGCCGCCACCGCCACGGTGTCAGGAGCCACCCAGACGTGCGGGTCCCCCGCCGCATGGCCGTGCTCGTCCTCCTCCCCCTCCCCTTCCCCCTCGATCAGCCGCATGCCGCGCGACATGTCGATCACCCGGATGCCGTGGAGAGCGCGGAGGACCGGGGCGAGCTGAATCCGCTCGAACTCGAACGCGGGATGCCCCACCGCCACGTAGAGCCGCGCCCGGCTGAGCGCCGCCACCTGGCGCGGGGTGAGCGGATAGTCGACGTGCGAGTAGCCGGGGGGGATCATCACGTCCACCTGGACGTGGTCCCCGCCGATCCGCTCGACGAAGTAGGCCTGCGGCGGGACGCTGACGGCGATCCGGATGCGGCCGGCGTCCGGCGGCGGGAGGACCGGACGGCAGGCCGCGAGGGCCAGCAGGAGGGGGAGGATGGCGCGTTTCATCAGCGAGATCATAGTCGCATCGCTCCTACCTCTATAATGCCGGCCATGACGACGACACCACCGCAGCAACGCATCGAGGCCGACGTGAAGGCCGCCATGAAATCGGGGGAGAAGGAGAAGCTCTCCACCCTGCGGATGCTCCTGACGGAGATCAAGAACGAGCGCATCCGCCGCGGCGGCGAGGTGGACGAGGCCGGCTTCGTCTCGCTGGTCCGCAAGGCGATCAAGCAGCGCGAGGAGTCGATCTCGCAATACCGCAAGGGGGGGCGCGAGGAGCTGGCCGCCAAGGAGGAGGCCGAGCTCAAGATGCTCGAGGTCTATCTGCCCGCGCAGGTGGACGAGGGGCAGATCCGTGCCGCCGTGGAGGAGATCGTGGCGGAGAAGGGGCTCTCCGGGCCGGCGGCCATGGGGCCGATCATGAAGGGGGTGATCGCCCGCTTCGGATCGAGCGCGGACGGCGCCACGATCAACCGCATCGCCCGCGAGGTGCTGGCGCCGAAAGCAGGTTGAGCGCCGCTGATCCCTGGGAGAAGAATGCAAAGGGTCATCGTCGGCACCGCCGGGCATATCGATCACGGCAAGACCAGCCTCGTGCTGGCCCTGACCGGGATCGACTGCGACCGCTGGGCGGAGGAGAAGGCGCGCGGCATCACGATCGACCTCGGGTTCGCCCACCTGACCGAGGGGGACCTCCAGCTCGGCTTCGTGGACGTGCCCGGGCACGAGCGCTTCCTGCACAACGCGCTGGCCGGCCTGGGAGGCATCCGCATCATGCTGCTCGTGGTGGCCGCGGACGAGGGGGTGAAGCCGCAGACCCGCGAGCACCTCGCCGTCTGCTCCCTCCTCGGCATCCCCGCCGGCCTGGTGGCGCTGACCAAGACCGACCTCGTCTCCCCCGATCTCCTGGAGCTCGCCCAGCTTGAGGTCGAGGAGCTGCTGGCGCCGACGCCGTTCGCGGGCTCCCCCATCCTCCCCGTCTCCAACACCACGGGCGAGGGGATCCCGGAGCTCAAGGCGACGCTGCTCGACTTGGCGGCGAGGAACGCCATGCCGGAGGAGCCCGGCCGTCCCGCCCGCCTCCCCGTGGACCGCGCCTTCCACCTCAAGGGTCTGGGAGTGGTGGTGACCGGGACCCTCGCGAGCGGCTCCGTCCGCCCCGGGGACACCCTGGAGCTCCTGCCGCGCGACGAGCGGGTGAGGGTGCGCAGCATCCAGGTCCACGGCCAGCCGCGCGAGCGGGCGGAGGCGGGGGAGCGCACCTCGCTCCAGCTCACCGGCGTGGCCCTGGAGGACCTCGCCCGCGGCATGCAGCTTGGGCTCCCCGAGGCCTTCGAGGTCACCACCAGTCTGCTCGCCCGCTTCACCCTGCTGCCGGACGCTCCGGCGCCCGTGCGCGGCTTCATCCCCGTGCGCCTCCATCTCTACGCCAGCGAGGTGCTCGGCCGCATGCGCCCGCTCAACCCCGAGGGGCTCGCGCCGGGAGAGACCGGCCCGGTCGAGATCCGGCTCCAGGCGCCCGTCTCGGCGCTGCGGGGGGACCGCTTCATCCTCCGCCGCCCTTCCCCGCCCGCGACGCTCGGCGGCGGCGAGATCCTCGATCCGCGCTGGCGGCGCCACCGGGGGACGATCCTCCAGCAGGCCCTCTCCTCGCTGCAGAAGGACCTCCCGGCCGCCCTCCCCTTCTGGGTGCAGGAGGCGGGAGAGCGCGGCGTCGAGGCCGCCGAGCTGGCGCGCCGGCTGGGGGTGCCGCCGGCCGAGGTCGCCAAGCGGCTGGCGGCGCTGGCGCGGACCCAGAAGCTGATCGAGGTCCCCGAGGAGCACGGCCGCCCCCGGCGCTGGATCAACCCCGCCGCCGTGCAGCGGGTGACCGAGCGGGCCCGCCGCGTGCTCAAGGAACACTTCCAGAAGGACCGTCTCGCCGAATCGATCTCCAAGGCCGAGGCCGTGCGCCGCATCCTGCGCGGCCGGGGGGCGGAGCTGGCGGACGTCTATCTCGGCTGGCTGGCGGCGCAGAAGGTGCTCGTGGTGCAGGGGGACCAGGTCACCCTCCCCGGCCGCAGCGCCCAGCTCACCGGCGAGGAGTCGAAGCTCTCGACCGCCGTGCTCGATCTCTATGAGAAGGCCCGGCTCGCGCCTCCATCCCCGGGTGAGGCAGCCATGACGCTCGGCGCCAAGCCGCAGATCCTGGACGGGGTGATCCGCCATCTCGTGATGCGCGGCCAGATGGTGAAGCTGCCGAGCGGCCTCCTGCTCGCCGCCTCCGCCCTGAGCGGCCTAAAGCAGGATCTCCTCGCCACCTCCTGGGACCGCTTCTCGGTGGGCGACTTCAAGGACCGCTTCGGCCTCACCCGCAAGTGGGCGATCCCACTGCTGGAGCATCTGGACTCGACCGGCGCCACCCGCCGGGTGGGAGACGACCGGATGGTCGTGCGCCCAAGTGTGTAGGGGCGGCCCTGCGTGGCCGCCCTGTTTTGCAGGGCGCCCACATAGGGGCGCCCCTACATGGACCTGACGGAGGAGACATCATGCAACACCCGTTGCAGTACCCGCTCACCCTCAACTTCAAGATCGCGGCCCTGGCGCCGCAGATCTCGGTCGCCGACGCCTCCGGCCGCGAGATCCTCTACGTGCGGCAGAAGCTCCTCAAGCTGCGGGACAGGATCCACGTCTTCTCCGACAGCTCGCAGTCCCAGGAGCTCTACGAGATCAACGCCGACCGCGTCATCGACTTCTCCGCCCTCTTCACCTTCACCGACTCCCAGGGGCGGGTCGCGGGGAGCGTCCAGCGGCAGGGGATGCGCTCGTTCTGGCGGGCCACCTACGACATCCAGGGTCCGGCGGGCGGGTCCCTCTACACCATCGTCGAGGAGCAGCCCTGGCTCAAGGTGATCGCCGACCTCGTGGAGGACATCCCCATCGTCGGGATGTTCACCACCCTCCTGTTCAGCCCCACCTACGGCCTCCAGCGCGCGGCCACGGGGCAGACCGAGCTGCGGATCACCAAGAAGAAGACGATGCTCTCGCGCACCTTCACGATCGACAACCTGGCGGGCCCCCTGCCGGCGGAGGCGGAGGTGGCGACCCTGCTCGGCATCCTCATCATGGTCCTCCACGAGCGCCGCCGCGAGTAGGACGCGATGCCCACCCTCCTCTCCGACGCCGAGCTCCTGGCCCGCCTGGTCGGCTTCGACTCGACCAGCCGCAACAGCAACCTGCCGATCGCGGATTTCCTCTGCGGTTACCTGGACCGCCCCGGCATCCGGATCGCGCGGAACCCCTCGTCCGACGGCACCAAGGCCAACGTGATCGCCTGGCTGGGCCCCGAGCCGGAGGGGGACCGCCGCGGGCTGGTCCTCTCCGGCCACATGGACGTCGTCCCGGCCGAGGAGGAGGGGTGGCGGCACGACCCTTTCCACCTCGCGGACGAGGGGGACCGCTGGGTAGGGCGCGGCTCCTGCGACATGAAGGGGTTCCTGGCGCTCGCGGCCAACCTCATGGCCGAGGCCGACCCTCGCTCCTGGCGCGCGCCGCTGGCCCTCGTCTTCACCTACGACGAGGAGGTGGGCACCCTCGGCGCCAAGCGGCTCACCGAGAGCTTCCCGGAGGCGAAGCGGCTGCCGCGGAACGCGATCATCGGCGAGCCCACCTCGCTCCGCGTGGCCCGCACCCACAAGGGGCACACCAAGCTCCGTGTGACCCTCCACGGCGTCTCCGCCCACAGCGGCTACCCCCACCTCGGGGTCAACGCCATCGAGCCGGCCGGCCGGGTGATCGTGGCCCTCACCGACCTCCGCCACGCGCTGGAGGCGGAGCACGCGCCCAACCGCGAGCTCTTCCCGGAGGTCCCCTACGTGCCGCTCAACGTGGGGACGGTCCACGGCGGCTCGGCTATCAACGTGGTGCCGGACCGCTGCGTGGTGGAGGTGGGGTTCCGGCCCCTCCCCGGAGTCACCGCCGAGGAGCTGACCGAGCGGGTGAGCCGCGCCGCCCGCGAGGCCGCCGCTCCCTTCGAGCCGGCGATCGAGCTCCTCTCGGACAGCCCGCCGCTGCTGCTCGACGAGGCCTCCCCCATCCACCGCCACCTCCGCGAGATCACCCGACAGGACGCCGGCTCCAGCGTCTCCTTCGCCACCGACGCCGGCTGGCTCCAGCGCCTGGGGATGGACTGCGCCATCTTCGGCCCCGGCTCGATCGAGGTCGCCCACAAGCCGAACGAATACCTGCCCAAGGACGAATTCGCCGCCGCGCGCGGCCTGCTGGAGCGGACCATCCACCACTTCTGTGAGGAGGGATGATGAGGGTCCTCGAAGCCGACCTCACCTGGACGGGCAGCCGCTTCGAATCCGGCATCCAGATCGCCGTCGGCGAGGACGGCCGCATCGCGGAGGTCGGGCCCTTAAGCCGGCCCCCCGACCAGAGGCTGACCGGACGCGCCCTCCTCCCTGGCCTCGTGATCGCCCATTCCCACGCCTTCCAGCGCGGCCTGCGCGGGCGCGGCGAGACCTTCCCCGAGGGCGCCGGCAACTTCTGGACCTGGCGAGAGGCCATGTACGGCCTGGTCGGGCGTCTGGAGGCGGACGAGCTCCGCGCCCTCTCCCTCCAGTGCTTCCGCGAGATGCGCGCGGCCGGCGTCACCACCGTGGGCGAATTCCACTACGTCCACCATCGCGATCCGGACGCCCTCGACTTCGCCTTCGACGAGGTGGTGCTCGCCGCCGCCGCCGAGGCGGGCATCCGCATCGCCTTCATCCAGTCCTACTACCGCACGGGCGCCGTGGGGCAGCCGCTGGAAGGGCCGCAGCGCCGCTTCTCTGTCCCCTCGCCCGAGGTCTACTGGGAGCAGATGGACCGCTTGGCCTCCCGTCTCGATCCCCGGCGGGAGAGCCTCGCCGCCTCGGTCCACAGCCTGCGCGCCGGCGGCCCGGACGACCTCAAGGCGATCTACGACGAGGCCCGCCGCCGCGACCTCCCCTTCCACATCCACGTCGAGGAGCAGCAGCGGGAGATCGACGAGGTCCTCGCCTACTACGGCCAGCGTCCCATGGCGCTGCTTCTGGAGACCCTCGGCACGGCGACCGACCTCACCGCCGTCCATTGCACCCACACGGACGCCGAGGAGATGGACCGCTTCCTCTCCGCGGGCGGCACCGTCTGCCTCTGCCCGTTGACCGAGGGGAACCTGGGGGACGGCATCGCCAAGGTCCCGCGGGTGCCGCCCCGGCGCCGCGCCTTCTGCCTGGGGAGCGACTCCAACGCCCGCATCTCCCCCATCGAGGAGATGCGCTGGCTCGAATACGTCCAGCGCCTGGCCACCCAGAGCCGCGGCGTGCTGCGCGACCGCCAGGGGGACGTCGCCCGCGTCCTCCTGGAGACCGCGACCGCCGGAGGCGCCAAAGCGCTCGGCGTCGAAGCCGGCCGCATCGAGCCCGGCCTCTGGGCCGATCTCACGGCGATCGATCTCGATTCACCCCTGCTGGCGGGGTGGACGCCCGAAACCCTCCTCGAATCGATGATCTTCGGCGCGACCGAGGAGGTGGTGGCGGCGACTTGCGTGGGCGGGGGGTGGGTGGAGCACCGCGCTCAGCGGTCGTAGGCGGAGTCGTGGTCCGGATGGAGAGACTGAAAACGTAACCATTCACCCTCTCGGAAGCCAACCGCGCGGAATCCCTTTCCCATGCGAAGGGAATACAGGCGTTCGCCCTGATCTCCAATCCGAGAGGCTATCTGCTCCCATTTAAGGCCTGCATCCTGATAGACCTGCTCCCAGGTCATCGCCGAGATCTTACCGAGGGTTGTGAGAACGGAACGCTGCTCGTCCTTCGTCAGGTTGAACAGATGCCTCTGGAAGACTGCGTTATTTAGATCGAGCCGAACGCGTTTTGCCTCTGGCTGCATGCGCAAGATTTTCTTCGAGCTCATTCAGATCCGTCTCTCTCGGCGGATTCGCCGCAGACCAGGCCAAAGCCTCATCGAGATCTGCCTTGACTTGTGGAGTGTGCAGCCAGCGCTCATTGTTTGGTATGAACTCCCCGAGCTTGATGAGCCATACCCCCGGCTCCGGTTCCTCGATCATGACGTGCCTCCCCGCGTACTGCTTGCCGAGGGCGATCTGACCGCTGTTACCGACCGTCTTGATGACTGCCATAGCCTACCTCCGTCATGCCGCATTATGACACAACGCAGGCCAAACCGCTATCCGCTGCCTCTTCTCCCGGTCAGGGGTCCCTCGGCCGATGCCGGCATCTCCGGTATGATACCAACAATGGACGAAAAACGCTCAGGAATGGGTCTCAAAACGCCGGGGGCGCACCCAGCGGTCGATGACCATCTGGTGGTGCCGGAGGTCACGCGCGACGAGGTCATCGCTGGCCGCAAGGTCGTGGCCTTCCCGGCCGAGGCGCCCCATGGGGACAAGCGGGTTGAGATCGAAACCCTCCTACGGTTTCACGCGGCGCCGGGGTATGTCGTCTCGGCGGACCTGATCACCCGCTTCGCGGTGGATTCGGACTTCGCCAGCGATACCTGCGTGCGGCGGGAAGGGGTCGATCCGGCGACCGGCCGGCGCTATCTGGAGGAGATCGCCTTCGAAGTGGTCTCGACTCAGAGCGAGCAGAATGCGGCGGAGAAGGCCCAGGTGATGCACCGCAGCGGCGTGCGGCGGATTTTCGGGGTCTGGGTCAAGGGGCGCCGGAGGGTCTGCGAGTGGTCGGCCGAGAGCGAGCACTGGAGCCTGCTGGAGGAAGGGTCTCAGATCGAGGATCGCTGCCTTGGGGCGCCTCTTCCGGTGAAGGCACTGCTCGATGCCGCGTTGGTCCGCAGAGCCGCGGTCCAGGCCTTGGAGGTCCAAGGCGATCCAGCGATCCAGGAGCTGAAAGAGACGGCGAAAGCCAGGGGGATCGCCGAGGGGATTGCCGAGTCCATCCTCGAGGTCCTGGAGGCGCGGGGAATCACCGTGAGCCCAGAGCAACGGGAGGAGATCCTGGGTTGCTCCGATGTCGATCGCCTGAAACGGTGGCTGCGGGAGGCCACCCTGCCGACCACGACCGATTGATCGCCGGGCGGGGCGCCGGCTCGGCAGTGGGACACTGGGCTAAAATCCCCCCATGTCCCTCCTCCACCTCGCCCGCTCCCGGGGCCTCCTCCCCCGCATGTCCGACACCGAGCGCGAGGCGCTGGAGGCGGGGACGGTGTGGGTGGACGGCGAATTCTTCTCCGGCCGGCCGGACTTCCGGCGGATGCTCGCCGAGCCCTACCCCAGCTTGACTGAGCGCGAGCGCGCGTTCCTCGACGGTCCGGTCGAGGAGGCCTGCCGGAGGGTGGAGCCCTGGGAGCTCAACCGCCGGCGGGAGCTCCCCGCCGAGGTCTGGGCCTTCCTCAAGCGCGAGCGCTTCTTCGGCCTCAACATCCCCGAGGAATACGGCGGCCTGGCCTTCTCGGCCCTGGCGTGCAGCAGCGTCTTCGGCAAGCTCGCCTCCCGCTCGCTGGCGCTCTCGGCCGTGGTGCTCATCCCCAATTCGGTCGGCCCGGCCGAGCTCCTCCTGGCCTACGGCACCGAGGAGCAGCGCCGGTATTACCTTCCCCGGCTCGCCCGCGGCGAGGAGATCCCCTGCTTCGCCCTCACCGAGCCCGAGGCCGGCTCCGACGCCGCCTCGCTCACCTCCGAGGGGACCGTCTTCCGCGCCCGGGACGGCCGGCTCTCCCTGCGGCTCAATTGGCGGAAGCGCTATATCACCCTCGCTCCGGTCGCCACCCTGCTGGGCCTCGCCGTCCGGCTGCGCGATCCCGAAAATCTGCTTGGGGCCGGGGAGGACGTGGGGATCACCTGCGTCCTCGTCCCCACCTCCACCCCCGGCGTCGAGACCGGCCGCCGCCACGATCCGCTCGGCATCCCCTTCCCCAACGGCCCCACCGAGGGGCACGACGTCATCGTGCCGCTCGATGCGATCATCGGCGGCGCGGCCGGCGCGGGCCGAGGGTGGAAGATGCTGATGGAGGCGCTCTCGGCGGGACGGTCGATCTCGCTGCCGGCCCAGTCCGTGGGCGGCGCCAAGTGGGTGGCCCGCGTCACCGGCGCCTATGCCGCCGTGCGCCGGCAGTTCGGCTCCCCCATCGGCCGCTTCGAGGGGATCGAGGAGCCGCTCGCCCGCATCGCCGGCTTCACCTATCTGATGGAGGCCGCCCGGGTCTATACCTGCGGCGCCGTCGACTCCGGCCACAAGCCCGCGGTGATCTCCGCCGTCATGAAGCTCCAGCAGACCGAGATCCTCCGCCGCCTGGTGCTCGACGGCATGGACGTGCTCGGCGGCGCCGCGATCTCCCGGGGACCGCGCAACCTCCTCGCGGACGGCTACACGGCGGCGGCGATCGGCATCACCGTCGAGGGGGCGAACATCCTCACCCGCTCGCTGATCCTCTTCGGCCAGGGGATCATCCGCTGCCACCCCTACGCCCGGAAGGAGATCCGCGCCCTCGCGGAGGGGGATGCCCGGGCCCTGCGCCGTGCTCTCCTCGGTCACGCGGGCTTCCTGCTCGGCAACCTGATCCGCTCCGTCCTGTTGGGCCTCACCCGCGGCCGGCTCGCCCGCTCGCCGGTCTCCGGACCCACGGCCTGCTATTACCGGCGGCTCTCGTGGGCCTCGGCCCGCTTCGCCGCGCTGGCCGATCTCGCCATGCTCTCGCTGGGCGGCAAGCTCAAGCTGCGCGAGAAGCTCTCCGGCCGCTTCGCTGACGCCCTCTCCTGGATGATCCTGGGCTTCTGCGCCCTCCGCCGCTTCGAGGCCGAGGGGCGGCGAGAGGAGGATCTCCCCCTGGTCCGCTGGGCTCTCGACGAGAGCCTCGCCCGCGTCCAGGAAGCCTTCGAGGGGATCTACCGCAACTTCGAGGGGCCGCTCGCCTTCTGGATGCGCGGTCCGGGCGCGTTTTTCACCCGGCTCAACCGGCTCGGCACTCCCCCCTCGGACCGCCAGGGCGCCCGCCTCGCGGCGATCCTCCAGATCCCCGGCGAGCAGCGGGACCGCCTGACGGCCGGCCTCTTCCTGCCCGGCGCCGAGCGCCTGGAACGGGCGTTCCTCCTGGCCTTCCAGAGCCGCGAGATCCTGGATAAGGTGCGGACGGCGAGCCGCGCGGGTACCATTCCGGCCGGCGCCCCGGAGCCCCTGCTCGACGCGGCGGTCGCGGCCGGGGTCCTCGACCCGTCCCAGGCCGCTCTGGCCCGCGAGGCCGCCGAGGCCCGCCGGGACGCCGTCGAGGTGGACAGCTTCACGTTGGAAGACTATCTGGGCCTCGCGGACGCGCCTCCCCGGATGGCGGCCACGGCTTAGTTCTACTTTGTCAGACTGGCGCAGGGGTCTTGCCTTTGGGTGCCTTGGCGGCGTAAAGTTACGGCAGGGCGGGATTTAGAGTTTCCGGGAGGCACCAAGAGTCCCCCAGGCCCGCCCCAACGGATGTAAGTCCAAGGAGACCACCAATGCCCCAGTCCCGCTCGAAGGGATGGGGTTTCGATTTCAGGATTTCTCCAAGCGCTTCGAGG